>NZ_WODA01000024.1 GCF_009729855.1 Agromyces luteolus | reverse complement strand
TTGTCTATCCTGCTAACGAGCACCTAACAGGCAAGGTGTTGCAACGACCGGCAGAAAGCGCCCAGCATCCGCCCCGCCTGCCGTTCGGCCCGCCCGGCGAGACCCGCCCGGCGCGCCGCGTCAGCTCCCGCTGGACGTGACCTCGGGCGTCACGACATCGTCGGTCGCGGAACGCACCTCGACCTTGCGCGGCTTCGCTCGCTCGGACACCGGGATGATCACGCTCAGCACGCCGTTGTCGTAGTGGGCGCTGATGCCGGTGGTGTCGATGCCCTCGCCGAGGGTGAGCTGACGCAGGAACGACCCGCTCGGCCGCTCGTGCACGAGCCACCGGACGTTCTCGTCGTTGCGCAGCGTGCGCTCGGCGCGGATGGTCATCAGCTGACCGTCGACGTCGATGTCGATCGACCCGGGGTCGACCCCGGGCAGGTCGGCGGACAGGACGTAGTGGTCGCCGTCGCGGTGCAGGTCGATCGGCATCATCCGCGGCCCTCGGCTCGAATCGATCATGCTCGCCGCGAGACGGTCGAGGTCGCGGAACGGGTCCCAGCTCATTGCCATGAGCGTCTCCTCTCGTGAGATCAAGAGTTGAGTCACCTCGGCTCAACTTGTTTCGAGATTAGCACTCACTGGTCGAGAGTGCTAAGACTTCGGACCCGTCGTTCGCCGAGGGCGATCACGGCGGGCGAGCGGATGTCACATCCGGCCGCCCTACGGGGTCGTATGTGTGAAGCCACTCACGAGGAGGCATCCATGCGCACCGCCACCGCGGCGAACGCCGACACCCGGCGACCGCTCCGACCCCATCGCCGCTCCGTGACCGACCGGCTCGGCGAGCGGATGTCGCGCGCCACCGTCTTCGGGCGCCGGCTCGGCGACATCCGCGCCGCCCTCACCCGCCGGCCCGTGCCGCAGCACTGGACGAACCTGTTCGGCGTGGTGACCGTCGCCTGCATCGTGGTGCTCACGGTCACGGGCATCCTGCTCATGTTCTGGTACACGCCGTCGAGTGCGACCACCACGTACGACGGCGCGTACGCGCCGTTGCGCGGCGCCGAGGTCTCGCACGCGTTCGCCTCGACCATGCGGATCACCTTCGAGATCCCGGGCGGGCTGCTCGTCCGGCAGGCCCACCACTGGGCCGGTCTGCTGCTGCCGGCGGCCATCATCATGCAACTGCTGACGACGTTCTTCACGGGCGCGTTCCGGAAGCCGCGCCGCGGCATGTGGGTCCTGCTGTTCCTGATCTTCGTGGCGGCCCTGGCCGGCGGATGGAGCGGCTACGCGCTGCCCGACGACCTGCTCTCGGGCACCGGCCTCCGCATCACCGAGGGCATCGCGCTCGGCATCCCGGTCGTCGGCACGTGGCTGGCGTCGCTGCTGTTCGGCGGGTCGTTCCCGGGCGAGGTCATCGCGCACCTCTACCCGCTGCACGTCGCGATCGCGCCGGCGGCGCTGGTCGCGCTCGTCGCGCTGCGCGCGCTCGCGGCGTGGCGGGTCGGGCCGGTGCAGTGGCCGGGCGCCGCGGGCGGGCGCGGCTCGGCCGACCCCGGCCTCGCGCGTCGCACCGACGACCCCCACGCCTCGAAAGGTGGGAGAAAGGTATCCCCGGAATACCTTTCTCCCACCTCCGCAGGCGGGACCGTCACCCGGAATCGCATCGTCGGCGTCCCGCTGTGGCCGAACGCGGCGGCGCGCGCCGGCGGGCTGGTCGCGCTCGTAACGGGCGTGATCATCGTGATCTCCGCGACCGTCACGGTGAACCCGATCTGGCTGTACGGCCCGGCCGACCCCGGCAGCGCCGGTGCGGGGAGCCAACCCGACTGGTACACCGGGTTCCTCGACGGGGCGCTGCGGCTCGTGCCATCCGGGTGGGAGATCGTGCTCTTCGACCGGACCTGGACCCTCGCGGTGCTCGCCCCGCTCGCGGTCGTCACGGCCTTCCTCGTGGCGATCCTCGTCTACCCGTTCCTCGAGGCGTGGGCGACGGGCGACCATCGCGAGCACCACCTGCTCGAGCGCCCGCGCACGACGCCGACGCGCACGGGCATCGGCGTCGCCGCGATCGTCTTCTACGGCACCCTGTGGGCGGCCGGCAGTGCCGACCTCATCGCGACGCAGTTCTCGCTGACGTTCGAGGGCGTGATCGCGGCGCTGCAGGCGACGCTCGTGCTCGGCCCCATCATCGGGTTCGCGATCGCGCGCCGCGCCTGCCTCGGCCTGCAGCGCCGCGACCGCGACGCACTGCGCCACGGCTACGAGACCGGGCGGATCGTCCGCCTCCCCGGCGGCGAGTACGTCGAAGTGCACGCGCCGCTCGGCGCGGCCGCGCGGGCGCGCATCGAACGCCCCGAGCCGCCGGTCCTGCTCGTGCTGCGGCCCGACGAGCGCGGCCGGCTCACGCTCGCGCGGCGGGTGCAGTTCCGGCTGTCCCGGTGGTACCTCGCCGACAGCATCGACTCGGAGACCGGCGCCCGGATGGTTCCGGTCGGCGGCGGCGCCCGGCGGCCGTAGCCGGGACGAATTCGCAGGATGAGACGAGTCATGGGTCCCCGACGACCGGTACGACGCGGCTCATCCTGCATACACCCCGCACGACCGGGACTCGCGGCGGCGCGGCTGCGCAAGCGCCCTTCAGAAGAGGCGCCGCTGCGCGACGACCTCGGCGCCCTCGAGTTCGAGCAGCCGTCGCTTGCGGTCGAGCCCGCCCGCGTACCCGGTGAGCGATCCGTCGGCGCCCACCACGCGGTGGCACGGCACGAGGATGCTGATCGGATTCCGCCCGACGGCCCCGCCCACGCGCCGGGCGAGATTCCGGTCGCCGAGGCGGAGCGCGAGCTCGCCGTACGTCACGGTCGACCCGAACGGGATCTCACGCAGCATCCCCCACACCGCGTGCTGGAACTCGTCGCCCGTCGGCGCGAGCGGCAGGTCGAAGCGGATGCGGCGTCCCGCGAGGTACTCGTCGAGCTCGGCGCCGAGTCGGCCGAACAGCGCGTCGCCGCGGGCGTCGACCTCGACGCCGAGCGAGTCGGCAGCGGGCGGATGCCAGTGGCCCGGGAAGTACAGCCCGGCCAGCCCGTCACGGTCGGCGACCACGAGCAGGTCGCCGAGCGACGTGCGGAGCGTGGCGTGGCGGCGGGGCATGCGTCGATTCTCGCGCGTCGCGCGCCGCCCCGGGCCGCCCGGCGCGGCGGGAATCGGACGTGACCGTCGCCGGCGCCGCGCCCGTCCCCCTACTTCACCGTCACCTTCACCGGCTCCGACGCCGACTCGCCGGCCGCGTTCGCAGGACCACCCGGCCGATCACCCCCACACGGCCACCCATGTCGCAGCTCATCCTGTTTTCGCCACCGCGCGCCAGGCGACGCTGGGCTCGGTCGCAGTCGGTTCGCATGGCCAGGTCCATCACGGCCCGGCCTCGGGCGGGATGAGACGGCTCGTCCTGCGAACTCGCTAGCGCTCGGCCGTGCGCCCGCCGCGCTGCGGCGGTGCGGTCGCGTCGACGGATGCCGCGGCATCCGTCTGCGCCCCCACGGACGTGTGGTCGGCCGACCGCAACCACTCGTCGAACGTCGTCGCGCCGCGCAGCGCGTCGGCGTTGCCGCGCAGCATGCCCGACGCCGAGGCCCGGAAGTACGCTCCGGGCAGCGTGAACTCGATGACCGGGCGGCGGACGCCGTCGTGCGCGAACATGCGCCGCACCATCTCGACGAGGCGTTCCTCGCGCGGTCCGGTGAGGTCGCGGGCCCGCCCGGCGGGGCCGGCCTCGGCGAGTTCGACGAGCCTCGCGCCGACCTCGCGCGCCGCGACGGGCCGGTACCGTCCGACCGGGATCGGGGTGAGCAGCCGCCCGAGCGAGAGCCGCGCCGAGACCTGCTCGGCGAACTCGTGGAACTGCGTCGCCCGCAGGATCGTGTACGGCACCGGGCCGGCCTCGACGAGGCGCTCCTGCGCGTGCTTGCCGGCGAAGTACGACGCATCCACCCCGTCGATGCCGACGATCGAGAGCGCGACGTGGTGGCCGACGCCCGCGTCGCGCTCGGCGGCGAGCAGGTGCTCCGTGACCGCGGTGAAGAACGCGCGCGACCGCGTGGTCGAGGTGGTCTGCACGCTCGTCACGTCGATCACGGCGTCGACGCCGTCGAGCGCCGCGGCAAGGCTCGTGCCCCCGGGGCCGCTGCCCCGTTCGAGATCGTGCCCGGCGCTCCGGGTGAGGGCCAGGATGTCGTGACCGCGTGCCTCGGCGGCACGGACGACGTGTCGCCCGACGACGCCGGTCGCCCCGGCGATGGCGATCCTCATCGGGTCACCTCCATCGTGTCGGCGGCATCGGTTCGGGACGGCGAGGCGGCGCCGACAACGCGCGACCGCGCGCGACCCGGGATCAGCAGCACGACGCCGAGCGCGAGCGCGATCGTGAGGGACGTGATCGCCGCGACGTCGTCGGCGGCGTCCTGGTGGCCGAGGTGCGTGACGTGGTAGCCGAGGTGGAGCGCGCCGAAGACCGTCCACGCGAGCCCGAGGGTTCGGAACACCACCGGGCTCCGCCAGACCAGGCCGGCGACGCTCGCGACGCCCAAGCCGAGGTACATGGCGCCGACGTCGCGGATCAGGTGCTCGTTGAACGCCCCATCGGTCGAGATCCAGGTGCCGAGCACGCCGGGGAAGGAGTCGTAGAACGAGCGGGGCGCGAAGAACGCCCACCCGCCGACGAAGAACGCGATGGCCGCGGAGGCAGCGAGTGCAGCCGAGTGGATTCTGCTCATGCCTACTCCGACGAAACGGCGGCGCGAAGTGTGAGGCGTGGCCCGGCATCGACGACGCATCAGCGCCTTCGACGCCGGACCCCGCTTGGGAACCTCGGCCACCGCACGGCTCAGCGTGGCTGCTCCGATCGCGGCGAGAGGTCGTCCGCGACTTCGGGCGCCTCGGACTCGCACACGCCCTCGGGGGCCCGCTCGCGGATCCACGCCGCGGCGTGGCAGACCTCGGTCGACGGCATCTGCACCTTGGCGGACCCCGATCCCGAACCGGATCCGGCCACGGTCTCCGTCACGCCGCATCCCGCGAGCACGGCCACTGCCAGCGCGGCCGGGGCGATGAGGAACGCGCGTCCGTTCATGATCCCTTTCCCTTCTTCCTGCGAGCTCCGACCGGAGCACCGTTGGGGCTCACGGTAGGAACGAGCGCACGGGGCCGCATGACGCAAGCGCGTCATCTTCGGCGGAGATCGGGCATAGTCAATTCGGACCATCGCCACCCGGTCCGAGTCGCACTATCGTGTGCGCCATGGGGGAATGGTCCGCCCCGGCACTCCCGGCGGGCTGGACGATATCGGGGCAGCCGCCGTTCGTCGCTCGACACGATGAGGTCGCAGCCCTCGAGTCGGCGTGGGCGGACGTCCTCGCGGGCGCTGGCCGCGTCGTCCTCGTGAGCGGCGAGCCGGGTTCGGGCAAGTCGCGACTCGTCGCCGAGGTGTGCACGAAGCTCCATGCCGCGGGGGCGACGGTGCTGTTCGGCGCGTGCGCCCTGGAGTTCGGTGCACCGTTCGAGCCGTTCGTCGATCCGCTCCGCGCGCTCGTCGCGGCCGACCGGAGCGAGTCGGATGCCACGGGCCGGGGCGAGACGGATGCCACGAGTCGGGTCGAGACGGATGCCACGAGTCGGTCCGAGTCGTTCGAGCTGCTCGATCGGGTGCTCACGCGCTCGATCCATGATGCGGAGGCACGCGTGGCCGGGCCGGATCGCATGTTCGACGCCGTGCTCGACGTCCTGCAGTCCGCGACCGCCGCGCGTCCGATCGTGCTCGTGCTGGACGACCTGCACTGGGCGGGCCCGGCGGCCGTCCGGCTCCTCGTCCGGGTCGTCGTCGGGATGCAGGCCCATCGCCTCCTGCTCGTCGGGACGTTCCGCAATGCGCCACCAGACCGATCCGGCGTGCTGGTCGACGCGGTCGCGTCGCTGAATCGGCTGAGCGGCGTCGAGCGCATCGAACTCGCCCCGTTCACGACGGAGGAGATCACCGAGTACGTCATGGCGAACGCCGGGCTCACTCCGTCCGGCGCGCGCGATTCGGCCGAGGCCCTGAGCGAGCTCACCGGCGGCAACGCGTTCCTGCTCCGCGAGATGTGGCGTCGCGTGGTCGAGGCCGAGCGCCGCGACGGCGCGCGCATCATCGAACTGCCGGACTCCGTGGGCGACCTGGTGCGATCGCGGCTCGCGACCCTCGAACCCGCGCAGCGCGTCGTGCTCGAGCTCGCCGCGGTGCTCGGCCAGGAGGTCGAGGTGAACGAGCTGGTCGCGCTCGACGAGGCATCCGCCGATCACACCCTCGGTGCGATGGATGCCGCGGTGCGGGCGGGCCTCATCGAGTCACCGCGCGAACCGGGCGACCGCTACCGGTTCCCCCATGCCATCGCCCGCCAGGCGGTGATCGACGCCATGTCGAGCGGTGACCTCCTCCGGACGCACGCGCACATCGCGCAGACGCTCGAGGCCGACTTCCCGACGACCCCGGAGCTGATCCAGCGGCTCGCGCATCACTACTCGGCTGCGCGTGCACTCGGTTTCGGCGACCGAGCGATCACCTACCTCATCCGGGCCGCCGAACTCTCGGAGCACCGGTACGCGTCCGAGGATGCCGGTCGGATGCTGCAACAGGCGGCTGCGATCTCCTCCGACGCCGGCGAGCGGGGCGAGTTGCTGCTCCGGGCCGCCGCGGACTGGGACCTCGCCGCGGACACCGCCCGTGCGCGCCTGCTGTACGAGGAGGTCGCCGAGACCGGGGACGCCCGGCAGCGGCTGCGGGCCGCGATGGGGTACGAGGATGCCTCGTGGCGTCCGGGCCTGCTCGGGCATCGTGCGCGCGACCTCCTGTCGGCCGGCCTGGCCTCCGTTCCCGAGGATCCGGCCGACCCGCTGTACGTGGAGGCGCTCGGATCGTTCGCGCGCGCGACCGCGTTCACGGGGAGTGTCGACGAGGCGGAGCGGATCGGCGATCGCGCCGTCGAGCTCGCGCGCGCGCTCGACCACCCGATGACGCTCGCCTCGGTGCTCAGGTCGACCTCGACGCTCACGCTCCGGCCCCGGGGCATCGCGAAACGGCAGGCCCGTTCGCGCGAGCTGCTGGAGCTGACCCGATCGACCGACAACGAGTGGATGGCCGCCGCGACGCTGCACATCTTCGCGAACTCCTACCTGCTCGGCGAACGCGCCGACCTCGAGGCATCCGCAGTCGCGCTGACCGAGATGAGCCGGAAGTGGGGTGGCCACTGGAACTACTGGGTCGCGTGCCTCCGGTTCGGTCGCGCGCTCATCGCCGGGCGCCTCGACGACGCCGCGGTCGCGTACCGTCAGGCGCAGCGGGATGAGATCGCGTTCCGCGGCGATGCGACGCCGGGTGCGAACGCGGTGCAGGAGTACATGCTGCGTCGCGAGTCGGGTCGGCTGGATCCGATCCGCCGCGTCATCACCGGCGAGGAATCGCCGGTGGAGCACTGGGCACCCGGCCTGCTCGCGCTGTACACCGACCTCGGACTCGAAACACCGACCCGGCGCGTGCTCGACTGGCTGCTCGAGCGGACCGAATCGAGCTCCGCCGATTCGAGCGTGTGGTCCGCCCGGCTCGTCTTCCTGGCCGAGGCGGCGCTCCTGCTGGGCGACGCGGAGGTCGCGCGACGGGTGCACGCGTGGCTCTCCGAGTACGCGGGTCTCAACCTCATGGCGGGCATCTTCCTCGCACCGTTCGGCCCCGCGGACTGCTACCTGGGTGAACTCGAGTCGCTCGTCGGCGCCGGCGATCCGATGCCTCGTTTCGAGTCGGCGCTCGATCTCGCCGAGCGGACCGGCGCTCCGTTGCATGTCGCCCGCACGCTCGCGGCGACGGCCGCGCACCTTCGGCGGGTCGACCCGCGTTCCCGTGAGGCGACGGACTATGCCGCCCGGGCGCGGGCGATCGCAGCGCCCGCCGGGATGGCACGGGTGCTACGGTCGCTCGACTCGGCGGATGCCACCGCGGCCGCCGCCCCGGGAGGGCTCACCTCTCGCGAGCGCGAGGTGATCGGCCTCATCGCCGAGGGCCGCAGCAACCGCGACATCGCCGCCCGGCTGATGATCAGCGAGCACACCGCGGCGAACCACGTTCGCAGCATCCTGACCAAGATCGGCGCGGAGAATCGCACGCAGGCCGCCATGTTCGCGCGCGAGCGCGGGCTCGCGTGACCCCCGACGCCGCGGCTCAGCCGATGGTGGGGGCGAGCTCTCCGCTCGGCATCACTCGCCCGTGCAGTTCGGTGACGACGTCGGCGGGGAGCCCGGCCCGCACCGCGGCGGCGCGGATCGCCTCGATCGACGGCGCCTCGTAGAGGCAGTAGCTCTTGCGGCGATCGATCGAGAGGAACGAGTACACCCAGCGCACGTCCTCCTCGTCGTTGATGAGGTTGATGTCGGGCGCGGCCTCGACCGGCACGACGCCGTCTTCGGCGTAGTTGCGTTCGATGACGAAGTACGGCATCAGTTTCCCCCTCCGATGCGTTCAGGTCACAGGGTACTCCCGACGGGTCCGAGCGGGTCGGGGTCGAACCGGTCGACGCGTCCGATGCGGACACCCGACCCCCTCACCCGTTGACGCCCCGCCGAACCGGGACGAGGCTGACCCCATGGCCGACCCCACCCTCGCGAACTGGCGCCGCGTCGACGACTACCTCGCCGCGACCCTGCTCGACGACGATCCCGCCCTGACCGCCGCCCGCCGCGACTCCCTCGCCGCGGGCCTTCCCGCGATCGAGGTCACCCCGCTCGCGGGAAGGCTCCTCGAGTTGCTCGCCCGCATGACGGGAGCCCGACGGGTGCTCGAGATCGGCACGCTCGGGGGCTATTCGACGATCCACCTGGCCCGAGGCATCCGCCCTGACGGTCTCGTGGTGACGCTCGAGCTCGAGCAGCGGCACGCCGACGTGGCGCGCGCCAACCTCGATCGAGCGGATGTCGCGGGCCGCGTCGAGATCATCGTCGGGCGTGCCGCCGACACGCTGCCGCACCTCGCCGAGCGGCTCGCGGAGCGCGGCCGGGCCGAGCTCGGCCGCGCCGACGACGCCGCCGACCCCTTCGACCTCGTCTTCATCGACGCCGACAAGGAGTCGAACGCGCTCTACCTCGACTGGGCGATCCGGTTGGGGCGCCCGGGCACGGTCATCGTCGTCGACAACATCGGCCGCGCGGGCGAGGTCGCCGACCCGGGCAACGTCGACCCGATGGTGGTCGGCACGCGGCGCGGCCTCGAACTGCTCGGCAGCGACCCGCGGGTGGATGCCACGGCGCTCCAGACCGTCGGCGCGAAGGGATGGGACGGGTTCGCGATCGGGCTCGTGCGATAGCCCGCGGCGCAGGCGCGGCGTGTGCGCGCGTGGCGCGAGCCGCGCGGCCCGCGGCGCGAGTGCGAGTTTGAGTTCGCAGGATGACGCGCCCGATCCATCCACCCACGCCCATGTCGCCCATCTCATCCTGTGAATCGCCCGCCGCCGCGAGCGGCCGGCCACTCCGGGGTGGACACCTTGCACGAACCCGCCGCCGCCCGCCCCGCCCCGCCCTACGCTGGCGGTGGAACCGACCGGGAGGGGTGGTGAGTTCCATGACTGCGACGAAGCAGTGGAGCGTCACCGTCGACATCGACGAGCAAGAAGACAGCACCTGGGCGCACGTCAGCCTGCGCACGCCGTCAGGGCTGGACGTGACCGGCGACGGCCACGCGCAGCGCAATCCGCTCGATCCGAGCGTGCCCGAGATCGGCGACGAGCTCGCCGTGTCGCGCGCGCTGCGCAACCTCGCCGAGCGCATGCTGCACACCGCGGAGAAGGACATCCGCGGCGCGACCGGCCAGCCTGCGCACCTGCACCGGTAGGCGCGAGCGGTCGCCGCCTGCGCCGACTCGGTGGCGGTGACGGATGCCGCGGCGCGCCAGCGCACGCCCGGTCGACTCTGCTCCGATGCAGCGAGTCCGAGCGCGCTGCCGGCCGGCCGAGGGTGTCGCGTTCGCTCATGTGCACGACCGTGCACATGACGGAATCGGCAACGCTCGGCCGGGACGTCGCGAGGCCATTCGGAGCCGCGGGACGGGCGCGACGCCGGGACGAGCCGCGCCCGGGCCCGCCTTGGCTGTCATACGCACGAAACATTCATCGGTTCTCGACGTGATCCGCCGATCAAGGTGACCATTTCCGGCCGGATCGGTTAATTCCAGCGATTCTTTCGCGCCGATTTGGCAAAGCGGCTCCCATGACGTGAGGCAATCTCGATTCACCGGCACCGATCCCGCCGGTCCCATCGCCTCACGACATCGAAAGGGAGTCCACCGTGACCACCAACATCCTCTGGCTCTCCGACCTCGGCCTCGACGACATCGGAAGGGTGGGCGGCAAGAACGCCTCGCTCGGTGAACTCATCCACAACCTCGGCGCCGCCGGCGTGAACGTGCCGGAGGGGTTCGCGACCACGGCCGACGCGTTCCGCACGTTCCTCGCCCAGACCGGGCTCGAGGACCGGATCGCCGCGACGCTCCTCGGCCTCGACAGCTCCGACACGCTCGCGCTGGCTCGCGCCGGCCGCACCATCCGCGAGGACATCATCGCGACCCCACTGCCCGAGCAACTCGAGTCCGAGATCCGCGCCGCGTACGCGACCCTCACCGAGGGCGAGGATCCGGCCGAACCGGTCTCGTGGGCCGTCCGCTCGAGCGCGACCGCGGAGGACCTGCCCGACGCATCCTTCGCCGGCCAGCAGGAGACGTTCCTCAACATCCGCGGCATCGACCAGATCCTCCAGGCCGTGCACGAGGTGTTCGCGTCGCTCTACAACGACCGTGCGATCTCGTACCGCGTGCACCACGGCTTCGCGCACCTCGACGTCGCGCTGTCGGTGGGCATCCAGCGGATGGTGCGGAGCGACCTCGCCTCGTCGGGCGTGATGTTCACCATCGACACCGAGTCGGGGTTCTCGAACGCGGTGCTCATCACGTCGGCGTACGGGCTCGGCGAGGGCGTCGTGCAGGGCGCCGTGAACCCGGACGAGTTCGTCGTCTACAAGCCGGCGCTGAACGCCGGGCGCCCCGCCATCCTGAAGCGGACCGCGGGCGAGAAGGCCACGAAGATGATCTACACGAAGTCGAAGCACGTCGGCCGCACGGTCGAGTTCGTGCCGGTCACGCCCGTCGAGGCGCGACGCTTCAGCCTGAACGACGCCGAGATCGAGGAACTCGCCCGCTACGCGGTCAGCATCGAGGAGCACTACGGCCGCCCCATGGACATCGAGTGGGCGAAGGACGGCATCGACGGCCGCCTCTACATCGTGCAGGCCCGCCCCGAGACCGTCGTCGCCCGCCGCACCGGCCGCACCGAGCGGTTCGTCCTCGGCGAGCGCGGCACGGTCGTCACGGAGGGGCGCGCGATCGGGCACAAGATCGGCGCCGGCCCGGCGCGCGTGCTCTCGTCGATCGAGGACATGCACCAGTTCAACCCCGGCGACGTGCTCGTGGCCGACATGACCGACCCCGATTGGGAGCCGGTGATGAAGATGGCGTCGGCGATCATCACCAACCGCGGCGGCCGCACCTGTCACGCCGCGATCATCGCCCGCGAGCTCGGCGTGCCCGCCGTCGTCGGCACGGGCGACGCGACATCCGCCCTCGTCGACGGACAGCAGGTCACCGTCTCGTGCGGTGAGGGCGAGACCGGGTACGTCTACGAGGGCACGCTCGACTTCTCGATCGAGTACACCGACCTCGGCGACCTGCCCGAGATCCCGACGTCGGTGATGATGAACGTCGGCACGCCCGAGCAGGCGTTCAACTTCGCGCAGACCCCGAACGACGGCATCGGCCTGGCCCGCCTCGAGTTCATCATCAACCGGCAGATCGGCATCCACCCGAAGGCGCTGCTCGACGTCGACGACCAGGCGCCCGAGGTGGCGAAGGAGATCCGCGCGCGCATCGCGCCGTACGCCGGCGCGCGCGACTTCTTCGTCAAGCGCGTCGCCGAGGGCGTCTCGACGCTGGCGGCCGCGTTCGCGCCCGGCCCGGTGATCGTGCGGATGTCGGACTTCAAGTCGAACGAGTACGCCAACCTGGTCGGCGGCGACCGGTACGAGCCCGACGAGGAGAACCCGATGCTCGGGTTCCGCGGGGCGTCGCGCTACGTGTCGCCGGGATTCCGCGAGTGCTTCGACCTCGAGTGCCAGGCGCTGAAGTTCGTGCGCGACGAGATGGGCCTGACGAACGTGAAGATCATGATCCCGTTCGTCCGCACGATCGCCGAGGCCGAGGCCGTGATCGCGGCGCTCGCCGAGAACGGGCTGGTCCGCGGGCAGAACGGCCTGCAGGTCGTGATGATGTGCGAGGTGCCGAGCAACGCAGTGCTCGCGCACGAGTTCCTCAACCACTTCGACGGCTTCTCGATCGGCTCGAACGACCTCACCCAGCTCACGCTGGGCGTCGACCGCGACTCGGCCGAGATGGCCCGCGTCTTCGACGAGCGCGACCCCGCGGTGCTGAAGATCCTGAGCATGGCGATCGAGGCGTGCGTCTCGCGCGGCAAGTACGTCGGCATCTGCGGCCAGGGCCCGAGCGACCACCCCGACTTCGCCGAGTGGCTGTTGTCGCAGGGCATCTCGTCGATCTCGCTCAACCCCGACACGGTCGTCGAGACCTGGCAGAGGCTCGGCCGGATGGAGGCCGCGAAGCGGGAGGCGGCGCTGGTCTGAGGGCTCGGCTGCGCCGGCCTCAGGGCGCAGCGGATGCCGCGGGGCCGCGCGGGCGCACGATCGCCCGCGCGGCCCTGCTCGTCCGCGCCGCCTCGTGAGCGGATGCCACGGGTCGCCGCCTGAACGGCAGACGCCGGCACGGCAGACGCCGGCACGGCAGGCGCCGGCACGGCAGATGCCGGCACGCCGAGCACCGGCACGGCAGACGCCGGCACGGCAGACGCCGGCACGGCGGACGCCTGCGGCGCCCGGGCCTCGACTGCCTTCAGGCCGCCAACCGCCACCCGGACGACCCCTCTCCGCGAAAGGTGGGAGAAAGGTATCCCCGGAATACCTTTCTCCCACCGCTCGAGGCGGGACCCTCATCAGCCATATGTGTACATATTTCTGTACATGTATGCGATAGAATCGGCCAGTGCCATCCGATCCGCTCCACGACCTCTCCGACAGCCCGGTCATGCCGGTCGCCGTGGCGCGCGCCGGCCTTTCGGGTCTGCTCCGCGAGTTCCGAGCTCGTGGCGCGGAAGCGCGCCCGGTCGTCATCGGGTCGCATCGCAAGCCCGAGGCGGTGCTCGTACCGTACGCAGCGCTCGACTCGCTCTCCTCCCCCCGCGAGCGCGCGCCGGAGCCCATGCTCGACGTCCTCCACCGCCGCAAGCCGCTCATCGAGCGACTCGCCCGCGCGAATCGCATCCGCTCCGTGCAGGTGTTCGGCTCGGTGGCGCGCGGCGACGAGACCCCCGAAAGCGACGTCGACCTGCTCGTCGACCCCGACCCCGATGCGTCGCTCTTCGACCTCGCCCAGTTCGAGCTCGACCTCGAGTCGCTGCTCGACCGCCCGGTGGTTGTCGTGTCGCGTCGCGCGCTCGACCCGAAACGCGATCGGGCCGTGCTGGCCGAGGCCGTCGACCAGTGAGGCCGGACGTTCGCATCGACCGCTGGCTGGACGACCTCAGCGCGACGCTCGAGACCGCCTCGACGCTGGTCGCCCGCGGGCACGAAGACTTCGTCCGCGACCCCGCGATCCCCCTTGCGTTCGAGGCTCTGTCGAATCGCGTCGGCGACCTCGCGAAGCGCCTGGTCGCCGCGGACCCGTCACGCTTCAGTGACCCACTCTGGTCGCAGGCCGCGCGCAACCGCGACTTCGTGGTCCACCACGACGACCGCGTCGACGCCGACGCGCTCTGGGTCACCGCGTCGCGCAGCTTCCCCGAGCTGGCCGAGCTCGTCGAGCGCATCCGCGCCTGATCGGCGCGGTGATCGCGGCATCCGTCATCGAATGTCGGCGACGATGTCGATCGACCCGCTCGTCATTCGACGTCTGAAGTGAGGGCGACATCCGCCCCTTCACGAGAGGACAGAGCGATGACCCAGTACTTCCTGACCATTCCCCACGACTCGGCCGACGAGCCGACGATGGAGTCGATGCAGGCCATGGACCCGGCTGAGCTCGCCGCCGTGATGGCCGCGGTCGACGAGTTCAACACCGCGCTCGTGGAGTCGGGCGCGTTCCGGTTCGCCGGCGGCCTGCACCCGCCGTCGACGGCGAAGACCGTGGATGCCTCGGGCGCCGAGCCGCGCGTGCTCGACGAGCCGTTCGAGGCGCCCCTCTACGTGAGCGGCTTCTGGGTGATCGAGGCGGCCGACGAGCCGGCGGCCGTGGAGTGGGCGACTCGCGCATCGCGGGCGCTGCGCACCCCGATCGAGGTGCGGGCGCTGCAGGGCGAACCGGAGGCGTGAGTCCGGCGCATGAGAATCCGGCCGATGTCGCCCTGTGGGCGACCATCCGCAGGATTCTCATGCGGCACCCTCCGCTGAAGTACCTGCTCACCGCCCGAGCGTCTTGAACGCCTTCTCCGCGATCCGGTCCAACTGCTTCGGCGTCAACCGCCCGTCGAACGCCCGCGCCTCGCGCGCGATCGACGCGACCAGCTCCCGCCGCCCGCGCGCCGCGACGTCCCGCCAGTCGGGATCCACCGGCACCGGCCCCTTGCCCGGCACCCAGATGAGCCCCGGCGCATCGTTGATGATCCCGAAGAGGATCAGCGCCCAGTAGACGTAGCGATCATCGATGCGGAAGCGGTCGTTCCACTCGATGCGCTCGAAGATCGCCTTCAGGTCGGGCATGACCCCGATGCGGTCGGTCGCCGGGTCGGCGCTCGGCGTGTTGAGCGACGACGACAGCCAGGTGCGCACGGTGCCCGGCGAGAACGGATTCCCCGAGCGCGCCCGCTGCCAGCTCTGCAGCAGCACTGCGGCGCCCGTGACGATCGGGCTGGCACCGGACGTTCCGCCGAACGACCCGGTGTAGGCCGTGGTCGACGTGCCGGTCCATCCGTCGCCCGTGGTGTCGACGTTCTGGCCCCAGGCGTAGCAGTCGATGCGGCTGCCGTGGTTCGAGAACGACAGCCGCGAGTGCGGTGCGGCGGATGACCCGGCGCCGACCATGATCGCCCCGGAGTCGCGGTAGTCGGCGTCGCCGACCTTCAGCAGGTGCCGGCCGGAGGCATCCGTCCAGTCGTCGAGGTCGTTGTCACCGTTGCCGGCCGCCTCGACGACCACGATGCCGGCGTCGACCGCATCGCGGATGGCGTCGAACACCGCCTGCTCGACCTCCACCGGAAGGTACGTCGTCGACGACCCGGCCGCGGTGGTCTGCGCCTCGAGCAGCAGCACGTCGCCCGGCGACATGGCGTCGGCCGCCGAGATGATGGCCGCCGCGGTGCTGTACGTCGATGACGTGCGGAACTGCGACACCACCCGAGCGGATGCCGCGGGCGCGATGCCCACGCCGCCCTTCGCGTTGTCGACCGCGACGACCTCGCCGAGCACCGCGGTGCCGTGCCCGTGGTACGCCTGGCTCACGCCTGAGATGATCGTGATGCCGGCCGCCGCGAGGTCCTCGTGGTTCAGCGTCCACCCCTGCTCGAGGTCGACGAACCCGATGCCCGTGCCATCCGTCGCACCCCACGCCCACCGCGCGTCGATGCCGTCGGGCGCGGCATCCAGGTACCCCTGGTTCCCGCTGCGCGGGTCGTCGCCCGCGTTCACCGGCGGCGGCCCCGGCGGCGGCGTCGGCCCGCCCTCGACGTAGGCGGTCTCGACGTCGTCGCGCGCGTCGAGTTCCTTCGCGAGCTCGGCAGCGGATGCCTCGTCCCGCACCGTGATCGCCGCATACCCGTCGAACCGGGCCCGCCGCCCCCGCCCGAGCCGCTCCTGCTCGTCGCGCCCGACCATCGGCTCGAGGTACGCCTCCGCACTCACCCGATCCTGGTACTCCGCGATCACGTCCCCGAGGTACGCGAACGCGTCGACCATGTCGCGGCCGACGTCGTCCTCCCGCTCCCCCGCCCGCCGCTCACCCGGACGCTCCTTCAGCGCCCGCTCGCGCCGCGCCGCATCGGTGACCTTCACGACCACCCGCCGCTGCACGTCCGGTGCCTCGACCGGGTCGAGCTCCTTGCCGTCGATCATGCCCATGATCCGCTCCCCTCCGTTCGGGATGGCGGTCGTGCGCGCGCGTGCGCTGGGCGCCGCGCGCGGGCGGCCGGCCGGTTTCGGTGGTTACGTTGGGATCATGCGCCGGGGTGTGGGGCGGATGCATCGGGGTGGGCCCGGATGTCTCCATCGACCTCGAACGGCCCGGCGCCACGGGGATCGCGATTGCATTCCACCGATCACACAGGTTGCGAGATACCGATCATGATCGTTGCGAAATGCCGATCCGAATCGCTGCAAAGTCCGGTACGACGCGTGCGGGTTCGCGCACAGAAACGGAAGTGCGCGATCGATCACATCACCCACCTCACGGCTGCCTGCCATCCTTGATCCCATGCCCCTCGAACGCGACATCCCGAACGTGCTCGCCTCGTTCCGCACGACGTCGCGCGACCTGTATCGCACGGGCCGGGTGAACGAGTACGCGTTCGAGGCCGAGCAGGGCGTGCTGCTGCTGGAGGACATGGCCGACGACTACGGCGCGGCCGGCGTCATCCCGGTGGTCCAGCGGGCGCTCGCGAGCACGTTCCGAGTGCTGATGCGGGCGGACGACTCCAATGGGGTGATCCAGCTCGTGATCGGCGACCTGCTCGCGCTGCACGCGAAGCTCTGCGCCGAGGCGCCGCCGTCGCCCGCGAAGCTCGTGACCTGGATCCAGCAGCAGCAGTTCGGCGAGCTCGGCGAGTACTTCCGCATCGACGCCGTCGACTACGCCGACGCGCTCGGTGAGCGCGGCATCGCCCGGTTCGAGTCGAAGCTGTTCGAACGTCGGGCAGCGCTCGCGCTCCCCTTCGACAGCCGCCCCGATGCCGAATGGACGAACGACGGCGAATGGCATGCGCGGCATGCCGTGCTCCGGAACCTGCAGCGCCTCGCCGTGCTGCACGGCGACGAGGAGGCCATCGTCCGCACGCACGGCGGCGACATGCCGAAGGCGTACTTCCGCTCCGACGCGGCGAAGGCGCTCGCCGAGGCCGGCTTCTCCGCTCGCGCCGCGGTCGTCGCCCACGAGGGTATGACCCTGCCGGGCGGACCGCACCAGCAGCAGCAGTGCGGCGAACTCTGGCGGTCGCTCGTCGCCGACGATCCGGCTCAGGCAGCGGATGCCGCGGCGCAGGTGTTCGAACGCTGGCCCACCGCGGCGAACGCGACCGCGTGGCAGCATGCCGACCCGGCATCCTGGCCCGACCGTCGCGAAAGCGCGATCGAGACGCTGCGGGCACGGCCGCGGGAACTGCTCGCCTACCTGCTCGACACGGGCGACCTGCGCCGAGCGTGGAGCGAGGCGCTTCTGGCCACGGAGGCCGGCACGGGTCGAATCCTCCCCGACCAGTGGGACGAGCTCGTCGACCGGTACCTGACGATCGATCCCGCGGCCGCGCTGCCCGTGATGGCGCAGCTCATCGACGACCGACTCGTGCAGGCGGTCTCACGGGTGTACCCAGGCGCGGTGCGCCGAATGAAGAAGCTCCGGGCCGCCGCGGTGAAGGCCGGCATGCCCGAACTTGCCGACGCACTGCTCGCCGAGTTGCGGGCGAAGTACGCGAGGCGGCCGTCGCTCATCGCGCGGATGGACGCGGCGGGGGTGTGATCGCGACGATGCGCGAATTCTCGGCGCTGCACTGCACCACCGCATAAGTCAGGGTGGATCTGACCGTTATAAGTTATATTGGCATTCAGCGTTCCGACTTATGGAGGACTGCGGATGCGCGCCATCACTCCGAGTGACGCACTCGACCTGATCACCTCCGCAGGCCTGCCCGTCGAGGTGACGACGTTCGACAGTGTGACCATCGCCGAACGGAATGCCCGACTGTACGTGCGGCAGAGCCCGCCCTCCCCTGCCTCCGTCCGGGCCGACGATCGTCATGAGGGCCTGCGCCTCTACGTGGTCCCGCGACTCACCGACGGCCTGCGAAGGCTGGCCGCGGAGGACGAACGAATCGCGATCGCGGCGGTGCGTGACGGGGTCTTCGTGCTCGACGGGAGGGAGTACCGCGCTCCGTCGGATGTCGCCGACTTTTCGTGGCCGCCGACCACGCGGCGGGTCCCGTGGGGCCGTTACGCGCTCCTGCGGGTGCTCGCAAGGACTCGCTCACCCCGAACCCAAACACAGCTCGCCGCGGAGGCGGGTGTGACCCAGGCAGCCGTGTCGCAGTCGCTCCGACAACTCGGCGACCTCGTCGCCCGGAGCTCGGACGGCTGGCACGCACACGACGTGCGCGCCGTGGCCGAAGCCTTCCTCGCGCAGTACCCCGGCCCCCGCGGCATCACGACGAACTGGTACTCACTGGAGCCGGTCGTCGCACAGGCAGGCACGGTCGCCGGATCTGTCGGCGATGCGCCCGTGCTCATCTCCGGCGATGCCGGGGCCGACCTCATCGCGCCCTGGCGAAAGCCGACCCGCGCGATCGTCTACGGCCGAACCGGCCTCGACCTGGTCGCAAGCGGTTTCGCCGAGTCCGACCCCGAACGCGCCACCCTTGAGTACGCCGTACCGGCCGACCCCACGATCTGGGCAACCGCTACGGCGTTCGCGTCGGGCGCCACCCCGCGAACCGTCGATCCGCTCATCTGCGCCCACGACGTGAAGCGCATCGGCGGCCCGGACGCGGACGACGCGGTCGAGCATCTCCTCGAGGCGGTCGAGCGAAACTGGTCCGCAGAATGATCCGGCGCAGCATCGAGACCGTGGCAATCAGCCGGGCGGATGACCTGGCGTTCCGAGCACTGGCGGATGTCTCCACCGCAATCGCGGGCCTGGAAGCGCGGGTCGTCGGCGGCCAGATGGCCGGTCTGCTGACGACGGCGTATCCGACGCCGGACGCCGTCATCCGACAAACCGCCGACGCCGACGCCGCGATTGGGCCCGAGATCGCCGCGAGCGGCACGGTCCACGAGCTACTCTCGGAAGCGGGCTACGTTCCGACGGCAGGCAACTCGTACGAGAAGCTCGGGCAGCGGATCGACCTGCTGATCCCCGCCAGCGGAGGTGCGTTCACCCGACAGGAGGTCGGAGGACGCGGCTTCGACGCCGCCCCGGGCGTGCGTCTCGCGCTCGCCGTCGACCCCATCGAAGCCGACGTTCGGGTGCTCCTCACTGACACATCCTCACTCGAGTTCTCGACGAGACTTCCGCCCGTCGAGATCGCGGTCGTCCTGAAGGCGGCGGCATACGCCAGTCGCGGCGCCGCGAAGGATCTCACCGACGTCCACAACCTGCTCCATATCGCCCACCAGTACGACTCGACCGAGATCGGCGGCTGGCGAATCGCCGTGCCCGCCCTGTCAGGCGCCCGCGGAGACGCGCAGCGCACTCTGCATCGGATCGCCGATACGGCTCGACGGAATCCGTCGTTGGGCGCAGCGCGAGTACGTCCAGAGGTGCTTACGGCGCTCATCCGTGCGCATATCGGCCGACCGGTCGTATGAGCGCAGACGTTGCCCGCGTCAACGTCCGCCATATGCTCGTCCCGTGAACACGGCAGATGAACGCGATGATGCGGCGTCCGCGCAGTTCTCGTTGCTGCCCGACTCCCCGGAAGCGCGCCGCTATCTGGAGCTCATGCACTTCGCCGGCGGACCTCTCCCCAGCGGCCACCGCGCTCACTTTCGCCGCGCGATGCCGAGATGCGGACGACTTCGACATGGCGGGCTTCCTTGTCGATGCGGCCGTCGTCGCCTACTGCCGCGCGTTCGTACCGTCGAAGGTGCGGTCGACGCTCGATCGCCACATCGAGATCCCGAGCGCATTCGCCGATATCCATGAGCGGATCAGGGCCTATCGGAACACCACGGTCGCGCATTCGCAGAGTGAGATGTCGACGACGTGGCCACTGGTGGTGACGACCGCTGAACGCCCCGACCGACGCCGCATCTGGGCACCGACGATCAGTCAGTGGCTGCCGCCCGACGTGACCGACGAGTTCGAGCGACTCGTCCATGCGGTACTCGAGGACGTGGAGGCACTTGCCGAGACGCTGCGACTTCGATTGGAGGACGGACTGAAGGGCGTGGATGTCCTCCCCGCGGTTGGCCCGCTCGACTTCGATCTGGAGCGGAACTTCTCCGCACGAACGACCCGTCGGGCGTACCCGACGCGGCAGAAGATTTTCGTGACGAGGCACATCACCGCGGTCCCGGACGAACCGGATCTGCCGGAGCGGACCGCAGCCGTCGACTGATCATCTCGAGGCAGGTCGGGGACTACGCGAGCAGCTTGAGCTCCCGAAGCCGCGGACCATCCCGCCGCCGCGCCCGCCGATCCCGGTGCATCGCATGCCGCGCATCCATCTGCGCCATCCGCCGCTGCACGACCGTCAGCACCGCCGCGACATGCCGACGGCGATGCTGATCGAGCCGCCCCGCAGCCTCCAGCGCGCCAGCGCGATCAGCGACCGACCGCATGCGCGTGAGCGTGTCGCGACGGAACTCCCGGTATGCGTCATCCGGCCGCGCCGCCAGGCGGTCGAACCGGTCGTCGATGATCGCGAGCCGCAGCTCGAGCGCCTGCACGTCGGCGAGGAACTGCGTGCGATCGATGTGGTCCGCGTGGCTGCCGCCGGCGTGGAGGGCGGCGTGCATCCGTGCGCTGAGGGGTGAGTCCGAGCCCATGTCGGTGCTCCTCGTTGACTCCAGCCGTAGCCGAAGATTCCGACTTTAGGGAGGGCCACCGACATCCGTCCTCGAGGCCGTCGCTGAACGCTCGTGACCACTTGTGGGGGTGATCCCGCAGCAAGCACAGGTCAGGCGCGGTTTCCGTGCGCCCGGTTCGCACCGCCTCGACCGTCGACGCCATCCTCGCGTCGGACCACGTCAGTAACGTCGGTCAGCTGTCGACCCGACGGCGATGCGGACCTGCATTCGACGCATCCGGCACCGCAGCGAAAGCGAACGATCATGACCGACTCGACGACCACCCCGTCCAACGGAGCCCAGCCCGACGCGTCCGAACCGTCCCCCGGCGCGGCGGGCGACGCAACTTCCCCTGCGGAAGCGCCCGACCAGACCGTCACGCCCGCCGGCTGGTACCCCGACGGCAGCGGCGCGCAGCGCTACTTCGACGGCACCGTCTGGACGGAGCACACCGCCCCGCTCGACGCGAGCGCGAGCGCCGGCGCCGCCCCGACCCCGACCCCGACCCCGACCGCCGCGACGACCGCCGACCCCGCAGCCACCCCGTACGGCTCCCAGGCACCGACCGGCCCCACCCCGCCGAACTCCTTCATCGCCACTTGGCTCTTCGCCCTCTTCCTCGGCTTCTTCGCCGTCGACCGGTTCTACCTCGGCAAGATCGGCACCGCCCTCGCGAAGCTGTTCACCCTCGGCGGCCTCGGCGTCTGGGTGCTCGTCGACCTCGTCCTCGTACTCGCCGGCGCCCAGCGCGACAAGCTCGGCCGCCCGCTCGACGGCTACGCCAAGTACCGCACGATGGCGTGGATCGTCACCGGCGTCGTGCTCGTCATCTCGCTCATCGCCAACGGCGTGAACGCCGCGAACCGCGTCGACGACGTCGCGCCGGTCGCCGGCTCCGGCATCGCGGCATCCGATGAGACCGAGACGGATGTCGCGGCCGACGAGCCCGCGCCCGAGCCGGAACCGGCTCCCGAGCCCGAGCAGCCCACGGTCGCGGACTGGGCCGCGGAGACCTTCGGTACGTTCGAGCCCGTCACCCAGTCGGGCGCGGGCGACAGCGTGCTGACCCTCCCGTCCACCGCGGCGATCGTGACCGCGACGCACGACGGCGGCTCGAACTTCGCGCTCACTGTGCTCGATGCCGCGAACCAGTCGACCGGCGAGCTGCTGGTGAACACCATCGGCGGCTACTCGGGCACGACGGTCTACGGCTTCAACTCGTTCTCGGAGCCGAAGAGCCTGCAGATCATGGCCGATGGCAACTGGACGATCACGATCGCGCCCGTGGCATCCGCCCCCGCGCTCGCCGGCTCGGGCAGCGGCGACGCGGTCATGCTCTACGACGGCGACGCCGCGACGCTCACCGCGACGCACCAGGGATCGTCGAACTTCGTCGTGATCGAGGAGACGGGCGAGGCGTTCTCGATGGGGCTGCTCGTCAACGAGATCGGTGCGTACTCCGGCACCGTGCCGCTCAGCTCCGGACCGTCGGTAATCGCGGTGACCGCCGACGGAGGATGGACGCTGAGCTTCGGCTGATCACCGGAGCGCGGCGTGGACGCTCAAACAGCTCGAGCGGATCTGGGCCGACATCATCGAGCTCGCGGAGACCCACATCACGTCGCCGTCGTCGACGCACTTCACCGGCTCGCTCGTGCTTTCGACAGGTCAGATCGGACCGAACGGCACCGAGTTCCTGGTGGTCGACGGCCAGCAGCGCCTCACCACTCTGAGCATTCTCATCGCGGCCATGCGCGATCACTATGCCGAAACCGAGCCCGACGATCTCGCTCAGGTCGCCCGACTCGAGGAGACCTTCCTGGTCGACCGCTTCAAGCAGGGCGACGCGCGCTTGAAACTGCTTCCGACGCAGGCGGACCGGCCCGCATACCGGTCGATCATCGCCGGCACGATCGATCACTCGACACCCTCCGGATTGGTGGAGGCCTATCGGTTCTTCCGGACGAAGCTGCGTCTCGCCGATGATCCCGACGACCCGCACGACATGCCCCGCATCGAGGGCGCAGTGCTGAACGGGCTCGTGTTCGTCGCGATCACCGCCAAGGGCGACGACAACGTCTACCGCATCTTCGAATCCCTCAACAACACCGGGATGAAGCTCACGCAGGGCGACCTGCTCCGCAACTACCTATTCATGCGGGCCGGCGAGCGCGGCGACGAGGTCTACGAGACCTGGTGGCTGCCGATGCAGAAGCTGCTCTCGCCGAGCGACCTCGAAGCGCTGTTCTGGATCGACCTGATCTGGCGCAGCCCCGACTCGAAGGCCGGCGACATCTACTCGGGGCAGGTCGAACGACTTCGGCACCTCGACCAGGAGCAGGTGCTCGATGAAGTCAAGCGGTTCAAACGACTCGCGGAACTCTTCGCGATCTACCGCGACCCTTCGCTCGAGCGGGATGAACGCGTCGCGAGGCAGCTCCGGCGGGTGAAGAGCTGGGGCATCGGCTCGATGGACGTGCTGGTGCTGTTCTGGTTGCGCCTCAGGGACGACGGGGTCATCGACGATGCCGACGTCGCCGATGCGCTCCACGTGATCGAGTCGTTCCTGGTCCGACGGATCATCATCGGAGCGCCCGCGAACTCGCTCCCGAAGATCTTCAACCGGGCGGTCACCGAGCTCGGCGAGACTCCCTCCGTCGACGGGCTCCGCCGATACTTCACGGTCGGTCGGAAGTTCTTCGCGACCGATGCCCAGGTGACCGAAGCCGTCTTGACGAAGCCGTTCTACTACCAGGGCCGTCCGAACCAACGGAAGACGGTGCTCGCCTGGCTGGAAGAGGCCACGCCGATCACGTTCCTCGGCAAAGAACGGGTTGGCAAAGAGTTCGCGGATGTCTCCGCGACGAGCATCGAGCACGTCATGCCGCAGACGCTCAGCCCGACATGGCGGGATTCCATCGCGAGCCAGACCGATGATCGCTCCGTCGACGAGGTGCACGAGGAGCTGCTGCACACGCTGGCGAACCTCACGCTCACGGCGTACAACTCGGAACTCAGCAACCGCCCCTTCGTGGAGAAGCGCGAACTGCTCGAATCGTCCGGCCTGCGGCTGAACCGCGAGATCGCGGCCCGCCAGACGTGGGGACCGGACGCGATTCTCGAACGCGGGCGGGTGCTCGCCGAGCGCATCGTCACGATGAAGCGCCCCGGGATTCGTGGAGGGCCTGATTCCCCGAGAGGATGAGGGTTATGCCGGCACC
>NZ_WODA01000023.1 GCF_009729855.1 Agromyces luteolus | reverse complement strand
CTAACGAGCACCTAACAGGCAAGGTGTTGCAACGACCGGCAGAAAGCGCCCGGCATCCGCCCCTCGCCCTCACTCAGGGGGTCACGCGCTCAGGTCGACGTCCTTCGTCTCCTTGACCATCGAGACGCCGATCAGCGAGATCACCGCGGCGATCGCGATGTAGAGGCCGATCGTCCACGACATGCCCGTCTCGCCGAGCAGGGCAGCGGCGATCATCGGGGCGAACGCCCCGCCCAGGATGGCACCCAGCGCGTAGCCGATCGAGACGCCCGAGTAGCGCACCTTGGCCGGGAACATCTCGGCGTAGAGCGCCGCCTGCGGGCCGTACGAGAGGCCGAGGCCGAACGTCATGAGGAACAGTGCCACGAAGTACCAGACGATGTTCCCGGTGTCGATGAGGAACCACATCGGGATGGCCCAGAGCGCGAGGAACACGTAGCCGATCTGGAAGGTGCGGATGCGACCGAGGCGATCGGAGAGCCGGCCGCCCCACAGCGTGAAGATCAGCCAGCCGAACGACGCGAAGGTCGTGGCGAGCAGCACCGACGGGCGGTCCATGCCGAGCGCGGTCACCGCGTAGGTCGCGAAGTAGGCGATGAGCAGGTACCCGGCGGCGTTGTTCGCGATGAAGATGACCGCGGTCAGGATGACGTTCTTCGTGTTGCTGCGGAACAGCTCCTTGAGCGGCGCCGAGGACTCCTGCTTGCGCTCCTGGAGCTCCTTGAAGACCGGGCTCTCCTCGACCGCGCGACGGATCAGGTAGCCGACGACGATCAGCACGATCGAGAACATGAACGGGATGCGCCAGCCCCACTCCATGAACGCCTCCGGCGACATGGTCGAGGTGATGATCCAGAGCGTGAAGGTCGCGAGGATCATGCCGACGGGCACGCCGATCTGCGGGAACGCGCCGAAGAAGCCGCGCTTGCCCTTCGGGGCGTGCTCGACCGACATGAGCGCCGCGCCGCCCCACTCGCCGCCCGCGGAGAAGCCCTGCAGGATGCGGAGCGTGATCAGCAGGATCGGCGCCGCGATGCCGATCGCGGCATACGTCGGGAGGAAGCCGATGAGCGAGGTCGACAGGCCCATGAGGATGAGCGTGAAGACCAGCATCTTCTTGCGCCCGAGCTTGTCGCCGAGCCATCCGGCGACGACCGCGCCGAGCGGACGGAAGAGGAACGAGATGCCGATGGTCGCGAAGGCGAGCACCTGCGCGAGGGTCGGGTTCGACTCGGCGAGCGGAGCGAGGAACAGCGGCGCGAGCACGAGGCCGGCCGCCTGGGCGTAGATGAAGAAGTCGTACCACTCGATGGACGTGCCGACGAGGGTGCCGGCGAGGACCTTGCGTTCCTCGGGGGACATCCTCCCGGTGCGCGCGGATTCCTGGACGGTTGAGGTCATGCGAACTCCGTTGTTCTGTGCAGGGTGATTCGGGGACCGACGCGGGGGTGGTGCGTCGTTGCGGGTTTCCCGACCGATCGTTCGGTTGGAAAACCGACCATAGCGCACCGGGCGCGCCGAACGGTAGCCCCCTGCGACGAACGGCGGTGTCTGCGCGACGAACGGAGGATCGGCGCGCACGGCGGCGCGCCGTCCGATCGAGTTCGAAGGACGAGCGGCGCCATGCCGCCCCTCGAACGCCCATCGAGCGTCCCATCCTGCGAACCGCAGGGGCTCGCTGCGCCCCGAGGCGGTCGCATAGGGTTTCGCCATGCCCACGCCCGACTTCGTCCTCGAGCTCCGTCGCCACGTCGGGACCGCCCCGCTGCCGCTCGTCGGCGTGACCGCCGTGATCCTCCGCGAGGGTCGCGTGCTGCTCGGGCGCCGCGCCGACACCGGGGCGCTGACCCCGATCACGGGCATCGTGGATCCCGGCGAGGAGCCCGCCCTGGCCGCGGCCAGGGAGGCGCACGAGGAGGCGGGCGTGCGCGTTCGCGTGGACCGTCTCGCGTGGGTGCACCAGGTGCCCCGCGTCGCCTACGGCAACGGCGACCGGGCCGACTACCTCGACCTCACCTTCCGCTGCAGCTGGCTCGAGGGTGAACCGCACCCCGCCGACGGGGAGATGACCGACCTCGGATGGCACGACCCCGCGGACCTCGACGACGTCGACCCCGAGCACCGCCGCCGCATCGAGTCCGCGCTCGCCGTCGGCGACGGGCCGACGCGGTTCGAGGTCGGCTGACGGCGGGCGGCCGGGCTTCCGCGGAAGCGCTGCGCGCTCAGCCGCCGAACGCGAGCAGCGCCGCCCCGACGAGCGGCGCGTCGTCGCCGAGCTCGGCGGGCACGACCCGGACGTCCCGTGCGGCGGGGAGCACCGCGGCACGGTGCGCCGCCGCCTCGACGAGCGGAAGGTAGTCGTCGGCGACTCGCGAGAAGCCGCCGCCGATGGCGACGGTCGTGACGTCGAGGAGCGCACCGAACGACGAGATCGCCTGCCCGACGGCCTCGGCCGACCGCTGCACGGCCTGCACGGCGACCGGATGGCGCGCCCGGTAGTCCGCGGCGAGGGCGAGTCCGTCGGCGCCGGTCCACCCGTGGGCGTTCGCCCATCGCACCGTCGCCGGCCCCGAGGCCACG
The DNA here is from genome assembly GCF_009729855.1 of Agromyces luteolus. GTDB lineage: Bacteria > Actinomycetota > Actinomycetes > Actinomycetales > Microbacteriaceae > Agromyces > Agromyces luteolus. The sequence goes on along the minus strand of NZ_WODA01000023.1, from coordinate 336,297 downwards.
GCTTCGACGGTCGCCGCGACGGGATCGTCGGGCGACGGACGCCGGACCCACGACTGGCCCACGTGTCCCGCGTTGCCGGTGTCGCCGCGGATCACCCGGCCGTCGACCACGATCCCGCCGCCGATGCCGGTCGACACGACCATCGCGATGCCGTTCCGCACGCCGCGGAGCGCCCCGAACCGCACCTCGGCCAGGGCGATGCAGGTGCCGTCGAGCGCCACGTGCACCGGCGCCGCACCCGCGAAGCGCTCGACCGTGGGCACGAGCGGCAGATCCCGGATGCCCGGCATGTTCAGGGGCGACACGTGCGTGCCGTCGCCGAGCAGCGGGCCGGCCGTGCCGACACCCACGCCGATGAGCCGGTGCGCCGGCCCCGCGGCATCCGTCGCCTGCTCGCACACCGCGGCGATCGCGCGGGCGAACGTCTCGGGCGTCTGCCCGGCGCCGGTCGGCGCGCGATGACGGCTGCCCGGCACGATTCGGCCGTCGGCGTCGACGAGCGCGGCATCGACCTTCGTGCCGCCGATGTCGACGGCGAGGACGACGGGGGACTCCGGCGTGTGGGCGGGCATGCGTCGATCATGCCGTGGAACGCGCCGAGCAGCACCCTCAGCGCAGGTCGAGCCGCATGAGGACGCGGGGGAACCCGTTCAGCACGCTCGTGGTGTCGGCGGCCTTCTCGAAGCCGGCGCGCTCGAACGCGGCGCGCGTGCCGACGTAGGCCATCGTGAGGTCGACCTTCGCGCCGCGGTTGTCGACCGGGTACGCCTCGACCATGGGAGCGCCGTGCTCGCGCGCGAACGCGACGGCGCCGGCGATGAGGTGGTGGGAGATGCCCTGCCTGCGGTGCCCGGGGCGGACGCGGACGCACCACAGCGACCACACGTCGAGGTCGTCGAGGCGGGGGATGCGCCGGTTCGTCGCGAAGCTCGTGTCGGCCCGGGGATGGACGGCCGCCCAGCCCACCGGTTCGTCGCCGTCGTAGGCGATGACCCCCGGTGCGGGATCCTCCGCGCACAGCTCGCGCACGCGCTCGCCGCGGGCCGGACCCCGGAGCGCCAGGTTCTCCTTCGACGAGGTCAGCCGGTAGCTCAGGCAGAAGCACACGTTCGCATCGGGCCGCTTCGGTCCGACCACCGCGGCGACGTCGTCGAAGACGGATGCCGCGCGCACCTCGATCGTCATGCTCAGTCGATCGACATCGGATCGGCCCACCGCAGCACGCGCATCGCGCGCAGCGTGTTCCACGGGCTCGGCTCGCCCTCGGGGGCGTCGACCTCGTAGCGGTTGCGCCCCGGCCATCGCCGGCCGGCGCGCCACCGGCCGTCGTCGTCGCGCTGCTCGAGCACGAGGTCGAGTGCCGGTCGCAGCCGGAGGTCGGCGTGGCCCCCGGCGTCTCGGAAGTGATCGAGCGCGCGCAGCACGTCGTAGAACCAGTACGTGGGGAAGGTGAAATTCGGGTAGCGGGGGTTCGCGAGCTCGCCCGTCGACTTCCGCCGGAAGAGGCTGCGCTCGAGCAGGTACTCCTCGCCGCCGCGTCGGGCCGCCGTCACCGCGGCATCCGTCGCCCCGGTCGCCCGCTCGTACGCGAGCAGCCCCTCGACGACGCACAGGGTGGAGTCGAACGACGAGCGCTGCGACTCGTCGGCCGGTTCGCAGTTCCATCCGCCGTCGGGGAGCACCTCGTCGAGCAGCCGGGCGATGATGCGGTCGCTGCCCTCGCCGAGCACGCCGAAGTAGGCCGCGTTCGCGAGGACGCCGCCGTTGACGCACTCCTCGACCTCGCCGCTGAAGTAGGGCAGGTCGTCGAACTCGTGCCAGACCACGCCGGCCACGACGCGATCGACGGCGGCACGCACGGGCGGCGCATCGGGCGGCGCGCCGAGGTTCCGGAGGACCTGCAGGGTCCACATGACCGAATCGCGTTCGCGGCTCGGCCCGTAGACCTCGCCGCCCCAGTAGCCGTCGTCGGCCTGGCGCGCGAGGAGGCTCGCACCCCAGCCTTCGGTGGCGACGCGGGCGCGTTCGGCGGCGACCGCGTCGCCCGGCGCCTCCTGCAGGTCGCGCATGACCTGCCAGCGCACGCTCGGGTCGCCGTCGAGGAGCCAGGTGATGACATCGTCGCGCATGCCGCCATGCTGGCCGATGCCACCGACACCGGCGAGGGGTTGACGGCGGTCGCCGTTCGCCGTGATCGTCAGCGGTCGGCGGCCTCGGGCGGCCACGCCACCTCGAACCGCTCGAACACGACGTCGAGGCGCTCGTGCCACTCGACCCCGATGCCCGGGCACACCCGCTGCCAGTAGCGCCGGTGGTTGTCGCGCCACGAGTCGAGCGTGCGGTCGTCCTCGCCCTCGTCGTACGCGAACGCGGCGTCGACGCTCGAGAAGGGTCCGACGCGCAACTCGGTGCTGCGGAGGATCGCCCGCGGGCGACCCGCCGAGTCGCACGCGATCCAGTGGCTGCCGACGCGGGGCAGCGGCTGCCCCTCGTGACGGAACTCGGCGACGAGCGAGGCGGTCGCGCGCTTCGTGCCGTCGAGCACGAGCCCGAGCAGCTCGTCGGTGAGCGCGGGGTGGTCGCCGAACACCTCGACGCTCGGCGGTTCCGTGTCGAGGGCGCGATCCGGGCGAGCGGCGCGGTACGCCTCCCAGAGCGCTGCGGCGGCGGCCTCGTCGACCGGCGCGTTCTCGGCGCTCACACGCGCCTCGCCAGCAGGCTGCCCGCCCAGCCGTGGCCGGTCGGCACGTAACCGGCCGGGAACGCGCCGTCGCGGCCGAACTCCGCCCAGGCGGCGCGGAGCGCCGCGCCCGCCGCGACGAGGGTGCGCGCGCCGTCGGGTGCGAGCAGCGGCGTGCCGGTCCAGGCCTCGGTCGCCGGGAACAGCAGGGCGACCTCGATCGCGTGCGCCGACCCGATGCGGCTGCCGTCGGGGTGCCCGTCGAACTCGGCGACCCGCACGTCGGCGCCGCCTCGGCCGGCGATCCGCGCGAACCGGCGTGCCCCGGAGCGGTACACGGCGTTCGTCGTGCGCGCCACGATCAGCCGTCGCAGCCACGACCCGACGACGGGCCGCGCGGCGAGGGCAGCGAGCTTCGGGTCGACCTCGAAGAAGAACGCGGTCTCGTCGCGATTCCAGGTGACGAGCACGTCGAGGTCGGCGGCGTGCTCGCGCCACGCCGCCTCGACGTCGCCCTCGGCGGGAAGCGGTGCGGCCCCGGCTCGCGGTCCGAACGGCATGGCCGAGCGCAGGCCCGACCCCGCGGCGGCCTGCTTCGCCCGCGCCTGGGCGGCGAACAGGTCGTCGAGCGAGGCTTCCGGGTCGAGCGGGCCCGCCGCCGCGGCCATCCGCTGCTGCATCTCGGCGCGCCCGGTGCGGATGCCGAGGGGCGGGCTCTGCAGGACGACTCGGCGGAAGAGCCCCCGGGCGCCGTCGGCGGCGATCAGGTGCGCGAGCGCGTCGCCGCCCGACGACTGGCCCACGGCGGTGATCCGCTCGGGGTCGCCGCCGAAGGCGCCGATGTGCTCGCCGACCCACCGGAAGGCGGCGATCAGGTCGAGCAGTCCGAGGTTCGCGGGGTGCGCGTCATCCGTCGGGTACCCCAGGAGCCCGAGGCGTGAGGTCACGCCGACGACGACGACCCGCTGCTCGCGCACGATCGCGGCGGGGTCGTATCCGGCGAGGTCGCCCGCGCCGGAGACGTGCGACCCGCCGTGCACCCAGACGAGCACCGGCATCGGCTCGTCGGGGGCGTCCTCGGGCAGCGTGATCGAGAGCCGAAGGCAGTCCTCGTCGAACTCGACGCCGCGCAGCGGTCGCCCGAGCAGTTCGTCGCTCGGACTCGGCGGCTGCGGGCACGCGATGCGCTGGAACCGTCGATCGGCTGCCTCGTCGGGGCGGACCTCCGCGGGGACGGGCGCCTCGAAGCGCCGGGCGGTCGCGTACCGGACGTTGCGCACGCGCACGACCCCGCCGCCCGACACCGCCGGGAAGGTGCCGAGCGGGGTCTCGAGCTCGGTGGGGATGCCGAGGGGCGGCGGGCCGGCCGGTGCGGTCGGGTCGCCGACCTCGGTCAGGTCGACGAGGTCGCCCGGCTCGGCGAGGTCGGGCTCGGCGAGGTCGGGATCGGCGAGGTCGGGATCGGCGGTGTTCGGGTCCGTGTGCGTCATCGGGTCGACTCCTGCGCGCCCGCCCGGACCGTCCGAGCGGGGTGCGTCGCCAGCGTAGCCGGACCCCCGGACGGGGGACGAGGGCGGGGCGGCGGGGGAGTAGCGTGACCTCCGTGCCGCTCCCGGCCTACGGCGTGCTCGCGGGCGCGCTGTCCCAGCACTTCCGGGACCCGCCCGACGACATCGGGCGCTGGTTCCACGTCAACCTGCGCGTCGTCGCTCCCGCGGGGACGTTCAAGGTGGCCGTCGACGTCGACAGCAAGAAGTCCGACATCGGCGTGCACTGGAAGCTGCTCCGCATCCGCCGGTCCATGGTCGCGCCCGCGGGCGACGCGACGTCGGGCTACCACGAGTTGCCGCGGAACCGCGCGGCCGGCGCGATCGACCTCATCCGGCATCCCGCGATCGCGGAGCATCCCGGGTGCATCGCGATCCTTCTCGGAGCGCGACGGCGGCCGTGGACGGTCGGCGACTTCGCCGAGGCATCCGCTGCGCTCGAATCGATCCTCGTGGTCGGGCGTCGGACGCTCGTCTGGGGCGAGCCGTTCGACGACGGCGGCCTCGGCCTGCACAACGTGCACCAGAACCAGGGCGATCCGGCCGGCTCGCAGTGGTGGGCGGAGAACGGCATCTGGCAGGACGGCGCGGTGATCGTCGAGCGGCCCGACGGCGACTTCGACGCGTTCGTCTCGCGGTTCAGCACGCAGTCGGGCCGGACCGACGACCAGGGGCATCCGATCTGAACCGGCCCGCCCGACCGCCCGCCGCGCTACCGATGCGGGTTCGTCGCGGCGCCGTCGAGCCAGAGCTCGTCGGTCGGGTCGCTGTGCGTGCCGCCGCTGTCGACGTGCTTCGCGCTGATCTGCGGGCCCTTCGTGATGACGTGCACGAGCGCCATCGCGTGGCCGCGGCCGAGATCGTAGTCCTCGGCGAGCCACTGCACGATCGGGGTGGCCTTGGTGCCGGGTCCGAAGCCCCGCTCCTCGGCGAGGGCGACGAACTGGCGCGGTGTGAGCCCGGTCTTGGCCTCGATGTTGTCGAGGTAGGCCTGGAACGACATGGTGATCTCCTCTGGTGATGGCGGGTCGGGTCGGTTCAGTCCTGGTCGGCCCAGGTCTGCACGATGACGGCGGATGCGTGGATGCAGAGCACCTTCAGCCGGCCGTCGCCGACGTTCTCGAAGCGGTGCCACACTCCGGCGGGCACGGTCGCGGTGTCGCCCGTCGTGGCGACCAGGCGGCGATCGCCCATGGTGATCTCGGCCGTGCCCTCGAGCACGACCCAGGTCTCCGAGTACGGATGCCAGTGCAGCCCCGGTCCCTCGCCGGGCTCGTTGTCGACGAAGAAGTAGGAGATGCCGGCGCCGTGGTCGAGGCCGACGAACCGACGCGTGCGGCCCGTGCCGATGCGCAGCGACTCGGCCGTCACGATGACGTCGCCGCTCGGCGCCGTCGTGGTCGGCGCGAGCGTGATCTCGGCGGGGTTCATGGGTCCCTCGATTCGTGGTCGGTGACAGTGACAGACACGGTGACGATGCCGGATGCCGCGGGCCCGCGCCGTCCGGCGGGGTTGCGGTGTCCGGAGCAAGGCTCCCGCCGCGGCATCCGCTCGGGAACTGTTTCGATCTGCATCGAAACATCGGGGCATGCCGTGGGATGCTGGCCGGGGGAAGGGGGCGGGGATGGAACGCCGCTACGTGGACTTCCGGCTCGCGCCGGGCGACGTGTCGGCGATCCGCTTCGGCGTCTCGCCCGGCCACGAGGTGTGCCACGCGGTCCGGGTCCTGCAGCGTCCGGCGGAGCATCCGCTGCAGTGGGGCTGGCTGCGGAGCGTGCGCGACCGCGTGCCCCGCGACGCGTTCGAGCTGTTCGCCGTGCTCGTGCGCGAATCGGGCTACTTCCCCGACTTCTTCACGACCACTCCGACGTGGGACCTCGAGCCGGCCGACGAGGCCGCGCGACTCCGCGAGGTGCCCGACGAGCTCATGCGGGTCGACCTCGGCAAGGTCGTCGTGCGTTCCACGGGCGCGCGGCAGCAGGCCGTGCTGCGCATGCTCGACGACCTCCCGCGCGCCCGGGCCATGATCGCCGACGCCTGGCTCGAGCTGTGGGCGGCGCTCGTCGAGCCCGTCTGGCCTCAGCTCGAGCGCATCCTCCGCGCCGACATCGCGGTGCGCGCCCGCCGCATCGCGACCGACGGCATCGCGGCGATGGCCGCGGGCCTGCACCACACCGTCGAGTGGCACGAGGGAGCGCTGCGGGTCGAGCTGACCCAGCACTCCGAGGTGCTCGACTGCCGGGGCTCGGGCATCGTGCTCGTGCCGTCGGTGCTCGGCGGCGGGCGCTGCATGGTGCTCACCGAGCCGCCGGCGCAGCCGACCCTCTTCTACCCGGCGCAGGGCGTCACCGAGAACTGGGCGACGGATGCCACGGCGCTCGCCGAGGCGCTCGCAGCGCTGCTCGGGCCCGCGAGGGCCGGCATCCTGCTCGCCGCGCACGAGGCCCGGACCACCTCGCAGGTCGCTGCCGACTCCGGCCTCGCGATCTCGACCGCCTCCCACCACCTGACGGTGCTCCGCGAGGCGGGTCTCGTGGCGAGCCGCCGCGACGGCTCGCGCATGCTGCACCAGCGCACGCCGCTCGGCGAGGCGCTCGTCGGCGCGGCGCTCTGATCGATCCCCTCGGCTCCCCGTGGGATGCGGGTAACCCCTATCCGCACCGTCGGCGGACGGGTAGGTTATGCCGCATCGACGCCCCCTCGCCCCCGATCCTCGGGCGCACCGACGAGCTCGAACGGCTCGGTGCGCTGCTGGGCGGCGCGCGCAACGGGCACGGCGGCGCCCTCCTCATCCGCGGCGAACCGGGCATCGGCAAGAGCACGATCCTCGACGAGGCGGTCGGCGCGGCGCGCGGCCTCCGCGTCGTGCGCGCCGACGGCTACGAGGCCGAGGCGGCGATGCCCTTCGCCGCGCTGCAGCGGCTCACGGCGCCGCTCGCGGAGCACCTCGCCTCGATCCCGACGCGGCAGGCCGAGGCGCTCCGGATCGCCGCCGGCCTCGACCGCGGGAATCCACCCGACCGTTTCCTCGTCGGGCTCGGCGTGCTCTCGCTGCTCGCCGCGGCGGGGGAGGACGCACCGCTCGCCTGCGTGATCGACGACGGCCACCTCCTCGATCCCGAGTCGCTCGACGTGATCGCCTTCGTCGCCCGACGCCTGCAGGCCGAGCGCGTCGCGGTCCTCCTCGCGGCGCGCGCCGACGAACTCCCGGAGACGCGGATCGCCGGCGTGTCCACGCTGCGACTCGGCGGCCTCGCCGCCCTCGACGCCGTCCAGCTGCTCACGCGCTCCGCAGACGAATCCATCGACCCGTACCTCGCCGTGCGGATCGCCGAGGAGACCGGCGGCAACCCGCTCGCGCTCGTCGACCTCGCGCACGAGCTGACGGCCCGTGAGCTGATCGCGTCGTCGCTGTCGGAGGAGCCGCTGCCCATCGGCGAGCGACTGGAGACGCACTACCGGGAGCGCCTCGCCGAACTGCCCGAACCGACCCGGCTCTGGCTGCTCACGGCGGCGGCCGAGTCGACCGGCGACCGGACCGTCATCGACGCCGCCGCGGTCGGGCTCGGGCTGCCGCCGGATGCCTCGTCGGCCGCCGAGCGGTCCGACCTCGTCTCGGTGCACGACACGGTCCGGTTCCGCCATCCGCTCGTGAGGCTGGCGGCGTATCACGGCATGCCGGCCGTCGACCGGCGTCGGGTGCACGAGGTGCTGAGCACCCTGATGGTCGATCACGGTCGCGACGACCTCGGCGCGTGGCACGCGGCATCCGCCACGGTCGGTCCCGACGCCGACGTCGCGGCCCGGATGGAGCGGGCGGCCGACGCCGCCGGTGGCCGCGGCGGCCTGGTGTCGCGCGCACGGCTCCTCGCTCGCGCGGCCGAGCTGACGCCCGACGGTCCCGGCCGGGACCTCAGGCTGCTCGCCGCCGCCGAGACCGCCACCGCCGCAGGTGCCGCGCAGCTCGCGGCCGAGCTCGTCGGCCGTATCGACGTGGCGCGTCTCGACCCCGTCAGCCAGGGCCGCCTGCTCATGCTCCGCGTCGGGATGGCGCTGTTCCTCGGCGACGCCGAGGGCGTCCTCACCGCCTCGGCGACCATGCTCCGCGCCGCGGAGCTCTTCCACGGCCTCGTCCCGGATCTCGAGCAGCGCGCACTCCTCGCGGCGTTCGAGGTCCTCCTGACGGCCGAGTGGGCGGCACGCGACGTCACCCTGCCCGACCTCGGGCGCCGCGTGACCGAGGGCGCCGACCTCGTCGACGGCCCGCGCGCGATCGCCCTCCGCGCCATCGGCGCCCACATTCTCCTGCCGTACCCCGAGGCCGTGCCGATCATGCGCAGGGCGGTCGACCTGCTCGTGGCCGCCGACGACGCCGAACTGCTCGAGTTCGGCAACTTCGGCGTCGCCCTCACCATGGGGCTCTGGGACGTGGAGACCTGCGTCCGGCTGCTCGAGCGCACCGCGGCCGCGGCGCGCGACGCCGGCGCGATCCAGGTGCTCGACACGACGCTCTGGCTGCTCAGCCTGCTCGAGCTCCTGCATTCCGGGCCTGCGGCGTCCGCGCAGTACACGGCCCAGGTGCGGGACCTGCGGCATGCGATCGGCTACGACGGCGAGCAGGTGGTGAACGTCTCGTACCTCGCGTGGTCGGGTGCCCCCTACGAGGTCGTCGAGCAGGTGGCGGAGCAGGCGCTCGCCGCGGGGTTCGGCGGCGTCTGGACCCTCGCGATGACCGGCCTCGGCATCCGGGAGATCGCCGACGGTCGGTACCGCGACGCCTTCCATCGATTCGAGCCGATGGTCGAGCGGGCCTTCCTGCAGGTCACGTACCAGCAGCTCCCCGAATACGTCGAGGCGGGCGCGCGGGCCGGTCGGCCAGAGGCGGTGCGTCCCGCCCTCGCGCGCCTGCAGCTCTTCGCCTCGGAGAGCCGCACGCCCTGGATCCTCGGCGTCGCCGAACGCAGCGCGGCGCTGCTCGCCGGCGACGACGACAGCGAGCGCCACTACCGTGCGGCGATCGAGCATCTCACCAGGTCCGCGGCACGTGCCGACCTGGGCCGCGCCCACCTGGTCTACGGCGAGTGGCTGCGTCGGATGAAGCGCCGTCGCGAGGCGCGCGAGCAGCTGCGCCTCGCGCTCGACCTCTTCACGCGCATCGCCGCCCCGGCTTTCGCGGCGCGGGCGCGTCGCGAACTGGAGGCGACGGGCGAGCACGTGCCGCACCGCGAACCCGGCGGCTCCGCAGCCGAGGCGCTCACCCCGCAGGAGGAGACGGTCGCCCGCATGGCGGCCGAGGGTCGGACCAACGCCGAGATCGGCGCGACGCTCTTCATCAGCGCGAACACGGTCGACTACCACCTGCGGAAGGTGTTCCGGAAGCTCGGCGTCACCTCACGCCGGCAGCTCGCCGAGCGGTTGCCCACGGACTGACCGTCACGACTACGAGCCCCACGTGGTTCGGTCGGGTGCGCCCCGGCGGGAGCATCGAGGCATCCGCTCGCTCGCCGCCGCGAGCCCGATGCCACCCGGGAGGCCGCCATGCCGTACGTCACCGCCGATGACGGCGCCGAGATCTTCTACACCGACTGGGGGACCGAGGGCACCCCGGTGCTCCTCAGCCACGGCTGGCCGCTGAACTCGGATGCCTGGGCCGCCGCCGCCCGGTTCCTCGCCGAGCACGGCCACCGCGCCATCGCGCACGACCGCCGCGGGCACGGCCGGTCCAGCCGGACCTGGCACGGCAACGAGATGGACACGTACGCCGACGACCTCGCGTGCCTCGTCGACCACCTCGACCTGAACGACCTCGCGCTCGTCGGCCACTCCACGGGCGGCGGCGAGATCCTGCACTACCTCGGCCGCCACGGCAGCGCGCGAGTCGCGAAGCTCGTGCTCGTCTCGGCCGTGCCGCCGCTCATGCTCCGCACCGACGACAACCCGGAGGGCCTGCCGATCGACGTGTTCGACGGCATCCGCGCGGGCGAGGCATCCGATCGCGCCCAGCTCTACCGCGACCTCGCAGACGGGCCGTTCTTCGGCCACAACCGCAACAACGACGTCTCGCAGGGCACGCGCGACGCGTTCTGGCTGCAGTCGATGGGGTGCGGGCACCGCGCCGCCTACGAGTGCATCGCCGCGTTCTCGGCGACCGACTTCCGCGACGACCTCGCGAAGGTCGACGTGCCGACCCTCGTGATCCACGGCGACGACGACCAGATCGTGCCGTTCGAGGTCGGCGGGAAGCGCTCGGCCGAGATGGTCGACGGCGCGACGCTTATCGTCTACGAGGAGGGCGCGCACGGCCTCCCCGACACCGAACGCGACCGGCTGCACGCCGACCTGCTCGCGTTCATCGATTCCTGACGACCCGACGACCGCAACGGAAGGACACCGACCATGACCGACCAGACCATCCCCGACCCCGCCGCGCCCGACACCGTCGTGCTCGTGCACGGCCTCTGGATGACGCCGCGCAGCTGGGAAGGGTGGAAGTCGCACTTCGAGGCGAAGGGCTTCACCGTGATCACGCCCGCCTACCCCGGCTTCGAGATCGAGGTCGAGGCGCTTCGCGAGAACCCCGACGTCATCGCGAAGCTCACGGTCCCCGAGACCGTCGACCACCTCGCCGGCGTCATCGAGGCGCTGCCGAAGCCGCCGATCATCATCGGGCACTCCTTCGGCGGCACGCTCACGCAGCTCCTGCTCGCACGGGGCCTGGGCGCCTCGGCCGTCGTCGTGGACTCCGCGCCGACGGAGGGCGTCCGCGTGACACCGCTGTCGCAGGTGAAGTCGCTGTTCCCGGCCCTGAAGAACCCGGCCAACCGGCACAAGGCGGTCGGCTTCACGCCCGAGGAGTTCCACTACGCGTTCGCGAACACGCTCTCGCGCGAAGACTCCGACGCGGTGTGGGAGAAGTACGCGATCGCGGCGCCCGGGAACTGGGTGTGGGCCTACGGCCTGATCGCCAACTTCAAGCCCGGCATGCAGGAGACCTGGGTCGATTACGCGAAGGACCGCGCCCCGCTGCTGTTCATCGGCGGCGAGAAGGACCACATCATGCCCCCGGCCGTGAACAAGTCGAACGCGAAGCACTACGCCAAGTCGCCGGCCGTCACCGAGTACGTCGAGTTCCCCGGCCGCTCGCACTGGATCTGCGCGGAGCCCGGCTGGGAGGAGGTCGCCGACCACGCGCTCGAGTGGGCGCTCGCGCACGCGCGCCCGGCCACGGTCGCCACGGCGTAGGCCCGCCGGGGCAGGTCCGCAGCACCCATCGAGACGTCGCGGATGGCGGGACGCACCCGCCATCCGCGACGTCTCGACGTTCCGATTCCTGGCCTCGTCAGTCCGGCCGGTTGCCCGACTCCGGCCCGATGGTGAACGGCGTCGTCACGCCCTCGTACATCACGTGCGCGATGAGGCCGTCGACCGCGTGCTGCAGGGTGTGGCAGTGGTCGCTCCAGATGCCGGGGTTGTCGGCGACGAACGCGATGTCGTAGCCCTCGCCGGGGTGCACGTCGAGCGAGTCGACGATCCACGGGCTGCCCGATGCCGCGACCCCGTCGCGCGTGAGCACGACGACGTGGTGCCCGTGCAGGTGCATCGGGTGCACCTCGCCCGAGTCGTTGCGGATCCGCATCGCGACCACGTCGCCCTCGGCGACCTCGAACATCGGCACGTCGGGGAACAGCTTGCCGTTGATCGTCCAGAAGTAGCCCGGGCGTCCGTCGATGAGGCCGGGCCGGCGGCCGATGGCGTACTCGTAGCTGCGGTCGGGCGCGGTGGGGTCGAAGTCGATCGCACCCGGGTCGGGCGTTCCGTAGTCGAGCAGGTCGAGGGTCTCCGACGGTTGCGGGGCGGATGGCTCGGGGGCCGACGGGTCGCCGATCAGCAGGCTCCGGGCACCGCCCGTACGCAGGCGCAGCACGCTGCCGTCGGGCGGCGCCGTGACCGCGACATCCGCTCGCCCACCGGCCGGGACCAGCAGGCGCTCGCCGTCGACGTCGGTCGGCCCGTTCACCTCGCGGCCGTCGATCGCGACGACGCGGAACGGCGACGACGCCCAGACGGCCGCCGTGCCGGAGTCGGTGTTGATCACCCGCACGCGCACGGTCGAGCCCGGCTCGGCGGCGATGCGCTCGTCCTCGGCGCTGCCGTTCAGCGTGTGCTGCCCGCCGTAGACGTGCAGCAGCGCGGTGACGTCGGCGTCGGCCGGGGCCGCATCCGCCGGGTCGGCCGGGTCGACCACGATCGCGCCGAGGAGGCCGCGGACGACCTGGTCGTGCGAGACCTGGTGGGAGTGGTACCAGTAGGTGCCCGCGTCCTCCGCGACGAAGCGGTACGTGAAGCGGCCGCCGACGGGCACCGCGTCCTGCGTGATGCCCGCGACGCCGTCTGCGGCGTTCGGCACGTCGATGCCGTGCCAGTGCAGCGTCGCGCCGGCGGCCACCGACTCGTTCTCGAGCGTCACCTCGACGAGGTCGCCCTGGGTCGCCCTGATCTCGGGGCCGGGTGAGGTGCCGTTCACGGTGAAGCCCTCGACGGGGCGCCCGCCGTCGACCTCGATGGTCTCGGCGCGCGCGATGAGGTCGACGTGCACGTCGGCCGGGCGGTCGGGTTCCGCCACGAGCTCCGTCACGTCGACCCCGCCGCGGGTTCCGAGCGCCGATCCGGCTCCGAATGCCGCGGTGCCGTGTGCGTGGGCACTCTCGCCGTGGCCTCCGGCGCCCATGTCCATCACGGAGTACTCGCCGAGCAGCGTGGAACTCCACGCGAGCGCGCCGGCGCCGAGCGCGGTCACGACCGCGACGGCGACGACGCCGCACCGCAGGAGGTCACGCCGCGACGGCATCCGAGGCCGCCCCCTCGGCGGCCGGCGCGTCGGCGGCGGAGGCCGGGCGGCCGCGTCGCACGCGCAGGGCCGCGATCGACGCGGCGGCGACGACCGCGAGCGCGTTCGCGCCGTGGATGAGCCCGAGGTAGGGCACGTCGGTGATCGAGAACCCGAGCGTGACCTGCAGCGCGACGAGCCCGAACGTGATCGCCGCCCACAGCTTCGCGCCGCGCACGCGGACGAGGAACGAGACCACGAGCAGCACGAGCGCGACGAGCGGGATGACGATGCCGCCGACCAGGCCGTGGATCAGGAAGCCGACCTCGCCGACCCCTGCGGCCTGGAAGCTCTCGAGCAGCGCCTTGTCGACGACGCCGCCCTCCGAGACGAGGTTCAGCATGCCGCCGAACGCGAAGGCGATCGCGGCGGCCTGCACGACGACGGCGCCCGCGACGGTCCAGGCGAGGCCGGTGTAGAGCTTCTGCATGGTTCACTCCCTGTTCTCCGCGGGCCGCCCGGTCGCGGCATCCGCTCGAAGGACAGGGTCGTCGCGCGGGCCGCGCGCCGGATCGCGGGGAACCGGAGGTCGCGTGGCGGCCGCCCGCAGAGCGGGTGGGGGACAGCCTCCAAGGGCGGACGCGGAGGACCCCCTCCCGCGGATGCGCCGACAGGAGGACCATGGAGTCGTGGAGCGCAGGTGGGTGTGCCTGGCCGTACTCGGCCCGATCGGCGTCGCGTCCCTCGTGTACGTCGTCGTCGTGCGCGGGGTCGTCGAGGCGAACGTCGATCACGGCCTCGGCTGGCCGCTGCTCGGCATCCTGCCCCTCTTCGTCTTCGGGATGTGGCTGCTGACGGTGTCGTCGTCGCGCACGGCGGTGTTCATCGCGCTCGCCGCGACGGCGCTGCTCGCGGGTTCGGCGTACGAGACGTTCGTGCAGCGGAACGCGGAGATCCTCGCCGAGCCCTGGTTCCCGCTCTTCAACGTGCTCGGACTGACGGCCGACGGGCTGGCGACGGCGGCGTTCCTCGTGGTGTTCGCCACCTTCCCCGACGGCGTTCCGGAGCGGCGGTGGCAGCGCGCGGTGATGCCCCTGCTGTGGCTGCCGGCCCTGGCGGGAGTGCTCACCCTCGTCACGACGCCGCACGTCGTGATGTCGCCGTACATCGGCATCAGCGGCGAGGGGATCCCGAACCCGTACGCCGTGCCGTGGCTCGAGTGGGCGGCCCCCGTGGTGCTGGTCGCGTCGGTCCAGGCGGGGGTCGCCGTGGCGCTCGGGCTCGCCGTGCTCGGCACGCGGGCGCTGTTCGGCGCCCCGGAGGTGCGGGCCCGCACCCGCGTGATGGCTGTCACCATCGCGGTCGCGATGGTCGCCTTCGGCCTCTGGACCTTCGTTCCCGGCCTGCCGGGCGTCGAACTGCTCGTCTACGCCTCGCTCATCGCGCTCCCGGTCGCCGCGATCCACGGGATCTTCCGGTACGGCGCGTTCGAGATCGCGCCGGGCGACCGCGGACGACTCGTCGCTCGCTCGTCGAACCTGCTCATCACGGTGGTCTACGCCGCCGCGGTCGCGACGCCGGCCGTGCTGCTCTCGCCGCCGCTCCGGGCGATTCCCGCGATCCTGCTCACCACCGCGGTCGCGGTCGCGCTGCTCCCGGTGCGCACCTGGCTGCAGCGCCGCCTCCACCGCGTCCTGTTCGGCGACCGCGATCGCCAACTCGCGATGCTCGCCGACCTCGGCACGCAGCTCGAGCACGCCGGCGAACCGCACGAACTCCTGGCCCGGCTCGCCGAGGCGGTGCGCCTCGGACTCGACGCGTCGTGGGTGCGCATCCGCACGTCGGCGACGGATGCCGCGGCCGACGAGCGCGCCGCCGGGATCTCCGATGCCGGGAGCTCCGACGCCGTGGCCGACGACCTCGCCGGCGTCCTGCCCGACGTCGTCGCGGGTCGACTCGACGCCGGCACCGCGGGCCCGGTCGAGACCTGCGACCTCGTGCACGGCGACGAGGTGCTCGGGCGCATCGAGGTCGGACCGCGCCGGCGCGGCGACTACTCGGAGGACGAGCGGACGCTGCTGCGCACGGTCGCCGGCCAGGCCGCGGCATCCGTCGCCACCCTGCGTCTGACGGCGCAGCTCGCCGCGCAGCTCGACGAGCTCACCGCGTCGCGCGAGCGGCTCGTGGCGGCGCAGGACGACGAGCGTCGCCGGCTCGAACGCGACCTGCACGACGGCATCCAGCAGGACGTGGTCGCGCAGATCGCCGGCCTCCGGCTCGCGCGCAACCGGCTGCAGCGCGGCGAGCTGACCGCGGCCGAACTCGCGGAACTGCAGGACCAGGCCCGTGCGACGCTCACCGACCTGCGGGAGCTCGCCCGCGGCATCCACCCGCCGGTGCTCAGCGACAACGGCCTCGTCGCCGCGGTCGAGTCGGGCGTGGCGCGGTTCCCGATCCCGCTCGAGGTCGAGGCGGATGCCGCGATGCGGGCCGAGCGTTTCCCCGACGACGTGGAGACCACGGCGTACTACGTGGTGCGCGAGGCGCTCGCGAACACCGCCAAGCACGCGCACGCGACGCACGCGAGCGTCGCCCTCACGCGTCGGAACGGCACGCTGCGCATCGCGATCAGCGACGACGGGTGCGGGATCGACGAGGCGACGGGCGAGGGCGGCGGAACGCCGGCGGCGGCGGCGGTGCTGCGCGCGTCGCACGGCGGGCTCGCGAACATCCGCGACCGAGTGGCCGCACTCCGGGGCACGGTGCGCGTCGGTCCGAACGAGCCGTCCGGCACCCGGGTGCTCGTCGAGCTGCCCGTGACCGCCCGGGGCGCTGGGGCCTCCGATGGATGAGGCCGGCACGCTCCGCGTGGTCATCGCCGAGGACAACTACCTCGTTCGCGAGGGCGTGCGACGGCTCCTCGAGGACTCGGGCGAGGTCGACGTCGTCGCGTCGGTCGGCAACGGCACGGAGCTCCGCGATGCGGTGCGGCGGATGTCTCCCGACGCGGTGCTCACCGACATCCGGATGCCGCCGAGCCATCACATGGAGGGCATCGAGGCCGCGCACGACATCCGGGCCTCCTCGCCCGAGACCGGCGTGGTCGTGCTCTCGCAGCACGCCGACGAGAGCTACGCGATGGCGCTGTTCGCCGACGGATCGGCGGGTCTCGGCTACCTGCTGAAGGACCGCATCGGCGACCTCGAGGACCTCGTGCACGCCCTGCGCGA
Organism: Agromyces luteolus; assembly: GCF_009729855.1. Lineage (GTDB taxonomy): Bacteria > Actinomycetota > Actinomycetes > Actinomycetales > Microbacteriaceae > Agromyces > Agromyces luteolus. The sequence goes on along the minus strand of NZ_WODA01000023.1, from coordinate 320,013 downwards.
GGTGCGTGCGGGCGGTTCGGTCATCGACCCGCAGATCGTCGACACGCTCGTGCGGCGCCGCAGTGCGGCCGCGTCGAGCCCGCTCGCGGCCCTGTCGCCGCGCGAGCTCGAGGTGCTGCGCGAGATGGCGCGCGGCCGCACCAACGCGGGCATCGAGCAGGCGCTGTTCCTGTCGTCGTCGACCGTCGAGAAGCACGTCAACGCGATCTTCACGAAGCTGCGGCTGCCCGAGTCGGGCGTGCACCGCCGCGTCGCGGCCGTGCTGGCGTTCCTGCAGGACGGCGGGGGCGCGGCCGCACCGTCGGAGTAGCCCGCGGGCCGGGCCGGCCTCGCCGTCAGCCCGCGAGCACCGCCGCGAGGCTCTCGCGCACGATCGCGAGGCCGCGGCGGAGCTCCTCCTCGGTGATCGTCAGCGCGGGCAGGAACTTCAGCACCTCGTCATGGGCGCCCGAGGTCTCGATCACGAGGCCGCGCTCGAACGCGGCCTTCGAGACGCGGCCGGCGAGGGTGCGATCGCCGTCGCAGGCGATGCCCTGGAACAGGCCGCGGCCGCGGACGACGAAGCCCTGCTCGGCGTGCTCGGCGGCGATCGCGTCGAGCTCGCGGCGGAGCAGCGCCGACTTCGCGGCGACGCCATCCATGAACGCCCCGTCGGCCCAGTAGGTCTCGAGCGCGACGCGCGCGGACACGAACGCGAGGTTGTTGCCGCGGAAGGTGCCGGTGTGCGCGCCGGGCTTCCAGACATCCACCTCGGGGCGGAGCAGGACGAGCGACATCGGCAGGCCGGATCCCGAGATCGACTTCGACACCGTCACGATGTCGGGCACGATGCCCGACTCCTCGAACGCGAAGAACGCGCCCGTGCGGCCCACGCCCGCCTGGATCTCGTCGAGGATCAGCAGGATGCCGCGGGCCTCGGTCATCGCGCGGAGGCGCTGAAGCCAGGCGGGACTCGCGACGTTGATGCCGCCCTCGCCCTGCACCGCCTCGACGATGACCGCTGCGGGCAGGTCGAGCCCCGAGCCCGGGTCGTCGAGCATGCGCTCGAACAGGTCGAGCGTGTCGACGTCGGGTCCGAGGTAGCCGTCGAACGGCAGGCGCGCGACGTCGTCGAGCCCGACGCCGGCGGCGGCGCGGTAGTGGCTGTTGCCGGTGGCGGCGAGGCCGCCGAGGCTCAGGCCGTGGAACGCGTTCGTGAACGCGACGACATTCGAGCGGCCGGTCGCCTGCCGGGCGACCTTGAGCGCCGCCTCGACGGCGTTCGCGCCGGTCGGGCCGGTGAACTGGAGCTTGTGGTCGAGGCCGCGGGGCGCGAGCACGAGGCGCTCGAAGGCCTCGATGAACGCCTTCTTGGCCGAGGTCGCCATGTCGAGGCCGTGGATGATGCCGCCGCGCTCGAGGTACTCGATGAGCGCGGCCGTGAACGCGGGGTTGTTGTGCCCGTAGTTCAGCACGCCCGCGCCGGCGAAGAAGTCGAGGTACTCGCGGCCGTCGGCGTCGACGAGCGTCGAGCCGGAGGCCCGGTCGAAGACGGTCGGGAAGGCGCGGACGTACCCGCGAACCTCGGACTCGCGACGGTCGAAGACATCCAGGGCGGTGGCGCTGCTCATGGCAGGGCGACTCCTCTCGAGGAAGGGACGGTGAGATGAGACTACGTGCTCCGTCCGGGAGTCCCGTGCACGCGGCATCCGCCCTGACCGGCGGACGACCGGCGCGCTACGAACGGGCCGGCCAGGATCCGCCCGGGCCGAGCAGTACGCGCCACACCCAGTCGGCGGCCGTCGCCACCGGCGGGCGCGGATCGCGGGCCAGCCACGCCTCGATCACGCCGAGCGCCGAGCCGGCGATGCCGGCGCCGACGACGTCGAGGGGGAGGCCGTCGAACGCGGGCGTGTCGGCCTTGGTGATGCCCTCCTGCACGATCGACTCGATGCGTCCCCTGAGTCGGGCCATGACGACGGCCGATCCGTGCGGGCCGAGCACGCGGCGGTAGACCTCGGCGTTCTCGTCGAGGTGCGCGAGGTAGTCGAAGAGGGCCTGCGGCGGGCCGGCGAGCGGTTCGGTGAGCTCGGGGAGGTCGGCGCCCGCCGACTCGGCGGCCGCGTCGAGCGCGTCGGCGAGCAGCGTCTCCTTGTCGGAGTAGTGCTGGTAGAAGCTGCTGCGGTTCAGGCCCGCCCGGGTCACGATGTCGGCGACCGTGACGTCCTCGAGCGGATGCTCGCGCGCGAGCGCGAAGAGCGCCTGCTGCAGCGCGCGGCGCGTGCGCTCGACCCGGACGTCCATAGGGGGATTCTGCCAGCCGCCCGAGGCCGTGCCTGCGAGTTCGCCGACGAATGTCGGAATTCCGACATTCGTCGGTTATCCTCGTTCCGGCTCGATGGTGCGCCGCCCACCTCGTGATCCGAAAGGCAGCTTCGGCATGGCAGAACTCCTCTACCGGCTCGGCCGGTTCTCCGCACGACGGTCGTGGACCGTGGTCGTCGGATGGGTCGTGGCCCTCGCCATGGCGGTCGGCGCGTTCCTCGCCTTCGGCGGCACGCTCACCTCGAGCATGAGCATCCCCGGTACCGAGACCGAGCGCGTGAACGAGCAGCTGACCGACGAGCTCGACGGACTCGGTGGGGCGACCGGCACGGTCGTGTTCCAGACCGAGGACGGATCGGCCTTCACCGACGCGCAGGAGTCGGCGATCGGCGACCTGCTCGACGGGATCGCCGGGCTCGACGGCGTCGAGGACGTCGTCGACCCGTTCGCCGCGGCATCCGACCGCGCCGACCAGGAGCAGCAGCTCGCCGACGGCGCCGCGCAGCTGGACGACGCCGAGGCGCAGATCGAGGCCGGCACCGCGCAGCTGGATGCCGCCGAGCAGCAGCTCGACGCCGGCCAGGCGCAGCTCGATGCGGCCGTCGCGCAGGCGCAGGCCGACGGCACGTTCGCGTTCGCCGCCGGCCAGTTCGAGGCGCAGCAGGCCGAGCTCGACCAGGGCCGAGCCCAGCTCGACGCGCAGCGCGCCGAGCTCGAGGCGGGTGCCGCGGAACTGCCCGCGCAGCGCGCCCAGCTCGAGGACGGGCAGCGGCTCGTCGACGCGGCATCCGAGATCCGCACCGTCTCGGAGGACGGCAGCGTCGCGACCGGCGCGGTCATGTTCGAGGACGACCTGTTCACGCTCTCCGACGAGCTCAAGGCCGAGGTCGCGGCCGAACTCGACGGCGCCGGCATCGACGGCGTGCAGGTCGACTACTCCACCGAGATCGCGGCGAGCATCGACGGGCTCATCGGCGTCGGCGAGGTCGTGGGCGTCGTGCTCGCGCTCCTCGTGCTCGTCATCATGTTCCGCACCCTGCTGCCCGCGGTGCTGCCCATCGTCTCGTCGCTCGTGGGCGTCGGCGTCGGCGTCGCGGGGTCGATGGCGCTCTCGGGCGTCGTCGACATGTCGTCGGTCACGCCCGTGCTCGGCGTCATGCTCGGGCTCGCGGTCGGCATCGACTACGCGCTGTTCATCATCAACCGGCACCGCCGGCAGCTCCTCGCGGGCATGGACCTCCGCGAGTCGATCGCGCTCGCGAACGGCACCTCGGGCAATGCCGTCGTGTTCGCCGGCTCGACGGTCCTCGTCGCGCTGCTCGCGCTGAACGTCACCGGCATCCCGTTCCTCGGCGTCATGGGCACCGTCGGCGCGGTCTGCGTGCTCGTCGCCGTGCTCATCGCGGTCACGCTCACGCCCGCACTGCTCGGCCTCATCGGCATCCGCGTGCTGAACCGCCGCGCACGGGCGCAGGTCGGGCACGACGCGCACGCGCGCCCCGAGCTGAAGCCCATGAAGACGGGCCGCGCCCTGCTCCGCGCGGCACTCGCGATCGTCGCGCTCCTCATCGTCGCGATTCCCGCGCTCTCCATGCGGCTGGGCCTCCCCGACGGCTCGTCGGAGGCGGCCGACTCGACCCAGTACCGCGCCTACACGGCCGTCGCCGACGCGTTCGGCGCGGGCCAGAACGGGCCCCTGCTCGTCACGGTCGCGCTGCCCTCCTCGGTCGCCGATGACGACGTCGTCGGCGTGCAGGCCGACCTCGCCGAGCGACTGCTCGAGGAGGACGGCGTCGTCGCGGTCGCACCGGTCGGCGTCTCCGACGACCGGGACTTCCTCGCCTTCCAGGTCGTGCCGGTCGACGGCCCCTCGAGCGAGTCGACCGAGCAGCTCGTGCACGACCTGCGCGCGCTCTCGCCGCTCGACGCCGGCGAGGCGGGCGTCGGCGTCGGTGAGGCGGCCGCCGTCGACGGCGACCTCGAGCTCGGCGTCGCGGGCCAGGCGAGCGGCAACATCGACATCTCCGCCAAGCTCGCGGGCGTGCTGCCGGTCTACCTCGCGCTGGTCGTCGGCCTGTCGCTCATCATCCTCGTGCTGGTGTTCCGCTCGATCCTCGTGCCGCTCATCGCGACCGCGGGCTTCGTGCTGTCGCTCTTCGCCGCGTTCGGCGCAGTGGTCGCGATCTTCCAGTGGGGCTGGCTCGGCGCGCTCTTCGACGTGCACGACCCGGGCCCCGTGCTGAACTTCGCACCGATCATCATCATGGGCGTGCTGTTCGGCCTCGCCATGGACTACCAGCTGTTCCTCGTGTCGGGCATGCGCGAGGCGTGGGTGCACGGCGTGCCCGCCCGTACCGCGGTCGTCGCGGGCATGCGCAACGGGCGCGCGGTCGTCACGGCCGCCGCGATCATCATGGTCTCGGTGTTCGGCGGGTTCGTCTTCTCGCACCTGACGATGGTCCGGCCCCTCGGCTTCGGCCTCGCGATCGGCGTGCTCTTCGACGCGTTCATCGTGCGGATGCTGCTGATCCCCGCCGTCATGCACCTGCTCGGCGAGTCCGCGTGGTGGCTGCCCAAGTGGCTCGACCGGATCCTGCCGAACGTGGACGTCGAGGGCGCCGCGCTCGAGCGGACGCACCCGGTGCACGGGGCGGAGCCGGGCGGATCGGCCGATGCGACCGGCGCGCCCGCCGACGCCGGCGACGACGCGCGCACGGCCGAGCTCGAGCCCGAGCCGACCCGGTAGTCGGGGCAGGTCACGGCGACGGATGCCGCGGGCGCGCGCTCGCGGCATCCGCTGCGTGCGTTCACGGGCCCGCGGGTCGACCCGGGTCCGGGTCCGGGTCCGGGTCGGCCGGACCGGGGCGGCCGCGGTCGCCCATCCGTCGCGTCCGCCTCGTCCGTGCTTGCCCGCCGCCCCGGGGCGCGCCATCGTGGGACGATGACCGCCGACGATGCCCGGCCGCACGACCGCCGGGGGGCCCTGCTCGCCGAGGCGCGCGAGGCGGCGGCGCGGCGTCGCCCCGTCGACCTGCTCGCGCAGTGGGCGGATGACGCGACCGTCGCTGCGTCCGCGGTCGACCTCCGCACGAGCGTCGCGCTCGATGCGCTCGCGCTCGAGTCGGCGCCGGGGTACGACGCGGTGCTGCTCTCCCCGGTCGCGCCGCTCGGCGCCTCCTCGGTCATGGCGCCGACCTCGCAGGATCGGGTGCTGTCGACGATCCGGCCGGTCGAGGTCGTCTCCGACCCGACCAACGTGCTCGCGCTCGAGGCCGCGCGGCGCGTGCGCGCCGCGCCGGGCGAGCCCGTGCGACTCTGCACCGTGCACCAGGTGCTGCGGATGCAGCCGGTGCCGCCGGGGCACGGGCACACGCGCCACTTCCGGCTGTTCGCGCTCGCGGACGCCGGGCGTGCGGAACCGTCCGACGCGTTCGAGGTCCGGTCGGTGGTCGCGCACCTCGCGGTCCACCGTCGCGTGATCGACGCGGCATCCGCTCGGTTCGGGTTCCCCGTCGGCGACGCGCGGGCGATCGTGCGCGCCGATCCCGCTCGGCCGGCGCTCGGCGACCGGGTCGCCGAGGCGATCGCGGGGGAGTTCCCGGACGTTCGCGTGGACCGGGAGGCGCTCGACGGGTCGTACTACGACGGGCTGCGGGTCGGGTACGGGGTGGCCGTCGGGGGGCGCGGCGAGTTCCGGGAGATCGTCGACATCGGGCGGGTCCGATGGGTCGGCGAGCTCGTCGGCGATCGTCGGGTGCGGTTCGTCACGAGCGCGATCGGGCTGCAGCTGCTTGCGACGTTCGGCGCCGGGCGACCCTCGGGGTGAACTCCTGACGGCGCACGGAAACCTCCCGCGGTCAGGGGTTTGCGGGCCGTGGGCATGTCGGAGGGTGCTGCTTGACTGATCGCATGACGCCGACCCCGACCGCCGCCCTCGAGCGCGCGGCCGCCGTCGGCGCGTCAGCCGGCGATGCGCTGGGCGACCTGCTCGCCGACGTCGCCGCGCTCGAGCGGATGATCCGCTGGGCGCAGGCGCAGCAGTACCGCGCGGTCGAGGCGGCGCGTCGGCTCCATGCCGAGGTCGAGGGCGTGACCGGCTCGAGCGGGTCGGCCGAACGCGAGATGGCGACGCGGTCGTTCGTCGCCGAACTCGCGACCGTGCTCGTCGCGCCCGAGGCGACGGCGGGCCGGCTCGCGGCCGACGCCGGTCGGCTCGCGGGTCCGCGGGCGGCCACCCTGGTCGCGCTCGCCGCCGGCACGGTCGGCGTGCCGCACGTGCGGTCGATGCTGGAACTGACGGGCGACCTGCCGGTCGACTCGGCCGACGAACTCGAGCGGCGATCGCTCGACGGCGCCGCGCAGCGGACCAGCAGCGACTTCCGGCGGCGTGTTCGTCGGCTGCGCGAGAGGCTGCATCCCGAGCCGCTCGCGACGCGTCGCCGGCGCGCGGCCGAAGAACGGCGCATGCACCTCGATCCGGCGCCCGACGGCATGGCGTGGCTCAGCCTCTTCATGGAGGCCGAACGTGCGGTCGCGATCGTCGACCGGCTCGACTCGCTGGCCGCGGCATCCGTCGACCGAGGGCGCGGGGCGCCGAACGAGACGTCGCGCGATCGACGCACGTCCGCGCAACGCTGCGTCGACCTCGCCGCCGACCTGCTCATGTCGGGCATCCTCGACGAGGGCGATGCCGCACCTGCGACGCGACGCATCGCTCCACGCGTGACCGTGACCGTTCCGGTGCTCAGCCTGCTCGGCGTGACCGACGAGCCGGCCGAACTCGACGGGTACGGTCCGATCGACGCCGAGACCGCGCGGATCATCGCCGCGCATGCGCCGAGCGTGCGCCGCCTGCTCGTCGACCCCGAGACCGGTGCCGCGCTGTCGTACGGGCGCACCTCGTACCGCGTCGGCGCCGACCTCGCCGGGTACCTGCGGGTGCGCGACGGCCGCTGCCGCTTCCCCGGGTGCTCGCGCCGCGCCGTCCGTTCCGACATCGACCACACGACCGCCTGGGCGCACGGCGGCGGCACCGATGCCGACAACCTCGCCCACCTGTGCCGCACGCACCACCGACTCAAGCACGAGAGCGGATGGCGCATGGTCAATGAGCCCGGAGGGGTCATCCGCTGGGCCTCGCCCGCCGGTCACGTGCTTCGGACGTACCCCGAGGTGCCGTTCGATCCCGTCCCGCGCAGTTCGCGGGTGGGCGCGCCACCGCCGGCGGGCGTGATCGATCGATCCGGTCCGGAAGCACCGCCGTCGCCCGAACCTGTCCTGCCGACGGCGGGCCGCGCCGAGATCGGCGACGACGTCGAACCGCCATGGCTGCACGCTGCGCCGGCGGCGTGAGCGGAGGGAGCTGCGCACGCCTGCGCGACCGCACGCGTCGCGCGACCTGCCCGTGCCCGCGCGCCGCGCTACCTGCCCGTGCCCGCGCGCCGCGCGCGTCAGGCGGGCACCGTCTCCAGCCGCTGCGCGCGCAGCGCCGCGACGTAGGCGCGCGCGTGATCGACCCTTCGCGGACGCCGGATCCGCATCGCGTAGCGGAAGCGCTCGCCCGGTGCGGCCGGGATCACGTTCGGATGCGCCGCGCACGACGGACCGCCGAACCGGATGCTGATGCTGCCGTCGCCGTTCCTGGCGAGGTCGCGGCCGGGGTACCCGCCGAGGACGGGATCGAGGCGACCCGCGTCGTCGAACTTCAGCACCGAATAGGAGCCGCGGGCGGGATCGACGGGCGGAGGCTCGAACGTCCAGATCTCGCATCCGCTGCTCGTCGCCACCGCCTCGAAGTACACGCCGTGCTCGGCCGGCAGGCTGCCCCAGCCGATCGCCGTGCCGACGAGGTGGGCGTCGCGATCCGTGTCGCGCTTCGAGCCGAAGGCCCGAGTCAGGTCGACCTCCGCGGCGCGGCGCGCGAGGCTCGCGGCCACGGCACGGCGGGACGCGGCGTCGTACGCTCGCGCGCGATACGGGTACGACGTGGCGGCCTCGATCCGCCGGAGGTCCTGCAGCTCGTTGGCACGCGGGAGTCCGCCCTCGACGCTCGTGCGCCCGAGCACGTACAGGTGCGTGCCGCGCGTGAGGTCCGCAGCGGCCACGGTCACCGACTCGCCCGGACCGACGACGGCGAGCACGTGGTGCGCCTCGTCGACGAGCACGTCGGCCTGGTACTCGTCGGATGGCGCGAGCGACACCGTCGCGCGTTCGCTCACGTCGACGACCGCATGTGAATGGAGCACGTCGGGGTCGGGGCGGATCGCGGACTCCACGAGCGGCTCGCGCTCGTGGTGGAAGCGGTTCACGGGCGACCGCCTCGCCTGCACCGCGAAGAAGTGCGCCGACTGCGCACGGGTGAAGTTCCGGTCGGTGACACGTCGCGGCATCGGCGGCCTCCCTGCCTGGTGGGCTCGCGTGCAGTCTGGCAAGAACGGCGCGCGATCGATAGGCCTTGCGGTCCGTGTCGACGGTGCGACCGATGCCGGGCGGGTCGGGTCGCGCGCAGACGGATGCCGCGGGGATCCCCCTCCCCGCGGCATCCGTGGCCTGCGATCAGCGCGACGCGCGACTCAGTTCGCGATGCCGCCGCAGAGCACCGGCACCGTCGCCTCGAGCGGGATGCCCGCGCCGAGCGACGACGAGCGGCTCGAGAACGGGTCGGCCGGGTTGAATGCGTACATGCCGTTGCGGTCGAAGTCGATGCCGTGGACGACGACCTGGACGGTTCCGGCGTCGGTGTAGCCCGGCACGTCGGTGAACGTGCGCTGGTAGTACAGGTAGCCGTCGGCGTCGGACATCGCGAACCGGTCGAGTGCGAGCGCGCTCGCGGGCGAGACGTCGCCCGTCGAGGTCAGCGAGGTCAGGATGCCGCCGTAGAACGGCGCACCGTCGAGCACGGTGACGACTCCGTCGGCGCCGGCCGCAGCGGGACCGGGGCAGGCCTGGTCGGTCGCCTCGCCGGGCACGCCGTGCAGGTGCATCGCGTGCGGGAGGTTCGGCGAGAGCCCCCATGCCTCGACGGTGACCTGCAGCTTGCCGTTCGGCAGCGCCTTCACCCGCGTCGTGCCGCTCGCGCGGCTCTCCGGCACGTCGGCCGGCTGTACCGCGTTCAGGTCGTAGCTGTAGCTCGCGACCTTGCCGGAGGGGTTGGAGTCGTGCCCGGCGTAGGCGGCGGTGGCTCCGCCGAGCGCCAGGGCGAAGCTCGCCGCCGTGGCGGCGATGATGCGTGGTGCGTTCCTCATGTCGTACTCCCTCGTGCGATCGGGCGTCGGGTCCGCGCCCGTGCAGGGGATTCGGAGCCGAGGCTGCTCCGGATGGGTCGTGGCGGGTGGGGAGTCGCGTCAGTCGAAGAACCGGACGCTCGCGACGCGCAGGCGGTCGCCGTCGGAGCGGACCACGCATCGGACGAGCGCATGATGGGTCGCGCCCGCCTCGTCGACGAACGTGAGGGTGCCCGAGACGCGCTGCGCGCCATCCGCTTCGGCCTGATCGAGCGACGTGGCGAGCTGGACGTCGGTGTGCCCGCGGCCCTCGAGCCGGGCCGTCGCCGCGTCCCGGCAGAGCGCATCGGCGTCGGCGGCCGGTGACGACGTCCCGGCGACGCCGCCGGCGACGATCACCGCGCCGACCACGACGGCGGGCACCGTGATCCGGACCCATAGCGGGATCCGGCGGAACCATCCGGTCTGCGGATCGGCCGGTTCCGGAGCCGCTGGTGCTGCTGATGCCGACGTCGTGGTCGTTGTTGCTGCTGCTGTGGGCGGTGTCTCTTCGTTCATGGCGCGACGGTAGGCCCGCTCGGAGGGTCGCGGCATCCGTGCCCGACACGGAAGTCGGGCAATTCTGCAGGAATGTGCAACCACAGGGTTGCTTAAGGTGAGGGATTCATGCAACTCTAGGGTTGCAGCTCGATTCGAAAGGAACCATCATGGTGAGCATGACCGACAACGAGCCCTCCGTCATCGACGAGGGCACCTTCACCGTTCGACGCACCATCCGCATCGACGCACCCGTCGAGAAGGTGTGGTCCGCCGTCACCGAGCCCGAGCACATCTCGCGCTGGTTCGGGCGGACCGTGCTCGAGGGCACCGGCGTCGGCGCCGAGGGCACGATGACGTTCGAGGGCTACGGCGACGTGCCGATCCGCGTCGAGGCGGTCGATCCGCCCCGCTCGATCACCTACCGCTGGGGGAACGACGACGCCCTCGGGCACCTGCCCGACCGGGTCGACGAGGCCACCTCGACGGTCTTCACGTTCACCCTCGAGCCCGTGCCGGGCGGCCCGGTCGCCGACGGCCCGGTCTCCGACGGCCCGATCGACGGCCGGGCGGATGGCGCCACCGAGCTCACCGTCGTCGAGACCGGGTTCGACCTGACGTCCGACCCGGCAGCGAACATGCGCGCGCACGGCGAGGGCTGGGTGTCCGAGCTCGACAAGCTCGTCGCCCTGTTCGCCGAGGACGGCGACGCGCTCGGCGGCGACGCGCTCGGCCGCGCCCGCGAGGGCGCCGCATGACCACGGGGACGCTGGTCCCGGTGTTCGCCGCCCTCGGGGACGAGACCCGGTGGAGCATCCTGGCCGCACTCGGCGAGGGCGACGCATCCGCGTCCGCCCTCGCCGGGCGCCTGCCCGTCACCCGGCAGGCGATCGCCAAGCACCTCGCCGTGCTGCAGGAGGTCGGCCTCGTCGAGCCGATCCGCGTCGGTCGCGAGGTGCGCTACCGCGTGCTCGGCTCGCGGCTCGGCGAGACCGCGCGCCGGCTCGAGGCCATCGGCGCCGAGTGGGACCGCCGCCTGGCCGCGATCAAGGAGATCGCGGAGGGGCTGTAGGCCGGCGCGTCACCCCGTACGTCCGCGCGTCACCCCGCCTGCACCGCCGCCCAGTCCTCGAACGACGTGGTCGACAGCTCGGCGTCGGGCCCGGGCGTCAGCTCGTCGCCGGCGAGCAGCGTGCCGAAGTACGGCGAGTCCGGCGACGCGACGACCTCGCGCTCGTCGCCGTGGGCCGCGAGCCCACGACGGATGAACTCGGCCATCGGCAGCTTCTCGGGTCCGCCGATCTCGAGGATGCCGTTCCGCGGTACGGACGCGGCCGCACGCGCGACGGCGGCCGAGGCATCCGCTGCCGCGATCGGCTGCATTGAGCCCGTCGACACGTGCACGACGCCGTCGACGGTCGCCCCGTCGGCGATGCGCCCGGCGAACTCGAAGAACTGCGTCGAGCGCACGACGGTGTACGGCTGCCCCGACTCGGCGATCAGTCGCTCCTGGGCGACCTTGGCGCGGAGGTAGCCGCTGTCGGGAAGCAGGTCGGCGCCGACGATCGAGAGCGCGACGTGGTGGCCGACGCCGGCTGCACGCTCGGCGTCGAGGAGCGTGCGCGTCGAGGTTGTGAAGAACGCCATGACGTCGTCGTCGGCGAACGACGGCGAGTTCGAGACGTCGACGACGACGTCGGCGCCGGCGAGCGCCTCGGCGACGCCCTCCCCGGTGAGCGTGTCCACGCCCGAGTTCGGCGAGGCGGCGACCGCCTCGTGGCCGTGCTCGGCGAGCAGTGAGACGACCTTCGAGCCGATGAGGCCGGTGCCTCCGATGACGACGATCTTCATGAGCGGGGTCCTTCCGTCGGGGCCGCGCGTGCCGCGGCCGTCACCTACTCCGACCGTGCGGGCCCGCGATCTGTGACCGGACGCCCCGGCACCGGGCGGCGACGGTTCCAGCGCTCGAGCTTCGCGGGCGACGCCTGCAGCCAGAGTTCCACGATCGCGGCCCCGCCGCCATCGCCGCTGACGGTTCCTGCGCCGCCCTCGATCTCGAGCGCCAGCACCCCGGTCACCGTGCCGTCGTCCCGGCGCAGCGCGAGGCCGGGGCATCCGTTCACCTCTGCCGGTTCGAGTCCGGCATCGGCACGACCGACGAGCAGGCGGGCGAGCGTGCGGATGACGCGGGCGCGCCCGCGCACGGAACCGCCGCCCGAATCTCCGGTGTCGATCGTCAACCGCGCCTCGACGTCGATGAGGCGTGCGAGCGCGACGTCGTCGCCGGCGCGGAGTGCGACGAGCAGGGCCGCCGCCGCCCCGTCACGCCGCACGGGACGCCACGGCGGCGAGCTTGTGCGGGTTCATCATCCAGAGCACCTGGTCGATCGCGCCGGCCGAGGCGACGACCGTGAGCACCGCGAACGTCGTGCCGTCCTTCGCGAGGAGCACCGAGGGTTCGCCGTTCAGGTCGGCCTCGATCGTCTCGACGCCCGCCCAGAAGCGCTCGTGGAACGCGCGCACGAACTTCGCGACCGTCACGCGCCCGCGGACGGGGAACTTCGACGCCCGTACCACGCCGCCGCCGTCGGAGTACGACACGACGTCCTCCGCGAACAGCCGCTCGAGCGCATCGAGGTCGCCGGTGCGGGCGGCGCCGACGAACGCGGTGAGCAGTCGGCGCTGCTCGGCGCTCGTCACGTCGCGGCGGCGCTCGCCGGCGAGGTGCTTGCGCGCGCGGCTCACGAGCTGTCGGGCGGCGGCCTCGGAGACCTGGATGATCCCGCAGATCTGGGCGTACGAGTAGGCGAACGCCTCGCGCAGCACGTACGCGGCGCGCTCGGTCGCTGTGAGCCGCTCGAGCATGACGAGCACCGCGAACCCGAGCGCCTCGGCCCGTTCGGCGCCGAGCGTCGGGTCGGCGCCGGTGTCGACCGGCTCGGGCAGCCACGGACCGATGTAGGTCTCGCGGCGCACGCGCGCCGACTGCAGGGCGTTGATCGCGAGCCGCGTGGTCGCGGTCGCGAGGAACGCGGGCGGATCCTCCACCACGCTGCGGTCCGTGCGCTGCCAGCGCAGCCACGCCTCCTGCACGATGTCCTCGGCGTCGGTCGCGCTGCCGAGCATGCGGTACGCGATGCCGAAGAGGCGTCCGCGCACGGCGGAGAACACGGCGAGCGCGTCGTCGAGGTCGTCGGCGTCGAGTCCGTCGGCGTCGAGTCCGTCGGCGTCGTCCATGCGGTGATCCTCTCGCTCCGGTGGGAGCGCCACCAGCCCCCGCAAGCTCCGACCGGATCGGCCGCCGGAATGTGACATCCGGTGGCCGATCCGATCGGGCGGTGAGGAGAACGGATGACTCGCCGCGTGTTACGCGGCCGCCCTCGTCTCGCTCACGGCACGCACGGCCTCGAGCACGACCTCCGCGACCGCATCGGGCTGCGAGACGCTCAGCGCGTGCGACGCGCCCTCGATCTCGCGGGTGCCGCGCGAGCGGGCACGCTCGGCGCCGGCACGGTGCACGGCGACGGGGATGTTGCGGTCCTCGCTCGCGAACACGTGCCACGAGGGCGTGTCCATCCATCCGGGCCTGGCCGCCCGGACGGGCTCCTGCAGCGCGGCCTCGGTGACCGGGCGCTGCGTCGCGCCCATGAGTCCGGCGGTCTTCGGGTCGACGTCGGCGGCGAACTGCTCGCGGAACACCTCGCGGCGGATCGTGAACTCGACGCCGCCCGTGGAGATCGGGTGGGCGTCGAGCGCCTCGCCGAGCGTGCTGCCCGGCTCGCTCGTGGAGAGCGCGAACGCGCTGTCGCCGGTCTCGGGCACGAACGCGCACACGTACACGAGCGCGGCGACCTGATCGTTGGCCGCGGAGGCCTCGCTGATCACGAGCCCGCCGTAGGAGTGGCCGACGAGCACGACGGGTCCGTCGATCGAGGCGACGACGTCGCGCACGGCGGCGGCGTCGCCCGCGAGGCTGCGGAGCGGATCGGCGGCGGCGACCGAGGTGACGCCCTCGGCATGCAGGCGTTCGATGACGCCGTTCCAGCTGGCGGATTCTGCGAAGGCGCCGTGCACGAGCACGACGGTCGGCTTCCGGTTCGACATGGTGGGTTCCTTCCGGTGTGGCGGGTGTCGAGAGCTTGGACCGGAAGGCCCGCCGTGATGTGACCGATCAGGCGTCGCCCGCGGCTCGCTCGCGCGCCGCCGCCGCCTCCAGCCCGTCGAGGATGAGGTCGAGCCCGAAGTCGAAGGACCGCCCGAAGTCGTACCCCGGCTGCAGCACGTACTCCTGCGTGAAGCGGACGAGGTGCGGGTGGTCGCCCGTCGGGAGCGGGAGGATGATCTCCTCGGCCGCCTCGGTGAGGTCGCCCTGGTGGTCGCCGAACGGCAGCGCGGCCTCCTGCATGGCGAACCCGTACACGAAGGCGTCGACGACCGCGAGGCCGTGCGCGATGAACTCGAGCGGGAGCCCGGAGCGGTACCAGCAGGCGACCAGCGCGTCGTGGTGGCCGAGCGTGCCGGCGCCCGGGTTCGTGCGCGATTCCATGAGCGGCGTCGCCCATGGATGCCGTCGCAGCACCTCCCGGAGCGAGACGGCGCGGGCCCGGATCCCCGTCCGCCATGCGTCGTCGGCCGGCGGGCGCTCGATCTCGTCGAAGACGAGGTCGATCATGCCGTCGATGATCGCCTCCTTGTTCGCGACGTAGTGGTAGATCGTCATCGGCTTGACGCCGAGGTGGTCGGCGAGCCGACGGATGGTGAGGGGCTCGATGCCCTCGCGGTCGGCGAACTCGATCGCGCCGTGCAGCACCCGGTCGCGGTTCAACGAGCCGCGGACGTGGGGTCGCTCGGCCATCGTCGTGTCGGTCATGGCATCCATTCCATCATTCGGTCTTGACTCATCGTACTTAGTACGAGTAGTGTCTCACACCAAGTCGTACTAAGTACGAATCAACTCCCGAGGAGAAGGACATGCAGTCCCAGACCGGAACCACGACCACGACCACGACGACGCGCACCGCCGCCACCGCGGTCGGCCGTGTCGCACCCGCGACGATGACCGCCGTCGTGCAGCGCGCCTACGGCGACGTCGACGTGCTCGACGTCGACCGCATCGACGTGCCGCGCCCCGCGGCCGGCCAGGTGCTCCTCGAAGTCCGGGCGGCGGGCCTCGATCGCGGCACCTGGCACCTCATGACCGGGCTGCCGTACCTCACCCGCCTCATGTTCGGCTTCCGTCGTCCGACCCAGCCCGTGCCCGGGTTCGACGTCGCGGGCGTCGTCGTCGCCGTCGGCGAGGGCGTCGACCGGTTCGACATCGGCGACGAGGTGTTCGGAATCGCCGACGGCAGCTTCGCCGAGTACGCGGTCGCTGAGGCGTCCACCCTCGCCCGCAAGCCGCGGTCGGTCTCGTTTGACGAGGCCGCTGTCGTGCCGGTCTCGGGGCTCACCGCCCACCAGGCCGTCCACGGCAGCGGCCGCGTCGCCGCCGGCCAGCGCGTGCTCGTCATCGGCGCCTCCGGCGGCGTGGGCGGGTACGCCGTGCAGCTCGCGGTGCGCGCGGGCGCAGAGGTCACCGGCGTCGCGAGCGCGGCCAAGGCCGAGCACGTCCGCTCGCTCGGCGCCGTGCGCGTGATCGACTACCGCGCGACCGACGTCTCGAGGGGCTCGGAGCGCTACGACCTCATCATCGACATCAACGGCCGGCTGCCCGTCCGTCGCCTGCAGCGGATCCTCACCCCGCGGGGCACCCTCGTGATCGTCGGCGGCGAGGGCGGCGGCCGGCTCACGGGCGGCCTGCAGCGTCAGCTCAGCGCCCCGCTGCGCTCGCTGTTCACCCGCAAGCGCCTCACGTTCTTCATCTCGAGCCACGAGCAGGACGCCATCGAGGAACTCGCCGACCTGCTCGCGGCCGGCGAGCTCACCGCGACCGTCGGCCGCACCCATCCGCTCACCGAGGTGCGCCGCGCCATGAGCGACCTCGTGGCCGGCCGCATCGCCGGCAAGGCCGTCATCATGGTCGGCCGCTGACCACCCGACCCCACCTGGAGGACCCCATGCCCACCACCGAACTCACCCGGCCCGATCACGCCGACGTCGACGACGCGCAGACGCGTCGGCGCGCCGCCCGCATCGCGGGCCTCGGCTACGTCGCGATCTTCGTACTCGCGATCTTCGCCAACTTCGTCGTCCGCGAATCGCTCGTGCACCCCGGCGACGCGGCGGCAACGGCGGCGGATGTCGCGGCATCCGAGTCGCTCTTCCGCGGCGGCCTCGCCGCGTTCGTCGTCGTGTTCCTCATCGACGTGCCGATCGCGTGGGCGCTGTACGTGCTGTTCCGGCCGGCGGGGCGCGACCGCTCGCTGCTCGCCGCGTGGTTCCGCCTCGTGTACACCGTCATGCTCGGCGTCGCCGCGGTCTTCATGTTCCTCGGCCTCCAGCTCGTCACCGGCGGCCCGGGCACCGGCACGATGGGCCCCGAGGCGGGCCTGCTCATGTTCGAGGCCTTCGACTACGCGTGGCTCGTCGGCCTCTTCGCGTTCGGCGTGCACCTCGTGCTCCTCGGCCGCATGATCGTCGCCTCGCGCATCGCGCCCGTCTGGCTCGGCTGGACGCTCATCGTCGCCGGCGTCGCCTACGGGGTCGACACGCTGGCCGTCACCCTGCTTCCCGACTACGCGGCGATCGCCGACGTCATGCTGCTCGTCGTGGCGATCCCGTCGATCGTCGCCGAGCTCTCGTTCACCGTGTGGCTGCTCGTGACCGGATGGCGCCGGCCGCGCGTCGCGGCCGAGGTCGCGTAGCCGGGAGCGGCTCGCGTCGGCTCAGTCCGGCATGGCCCGGCGCTCGCCGACCGGGCCGGTCGCCTGCGGGAACGCGAGCGAGCCCGCGGCGACCCACCATTCCATGACGTCGAACGCGAGCCGTCCGGCCACGACCGAGGGGTCGGCCGCCGAGAGCCGGGCCGCCTCGGCCCGGTTGCACGCGAAGATCGACATGCCCCGGTACGACGGGTCGCTCTGCTCGCCGAAGGGGCCGTTCGCGACGATCACGCCGCTGCGGCGCAGCTCGGCCCGGTACGCGAGGTGACGCGCCTGCAGCGCGTCGAGCTCTGCCTCCGGGAGCTCGGGTGCATCGTCGGGGCGACGCAGCACGACGAGCGTGACGACGTCGAACGCGTCCGGGATGTCGGGGCTCCGCGGCATCCGTCGCTCAGGCGTTCTCGAGCTCGGCGATCACGATCTTCTTCTGCCGCATCATCACCTGGATCTGCTCCGGGCGCCGCGTGAGCTCGCCCATGTTCGCCGGGATGACCTGCCAGCTGACCCCGAACCGGTCCTTGCACCACCCGCACGCCTCGGCGTCGGGAACGTGCGAGAGCCGCTCCCAGTAGTGGTCGATCTCGGCCTGGTCGGCGCACGCGACGATGAACGAGATCGCCTCGTTGAAGGTGAACAGCGGGCCGCCGTCGAGGCACGTGAACGGCACGCCGCTCAGCGTGAACTGCCCGTTCAGCACCTTGCCCGACATGCCGCGGAAGTGCTCGTCGAGCGACTCGTCGGGGTACTCGTCGACGCGGTCGATCGAGGAGTCCGGGAACACCTCGACGTAGTATGCCATCGCCTCGCGGGCCTGGTCGTCGAACCACAGGCACGGCTGGATGGGTGCGAGTTCGGCCATCGGAACCCCCTCGTCCGGGTCTCGCGCGGGCGCGCGATCGGGGTCAGCGTACGCCGATGGCGTGCGGTCGGCGACAATGGAACGTGACGCGGACGGTGACGACGAAGGTGATCGACATGGGCGAGCAGCAGGCGGATGCGACGACGGATGCCGCGACGGATGACGCGACCCATGCCGCCGGCGGCATGCATACGCCCGGACACCACGCGATCGGGTGCCCCGAGTGCTTCGTCGAGCTGCAGCAGAACCACGACTGGTGGAAGGCGCGGCCCGAGGGCTCGCGGCTCGTCGGGCTCGTCGTGCCGCGCGACGACATGCCGCCGATCCTCGAGCAGCGAACCGCGCTGACGCGGTTCGGCGTGCAGATCCTCGACTTCCGCTACCCGACGCCCGACATGCCGGAGACGTGGGAGCAGCGCCTCGGCCGCCTGTTCGCGACGCTCCAGGCGGGCGACGTGCTGGTCGTCGTCAACGAGCTCGCGCTCGGCCGCTCGCCCGAGGAGGTCGCGCGCACCATTCGCACGCTGCGGCGCCACAACCTCGTCGTGAAGGTGCTGGGCCGCGGCGCGCCGCACCTGGAGGACGCGCGCGGGTGAACCGCGCGGGTGGAGCCGGCGTGACCACCGACCGCGACCTCGCGCGCTGGCGACTGCGCTCGCAGCTGCTCGCCGCGCCGGTCGCGGACGCCGAGACGGTCGTCCGGACGCTCCTCGGCGTGCAGGCCGAGAACCCGTCGCAGTCGGCGTGGGCGGTCGCGACCCGGACCGCCTCGCCGAGCCGGGAGGACCTCGACGCGGCGCTCGCCGAGGGCCGGGTGATCCGCACCCACGTGCTGCGTCCGACCTGGCACTACGTGCACGCCGACGACCTCCGTTGGCTGCTCCAGGTCACCGCGCCGCGCGTGATCCCGGTCGCCGTCCAGCAGTTGCGGCCGCTGGTCGAGCGGATGACGCGGCTCACCGATGTCGTCACGTCGATGCTCGCCACGACACCGGACCGAACGCGCTCCGAGGTCGCCTCCGGGCTCGCGGAACGCGACGAGTCGCTCAGCAGCTTCGAGCTCATGCTGTTCCTCGCCCACCTCGAACTGCACGGCATCGTCTGCGGCGGCGTGCCCCGCGACGGCGAGCACACCTACGCGCTCCTCGACGACCGCGTGCCCGCGGCCGCGCCGCGCGATCGGGACGAGGCGCTCGCCGAGCTCGCCGCGCGGTACCTCTCGTCGCACGGCCCCGCGACCGAGCGCGACCTCTCGTACTGGGCGACGCTCACGCTGACCGACGCGCGGCGCGGCATCGCGGGTGCGGCCGGTCGGCTGGATTCCTTCGAGCACGACGGCCGGACGTTCTGGCACGCGCCAGGCGAGTCGCCGGCATCCGTCGCCCCCTCGGGTGGAGCGCCCGACGCGCACCTGCTGCAGGTGCTCGACGAGATGTACCGCGGCTACCAGGACTCGCGCTGGGTGATCGACGCCGACGGACTGGTCGGGCGCGGCCGCGAGACGGCGATCGGCATGGCGCTCGTCGACGCGCAGTTCGTCGCCGCGATGCGGCGGCGGATCGGCACCCGGGAGGTCGCGTTCGAACTCAGGCCGTACCGTGCACTGCGCGCGGACGAGGTCGCGGCCCTCGAAGCGGAGGCGACCGCCTACGGCCGGTACCTCGACCTCGACGCGCGGGTCGAGCTCCGCGCGGGCTGACAGGCTGCCTGGGCTGCCGGGGCTGACAGGGCTGCCGGGGCTGACGGCGGCGGCCGGGTCTTGACGCGATGTGAGCGGCGGAGTACCTTGGTCGCGAAATCGGTCGATCGACCGAACGAATCGGGAAGGCGTCATGCCGACGAACACCACCGTCCCCCGCATCCTCGACGCCACGCGTCGCCTGGTCGTCGAGCAGGGCTACGCGGCCCTGTCCACGCGCAAGGTCGCCGACCTCGCGGGCGTCCCGCTCTCGCAGATCCACTACCACTTCGGGTCGAAGGAACTCCTCGTGCTGTGCATGCTCGACGCCGAGAACGCGCAGCTGCTCGAGCGGCAGGGCGCGATGTACGCCGAGGACGAGCCGCTGTCGCAGCAGTGGGCGACCGCGTGCGACTACCTCGACGACGACCTCGCGTCGGGCTACGTGCGGGTGCTGCTCGAGATGATGGCCGCGGGACTGTCGAACGAGCTCATCGGCGAGCGCGTGCACGACATCATCCACGGGTGGTCCGAGGTGCTCACCACCGCGGCGCGCCGGCACGCCGACCGGGGCTTCTCCTTCGGCCCGCTCAGCATCGACCAGGTCGTCGCGCTCACGTCGGCGGCGTTCGTCGGCGCCGAGCTGCTGATCCTCTCGGGCCATGAGGACCAGTTGCCGCTGCGCGAGTCGCTCCGCGCGATCGGCACGCTGATCGAGTCCGGCGAGCGGGCGATGGAGCGGGAGGTCGCCTGATGGAGGTCGCGACGCCGACCCTCGAGGGTGACCTCGAGCGCGCCGGGGCGACCGTCCACTACGAGGCGTACGGCGAGGCCGGGCCGACGATCCTCCTCCTGCCGACCTGGGAGCTCGTCCACGAGCGCGTGTGGAAGATGCAGCTGTCGTACCTCGCGCGCCACTTCCGCGTCGTGATCTACGACGCCGTCGGCGCCGGGCGCTCGTCGCGCCCGCTCGACCCCGCCCGGTACAGCTTCGGGCACCGCGTCGCCGACGCGATCGCCGTGCTCGACGCCACCGGAACGGATGCCGCGGTCGCGGTCGGATTCTCGATGGGCGGCGAGATCGCGATCAACCTCGCCGTGATGCATCCGGACCGGGTCCTCGGCATCGTCTCGATCGGGGGCCATCACCCGTGGGTCGTCCCGCTCTCCGAGCGCACGCCGGACGTCCCCTACGACCCCGTGGCGAACCCCGAGCCCGAGGGCTGGGCGAAGTTCGACACCCGCTACTGGCAGCGCGACTGGACCGACTTCGTCGAGTTCTTCATGTCGCAGGTCGCCTCCGACCCGCACTCGACGAAGGCGTGGGACGACCTCGTGGAGTGGGGCCTCGACCAGCGGCCCGACGTGCTGGCCTGGTCGATCGCCGACGACTACGACGAGCTCACGGTCGACGAGGTCCGCCGTCGCCTCGAGATGCTCCAGACCCCGACGCTGCTCATCCACGGAAGCGAGGACCGGATCACCTCGATCGAGTCGTCCCGGGTGATGCAGCGGATCCTGCCCGACGCGGAGCTCCTCGAGATCGAGCACGCCGGCCACGCGCCGCAGGTCCGGTTCCCGGTGCGCGTGAACCACGCCATCCGCGCCTTCGCCGACCGCGTCCTCGGCACCACCCGCCTGGACGGCACGTGGTGGATCGGTCCGGGGCGCGAGCAGACGGTGCTCTACCTCTCCTCGCCCATCGGGCTCGGCCATGCCCGCCGCGACCTCGCGATCGCCCAGGAGCTGCGGGCGCTGCATCCGAACGCCCGCATCGACTGGCTCGCCCAGGACCCGGTGACGCGAGTGCTCGCGGTCGCGAACGAGCGCCTGCACCCGGCATCCGCAGCCCTCGCCAGCGAGTCGTCGCACATCGAGCACGACAGCGGCGACCACGACCTCGCGGTGTTCCAGTCGATCCGCGACATGGACGAGATCCTCCTGCACAACTTCATGGTGTTCGAGGAGGTCGTCGCGTCGGGGGAGTACGACCTGGTGATCGCCGACGAGGCGTGGGACGTCGACCACTACCTCTTCGAGAACCCGAACCTCAAGCGCGGGGCGTTCGCGTGGATGACCGACTTCGTCGGCTACCTGCCGATGCCGTCACGCGGCCCGCGCGAGGCCGCGGTCGCCGCGGACTACAACCTCGAGATGATCGAGCACGTCGACCGGTTCGGCCGGGTGCGCGACGCCGCCGTGTTCGTCGGGTCGCCCGACGACATCGTGCCCGACGCCTTCGGGCCCGGGATGCCGCGCATCCGGGACTGGACCGAGGAGCACTTCGACTTCTCCGGGTACATCACCGGGTTCGACCCCGCGGCGCTCGGCGAGAAGGCCGAACTGCGGGAGCGACTCGGGTACCGCCCCGACGAGCGCGTCGTCATCGCGGCGGTCGGCGGTTCGGGCGTGGGCGTCTCGCTGCTGCGCCGGATCGTGGCGGCCGCCGAGGCCGCGCACCGCGCCATCCCGGGCATGCGGATGATCGTGGTGACCGGTCCGCGCATCGATCCCGCGAGCCTCCCGCAGGTGCCCGGCGTCGAGTACCGCGCGTACGTGCCCGACCTGCACCACCACCTCACCGCGTGCGACCTCGCGATCGTGCAGGGCGGTCTCACGACGACGATGGAACTCACGGCCGCCAAGGTGCCCTTCATCTACGTGCCCCTGCAGCAGCACTTCGAGCAGCGGTTCCACGTGCGCGCGCGCCTCGACCGCTACCGCGCCGGCCGCTTCATGGAGTACGACGACCTCGAGCCCGAGGCGCTCGCCGCGGCGATGGCCGAGGAGCTCGGGCGCAAGGTCGACTACCGCGATGTCGAGACGGATGGCGCGGCGCGCGCGGCGCGCCTGATCGGGCGGCTGCTCTGACGCTCGGTCGGGTGCCGGCGAATGCTCAGCGCTTGGGGCTCGGCGGACGGCGGCGCTCCCACGCGTCGGCGATGTGCGAGCGCATGGCCTGCTCCGCGGCATCCGGGTCGCCCGCCTCGATCGCGGCGAACACGCGTTCGTGCTCGTCGAGCGTCGTCTCGAGGCGGCTGTGCAGGTGGAAGCGCGCACTCTCGCGCGCCTGCCCGAACAGGATGTTCACGAGGTTGACGGCGAGCCGGTTCGTGCTCATCTCGCCGACGGTCGCGTGGAAGACGACATCCGCCGCATTGAACGCCGGCTCGTCCTCGATGGTGTCGCGCATGAGCTGGAGCGCCTCGCGGAGCCGCTCGAGCTCCTCGTCGGATCGGCGCGCCGCCGCGTCGCGGGCGATGACGCCTTCGAGCGAGGCGCGCACGACGCTGAGGTCGTCGAGGATGCCGAGGGTCGCGTCGTTGGCGACGAGCGCCGAGAGCACGGTCGCGTCGACCATGTTCCACGACTCCGCGCCGAGGACCTGCGTGCCGCGGCCCTGGGCGACGGTGACGAGCCCCTTCTCCTCGAGCCGCTTGACCGACTCGCGGATGACCGTGCGGCTCACGCCGAACTGCTCGCAGAGCACGGCCTCGGGCGGCAGCGACGTGCCGGGAGCGAGGTCGCCGCGCACGATGGCGTCGACGAGGTCGGCGACGACGGTGACGCCCAGGCGAGGCGTGCGGGCGCGCGCGGCGATCGTCGGGTAGGCGGCGGATCGCTCCGCACCGGCGCGGGTCTCGATGGACATGCGGAAAGCATAGCCGTCGAAAGTGGTAATACCTATGATCTTCTCTTGCATCTTTGTAAGACGTATGATGTACTCGCTTCAAGCCCACCCCGGGCGTGCCCAGTCGTCAGAGACGCCGACCAGAACAGGAATGCGCGACATGTCACAGCACTCGTCCTTCCGACGCCGAGCCACTCGGCTGATCACCACCGGGGCCGTCGTGGCCACCGGACTCCTCGTCCTGAGCGCATGCTCGACGGGCGCCGAAGAGGGGGGTGACAGCGAATACGGCTTCGCCGCGGCGGAGCAGGTCGCAGACAGCCCCATCACCGTCTGGGTCGACGCCTCGCGCGAGCCCGCGGTGACCGCCTTCCAGGAGGCGTACCCCGACATCGACGTGGTGCTCGAGACCTACGACGGCAACGCCGGCGGCAGCGGCTCGTTCCAGAGCAAGATCTCGCTCATGGACCAGGCCGGCGACGGCTGGCCCGACGTCGTCTTCTCGACGCAGCAGAACGATGCCATCTGGGCGTCGAAGGACACCCCGAACGGCGAGGCCGGCTTCGCGGCGCCGCTCAACGAGGGGTTCATCGACCAGGAGTTCCTCGACGGCTTCGCCGACGGCTCGCTCGACTACGCCACGATCGACGGCACGGTCTACGGCCTCCGCAACGACCTCGCCCAGACGGTCTTCTACTACAACCAGAAGCTGCTCGACGAGTTCGGCTACGAGGTGCCCACGACGTGGGAGGAGTACGCGGAACTCGGCGACCAGCTCGCCGCCGAGCACCCGGGCTACATCCTCGGCAGCATGGGCGACAGCTTCATGACCTACATCTACTACGGCGGTTCCGAGTCGCCCGTGTTCCAGTCGCCCGAAGCCGGGGTGTTCCACTCCGACACGTCCGACGAGAACGCCCAGAAGATCTCCGAGATCATCGACGGCATGCTCGAGAACGGCACGCTCGTGCAGGACAGCTTCTTCAGCGCCGAGTTCGCCGCGAACTACGCCGACAAGCTCGTCGGCGTCCCCGGCCCGGTCTGGTACACGGGTGCGATCTTCCAGGGCGGTCTCGCGACGCCCGCCGGTGAGATCGGCGTCGCGCCTCCGCTGAGCTGGGAGGGCGGCGACGTCGCAGCCGGGAACGTCGGCGGCGGCATCTGGTACGCCTCGCGCCACTCCGAGAACCTCGAGGCCGTGAAGACCTTCCTCGAGTTCGTGACGAGCGCCGACGAGTTCCAGGTCGAGGCCTCCTCCGGCTACCCGGCCTACACGTCGGCCGCCGAGAAGTGGCTCGACAAGCAGGCCGAGGCCGGCTACTTCGTCAACGACGACTTCAAGACCGTCATGTCGGATGCCGCGGGCCAGATCTGGGGCGGATGGAACGTGACCCCGTGGAGCCCCGAGACCGCCTGGGCCAAGGTCGTCATCCCCGGCATGGCCGAGGGCGAGTCGGTCGTCTCCCTCCTTCCCGCCTGGCAGACGGAGCTCGAGAACGAGGCCACCGTCAACGGATACACGGTCGAGTAACGTGACCGTCACCGCACCTCCGGCTCCTGCCGGCGTCGTCCCCTCGGGGCGGCGCCGGCCGGAGCGCCGGCGCGCCAGCCGCATGAGCGCCGGGCAGTCGCGATTCGGCTACGTCTTCGTCAGCGGCTACACGCTGCTCCTGGTGGCGTTCGGCCTGCTGCCCACGCTCTACGCGCTCTTCCTCTCATTCACCCGCAACGGGGTCTTCGTCGGGTTCGACAACTTCGTCAAGGTCTTCAACGACTACCGGTTCCTCCCGGCCGTCGGCCACGTCGCGCTCTACGTCGTCTTCTGGCTCATCAGCCTCATCGTCCTGGTGGTGGTCCTCGCCATCGTCGTGCACGGCATCCGCGTGCGCTGGCTCGGGGACACCGCGCGGTTCCTCTTCTACATCCCGGGCGCCATCGCGGGCGCGTCGAGCGTGCTGCTCTGGCTGTTCGTGCTCGACCCCTCGGTGAGCCCCGTCTCGGCGCTGCTGCGCGCCATGGGCTACGAGTCGCTCGTCAACGTGGTCGCCGTCGGCAACCTCCCCGTGGTCTTCACGGTCATCGCCTTCTGGGCCGGCGCGGGCGGATGGATCGTCATCATGTACGGCGCGCTCAACAACATCAGCGCCGACATCATGGAGGCCGCGCGCATCGACGGTGCGGGCGCCCTCCAGGTGGCGTGGTACATCCAGCTGCCGATGCTCACGAAGTGGATCAGCTACATGGGCATCATGTCGCTCGCTGCGGGCACCCAGCTCTTCGTCGAGCCGAAGGTCCTCGCACAGGCGACCAAGAACGTCGTGCCCGAGGACTACTCCCTCAACCAGCTGGCCTACCTCTACGCCTTCCGCCAGGGCGACTTCTCGGGATCCGCCGCGATCTCGGTCATGCTCCTGGTCGTGGCGCTCGGCCTGTCCACCATCTTCATCTTCCGCGGAAAGCTGTTCGAACGTGACTGACCTCGCCGTGCGCCGCAGGCGGCGCGCACTCACCCCGGCGCAGTGGATCGGCCGTGCGCTCGTGGCCGTCGTGCTGCTCGCCTTCGCCGCCTTCTTCATCCTGCCGATCATCTGGCTGCTGCTCGCACCGACGAAGACCAACTCCGAGCTGCTGCTCTCCGGTCCCTTCGCCTTCGGATCGTTCGAGCAGCTGGCCGCCAACTGGAACGAGCTGTTCGCGTTCGGCAGCGGCGTCTTCGCCGTGTGGCTCGGCAACTCGGCGTTCTACTCCTTCTCGGCGCTCGCGATCACGCTCATCGTGAGCATCCCCGCCGGCTACGCCCTCGCGCTCATCGAGTTCAAGGGCCGCCGCATCCTGCTCGTGACGACGCTCATCGTCATGCTGATCCCGAACACGGCGCTCGTGCTGCCGATCTTCCTCGAGCTCTCGGCGGCGCGCCTCATCGGCAGCCCGCTCGCGGTGATCCTGCCGTTCTCGTTCTTCCCGTTCGGCGTGTACCTCACGTACATCTACTTCTCGACCGCGGTCTCGCACGACCTGCTGAACGCCGCTCGCATCGACGGCGCGGGGGAGTTCCGCGTGTTCGCCCAGGTCGCCATGCCGCTCGCGACGCCCGTCATCGCGCTCGTGGGGTTCTTCAGCTTCGTCGCCAACTGGAACAACTACTTCCTGCCGTTCCTCGTGGTCGGCGGGCAGAAGATCCCGGTGCAGGTCGGGCTTGCGAACCTGCTCTCGAACGTTCCCGCGTTCAACCCGACGACGGCGTCGAGCATCGTCATCCAACTGCCGACGCTCGCCCTCGCAACGCTCCTCTCGGTGGCACCGATCCTGCTCATCTTCCTGTTCGCGCAGCGCTTCCTCGTCGAGGGCATGACCGCCGGCGGAACCAAGGAGTAGGGGACCCCATGAAGATCACCGGGTACCGCACCCTCACCGCCCAGCAGCACTGGCGGCGCGCCATCGGCGACGTCAACGGCCACATCGTCGAGGCCGTCACCGAGGTGCCGATCGTCATCATCGAGACCGATGCCGGCATCGAGGGCGTCGGCATCGGATCGCACGCCGACCTCGCGCGCCTCTTCCCGGCCCTCGACGGCGAGGACCCGCGCGGCGTCGCCGCGCTGTTCGACCGCATGCTCGCGCAGGTGTTCAAGTCGGGCCACGCCGGGGCCACCTACGGCGGCGTGGCCACGCTCGACGCCGCACTGTGGGATCTCAAGGCGAAGGCCGCGGGCGAGCCGCTCTGGCGCCTGCTCGGCGGCCGCGACCGGTTCGTGCCGGGCTATGCCTCGGGCCTCGACATCGCGCTCGGCGACGACGACCTCGCGGCGTTCTACGCCGAATTCGCCGACCGCGGCTTCGTCGCGGGCAAGCTCAAGGGCGGCCTCGACTTCGACGCCGACCTCCGCCGCCTCGGCATCCTCGCCGACGCGCTCGCCGCGAACACCTCGCGCCCCGGGCTCATGCTCGACGCGAACGAGTCGTGGCAGGTCAAGCAGGCGGTCCGGTACGTCAGCGCCCTCGAGGAGCAGGTCGACCTGCTCTGGGTCGAGGAGCCGCTGCGCCGGTGGGACGCCGTGGGACACGCGCGCCTGAGCACCGCCATCCGCGCGGCCGTCGCCACGGGGGAGAACCTCACCGGCGTCGACCAGTTCAAGCCGTTCTTCGAGGCCGGCGCGCCCGACGTCGTGCAGGCCGGCGCGATCTGGGGCGTCAGCCACATGCATCGCCTCGCACTCGCAGCGGCCGCCCGCGACCTGCCGATCAGCCCGGTCGGCTACAACGCCAACCCGGCCGTCGCGCACGTCATGACGGCCGTGCCGAACCACCTCACCACCGAGGTGCAGGCGACCGAGTTCGCCGACGGCGTGCACGTCGACCACGAGTTCGCCGACGGCGGCATCGTCCTGAGCGACGAGCCCGGTGCCGGCATCCGCGTCGACGAGGCCGCGATCGAGGGCGCCCGCCGCGGCAACGGCTGGGCGAACCCCGCCGGCCCGCACATGCGACCGGTGCGCGCGGGGCTGCGCGTCGTGCTCGACGGCGTCGAGCGCTGAGACGGACGGGAAGGTTCCGATGGAGATCAGGAAGGGCCTGCACCGCGTGCAGGCGCCGCTCGGCGAGCGCTTCGTGGCGCTCTACCTGCTCGTCGGCGACGACGCCGCGCTGCTCGTCGACACGGGCATCCGCGAGAGCATCACCGAGACGCTGCTGCCGTACCTCGACGAGGCGGGCATCCCGCGCGAGAAGCTGCGCTGGGCGGTCAACACGCACTGCGACTTCGACCACACGGGCGGCAACGGTGCGCTCAAGGCGGCGATCCCGTCGGTCGAGATCGTCGCGCACGACCTCGACACCGACCTCGTGGAGGACGTCCAGCGGCTCATCGACGTGCGCTACGGCGAGTTCCGCGAGACCGACGGGTTCGACGACCCGCCGGAGACGACCGCGTACCTGCGGAGCGTCTCGGACCTCGTCCCCGTCGATCGCCGGGTCTCGGGCGGCGAGGAGTTCGACCTCGGCGGCCGGTCCGTGCGCGTGCTGCACGTGCCGGGCCACAGCCCAGGCCACGTCGCGGTGCACGACCCCGAGAACCGCGCGCTGATGATCGGCGACGCGACGCTCGGCACGACCGTGCCCTATGCCGACGGCCGTGCGGCGTTCCCGCCCACGTACCGCGACGTCGACCCGTACGTCGCGAGCCTCTCCGCATTCCGCGACCTCGATGCCGACCTGCTCCTCACGGCGCACTACCCGGTCTACGAGGGCCGGGGCGTGCGGGAGTTCCTGGATGAGAGCGAGGCGTACACCGAGCGCATCGACGACGTGCTCGCCGCGGTGCTCGCGGCCGACGACGCCCCGCGCACGACGCTCGAGCTGGTCCGCGCGGCGGGCGCCGAACTCGGCCCGTGGCCGGCCGACGCGCTCGACTACGCGGTGTTCCCGGTGACGGGCAACCTCGAGCGGCTCGCCGCACGCGGCGTCGTGACCGAGCAGACGGATGCCGCGGGCCGCCGTCGCTGGAGCCTCGTCCGATGAGCGGGCGGGTGCGGCTCGGCGCCGTGGGCGCCGGCTGGTGGGCGACGAGCAACCACTTCCCGATCTTCGCCGGCCGCGAGGACGTCGACCTCGTCGGCGTGTGCGGCATCGGGCCCGAGCTCGAGGACGTGCGCGCGCAGTTCGGCTTCGGCATGGCCACGAACGACTACGACGAGCTCCTCGACCAGGACCTCGACGCCGTCGTCATCACGACCCCGCACGACCTGCACCACCCGCAGGCCGTGGCCGCGATCGAGCGCGGGCTCCACGTGCTCGTCGAGAAGCCCGTGACGCTCACGGCCGAACAGGGCTGGGACCTCGCCGACCGCGTACGCGAGGCCGGCGTGCACTTCCTCGCGCCGTACGGCTGGAACTACAAGGCCTTCACGATCGAGGCCAAGCGCCTCGTCGAGGCCGGGCGCCTCGGCGAGATCCAGCACGTGCTCTGCCACATGGCCTCGCCGACGCGCGGCCTGTTTGCCGGCGATACGAATCACATCCGCTCGCTCTGGGACTCCAAGACGAGCGGGCCCGACCCCCGCACCTGGCAGTCGCCGTCCCGCGGCGGCGGCTACGCGCACGGGCAGGTCACGCACTCGAGCGCCCTGCTGTTCTGGCTGAGCGAGCTGCGCGCGGCATCCGTCATGGCAAAGGTCTCGAACGTCGGCGCCGCGGTCGACCTGTTCGACGCCGCCGTGATCACCTTCGACGGCGGGGCGCTCGGCTCGCTCTCGGGTGCGGCGACGCTGCCCGATGGCAACCCGTACCAGGTCGACCTCCGCATCTTCGGCACCGAGGGCGTGCTGCTCCTCGACACCGAGCGCGAGCGCGTCTCGCTGCACCGCCACGACGGGCAGCAGTGGGACCTCGACATCGAGCCCGGCGCGGGCGCCTACGAGTGCATCGTGCCCCCCAACCGCTTCATCGACCTCATCACGGGCGCGAGCACCGAGAACAACTCGGACGCCGACGTGGCCGCGCGCTCCGTCGAGCTCATCGACGCGATGCTGCGGAGCGCCGCCGTCGGCGGCGCCGAGGTCTCCGTCCACGGCCCGGCCGATGCCGGCGCCGCCGACCCGCACGAGGAATCAGCATGACCCAGACCACCGAGGCCCAGAACCCCGAATCCCACAAGCCCGGCGTGCTCGCGGGCTACCGCGTGCTCGACTGCTCCATCGCCATGGCGGGGCCGTTCGCGGCACAGCGCCTCGGCGACCTCGGGGCCGACGTCATCAAGGTCGAGCCGACGACGGGCGAGTGGCAGCGTCACGCCGCCGCGGGCGGCGCGGTGGGCAACGAGATCAACGTCTCGTTCCTCTCGCTCAACCGCAACAAGCGCTCGGTCGCGCTCGACCTGAAGGCCGCCGAGGGCAAGGCCGCGCTCCGCGAGCTCGTCGCCGGAGCCGACGTGTTCCTCCAGAACTACCGCCCGGGCGTCGCTGCGCGCCTCGGGGTCGACTACGAGTCGCTGCGCGCGATCAACCCGTCGATCGTCTACGTGTCGATCTCGGGCTACGGCGAGGACGGGCCGTACCGCGATCGCCCCGGCCAGGACCTCCTGCTCCAGGCGATGTCGGGGGCCATGTACTCGGCGGGCCGCGACGGCGACGAGCCCTCGCCCGCCGGGCAGTACCTCGCCGACGCGATCACGGCGTCGACGGCGTTCGAGGGCGTGCTCGCCGCGCTGCTGCACCGCGAGCGCACGGGCGAGGGCCAGCTCGTCACCGTGAACATGCTCGACGCGCTCACGACCCTCCAGATGCAGGAGCTCTCGGTCTTCACGGTCGGCCGCAAGGCACAGCAGCGCTCGGCCGAGCCGCACGCTCACGTCTACATCCGGGCGCCCTACGGCGTTTTCGAGACCAGCGACGGCTACGTCGCGCTCGCCTTCGCCGACCTGCACGAACTCGGCCGCCTCATCGACGAGCCGTCGTTCGAGGGCTGGTCGAGCGAGGTCGAGGGGTGGACCCGTCGCGACGAGATCCACGCCAAGACCGCCGCGAAGCTCCGGCAGGACACGGCCGCCCACTGGATCGACCTGCTCGGCGCGGCCGGCATGTGGATCGGCCCCGTGAACGACTACGCGGGACTCGTCGACGACCCGCAGATCGTGCACAACGGCACCTTCATCGAGTACGAGCACCCCAGTGAGGGGCTCGTGAAGACCCCCGGGTTCCCGTACCAGTTCTCGGCGACGCCGCCGCAGGTGTACCGCGGTGCGCCGCTCGTCGGCGAGCACACGCGCGAGATCCTCGTCGAGGCGGGCTTCGACGACGATGCGGTCGATACGCTGCTCGCGTCGGGCGCGGCCCGGGCGACCGAGACGGCGCCGGTCGCCGCGAGCGCCCGATGACCGCTCGCTACCGCGGACTCACCTGGGACCACCCGCGCGGGCGTCTCGCGCTCGAGCGGGCGGCCGAGACGGCGACGGATGCCGCGGGCGCGCCGCTCATCGAGTGGGACGTGCACCCCCTCGAGGGCTTCGAGTCGAGCCCGATCGAGGAGAGCGCGGAGCGCTACGACGTGATCGTGCTCGATCACCCGCACCTGGGCGACGCCCTCGCGGGCGATGCGATCCGGCCGCTCGACGAGGTGTTCCCGCCCGCGTTCCTCGACGAGGTGCGCGCCGGTGCGGTCGGCCCGAGCGCCGCGTCGTACACGCTCGACGGCCGCCTCTGGGCGCTGCCGCTCGACGCGGCGACGCAGGTCGCGGTGCGGGTGCCCGAGCTCGTCGCCGCCCCGCCGCGGACCTGGGACGAGGTCGTGGAGCTCTCGAAGACCGCCCAGGTTGCGCTGAGCCTCGCGGGACCGCACGCGTTCCTGTCGTTCGCGTCGATCTGCGTCGCGCTCGGCGCGGCCGACGGCGTCGCCCCCGCGACCAAGCCTGGCTCGGGCTTCGTCGCCCCGGAGCTCGGCGCGCAGGCGTTCGGCATCATGGCCGAGCTCGCGTCCCGCATACCCGAGGGTTCCGCCGACCTCAACCCGATCGGCCTGCTCGAGCGGATGCGCCGCGACCGCGACATCGCGTACATCCCGCTCGTGTACGGCTACGTCAACTACGCCTCCGGACCGAGCGCGCTCCGGTTCGACGACGCACCCGCGGCCACCGCCGGCGGACGCCGCGGCTCGACGATCGGCGGCACCGGCATCGCGATCTCCACCCGCTGCCGCCCCGACGCCGCCCTCGTCGTGCACCTCGCGGGGCTGCTGGACCCCATCGCGCAGGGCACCTTCATCCCCGACCACGCCGGCCAGCCCGGCCTGCGGAGCGCCTGGACCGACGACGCCGTCAACGCGGCATCCGGCGACTTCTACCGCGGCACGCTCGCGACCGTCGAGGACGCGTGGGTGCGCCCGCGCGTGCCCGGCTACATCCCGTTCCAGTCCGAGGGCTCGGCCGTCCTGCGGCGGGCCCTGCTCGAGGGCGGATCGGCCGATGCCGCACTCGCCGAACTCGACCGCGCGTTCGACGCGCTCGCCCGCGAGAGGAGCGTGCTCTGATGGAGCCGTCCAGCCCGAACATCCGCCTCGAGGTCGACGGCCACGTCGCGATCGTCACGATCGATCGGCCCGAGAAGCTCAACTCGGTCACGCCCGAGATGTCGTACGCGCTCGTCGAGGTCGTCGAGTGGGCGGATGCCGCGGACGAGGTCCGCGCGATCGTCCTCACCGGTGCGGGGGAGCGGGCCTTCTGCGCCGGCTCCGACATCCGCACGCTCGACACGTATGCGACGCCGTGGGAGTTCCGGAACCGCACCGACTACTGCGATGCGATCCGGGATGCGCGGAAGCCGGTCATCGCGGCGATCAACGGGTACGCGTTCGGCGGGGGGCTCGAGACCTCGCTCATCTGCGACATCCGCCTCGCCTCGACGACCGCGAGCTTCGCGGCGCCCGAGATCAAGCTCGGCTGGATCGGCGGCGGCGGCATGTCGACGTTCCTCGCGCACTCGATCGGCCCCTCGAACGCGGCCGTCATGCTCATGACCGGCGACCCGATCGATGCCGAGACCGCACTCCGGTGGGGGCTCGTGAGCGAACTCGTCGAGCCCGAGCGGCTGCTCGAGCGCGCGGTCGAACTCGCTCGCGTCATCGCCTCGCGCCCGCCCATCGCCGCCGAGACCGCGAAGGCGAACCTGCGCGCGGCGTTCAACATGACCCAGGACGAGGCCATGCGCTACGAGCGCGACCTGCAGACCGTGACGTTCGCCACCGAGGATGCGCACGAGGGCCGCGCGGCCTTCGCGGAGAAGCGCGCGGGCGTCTTCCACCGGCGCTGACGCGCACCAGACCGAACCGGACCGACGAGACAGGGACCCACCGGAACCATGACGAGCACCACCACGACCTGGCCCGACGCCCGCGGCATCCTGCCCGACGACGCCGGGACCGCGACCCTCGTCGGGCGCGCCTGGACCGCCGACGGCCCGAGCGTCGTCGCGCTCCGCCCGGAGGGCGTCGTGGACGTCTCGCGCACCTTCCCGACGATGCGCGCGCTCACCGAGCACGCCGACCCGGTGGCGGCGCTCGCCGCGGCCGACGGCAAGGTGCTCGGCAGCCTCGACGACCTCGTCGCGAACACCCCGCCCGAGACGCGCGACCCGTCGCGCCCGTGGCTGCTCTCGCCCATCGACCTGCACGTCGTGAAGGCGGCGGGCGTGACCTTCCCGGTGTCGATGCTCGAACGCGTCATCGAGGAGCGGGCTCGGGGCGACCAGGACGCTGCGGCGTCGATCCGCGCCGAGATCCTCGCCACCATCGGCGGCTCGCTCGACTCCCTGAAGCCGGGCTCGGAGGAGGCGGCCGCCCTCAAGGCGCTGCTCATCGAGCGCGGCTGGTGGAGCCAGTACCTCGAGGTCGGGATCGGCCCGGACGCCGAGGTCTTCACCAAGGCGCCCGTGCTCGCGACCGTCGGCCCGTGCGTCGACGTCGGCGTGCACCCCGCGTCGCAGTGGAACAACCCCGAGCCCGAGGTCGTGCTCGTCGTGAGCTCGACCGGGCGCATCATCGGCGCGAGCCTCGGCAACGACGTGAACCTCCGCGACGTCGAGGGCCGCAGCGCGCTGCTCCTCGGCAAGGCGAAGGACAACAACGCGTCGGCCTCGCTCGGCCCGTTCATCCGCCTCTTCGACGACGGCTACGGCATCGACGACCTGCGCGCGTCGGTCGTGCGCCTCTCGATCGACGGCGAGGAGGGCTATCGCCTCGACGGCACGAGCGAGCTCGCCCGCATCAGCCGCGACCCCGTCGACCTCGTCGGCCAGGTCGTCGGCGCGCACCACCAGTACCCCGACGGCTTCGTGCTCTACCTCGGCACGATGTTCGCCCCCGTCGACGACCGCGACGTGCCCGGCCGCGGCTTCACGCACCGCGACGGCGACGTCGTGCGCATCGCCGAGCCTCGCCTCGGCGCGCTCGTGAACCGGGTGCGCTCGACCGCCGACGCCGAACCGTGGACGTTCGGCATCGACGCCCTCTACCGATCGCTCACCGCGCGCGGCCTGCTCGGCTGACCCGCTGCGCCGGCGACGCCTGTCCGTCCGCCCGCCCGACCTCCCGTACCGACCCCGGAGACGAAATGCTCACCAGCACCGACCCCCGTACCGGCGAGAGCCGCCCGACCGGCATCGCCGCGTGCACGCCCGACGAGGCCGACGCCGTGATCACGGCAGCGGATGCCGCGTTCGCCGCGGCATCCGCCCACGACCGCCTCTGGCGGGCCGGCCTGCTGGACGCGCTCGCCGACGCCCTCGACGCGAACCGCGACGAGCTCGCCGCGATCGCCGACCGGGAGACCGGGCTCGGCCTGCCCCGACTCACGGGCGAGGTCGGCCGATCGAGCTTCCAGTTCCGGATGTTCGCCGAGGCCCTCCGCGACGGCGGTCATCTCGAGGCGACCATCGACCACGCCGGCGCGACCGCGCTCGGCCCGCAGCCCGAGATCCGGCGGATGCTCGTTCCGCTCGGCGTCGTCGCGGTGTTCGGGTCGAGCAACTTCCCGTTCGCGTTCTCGGTCGCGGGCGGCGACACGTCGTCGGCACTCGCCGCGGGCAACGCCGTCGTGCTGAAGGCGCACTCGTCGCACCTCGAGACCTCGCGCGCCACGCATGCCGTGCTGCGCGATGCCGCGGCGGCGCACGGCGCGCCGGCGGGGCTCATCGGCATCGTCTACGGCACCGACGCCGGTCGGGTGCTCGTCTCGCACCCGCTCGTGCAGGCGGTCGGATTCACCGGTTCGCTCGGCGGCGGCCGGGCGCTCATGGAGATCATCGACGAGCGCCCGCGCCCGATCCCGTTCTACGGCGAGCTGTCGAGCCTCAACCCGCTCATCATCACGCCCGCCGCGGCCGCGACGCGCGGCGAGGCGATCGCCGAGGGGCTCTACGGCTCGTTCACGCTCGGCAGCGGCCAGTTCTGCACCAAGCCGGGCGTCGCCTTCGTGCCCGCGGGCGAGGCGGGCGACGCGCTCGTGGCGCGCATCGCGTCGAAGGCGACGGATGCCGCGGCATCCGTGCTCCTCAACGAGCGCATCGCGACCTCGTTCGACGAGATCCGCGACCGCGTGGTCGCGGACGGCTCGGTCGAGGTGCTCGCGCAGGGCGTCGTCGATGCGGGCGCGGGCTTCACGGCCGCGCCGACCGTGCTCGCGACGACCGCGGCCGCGCTCACCCCGGAGGCCACCGAAGAGGTGTTCGGCCCGCTCATCCTGATCGCCCGCTACGACGACGCCGCCGAGATCGTGTCGGCGCTCGATGCCGTGCCCGACTCGCTGACCGCGACCGTGCACAGCGAGGCATCCGACGCCGACGCGGTCGCCGCGCTCGTGCGCGAGCTCGCTCCCCGCGTCGGGCGCCTGGTGTTCGACGGCTACCCGACAGGCGTGCGCGTCTCGTGGGCGCAGCACCACGGCGGGCCGTGGCCCGCGACGAACTCGCAGCACACCTCGGTCGGCGTGAGCGCCATCCGCCGGTTCCTCCGGCCGCTCGCCTGGCAGGACGCGCCGGAGGCGCTGCTGCCCGCCGAGCTCCGCGACGACTACACGGGCATCCCGCGTCGCGTCGACGGCGTGCTGCAGCTGGGCTGAGGGGTCTGCCGGATCGCGGTCAGCGCGAGACCGGGTCGTCGCCGAGCCGCCGCTCGAGGTCGCGTCGGGTCGGGAAGCCCTCCCAGTCGCCGGGATGCGTGCACGCCGCGGCGCCCGTGCGCACGGCGAGGTCGAGCCGCCCATCGACGCCCTCGCCCGCGAGCCGCGCCGCGAGGTAGCCCGCGACGAACGCGTCGCCGGCTCCGACGGTGTCGACGACCGTGACCGGCACGGCCGTGCGTTCGTGCGCCTCGCCGTCGACGAGGGCGATCGCGCCCTGCTCGCCGAGCTTCACGACGACCTCGGCGGGTCCGAGCTCGGCGATCGCGCGCGCGAGGTCGGCGGGGGAGGCATCCGCACCGACCTGCCCGATCACGAGCTCGGCCTCGTCGACGCCGGCGAACACGAGGCCGGCCCGGGTCGCAATCGAGCGGTACGCAGCGGATGCCGCGGCCGTGTCGGGCCACAGCGAGCTGCGGTGGTTCACGTCGAACGAGACCGGCACGCCCGCCGCCCGGGCGAGGTCGACGGCCGTGTCGATCGCGTCGCGCGCGGTCGACGAGAGGGCGGGCGTGATGCCGGTCACGTGGAGCAGGTCGAACGCGCCCACATCGACCAGGTCGAGGTCGCCGGGGGAGAGGCGGCTCCCGGCGCTGCCGGCCCGGTGGTAGGTCACGGCCGTGCGACCCGGCGTCGGGGTCTCCTTGATGAGGAGGCCGGTCGCCGCGGCATCCACGGGTGCGACGACGTGCACGCCCTCGGCACGCAGCTCGCGCACGACGCGCGTGCCGAGCCCGTCGTCGCCGACGCGGCCGAGCCAGGTCACCGGCGCGCCGAGGCGCGCGAGGCCGATCGCGACGTTGCCCTCGGCGCCGCCCGTGCCGACCACGAGGTCGGACTCGTGCGCGAGCGACCCGAGGCCGCGCGTGCGGAGCACCCCGAGGCCCTCGCCGAGGGTCAGCACGCCGCGGGCGCCGCCCGCGCCGCCGCCTGCCGAGCTCACGGCGACACCGCCGCGACCGCCTCGCGGCTCAGCCGCTCGATCGCATCGACGTCGCCCGTGGCGATCAGCTCGCGCGTCGCCATCCAGCTGCCGCTCACCGCGAACACGTTCGGGTCGGCGAGGTACCCGGCCGCGTTGGCCGCGCTCACGCCGCCGCTCGGCAGGAACCGCACGTCGGGGAACGGCCCGGCGAGCGCGCGGATCAGCCCGAGTCCACCGAGCGGGCCCGCGGGGAAGAGCTTCAGGCGATCGAGCCCGAGGCGCACCGCGCGCTGGACCTCGGTCGCCGTGGCCACACCGGGTACGACGCCGACGCCGAGGGCGAGCGCGCGCTCGACGACGTCGTCGGCGAGGCCGGGGCTCACGACGAAGCGGGCGCCCGCGTCGACCACTCGGTCCACGTCCTCCGGCGTGAGCACCGTGCCGGCGCCGACGATGAAGTCGGGCAGGTCGCGGAGCGCCGCGATCGCCTCGACGCCGGCAGGAGTGCGCAGCGTGATCTCGGCGCATCGGATGCCGCCGCGCCGCAGGGCCTCGGCGACCGGAACCGCCCGCTCGGCGTCGTCGAGGACGATGACCGGGACGAACGGCTGGCCGTCGAGGATCATCGGCCGAGCCATCCGCCGTCGACCGGGAGGATGACACCTGACACGTAGTCGGCCGCGGGCGAGGCGAGGAAGATGGTCGCACCGGCGATGTCGTCGGCGCGCCCCCACCGCCCCGCCGGGATCCGGTCGAGGATCGCCTTCGAGCGGTCGGGGTCGTCGCGGAGCGCCTGCGTGTTGTCGGTCGCGATGTAGCCGGGAGCGACGCCGTTGACGGTGACGCCCTTCGCGGTCCACTCGTTCGCGAGGGCCTTGATGAGCCCG
Source organism: Agromyces luteolus (assembly GCF_009729855.1). Lineage (GTDB taxonomy): Bacteria > Actinomycetota > Actinomycetes > Actinomycetales > Microbacteriaceae > Agromyces > Agromyces luteolus. The sequence goes on along the minus strand of NZ_WODA01000023.1, from coordinate 282,487 downwards.
GCGATGCCCGACTTCGCGGCCGTGTACCCGGGGACGTTGATGCCGCCCTGGAAGCTCAGCAGGCTGGCCGTGAAGATCACCCTGCCGCGCCCGCGCTCGAGCATGCCCTGCGCGACGGCCTGGGTGAGCACGAACTGGCTCGACAGGTTCACCTCGACCACGCGGTCCCACAGTTCGAGCGGATGCTCCGCCGCGGGCGCCCGCTCGATGGTGCCGGCGTTGTTCACGAGGACGTCGATGCGGCGGCCGCGGAGCGACTCGGCGAACTCGAGCACGGCGTCGCGGTCGGCGAAGTCGACCGCGTGCGCCTCGAAGCCGCGGCCGTGCGCCGCGACGGCGGCCGCGATCGCGCTGCCCTCGGGTTCGAGGGTCGCGCTCACGCCGATGATGTCGGCGCCGGCGGCGGCGAGCGCGTCGGCCATCGCGAAGCCGATGCCGCGCTTGGCGCCCGTGACCAGCGCCGTCGTACCGGTGAGGTCGAAGCTGATGCTCATGCCGCGGCCTCCTCGCCGATCGCAGGCTGTCCGGCCCTCACGTCGACGAGCACCTTCATGGCGCGGCCGCCTTCGAGGTCGTCGAATGCAGCCCGCGTCTCGGCGAGCGGCACGATCTTGGTGATGAGCAGGTCGCTCGGGATGGTGCCGTCGGCGACGAGTTCGACGGCCGTCTCGAAGTCGGTGCGCTGGTAGACGCGTGCGCCGAGGATGCGGAGCTCGCGCCAGAACACGCGCTGCAGGTCGATCTCGCGCGGCGTCGGGTGGATCGCGACGACGACGAGCGTGCCGCGGACCTTCGCGAGCGAGGTGGCGCCGAGTACCGCTGCGGCGGCCCCCGAGACCTCGAACACGACGTCCGCCCCGGCGCCGCCGGTCCACTCCTCGACCCAGGCGACCTGGTCGACCTCGCGCGGGTCGAGCGTGTCGAAGCCGAGGCCGGCGATCTGCGCGCGGCGGTTGGCGTCGAGTTCGATCACGGCGACCTCGGCGCCGAAGGCGCGCGCGACGGTCGCGATGAGCACGCCGATCGGTCCGCCGCCGATGACCACGGCCTTCTCGCCGGGCGCGATCTCGGAGCGGCGGACGTCGTGCACGGCGACGGCCACGGGCTCGACGAGCGCGGCGGCATCCAGGGCGATGCCCTCAGGCAGCGCGACGAGCACCTCGGCGGGCACGTTCCAGTACGCCTGCAGGGCGCCGGGCGAGTCGATGCCGATGAAGTCGAGGTTCTGGCAGATGTGCTCGTTGCCCGCGAGGCACGCGGGGCACGTGCCGTCCCACGCGAGCGGCATGACGGTCACGGCGTCGCCGACGCTCCAGCCGGTGACGCCGTCGCCGAGCGCGGCGATCTCGCCGCTCATCTCGTGGCCGAAGACCAGCGGGGTCTGCACCCGCGCGTCCATGCTGCCGTGCAGGATGTGCAGGTCGGTGCCGCAGAGGCCGACGTAGGCGACGCGGATCTGCACCTCTCCGGGTGCCGGGGGGCGCGGCTCCGCCTCCGAGACGGTGATGGTCGAGTCGCCCGTGTACGCGGCGGTCAGCATTGATCCTCCAAGCGGATGTCCGTGGTTCGACGCGCCGAATTGAGAAGACCTTTGCGCCGTGCTGCCGTCCATTCTGACAGAGAAATGGAATCTCGGCATCAAATCATCTAACCTTTACCCAGTCATGTCGTCCCATGGAGGTCCCTCGATGCTGAGTCGCACCCTGCGGTCCGGTCCTGCCCTCACCGAACTCGGATTCGGCGCCGCGCAGCTCGGCAACCTGTACCGGCCGACGGGCGACGCCGAGGCTCGCGAAGCCGTCGATGCGGCGTGGGATGCCGGCATCCGCTACTTCGACACGGCACCGCACTACGGCCTCGGCCTCTCGGAGCGACGCCTGGGCGAGGCGCTCCGCGACCGCCCTCGCGATGAGTTCGTGCTCTCGACGAAGGTCGGACGACTCCTCGTGGCGAGCGGCTACCCCGAGGGCACGATGGACGACGGCGGCTTCGCGGTGCCGGCGACGCTCCGGCGCGAGTGGGACCTCAGCCGCGACGGCGTCCGGCGCTCGGTCGAGGAGAGCCTCGAGCGGCTCGGGCTCGACCGCATCGACATCGCCTACCTGCACGATCCCGACGACCACGGCGAGCAGGCGCACGCCGAGGCGATCCCCGCGCTCATCGAGCTGCGCGAGGAGGGCGTCGTGGGCGCCGTCGGCGCAGGTATGAACCAGTCGGCGATGCCAGCCGAGTTCGTCGATCGCCACGACGTCGACGTGATCATGCTCGCTGGCCGCTACACCCTCCTCGAGCAGGGTGCGCTCGACGACCTGATGCCGCTCGCCGCTGAGCGCGGCGTCGGCATCGTCGCGGCGGCCGTCTACAACTCGGGCCTGCTGTCCAAGCCCCGCCCGGCTGCCGACGCCACGTACGATTACGGCCCCGCCCCGGCCGAGGTGATGGCGCGCGCGAACGCGATCGCCGACGTGTGCGAGGAGTTCGGCCTGACGCTGCCCGAGGCCGCCGTGGCCTTCCCGCTGCGGCATCCGGCCGTGGTCTCGGTCGTGGTCGGCATGCGCACGGCCGACCAGGTCGCGGGCACCGTCGCCCGGTACGGCGCCGAGATCCCCGAGGCGTTCTGGCAGGCGCTCTCCGAGCGGAGGCTCGTGCGCGATGCCTGAGACGTCAGATCTCGTCGACGGGCTGCTCGTCGACGTGCCGCTCGGTGTAGTCCTCGACGCCGAGCACGTGCACGCTCATGCGGATGCGGGCCCGGTCGGGGTCGTGCGCCTCGAGCGCGTCGAGGATGGCGCGGTGCTCTCGCTGGGTGTCGTGCACCGCCCCGTGCTGGTGGATGGCGCGCCAGAGCCGGGCGCGCGCGGTGCGTCCCACGAGCGCGTCGATGATCGCGGCGAAGGCGGGATTGCCGCTCGCGTTGGCGATGAGGCGGTGGAACTCGGTGTCGACGTCGATCGTCCCCTCGAGGTCGATGTCGCCGCCGGCCGCGAGGATCGCCTCGCCGCGGTCGAGGATGCGACGCGCCTCGGCGAGCTCGTCGTCGGAGATGCGGAGCGCCGCGTGCGCGGCGGCCTCGGGTTCGAGCACGCGCCGCACGCCGAGCAGGTGGACGCTGTTCTCGGGGCTCTGCAGCTCGGCGAGCATGCCGAGCGGCTCGAGGAGCTGGCCCGGCTCGAGCGAGGTCACGTAGGTGCCGTCGCCCTGGCGGGTCTCGAGCACCCCGAGCACGACGAGCGCACGGACGCCCTCGCGGAGCGGTCCGCGAGAGACGCCGAGCCGCGCCCCGAGCTCGCGCTCGACGGGCAGCCGCGAGCCCGCGACGAGTTCGCCGCTGGTGATCATCTGGCGGATTCCGTCGATGACGACGTTCGAACGCGATCCCATGCGCACAGCATAGGTGGTCTGCGCGAAGTCATCAGACCTTTCAGCACCAACCGCAAGGAGGCGGCATGAGCGGCATCATCGACTCCCACCAGCACGTCTGGGACCTCGAGCGGGCGACCTACTCCTGGCTGACGCCGGAGGCCGGCGTGCTGTACCGGTCGATCGGCATGGGCGAGGTGCTCCCGTCGTTCGCCGCGACCGGGGTGACCGGAACCGTGCTCGTGCAGTCGGCCGACGACGACGAGGACACCGACCTCATGTTCGAGGTCGCAGCGAGCGAACCCGTCGTCGTCGGCATCGTCGGATACGTGCCGCTGCACGAGCCGGAGCGCGCCGCGGAGCGGCTCGAGGAGCTGCGACGGCGTCCGTTGCTCTGCGGCATCCGCAACCTCATCCACGACCGGCCTGACCCCCACTGGCTGCTGCGCGACGACGTCGACGCCGGCCTCGGCGTGCTCGAGGCCGCGGGCGTGCCGTTCGACGTCGTCGGCGTGCTGCCCGAGCACCTCGAAGCGGTGCTCGAGATCTCGGAGAAGCACCCCGACCTCGACCTCGTGCTCGACCACCTGAACAAGCCGCCGATCGGTGCGGCCGATCACGAACCGTGGGCCTCGCTCATCGCGAAGGTCGCCGAGAACCCCCGCGTGCACGCGAAGGTCTCCGGCCTCTACTCGGCCATCGGCGACCCGGGCGACTGGACCGTCGAGACCGTCCGCCCGGTGTTCGACCACGCGCTCGACGTGTTCAGCCCCGGCCGGCTGATGTACGGCGGCGACTGGCCGGTCTCGCTCATCGCGGGCGGCTACGAGCGCGTGTTCTCGGGCATCGCCGCGCTCGTCGACGGACTCGACGCGCACGACCGCGACCTCATCCTCTCCGGCACCGCCCGCCGGTTCTACTCGCTCCCCGACACGGAAGGCACACGATGACCGACAGCTTCACCCTCGCCCGCCTGGGCGCCCCCGGCAAGGAGGTGCCCGTCGTGCGCGTCGGCGACCGCGTGCTCGACGCCCGCGGCGTCACGGCCGACTACGACGGCGCGTTCTTCGCCGCCGACGGCGTCGCGCGCATCCGCGAGGCGCTGGACACGCTCCCCGAGTTCGCCGGCGACGCGTCGCGCGTCGGCGCGCCCATCGCACGCCCCGGCAAGATCGTCTGCATCGGCCTGAACTATCGCGACCATGCCGAGGAGACCGGCGCGGCCCTGCCTGCGGAGCCCGTGATCTTCATGAAGGACCCGTACACGATCGTCGGCCCGAACGACGACGTGCTGATCCCGAGGAACTCGACGAAGACCGACTGGGAGGTCGAGCTCGGCGTCGTGATCGGCACGCCCGCTCGGTACCTCGACTCGCCCGACGACGCCCTCGCCCACGTCGCCGGCTACGCCGTCTCGCACGACGTCTCCGAGCGCGAGTTCCAGCTCGAGCGCGGCGGCCAGTGGGACAAGGGCAAGAGCTGCGAGACGTTCAACCCGTTCGGCCCCGACCTCGTGCCCGCCGAGCAGGTCGGCGACCCGCAGCAGCTCGGCCTGCGCCTCTGGGTCAACGGCGAGCTCCGTCAGGACGGCTCGACCGCGAACATGCTCTTCTCCGTCGCGCACGTCATCTGGTACCTGAGCCAGTACATGGTGCTCCAGCCGGGCGACGTCATCAACACGGGCACCCCCGCCGGGGTCGCGCTCGGCCTCCCGGGCACGCCGTACCTGCGCGACGGCGACACCGTCGAGCTCGAGATCGACGGCCTGGGCCGCGCCGGCCAGAAACTGGTGCAGGCATGACCGCCGCGGAGTTCGACGGCCTCGTCGCCGTCGTCACCGGCGGTGCATCGGGCATCGGCCTCGCCGCCGCGCAGGAGCTCGCCGCGCGCGGCGCGCGCGTCGCCGTCCTCGACCGCAGCGTCGACGGCCTGCCCGAACCGCTCGTCGGCTTCGCCGCCGACGTCACCGACCGTGCCTCGATCGCGGACGCCGTCGCGGTGATCGCCGAGCGCCTCGGCGGCATCGATGTGGTCGTGAACAATGCGGGCATCAGCGCGGTCGGCACGGTCGAGGACAATGACGACGCCGAATGGGCGCGCGTGCTCGACGTCAACGTCACCGGGATGGCCCGCGTCACCGCGGCGGCGCTGCCATGGTTGCGGCGCTCGGAGGCGGCATCCGTCGTCAACCTCTGCTCGATCGCAGCGCTCAACGGACTGCCGCAGCGCGCCCTGTACTCGGCGTCGAAGGGCGCCGTGCTCGGGCTGACCTACGCCATGGCGACCGACCACGTCGGCGACGGCATCCGCGTGAACTGCGTCAGCCCCGGCACCGTGTCGACGCCGTTCGTCGAGCGGATGCTGCAGGGCTTCGCCGACCCCGTCGCCGAACGTGCCGCGCTCGATGCGCGCCAGGCGACCGGGCGCATGGTCACCCCGGAGGAGGTCGCCGGCGCGATCGCCTACCTCGCGAGCCCCCGCTCGGGCTCGACCACGGGTACCGCGCTCGAGGTCGACGGCGGCGTCACGCACGTCCGTGCGCGCGCAGCGGGAGCCCGCGCGTGAGCGGCGAGACGCCGATCACCGGGCCGACTCGCGGCACCGGCGTCACCCGCGTGCGCCGCCTCGCCTCGGTGATCGGCCTGCCTGCCGAGCACCGCGAGGAGTACGAGCGACTCCACGCCGACGTGTGGCCGAAGGTGCTCGAGCGCCTCACGCTCAGCAACATCCGCAACTACTCGATCTACCGCCACGGCGACGTGCTCTTCGCCTACATGGAGTACGTCGGCGACGACCTCGATGCCGACATGGCCGCGATCGCCGCCGACCCGACGACCCAGGAGTGGTGGTCGGTGTGCGAGCCGCTGCAGCGGCCGTTCGCCGAGCGCGCGGAGGGCGAGTGGTGGATGGAGCTCCCGGAGATCTTCCACCTGGATTGACCGCGGTCACCGGTTCTCGGGCAGCTCCCCGGCGACCGGCAGCACGCGCTGGATCACGTCGGTCAGCGTGACGATGCCGAGCAGCTCGCCGTCGCGCTCGACGACGGCGAGCTGCACCTGCTCCTCGCGCATGCGGCGGAGGAGCTCGTAGGCGGGGATCGCCGCGTCGACCCGGAAGGCGGGACGCGCGAATTCGGCAGCGCGCTCGCCGTCGGCGGCGAGCAGGGTGTCGCGGACGTGAACGACGTCCGTCATCCGACCGGTGCCGTCGTCGAGCAGGATGCGCAGGTGCCCGGATGCCAGTGCCGCCTCGCGGAGGTCGGCGACCGTGGCATCCGCTGGGGCGGCCGTCGGAGCGCCGTCGGGCCTGGTGATGTCGTCGACGGTGAGCTCCTGCAGTGCGATCACCTCGGTGATCTGCGAGCGCAGCTCGGGCTCGAGCACGCCGACCTGCGAAGAGTATTCGACGAGGTTGCGGATGGTGTCGGCGTCGCGCCCGCCGACGGCGGCGCGATCGACGGGCTCGACCCCGGTCCTCGCCACGAGCGCGTTGGCGATCCGGTTCACCCACAGCAGGAACGGCCGGAAGACGCGGATGAAGCCGCGGGAGGGCAGGCCGATGAGCTTCGCGGCCCGCTCCGGATGTGCGATCGCCCAGGACTTCGGCGCCATCTCGCCGACGACCAGGTGCAGGAACGTGACGATGAGCAATGCCAGCGCGAACGCGGCGCCGCCGGCCAGCCATTCGGGCAGCCCCCAACCGAGGAACACCGGACCGAGCCACTCGTCCACCGCCGGTTTCGTGACGGCGCCGAGCGCGAAGGTCGAGGCGGTGATGCCGAGCTGCGCCCCCGCCAGCATGATGGTCAGCTCGTTCATGCCGCGCAGCGCCGCGCGCGCGGATGCGCTGCCGGCGGCGTCCTGCTCGAGCCGGTGGCGTCGCGCCCCGATGAGCGCGAACTCGATGATCACGAAGAAGGCGCTGAGCACGATGAGCCCGACGGTCACCGGGATCACGATCCACGGGTTCATCGCTCGACCTCCGGTTCGATGAGGGCGACCCTCACGACGGACGGCACGTGACGGTCGATCTCGGCGGCCTCGATGCGCAGGCGGGCCGCCTCCGGCTCGTCCTGCTCGGCGAGGTCCGCGCCGGTCACGGGAAGCTCGACCTCCACCACCTCGCCCGGCCCCGGCAGGCCGCGGAGCTCCGCGATCATGAGGCCCGCGATCGTCTCGTAGTCGCCGCGCGGCAGCCCGCGGCCGATGATGCGCGCGACCTCGTCGAGGTGCACGTCGCCGTCCATGACCCAGACGCCGTCCGCATCGCGTTCGGCGCCGGCCGTCGTGTCGACGTCGTGCTCGTCGGCGATCTCGCCGACGAGTTCCTCCGCGAGGTCCTCGATCGTGACGACGCCGCTGAAGCCGCCGTACTCGTCGATGACGCACGCGAGCTCGTTCCGGGTTCCCGTCAGCGCGTCGAGCGCGTCGGGCAGCGGCATCAGCGTCGACACGACGAGCGGGTCGCGCATGATCTCGCGCACCGCGCGACGGTCGTCCGGGTCGGCGCGCATCACGTCGGCGAGGTGCACCACGCCGATGGGCTCCTCGCGGTCGCCGATCACCGGGTAGCGCGTGTGCCCGCTCGCCATGATCGTCCGCAGGTCGGCGATCGGCGTGTCGGGTGCGACGACGTCGACGCGCACCCGCGGGACCATGGCGTGCTCCACGTCGCGACGGGGGAAGTCGAGGATGCGATCGAGCAGGATCGACAGCTCGTCGGGGAGGTCGCCGCTCGCCCGGGAGTCGTCGATGATGTGCTCGAGGTCCTCCGCGGTGGCGCTCGAGTCGACGTCGTGCACGGGCTCGACGCGGATGAGGCGGAGCACGGCGTTGGATGCCGCGTCGAACAGGCTGATGAGCCATCCGAACACGCCGAGGTAGACCTGCGTCGATCGGGCGAGCCCGCGCGCCAGCGGTTCCGGGTTCGCGATGGCGAGGTTCTTCGGGAACAGCTCGCCGAAGATCATCTGCGCGACCGTCGCGAGCGCGAGCGCGAGCACGGTGCCGATCGAGATGCCGACGGCCGGCGGCACGCCGACGCCGCCGAGGAGCGCTCCGAGCGACTCGCCGATGAACGGCTCGGCGACGTACCCGGCGAGCAGGCCGGTGACCGTGATCCCGAGCTGGGCGCCCGAGAGCATGAACGACGTGCGCCGGGTGACCGCGAGCGCGCGTTCCGCGGCCGCGTCGCCCTGTTCGGCGCGAGCGCGCAGCCGTGCGCGGTCGACGGACATGTACGCGAACTCCTGCGCGACGAAGTAGCCGTTCGCGGCGATGATCGCGGCGGTCAGCACGAGGCCGATCAGGAGGAGCAGCAGGGCCGTGGTCACGACCGTGCCTCAGCAGGACGCGCCGGGACGCGTCGGGGACCATCGACGGGGTTGGGCACGGGGTGCTCGACTCCTCCAGGACTCGGTGGACTCATCCGAGCGTAGCGGCGTCCGCTCGGAAAGCGCTGTGGTCGGCACCCGCGGTCAGGCCTCCTGGGTTGGCGCGATCACCCGCCGGTGGACGTCCTCCGTCGCGTCCGCCGGGATCGCCTCGGTGATCCAGGGGCCGGTGCCCTCGCTCGGGTCGAGGATCCCGTCCTCCAGCCACGCGTAGTCGCCGTCGAGCACGCGCGACGCGAGTCGCTCGTCGGTGGCGTCCGTGTTGTCCCAGAGCTCGTGGAGCAGCCGCTCGGTGCGGTGGCGGGACTGCTCGGCGAACGTGTGGGCGAGCTGGAACGCCGACCTGCGCTGGTCGGGGGTGTCGGCGCCGATCATCTCGGCGCGCACGCACGAGGCGGCGACGGCGAACAGCTCGGCGCCGATGTCGACGACGCGGGCGAGGAACCCCTGCCGGCGTTCGAGTCCGCCCTGCCAGCGCGCCATGCCGTAGAAGGTGGCGCGGGCGAGCTTGCGGCTCGTGCGTTCGACGTAGCGCAGGTGCGTCGCCAGCGGGCCGAACTCGTCGTAGGCCGTCGGCAGGTCGCCCTTGCCGGCGACGAGCTGCGGCAGCCAGCGCGCGTAGAAGCCGCCCGCCGAGACGGCGGCCTTCAGCCGATCGGCGACCTCGAGCTTCGGATCGATCAGGTCGCCGGCCGCGGTCAGGTGCGCGTCGACGGCCTCGCGCGCGATGAGCAGGTGCATGATCTCGGTCGAGCCCTCGAAGATGCGGTTGATCCGGAGGTCGCGCAGCAGCTGCTCGGCGCCGACGGCGCGCTCGCCGCGGGCTCGGAGCGATTCGGCCGTCTCGAAGCCGCGCCCGCCTCGGATCTGCACGAGCTCGTCGGCGATGCGCCATCCCATCTCGGAGGCCCAGAGCTTCGCGAGTGCCGCCTCGATGCGGATGTCCTTGCGGTCCTCGTCGGCCAGCATGCCCGAGAGGTCGACGACCGCCTCGAGTGCGAACGTCGTCGCCGCGATGAACGCGATCTTGTGCGCGACCGCGGCGTGCTCGCCGACCGGCCGCCCCCACTGCACGCGCGCCGCCGACCACTCGCGCGCGATCTTCAGGCTCCACTTGCCGGCGCCGGCGCAGATCGCCGGGATGGCGAGCCGCCCGGCGTTCAGGGTCGTGAGCGCGATCTTCAGCCCCTGCCCCTCCTGCCCGACGAGGTTCTCGGCGGGAACTCGGACGCCTGTCAGCGACGTGAGCCCGTTCTCGAGCCCGCGGAGGCCCATGAACGCGTTCCGCCTGTGCACCGTGATGCCCGGGGCATCCGCTTCGACGATGAAGGCGCTGATGCCGCCGCGATGGCCATCGGACTTCGGGACGCGCGCCATCACGACGAGCAGTTCGGCCACGACGCCGTTGGTCGTCCAGAGCTTCGTGCCGTCGAGCACGTACTCGGCGCCGTCCTCGCTCGGCACCGCGGTCGCCTGCAGGCGCGCCGGGTCGGAGCCGACCTCGGGCTCGGTGAGCAGGAACGCGCTGACCGCGCCGGCCGCGCACCGAGGCAGCCAACGCCGCTTCTGCTCCTCGGTGCCGGCGAGCATGAGCGGCTCGGGCACGCCGACGGACTGGTGCGCCGACAGCAGCGCGCCGATGCTCGCGTTCACCGACCCGATCATGGTCAGCGCGTGGTTGTAGTAGATCTGGCCGAGGCCGAGCCCGCCGTAGTCGACGGGGATCTTCATGCCGAAGGCGCCGAGGTCGGCGAGGCCCTGGAAGACGGCGTCGGGGATGCGGGCCTCGCGCTCGATCTCGGCGACGTCGACCGTGCGGAGGAACGCCTCGAGGTCGGCGAGGAACGCCTCGCCGCGCTCGACCCGCTCGGCGTCGGGCCTCGGGTGCGGATGGATGAGCGACAGGTCGAACTGCCCCAGGTACAGGCCCTTGGCGAAGCTCGGCTTGCGCCACTCCTGCTCCCGCGCGGCCTCGGCGACCGCTCGGGATTCCTGCTCGTCGACCTGGGTGACGGGGGATGCGGCGGACTCTCGGGTGCTGCTCACGCGAACCTCCTCGTTCTGTCCCCAACGTACGCCCGGGCTGAGGGCCGGGCCAGCCCTTGCGCGGGTCGGTCGCGGTGTCACCCCGTTCGGCGGCGCACAGCGGATGTCACAGCCCTCGCCTGCGCGGTGTCTGCATGTCATCGACCCGTTCCGAGACGTTGGAGAGACCACCATGACCGCCACCAGCGCAACCACGACGACCCGCATCCCCGCCGCCGAGCTGACCGGCCCGATCGGCGCGCTCGCGAAGCTCGGCGCCCGCCGCATGATCGGCCGCGTGCCCGACTCCGTCGGCGTCATGTGGCACAACCGCCGGGTGCTGTTCGACCTCATGGGCATCGGGCGGAAGGCCGAGCGGTGGAGCGCGCTCGACGCGAACCTCGGCTCGTACGCCGCGATGGCCGCCGCCGCCGCGATCGGGTGCAGCTTCTGCCTCGACTTCCACTACTTCCTCGCGCACGACCACGGCCTCGACGAGGAGAAGGCGCGCGAGGTGCCGCAGTGGCGCGAGTCATCCGTCTTCACGCCGCTCGAGCGGCGCGTGATGGAGTACGCCGAGGCGATGTGCGCGACGCCGGTCGCGGTGACCGACGAGCTGTCGGCGGCCCTCCTCGCCGAGCTCGGGCCGGCCGCGATGGTCGAGCTGAGCGCGAAGGTCGGCCTCATGAACGCGACCGCGCGCGGGAACATCGCGCTCGGCATCCGTTCTGAGCACTTCGCGGACGCCTGCGGCCTCCCGCCGCTCGCGACCCGCTCGCGCGACGCGACCCGCACGCCTGACGCGACCCGCTCGGCGGTCGGCGGGGCGGCGTAGGGTGGCGCGCATGAGCCAGCACGCCGGAGCCGGCGCCGACGTCGACCCGTTCGTCGAGCACCGGAACCTGCTCTTCACCGTCGCCTACGAGCTGCTCGGCTCGGCCGCCGACGCGGAGGACGTGCTGCAGGAGTCGTGGCTGCGATGGTCCGACGTCGACCGGGCCGAGGTGCGCGATGCGCGCGCCTACCTCGTGCGCGTCGTGACCCGGCAATCGCTCAACCACCTGCGCACGCTGTCGCGCCGGCGCGAGGAGTACGTGGGGGAGTGGCTGCCCGAGCCGCTGCTCACGAGCCGCGACATCGCCGACGACGTCGAGCTCGCCGAGTCGCTCTCGATCGCGACGCTCACGGTGCTCGAGACGCTGGGCCCAGCGGAGCGGGCGGTGTTCGTCCTGCGCGAGGTGTTCGACCTGCCGTACGACGAGATCGCGGATGCCGTGGGCAAGACCCCGGCGGCGGTGCGGCAGATCGCGCACCGGGCGAAGGAGCACGTCGCGGCGAGGCGCCCGCGGATGCAGGTCGAGCCGACCGAGCAGGAGCGGGTCGTCGAGCGGCTCATGGTCGCCTTCAACACGGGTGACGTGCAGGGGCTCATGGATGTCCTGGCGCCCGACGTCGTCTCGATCGGCGACGGCGGCGGCAAGGTCAAGGGTGCGGCCCGTCACCCGATCCGCGGCGCGCGCAAGCTCGTGTCGTACCTCATGGGCGCGACCGCGAAGTGGGGGTTCCACCCGGTCGCCTCGGTGATCTGGATCAACGGCGCGCCCGCACTGCGGGTCGAGGTCGACGGGGTGCTCGCCGGCGTGATCAGCGTGACCATCGACGACGGCCTCGTGACGCACCTCTACTCGGTCGCGAACCCCGACAAGCTCGCTCGGCTCGACGCGGAGGCGCGGCTGGCGCGGTGAGCACCGCCTACGCGGCGGCCTCGGCGAGCCGGCGCCGCTCGATGCCCTCGAGCAGCAGGTCGAGCCCGAACTCGAACTCGGTCTGGTCGTCGCACCAGCCGAGCGTCGACTCGGGGTCGACGTGCGCCACGTCGGCGAGCATGGCGGCGAGGTTCGGCGCGAAGGACTGCATCTCGTCGAGCTGCCCGGGCGGCGGGGCCTGCCCGTCGTCGGAGAGCTCCTGCACGTACCCGTAGATGCGGTTGCCGATCGCGTGCAGCGAGTGGTGGATGAGGTCGTGCGACATCCCGGCCTCGCGCATGATGCCGACGATGCCGTCGACGTGCCGCACCATCGCGGGCGAGAACGACTTGCGCTGGTCGATGACGACGGGGGCCCACGGATGCCGCAGCAGCACGCGGCGCGCGCCGAGGATGCGTTCCCGGACGGCGGGGGCCCAGCCCGCGGCATCCGCCTGCGACCGGCCCGTGCCCCGGCCGTGCGCCTCGGTCCCGACCTCGGTGAACGTGAGCTCGACGACGCCGTCGAGGATCGCGTCCTTGTTGGGCAGGTGGTAGTAGATCGACATCGCCTCGACGCCGAGCGCATCGGCGAGGGCGCGCATGGTGAGGGCCTCGAGGCCGTCTCGGTCGGCGAGGTCGGAGGCGGCCTGCAGCACGCGCTCGCGGGTGAGCGGGGTGCGCGTGCGCGCTTCTGCTGCCTTCGGCCCCATCTGTTCACCTTACAACGTGAGGTTTCTTTCGCCGGGGTATGGACACGGCGAGGTCGAAGGCGTATCTTACGACGTAAGACTTACAAGGTAAGGGAGCGATCATGACCACCACCGACACCCGCACGATGCGAGCGGCCGTCGTCGATCGGTTCGGCGGCCCCGAGACCGTCGCCGTCGCGGACCGACCGCGACCGGAGCCCTCGGCCGGCGAGCTGCTCGTCCGCGTGCACGCCTCGACGGTGAGCATCGCCGACCACCGCCTCCGCGCGCGCGAGGTGCCGCGGGGCCTCGGCCTGTTCGTCGGCCCCGCGATCGGCTTCCGACGCCCGAAGCACGCGGTGCTCGGCATGGAGGCGGCCGGCGTCGTCGAGGCGGTCGGGGCGGGCGTCACGCGCTTCGCCCCGGGCGACGAGGTGATGCTCATGCGCGGCGCGCGCTTCGGGTGCCACGCCGAGTACGTGACCGTGCCCGAGGGTGGCGAGGTCGTACGCAAGCCGGCGAACCTCTCGTTCGACGAGGCCGCCGCCGTGCTCTTCGGCGGGCACACCGCATTGCGCTATCTCGACGTCGTCGACCTCGGCCCCGGGAGCGAGGTGCTCGTGAACGGTGCGTCGGGCGCCGTCGGCACGGCGGTCGTGCAGCTCGCCGCGCGCCGCGGTGCGCGCGTCACCGCCGTCACCAGCGGCGGGAACGCCGAGCTCGTCCGCTCGCTCGGTGCCGCGCACGTCATCGACTACACCCGCGAGGACTTCGCGGCCGCCGCGCCGGGCGATGCGCCCCGCTACGACGTGGTCGTCGAGTGCGTCGGCAACGCGCCGTTCGGCCGCGTCGCGCACCTCATCCGCCCGGGCGGCGCGCTGCTGCTCGTGATCGCCGACCTGGCCGGCATGATCGGCGCCGCGCTGCGGCCCCGTCGCCGCGGCATCCGCGTGAACCAGGCGGGCGGGCCGATGGGCGCCGACGGGATGGCCCGCCTCGCCGCACTCGCCGAGGCGGGCGACCTCCGCGCCGTCATCGACCGGACCTACGACCTCGACGACATCGTCGACGCGCACCGGTACGTCGACACGGGGCGCAAGCGCGGGAGCGTCGTGCTGCGGGTCGCGTGAGGGCAGCGACGTCGCGGCGGATGCCCGTGGGGCACCCGCCGCGACGTCGGTGGATCAGCTCGGGAACCGGTCGGCGAACGCGTCGCCGCTCTTGCCGGCTCCGTGCGACTTGCCGGGAACCCGGACGCCATTGACCGTCGACGTGTCGAACGCGAACGTCGCGACGGCGGCCGCGACCGCGTCGGCGTTCACGTCGAGCGCGAACACGTTGACGTTGCCGACGAGCTCGTAGTCCGCACGCAGCGCGTCGTAGAGCGCCACGTCCTGGCCGTCGCCACGCAGGTTGTCGCACGGCTCGTGGTAGCACGGGTCGTACGAGGCGCCGGCGACGCCGCCGTAGAGCGCCGCCTCATCCACGGTCTTCACGCCCTCGGCGCCCGTGAACAGGCCGCCCGCCGGGATGCCGACCGCGATGAACGGGCCGTAGTCGCTGCGCCCCGAGAACTCGCTGTCCTGGTAGGGGAGCCCGCGGCTGTCGTAGAACGACTCGAACACGTCCTCGATCTCCGCGGAACCCTCCGGGATGAACCCGTCGGGCGCGGTGCCGCCCGAGTTGTCGCCGTCGTACACGCCGAACATGAAGTTCGGCGAGCCGATCATGTCGAAGTTGAGGTAGAGCGCGATGTCCGCGATCTCCTCCTCGGTGAGCTGGTCGACGTAGTACTCGGACCCGAGCAGGCCCTCCTCCTCGGCGCCCCACCAGGCGAAGCGCACCGCGCTGTTCGGCTTCGTCTTCTGCATCTGGATGGCGGTCTCGAGCAGCGCGGCGCTGCCGGAACCGTTGTCGTTGATGCCCGCGCCGTCCTGCACGCTGTCGAGATGCGCACCGGCCATGACGACGTTGCCGTCGTCGCCGATCGCCGTCTGGGCGATGACGTTGTAGGCGCTCCGCACCTCGGCTTCGAAGTCGACCGTGACGGTCACGATCGTGCCCGGCGTCGTCGAGTACAGGTCCTCGCCGACCGCGGAGGTCGTGAAGACCACCGGGATCGTGAGGCCCGTGGCGTCGCCGATCATGTTGAGCAGTCCGGTGCGGCCCGGCTGTCCCTCGTTCATGATGACCGCGCCGGATGCCCCTGCAGCCTGCGCGTTGAGCGCCTTGACGGCGAAGCCGCACGTGCCGCGCTGCATGAACGCGATCGCGCCGACCGGGAAGCCGATGAAGTCCGCGGGGTCGCAGCCGCTCGAGTTGCTGTTCGGCGGGAGCGCACCGGCGGGGATGTTCACGTCGACGGGCACGAGCGCGCCGGTCGCGGTGCCCTTCGGCGTGCCGGAGTCGAAGGCGTTCCGCAGGAAGTCATCGCCCTGCACGTAGTTCGTCGGCAGCGGTGTGATGCGGGCGAGCTCGCTGTTCTCCTCCGTGTACTGGAAGTCGAACTCCTGCACCTCCGGGGTGTAGCCGGCGGCCTGGAGCTCGCCGACGACGTAGTCGACGGATGCCGCGTAGCCGTCGCGCCCTGCCGCGCGGTCGCCGCCGTTCGCATCGGCGATGTCCTGCAGTGCGTCGAGGTGCTCGAGCACCGCCTCGGCCGTCACGGCCTTCGTGAGCTTCTTGACCGAGTTGGTGTTCGGTGCCGCGTACGCGGGTGCGGCCGCGATCGTCGCCGCTGCGAGTGCCGCGATGGTGGCGACGCCCCAGATCCGCCTGTTCCTGTGCTGCATGCCGACCTTCCCGCCGGTCACGCCGTCGTGCCGGCTCTCCGTAGCGGATGCTTCCACACCGGGCGCACGCGGTCCATCCCCAATCAGGGCGCCCGCTGGCGAGCCTCACAGCGCCAGCGGCCGGTCGTCGACGATCGTCTTCATCACGAGCGTCGATTCGACGCGGCGAACGCCGGGCAGCGCCGACAGGCGCTCGTCCCACAGGCGCTGGTACGCGGGCAGGTCGGGCACGGCGACGCGCAGCAGGTAGTCGGGGTCGCCGAAGAGGCGCAGCGCCTGGATCACCTCGGGGATCTCGGCGACGGCCGCATCGAACGCCGGCACGGTCGCTCGGTTCGCCTGCTCCATCGTGACGAACACGAGGGCGCCGAAGCCCATGCCGACCGCGTCGGGGTCGATGACCGCGCGGTAGCCGGTGATGGCGCCGGATGCCTCGAGCGCGCGCAGCCGGCGGTGGGTCGGCGACATGCTGAGCTGCACGCGCTCGGCGAGCTCGGTGAGGCTCAGGCGGCCGTCGCGTTGCAGCTCGGCAAGGATTCTCCGATCTATGGCATCCATGTGGAGGATTCTTCCATGAGCGCGGCGCGGCGTGGTGGAACTGGGCAGCGGCTTCCACGCGATCCTGCCTACGTTCGTTCCATGGACGTGCAACTGCTCATCGCGTGCTCGGTGATGATGACCCTGATGGTGATCCTGCCCGGACCCGACTGGGCGTACCTCATCGCCGCGGGCACGCGCGAGCGCACCATCCTGCCGTCGCTCGCGGGCATCCTGCTCGGCTACCTCGCGGTCGTCGCCGCGGTCGCGATCGGCGTCGGCGCGGTGGTCGCGGCCCTGCCGTGGTTCATCGTGGCGCTGACCCTGGCTGCGGCGGCGTACCTGACGTACCTCGGCGTCCGCGTCCTGCGCCAACCGCCGGTGGTGGCCGCGACGGTCTCGGGCGGGGCGGCCGCGACATCCGCTCGCCCGTGGCTTCGCCTGCTGCAGGGCGCCGGGGTCTCGGGGCTCAACCCGAAGGGCCTGCTGGTGCTCGTCGTGCTGCTGCCCCAGTTCACGGATGCCGCGGGCAGCTGGCCGATCCCGGTGCAGCTCGCGGTGCTCGGCCTCATCTTCGTGGCGGCGTGCGCGGCGGTGTACTCGGTCGTGGGCTTCGGCGCGCGCACGGTGCTGCGCCTGCGGCCGACGGCGATGCGGATCGTGTCGCGCGTGTCGGGCGCGGCGATGATCGTGCTCGCGGGGGTCCTCGTCGTGGAGCAGGTCGCGCACCTGGTCGGGTAGTGCGCGGGTAGGCGAGGCCGCCCACGCGACCCGGCTCACCCGAGGCTGAAGCCGCCGTCGCTCGTGAGCACCTGCCCGGTGACCCACGCGCCGCCGGGCGTGACGAGCCATCCGATGAGGTTCGCGACGTCCTCGGGGCGGCCGACGCGTCCGAACGGCGTCGTCGCGAGGTACGCCTCGAGTTCGTCGAGCGGGCGGTCGGCGGTCTCGGGGTCCAGGTAGCCGGTGTTCACGGGGCCGGGGTCGATCGTGTTCAGCAGGATCCCGAGCTCGAGCAGCTCGGCGGCGACGGTCGCGGTGACGCCCGCGAGCGCGGCCTTGCTCGTCGCGTAGGCGACCTCGCCCCGCATGGGGCCGTGCACCTGGCCGGAGGTCATCCAGATCACGCGGCCCTGCGGCTCGGTGAAGGGCGCGTCGCGGCGGAGCCGCTCGCCGGGCCGGAGCGGCGCGGCATCCGCCCGGGTTCGTGGTCGCTTCGATCGTGCGAACGCGGCCGTGAGGAGCAGCGTGGACCGGGCGTTGACGCTCCAGAACGCGTCGAGGCGCTCGGGGGTCATGTCGAGGATGCCGCCGTCGTCGCCGCTCTTCGCGTGGTTGCAGACGAGGAGGTCGAGGTCGCCCGTGAGCCCGCGCGCGGCGTCGATCAGCGGCTCGACCTGCCCCGGGTCCGCGAGGTCGGCGCCGAGGTCGCGCATCACCGCCCCCGGTGCCAGTGCCGAGCGGATGCCGCGGCGCACCTCGTCGAGGTCGTCGCCGCCCCACGGCTGGTCGAGGTCGTGCGGGCGGTGGTGGTGGACGACGAGGTTCGCGCCGAGCTCGGCGAGCCTCGTCGCGACGGCGAAGCCGATCCCGCGTCGGCGGGAGACGCCGGTGACGAGCGCGGTGCGTCCGGCGAGGGGGAGGGATGCGTGCATGGGTGAGCCATACCCTATCCGGGTGGATGCCTGCGCCGCCCTCGCCGACTCGATCGAGCAGCTCGCCCGTCGCGGCTACGCCGACCGGCGCTTCCTGAAGGAGCTCGGACGCGCCGCCGGGGTGGGGCGGGGTCCGCGCTGGATGCTCGACGCGGCATCCGGCGGCCGGAATCGGCTGCGCGGGCGCGGGTTCCGGCGGCACGTCGACGACCGCACCGACGGGCAGGCGAGGCACTTCGCGGGCACGGTGGCCGTCGCGGCACGCATCGGCGGCCCCCTCACGCGGTGGCTCACGACCGTCGTGCTGCGCGATCCGCCCACGACGCCCGACGGGCGGCTCAGCGACGAGGCGATCGAGTTCGCCCGGCTGGTGCGGTCGGGTGAGCTGACGCAGGCGGATGCCGCGGGGTGGGTCCGCGACCGGCTGTGCCACGCGGCGGCGCGAGGATCCGGCAGCGTCGGGGGCCGGGCGTAGCCTTCGCGCATGGCACCGGAAGGCGGCCAGCCCGAGAAGTACGACGTCAAGCGCGCGCACCGCGACCTGTACGCGCCGTCGGCGAGGGACTTCGCGCTCGTCGACGTGCCGCCCATGCAGTACCTCGCGGTCGACGGGCACGGCGACCCGAACACGACGCCGGCCTATGCCGAGGCGGTCCAGGCGCTGTTCGGGGTCGCGTACGCGGTGAAGTCCGCGAGCAGGAAGGCGCTCGGGCGCGACTTCACGGTCGCCCCGCTCGAGGGCCTCTGGTGGGCGGACGACCCCGGCGCGTTCGCCGCGAACGACCGGTCCGCCTGGAACTGGACGATGCTCATCGCGCAGCCCGACTGGATCGACGAGGCGGCCGTCGAGGCGGGCGCCGAGGCAACCCGGGCGAAGGGCCGGGGGTCGCCGTCGCTCGACGCGCTCCGCCTCACGCGCCTGGCCGAGGGCAGCTCGGCGCAGATCCTCCACCTCGGGCCGTTCGCCGACGAGGCCCCGACGCTCGCTCGGTTGCATCACGAGTGGATGCCGCAGCACGGCCTCACGTTCAACGGCCCGCACCACGAGATCTACCTGAGCGACCCGCGGCGCACGGCCCCCGAGAGGCTGCGGACGGTGCTGCGGCAGCCCGTCAGGGAGGCGTGACGATCGGTCGGCTCACGGCGCCTCGGTCAGCCCGCCGCGACGTCGATCAGCACCTTCCCGACCGTCCCCGCCTCGACGGCGTCGTGCGCGTCGGCGGCACGATCGAGCGGGAACCGCGTGAGCGGCAGGCCCGCCTCCTCGCCGACGGGCAGCGCGCCGCTCTCGAGCGCGCGCGTGAGGTCGTCGGCGGCGGCCGCGAGGGCGGCGTCGCCGACGGTGTAGAGCAGGAGGAACTGGTACCGCGCGTTGAGCGAGAAGTGGTGGCGCACGTCGAGCGTCATCTCGGTCCCGCCGTCCGTCGCGTAGACCGAGATCGAGCCGTGGTTCGCGATGATCGCCGCGTTCAGCGCCGCGTTGCGCGCAGGGGAGACCTCGACGACCTGGTCGACGCCGTCGGGCGCGACGGCACGGATGGCGCGAGCCGCGTCATCCGCCCGGTAGTCGACCACGTGGTGCGCGCCGGCCGCGGTCGCGAGGGCGGCCTTCTCGGGTGAGCTGACGGTCGTCACGACGCGGGCGCCCGCCCAGCGGGCGAGCTGGATCGCGGCGTGCCCGACCGCGCCGGCGCCGCCGGCGACGAGGACGGTCCGACCCTCGAGTGCGCCCGGTCCGAGTCGCGTCGGGCCGCCCTCGTGGACGGTGAGGGCGCGGTGGGCGGTCATGGCGGGCACGCCGAGTGAGGCGCCGAGGTCGAAGCCCGCGGCATCCGGGAGGTGCACGACCCGGCTCGCGGGCAGGACCGCGAACTCCTGGGCGGTGCCCGTCGGGCGTTCGTGCGCGGCGAGGAAGACCCAGACCCGGTCGCCGACCGCGAACCCGGTCACGCCGTCGCCGATCGCGTCGACGACCCCAGCGCCGTCCTGGTTCGGCACGACCTCGGGGAACGGCGTGGCCCGGCCCGGCGCCCCGCCCGCGCGCGCCTTCCAATCGGTCGGGTTCACGCCCGACACGACGATCCGCACGCGCACCTCGCCGGGCGCGGGTTGCGGGATGTCGCGCTCGACGAGCTGCAGGACGGAGGACGGGCCGGTCTCGGAGTACGCGATCGCTCTCATGCAAAGGGGCAACGCGCCCGAGCCGGTGGTTCTTCCGCTCGGTTCCTCCGCTCCCGAGCCCCTACGGCGTCGGCCCCGGCCCCGGCAGGTCGGTCACCCCCAGCCCGTGGCCCGCGACCGCGATGAGGTCGGGCGCCGTGAAGTCGCCGTCGACCGCCGAATCGAGGAAGGGCCTCCACCCCGGCTCGTTCCGCAGGTACGACGAGGCGTCCTTCTCGAGCAGGCCGAGGAAGACCTCGGCGACGATCCGACCGCCCGTCTGCCCGAGATGCTCGCCGTTCGCCTGGATGCTCGCCTCCTTGAGGATGTAGTACCAGAGCGGTGCCGGGCCGCCGCCGGGCAGCTCGAGCTCGGCGTCGGTGAGCACGTCGAATCCCATGTGCCGGGCGACGTCCTGCCCCGACGGGAGCAGGAGCCGCGCACCACGGGTCAGGTTGCGCGCGATGAGCGAGGGACGGTTGCCGCCGATCTCGGGCGGGAGCGCGGTGAGCACGCTCGCGAGCTTCGTGTCGATCAGGCGGGACGGCTGCAGTGCGTCCGCGCCGGCACCGTTCACCTCGAAGAATCGCGCCCACTCGATCGTCCAGAACGGCGGGAGGATCCGGAACCCGCCGAAGTGACCGAGCGGGTCGTCCGCGACCGGGCCGGGGCTGAACGTCGGCAGGGGGCCGACGAGCGTGTTGAGCCGGTAGCGCCCGCGGATCATCGAATGGCCGAACCGATACGCGGCGACCGAGAACTCGACCGGCATGTACGGGGTGTTGTGCCACTTGTAGAACCGGCGATCCACCGTCGGGATCGGCCCGGACTCGTCGAACACCTCGGCGAGCATCTCGTCGCCGACGATGCGCTTCAGGTAGTCGTGGATGACGAGCCACTGGTAGTGCCAGCGCACGATCCGCTGGGCCGCCTCGAACGTGTTCTCGCTGCCGCGCTTGAGGGTCTCGTCGGCGGCGACCAGGTCGACGACCGCGTTGTGGAACTTCAGCATCGTCAGCTGCCACTGGCTGACGAAGGTGTTCTCGTCGTTCCGCGGGTCGCCGATGAGGGCCGTGTCCTGGCTGTTGCGCGGGAGGTCGTCCTCGTCGTCGTGCCGCCCGACGAGGAGCTTCTCGCGACCCGAGTCACGGTCGTAGAGGAACGGATCGTCGACCGGCCCGCGCCCGTAGATGCAGTCCAGGTCGAACCGCGGGCTGCGGAAGTTCGTCAGCGCGTCGGGGTCGTTCTGGCGCTCCAGGCTCGACGCCGTGTCGAACGTGACGTCGTGGTCGACGAACTGGCCGAGGTACGTGTAGCCCGACGGGATCTTCGGATTGTCGAGTTCGGGGGACGGCCCGGTGACCTGTTCCTCCATGACGGCCGCGATCTCCGCGATCCGGTCGTCGGATGGGACGAACGGCGGGAGTCGGAACATCCGCCCGAACTTCCCCTCGAACAGCTGCGACCCCGGCAGGTACGCCAGGCCGCGCTGCTCGTAGCCGTGACCGCGGGCCGGCCGACGGCCGTAGCCGATCTCGTGTGCGGATGTCGCGCCGGCGACCAGTTGTTCCGTCGTGCGCGGTGCGGCGCCCTGCGACGTGCCGTCCGGTGCGCCTTCGTAGGCTGACATTGCGAACACCTCCGTGAATTCATGCGACGAGAATTCATCCCAGGCGAATCCGGGCAGGGAGGCGCTGCGTCCGGGTCGAACTGGGATGGGAGGCGGTGGGCGGCCCCCCAGGTACGTGAGCAAGCGTCACGATAGTGGCGGCGCGCTCCAGCCGTGGCCCTCGATCGGGGGGTTTGGGTGTGCAGATCGGCGGCGCCGTCGCGGCCCGTCGATGACAGGGCCAGCACCGAGGCATCCGCTCGCCGCGCGGCGCTACGCTCACCGCATCGAGCCCGGGTCCGCCCGGATCCGGGCCGCCGGGACGGTGAGCACCGATGACGCATCCGAACGTACGCACTTACCTCTTCGCGCTGACCGACGCGGGCGGCACCGTGCCGCCCGAGGTCGGAGTCGTGCGGAGGGTCGTCGATCGTGGGCATCGCGTGACGGTGCTCGCCGACGAGACGATGGCGGCCGACGTCGAGCGCGCCGGCGCGGCGGTGCGGATCTGGCGGCGGCCCTTCGCCGAGTTCCGCGACTGGGAGCTCCGGACGCCGCTCGCGCAGGCGCGCGGCATGGCCGAGCACATGCTCGTCGGCCCGGCCGGCGACCAGGCGGATGACACCGGGGCGCTGATCGACGAGATCGCGCCCGACCTCGTGGTGACCTCGGGGTTCGCGCTCGGCGCCATGATCGCGGCCGAGTCGCGCGGCGTGCCGTTCGACCTGATCATGCCGAACGTCTACGTGCTGCCCGCCGACGGCATGCCGCCGTTCGGCGCGGGGCTCGCGCCGGCGCACGGGCCGCTCGGACGCGCCCGCGACCGCGCGATGCGCGCGGCAGGCGCCCGCCTCATCGACCGCTACACGCTGCGCGAGCTCAACGAGCTCCGCGAGCTGCACGGCCTCGATCCGATCCCGACCCTGTGGGGGCAGATGGGGCACGCCCGGATGCAGCTCGTGCTGACCTCGGCCGCGTTCGACTTCCCGGCGACCCTGCCCGCGAACGCCCGATACGTCGGCCCGATCCTCGACGACCCCGACTGGGCGGATGCCGCGAGCTGGACCCCGCCCGACGGCGACGGGCCGCTCGTGCTCGTCGCCATGTCGTCGACCTTCCAGGACCACGTCGGCTGCCTGCAGCGGATCGCCGACGGGCTCGGCGAGCTGCCCGTCCGCGGACTCGTGACGACCGGCCCGGCCGTCGAGCCCGGTGCGATCGCGGCGCCCGCGAACGTCACCGTGGTGGCATCCGCCCCGCACCGCGAGGTGCTGCCGCACGCCGACCTCGTGGTGACGCACGGCGGTCACGGCACGGTGATCAAGGCGCTCGCCGCCGGGGTGCCGCTCGTGATCCTGCACCACGGCCGGGACCAGGCCGACAACGCCGTGCGCGTGACCGAGCGCCACGCCGGGGTCGCCGTGCCGCGCACCGCTCCGAGCGCGCGCATCGCGCGGGCCGTCGCCGAGGTGCTGGGCGATGCGAGCTATCGGGAATCGGCCGAGGGGCTCGGGCGCGCGATCATGCGGGACGTCGCGGAGTCGCCGCTGCTGGACGAGCTGGAGCGGGTTCCGGCGCGCCGGTGACGTCGTCCCGCAGCACCCCCGCGAGGTGCGCATCGAGCTCGCGCC
This sequence comes from Agromyces luteolus, assembly GCF_009729855.1. GTDB lineage: Bacteria > Actinomycetota > Actinomycetes > Actinomycetales > Microbacteriaceae > Agromyces > Agromyces luteolus. The sequence goes on along the minus strand of NZ_WODA01000023.1, from coordinate 258,890 downwards.
CGATGTCGATCGCGTCCGGGTCGTAGCCCCACTGCAGCTGCAGGCCGTCCCAGAGCGCGATGAGGTGGATCGCCTCGGCGTGCGGATCGACGTCGGGGCGGGTCGCGCCGCGCGCCGCGGCGCGCTGGATCACGTTCTCGAACATGCGGATGGCTCGCGCGAACCGGTCGCGGAAGTACTCGTGGGCCGGATGCGTCGGCGCGACCGCCTCGGTCGAGAGCACGGCGTAGATGCTGATGAGGCCGGGTTCGGTGCGGGCGTCATGGCTCGCGGCGGCGCCGAGATCGCGCAGGATCCGGACCGGGTCGTCGTCGGCGTCGGCCTCGCGGGCGGCCATCGCCGCGTCGCGGTGCGCGAGCACGGCGGCGAGCAGCGCCTCCTTGCTGCCGAAGTGGTGCAGCAGCGTCGAGGCGTTCACGCCCACCGACGACGCGATGTCGCGCAGGCTCGCGCCGTGATAACCGTCGCGCGCGAAGATCGCCGTCGCCTGGTCGATGATGTCGGCACGGCGGCGGCGACCCACCGCGTAGCCGGCGTCATCGATCGGTTCGTCGACGAGGAGCATCGTGATCGCGAGCGGCTCGACGTCGTCGACCGGGCCGACCGCGGGCGCGCGTCCGCGGAGCCGGGCGATGCGGCGGGCGAGCGCCTCGGGCACGTCGACCTCGTCGGGCAGGTAGCGCGAGATGACCTGCAGTCCGTCCCACGCCGCGTTGAGCCGTCGCGCCTCGCCCGCGACGTCGAGGTCGGCGGGCAGCTCGCCGCGGTCGCGCGCGTTCCGCAGCATCTCCGCGCCCATGGCCTGGAACGCGGAGTCGCGAGCGCGGAAGCGCTCGTGCGCCGGATGCTCGGGAAGCGTCGCCGCGCCCGCGAGCACCGTGAACAATTCGATGTAACCGGGGATGTCGCGACCGGTGCGGGCGATCATGTCGATCAGGTCCAGGTCGGGGGTCCGACCCTCGAGCGCCTCCTGGAGGTCGGCCTCGTAGCCCTCGACGACCGCGTCGAGCAGGGCGTCCATCGAGCCGAACAGGTTCCGGACGGTGGGGTGGCTCACCCCTGCCTCGGCGGCGACGTCCCGCATCGACACCGCACCGAACCCGCGCGCGGCGAACAGGTCGCGCGCCGACGCCAGTACCCGGTGGCGCGTCGACGCGGATCGCGCGGCACGGGTCGCAGATTCGATGACCACGGCGTCCCCCTCCCGACGGCCAATCTACCAGTCGTTCGAAATTGACTTTCCAACTGTTTGATTTTGGGTTACCGTGTCTCCTCGAGAGCCGATCGGCTCGGTACGAAGGAGTACGCATGACAGAGTCGTCCACCGCCGCCCGGTCGCTCGACGCGACCGTCGCGCCCGCGGCATCCGCCCCCACCGGCGCCCCCGGTGCCCCGGCCCCCGAGCGCACCCCCCGCGGCTACACGCCCGCGCTCGCCGGTGCGAACTTCGGCATCTACCTGGCCCTGCTCACCCCGGTGCTCGTGTCGATGGCGTTCAAGATCCAGCACATCTCCCCGTCGGCCGAGGCGGCGACCGCCTCGCTCGGGCTGATCATGGGCGTCGGCGCGCTCTTCGCGATGATCGCCAACCCGCTCGTCGGCCGCCTCTCCGACCGCACCACCTCGCGCTTCGGCATGCGCCGGCCCTGGATCGTCGGCGGCTCGCTCGTGGGCCTGCTCTCCTTCACGCTCATCGGCGCCGCGAGCGACGTGTGGATGGTCTTCCTCGGCTGGTGCCTCGTGCAGGTCTCGATGAACGCCGTGCTCGCGGCGGCGAACGCGACCCTGCCGGACCAGGTGCCGACCGACCGTCGCGGCCGCGTCTCGGGCATCATCGGCCTGACCACCCCGCTCGGCATCCTCGGCGGCAGCGTGCTCGTGAACTTCCTTGCCGACGACTTCACGCGCTTCGTGGTGCCCGCCGCGATCGCGACCCTCCTCGCCGTGCTCTTCGCGCTCGTGCTCAAGGACCGCGTGCTCACCGAGAAGCCCGCCGAGCGCTACACGATGCGCCAGTTCCTCGGCTCGTTCGTGTTCGACCCCAAGAAGCACCCCGACTTCGGCTGGACCTGGCTCACCAAGTTCATGGTCATGTTCGGCTACGCGGGCGTCGCCACCTTCCTCCCGCTCTACCTCACCGAGCGCTTCCAGCTCGCCGAGCAGGAGGCGATCACCACGATCCTCATCAGCAACCTCGCGGCCATGGGCGCGATGGCGATCTCGGGCCCCGTCGGCGGCATGCTCTCCGACCGCATCGGCAAGCGCCGCCCGTTCGTGGCGATCGCCGGCGTCGTCATGGTCGTCGGCCTCGTGATGCTCGCGTTCGCGCCCAGCATCGAGGTCCTCATCCTCGGCCAGGCGATCATCGGCCTCGGCGCCGGCTCGTTCTTCTCGGTCGACCTCGCGCTCGCGACCCAGGTGCTGCCGAACCCCGACGACACCGCCAAGGACCTCGGCGTGCTCAACATCGCCAACGCCCTGCCGCAGTCGATCGCCCCCGCGATCGCGCCCGCGATCATCGCGGCCGGTGCGAGCACGGCCATCGGCGGCTACGCCACGTTCTACCTCGTGGGCGCCGCGGTCGCCCTCGCCGGCGCCGTCCTCGTCTACCGCATCAAGGGAGTGAAGTGACATGACCGACCTCGTCGACACCACGACGGATGCCGCGGCCGCGGCCCCCGCGGGCGACGCCGGCCCCGAGGCATCCGCCCACGACGCGGCCGACGCCGTCGACCGCCGCTACCTCGACCGCGACCTCCCGGTCGAGGAGCGGGTCGAGCTCCTGCTCGCGCAGATGACGCTCGAGGAGAAGGCCGGTCTCTTCTTCCAGACGATGATCACGATGGGGGAGGACGGCTCGCTCGCCGACGCCGACCCCGTGTTCGGGCTGCCCTCGAACGCCGAGTACGTCGAGGGTCGCCTCATGAACCACTTCAACATCCTGCAGGCGGCACCGACGCCCGCGGCGATGGCCGAGTGGCACAACCGGCTCCAGGAGCTCGCGGCGAGCACGCGGCTCGGCATCCCCGTGACGATCTCGACCGACCCGAGGCACTCGTACAGCGACAACCCGCTCGCCGGCATGCTCACGGGCGCATTCTCGACCTGGCCCGAGACGCTCGGCCTCGCCGCCATCCGCGACGAGGAGCTCGTCGAGCAGTTCGGCGACATCGCGCGTCGGGAGTACACGGCGGTCGGCATCCGCGTCTCGCTGCACCCGCAGGTCGACCTCGCGACCGAGCCGCGCTGGTCGCGGCAGCTCGCGACGTTCGGCGAGGACCCCGAGCTGACCTCGCGCCTCGGCGCCGCGTACGTGCGCGGCTTCCAGGGCGCCGAGTTCGGCGAGGACTCGGTCTCGACGATGACGAAGCACTTCCCGGGCGGCGGTCCGCAGCAGGACGGTGAGGACCCGCACTTCGCCTACGGCCGCGAGCAGGTCTACCCGGGCGAGGCCTTCGAGACGCACCTGACGCCGTTCGAGGCGGCGTTCGAGGCCGGCACCCGGCAGATCATGCCGTACTACGGCATGCCGGTCGGCACCGAGCACGAGGAGGTCGGCTTCGGCTTCAACAAGTCCGTCATCACGGGCCTCCTCCGCGAGCGGTACGGCTTCGACGGCATCGTCTGCACCGACTGGGGCCTCATCACCGACGGCGAGATCTTCGGCCAGCCGTTCCCCGCGCGTGCGTGGGGCGTCGAGCACCTGAGCCCGCGCGAGCGCATGGTCAAGGTCATCGCGGCGGGTGCCGACCAGTTCGGCGGCGAGGCGAACCCCGAGCTGCTCGTCGACCTCGTGCGCACGGGCGAGGTGACCGAGGAGCGGCTGGATGTCTCGGCCCGCCGCATCCTGCGCGAGAAGTTCGTGCTCGGCCTCTTCGACGACCGTCGCTACGTCGACGTCGTGCGCGCGACGCAGGTCGTGGGAGCGCCCGAGTTCGTCGCAGCGGGCGAGCAGGCGCAGCGCCTCTCGGTCACGGTGCTGACGAACACGGTGCGAGCGGATGGCGCGAGGACGCTGCCGCTGGCGCGCGGCCTGCGCGTCTACGTCGAGGGCGTCGACGCGTCGGTCGCGGCCGAGTACGGCACCGTCGTCGAGACCCCGGCCGAGGCGGATGTCGCGATCCTGCGCATCCAGGCGCCGTTCGAGCAGCGCGCCACGATGTTCGAGAACTTCTTCCACGCCGGCTCGCTCGACTTCCCGGAGGAGTTCGTCGCGCACGTGCGCGAGGTCGCCGCCGCCGTGCCGACCGTGGTCGACGTGTTCCTCGACCGCCCGGCGATCCTCACGCCGTTCGCCGGCGACGTCGCCGCGCTCGTGGCGAACTACGGTGCGAACCCGCGCGCCGTGCTCGACGTGCTGTTCGGCGAGGCGACGCCGAAGGGCCGCCTGCCGTTCGACCTGCCGCGCAGCATGGCCGCGGTCGAGGCGAACCGCCCCGACGTGCCGTTCGACACCGCGGACCCGCTGTTCCGGTTCGGCCACGGGCTCGACCTGGACTGAGCGACGTGCGCTGACCGGGCGCGAGGCATCCGTGCCACGTCGGGGGTACGCTCCAAGCGTGCCCCCGACACCCGTGCCCGGTGCGGCCGTGACGCAGTTCGCGGTGCTCGACGCGCTGCTCGCCGGCGCCTACGAGTCCGGGCTGCGGGTCGGCGAGGCGTGCGCGCTCGGCGACTTCGGGTTGGGCTGCCTCGAGCAGCTCGGCGGCGAGGTCGTCATCCTGGATGCGGCGGCGATCGAGTGCACGCTCGACGGACCGCCGGCCGTCATGCGCATGGACGAGACGCTCCCGTTCGCGATCGTGTGCCGGTTCCCGGAGGTTCCGGCGATCGAGGTCGGGGCCGCCGGACTGGCCGGCTTCGCGGCATCCGTCGACGAGGCGCTCACGAGCCGGAACCTGTTCCACGCCGTGCGCTTCGACGGGCTGCTGTCGGAGGTCCGAGTGCGCGTGACGCCGAGGCAGCGGCATCCGCTCCCGCCGCTGGCCGAGGTGACGAAGCACCAGGTGGAAACGGTGGCGCGTGGCATCCGCGGCACGCTCGTCGGGTTCTGGACGCCCGCGATCTACCAGGGCATCGCCGTGGCGGGGCTGCACCTGCACTTCCTGAGCGAGGATCGGAGCCTCGGCGGGCACGTGCTCGACCTCGCCGTCGAGTCGGGCGAACTGCGCGTGGCGGCGTTCGCGCGCTTCGACCTGCGGCTGCCGACCGACGAGCGATTCCTCCGGACGGAGCTCACGCACGACGACGACCACCGCATCGTCGCGGTCGAGCAGGGCGGGGCGACGCGGTGAGCGCCGCGGCACGCTGAGGGAGAGGCTGCCGGCGCATGGTGCACCTCACGGATGACGACTTCGAGCGCCTGCTCGGCGAGGTGTTCGAGGCGCTGCCCGACGACATGGTCCGCGGGCTCGAGAACGTCGCGATCTCGTTCGAGGACCAGCCGATCGCGCAGCGCCCACGGCTGTTCGGCCAGTACCGCGGTCATCCGCTGACCACGCGCGGGGTCTACGGTTTCGGTGAGCTGCCCGACCGCATCACGCTCTACAAGAACAACCTCGAGGAGCACAGCGCCGACCTCGACGCGCTCCGCGCGCGGGTGCGCATCACGCTCGTGCACGAGATCGGGCACTACTTCGGGCTCGACGACGCGAAGCTGCGCGAGCTCGGCTGGGCGTAGCGCGCAGCCGAGCTCAGGGCGGGATCAGCGCCAGAGCACCGCGATCGCCGCGTTCGCGAACGTGAGGATGCCGATCAGCCAGAAGATCGCCGATGGGACCGAGCCGGTCTTGCGCTGGCGGCCGGCCCCGATGCCGAGGAGCGCCCCGATGACGATCAGGATCACGAGCTTCGTGCCGATCTTGGCGTAGTTCAGGTCGTACTCGATGCCCCACGGCGCGGCCAGTGCGAGTCCGGCCACGCCGGCGATCGCGAGCCCCCAGTGCATGAGGCGCGTGATGCCCCGCTTGCCGTTGAACAGTTCGACGACCCAGGCGCCGAAGAGCACGGCGAAGCCGACGAGGTGGACGAGCACGACGAGGTGGCGGAGGAGTTCCATGCCGTCAACCTATCGCGCGGGCGGGTCGCGGCGCGTGGGGGCGCGGCGGCTCAGGCCTCGGCCGGCGCGACGCGCTCGGGCTCGCCCTCCGCCGGGGCGGGACAGCGCGGCGCGCCCCGGGCTACGCTGGCCGCATCGGCGGCGCGGTGAGGGGTGCCGCGCGGTGAGGGGTGTGGGACGAGTGCTCGGACGAATGCTGATGGTGGTGATCGCGGCCGTCGGCGCCCTGGTCCTGGTCGCCGGTCTCACGATCGTGGTGGGCTTCCGGCGACGCGACCCGCGCGTGCTCGGGCCGCTGGTCCGTTGGCAGCGCGAGCGCGTCAATCCGCGGGTGCTGCAGACCGCGGGGCGGGAGGGCGACCCGCATTCGGTGGTCCGCCACGTCGGTCGCTCGAGCGGTCGCTACTACGCGACGCCGATCTCGGCGGTCCGGGTCAGCGGCGGGTTCGAGGTCGTGCTGCCGTACGGCTCCGAGGCGAACTGGGTGCGCAACGTGCTGGCCGCCGGGACGGCGGTGCTCGAGCACGACGGTCGCAGCTACAACGTGGTCGGCGCGGAGGTCGTGCCGATCGAGGCGACGGGGTTCGCGGAGGACGGCGCCGTCACCGCCCGCGTGTTCGGCCTGCGCGAAGCGCTTCGGCTCAGCACCGGCGAGGGAGCGCCGACCGCGCCGCCCGGATCGTGACGACGGGCGGGGGTCGGTTCGGCCTGCGCGCGGGCCGTTTCGGTGCCGCGCTCGCCGTCGCGACCGCGGCGAGCGTCATGGTCGGATGCGCCGCGTCGGCGCCGTCGGACCGCACCGGCGCGCCCGAGGCATCCGTCGGCCGCGCCCTCGGCACGTTCGCCGCCGTCGGCGACTCGATCACGGATGCCGACAGCCGCGACTTCGCGACCGGCGACCTCGGCCCCGCGTCGTGGGCGACGTACGTCGTCGACGACGGGTTCGTCTTCACCGGCGGTTGGGCGGAGTGGGGCGCGACGACCGAGCGGATGGCGCAGTCGGTCGCGCCGGTCGAGGCGGACGCGCTCGTCGTGCTCGCCGGCACGAACGACCTCGCGTTCGGCGTGCCGTTCGAGGAGTCGGCTGCGAACCTCGACCGGATCGTCGACGCCGTCGGGATCGGCGACGTGCTCGTGGTCTCGATCCCGCCCATGGACGCCTATCCCGACGGCGTGACGGAGTACAACGAGCGCCTCGACGACCTGGCCGACGATCGTGGGTGGCGCTTCGTGGATGCGTCCGCGGGCCTGCGCACCCTCGACGGGCGGTTCGTCGAGGGCATGAGCTCCGACGGCCTGCACCCGTCGGAGGAGGGCGCTCGCGTGCTCGGCACCGCGATCGCCGCCGCGATCGCCGCCGAGCTGCGCGCCGGGTGACGGATGCCGCGCCTCACCCGACCTCTTCGGCCAGCGCGACGATGATGCCCGCGGGCCCGCGCAGGTAGCAGAGCCGGTACTCGTCCTGGTAGTTCGCGACCTCGCGCAGCAGCTCGGCACCGTGCGGGCGCAGACGCGAGAGCGTGTCGTCGAGGTCGTCGACGTCGAACATCACGCGGTGCAGCCCGAGCGTGTTCGGCGGCGGCACCGCGGGTGACGGGGCGGATGCCTCGGGGTGCAGGTAGGTCGTGAGCTCGAGTCGGCCGTGGCCGTCGGGCACGCGCATCATCGCGATCTCGCTGCGGATGCCGTCGAGGCCCACGGCGAGGTCGGCGAAGTCGCCCTCGATCGCCGCGCGGCCCTCGAGCTCCATGCCGAGCTCGGCGAAGAACGCGATCGCCGCATCCAGGTCGTCGACGACGATGGCGACGTTGTCCAGGCGTCGGATGGTCATGGTCCCGAGCGTACGGCCGACGTCGGACGTCGGCCTGCCCAGCCCTGGCGCGGCTCACCGCACGTGCCCGAGCTTCGCCGGGTTGCCGACGCCGTGGATCGCCGTGATCCGGCCGTCCGCGAACTCGAGCGCGAGCACCGACACGACGCGGTCGCGCCGGCGCACCACGACGCCGGGTTCGCCGTTGACCTCCGCGACCCGGAAGTCGAGGCCGAGCCCGCCGACCCCGGCGAGGAACTGCCGCGCGACTTGCTCGGCGCCGCGCACCGGCTCGGTCGGTGCGCCGGGGTAGGCGCCGCCGGAATCGAACCAGCCCGTGGCATCCGTCGCCAGCACCGCGACCAGCCCGTCGAGGTCGCCGTCGGATGCCGCGGCGGCGAACCGCTCGGAGAGGCGACGGGCGGCGGCGGGGTCAACGGCGAAGCGGGCCTCGCCGTGCGCGGCGATCCGCCTCCGCGCGCGTGACGCCGACTGCCGTGCCGCGGCGGGACTCGAGCCGAGCACCTCGGCGATGCGGTCGAACGAGAGGTCGAACACGTCGTGCAGCAGGAAGGCGGTGCGCTCGGCGGGCGTGAGCTGCTCGAGCACGACGAGCAGCGCCATCCGCACCGAGTCGTCGAGCGTCACCCGGTCTTCGGGCAGCGTGCGCTCGTCGGTGACGATCGGCTCGGGCAGCCACGGCCCGACGTACGCGCGCCGCGAGTGCTCGTGCGCGCGCAGCCGATCGATCGCGAGCCGCGACGCGACCGTCACGAGCCACGCGCGCGGGTCGTCGAACGGCGCCGCGTCGGGGTCGCCCTCTCGGGCGAGCAGGCGCAGGTAGGTCTCCTGGGTGACGTCCTCGGCCTCGGCGACGGACCCGAGCACCCGGTACGCGACGTCGCGCACGACGTGCCGGTGCGCGGTCCAGAGGTCGGCGAACTCGGTCATGACACAGGAGACGATCCACCCGTGGTCGGTGTGACGCAAGGGCGGATGCCGCGGCTGATGTCCGGGCGGATGTCACACGGGCGCCGAGTCATCCGTCTCACCTGCATGAACGAGACCTCCCTTCCGTCCCGGTCCGCCGAGCCGCGCGCCGCGAGCGGCCCGCCGCGTCGGCTCGTCATCGCGACGGCGCCCGTCGCGCGCGCCCTCGCGGGTCGCCGCTGGATGCCCGTCTGGGCGCTCATCCGCCACGTCGGGCGCCGCAGCGGCACCGCCTACGAGACGCCCATCGCCGTCGTGCCGACGACGGACGCGTCGATCGTGGTCATCGGGCTGCCGTGGGGCGCGGCGACGAACTGGGCGCGCAACGTCGTGGCAGCGGACGGCGCGTCGCTGCGGTGGCGGGGGCGCGAGGTCGGGCTGGCGCGCCCGCGGATCGTGGATGGCGCGGAGGCGGCACGACTCGCTCGCGCGCCGTTCAGCGCCGTGCTCCGGCGATTCCCCGCGGCGATCGTGTTCGATCGGGCGTGATGCCGGGCGCCGGTGGTACCGGGCGGAGACACGGTCATCTGGCGAACCTCGCAATGGCATGCGTGTCTGCGGTATGATCATGAATACCGAATCATGTGGGGAGGTGTGCTCATGGCCGACATCGCCACGTTGGTGCGCTCCGCCCGTCGCTCGCGCCGCTTCTCCCAGCGGGATCTCGCCCGACGGGCCGGGCTCTCGCAGAGTCGGGTCGCGATCGCGGAGAACGCGCACGAGGACCCGCGCTTCGACACGGCGACGAGGCTTCTCGCCGGGTCGGGTCATCGCCTCTACGCCGCACCGACCACACGCGACGACGTCGCGACGATCGCCGCCGCCGTCCGGCATGCGCTGCGACGTGATGAGCCGTCACTGGCGTTCCGCTACCTGGTGCAGATGAATGACCACCTCGTCGCAGAGCACGGACTGATCCGGGGCGTGCTGGCGATCACCGAGCCCGAGTCGACCGGGTCGAAGACGTGGGATGCCGCGATCGCCGCACTCGTCGAGTACCGGCTGAACGCGGAGGGCGTGCCCGCGCCGGATTGGACGAGCGCACCCTCTCGTCACCTCGCGCGGCTCCGACCGCTCCTGGTCGACGCGGCGGACCCGGTGCCGCCCATCGACGACGTGCCGGCGGAGTTCCTCGCGCATGGCGTGCTCGTGTGGCGTGATTCCCTGGAGAGCGTGTGATCCTCCTCGATCGTGACGACCTCATCGACGGGCTCAGGGAGCTCGTCGCAGAACTGCACGCCGAGGGGAATCCAGTCGGCCTGCGGATCGTCGGAGGTGGAGCGCTCGCTCTGCGGCATTTCGATCGGCGTACGACGGTCGACGTCGATGCGGTCAAGGTGAGTCCGGGCGACGAGGCCGAGGTGGTGGCTGCCGCTGAACGCATCGCCGAGCGCCGAGGGTGGCAACTCGATTGGCTGAACTTCAAGGCGTCACAGCTCGCACCGTGGTGGGGACGTGAGATCCGATGGGAGCCGATCCATCACGACGGGCTCGTGACGATCGAGGTCGCACCCGCTGACGCGCTCCTCGCGATGAAGCTGAAGGCCAGCCGGCCCGGCCGCGACACCGACGACATCCGCCACCTGCTGGCGCTGTGCGCAATCGGGTCGGTCGAGGAGGCCGACGAACTGTTCGGTGAGTTCTTCCCGGGCGACTCGCTCACCGATCGCGCCTGGGGGATGGTCGAGAACATCCTCGCCGGCGGACCGCTCGTGCCGCCGTCGTCGCCTCCGCCGCCAGACCTCCGCCCCGAATCGGAGTAGTCGCGCGAGGACGTGCACCGAGGCCGCAACGACTGCGGGTCTCGAAAGTGACCGGCGCCATCTCACCTCCGGCACCTTGACGCGCGCGCCCGACGGGGCGAAGGTGATCTCGTCAGACCGCAATGGCGCGGGATGCCGCGCGAGGGGAGCGAGCCGCATGGAGACCACGACCGACCTCACCACCGAGCAGATCGCCCGGGCGTTCTCGGGCCATCGATTCGATCTCGCGTTGCAGCATCTCGCCGACGACGTCATCTGGACCTCCGTCGGCGGGGGGCCCCTGGTCGGGCGGAAGGCGGTGGCGAAGGCGATCGAGCGCACGTCCGCCGACCTCGCCGACGTCACGACGGAGTTCCAGCGGTTCCGGTCGGTGGTCGGCGAGGAGAGCGTGGTCGTCGACGCCCTCGCCCGCTACACGGACGCCGACGGCGGCGTGTCGATCGTCGCGTCGTGCGACGTCTTCGACTTCGCGGCCGACGGGAGGATCACCGAGATCGTCTCGTACATGATCGAGCTGCCGAGCTGAGCGCTGCCGGCCGGCACGACGAGGGCCCGGGAGCCCCGGGCCCGTCGTGCGGAACTGCGGTGGGGCGTCGGCCTACTTCTGGACGAAGTCGAGCAGCAGTCGCGTGATCTCGTCGGCGTGCGTCCAGAGCATGCCGTGCGGGGCGCCCTCGATCTCGACGTACTCGGCCGACGGCAGGCGCTTGGTGAACTCGCGCGCGGTGGCGTCGATCGGCAGGATCCGGTCGGCAGTGCCGTGCACGATCAGTGCGGGCACATCGACCTTCGCGATGTCGCCGCGGAAGTCCGTCAGCCAGCTCTGGACGACGGCGGAGGAGGCGAACCATCCGCTCGAGGCGGCGGTGTTCCAGCTGGCGCGCACCGCGGCCTCGCCGATCCGGCTGCCGAGGTTCTCGTCGAGGTTGTAGAAGTTCGCGAAGAACTCGTCGAACCAGGCGTAGCGGTCGGACTTCGCCGACTGCTCGATGCCGGCGAAGACCTCGGCGGGCACGCCCGCGGGGTTGTCGTCGGCCTGCAGCAGGTAGGGCTCCAGCGAGGCGAGGAACACGGCCTTCGCCACGCGCTCGCTGCCGTGGGTGCCGAGGTAGCGTCCGACCTCGCCCGTGCCCATCGAGAACCCGACGAGGATCGCGTCGCGGAGGTCGAGGGTCTCGAGCACGACCTTCAGGTCGGCGGCGAACGTGTCGTAGTCGTAGCCGATGGTCGGCTTCGACGACCGGCCGAAGCCGCGACGGTCGTAGGTGACGACGCGGTAGCCGGCCTCGAGCAGGGCGGCGGACTGCTTCTCCCACGACTCGCCGCTCAGCGGGTAGCCGTGGATCAGCACGACGGGCTGCCCCGCCCCGTGGTCCTCGTAGTAGAGGTCGATGTCGCTCGAGTTCTCGGTTCCGACGGTGATGAACGGCATGCGTGCCAGCTCCTTCGAATCAGTGCCTAACCGGTTGGAATGGTGTTGGTGGTTAGTGCGTTGACGAGTGCAACACGCTAACCAGTCAAATATTCCGAGGGGGTTAGAATTGATGCCGAAGGTGACGGATGACGGAGGCGCGGTCATGACGACGGATGCCACGGGCACGGCCACGCACGCGAGTTCGGACTCGCTCCTGCTCGACCTGGTGAACTCCCGGCTCGTGTTCGACGACCACGTCGACGACGAACTCGGGACGGATGCCGACGCCTCGGCGTGGCTCGTCGCCCACGGCGGCACCGGCGACGCCGACGAGATCGCCGACGCCCGCGCCGTCCGCCCGCTGCTCGCGAGGTTCCTCAGGGGTCGCGCGTCGATCGCCGACCTCGAGCCGTGGACCGCGGCGATCACGCGGCGTCCCGCGTTCGGTCCCGACGGCGCGCGGTGGCGCGACGACCTCGCCCCGGGCCGGCGCGTCGGAGCCCGCGCGGTGCTCGAGTGGGCCGACCTGCAGGGACCCGAGGGGTCGCGCATCCGGCCGTGCGCGGCATCCGACTGCCAGCACTTCTTCATCGACACCAGCCGGGCGAACACCCGCCGGTGGCACTCGATGGAGACCTGCGGCAACCGCGCGAAGGCCAGGCGGCACTCCGCGCGCGCCAAGATCGGCTGACCTGCATGCGGCACCGCGGGCGCGTCGCGGAGGCGTCGCCGGCTCCCGCCGTCGATGACGGGAGGCCCGCCTACGCTGGCGTCATGGCTGCAGACGAGCTGACCTTCCAGACCACGATCGGCGTCGACGTCAAAGGCGAGACGTGGAGTTGCGTCGAGATCCCCGGGTCCGCCGAGTTCTTCGGCACGGGCAGGTCGGTCCGCGTCGACGCGAGCATCGATGACGTCCGTCTCGAGAACGTCGGTGCGATGGTGACCGGGACGGGCGGCCACATGGTGTCGCTGAACGCGAAGGTCCGCAAGGCCCTCGGCAAGGATGTCGGCGACCCGGTCGAGGTCACCGTCACCAAGCGATAGCCCGTCGGGGAGACGCCCGAACCGCGCCCGGTCGAGGGCGAGTCAGTCGAGCTCGCGCAGCTCGGTGGTCCGCTCGCTCGGGGTGTCGCCTGTGTTGACGACGCCCTGCGGCTCGATCAGGACCGCCGACACCTCGCCGTCGGCTCTCGGGCAGTGCTCGACGCCGCGGGGCACGACGAAGACGTCGCCCGGGCCGAGCGCCACGTCGCCGTCGCGCAGCTGGATCACGAGGTCGCCCGAGATCACCATGAACAGCTCGTCGGTGTCGGGGTGCGAATGCCAGGTGAACTCGCCGAGGAGCTTCACGACCTTGACGTCGTAGTCGTTCATGCTCGCGAGCCGGCGCGGCTGCCAGGGTTCGGAGAAGGAGTGTAGGGCGTCGTGGATGTTGCGGACCCGAGTGCTCATCGTCCGATGCTCGCGTGAGCGAGAGTGCTCCGCAAGCGGGGGTGGATGCGACGGAGACCGCCCGACCCCCCGCATGCCGGCGGCCTGCAGCGCCCCATCCCGACCGTGCCGGTTCGAATCGTCGCGGACTGCGCCGCCGTCCGACCGCGTCGCCGCTCACGCCGTCCGCGAGTACCACTCGACGAGGTTGCCGCCGTCGAACGAGCGGACCGCGTCGAGCGAGAACTGCGTCGGTGCGAAGTCGGGGCCGAAGGCCGGCAATCCCGCGCCGGCGACGACGGGGTAGCGCTTGATCACGAGCCCGTCGATCTCGTCGAGGAGCTGCCCGGCGAGGCGGCCGCCCCCGGCGAGGTAGATGTCGAGGGTGGAATCCTCGGCCTTGAGCGCGCGCACGGTCGCCACGACGTCGTCGGCCACGACGGTCACGGCGGGGTCGGGTCGCTCGAGGCTGCGCGAGACGACGTATTGGCGCAGGTGCGGATACGGCGAAGTCACGCCGACCTGCAGCGCGGGGTCGTACGTGCGCCGGCCCATGACGATCGTGTCGAAACGCGAGGGTGCGACATCCGCGATGCCGAACTTCTCGCGGAACGCGCCCGGCAGGGCGTCGCCGTAGTCGCCGACCATCCACGTCATGTACTCGTCGGAGCCAGGGAAGAAGTCGACCTCGTCGTCGGGGCCGGCGATGAACCCGTCGATGGAGAGCGAGATGTAGTAGATGAGCTGTCGCATGCGTCCTTCTCGGTGAGGGCGGGCGGCGAGTCGTGTCGCCAGGTGGCATAACCACTATATGCATAGTGGTTAGAATGGCAACAGCTGCTGACGGCCTGGACGGGAGAGCGCGGATGGTTCGGAACCCCGAGCGACGACGGCAATTGCTCGACGCCGCGGTGGACGTGATCGCGGGCCATGGGAGCCGCGGACTGACCTTCGGCGCGGTCGACCGCGAGGCCGGCGCGCCCGCCGGCACGGCGTCGAACTACTTCGCATCGCGCGATCAGCTCGTCGACGAGCTCGCGGCACACGTGTTCGGACGGCTCGCGCCCGACCCGGTCGAGACCGCGAAGCGGATGTCGCGACCGCGCACGCGCGATACGGAGCGGGAGCTCATGCGCTGGCTCGTCGAGCGCGCGATGTCCGATCGGGCCGCCCACGTGGCGCTCTTCGAACTGCGCCTCGAGGCGGCCCGCAACCCGCGCCTCGCGCCCGCCGTCACTCGGCACTTCGCCGGGAACCTCGAGAGCGCGACGTCCGACCACGTCGACGGCGGCTTCCCTGGCGATGAGGCGACCGTCCTCGTGCTCTACCTGGCGATGACCGGGCTGCTTCTCGAGCACCTGACCATGCCCGGGCTCCTCGGCGAGGAGCAGGTGCAGCGCATCGTCGACCACGTCGTCACCGCGATCGTGCCGGAGTCGACGCCCCCGCACGCGTCGGCCTGATCACCCCGCCCCGCGCCGCCCGAACACGCCCGCGAACATCGCGTGCAGCAGCGGGACGATCGATACGCCGAGCAGGATCCCGCCCCAGACCGGCTCGTCGAGTCGGAGCAGGATGCCTCCCAGGAAGAGCCCCACGAAGATCACCGCCGACACGATGCGGCCGGCCGTGCGCTCGAGCCGCGACATCCGCTGTTCGATCTTCGGCGAGTTCGCGACGAGCCGGCCCTGCTCGATGCGGTCGACGACCTTGTCGAGGCGCCCCGGCAGCCGCCAGGCGGTGCCGGCGACCGACAGGGCCTCCTTGCCGAGCGCCTGCACGAGGTTGCCGCGTTCGTCGCGCAGCAGTTGGGCGGCGTAGGGCTCGACGGCGTCCCAGATGTTGAACTCGGGGTCGAGGGAGCTGCACATGCCCGAGGTGAGCGACATGGCGCGGATGATGAGCAGGAAGTTCTCGGGCAGCTGGAACGGCAGGGTGCGCATGACCTCGCCGAACTCGATCGCGAACTTCCGCAGCTCGCGCTCGTCGACCTGCGCGAGCTCGGCGAACCCCATGCCGCCGAAGCGCGCGAACAGTTCGGTCATCGCCCGCTCGAGCTCCGCGGTCTCGGCGGTCGGCAGCAGGAACCCGACGCTGCGGAAGCTCTCGACCAGCCGCTTCCCGTCGCGCGCGGCGACCGCGATCATCAGCTGCTGCAGCGCCTGCCGCAGCCCGTCGGGCACCTGGCCCATCATCCCGAAGTCGATGAAGGTCAGCTGCCAGGTGGGCGCAGGGGCGGCGGATGCCGCGTCCGGCGCCGGCCCCGCGGCATCCGTCTCACTCGACAGCACCCCGACCGGCGTGACGAAGATGTTGCCCGGGTGCGGGTCGGCGTGGAAGTACCCGTCGCGGAAGAGCTGGTCGAACATGACGGTCGCGAACTGCGCGGCGACGGCCTTCGGGTCGATGCCGGCGGCGATGAGCGCGGCGCGGTCGTTGATCTTGATCGCGGTGACGTCGGCGAGGGTGAGCACGCGGCGGGTGGTGCGCTCCCAGACCACCTCGGGCGCGGCGACGCGCGGGTCGCCGGCGAAGCTCGCGGCGAAGCGCTCGGCGTTGCCGGCCTCGTTGACGTAGTCGATCTCCTCGAGGCTCGTGGTGGCGAACTCCTCGACGAGGCCGGGCAGGTCGACGCGGTTCGCGACGAACCGCACGCGGCTGAGCCAGTCGGCGACGCGGCGGAGCGCCGCGAGGTCGACGTCGACGATGACCTCGATGCCGGGCCGCTGCACCTTGACGACGGCGTCGTCGTAGCCCATGTCGGCGGCGTCGATGGGGGAGAGGCGGGCGCGGTGCGCCTGGCCGAGGGATGCCGCGGCCACCGGGGTCGGGTCGAACGACGCGTACGCGCGCTCGAGCGGCATCCCGAGCTCGACCTCGGCGAGGCGGCGGATGTCGTCGAACGGCACGGGCGGCACCTCGTCCTGCAGCCCGGCGAGTTCGCGGGTGATCTCGGGCGGGAGCACGTCGAGCCTCGATGAGAGGTACTGGCCGACCTTGATCATGAGCCCGCCGAGGTCGACCGCCAGCACGTGGAACCGCTCGGCGATGCGCGTCAGCCGCGCCGCCCGCCCGCGCGCCGCGAACCGCGCGAGCCCGAACCGGGGCAGCACGATCTCGAACCACCAGGTCTGGATGATGTACCTGGCGGCGAATCGGAGGATCCGCCGGTAGCGGGCGCGCGTGTTCCCCACATCGGGCATCCTGCCTGCCGGATGCCGACGTGTCGAGGGCACTCGGTCAGCCCTGGGCGAGGATCGAGTAGAGCCGGCGGCGTGCGTCCTCCAGCACCTCGACCGCTTCCTTCACCTGCTCGGGGGTGCCGGTGCGGCCGACCTGCGCGGCCGCCTGCGCGAGCTCGATGCCGGCCTTGGGCAGCGCGCCCGACATGCCCCAGTCACGTCCGCCGCCGCCGCCGGTGCCGCTGCCGCTCCCGGGCGGCGTCGGCCAGGGCGGCGTGCCGCGGTCAGCGGATGCCTCGGCCTCGGCCGTGCCCGCCTCGGTCAGCGTGTACGTCTTGCGCCCGCCCGATTCCTCGGCGGTGATGAGCCCCTCGTCGGCGAGCAGCTGCAGGGTCGGATACACCGAGCCCGCGCTCGGCTTCCACGCGCCGCCGCTGCGCTCGGCGATCTCGGTGATGATCTGGTATCCGTGCATCGGTTTCTCGGCCAGGAGCGCGAGCACCGCCGCTCGCACGTCGCCCTTCCCCATGCGGGGGGCGACCTTCTGCTCGAACATGCCGCGGAGCTGTTCCATCGCCTCCCAGAGGCCCTGGCCCGGGTTGCCGCCGCCCCAGCTGCCCCTGCCCCAATTGCCCGGGCCGCTGCCGAAGCCGCCGCCCGTGTACGAACCTGAATCGCTCATGATGACCTCCCTGAAGCGGGCCCTGATCGGGTCTCGACGATATGTCAACGATATATCGCTTCGCTTCGCACAGGTCGGGAATCTGCCGAGAGGATTCGCGTGCACCAGAATCGAGAGCACGATGACAAGCCCCCGCTCAGATGACATGAAACCCGCCCCCTCGCGCATGCGCATCGACGACCTGCATCCGGAGCTCCGACGCGCCTATCGGTGGTTCCCCCGCCCGCAGGTCCGCCACTCGTGGCAGCGGCGGATGGCGCAGGCGGCGCTCGCGCTCATCCCGGCGCCGAAGACGGCCGAGGGCGTGGGGTTCGAGCGGGTCGACTTCGTCGTTCCCGGCACCGGGGTGCGGGTGTTCACCCCCACCGACGCAGCCACGTCCGTGGCACCCGAGGCCACGTCGGCCGAGTCCGAGTCCGGTGCTCGCGGCGCGCTGCTGTGGATCCACGGTGGCGGACTCGTGATAGGCGCCGCCGCGCAGGACGACCCCTGGTGCGCGCGGCTCGCGGAGCGACTCGGCATCGTCGTCGTGTCCGTCGAGTACCGGCTGGCCCCGGAGCATCCGTTCCCGGCCCCGCTCGACGACTGCGTCGCGGCATGGCAGTGGCTGCAGGATGCCGCCGCCGCGCGCGGCATCGACCCCGCACGGGTCGCGGTCGGCGGACAGAGCGCCGGAGGCGGGCTCGCTGCCGCGCTCGCCCAACGCCTGCTCGACGAGGGCGGGTCGCAGCCCGTCGCACAACTGCTGTACTGCCCGATGCTCGACGACCGCACCGCGGCGCGGCGCGACCTCGACGCCGTGCGGCACTTCGCCTGGACCAACCGCGACAACCTCGTCGGCTGGTCGTCGTACCTGCAGGCGCCGCTCGGCGCCGACGACGTGCGCGACTTCGCCGTTCCCGCCCGCCGTGCCGACCTGACCGGGCTGCCGCCGGCGTGGATCGGTGTCGGCGACATCGACCTGTTCCACGACGAGGATCTCGCCTACGCCTCGGCGCTCCGCGATGCGGGCGTCGAGTGCACGGTCGACGTGGTGCCCGGCGCACCGCACGGCTTCGAGTCGATCGCCCGCACCGCCGACGTGACGCACGCGTTCCACAGCCGGGCGCGGAATTGGCTGGGGGAGCGGCTCGCGGCACCCGCCGACGTCTGAGTGCGGAGGTTCCGGCGCCCCATCGTCGTCTCGACGCTGGGCGGCCGGATTCTCGTCACCCCGATCGCGGCGAGATCGGGTCCAGAGCGGATGCCTCAGGCGCAGGCGCCGCGCCCGCCGCCCCCGCTGCCGGCACCGCCCCCTTCCGCCGGCCCGGCGCGTTCGCCACGAACACTCCGGCCACGAGCACCACCCCACCGACGGTCTCCCACACGTTCGGCACCTGCCCGAGCAGCAGCGCCGCCGACGCCATGGCGACGACCGGCGCGAGCAGCACCCACGGCACGACCGACGCCGAACGGTTGCGCGCGAGCAGCCCGTTGAAGATCGCGTACCCGACGAGCGTGCAGAGGCCCGCGGTGTAGAGCGTCGAGAGCAGCGGGCGCCATCCGAACGCGGCGATGCCGGCGGCGATGGCGTCGGGCCCCTCGATGAGCGCCGAGAGACCGAGCGCGGGCAGCGGCACGACGAGCGACGACCACACCGTGAGCGACAGCGCCCCGAACCGACGTTCGGGCGCGACCGGTCCGGCCTTCCGCGAGATGACATTCCCGATCGCCCACGAGAGCGCGGCGAGCAGGCACAGCACGACCGCGAGCGCGGGTGCGTCGCCGCCGCGGCCGAACGCCACGACGCCGAGCCCGACCGTTCCGAGCAGCACGCCCGCGACCTGCAACCGCGTGGGTCGCTCGCGCAGCGCGAGCGCGGCGACGAGGATCGTGAGCACGACCTGCGCCTGCAGCAGCAGGGCGGCGATGCCGGGCTGCAGCCCGAGCGCGATCGACGTGTAGAGCAGGGCGAACTGGCCGAGGCTCATGAAGAGGCCGACGCCGACGACGGTCTTCCAGCTCGCGAGCGGGCGCGGCACGAGGACGACGGCGAGAGCGACCACCGCGAACCGGATGGCGACGAAGAACAGCGGCGGGATGCCGTCCATGCCCCAGTCGATGACGACGAAGTTGAAGCCCCACATCGTCGCCACCAGGGCCGCCAGCAGCATGTCGCGTCTCGTCATGGGTCAAGGTTCGCCCGCGGCATCCGGAAACACCAGCGACCATTTCTGCTCGTGAATCGGTAGCATCACTGCATGATCGATCTCGAAGCCGTGGTCGCGCTGCGTGCGGTGGCCACGAACGGCAGCGTCGCGGCCGCGGCCGATGCGCTCGGCTTCACGCCGTCGGCGGTGTCCCAGCAGATCAAGCGCCTCGAGCGCGGCACGCGGGTCGCGCTGCTCGAGCGGGCGGGTCGCGGGGTCGTGCTGACGGATGCCGGCCGCCACCTCGTCACGTCCTCGGCGACGGTGCTCGCCGACCTCGAGCGCATCGAAGCCGACCTGCACCTCACCGGCGTCGGGCAGGGGGCGGATGGCGCGGCTGCGCGCCGCATCACGGGCGAGGTGCGCATCGGCGCGTTCTCGACGGCGGTGCGGGGCCTGCTCGTCGACGTGCTGCCGCGGCTGCGCGCCGAGCATCCGGAGCTTCGGGTGCCGATGCGGGAGAGCGAGCCGTGGGAGACGATCGCGCTCGTGGCATCCGGTCAGCGCGACCTGGGCATCGTGCACCGGTGGGGCAACGTCGCGCTGGCGATGCCCGATCACCTGGTCGAGACGCCCCTGTTCACGGATGTCGCGGACGTGATCCTGCGCCGCGAGCATCCGCTCGCGGGCCGCGCCGAGCTGACCCCGGCCGACCTCGCCGAGGAGGAGTGGGTCGCGACGTTCGACTCGACGATCTGCCGGCAGTGGTTGCGTCGCCTGTTCGACGGCGTCTCGAACGCGCCGCGCATCGTGCACGAGTCGATGGAGTTCGAGAACCACCTCGAGCTCGTGCGCGCCGGTCTCGGGGTGGCGCTGGTGCCGCGGCTCGGTCGGTCGCCGCTGCCCGACGACCTCGTGGCGATCCCGACCGTGCAGCCCGCGTCGGTTCGCGGGGTCGCGGCCGTGCATCGCCGCAGCCAGGCGGATTCGCCGGCGCTGCAGGCGGTGCTGGACGCGGTGCGGGTCGGCGCGGCCAGTCGCGAGAGTGCCTAGTTGGCGTCGTCCATTCCGGTGAAGTGCACGGACGCCCCGTGGCATCCGGCCTGCTTCCAGTCGTAGGCGTCGCCGAGCGGCTGGTCGTCGGCGCCCCAGAACGCCTCCTGCCATTCGGGAGTCCGGGCGTCGTTGAACGCATCGAGCTCCTCGAGCACCGCCATCATGTCGCCGTTCTCCCACGTCTGCCACATCGGGATGTACGCCGCGGTGAACCCCTTCTCGGCCATGCACTTCGCGTCGAGGTGGCTCTGCATGAGGATCGTCTCGACGTCGAGCGCCCACTCCTCGACGAACTCCGCCGACGGCCTCGGGATCAGGTCGAGGTCGGAGGTCTCGTCGTACACGGTGTACCCGCGGATGGTGGCGATGCCGCCGGGAGCCGGTTCAGCGACACCGTCGCCGGCAGCGGATGCCTCGTCGGAAGCGGATGCCGGTGCCGGCGACGCACTCGGACCGGGCTCGGTCGTCGTGGGCGTCGGGTCCGCCGCGGTGTCGGGCGCGGGCGTCGACACGGCCGGAGTCGCCGTGGCCGCGGCCGCCAACTGCTCGTATCCGTTGATCTCGGAGACGGCCGCCGCGGTGAGCGCCGCGCCGGTCCCGATGGCGATGGCGGCCCCGAGGGCGCCGACCAGGAGGACGACGCGGCGCCGCGGCATCCGTCTGCCCTGTCGCTCGGCTTCGCGTCGTCGCTCATCGTCGAGCAGGTCCTGCAGGTTCATCGCGATTCCTCTCCGGTGAGGGCGGATGCCGCGGACGCGGCCGAGGGTCGGCGCGCGGGGTTCGCCCACTGGGCGGTGGCGGCGAGGCAGAGGATGGCGACGCCGGTGCCGACGGCGTAGGCGGCCGGTTCGAGCCACGTCACGCCGTTGATCACGAGGAGCGCGGTCGCGCTGAGGTAGTACAGCGCATTCACGCTCTGGGCGAAGATCAGGAGGCCGGTGACGGCGAGCAGCGCCGCACCCCATGGCCGCGTGCGCCGGTGCCCGAGCAGCGCGGTGGCGACGAGCGCGACCGAGCCGAGGGCGATGGTGAGCGCCGCCGCGTTCGGGATGAAGCCGATGTCGCCGATCAGCAGGGCCCGCACGTGGCGGGCGGCGATGAACGCGCCGACGCCGACCTGCACGACGCCGATGACGGCGACCGCGGCGAGGAGCAGCCCGTCGACGCGCGGCAGGCTCAACCGGATTCCCTCTCGGCCCGAGAGCTGCGCGCGCCGCCAGCCGAGGTCGGCCGGGATGCCGCGCAGCATCCGTGCTCGGATCGACCGAGCCGTGGCGCGCTCGCCGATGCCGGCCTCGGTCGCCCATGCGGTCTGCTCGTGCAGGTCGGAGAGGATCTCGTCCTGGCGGTCGGCCGCCACGAGCGGATCGAGTCCGCCGGTGTACCGCAGCGTCCAGTGCAGCGTCGCGCGGGCGGCGCGTTCCACCGCCCGGTCGCTCCGGCCGCTCATGCGAGCGCCTCGCCGGTCACGGTGCCGCGCTGCTGCTCGGTGCGGGCGGCGGCGCGAAACGCGGCCTCGCCGGCCCCGGTCACGCGGTAGAGCCGGCGGCGCGGCCGCCCGTCGGCCTCGGCCAGCTCGGGCGCTTCCCACTCGGATTCGAGCAGCCCCGCGGCATCCATTCGGTTCAGGGCTCGGTAGAGCGTGCCGTGCGAGACGAGCGCGGACCCGTCTCGTTCGGCGAGCGTGCGCGCGAGCGCGAACCCGAAGAACGACCCCTCGCGCGGCTGGATGGTGAGGCCCGCATCGAGGATCGCGAGCTCGATCGGGAGGAGCACTCCCGGGCGTCGTCGTGGCATGTTCGTGACTATACGCACCTATGTGCGTATAAGTCCAGAGGAAGGAGGATCAGTCCTGAGGCGATGTCGAAATGCAACTCAATGGTTGCATTGCCCCTCGAGTGTGTGCAACCGTTTGGTTGCGATGACCCATCACTCACGAAGGGAACCATGATGCTGCTGCTCGAAGGCAAGGTCGCCGTGATCCACGGCGGCGGAGGATCGATCGGCGCCGCTGCCGCGCGCGCGTTCGCCAGGGAGGGAGCGAGGGTCTTCCTCGCCGGTCGGAGCCTCCCGCGGCTCGAGGCCGCGGCATCCGCTGCGCGTTCGTTCGGCGGCACGGTCGAGATCGCCGTGGTCGACGCGATGGACCAGGCGTCCGTCGATCGTCACATCGACGAGGTGACGGATGCCGCGGGCCGCATCGATATCGCGCTGAACGCCGTCGGCTTCGACCACCTGCAGGGCCGGGAGATCGCGGACACGTCGCTCGCCGAGTACCTGCACCCGGTCACGGGCTACCTGCAGACGAACTTCGTGACGGCGAAGGCCGTCGCGCGGCCGATGATCGCGCTGGGGAGCGGGGTGATCCTCACCGTGTCGACGCCCGGCGCGCGGCTCACCGGGCGCGGGCTCATCGGCAACGCCGCGCAGAGCGCGGGGCTCGAGGGCTTCTCGCGAGCGCTCGCCGGCGAGCTCGGTCCCGCGGGGGTTCGGGTCGTGTGCGTGCGGCCGCACGCCATGCGCGACGCGCTCGACACGTCGTACACCCGGCAGATGTTCGGTCGCATCGCCGACGCCTCCGGCATCGACTTCGACGAGTGGATGGATGGCCTCACCGGCATGACGCTGCTCGGCCGGCTGCCGACGCTCGACGAGGTCGCCGAGTTCCTCGCGTTCGCGGCATCCGACCGCGCCGGATCGATGACCGGCGTGATCTCGAACCTGACCGCGGGCGCGCTCGTCGACTGACGTGGCGCTTCGACGGGAGCGAACGCAGCAGTCGTTTCAGCCCTCAGTACGCTCCCGGGACCAACGACCCCTCGACGCCGACCGCGCCGCACGGAAGGCTGGGCAGGGAAGCCGACAGAACGGAGCACTCGATGACGATCACGCAGTCCGACCGCAGCACCGGTGACACCCTCGGGTTCGTCGTGTCCGGCGAGGTGACGAAGGCCGACTACGCCGTGTTGACGCCCGCGGTCGAGGCCGCGGTCGAGGAGCACGGCACGGTGAAGCTGATGCTCGACCTCACCGACTTCCGGTGGGAGAAGGTGGGCGCGTGGGGTGCCGACCTGCACTTCGGTCACGAGTTCCACGAGAAGGTCGCGCGCATGGCGATCGTCGGCCACAAGAAGTGGGAGGAGCGCCTCGCCCACCTCGCCACCCCGTTCTACGCGCAGGAGGCGGCGTACTTCGAAGACCCGGATGCCGCCTGGGCCTGGCTCCGGAGCTGACACCGACGTGGGCGCCGTCGTTGTCGTCGACCTGCCCGGCGACCGACCTCAGAGGCGACGTAGGTCGGCCACGGTCGCAAGCGCAGTGAACCCGGCGGCTCGATAGGTGGCGATGGCGGCGGGATTGGAGTTCTCGGCGACCACGTTCGCACTGGATGCACCGGACTCGCGCAGGGCGTCGGCACCGGCGACGGTGATCGCCCGTCCGTAGCCATGACCGTGGTGGTCGGGATGCACCGCCATGGGCTCGATCAGCCCCGGCTCATCCACCCCAGCCGTCCACACCGTGGTGACCGCCACGGGTAGGCCGTCGCGGTCGAAGCCGATGAGGTTGTGTGCTCGGTCGGCGAGCGGCCCACTCGTCATCGCCACCCAACGCCGGATGAACCGTTCCCGCGGAGCACCCTCGAACGGCGTGCCCTTGAATGCAGCCCAATGGACGGCCGCCCACGTCTCGGCATCGTCGACACCGGCGCGCTCGACCCGGAGCCCGGCCTGCTCGAAGGGGCTCGAGTCCAGTCCATTCGACAGATCAAGGGTGAACGGCGTCCACAGTTCGTCGTCGACCCATCCGTCCGACAGGAGGAGTCCTCGGAGGGCGAGCGCCCCACGAGCCTCGACCAGGGCTTCTCCTGCCTCGAACACGTTCGCTCGGGGATCTCCGAGGTCGCGCGCGATGCGAGTCGCGACGACCTCGTCGTCCACCAGTTCCGGATCCAACGCCAGACGCAGGACACCGTCGTCGAGCATCCCGATGGCCACGGGCGAGCCGTCGCGCGCCCACACCCGCAGGTCTTCCGCGGCGCCCTCGGCACCCAGGAGCGTCCGCCAGCCGAGGTCTCCGGTGTGGAGATGACCGACCCACGGGTCCGTCTGCCACGAACTCAGCTCATCCGCGATCTGCGGCAGGTCGGCGGCAGCTGGAGTCTGCACGGTGAAGGCCATTCGATGAGCCAACCAGCCGCGGGTTACGAGCCGCAAACCGGTCCTTGCTCCTGATGTCGGTGGCTCGTCGACGAGGGCAGCAGCGCCGTGCACTCCGCCGGCCCTGCGATGGGTCCTCGCTGGCGAGGCCGCCGTCACGTCTTCGTGCTCATGACGTTCGACGGCGTGGTCGTACACAGGATGCGCCTGCGCGTGGTGAACGCATCCGCGCGGCGTCATGCCGCCCGGGCTTCGCGCAGCTCGAAGCGGGCCCTGCCGCCGAGTCGTGGGACCTGGGCCGGGTCGATGTGCGGTGGTGGGGTGAACCAGACCTCGGTCGGGCTGGCGTGGATGTGCCATCCGTCGCGGTGGATCATGTGGTGGCAGAAGCTGCAGAGCAGGACGCCGTTCGCCAGGTCGGTCGGGCCGGTGTCGCGTTCCCACCAGTCGATGTGGTGGGCTTCGACGTAGCCGATGTTCTGGCCGCAGGAGGCGCATCCGCCGTCGCGTTCGCCGAGAGCGAGGCGCTGGGCCTTGGTGAAGAGGCGGGCGGCTCGGCCGAGGTCGAGCGGGAGGCTGTCGCCGCCGAGGACGGCGGGGATGAGTTCGGCGTCGGCGGCCATGCGGCGGGCGGTGCCGGCGGAGATGGGCTGTTCGAGCCCGTCGATGCGCGCGTGTCCGATGCCGTCGACGAGGGTGTCGAGGTCCACGCGCACGATGACGGTGGTCTTCGCGAGCGGCGCGGCCGTCTGGGCGCAGCCGAGCGTATGGCGGGCGAGTGCTGCGAGCGCGTCGGCCTGGATCTGCGGAATCGACCGCCGATCATCGACCACCGGCGAGAGATCGCCGGGTTCGCGCCGGCGCAGTGCGTCGCCGACGAGTGCCTCGATCGCCACCTTGACCGGGGCTGCGCTCTCGGGGTCGAGACGGGCGTGGAGGTGCACCATGCCGTGGCTGTCTTCGCGCATGGTCAGCGAGCGTTCCATCCGGAGTTCGTCTTCGCGAGGCTCGACACCGTCGGGATCGAGCCGCGCCTCCGCCTCGCGCACTCCGCGCATCAGCGTCTCGAGTGGCACTCGCGCTGCCAGGTCGACCAGCGCCGCCTCGAACACGTCGACCCGGTTCGCCGCGGCCCGTGTCGCCGACCGGTCGAGCATCGAGGTGATCGCGGACGCCGCCTCGATGCTGATCGTCGCGGCGGCGAACGCGGCGGCGACGTGCGGGTGCCGCGCCGGCATCCGCTCACCGCTGAACGCCTGCCGCTCCGCCGTCGCCGCACCGACGGCGATCAGCCGGTGGGCTTCGGACCGCGAGCCGCCCGTCGCGGCCGCGATCAAGCGCACCGGATTGTGGAAGCCCTGCGCTTTCGCGAGCCCGTCGACGCCGAACTCCGGCCCGGACCGTTTCGCCGCCTCGGCAGCGACCCTGGCGAACACGGCGTCGATCTCACGCCGGGCCTGGGCGAGCGCATCGACGACCTGCACCAGGCCGGCATCGCCCATCCGTTCCACATCGACCTGAACCGCCCCGCTCGCCGGACCCCACGCCGGCATCGCACCCGCCCACGCCTCCCGCAGCGCTGCCACACCGCGCTCGAGCGCGACCAGCGCGTGCAGCGACGGGTGCGTCGGCTGCGCGGGTGCCGGGGCCTGTTCCATGCTTCGATCCTGCACCCACCCACCGACATCCGTTCGTGCCGGAAATCAATGCTGACCAGCGATTCTCGCTGTGGAGAAGTCGTCGAGAACGTGCCCTGTGGAGGAGGAGTCAGCTCGCCTCGCCGAGCTCTGTGATCGACGCGGACGTCGCCGGGCTGACGACGCCAGTGCTTCGAGCGGGTCGACGAGAACGGATGCCGCCGGCCGCCCCGCGCCATCCGCCCGCGCCGACCGCCCGGCTCGCGCCCGCTCTCGCGCAGGCGAGGTCTCACGCCGCCCCGAACGCGGCCGGCCGCGTCATCCGCCCCTCAGCTCAGCGCGACCAGCAGGCTCAGCACCGCCAGCACGGTGACGACCGGCGTCATCGTGTACCGCTCGGGCTTGCTGCGCGAGACGGCGTTCATCACGATGCCGAGCACGAAGTAGCCGAACACGATCCACATGCCCACCGTGGAGACGGCGTCGGGCACCACGTCGATCAGGTCGACGCGGTCGAGGGCGAGCACGGCGATGACGGCGTAGATGACGATCGACGCCAGGCTGCCGATGCGCAGCCTCGTCGGCAGCACTCGGTGGGCGCCGCCCCACGCGAACCGGCCGAGCGGTG
Source organism: Agromyces luteolus (assembly GCF_009729855.1). Lineage (GTDB taxonomy): Bacteria > Actinomycetota > Actinomycetes > Actinomycetales > Microbacteriaceae > Agromyces > Agromyces luteolus. Next base: position 231,950 of record NZ_WODA01000023.1, on the reverse strand, counting down.
CGCCGAGCGCCAGTGCGAGCTGGAACACCGCGAGCAGCGCGAGGATGATGGTCAGGGCGATCGCGGCGGCCATGGGCCGAGGATATCGGCGGCATCGGCCCCCACCTACCCGGCACCACCACCAGCCGCCGGATGTCGTCGACGAGCCGCACCGTGTGGAGCCCGTCGGCCGCGCGATGCGGTCGCGGAAGTGGATCTTGCAGCCGGTTCCGCACTCTGGTATCAGCTTGATACCAAGCGGTACGATGTTGTCGACGGAAGGACCGTGCCATGGCGATGACCCTGCGACTCGACGAGTCTCACGACCAGCTCCTCGAGGCTCTGGCCGCGAAGTTCGGACGGTCGAAGACCGAGGTCGTGCAGATCGCGCTCGACGACCTCGCGGCTCGTGCCGACAAGTCCGCCCGCACGCGTGCGGCCTTCGATCGAGTCCGTTCCCGCGACGCCGAACTGCTCGAGCGTCTCGCCCGGTGAGGGCGGGGCGCGAGGTCGAGTACCTCGACCCCGACGACGTCGAGGCACTGCTCGATGACGAGGGATTCCACTTCAAAGACGGCGCCCGCGGGCGCAACCTGCTGCTCTCGGCGCTTGCCGCACCGTTGCCCGTGTTCGGCGAGGAGGTGCACCCGACGCTCGACGAGAAGGCCGCGGCGCTGCTGGTGGCGCTGATGCGCAACCATCCGCTCGCCGACGGGAACAAGCGGCTGGCGTGGTTCGCGACCGTCGCGTTCCTCGAACTCAACGAACTCGACCTCGTGGTCGATGACGTGGCCGAGGCCGACCGGTTCCTCCGCGAGGTCGCAGCGGGTGCGGTCGATCTCGACGCGGTCGCGGCGTGGGTTCGCGACCGCATCCGTCCGCTCGCCTGACGCGTCGTGACCCGGCGCTTCGGCACCACTTCGGGGGATAGGTGTCGCCTCGTTCGGCTGTCAGGCTTCGCAGTACCACTGCGCGCGGCGAGATGCCGGCGGCCCGAGTGGAGGGGAAGTATGTACAACTTCGTGAATCGCCGGGGCAAGCGCATGATGCTCATGCCGTTCTACACCGATGATCCGGTCGTGCCGAAGAACTTCAAGGAACGCAACCTCGGCGATTTCGGATTCGCGTCGCCAGCTCACCCCCAGGCGGTCGAGAACGGGAAGGTCCTCAACACGGGGTTCGGGCGCAATGAGATGCTCATGTTCGTCGTGGGCGCTTCGGCGTTCGGCCCGTGGACGATCAAGACCGCGGATCATCACGTGATCACTCCGAACGCGGACAGGCAGCTGCTCGTCAGCGTCGAGGGAGCTGTCGCCCAGTTGACCGCGCGGATGACTGGTGTCTCACTTCCGCCCGCCCAGAGCCTGCAGGACGACAGCATCCAGGGAACGGTGATCGACATCGCCACTTCGCTCCTGAGCGGGTTGCTCTATGGGATCTCGGGTGCCGTGCAAGCAACCGCCCCAGTGTTGTACCCCCTCGGCATGGTGATCACGGTCGCGTTCGCGTCTCCCGACGCGACGGCGCCGCCGGCGCCACGGATCGACGAGATCGAGGATGCAGTTCGGGGCGTCGTCTCGGAGGCCCTCGACAAGCAGTCCGCCGAACGAGCCGGGGTTCTGTTCGCCCAGAACTACGAGTGGTTCGACCGCACCGGTCGCATCCTCGCCACGTACGGGACGGACAACGAGGCACCGCCGGCACATCTCGTCGAGGACTTCGAGAAGAACCTCGACGACGCGCTCAACCCGACGAGTGCCGACACCTTCATCGCCACCCTCGACTACGTCGCCAAGCATCCGGAGATCGGAAGGAACATCCTCGCCGAATACTTGCTCGGCGTTGCACTCGCCCTGCACCTCCAACGCATCCATCTGGCCAAGACTTACCTCGGAGCCACCGGTACCGCCATTGGAGCCATCCCCCAGAGCGAATTGGTCTCGTTCCAGAGCTTCGCGAAACGGCATCGCGCCGGTCTCGAAGCTGCTCGGACCGCATTCATCGCTATGCGGCGGGACCTCGTCGCCACCACGGGGCTGCAGGGCACGCCCGAGTCGATCGTCCCGGTCAGGTACATCACCAAGCACTACATCGGGGATTCCGAAGCGATACCAGAGGCGGGCTTGTCTGGGACCACGTTCTTCCCCGACAGCCCCGGCTACGATCAGTCGAAGCCGGACCGGGTGGCATCTGGATTTGCTGCACTCGATCAGATCATCGCCTACGTGGATAAGGATGTCGCCGGTGGCGCGCTCGGCAAGTGGCCCGAACACCTGCTGACTCTTCCGACGAGCGCTTCCTGAGCCCAGCCCGGCGAGCGCTCTGACGCAGCTCGGGTCTGCAGGAGGGGGACGGCGCGCAGTCTCGTAGCGCCTCGGTGGACGACCTGGGCCGGTCATGCTGAAGGATGTCGCGCAGGCATCCGGCGTGAGCATCTCGACCGTCAGCCGCATCCTCGACGACCGCACGCCGGCCTCCCGCAGCGAGACGGCGCAGCGCGTGCGCCGGGTCGCGGAGGAGCTCGGCTACCGCCGCAACGTGTTCGCGTCGAGCCTCCGGCGCAGAGCGACGGCGACGATCGGCGTGCCGGTGCCTCGCCTGACCGACACCGTGATGGCCCTCATGGTCCAGGCGATAGAGGAGGCCGCCGGCCGCCGCGGCTACTTCGCCGTCGTCGCGACGTGCGGCGACGACCCCGACGACGAGCGACGCGCCACCGAGACCCTGCTCGATCGCAACGTCGACGGCGTGATCCTCGCGACCGCCCGCCTCGACGACGAGCTCCCGGCGTCACTGCGCGCCCGCGACATCCCCCACGTCCTCGTGCTCCGCACCGACCGCATCAGCCCCTCGTCGCTCGGCGACGACGAGACCGGGGGATACCTCGCGACTCGCCACCTGATCGACCTCGGCCACCGCGACATCGCGATGGTGACCGGGCCGTGGTTCACCTCGAGCGCCCGCGACCGCCGTGCCGGCGCGGAGCGCGCCCTCCGCGAGGCCGGGCTCGCGATCGACGACGCCCGCATGCTCTCGGTCGGCTACGGCGTCGACGACGGCATCGAGGCGGGCATGCGCCTGCTCGACCGCCCCGACCGGCCGACCGCGGTGTTCGCCGCGAACGACAATCTGGCGATCGGCGTGATGACCGCGGCGAGCGGGCTCGGGCTGCGCATCGGCGCCGACCTGTCGATCGTCGGGTACAACGACATCCCGCTGGTGTCGCGGCTGCCGGTGGCGCTCTCGTCAGTGCGGACGCCGTTCGAGCAGATCGCCTCGACGGCGCTCGAGCTGTTGCTGTCGCCGGAGGAGGGGGAGCGGGGGATCCGGATGGCCCTGCCGACGCTCATCCCGCGGGCATCGACGGCGGCGCCGGGGCGCTAACTCGAGAGCGCGTGATCCTCCTCGACCGCGGCAATCTTCTCGACCGGCCGCCCGAACTCATCGGGATGGCGCTGGCGGGAATTGTCGTCCAAGCGAAGCGATCGTCGAAGGGCGGGCGCGACCGATTGCGCCGTGCCCGTCAGTCCAGCGGGCAGGCAGACCTCGCGCTTCAGCTGCAAGCCCAGATCATCGCCGGCGACAGCGCGGGGCTGAGCGCGTCATCGCGGACGGTCAGCGAGGCGGGCTCGCTTTCATTGCGGGCGCAACGGGCGATGTAGTCGTGACGGATGCCCGTCGGCAACTGGGCATGTTGGTCAGGCTGATCGCTGGATGCCTTAGTGTCGACGGTTTGCTCGCACATGCTGCTTGGCGAACCTGCCACCTCACGCCTCGAAGCTCGATCTTCTTCCCGATCCGCGGTTCGCTGCGCGGGTTCGCCGGTTACGGACGACGCGTGCCACTACCGAAGCTGCGACTCGAAGATCATCGTGCTCCCAGACGACGATCACTGTCCATCCGCGCGACTCGAGTTCCTTCACGATTCGTCGATCTCTCGCACGGTTGTGTGCAAACTTCTCCTGCCACCGGGGTGCGTTGCGCTTTGGAGGTATGCAGTGAGCCTCGCATCCGTGCCAGTAGCACCCACGTAGGTCGACGATGACCCTCGGGCGGATGAATACAAAATCCGCCCGATGGCGCATGTCCGGCTCGGGGCGAAACTGCAAACGGTATCGGAGGCCGGCAAGAGTCAGTTCTCGCCGCATCGCGAGCTCGAGCGTCGAGCCGCTGGACCGAGTCGCACGCATCCGGCGCGACGTCGCGTCGTCAGTCAACCACTCTTCGGTCACACTAGCGACGATACGCTTCGATGACGGCAGGCCCCACCACCAGGCAGCTGTCTTGGGCAATAGAGTGATCCGAACACAAGCGGATGAGATAGGGAGTTGCGCATGACCGGATCCGGTGCTGGCGAAGTAACCGAGGTTCGGCAGGTCCCGGCTGGACCAGTGAAGCGCTTCTTCATTGACATTCTGACGCGCGATATCGAGATCAATGCGGCCATTCTGGACTTGGTGGACAATTCCGTAGACAGTGCCCATGCAATGCGCCCCAATGGCGACTTCGACGGGCTTCGCGTAGACATCGAAGCTGTACCGGAGCGTTTCGCGATCTCGGATAATTGTGGTGGTATCTCACTGGATGCAGCCACAGAGTACGTGTTTCGCATGGGCCGCCCCGAAGACGCACCCGGGCTAGATTCCTCAATTGGACAGTTTGGTGTGGGCATGAAGAGGGCGCTTTTCAAGCTGGGAGATGCCTTTGTAGTGGATTCATCGACCGGTGCTTCGCACTTTACTGTCGAGCTCGACGTTAGGAATTGGGAAGACATTCCGGACGACTGGAATATGGACTTGGCTGTGCACGGACCAGGAGAGCGCGGATACCCGCCCAACGGCACGACGATCTTCGTCGAACCGCTTACTCCGGATGTAAGCGCGGTCTTTGGGGACATGGTTCGAATGAATCAGCTGCGAGATGAGCTTCGTTCCAAACATCGGATGGCAATCGAACGAGGGTTGGTCCTGACACTGAACGGCGCCGAACTTCCCAAGACCCCGACCGTGCTCTCCGTTGCAGCGCGTTCGGCGGCAGATCTTCATCCCCTTGTGGAGCGCTTCTCCCTCACGGACGACGAGGGACGCACGATCGACGTGGAGATCTACGCAGGTGTTTACAGCCGCACCGACGCCGACGAGGATGCGGAGCCCGAAGACGTCGCCACGGGTTCCGCCGAGGCAGGTTGGTACGTGTTCGGGAATGACCGCCTCTTGTTGGCGGCCGATAAGACCTGGCTGACTGGATGGGGCGGTGCAGGAAACTTGCCTCTCTTTCACAACCAGTATGCGCGGTTCCGCGGATTTGTCTATATGACCGCCGCCGACTCTGTCGCCTTGCCATGGAATACAACCAAGACTGGCGTCGAAAACTCTGACCCGGTCTGGCTGAAGGTGCGCGGAGAGATGATCAAAGCCGGAAAGGTGGTGATTTCTGTGCTCAATGACCTGAAGCTTGAGCGACGCGCGCTGAATACAGCGGCGGAAGAGTTGACGCCTGATGCAGTGCCAATTACCGCGGTCCTCGACTCGGCGAAGCCCGTTTCCGTCGCTGAACTGAAGACTGTCGATGCCAGGCCGCTCTCTATCGTCTCTGCCAACGATCGGCTCTCGGAGAAAGCTAGAGGCAAGCGAATCACCTATATGGTGAATGACGACGAATTCGATCAAGCTGCGGAGCTTCTGGGTGTTACAAAGGCTGTCGACGTCGGCCGAGGCACTTTTGGCTACTTTATGGCGCACGAGAGCGATCTCGACTGATGGCAAAGTCGTCGTTTGATTACCGCCATCGCCCGGCCAAGAACATCGAACGTCATCTAATCGTTGAGATGGCTCGGCGCTTCATGGACGCGCACAGAGGCGTGGAGTTCCAATACATCGGAATGGGAGCGCTAGAGTTCCTGGATTTCGAGCTGATGCATCGTGTGCTCAACATAAAGCGCATGTACTCTATCGAGAGTCGCGAGCCGGCCCGTTTTGAGTTCAATAAGCCGTTCAAGACAATTCAAGTCGTCCATGGGTTTACGACGGATGTATTCCGACGTGGCGATCTGGATTTCACAAAGCCGACAATCATGTGGTTGGATTACACCGCGAGTCTTAATGCTTCAGTCCTGGCCGACCTAATCACAGTTGCACGCGGATTGGCTTCGCCGAGCATGTTTCTTGTTACGTTGAACGCCCAGCCCGTTTCGCCGCTCACCAATCGTCTGCAGGAATTTGAGTCCCGAATCGGTGCGCAGTTTGTACCACCGGGGGTCTCGGATTCCTCACTTGGTCGTCATGGGCTGGCCGAGGCTCAGCGAACAGTCGTCGACTCCGTGCTCAAGAGCGCGGTGCGGGAACGAAAGGACTCGACGCGCTGGGCACAATCTCTGAACTTCCACTACCGAGATAATGCGCTGATGCAGACTGTCGGAGGCTTTCTTCTGCCGACAGATATCACTGACCGCGAGATCCGCGAGTGGCTGCGGGGCATGGATTACTACATGCCCGCGGAGACGTACTTGGACCTTCGAGTGCCGGTGGTGACGGCCCGGGAGCGGGCGATCCTTGATCGCCAGCTCCCGAAGGTGGCCAAGTCTCCCCTGAACATGTCGTTCATACCGGCAGAGGACCTCGCCGCATATCGAAGGGTCTATCGCTATCTCCACCTTGCTGGGTTGCAGTCCGCAGCAGAGACCACTTGGACCGCGTGATGGCGCTACCTGCGACAGAGATTGTCGCGCGGTCCTCGGAGGTGGGTTGGCTGAGCGATCGCGTTCTCCTGAGAGGTCGGTGTGTCTGCGCAGCCATGTCAGAGGTCGGTGTGAGGGTGTGGCAGTGAACGAGTTGCGTCCGGTCCGTCGTCCCGTGGCGATCGACCTCTTCGCGGGTGCTGGCGGTCTTAGCCTGGGCTTTGAGTCCGCTGGGTTCGATGTTCTTTCTGCGGTTGAGTACGACCCGGTTCATGCAGCGACCCACTTGTTCAACTTCCCTCGAGCAGACGTCGTTTGCGCTGACATCGCGAGTCTTCGAGGTGAGGATCTGATCCGATCTGCGCGAAAAGGCTGGTCTGCCCACTATCCGGAGAAGGACTGGGACGGCGTGGTTGATGCCGTGATCGGTGGACCTTCGTGTCAGGGCTTTTCTGCGATGGGGCGACAGGATGCGTCTGATGAGCGCAACCGCTTCATCCTGGAATTCGTGCGACTCGTCGCGGAGGTTCGTCCGCGGGCCTTCTGCATGGAAAATGTCCCTGGCCTTCTCGATGCACGTTTCGATGAGATTCGGAGCAGGGCCCTGCGTGCGCTCAGCGCTGCCGGATATGAGTTTGTTGGACACGAAGACGTCTTGCACGCCGAGGACTTTGGTGTTCCGCAGCGACGTCGCCGAGTCATGATACTCGGTGTCTTGAGAGGTGAAGGTTCCCCTCAACCGCCGAAGCCGACAGGTGCAAGAGTGTTCACGGTCGCTGACGCCTTGGAAGGATTGCCCGAACTCAAGCGTCGCGCCCCAGTCACCACTACTGACTCACTTCGGCTGTCTACCCGTGCGCTTCGGAACTACCTTGATGCGAGAGGCGATTTCATTGAGTTCGCGGATGTTAAGGGGCGGGCCATTGACGGACTTGGACATCCGCGCGATTTTCAGCCTCAAAAGTTGCACGGTTATCGGTCTACTCTGCACAGCGCGAGTTCGGTCGCTCGGTTCCGGGCAACTGCACAGGGCGCGAAGGAACCGATCAGTCGCGCCTATCGCTTGGCTTGGGATCAGCCCGCGCTCACATTGCGGGCCGGGACGGGCCGGGAGCGCGGATCTTTCAGCGCTGCCCGACCTCTGCACCCTGTCGAGCCGCGAGTTGTGACCGCCCGCGAGGCCGCGCGACTTCACTCCTTTCCAGACTGGTTTAGGTTTCACACGACGAACTGGCACGCGCACAGGCAGATCGGCAACTCTGTCCCACCGTTGCTCGCACGGGCCGCTGCTATCGCCCTGCTTGCCGCACTTGAGTCGCATCCGCAGGCGAGTGCACTCGGAAGGGCCTGCGACAGCGACGAACGACTGTTGAGCTTTAGCCCGACTGAAGCTGCGAGATTCTTCGAGGTCGCCGAGGATCAGGTGCCGAAGCGGCGCCGAACAGCGATGGCGCCGCTTCAGGGCTCGGCGGCGTAGGGATAGCGTCGCTCGAAGCCGAGTAACTGGCAAGACGGTCTTCGTCGCTGCCCGGTCCTTCGAAGGTGTTGCTGCGCACTTGCCGACTGGGGCGCAGTGGGCCAGCTGCAGCCCGTAGGAACCTGCCGGGAATATCGGCAAAGGCCCCACGTTGAACTTGAGCGTACCCAACTCAAGTTCCCCAGGAGGACCTAGGTGCCCGACAACTTCAACGAGGCCGGCGCGAGCTCGTTCGACGAGTTCCTGAGCCGCTACCTCGCGGGTGAGCAGGCCAGGCAGGCGCGGTCGATCGACCTCAGCCGGTTCCTGACTTCGCGCACCCAGAGCATCCTGCAGCGTGCCGGACGCTTCGCGCTCGAGCGCGGACAGACCGAGCTCGACGCGCTGCACATCCTGCGCGTCATCGTCGAGGACGAGTCCGTCGCGCAGGCGATCACGCGCGTCGGCGCGACGCCCGAGCGCATCATCACGGCGACCGAGGCGCGGCTGCCCGCGGGTCTCGATACGGGCGCTGACGCGTCCTACTCGACCAGCGAGCGGGCGAACGCGGCGACCATCACCCCGTCGGCGTCCCGCGCGCTGTTCCACGCGTACCAGGTCGCACGCTCGAGCGGTTCGACGTACATCGACCCCGAGCACCTCTTCTTCGCACTCGTGCTCGGACAGGACGCCCCCGCCGGGCAGGTGCTCGCGCGCGGCGGCGTCACCGCTGAGGCGCTCGCGGCCGGCCTGGGGGAGCACGTGGCATCTGATGCCGACGAGGACGGGTCTCGATACGGCGCTGGCGCGCCTACTCGACCGGCGGAGGGGGAGTCCGCCACGCCCATGCTCGACAAGTTCGGCCTCGACCTCACCGAGCGCGCAGCGAACGGCGAGCTCGACCCCGTGATCGGGCGTGCCGACGAGATCGAGCAGACCATCGAGATCCTCAGCCGCCGCACGAAGAACAACCCCGTGCTGATCGGCGAGGCCGGCGTCGGCAAGACCGCGATCGTCGAGGGCCTCGCCCGCGCGATCGTCGAGGAGAACGTGCCCGAGCAGCTGCTCGGCAAGCGCGTCGTCGCCCTCGACCTGCCCGCCATGCTCGCCGGCACCCGCTACCGCGGCGACTTCGAGGAGCGCCTCACCAAGACGATGGAGGAGATCGCCGCCCACAAGGGCGAGCTGATCGTCTTCGTCGACGAGGTGCACAGCGTCGTCGGCGCCGGCGGAGCCGGTGAGGGCATGGACGCGGGGAACATCCTGAAGCCGCGCCTCGCCCGCGGCGAGCTGCACCTCGTGGGTGCGACCACGCTCAAGGAGTACCGCACCATCGAGAAGGACCCCGCGCTCGAGCGCCGGTTCCAGCCGGTTCGCGTGGGGGAGCCCTCGATCGAGGACTCCGTGCTGATCCTGCAGGGCCTGCGCCCCGCGTACGAGGAGCACCACGGCGTCACCTACACCGACGACGCGCTGCGCGCAGCCGTCGAGCTCTCCGCGCGGTACCTCACTGACCGCGTGCTGCCCGACAAGGCCATCGACCTCATCGACCAGGCCGGCGCGCGCCTGCGCCTGAAGCTGGGCGTGAAGGTGGATGTTTCGGGGCTGATCGCCCGGCTCGCCGACCTGGAGGCCGACAAGAACGCGGCCGTCCGCGCCGAGCACTACGAGGAGGCCTCGCGCATCCGTGACGAGATCGAGAAGGTGCAGGAGCGGCTGGATGCCGCCACCTCCGGTGGTCGAGTCGCGACGAAGGAGCGTATCGAGACCACGACCGAGGGTCTCGATATGGGCGCTGGGGCGCCCTACTCGACCACCGTGGGGGAGGCGGAGATCGCCGCCGTGATCTCGCGGGCCACCGGCATCCCGGTCAACCGGGTCACCGAGGGCGAGCGCGAGCGCCTCGCGAACCTCGAGGGCGAGCTGCACGCCCGGGTCATCGGGCAGGATGACGCGGTCACCGCCGTCTCCCGCTCGGTGCGGCGCAACCGCACCGGCATGGGCGACGCGAAGCGGCCGGTGGGCTCGTTCCTGTTCCTCGGGCCGACCGGTGTCGGCAAGACCGAGCTGGCGCGTGCGCTGGCGTCGTCGCTGTTCGACGACGAGGGCGCGATCATCCGCTTCGACATGAGCGAGTTCGGCGAGCGGCACACCGTGTCGCGGCTCGTCGGCGCCCCTCCCGGCTACGTCGGCTACGACGAGGCCGGGCAGCTCACCGAGCGGGTGCGGCGCAACCCGTACTCGATCGTGCTGTTCGACGAGATCGAGAAGGCGCACCCCGACGTGTTCAACCTGCTGCTGCAGGTGCTCGACGACGGACGCCTCACCGACGGCCAGGGTCGCACGGTCGACTTCCGCAACACGGTGGTCATCATGACCTCGAACCTCGGTTCCGAGTTCCTCGCGTCGCGGTCGGGTGCGCTCGGGTTCGTGGCGTCGACGGATGGCTCGGGGTTCTCGTCTTCGGAGGATGTCCGCGCTCGCGTCATGGGCAAGGTGCGTGAAGCCATGCGGCCGGAGTTCCTGAACCGCATCGACGAGATCGTGCTGTTCCAGAAGCTCTCGTCCGCTGAGATCGCGTCGATCGTGCGCCTCATGCTGGGCGCGACCTCGGCGCGGCTGGCCGCGCGCGAGATCGCGTTCGAGGTGACGGATGCCGCGTTGGCGCTCCTCGCGGAGCGCGGCTACGAGCCCGAGTACGGTGCCCGTCCGCTGCGTCGCCTGATCCAGCGCGAGATCGACGACCGCATCGCCGACCTCTTCGTCACCGGCGCCCTCGGCGACGGCGAGGCGGTGCGGGTGGATGCCGCGGACGGCGCGTTCGTCGTGGCATCCGTGCCCAACGCGACGGTGTCGCTCGCTGCTTAGTCCGGTGGTCGAGTAGCACCGCCGCAGGCGGCGCGTATCGAGACCACACGCACCGAGACGAACGCCCGGCCTCTCTCGAGGCCGGGCGTTCGCGCATTCGCGTCAGCGGGAGATCACCTTCGGTGACGAGACCGCCTTCAGGCCGTGCACGCCGAACTCGTGACCGTAGCCCGACGCCTTCGTGCCGCCGAACGGGATGTTCGGGTTGAGGGCGCCGTGCTGGTTGATCCACACCGTGCCAGCCTGGATGCGGCGGGCGACCGCAACGGCCTCGTCAGGGTCGCTCGACCACACCGAGGCGCCGAGGCCCTGCTCCGAGGCGTTGGCGCGGGCGATCGCGTCGTCGACATCCGTGTACCGGATCACGGGGATGACGGGACCGAACTGCTCCTCGTCGACCAGGGCCGCACCGTCGTCCACGTCGGCGACGACGGTCGCGCGATAGAACAGCGGGCCGAGCTCGGGGGCGGGCTCGCCGCCGGCCACCACGCGCGCGCCGCGACCGCGGGCATCGTCGACGAGGCGGCGCACGATGTCGAACTGCTTCTCGTTCTGCAGCGGGCCGAGAACGTTGCCGGCGTCGAGGCCGCGGCCCATCGGCATGGCCTGCGCCATCCCGGCGAGCGTGTCGACGACCTCGTCGTACACCGAGTCGTGCACGTACAAGCGCTTCAGCGAGGCGCAGGTCTGGCCGGTGTTGATGAAGCAACCCCAGAACAGGTTCTCGGCGATCGCCGAGACATCCGTGCCCGGAAGCACGATCCCCGCGTCGTTGCCGCCGAGCTCGAGCGTGAGCCGCGCCAGGTTCTGCGCCGACGACTCGACGATCCGGCGACCCGTCGCCGTCGAGCCGGTGAACATGATCTTGTCGAGCCCAGGGTGGGCTGCGATCGCCGCGCCCACCTCGCGGTCGCCCGCGACGACCGTGAGCACGCCCGCCGGCAGGTGGCGGTTGAAGACCTCGGCCAGCGCGAGTACCGACAGCGGTGTGTACTCGCTGGGCTTCACGACCACCGTGTTGCCCATGCGCAGCGACGGCGCGATCTGCCAGACCGAGATCATCATCGGCCAGTTCCACGGCCCGATGGCGCCGACGACGCCGAGCGGCTCGTAGTGCAGTTCGGCGCGGGCGGCGCCGTCTTCGAACACGACCTCGGGTTCGATCGGGGTGTCCGCGGCGTTCCGCGTCCAGGCGGCGCACGCACCGACCTCGAAGCGCGCGTTGGGCCCGTCGAGCGGCTTGCCCTGCTCGCGGGAGAGCAGCACCGCGAGCTCCTCGGCGTTCGCCTCGATCTCGTCGGCGATCGCTTTCAGGATGCGGCTGCGCTCGCCGTGCCCGAGCGCGGCCCACGCGGGCTGCGCGGCGCGGGCGGCGGCGATCGCGGCGTCGAGGTCGGCGACGGTGTGCACCGGCGCGTGGCCGATGACCTCCCGCGTCGCGGCATCCGGAATCGGACGCCCGGTGGCCTCGTCGGCGGTGATGGCCTCGAGGATCGTGGTGGGGTGCGTGGTCGACATGGGTTCCTCCAGAAGCGTCGTCGCGTCGGTCAGTCGGTCGGGTAGGCGGTCTCGTTGAGGACCGTGAAACGGCTGTCGAACGGCAGGTGCACCGGGGCGAGGGTCGGGCCGTCCCAGCAGAACATGCGGCCGATCGAACGCTGGGCCACGAGGTCGATCACGAGGAACGATTCGACCGGCATGACCGACTCGCTCCAGTGCAGCATCACGATGCCGTCGCCGAGTTCGTAGACCGTCGCCGGGTCGACATCCGCCAGACCCTGCTCGGCACCGCGGATGCAGTGCCAGACGAACGTGCCGTTGTTGAGGTAGATGTGCTCGTAGTGCTCGCTCGGGCTGTAGCGGTAGTAGATGCGCTTGCCCACGAGTGCGCTCGAGCGGTGCAGCGGCTCGATCTCGCCCGTGCCGGCGACGCGCCCGGTGAGCACGGCGGTCTGCATGCGGACTTCGCCCTGCCGATCCACGAAGCTCGAGTCGGCGACCGTCACGCGGCCGTCGTTCCGGTCGAGCACGATCGAGACGTCGCTCGCGTGCGCGCCCTCGCCCTTGATGAACTCGATGAAGTAGAGGCCGGGTCGCGCCTCCACGGCTCGGTACGGGTGGGTGCCGGTCATCCCGGTGCCGTCGCCCTCGGTGATCGTCCAGGTGACGGTGCCGCCATCGAAGCGGTGGGCGATGGTCCAGCCGTTGTCGAAGCGGATATCGAAGGTCGAGCCTTCGAGCGCGTCGGTCGCGCCGAGGCTCGGCTCGCCGAAGCCCTCGAGCATCGCGGTGACGTCGGGCCACTCCTCGACCGGCACGTAGTCCTGCTCGATCGGGGTGGTCGTGGAAGTGGAAGTGCTCATGATGGGTCCTTTGCGTGTCGGATGCGGGAAGGGGAGTCAGGGGGCGGCCTCGACGACCGACTCGTAGTCGATGTCCTTCTTGACCATCGGTAGCGCGGCGCCCAGGGCGAACGCGATCGGGATGAACCAGAGCAGGAGCTTGGCGGTGGCGCCTTCGCTGAAGAGCATCGCGTCGTAGTTCTGCAGCGCGATGACGAGCACCGCGACGACGAGGGCGAAGGATGCCGCTGGCGCGACCTTCGTCGTCCAGAACCCGCGTTCGACCTTCTCGCGCAGGAAGAACACGACGATCGCGAGCGAGGCGAGCGCCATCATCACGATGAAGCCGACCGTGCCGAGGGCGACGAACCAGGCGTAGACGACCTCGATGGCGTCGGCGCCCGCGAGCAGGAACCCGAGCACGATGACCGCGACGATGACACCGTTCGCGAGCGCCGCGGCGGACGGGGCGTGCGATCGCCGACTCACGCGTGCCAGCGGGGCGGGAAGCACTCCGGAGCGGGCGAGCGCGAAGCCGTACCGGGCGAACATGTTCTGCATGCCGATGAGCATCGCGATGAAGCTCGACACGACGAGCACCTGCATCGTGACATCCAGCCACGGGCCGACGTACGTCGCGGCGAGGCCGAAGATGATGCCCGCGAGGTCGTCGGTCGCCGCCTGCTGCACCTGGTCGGCGCCGACCGCGAAGCTGACGGACCACGTGGCGACGGTGTAGAACACGGCGACGAACAGCACCACGGCGTACAGCGCGAGCGGGATGGTGCGGCGGGGGTTGCGCGCCTCCTCGCTGAAGACGGTCGTGGCCTCGAAGGTCGTGAAGCACGCGAACACGAAGAGGACCGCGACGCCGAACCCCGGGTTGGCGAGCTGCGAGGGGCTGAAGCTCTCCAGCGACGGCGGGTTGCCGGCCGCACCGATCACGATGCCGACGACGAGGATCGCCACCACGGCGATCTCGGCGACGAGCAGGATGCCGAGCACCCGCAGGTTGAGGTCGACGCCGCGCATCGCGAGCGCCGTGGTGAGCACGATGAAGCCGAGCGCCCAGACCCAGACGGGGAGGTCGATGCCGAGCCATCCGGCCGCCAACTGCTGCGCGAACACCCCGAACTGGGCCCAGAAGCCGACCTGCAGCGCGATGTACGTGACGATGACGATGCCCGCCGCGCCCGTGGCGGCGTGCCGCCCGAGCCCGCGCGCGATGTAGGCGACGAAGCCGCCCGCGTGCACGATGTGCCGGCTCATCTTGAGGTAGCCGACCGCGAAGAGCGCGATGACGAGCGCGACCATGATGTACACGAGCGGCACGCCCGGACCCATGATCGAGAACAGGACGGGCCCGGCGCCGACGAAGGCGGCCATGGGCGCGGCGGCCGCGATGACGAAGAAGGCGATGCCGATGAAGCCGAGGCTGTTCGGCTTGAGGGCGGTGCCGTGCACGGTCGGGGCCGCAGCCGGCTTGGAATCGGTGGTGGTGCTCATGAGGTCCTCCTTTGGACTTCGAGCGGTGCTCAGGGGAGCGGGGTGATAGGGGACCGGCGCGTCAGGCGCTGACGGCCAGGAGGCGCACGCCGGCGTCGGCGTGCTCGGTGAGGATGCGGCGTGCCTCGACGAGGCCGCTCTCGATGGCGCCGTCGATGAAGCCGCCCCAGCCGTGGGCGTAGTCGGAGCCGGCGAAGCGCAGGCGGCCCGCGCCGGCGTGGAAGCCGGGCAGCGCGTGAGTGAGGTACCCGGGCCGGTGCATCGGCCAGGTCTCCCCGGCGAAGGGGTCGCTCACCCAGTCGTGTGCACGCACCGCGGTCACGCGAGCGCCGGGGATGAGCCGGCCGATGACGCGTTCGATCGCCGCGGCGTCGGTCGGGTCGATCGCCGAGGCATCCGGGCCGAACCCGATCACGATGATGCCGTCGCCATCGGGGTACTCGCCCTGGAAGAAGTTCAGCGGCCAGTCCTTCTCGCCGAACGCGACGAACGGCTCGGTGACGCCCTCGAGGCGGAACCAGACCTTGGCGCCGAGGCCCGCCTGCCCCTCGTGCACGGCGTCGCGCATGGCCTGAGGGAGTTCCGGCGTCATCCGGACCCGCGTGAGCGCCGCCAGCGGAAGCGTCGAGATCGCGTGGCGTGCGACGTGGGTCGTGCCGTCCGCGGTCGTGACCCGGACCGCATCGTCGTCGTGTACGAGGAACTCGACGGCGGCGCCGAACCACAGCTCGGCGTCCGTGTCATCCGCGATCGCCCGCGCCAGCCGCGCGGTGCCGCCGTCGACCTTGTACGAGGCGCACGCCTCGAAGTTGATGGCCCAGTCGCCGTTGGTCAGCGCGACCCACCGCAGGGCCTGTGTGTACGCGGCCGCGTCGATCGAGCCGTTGACGTTGAGGGTCCAGAACGTCTCGAGCAGCGCGCGGTCGCCGGGCGGCAGGTCGAGGGCGGCGATGCGATCGGCGACCGTCTCGTGGTCGGTCGCCTCGACGAGCGCCGCCTGCGTCAACGGATGGAACGGCTCCGGGAAGACGGTTCGGGCCTCGGCGGTGAGGCGCCGGTTCGGCTCGTCCAGGCGGGCGAGCAGCTCGAGCGGGTCGCCCGACCTCGGCCCGCCGTCCTCCCACCAGTGCGCGACCGCGGGGGCCGGGCTCGGCACCGTGCCGATGCCGTAGCGGGCGAGTTCGGCCCAGACGTACGGCTGGGTCCAGTGCACCCAGGTGCCGCCGAGTTCGAGCCTGCGGCCGAGGCCGTCCGCGTACCACGTGCGGCCGCCGATGCGGTCGCGTGCTTCGAGGATCCGCACGGAGAGCCCGCGCTGCGTGAGTTCGCGGGCAGCGGTGAGGCCGGCGAAGCCGGCGCCGAGGATGAGGACGTCGACCTCCGCCGGGCGAGAGGTCGGTCGTGCCTGCGTGTTCAGAGACATCGTCGTTTCCTTCACGGGGAGCAGCCGCCCGAGCCATCCGAGCTGAACTAAGCAACTGCTGAGTATTGGTGCCGGTAAGCTAAGCACATGCTCAGTTCTGCGTCAACCGCTTCGCGGACGGCCGCTGCGCAGCTGCCTACACTGGAGCGCATGACGGACCCCCGGCGGCGGCCCCTGAATCACGGCGACGGCAAGGAGGCGCTGCTCGCCGCGACCGTCCGGGTGGTGGCGGCCAAGGGCCTCCGGGGCATGACGTTCCGAGCGGTCGCCGACGAGGCCGGCGTCAACAACACCCTGATCGCGCACCACTTCGGCACGCGCGACAGGCTCCTCGCCGCGACCCTCGAATGGTCGATGGAGCGGTCGATCGGCCTGGCGAACCTCGGCGAGTACGCCGGCGATCCCGAGTCGTTCCGGGCCGCCCTGATCGAGAACGTGCTCTCCGAGCCGGCCTTGCAGGTCTTCCAATTCGAGATGGTCCTCGAAGCGAGCCGTCGTCCCGACCTGCAGCCGGCGGTGCGCACGCTCTACGAGCGGTACGTCGAGGAACTCGCGCACGGCCGATCCGACCTCGGGCTGGCCAGCAGCGCGGGCTTCGACCGCGCGATGTTCGCCGCGCTCGACGGGCTCGTGCTGCAGTACCTCGGCCGCGCGATCACGGCCGAGCAGCTCTCCGAGGCCGTCGAGGCGCTCGGCGCGGTCGTCGCCGCGGGGCCGCGCGGCTGACCCGTGGCATTCGCGGTGGCCGCTCTACGGCCGGCGCACAGGCGCGGGTGAGCCCGGTGGATCGAGTTGAATCCGTGATCCTCCGGGTCGATCCGCTCCGCTACGTTTGGGGAGCGGCGACCCCGATGGCCGCAGATGGAGCCCTGCATGTCCATTGACGCTGCCCGATCCTGGCTGTGGCGCCGCCCGCTCGCGATCGCTGTGCTGCTTGTCGTCTCGGTGGTGTCCGCAGCAGGCGCGACCGGCATCCGAGCGCTCGGCCTGGATGCCGAGGCCCGTGCCGAACTCACCGTTGAGCGCGATCGACTTCTCAGCGAGATCGATATGGCGAACGTGCGCGTCGACGCCGACCGCGCGATGGCCGAGGACGCCGACCGCTGCGCTCGCGACGGCGCAAGCCTGCTGCAACCCGCGGTCGCCGAACCCCGCCGCTTCACGGACCCGACGATCACGATGGGCACCGCGGCCATCACCCGAGCGGACGTGGACGCGAGTCTCGCCGAGCCGGCCGCCGTCGTCATCGAGCTAGTCGAGTACTCCGACGCCTCCGGCCCCACGCGCAACCAGCTGGTCGACGAGATCCACCTGCTCGGCGACCTCCGTGCGGCGATCGGAACGGAATCGGCGCGCATGCGCCTCGCCGCGATCGAGCGGCACGCGGCGTGCGAGTCGGCGAGGCGCGCCACCGCGGCCGTGGTCGCCGACATCGATGCACTGACGGACCGCGTCGTCGCGGCCTCGAAGAAGGCCTCCGCCGAATCCGTCGCGGAGCTCCGGTCGGCGCGCGAGGCCGTCCTCGCCGAGGCAGGCGATGACGCCGGCCTCGCGGCGGTTCCGCGCTGGTTGCTCGCGGCATCCGCGGCGGAGAAGTCGCACGCGGACGCGGTGGATGCCGAGAAGGCGGCTGCCGAGGAGGCGGCGAGGAGGGCCGCGGAGGGGGCCGTGTCGCAGCCCCCATCGCAGCCGTGGCGCCCGCCGGGCGAGGTGCCGCTTCCGGAGGGCTGCATCGGGGTGATCTCGGTGGACCCGGTCACGGGCTCCAAGCTGCTGGACTGCCCCGATCGACCCGTCTGACTCGCCGATCAGACGAACGCCCCGAAGTGGCAGTCGGGGCTCATCGAGGTCCGCCGGCTCACCCCCGGGCCGGTCGGAGTCGGAACCGAGCACGAGTTCGTCCGGCGCGTCGCGGGACGGCGTTTCGAGGCGCGCGTAACCGGTTCGTCCGGTTCGAGCCGGGTCGTCTCGTCGCCTTCGAGATCGACGGGTCCATCTCCGGCGACGTCGTGTACCGCGTCGAGCCGCACTCCACCGGCACGCTCCTCACTTGCGTCATGCGCATGACCACGCACGGGCTCACACGCGTTGCTGAGCCGATCCTCCGGGTCGCGATCGAACGTGAAGTGCGGCGCAGTGATCCGGAGCTGGTCGCGATCCTCGAGTCCGAGTCGGCGGCCGGTCTGGCACCCGCCTCGTAGCCGACGTAGTTGCCGTCGGCCGACGTCAGATCGGCGACGAGCGTTGCGCGCGGCCGCCCGCCGCATCGAGGTGCGCCAGGATCGCGCCCTCGACCCCGGCCGACGGCGGGTACGGGAAGACGTGGCCCACGCCGTCGAGCCAGAGGCGCGCGGCATCCGGGATCGTCGCGGCGAGGCGCCGTCCGTGCTCGAACGGCATGAGGTCGTCGTCGGTGCCGTGCACCACCAGCGTCGGCACCGCGAGCGTCGCGAGGGCGGGCGCCCGGGGCCGCGTCGCGGCGACGGCGGCCTGGTGCTGGCGGAGCGCCCGGAGGTTCAACCCGTTCCGCTCGCGCCGGTCGTACAGCACCAGCGCGGCGTTCTCCTCGACGTCGACCCCCTCCGGCCCGCTCACGCTGATGATCTTCGCGATGCGCTCCTTGACGTCGGCGTACGGGTCGCCGAGCAGCCGGTACTTCAGGATCGGCAGGCCGCGGATGGCCTGCAGCGCCAATCGCCCGACGCGCGGCTCCGGCAGGGTCGGGTCGGTCGGATCGGGCGACGTCGACATGAGCGTGAGCGACGCGACCCGGCCCGGTTCCGCGATCGCCACCTCCTGGGCGACCATCCCGCCGAACGACAGCCCGATGAGGTGCGCGTGCTCGGTACCGGTCGCGTCGAGGACGGCGATCGCGTCACGCGCCAGGTCCACGAGCGTGTACGGGTGCGCGCGATCCCACTCGGGCATCCAGTCGGACGCGCCCGTGCCGCGCTGGTCGAAGCGGATGACGCGGTACCCCGCACCGGTCAGGACGCGGAGGAACGCGGGCGGCCAGAGGATCGCGTCCCCGCCGAGCGAGATGAGCACCAGGACCGTGCCGCGTTCCCGCCCGACCGGCGGGATCGATTCGTACCAGATGCGGATGCCGCCGGCATCCGTCTCCCCGGTCGTGCCGGTGACCACGCCCGCCAGGTCGCCCGCCGCGACCCGGTCGATCACGGCGTCGATTCCGGCCGGGAGACGCGGGCCGCCGAAACGGATCCATGCGGCGAGGGCCGCCAGGCCGGCGAGGAGGCCGCCGGCGACGGCCGCCCCGATGCGCGTGCGCCGGGCGGGTGCGGCGCACCCGCGCCGGGCGCGCCGCGTGCTCATGACTCCTGCGAGGACGTCTCGGCGAGCGTGCGCTCCAGCAGTTCACGCAGGGTGCTGCGATCCACCCCCGTCAGCCGCGTGAGGTAGAGGCAGACCTTGCTCGCGCGGTGCGGGCCCAGCCGCGACATGAGGTCGGGCCAGCGCTCGGAGAACTGCTCCGGCATGTAGATCGTGTGCTTCGTCGGGCCCGGCGCGAAGGCGAGCCGTGGCGATCGACCCTCGCGCCCGCTCTCGTACCGGTAGTCGTAGACGCCGAACCCGAGGATGCGGCCCGCCCACACCACTGGCGGCTCGCCGCTGACCTCGCCGAACATGGCGACCAGTTCGTCGGCCTCGGCGCGGCGCGGGCCGGTGACGCGGTCGAGCACCTCGGCGACCGGCAGGTCGGACGGTGACATCGCGGGCTGCTTCGCTGACATGGTTCCTCGCGATCGTGTCGAGATCCCAGCGTACTGCGGCGGCAGGGCGCGGATCGATGCCCGGCGCGGCTGGCGGCGCGGTCGCACGGGAGGGGAGGCGAGGTGTTCGCTTCGCGGAGGCGGTACCGAAGTACCGGACGAGTGCGGAACCGAATGCCGGCCGGCCGGCGCGTCAGCGCTCCGCACTTCGCGGCGCGCCGGCGCGCTCGGCGTAGCCTCGGAGCAGGGCGCGGCCGGGTCGGCCGCCACCGAGCGGGAGGGGGCCGGCGGTGGAGGGGCTGATCGCGATCGCCGAGTTCGTGAGCCTGATGCTCGTCGGCCTGGTCGCCGGGATCCTGCTCGCGACGCAGCTCGGGCAGCTGCGCGTGCAGCGACGGCTCGGGGCGCGCGACTTCACGCTCGTCAAGCACGAGTTCGAGGTCGCGCTCGGCCGGGTGATGCCCGTGCTCGTGATCGCGGCGGGCGTCTCGATCGTGCCGCTCGTCGTGCTGCGGTTCCCGGCGGGCCCGGCGGCGTTCGTCGCCGCGCTCGCGGCGCTCGCGCTCTGGATCGGGGTCATCGTCGTCACGCTCGTGTTCAACGCCCCCGTGAATGCGCTCGCCGCCCGGTGGGACCCGGAGTCGCCGCCGGAGGACTGGCAGGCGCTGCGCGCGAAGTGGCACCGCGGGCAGACCATCCGCACCCCGCTCGCCGTGGCGGCGTTCGCGGGCGTCGCGCTCGCGTCGGTGCTGCCGATGGGCGGCGCCGCCGGATGACCCGGCCCGGGCAGACGAGGGCAAGGCGGATGCCGCGCGGCTGCGTCATCCGTTCCGGTGCGCCTCCGCGTACCGCAGCGCCTCCGCATACCGCAGCGACTCGGCGATCCCCTCCGCGTACGGCGTCGGG
Source organism: Agromyces luteolus (assembly GCF_009729855.1). Taxonomy (GTDB): domain Bacteria; phylum Actinomycetota; class Actinomycetes; order Actinomycetales; family Microbacteriaceae; genus Agromyces; species Agromyces luteolus. The sequence goes on along the minus strand of NZ_WODA01000023.1, from coordinate 211,063 downwards.
GCGACGCCGAACTCCCGCTCGAACGCCGACGAGTCGAAGAGGTACGGCGCGGTGTACTGGTAGGCCATCTCGAGCGACTCCCGGGCGCCGCTCGCGAACAGCGAGCCGAGCCGCATCGTGCCCATCGACATCGTGCGGTGCGGCAGGCGGCCGCCCGTGGCGAGGCCCAGGTACTCGTCGCCGGTCAGGGCGGGCGCGGTCGGCAGGTGCCACGTGCGCCCGCGGGCGCGATCGTCGGTGCCGAGCACGGCGAGGCCCGCGCCGATGTCGGGCGTGTAGGTGATGGAGTGCGGCAGGGTCGCGTCGAACATCCACATCGGGGGCTTGCCCGCGGCGACGCGGTCGATCACGAACATGTTGAACACGCTCGTCGACGCGCCGGGCCCGTAGAAGTCGGCGGCGCGGCCGATCGTGAGGTCGAGCCCGCGGTCGTCGCGCGCCGACTCGAGCAGCTGCAGCACGTCGGCGCGCACCGCGCCCTTCCGGCTCGTCGGCCTGATCGGAGTCGACTCGGTCATCGGCCCCTCGACGGGCCCGTACGCGTAGACGTTGTCGAAGTACACGAGCCGGGCGCCGGCCGCGAGGCATCCGTCGACCGCGTTCTGCACGATCACCGGCCAGTCGCGCCGCCAGGCGGCCGCGGTGTAGGGCAGGCCCACGGTGACGTACGCGACGTCGGCGCCAGCCAGGGCTGCGGCGGCGGATGCCGCGTCGCGGAGGTCTGCCGCGACGGGCGTGATGCCCGGCTCGGGCGACGCCGACGCCGAGCCGGACGCCGTGCGCGACACCGCGCGCACCTCGTGGCCGCCGGCGCGGAGGGCCGCGACGGTCTCGCGTCCGACGACGCCGGTGCTTCCGAGGACGACGTGGGTGGTCATGACAGGTCCTTTCGTTGCGTGGCATGCGAGGCGCCCGGGACCGGGAAGAGCTCCGCGGTCGCCTCTTGGTGCGCGAGGCGCCGGAGGCCCGCGATCAGCGCGTCGCCGACCACGGTGCCGACGACCATGAGCTCGGCCGTCAGCGCGGGGGTGTCGCGGTCGGTCAGTGCGGCGAGGTCGGCGCGCGCGATGCGGTCGGCCGCGGCGGCGTAGGCGTCGAGGTACGCGTCGGACGGCTCGTAGCCGATCGCTGCGAAGTCGTCGAGCACCCGGGCCGCGAGGTCGAACCCGGGGTTGTCGGGCGTGGTGCGCCAGCCCTGCGCGTCGGCGAGCGCGGTCACGCGGGTGCGCGCGGCCACGGATGCCTCGTGGTGCGGGCGCGCGTCGGTCATCGCGTGCTGCGCGGCCTCGAACGTGTCGGCCATCGACCGGTCGTGGGAATCGAGCGTCGCGAGCACGCGCTTCGCGGCGGCGATCGAGAGCCCGCCGGTCTCGAGCAGCGCGCGCACGAGCCGCACGCGCTGCACGTGGGACTCGTCGTAGTCGGTCTGGTTGCCGCTCCGGCGCTCGCCCTCGTGGACGAGGCCCTCGCGCAGGTAGTACTTCAGCGTCGTGACGGGAGCGCCGCTCCGCCGACTGAGCTCTGAGATCCGCATGCACTGATAGTAGCACTATCGATAGTGAAACTATCAGCCGATGCGGACCGTCAGCGTGTGAGGCCGCGCTCGTGCGCCCAGATCGCGAGCTCGACGCGGTTGCGCACGCCGATCTTCGCCATGAGGCTCGCGACGTGCGTCTTCACGGTGCTGAGCGAGATGTGCAGGTCGCGGCCGATCTCGTCGTTGCCGAGGCCGCGCGCGACCGCGGCGAGCACGTCCTCCTCGCGGTCGGTGAGCGGCGTCGCGGGCGGCGGCGCCGCCGCGGATCGTGCGGCCGCGGCATCCGCCCCCGCGAACGCCTCGATGAGCCGCACCGTCACGTTCGGGTCGATGAGGGCGTCGCCGCGCGCCGCCGCGTGCACGGCCTCGGCGAGCATCGTCGGCCCCGCGTTCTTCAGGAGGAACCCGCGCGCGCCGGCGCGGAGCGCGCCGTACACGTACTCGTCGAGGTCGAACGTCGTGATCACGACGACGGGGAACGGATCGGGCACGTCCGCGCCGGCGAGCATCCGCGTCGCCTCGAGGCCGTCCATCAGCGGCATCCGGATGTCGAGCAGGCACACGTCGGGCCGCAGCTCACGGGCGAGCGCCACCGCCTCGGCGCCGTCGCGGGCCTCGCCGACCACCTCGATGTCGGGCTGCGCGTCCAGGATCATGCGCAGCCCGGCGCGCACCAGGTCCTGGTCGTCGGCGATGAGCACGCGCACGCTCATGCTCATGCGGACCATCCGCTCCTCGGAAGCACCGCGCCGACGGCCCACCCGCGGCCGTCGGGCGCCGGGCCGGCCGTGCACGTCCCGCCGAGCACGGCGGCGCGCTCGGCCATGCCGGTCAGTCCGAATCCGGGGGCGACGGATGCCGCGGCCGCGCCGTCGTCGCGGACGTCGACCCGCACCCCGTCCGCGTCGACCCGCACGCGCACCTCGATGCGCGACGCGTCGCGCGCGTGCCGACGGGCGTTCGTGACGGCCTCCTGCACGATCCGGAACACGGCGGCGCCGACGGCGGGAGGCACCGCGTCGGGGTCGCCGTCGATGCGGACGTCGATGCTCGGATCGCCGGCGACGGGCTCCGGTCCGCGGTCCTGGTCGGGGGAGGCCGCCGCGCTCCCGGATCCGAGGACGCCTCCGGCGCCAGGAGCGCCCGCGCCGACCCGCGCGAGCCGCCGAACGTCGGCGATGCCGGGCGTCGGCGCGAGCTCCGCGGCATCCGCTCGCCTCAGCACCCCGACCATCGACCGCATCTCGTCGAGGGTTCGCGACGCCTCGCCCTCGATGACGCGGAGCGCGTCGATCGCGGCCGCGGGATCGGACGCGGCGACCGCCGACCCCGCCTGCGCCTGGATCGCGATCGCCGAGACGTGGTGCGCGACCGTGTCGTGCAGGTCGCGCGCGAACTGCTCGCGCTCGAGGAGCCGCACGCGGTCGAGCTCACGCGCCCGCGCGGCCGCGCGCTGCCGGAACGCGATGCCCAAGGTCATGGTCGTCGCCACGACCGCGATCCCGCCGATCACGTCGGCCGGCGTCGCCTCGCCGAGCGGGAGCGAGACGAGCGTGCCGACGAGCACGAGCGCCGCGCCGCCGAGCATCGCGCGCCCCGAGCCCCACCGCATGACCGCGTAGACGAGGATCAGGAAGTACGCGGTGGCGATCAGTTGCGGGTCGCCGCCGGTCGCGAGGCCGGCGGCCCATCCGACGCCGAACGAGATCGCCAGCATCGTGAAGGGGCGGATGCGCCGCCACAGCAGGGTCGGCACGAGCGCGACGAGTACGACCGCCCACAGCCAGCGCCACGCGACATCCGCCCGCAGCGTCGCCTCGAGCACGATCAGCGGCGGCAGCACCGCGACGAGCACCCAGTCGCGCCAGACCCGGCGGGGCGGCGGCGGGGAGGCGGCCGGAGCGTCCCACAGCGCCCGGGCGGGGCTCGTCATGCCCCTCATGATAGGCGCGCGCTCGCCGCCGGGGCTCGGCCGGACGTACCGGGACGACGGGGCCCGCGGGGCCCGCGGGGCCCGCGGGGCCCGCGGGGCAGGCTCGCCGAGCGGCGGCGGATGACGACCTCGGCGACGGCGAGGTTGATCGCCCAGCCGGCGCCCATGAGCACCGAGTACGCGACGTGGTCGGGCTCGCCGACGAGGAGCGTCCACGGCAGGAGCGTGAAGACCTGCGTGCCGGCGCCCAGGCCGATGGCGTAGGCGCGCGTCATCCAGGCGCTGTGGGTGGTGACGTCGCCACGGCGGATGGCGGCGAACGCGACGACGATCGCGGCCGCCATCGCCGAGCCGAGCACAAGTCGCATGACGAAGAGGGCCGGACCGTAGACCTCCGGCATCGCGTAGAAGAGGGTCATCCACAGCGCCGACCCGGCGGAGAGCAGGCCGGCGGGTGCGACGATGCGGCCGGCGATCCGGTGCCAGCGCCGCCGGCGGAGCGACGGCGCGAACTGCAGCGCACCGAGCACGAGGAACACGACCGAGCCGATGATGTGGACGATCACGGGCACGGGGGAGTCGACGAAGCGGGCGTTCTCGGCGGTCTCGGGCGCGCCGAGCGCGAGCGAGGTGATGCGGAACGCGCCGGCGGCGACCGGCACGAGGCTCAGCGCGATGAGGGCGGCGGGCACGAGCCACTCGGGGCGTCGGCGGGTGCGGGCGCGACGGCCTGTGCCGATGCGGGCGGCGGATGTCTCGGTCATGCCTCGATCGTCGTCGCGGGGGTCGCGCGGCACATCGGCCGGGCGGCTCGCCTCGCCTCGGCCGATCGGCTGAGGCGGCGCCGCCCGGGGACCGCGCGGAGGCGCGGGGTGCCGGGCGTTCGGACGGAATCGGGCGGCCGGGGCGGGTGCCGAGCACCCGATTCCGTCCAAACGGCGCGGTGGGGGTGGGGGTGGGGGCGTCGGGTCAGGGTCAGGGTAGGCGGCGCGCGAGGAGCGTCGAGTCGTGGACCTGCATGGTCTCGCCGTCGCGGACCGTCGTGCGCGGGCGCTGCTCGACCACGAGCGCCTCGAAGTCGTCGGGGAGGCCGGGCAGCAGGTCCGCGGCGAGGAACATCGCGTCGCGGTGGCTCGCCGACAGGTGCGTGAACGCCTCGGATGGCGCGTGGCCGACCACGAGCAGGTGCCCGCCGGGCGCGACCGCGCCGGCCAGGCGGCGCACGACGTCGACCATCCCGTGGTCCGGCGGGTGCAGGAAGTGCGTCGTAACGAGGTCGAACGAGCGGCCGTCGGCGGCGAAGGTGCGCGCGTCCACCTGCCACCAGTCGGTGCGGTCGGCGACCCCGGCCGCCTCGGCGTGCTCGGCCGCGCGGGCGAGGCCGTTCGCCGAGAAGTCGGCGCCGGTCACGCGCCATCCGCGCCGCGCCAACCAGATCACGTCGCCGCCCTCGCCGCAGCCGACGTCGAGCGCGGTGCCGGGGGTGAGGGCGGATGCCTCGGCCACGAGCTGCGCGTTCGGGTCGCCGCTCCACCGGGCCTCCTCGCCCGAGTACGCCTCGTCCCACGCGGGCGGCTCGAACATCTCGGGACCGTCGGCGTCGCCGGCGTGGCGGTGACGGCTGCCGTGCTCGTGTTCGTGGTCGTGCTCGTGCTCGTGCTCGTGTCCGGTCATGCGGCATCCTCCCGGTCTCCCGCCAGCGTACGTCGGCCGCCGGCGCACGTCGGCCGCCGGCGCACGCCGCGCGTCAGCGCGCGCGGCCGGAGCCCGGCACCAGCCCGTCGAGCAGCCACCCGAGCCCGCGCTCGAAGACCTCGTCGCCGCTCCACCGCGAGATGGGCTCGCTGAGCTCGGCGGTGACGCCGCCGAACTCCGCGGCGCGCTCGCGCCCGCGACGACCGCGGGCGGCCGGGTCGGGATCCCCGGTGCGCCCGGTCTCGAACGCCGCCGAGCCGATCGTGTGCACGAGCAGCACCTGGAGCCCGGTCACCGCAGCCGGGCCGTCGAGGCCGGCCTCGCGGAGCGCGCCGAGCGTCACCTCGCCGAGCCGCAGCGCGTTCGGGCCGACCGACTGGCGCACCAGCGCGAACGGCACGAGGTCGGGGTGTGCGAGCAGTTCACGCCGGCTGTCGCGCATGACGCGCTCGATGCGGGCGCGCCATCCGTCGTCGGTCGGGGTGGCGACGCCGCCGAGCATCGCGTCGATGAGCTCGTCGACGAGGGCGGCCTTGTCGGCCACGTGCGCGTAGATGCTGTTCGGGGCGACGCCCAGCCGGTCGGCGACCCGTCGCATCGAGACGGCCTCCAGCCCCTCCGAGCGGAGCAGGTCCATCGCGGCATCCGTCACCTGCTGCCGGGTGAGGCCGGCTCGCTGCCCTGCGGTTCGTCCCATGTCGGTATTGTACGCCGACCAATTTAAATGTACACTGTCCAATATGAACGAGATCCTCCTCTTCCACCACGGCCAGGGACTCACCGACGGAGTCCTCGCGTTCGCCGAGACGCTGCGCTCGGCGGGTCACCTCGTGCACACGCCCGACTACTACGACGGCAAGGTCTTCGCCACGCTCGACGAGGGCGTCGCGTACCGCGACGAGATCGGCATCCCCGAGCTCGCGAACCGCGCGGGCGCCGCGGCGCAGTCGCTGCCGACCGACCTCGTCTACGCGGGCTTCTCGCTCGGCACCGGCCCGGCCCAGCTGCTCGCGCAGACCCGCCCCGGCGCGCGCGGCGCGCTGCTCATGTCGGGCTGCCTCCCGGCGGCGGCCTTCGAGACGCCGTGGCCGGCGGGGGTCCCGCTCGCGGTGCACACGACCGAGCACGACCCGTGGGTCGACCTCGACGTCGCGCGTGCGCTCGTCGACGAGGCGCACGGCGACCTCGTGCTCTATCCGGGATCGGCGCACCTCTTCGCCGACCCGACCAACGCCGATCACGACGCCGAGCTGCGCGCCCGGCTCGAGGCATCCGTCATCGCCTGGCTCGACGTCGTCGACCGCGCTCGGCAGGCGGCGCGTGCGTAAGAGGTCGAGCGGACGGGCTGTGCCCGGGCGGCCCGAGCCGAGCGATCGCGCATACGCGACGGCGACGGCGACGGCGACGGGAGGTGACGCGACCCGATTCGACTCGGCGAGCGCCGAGCGAGACGGTCGGCTCGGTAGCGGCGCCGAATTCGCAGGATGAGCCGTCGCATGGGCGCGATACGGCGCGGATGACGCGTGTCATCCTGCGAACTCCGACGGCGAGGGGAGGCAGCCGACCGATCCCCTCGTCGGCACGGGCCGGGAGTGCGGGCTGCGCGCCGCGACGACCGACGTGGGCGGGTCGCGCCGCCCGCGCAAGGGACCGAAGGCCCGAATCCGCGCGCGGCCCCTTGTTAGGTTCCGACGGGGGCCGCGCCGCCGCGGCACGGCCGAGTCTGGGGGAGACCATGTCCGAGGAAGCGCAGCTGCACGAGTACCGACCCGGAACGACGTTCCCGGGCGTGATCGGGCGGACGTTCGACGAGTCGTCGCCGGCCTGGCCCGAGCCGCTGCGCGCGGCCGACGGCGCACCCAACGTGCTCTTCATCGTCATCGACGACATGGGCTACGGGCAGCTCGGATGCTACGGCAGCCCGATCCGCACCCCGAACATCGACCGCATCGCGGCGGGCGGCGTGCGCTTCGCGAACATGCACACGACCGCGCTCTGCTCGCCGACGCGCACGTGCATCCTCACCGGTCGCAACCACCACTCCAACCACATGGCGGCGATCACCGAGACCTCCACCGGGTTCCCCGGCTACGACGGCAACGTGCCGTTCGAGAACGGCTTCCTCGCCGAGATCCTGAAGGGCGAGGGGTACAACACGTTCGCGGTCGGCAAGTGGCACCTGACGCCGACCGACCAGACGACCGCGGCGGGGCCGTACGACCGGTGGCCGCTCGGCCGCGGGTTCGAGCGGTACTACGGGTTCCTGGGCGGCGACACGCACCAGTACTACCCGGAGCTCGTGCACGACAACCACCGCGTCGAGCCGCCGAAGACGCCCGAGGAGGGGTACCACCTCACCGAGGACCTCGTCGACCGCGCGATCACGTTCATCGCCGACGCGAAGCAGGTCGCGCCGAACAAGCCGTTCTTCACCTACTTCGCCACGGGCGCGATGCACGCGCCGCACCACGCCCCGAAGGAGTGGACCGACCGCTATGCGGGCGCGTTCGACGAGGGCTGGGACGTCTACCGCGAGCGGGCCTTCGCACGGCAGAAGGAGCTCGGCCTGGTGCCCGCCGACGCCGAGCTCTCGCGGCACGACCCCGACGTGCAGCAGTGGGACTCGCTCTCCGACGACGAGCGGCGACTCTACGCCCGCATGATGGAGGTCTTCGCCGGCTTCCTCGAGCACACCGACCACCAGATCGGGCGGCTGCTCGCCTTCCTCGAGGAGCTCGGCGTGCTCGACGACACGCTCATCATGCTGATCTCCGACAACGGCGCGAGCGCGGAGGGCGGACCGACCGGCTCGATCAACGAGAACAAGTTCTTCAACTTCGTGCCCGACTCGCTCGAGCAGAACCTCGCCGCGATCGACGACCTCGGCGGGCCGAAGTACTTCAACCACTACCCGTGGGGCTGGACCTGGGCCGGCAACACCCCGTTCCGGCGGTGGAAGCGCGAGACCTACCGCGGCGGCATCAGCGACCCGTTCATGGTGCAGTGGACGAACCGCATCCCCGCGCGCGGCGAGATCCGCACCCAGTACGCCCACGCCATCGACATGGTGCCGACCGTGCTCGACCTGCTCGGGATCGAGCCGCCCGACGCGATCCGCGGCGTCACGCAGTCGCCGATCGAGGGCGTCAGCTTCAAGGACGCGCTGGTCGAGGCATCCGCCCCTTCGCTGCACACGACGCAGTACTTCGAGATGATCGGGCACCGCTCGATCTACCACGACGGATGGCGCGCGGTGTGCCCGTGGCCCGGGACCTCGTTCGCGGAGTCCGGGCGTGCGTTCGGCGACCCGATCACGGCCGACGTGCTGCGCGAGCTCGACGCCGACGGCTGGGAGCTCTACCACGTCGCGGAGGACTTCGCCGAGAACCACGACCTCGCCGCGCAGTACCCCGACAAGCTCGTCGAGCTCATCTCGCTCTGGTACGTCGAGGCCGGCAAGTACAACGTGCTGCCCGTCGACGGCCGGGGCCAGCAGCGCTTCGCCGAGCAGCGCCCGGTGATCGCGAAGGACCGCTCGCGGTACGTGTACTTCCCGCACACGTCGGAGGTCGCGGGAAGCGCCGCACCGCGGCTCGTGAACCGCCCGCACACCATCAACGCGCTCGTCGAGATCCCGGAGGGTGGCGCCGAGGGCGTGCTCGTCAGCCAGGGCGGCGTCGACGGTGGCTACAGCCTCTACGTGCAGGACGGCCGACTCGTCTACACGTACAACTACGTGGCCGCCGAGTACTTCCACGTCCGGAGCGACACCGACGTGCCGGCCGGCACGCACATCCTGAGCATGGAGTTCGCACCCACGGGGGAGCCGAGCATCCGCGAGGGCAAGGGCACGCCCGCGACCGTCACGCTGTTCGTCGACGGCGAGCCGATCGGCAGCGGCGACCTGCCGGTCACCATCCCGATCATGCTCGGTCTCGCCTCCGGCGTGGCGGTGGGACTCGACGCCGGTGCGCCGCTGACGGATGCGTACACCGCGCCGTTCGAGTTCACCGGCACGATCCGCCGCGTGGTGTTCGACGTGTCCGGCGAGCACATCGTCGACCACGAGGCGGAGCTGCGGGCCGCGCTGGCGCGGCAGTAGGGGAGCCGAGGGGCGCGCCGCGGCTACGTGTTGGCCGAGATCGCCAACCCGCCGAAGATCAGGAAGAACATCGCGGTGAGCGCGCCGAGCGCGACGGCGATCCAGCCGATGATGACCGCGGCGAGCGCGAGCCCGCGGCCCTTCTCGCCCGATTTCTTGATCTGCGACAGCGCGAGGTGGCCGAAGATCAGGCCGAGGATGACCGTGAACCACACGGTCACGAAGGCGATGATCGCGAAGACGTTCCAGCGGTCGGTCTGCGGGGTGGTGGCAGCAGTCATGGCGGGAGGCTAGCGCGGGCCGTGGTGACGCGGCACGGGCCGAAGGGCCCGCGGCGGGTGACGCGCGCGGGACGGAGGCCCGGCTCCCTGGGGGAACGGGCCGGGCCTCCGGGTCGCGATCGTGGGGGTGCGATCGCCCGCGCCCCGGGTCAGTGCGCGTGCTGGGCGTCGCTGCGGCGGTACTGGTACGGGTTGGACAGGATCTCGGTCTCGGGGATCTCGGGGTTCATGCCCGCCTTCCAGGTCTCCTCGCCGAGCTCGCTCCGCAGGTACTCCACCGTGTCCTCGAGCTTCGCCCTCACCGACGGCAGGTCGCCGGCGACGAGCTTGCCGTCCCACTTGACGGGTTCGCCGCCGACGAGCACGGTGTGCACGTCGCCGCGGCCCACCTGGTAGACGACGTGTCCGTACGGGTTCACGATCGGCACCATCGTTGGGGAGTCGTCGTTCTTGATGAGCACGACGTCGCCGAGCTTCCCGGGCTCGAGGCTGCCGATCTCGTCCCACCGGCCGAGCGCCTTGGCGCCGCCGCGGGTCGCCCAGTCGACGACCTCCTCGACGCGGATGGTGGCGTGCGTCACGGTCTCGTCGGTCTGGTGCGCGATGTAGTGCTCGAGTGCGCGATCGGCGCCGATCGTGGTGCGCATGGCCGAGAACATGTCGGCGCTGAACCAGACGCTCGTGTCCACCGACATCGAGGCCGGGATGCCGTGCTTGCGCAGTGCGTGCGCGGGCGGGTAGCCCTGGCCGCAGGTCATCTCGCTCTCGGTCGCCAGCGCCACCGAGCCGCCGGTCGCGGCGATCATCTGGTACGACTCGTCGCTCAGGCTCGCGGCGTGCACGTAGATGTTCCCGGGTTGCATGACGCCGTGGTCGTACATGAGGCGGATGCCGTTGTCGTTCGTCGCACCCCAGACACCGGCGTGCGTGGTGACCTTCAGGCCGAGCTCGCGTGCCGTGTCGAACGCGGGCTGCTCGGGGAAGCTCTCGTCGCCCGGGACGTCGAACGCGATCTGGGCGCCGAAGAGCCGGGAGTCGTCGCGCGCGCGCTCGATGAGGCGACGGATCGCCGGATCCTGCGTCCACTCCCACGGTGCCTGCGCGAGGTTGCCGTATGCGAGGACGAACCGCCCCGGCGAGGTCGCCAGCGCCTCGTACGCCGCCTCTCCGTGGTCGATCGTGCGCAGGCCGTGCGACCAGTCGACGGCGGTGGTGACGCCGGACTCGACGGCGTCGAGCGCCGAGACGAGGTTGCCCGCGGCGACATCCTCGGGTCGGAACTTCATGCCGTGCTCGAGGTAGTACCAGACGAAGTACTGCGTGAGGGTCCAGTCGGCGCCGTAGGCGCGCATGGCGGTCTGCCACATGTGGCGGTGGGTGTCGACCATGCCGGGCAGCAGGATGCCGCCCTTCGCGTCGATCTCGAAGGCGCCGTCGGGTGCCGCCACGTCGGTGCCGACCTCGGCGATCTTCCCGTCGATGACGAGGACGTCGCCGTCCGGGAGCACGGTGTGGGCGTCGTCCATCTTCAGGACGATCCCGTTGCGGAACACGATGGGTTGGCCGGGCTGGGGTGCCGGGGTGCCGCTCATTCTGACGCTCATCCTCCTTGACTCGCAGTCGTGCGCGTCGTCGCGCAGGCCACCGAGACGGCGTCGGCGGCGGGTGGGCCGCTTGACTTCGACCGAATCGGTCGGCTTGACTCAGGTTAAGCAATGCTGCACAACGATGTCCAGTAACACTTTCAGGAGGCCTGAGCGGTGGCAGACAACGCGAGGACGATCGTCATCGTCGGCGGAACGTCGGGAATCGGCCTGGAGCTCGCTCGCGACACCATCGCGCGCGGCGACCGCGCGGTGATCACCGGGCGGGACCGGGCCCGGACGGAGGCGATCGCCGAGTCGCTCGGACCCGGGGCGACCGGCGTCGCGCTCGACATCTCCGAGCCGGAGACGATCGCCGGTCAGCTCGGCTCGATCGGCCAGGTGCACGGGCTCGTGCTCGCCGCGATCGAGCGCGACCAGAACACGGTGCGCGACTACCACATCGCGCGCGCGACACGGCTGGTCACCCTCAAGCTCATCGGCTACACCGAGACGGTGCATGCCCTGATCGACCGGCTGGAGCCGAGCGTCGACACGGGCATCGTGCTGTTCGGCGGGCGTGCGAAGGACCTGCCGTACCCGGGATCGACGACCGTCTCCTCGATCAACGGCGGCGTGACCGGGCTCGTGAACACGCTCGCGCTCGAGCTCGCGCCGATCCGCGTCAACGCGCTCCACCCCGGCATCATCGGGGACAGCCCCTTCTGGGCGAACAAGCCCGAGGGGGTGCTCGAGCAGTACGAGCGCCGCACGCCGGGCGGGAAGCTCGCCACGATGGCCGACGTCGTCGACGCCGTGCAGTTCCTGCTCCGCAACCGCGGCGTGTCCGCCGTGAACCTCTACGTCGACCGTGGTTGGAGCATCACCTAGTCGCAGATGTCCAGCCTGAGCGGACGCCGATGCCGCTCCCGGGGCTCACCGGCCGCCGCCGGGACTCACAGCAGGTCGCGCCGGCTGACCTCGGCGATGGCGCTCCAGTCCGCGTCCTTCAGGTCGGGATCGGCCATGGCGCGCTCGAACACCTCGATCAGTGCGGGCAGCGTGGCGAGCGTCACGCCGCCCGCCGCCGCGACCTCCTCGGCGAGGCCGAGGTCCTTCCGGCCGAGCGAGATGTGGAAGCCGGGCGGCGTGTAGCGCTGCTCGGCGATGATGCCGCCGTACCCGCCGTAGACCACCCCGCCGAACAGCGTGCTCGAGAGCAGCTCGACGAACTGCCCGGCGGGCACGCCCTGGCGTTCGGTCATCGCGATCGACTCGCCGAGGGCCTGCATGGCGTGGATGATGTTGTAGTTCACGGCCGCCTTGACCGCGTTCGCGACCGATGGGCGCTCGCCGAGTCGCCAGATCCGGGAGCCCAGGGCCTCGAGGTACGGCAGCGCGACGTCGACCGCGTCGGCCGGCCCGGCCGCCATGATGTTCAGCTGCCCGGCCGCCGCCACCGCGGGCCGCCCGAGCACGGGCGCCGCGACGTACGTGGCCCCGCCGCGGTCGAAGCGCTCGGTCAGGCGGTCCGCCAGCGCGGGGCTGATCGAGGCCATCATGACGTGCGTGCGCCCGGCGGCGGCGTGGATCGCGTCATCCGTCAGCACCGCCTCGGCCGCCTCGTCGTTGGCGAGCATCGCGAACGAGACGTCCGCCGCGAGCGCGTCGGCCGCGGTGGCCGCACGTTCCGCGCCGGCCGCGACGAGCTCGTCGACGGCCGCGGGGGAGCGGTTCCAGGCGAGGACGGCGTGCCCCTCGTCGACGAGTCGGCGCGCCATCCCGCTCCCCATCGTCCCGAGGCCGAGGAACCCGAGCGTCGTCACGCCTCCCCCCGACCCCACGTCGTGTTGCGGTGCGACTGCGAGTCGCGCTCGAGGTTCAGCGGACCGTCCACCGTGTAGTAGCGGCGACCGGCGACGATCAACTCCTCGGCCGGGAACTTCGTGATGACCTCGCAGCCGTCGGCCGTGACGACGACCTCCTCCTCGATGCGGGCCGCGCCCCAGCCGTCGGCCGACGGCCAGTACGTCTCGAGCGCGAAGAGCATGCCCTCCTGCAGCTCCTCGGGATGGTCGAGCGACGTCAGCCTCGAGAAGATCGGCTTCTCCCAGATCGACAGGCCGACCCCGTGTCCGTACTGCAGGGCGAAGGCGGCCTCCTCGTCGGGGAAGCCGAACTCCTGCGCCGTCGGCCAGACCTTCACGATGTCGGCGGTCGTGGCGCCCGGCTTCACGAGCGCGATCGCCCGGTCCATGTACTCGCGCGCCCTCGTATAGGCGTCGCGCTGGGCCGAGCTCGCGGAGCCGACCGCGAACGTGCGGTAGTAGCAGGTGCGGTAGCCGTTCCAGCTGTGCAGGATGTCGAAGAACGCCGGGTCGCCCGGCCGGATCAGCCGATCGGAGAAGACGTGCGGGTGCGGCGAGCAGCGCTCGCCCGAGATCGCGTTCACGCCCTCGACGTACTCCGACCCGAGGTCGTACAGCGTCTTCGCGACGAGGCCCACGGCCTCGTTCTCGCGCACGCCCGGGCGGAGGAACCGGTAGAGCTCCTCGTACGCGGCATCCACCATCGACGCGGCCTGGGTGAGCAGCCGGATCTCGTCGGGGGTCTTGATGCGCCGGGCCTCCATGAACAGCTGCTGGCCGTCGACGACGTCGATGCCCTCCTTCTGCAGGGCGAAGAGCACCGGGAGTTCGATGACGTCGACGCCGAGCGGCTGGTCGGCGACGCCGAACTTCTCGAGCTCGCGCTTGATCTTCTTCGCCAGGCCCTCGGCGATCTCGGCGTCGGGCGGGAACGCGCCGCGAAGCGTGGAGATGCCGGCGCGGGCCCCCGACTCGAGCCGCGGGCGCTTGGCGCCCTCGTGCGGGGCGTTCGGGTCGGCGTCCATCTCGGCCGTCGTGAGGTCGAGCCACGGGTTGTAGAGCGCATGGTGCTTCGCGGCCGATCCGAAGTCCCAGACGATCGGGTCGGTGTTCCGCGTGAGCAGGGCGAAGCGGATGAGCTTGTCCATCGCCCAGGTGCCGATGTGGGTGGCGCTCATGTAGCGGATGTTCGAGAAGTCGAACGCCAGGACGGCGCCGAGGTCGGATGCCTCGAGCTGCGCCTTGAGTCGCGAGAGGCGATCGTCGCGGAGCCGCGACATGTCGACGCGCTCCTCCCAGTCGACGGCGTTGGGTCCGGTCGAACCGGTGCTCTTCATCGAGACCTCCTTGACGTTTCCTCCGCGCGCCACTGTACGCCGCGTACAGCACAGCTTAACATTTCGGGACCCGTCGAGCCCTACAATGGCCACGACGGCCGCGCCGGAACGGAGCGCGCGGCCGCGGCCCAGGGAACAGGGGAACCACACATGGCGGACAGCCTCGGTGAACGCCTTCGCGAAGCACGCCTGCAGCGCGGACTCAGCCTGCGGAGCGTCGCGCAGGCGCTCGGGGTCTCGGCGAGCCTCATCTCGCAGGTCGAGATCGGCAAGACCCAGCCGTCGGTCGCGACCCTCTACGCCCTGGCCAACCACCTCGGCGCCTCACTCGACGACCTGCTCGGCATCGGCGCGCCCGGCGGGGCGCCCGCGCCGTTCTACGGGCACCGCGGGCCGGCACTGCCTCCCGTCCAGCGGGCGGACGAGAACCCGGTCATCGAGATGGAGAACGGCGTTCGGTGGGAGCGCCTCGCCGTCGGCAGCAGCGGGCCCGCCGACGCGCTCCTCGTGACGTACGAGCCCGGCGCGAGCAGCTCCGTCGAGGGCAAGCTCATGCGCCACGCGGGCGTCGAGTACGCGTACCTCATCGAGGGGCGGCTCACGCTGCACCTCGAGTTCGACACGTACACGCTCGGCCCCGGCGACTCGCTGGAGTTCGACTCGGTGCGCCCGCACCTCTACGTCAACGAGGGCGACACGGTCGCGAAGGGCGTCTGGTTCGTCGTCGGGCGTCGCCAGCAGAACCAGTCGATGCCGACGGCGCCCGGTACGGACACGTCGACCGGCTCTCCGGCCATCGGCTCGGCGGTCGACGTGCTGCGCTCGATGGACGAGCTCGGGGCCTGACGCGCGAGCTAGTCGCGGACGTGCACCGCGGGGCGCGCCTCGGAGATCCACGGATCGACGAGTGTCTTGATCCGTCGGGGTCCGCCGCGCAGCATCGGCTCGAGCGCATCGTCGGCCACACGTTCGAGCGGGATCGCCTCGCCCGCGACATCCGACCAGTCGTGCCTCGTGCCGAGCAGGCGCACCGCGTCGGGGAAGTCCGTCGCGAAGACGTGCGCGACCGTGCCCACGACGAGGAACTCGCCGAGGGTCACCCGCGCGAGGTGCAACTGCGGTTCGCCGCGCTGCACCCCGACCGGCACGATCGTCGCGCCGGGCTTCGCCGCCTCGAGCACGGAGGCCAGGCCGGGAGCGGAGCCGCTGACCTCGAAGAACACGTCGGGTTCCAGGCCGGCCGCGGCGAGATGCTCGGCGAGGGGCGTCGTGCCCGCACGCAGCGTGCTCGCGGCACCCAGCCGCAGACCGAGCTCGAGTCGCTCGTCGTTCGGGTCGACGACGAGCACGCGCGCACCGGTCGCCGCCGCCGCGAACGTGATGAACGCGCCGATCCCGCCGACGCCGACGATGACCGCCTCCTGTCCCTCGCGCAGGCCGCTGCGGCGCACCGCGTGCACCCCGATCGCCATCGGCTGGGCGAGGCCGAGGGTGTCCATCGGCAGGCCCGAGTCGGACACGTCGAGCACGATGCCCGCGGGAGCGGTCACGTACTGTGCGAGCCCGCCGTCGTGATGGAACCCGATCGTCGTGTAGCTGCGGCAGAGGTTCGTGCGCCCCTGCCGGCACGGACCGCACTCGCCGCACGAGACGCCCGCTCCGCACACCACGGTCGCGCCGACCGCGACCGAGGTCACGCCATCGCCGACCGCCGCGACGGTGCCGGCGAACTCGTGCCCGAGCGTCACCGGCGGCTGCGCGAGCACGAGCCCACGACCGTACTCCGTCGCGTCGCTGCCGCACACGCCGCAGACGCCGACGCGGATCAGCACCTCGCCGGGCCCGGGCTCGGGCACGGGCACCTCGTCGATGCTCAGCCGCCCGACCTCGTGCAGCACCGCGGCGCGCATGGAACTCACCGGAACGAGCCCTCCTCGACCGGCAGCTGGACGGCGCTGCGCTCCGCGATCATGCGGCCGAGCAGCCGGTCGTAGACGCCCTTGTGCGACGGGTGGTCGAGGTAGGCGTCGAGCCCCGCGGCATCCTCGACTATCGCGGCGACGCCGTAGTCGGCACCGGCGGGCCGCAGGTGCAGGTTCGGGCCCGCGGCATAGGAGCGGATCTCCGGGATGCGGCCGGCCATCTCGAGGAGGGCGTCGGTGAGGTCCGCGACATCCGTCTCGGTGACGTCGTCGTTCCAGCGGAACGTGGCGATGTGGAGGATCATGGCTCCTGCTCTCGTCGTCGAGAAGTGTTCACCCTCGATGAACATCGAAGGCTCGATTCGTCCAAATTATCAGCGAACCGGCGCGTCGGTGTACATCGCTGCTGTATCCTCGTCGCGTTCCGATGGAGGTGCGGAGGCGTCATGGGCGAGCAGCGGATCGCGGTGCTGGGGGCGGGGGCCAACGGGGCCTCGATCGGTGCCGACCTCACGGCGGCGGGGCTCGACGTCGTGCTCATCGAGCAGTGGCCGGCCCACGTCGAGCGCATGCGCGCCGACGGGCTGCGCATCCACTCACCGGAGGGCGAACTGCACGTGCGGCCGCGGACGATGCACCTCTGCGAGGTCGCCGAGCTCAAGCACGGCTTCGACGTCGTGCTCATGCTCATGAAGGCGTACGACTCCCGGTGGGCGGCCGAGCTCATCGCGCCGTACCTCGAGCACGACGGCCTCATGGTCGGCGTGCAGAACGGCATGACCGCCCGAACGGTCGAGGAGGTCGTCGGTGCACGCCGAGCGATCGGGTCGGTGATCGAGTGCTCCGCGACGATGGACACGCCGGGGGTCGTCGAGCGCCACACGGGCGTGCCGCGCTCGTGGTTCGCGGTCGGGGCGCTGCCCGGCGGCCCGGCCGAGCGTGTCGACGAGATCGCCGCGCTGCTCCACCACTCCGGCGCCGTGCAGGCCGTCGACGACATCCAAGCCGCGAAGTGGATGAAGCTCGTCAGCAACAGCACGCTGCTCGTGACCTCGGCGATCCTCGGGCTGCCGATGCTCGACGCGCTGCACCTGCCGCGCTTCCGCGACGTGATGGTCGCGGCGGGGAACGAGGCGCTCGCCGTGGGCGTCGCCCTGGGCCATCCGATCCTGCCGATCTTCGGGCTCCAGCCCGACGAGGTGGCCGACCCCGACCGGGTCGTGGACATCATGACCGACAAGCTCTTCGCGGGCTTCGTCGTGCCCGGCGCGACCACGACCGTGCTCCAGGACTGGCGGAAGGGTCGGCGCAGCGAGGTCGACGACCTCAACGGGCGCGTCGTCGCGGAGGGCCGGCGCGTCGGTGTCCCCACCCCCGTGAACGCGGCGGTCGTCGCGCTGGCGCACCGCATCGAGCGCGGCGAGCTCGAACCCGACCCGTCGCACCTCGAGGCCCTCGTCGCGGCGCTCACCTGAGGCGCGTCGGTGCCCGGGCCTCAGGCCTGCAGGGCTTCGAAGAGCTCCGGATGCCGCGACAGCCGCCGCCGGGTGCGTCGGATGTGGCCCGCCAGCACGCGCTCGGCGTCGTCGACGTCGCCGTCGCGGAGGTCCGCGACGATCAGGTGGTGCTCGTCGTGCACGATGCGGGCCGCATCCGCGCCCATGGACCGGGAGTAGGCGCGGCGGTACGGCTGCGTGGTGTTCCACAGCTTCACGACGAGCTCGCCGAGCTGGGTCGTCGTCGCGCCGCGATACGCCCCGAGGTGGAACGCGCGGTCGAGCTCCAGGAACTCGTCGACGTCGCTCGTCTCCGACATCCGCTCGGCCAGGCGCTGCAGGTCGTCGAGGTCCGCCTCGGTCAGGTGGGGCGCGCTGAGGCGGAGCAGCAGCGGCTCGAGCCGCTCGCGCATCTGGTAGATCTCGTCGCACTCCGCGAGCGTCAGGCGCGAGACCCAGGCGCCCGTGTTGGCCACGAGCGTCACGAGGCCGTCGTGCTCCAGGATCCGGAGCGCCTCGCGGACGGGGACGCGGCTCGCGCCGAACTGCGCCGCCACGTCCTCCTGGCGGATGCGCGTGCCCGGCGGCACCTCGCCCCGGAGGATGCGCCCCCGGAGCTGCTCCGCGATGCGCGCGCCCGCGTCGCCGCCGCGCGTGCTGCGCCCGCCTGTCGTGACCGTCATGCCCTCATGCCTAACGGCTCGGGTGCGCCGGGTGCCAGAGCGTGCGGTCGAGACCGCGCTCGTAGGCCTTGCCGTCGGGGAAGCTCACGAGCTCGAACTGCATGCCCCACGGGCTGAGGAAGTAGACCCAGCGCTGGCCCTCGCTCGCGTTGCGGCTGACGGTCGGCTCGCCGAGCACGCGCACGCCCTCGGCGCGGAGGTACTCGACGGCGGCGTCGAGGTCGTCGACGTAGATCGCGAGGTGGTGGCCGCCGAGGTCGCTGTTGCGCGGCACCGGCCGCTGGCCGTCGGCCGGCTCGTACTCGAACACCTCGAGGTTCGTGCCGTTGCCGAGGCGGTAGAACCGGAGCCGCCGCATCACGGTGCGCGGGTGCACGTTCAGGTGCTCGGCCATCCAGTCGCCCTCGTCGAACGCGAACGGGCCGAGCTCGTAGAAGCGCTCGGCGCCGAGCACCCGCACGAGGAAGTCGTCTGCCTCGTCGAGGTCGGGCACCGTGACGCCGAGGTGATCGCTGCCGCGCATCCCGGGGAGTGGCATCGCATCCTCCTTGATTGGATACAAGCATGGCCCTTCGGATGGAGAAAGTCGAGGATGTGACGTGCGAAGGGTTCCGATTGGATGCAATCGGGTCTAGCATCAGGACCAGCGCACGCATCGCGCGCACGCATCCTTCATCGACGGAGAAGAGGGACGATGCCCGAACGCAGAACGCTCGATCCGGCCCGGCCGTGGATCCAACTCGCGACGACGCCCGAGGACTGGGAGGCGGCCGACCCCGCGCTGCTCACGGGCATGCTCGCCCAGCTCCATCTCATCCGCGCCTTCGAGGAGACGGTCCTCGACCTGGCCGCGGACGGGCTCGTGCACGGCCCGGCGCACTCGAGCATCGGTCAGGAGGGCGGGGCGGTCGGCTCGATCATCGGCCTCCGCTCGAGCGATGCGGTCAACGGCTCGCACCGCGGGCACCACCAGTTCCTCGCGAAGGCGCTCACGCACGTCGCGGGCGGACGGCACGGCCTCGCGGGCGTCGCCACCCCGCCCGTCCAGGAGGTGCTGCAGAAGACGCTCGCCGAGATCCTCGGTCTCGCGCAGGGCTACTGCCGCGGGCGGGGCGGGTCGATGCACCTCCAGTGGTTCGAGGCGGGTGCGCTCGGCACCAACGCGATCGTCGGCGGCGGCGTGCCGATGGGCGCCGGCAACGCGTGGGCGCAGCGGCACGCGGGCACCAGCGACCTCACCGTGAGCTACTTCGGCGACGGGGCGGTGAACATCGGCTCGGTGCTCGAAACCATGAACCTCGCCGCGGCGTGGGAGCTGCCGTTCGCGTTCTTCATCGAGAACAACCGGTACGCCGTCTCCACCAATGTCGACGAGTCGACGGCCGAGCCGCGACTCTCGGCACGCGGCCTCGCGTTCGCCATCCCCGCCTGGCGGGTCGACGGCATGGACCCGCTCGCCGTGCACCTCGCGATGCGCGAGGCCGAGGCGGTGATCCGCGCCGGCGACGGACCGGCCGTCATCGAAGCCGAGGTGTACCGCTACTTCCACCAGAACGGCCCGTACCCCGGCAGCGCGTTCGGGTACCGCAGCAAGGACGAGGAGGCCGAGTGGCGCGAACGCGACCCCCTCCTCCGGGTCGCCGGGGAGCTGGAGCGACTCGGCCTGGCCTCGGCCGACGATCTCGCGAGCGTCCGCGAGCAGGCGCTGGCCGCCATGCGGGCGGCGACCGGCGAGCTGCTCGAGGACGACCCCGAACGAGAGGGCAAGCGGCGCATCCGCCCCGACCTCTGGCCCGATCCGGAGTTCGTCGACGTCGGCGTCCGCGGCGACGCGAGCGAACTCGCGGGCGCGCGCACGCTCGAGCCGATCGGCGCCGACGTGCCCATGGCGCCTGCGAAGTTCGTCGACGCCGTGGCATCCGTCATGGGCCGCCGCATGGAGGCCGACGAGCGGATCGTCGTGATGGGCGAGGACGTGCACCGCCTCGCCGGCGGCACGAACGGTGCGACCAAGGGGCTCGCAGCGCGATTCCCCGACCGCGTGCTCGGCACCCCGATCAGCGAGAACGCGTTCGTCGGGCTCGGCGGCGGCATGGCGCTCGACGGCCGCTTCCGGCCGGTCGTCGAGTTCATGTACCCGGACTTCATGTGGGTCGCCGCCGACCAGGTCTTCAACCAGATCGGCAAGGCCCGGCACATGTTCGGCGGCGTGAACCCGGTGCCGCTCGTGCTCCGCACCAAGGTCGCCATGGGGTCGGGCTACGGCTCGCAGCACCTCATGGATCCCGCGGGCATCTTCGCGACGAGTGCCGGATGGCGCATCGTCGCGCCGTCGACCGCGGCCGACTACGTCGGGCTCATGAACGCCGCGCTCGCCCTCGACGATCCCGTGCTCGTCATCGAGCACGTCGACCTGTACGGCCTCCCGGACGAGATCCCGGAAGGTGACCTCGACTACCAGTTGCCCTTCGGCCGGGCCGGCATCCGGCGCACGGGGAACGACGCGACGATCATCAGCTACCTCTCGATGGTGCGGCACTGCCTCGAGGCCGTCGAGCAGACCGGCTTCGACGCCGACGTCATCGACCTGCGCTGGCTCGACCGGGCGTCGATCGACTGGGAGACGATCGAGGCATCGGTGCGGAAGACCAACGCCGTGCTGATCGTCGAACAGGGAGCCCGGGGCACGTCGTACGGCGGATGGCTCGCGGACGAGATCCAGCGACGATGCTTCGACTGGCTCGACCAACCGGTCCAGCGGGTGACGGGCGGCGAGGCGAGCCCGAGCATCTCGAAGGTGCTCGAACGCGCGGCGATCGCGCGCACCGAGGAGGTCGTCGCGGGCATCGAGGCGCTCCGCGCCGGCATGGGCGGTGCGTGATGGCGACCGTCGTCCGGATGCCGGAGGTGCTCGCCGGGGTCACCGAGGCCGCGATCCAGGCCTGGCTCGTCGAGACCGGGCAGGAGGTCTCGGTCGGGACCCCGCTCGCGGAGGTCGAGACCGAGAAGGCCGTCGTCGAGTACGCGGCCGAGGCGGAGGGGACCGTGCTGCGGCTGCTCGTCGATCCGGGCGCCGCGGTCGCGATCGGCGAGCCGATCGCGGTGATCGGGGCGCCGGGGGAGACCGTCGACGACGGAGATGGGCCGGATGCAGCGCCGGATGCCGCGCCCGCGACCGGGTCGGCCGTCGGCGAGGGTCGCCTGTTCGCGAGCCCGATCGTGCGACGGCTCGCCCGCGAGCAGGGGATCGACCTCGCGCGGCTGCACGGCACCGGCCCCGGCGGTCGGATCGTGCGGCGCGACCTCGAAGCACAGGCGGCGGGCGCGGCATCCGCGTCACAGCCTGGGGAGACCACGGCCGCCGCGGCGACCGCATCGGCGACCGCGGCCGCTCCGGCCGAACTCGTCGAGGAGGTCCCGCTCACCCGGATGCGACGCGCCATCGCACGCCGCGTCACCGAGAGCTCCGCCACCGTCCCGCACTTCTTCCTTCGCGCGGACTGCCGTGTCGACGAGCTGCTCGAGCTCCGGCGACGCGTGAACGAGGCCGCGCCGGTCAAGGTCTCGCTGAACGACTTCGTCGTGAAGGCGTGCGCCGGGGCCCTCGCCGACGTGCCGGAGGCCAACGCGACGTGGGGCGAGACGGTGATCCACCGGCATCGCAGCGCCGACATCGCGGTGGCGGTCGCGATCGACGACGGACTGCTCATGCCGGTCGTGCGCGGCGTCGACCGGCTCGGGCTCGTCGAGCTCGCGGCGACGACGGCCGACCTCGCGGAGCGGGGACGCTCGGGCCGGCTCCGCCAGGACGAGCTCGAGGGCGGCAGCTTCGCGGTCTCCAACCTCGGCATGTACGGCACCACTGAGTTCTCCGCGATCATCAGCCCGCCGCACGCGGGCATCCTCGCGGTCGGGGCGGCGCGCCGGATGCCGGTCGTCGACGACGAGGGCGGGCTCGGCGTCGCGGCGATCATGACCGTGACGCTGTCGGCCGATCACCGCGTGCTCGACGGCGCGCTCGCGGCCCGCTGGCTCGCCGCGTTCCAGCGGCGGATCGAGCAGCCGCTCTCGATCCTGCTCTGAATCGTCAGACCGCCGCGGCGACCGGCAGGTCGCCGAAGGCGCGTTCGTCGATCCCCATGGACCGGTACACCTCGTGCAGGGCGGCGACCACGGCGCCCGTCGCGCCGGCGAAGTCGCCGAGCTCGGAGGCCGTGAGGCGCGGCGCCGTGCCCAGGTGGTGCTCGAGGACCGTCTCGTAGCGGCCGAGGTCGCGGGCGAGCGACTTCGCGATGCCGCCGCCGAGCACGATGACCTCGGGTTCGCACGACACGGTCGCGGCGGTGAGGACGATGAGCATCGCCTGGTCGAAGTGCGCGCGGAGCGCGCGCACGGGTTCCGAGGCGTCGGTCGCGAAGAGGTCGGCGGGGGAGCCGAGCCGGACGCCGGCCTCGGCGGCGAGGCGCATGATGCCGGGGCCGGTCACCATGAGCTCGAGGCGCGTGCCGAGGGGGCCCGCGGGCAGCTGCCCGAACTCGCCCACGACGCCGCGCGCCCCGCGGAGGATCCGGCCGTCGATCGCGATGCCGGCACCGAGGCCGGCGCCGATCGTGACCATGACCGCCGTGGGCGCCGCGCGCGCGGCGCCGAAGTGCTGCTCGCCGAGCAGGGCGAGGTTCGCGTCGTTGTCGGCCCCGACCGGCCGGTCCGCGGCGAGGCGGACGAGCTCGAGGAAGCCGGGCGCCTCCACCTGCGGCAGGTTCGGCGCGTTCGAGATCGTCGAGCCGTCGCGCCCGACCGCGCCCGGCAGGCCCAGGTACAGGCGCTCGACGCGGTCCCACCGATCGCCCGCGAGGTCGCGTGCCGCCGAGGCGAGCCACTCGGCGAGCTCCGCGGCATCCGCTCGGACCGGTGTCGCGAGTTCGCGTCGCTCGACGGGGGTGCCGACGAGGTCGGCGAGCAGGATGCGCGCGTTCGACGCGCCGAGGTCGACCCCGACGACGAACGTGCGGTCGGCGACGACGTCGAGCAGCACGGCCCGGCGGCCGCGCTGTTCCGACACCAGCTCGGATGTCTCGACGAGGACGCCCTCGGCGATGAGCTGCTCGACCGCGCGAGTGACCGTCGCGGCGGAGAGGCCGGATGCCGCGGCGAGCTGCTTCCGGCTCGCCGGCCGGATGCGGAGGAGCTCGGTGAGCACCGCCATCCGGTTCAGCTGTCGCGTGTCGTTGACCATCGCTCTCCCCGATTTCAGTGCAATCTGAGCGTAAATCATGGCAGACGGATGCTGCGGGGGAGGCTCCGGCGCGTTCGGCACGGCGATTTCCGAGAATTCCCTTGACTTTGATTGCTGGATGAAATCAAAATGACAGCGCACGCTCGCCGTCGACATGCACCAGGCCGGCCGGTCGTCGCACCCAGGTCACGTCCCGCACAGGAAGGTCCCACACCATGGCACGATCACCGTTCGCCCCGACGCGAGTCCTCCGGGTCTCGCTCGTCGGCGCCGTCGCATCCGCCCTCATGCTGAGCGGCTGCGCCGCCCAGGGAACCGCCGCCGCTCCGGCCGAGCCGAGCGCGGCCGCCGCCGAGCCCAGCCTCGAGTTCGAAGGCCCGAACGGCGAGGTGCCCGGCGCGCTCGCCGAACTCGAGCTCACCGACGACGAGCTCGCCGAGGTGCAGGCCGGCGACTACACCGCCGCGTTCGTGTGGCACACCTCCGGCGACTTCGTCGCCGCCGTCGAGGAGGGCGCCCGTGCCGAGTTCGAGGAGCTCGGCATCGAGGTCGTCGCCAGCACGCAGGCGAACTTCGACGCGGGCACGCAGGCCAACAACGTCCAGACCGTCATGGCCCTCGACCCCGACATCGTCGTCGCCATCGCGGTCGACCCGACCTCCGCGGCGAAGTCGTTCCAGCCGATCCTCGACGCGGGCGCGAAGCTCGTCATCATGACCACGCCGCCCGAGGGATACGCCGCGGGCGACGAGTTCGTCTCGATCGTCACCGAGGACCTCGCGAAGGCCGGCCGTGCGAACGCCGAGATCCTCGGCGACGCGCTCGACGGCGAGGGCGAGGTCGGCGTCCTCACCTTCAACGCCAACTTCTGGTTCACCAACCAGCGCGACCGGTCGTTCACCGACTGGCTCGCCTACGAGTACCCCGACATCACGGTCGTCGAGGAGCAGGGCTTCGCCGACGAGACCGCGACGCAGGCCGCCGCCGCGGCAATGATCGCCAAGAACCCGAACCTGACGGGCATCTACGTCTCGTGGGCCACCGCGGCCCAGGGCGTGCTGGCTGCCATCCGCGCCACCGGCCGTACCGACATCCAGGTCGTCACCAACGACCTCGACACGACCGTCGCCGCCGCCATGGTCACGGGCACCAACGTCGCCGGCATGGTCGGCAACGGGTCGCTCGACATCGGCGCCGGGCTCGCCCGGGCGGGAGCGTACGGCGTGCTCGGCAAGGACGCGCCCGAGCTCGTGGCATCCGACCCGACCAAGGTCACCGCCGACAACCTCGTCGAGGGTTGGCAGGCCGACTACGGCGTCGAGCCGCCCGCGAGCGTCACCGGCGGTTGATCATCGGGGGAGGGGCCCGACCGGCTCGCGGCCCCTCCCGCCCCGGCGATCCGCCGGAACGAAACGAAAGGACATCGGATGGCCGACGTCATGACCGTGCGCGGTCGGGTGCCCTCCTCCGAGCTCGGCCGGATCATGCCGCACGAGCACCTGCTCTCGCTGACGCCGGGCCCGTGGCTGACCGCGGGCACGCGCGACGACCGCATCGACCTCGCGGTGGGCGCGCTCGCCGGACTCGCCGCGCGCGGCTTCGGCACCGCCGTCGACCTCTCGCCGTACGGCGTGGTCGGGCGCGACCCGGACGGCGCGGAGATCGCGATGCTCGCCGAGGTCTCCGAGCGCAGCGGGCTGCACATCGTCAGCGGTACCGCGTTGTACCTCGAGGCCTACGCGCCCGTCTGGGCGCGGGAGGCCACCATCGACGAGCTCACGAGCCGGTTCATCGCCGACGCCGTCGACGGCATCGGCGGCAGCGGCATCCGCGCCGGGGTCTTCGGCGAGCAGGCGACGAGCCTCGGCGAGATCACCCCCTTCGAGGATCGCGTGCTGCGCGCCGTCGCACGCGCCCACCGCGAGACCGGGCTCGCGATCATGACGCACACGACGCACGGCACCATGGCGCACGAGCAGGTCGACCTGCTCGCCTCGGAGGGCGCCGACCTCGACCGCGTCGTGATCGGCCACCTCGACACGCAGCTCAGCGTCGACCTGGCGAGGAGCATCCTCGACCGGGGCGCGCTCATCGCCGTCGACACCATCGGCAAGGAGGTGTGGGACTTCTTCCTGGAACCGGCACCCGACCGGCCCGACGGGGAGTTCCCGAAGCGGTCGTTCGCCCGCTCCGACGAGGGCCGCGTCGCGTTCGTCGCCGACCTCGTCGCCGACGGGTACGCCGAGCGCATCGTGCTCGCGCAGGACCTCACGGGCGCCGAGGTGTGGATGAACCCCGGCACCCACGGACAGCTCGGCTACGCGTACCTCGCCGAGCGCTTCCTCCCGGCGCTCGCCGCGAACGGGGTGCCCGAGGACGCGATCGAGCAGATGACGGCGCGCACGCCCGCGCGCCTGCTGGAGGTGGGCGCATGAACGGCGCGGGCGAGTACGTCACGGAGAACCGCGTCGGGCGCGGGCTGGTCGTCGGCATCGACCTCGGCGGCACCAAGGTGCGCGCCGGCGTCGCCGCCCTCGACGACTCGGGCAGCGGCGCGGCGCCCGGCCGCCCGCTCGCCGAGGTCGAGCAGGCCACGGCCGCCGGTGGCGGGCGGGCGCTCGTGACCCAGGTCGTCGACCTCGTGCACGAGCTCTGCGCCGCGGTCTCGTCGCCGGTCGACGCGGTGCGCGCGATCGGCATCGGCGGTGCCGGCGTCCCCGTCGACGCGCACGGCGGATTCGAGCAGGCGCCGAACCTCGGCGACCTCGCCTCGTTCAGCCTCGCCGACGAGCTGCGGCTCGCGCTCGGCGCCGCCGTCGTGCTCGAGAACGACGCCAACGTCGCCGCGCTCGGCGAACTCGTCGCCGGCGTCGGCGCCCGGCACGACGACTTCGCCTTCGTCTCGATCGGCACGGGGATCGGGATGGGCGTCGTGCTCGACCGCGCGCTCGTGCGCGGGGCCGGCAACGCCGCGGGAGAGATCGGGTACCTGCCCATCGGGGGCGACCCTCTCGACCCCGCCGCCCACCGGCGCGGACCGCTCGAGGAGGTCGTCGCGGGCGACGCGTTCGCCGCGCGCCTCGGCCCCGAGGCATCCGCCCGGGACGTCTTCGACCTCGCCGCACGCGGCGACGGCCGCGCGATCGCGGCCATCGACGAGGAGGCGAAGTGGGTCGCCCACGCGATCGCCGCCGTCGACGCGATCGTCGACCCGGGCCGGTTCGTGCTCGGCGGCGGGATCGGCTCGCGCCCCGAGCTCCTCGCGGCCGTCCGCGCCTGGCTCGCCCGCCTCGGCCGGACCGACCTCCCCGTCACGATCAGCGAGCTGGGCGGCGAAGCGCCCGTGCTCGGAGCGCTGCACCTCGCCAGAGCGGCCGCCGGCCGCACCCACGAAGGAGTCCACGCATGACCATCGCCCCGACCAGGGCGCCCGCCGAGAAGGGGGTGCAGCTCGTCGTCCGCTCGTGGCGCCAGTACGTCGTCTACGTCGGATTCGTCGTGGTGTTCCTGTACTTCGCGGCCACGCAGGGCGCGAGCTTCCTCAACGGCACGACGCTCGTCAACATCGTCACGCAGGCGACGCCGATCACGATCATGGCCGTCGGAACGGTGTTCGTGCTCAGCCTCGGCGAGATCGACCTCTCGATCGGATCGACCGTCGCCCTCGCGGCCCTCACAGCCGCCGTGACCCTCCAGGTCTCAGGTGCGTGGTGGGTCGCCGCGCTCGCCGGGCTCGCGGTCGGCGCCGTGGTCGGCCTCGTCAACGGCCTGTTCGTGACGCTCGTGCGGCTGCCCTCGTTCCTCGTCACGCTCGCGACGATGGGGCTCGTCGCGGGCCTCGCGCAGCAGATCACGAACCTCCAGTCGGTCCCCGTGACCGATGAGGCCTTCGGATGGCTCTTCGGCGGCGGCACCCTCCTCGGCATCCCGATCCTCATCTGGTGGTCGGCCGTCGCGGCGGTCATCGGATGGCACGTCCTCCGCCAGCGCCGGTTCGGCGCCCACGTGCTCGCCGTCGGCAACACCGCCTCGGCGGCTCGCGTCTCGGGCATCCGGGTGACGCGCGTGCGCATCGCGGTGTTCATGCTGAGCGGCACGACCGCCGCGCTCGCCGGCCTGCTCTACGCCGGTCGCCTCGCCGGGGCCACCTACACGCTCGGCACCACCGACCTGATGAGCGTGCTCGCCGCGGTCATCGTCGGCGGCACCGCGCTCACCGGCGGCAGGGCGTCGATGATCGGGGCCGTGGTCGGCAGCCTGTTCATGAGCATGATCAACTACGGCCTGCTCCTGGCCGGCCTCACCGTCGCGCAGCAGGAGATCGTGCGCGGCGTCATCATCCTGATCGCCGTCTCGTTGTCGCTCCGCGGCAAGAAGGGGAGCTGAGCCCGTGTTCCTGTCCCTCCTGCGCCGCCGCAACCCGCGGCTCATCGACGCCGCCGTCGCCCTGCACCGGTCCGGCGAACTGCCGCCGAACACGTACGTCATCGACCTCGACGCCGTCGAGCGCAACACCGCGGTCGTCGCGGCCGAGGCATCCCGGCTCGGGCTCACGCCGTTCGCGATGACCAAGCAGATCGGCCGGAACCCCGACGCGTCGCGCGCCATCCGCGCGGGCGGCATCAGCCACTCGGTCGGGGTCGACCTCGAGTGCGCCGTCGCGGCCGCCGCCGGCGGCCTGGCATCCGGCCACCTCGGGCACCTCGTCCAGATCCCGAGGCACCGGGCGCGCGAGGCCGCGGCCCTGCGGCCGCGCTACTGGACCGTGTTCTCGGAGGAGAAGGCCCGCGAGGCGGGCGCCGCCGCATCCGCCGCCGGGTACGTGCAGGACGTGCTGCTGCGGATCGTCGGCGACGGCGACCGGTTCTACCCCGGGCACGAGGGCGGGTTCGACGCGGCAGGCGTCGTCGAGGCCGCGCGACGCGTCGACGCCATCCCCGGCGTGCGGTTCGCGGGCGTCACGAGCTTTCCGGCGACCCTGTTCGATCGCGCGGCGGGCGACATCGTGTCGACCCCGAACCTCGCGACGCTGACGCGCGCGAAGCGCGCCCTCGAGGCGGCCGGCTTCCGGGACGTCGAGCTGAACGCGCCCGGCACGACCTCGACCGCTGCGCTCGAACGGCTCGCCGAGGCGGGCGCCACGCAGGTCGAGCCCGGCCACGGCCTCACGGGCACCACGCCGCTGCACGCCGTGCGCGACCTCGACGAGGAGCCGGCGATCGCGTACGTCTCCGAGGTGTCGCACCTCTGGAACGACCGGGCCTACGTCTTCGGCGGCGGCCTCTACGTCGACCCGGTGCTCGGCGCCGCCGAGACCGAGGCGCTCGTCGTCGGACCCGGCGGCGACGCGGCATCCGTCACCGCGCGCCCCGTCGAGATGCCCGCTCCCGAGGCGATCGACTACTACGCGACGATCCCGGTCCCCGACGGCGGGGCGCGCGCCGGCGACACGGTCGTGTTCGGCTTCCGGCCGCAGGTGTTCGTCACGCGGGCGCTCACCGCCGGCATCCGCGGTCTCGACGCGGGCGAGCCACGCCTCGCCGGCCTCTGGTCGGCCGACGGTTCGAAGCCGCTCACCATCGCCGACGCGATCGACCAGACGGAGGACGCACGATGAACCCGCTCAGCCTCTCGGGCATCAGCAAGCACTTCGGCGGCATCGTCGCGATCGAGCGGTTCGACCTCGAGGTCGAGGCGGGCGAGGTCGTCGCGCTCGTCGGCGACAACGGCGCCGGCAAGTCGACGCTCGTGAAGATCATCTCGGGCGTGCACCAGCCCACCGACGGCGAGATCCGGCTCGCGGGCGAGCGCGTGGCGTTCCGGGATGCCTCGGACGCCCGCGCGAACGGCGTCGAGGTCGTCTACCAGGACCTCGCCCTGGTCGACCTCCAGCCCGTCTACATGAACCTCTTCCTCGGGCGGGAACTGCGGCGGAAGCCCTTCGGGCTGCTCGACCGCGCCGAGATGGCCCGGCAGACCCAGCAGCTCGTCGACGACCTCGACGTGCGCATCCCGACGGCGAAGGCGACGCTGAGCGACCTCTCGGGCGGCCAGCGGCAGGCGATCGCCATCGCGCGCGCCACGCACTGGGCGAGCCGGCTCGTGCTGATGGACGAGCCGACCGCCGCGCTCGGCGTCGCTGAGACCGCGAAGGTCGAGGAGCTCATCCTGAAGCTCAAGGCGCGCGGCGCCGCCGTGCTCGTCGTGAGCCACAACATGGAGCAGGTGTTCCGCATCGCCGACCGCGTGACCGTGCTCCGCCGCGGACGGCAGGTGGGCACCACGCGCGTCGCCGAGACGAGCCACAACGAGCTCGTGTCGATGATCACCGGGCTGAGCTCGTGAGCGGCGGCGCGATGGCGCCGGCCGCGCCCGGCGGGCCCGGCGCCCTCATGCGTGCGGAGATCGCCGAGCAGCCCGCGCGGTGGCGCGACCTGATCCCGACCCAGCGACCCGCGTGGGAGGCGGCCGTCGACGCCGTCCGAGCCGCGTCGCCCCAGCTCGTGGCGTTCGTCGCCCGCGGCTCGAGCGACCATGCCGCGATCTACGGCCAGTACCTGGTGCCGTACGTCCTCGGCCGCCCCGCACTCCTCACCACCCCGAGCCTGCACAGCGTGCTCGGCGTGACGCCCGCGTACCCCGCCGGCGTGCAGGTCGCGATCTCGCAGTCAGGACGGTCGCCCGACCTCGTGGCCACGGCGGTCGGGCTCCGGAGCGCGGGGCTCCCGCTGGTGTCGATCACGAACGACGCCGCGAGCGGTCTGGCGCGACTCGCCGATGCGCACCTGGACCTCGTGGCGGGACCCGAGCGGTCGGTCGCGGCGACCAAGAGCTACACGGCGGAGCTGCTCGCGGTGCACACGCTCGTGCGGGCGGTCGCGGGCGACGGTCTCGTCCGGCTCGCCGAGGAGATCGACGAGCTCGCCCTCCGGGCGGAGCGGCTGCTCGAACGGCTGGCGTCCGAGATCGCGCCGATCGTCGAGGCCGTCGCCGGCGTCGAACGCGTGCTGGTCGTCGGCCGGGGCGTGTCGATGGCCTCGGCGAAGGAGGGCGCGCTGAAGCTGATGGAGACCTCGGGGATCGCGGCGTCGGGGTGGAGTGCGGCGGATGCCGCGCACGGTCCGCTCGGGCAGGTCGACGTCGGCACGCTCGTGATCGCGCTGACCGGGGCCTCGTCGGGTCGGGCATCGGTGGTCGAGTTCGCCGCGGCCGCGCAGGTCCGCGGTGCGCGCATCCTCGAGGTCGGGCCCGCCGTCGTCGCGGGGTCGACGTCGATCGACGCCGCAGCCGAGGTGCCGGACGAGCTCGTGCCCGTGCTCGAGGTCCTGCCGCTGCAGGTGCTCGCGGCGGAGCTGTCGGTCCGGCGCGGGCTGGACCCCGACCGGCCCGCGGGGCTCCGGAAGGTCACCCTGACCCGGTAGGCGCCCGGGGAATCGCCGGTTCGCCGTCACGCCATCGTGTCGGCGTGCCGGTGCACGACCTTCCACTCGCCGTCCTCGCGGCGGTACACCTGCGTCGAGCGCACGGTGAAGGTGCTGGGCGTGCCGTCCTTCATCGCCGAGATGCGCTCGTAGCCGACGGTGTAGGCCATGTCGTCGGCCACGTCGAACGAGATGAGCTCGAACGCGTAGTCGGTGCACGCGGCGAAGCTCGCGGCGACCCCGTCGAACGCGTCGAGCAGCTCCGAGCGCCCGACCGCGTTGCGCCATGCGCCGAGCACGCTCACGTCGTCGGAGGCGGACCACGTCGACCGCCTCGGACCGGCGTCGCCGTTGAACAGGGCTCGCTCGGCCCGGACGAGCGAGTTGTTGATCCAGATCAGGAATTCCTCGCGGTCGTTCATGGGTTCAGGATCCTCCCGTGCGGCCTCGGGCACAACGGCGGCGCCGACCGCTCGCGCGGCGGCGAGGGGTCACGGATGCCGCAGCGCGTCGCTCCTCGGCCGGGCGGCGAGCCGCTCCAGCACGTCGAGCGCCTTCGCGGCGCCGTCCTCCTCGGCCATGCGCGCGGCCGCGGCATCCACCGCCGACCGGTGCTCCGGTGCCGCCGCGAGCGCGTCGGCGAGGCGGTCGGCGGTCAGCCTCCGATGCGGGATCGGAGCGGGTGCGAGCCCGCGGTGGTGGAGCATCGCACCCCAGAACGGCTGGTCGGCGATGAACGGCACCACGATCGACACCGTGCCCGCCGCGGTCGCCGCCTGCACGGTGCCGATGCCGCCGTGGTGCACGGCGGCCACTGCGCGGGGGAGGACCGCGGGGTGATCGACGGAGCGCGTCACGAACACGTCGTCGCCGCGCACGTCGTCGGGCACGGCGATGCCGCCGAGGCCGGTCGCGACGAGCAGGCGGATGCCGCGGGCCCGCGCCGCCGCGACGAGGGCGCGTCCGCGCGCGGCGGGGTCGCCGGCGGCCATCGAGCCGAAGCCCGCGTACGCGAACGGCCCGCCGGCGAGGAATGCGGCGAGCGCCGGGTCGGGTGTCGCGGCCGGGGTCGTCGCGGCGGCGGCATCCGGTGCGGCGGCACTCGGGGCCGCGGCATCCGCCGTCGCGTCGCCGGTCGACGGGGCGCTCGCACGCCACACCCCGGTGAGCACCGCCGACTCCGGCCAGTCCGCCGGGCGCGGCAGGATCTCCGGGCTGATCGGCAGCAGGGTCGCCGCGGGCGGCGACGACCGGCGTGCGCGGGGCACCCCGAGCACCCCGGCCGCCTCGTCGACCTCGCGCCGGAACATCCCCGCGGCGGCGGCGCCTGCGCGGTAGGTGAGCCGGTTCAGCGGGCCGAGGCTGCGCGCCACGGTCCCGGCGGCGGGGAACTCGCGCGTCGGCGTCATCGCGGGCACCAGCTCGACGAGCACGTGCGGGATGCCGAGCGCGTCGGCCGCGAGCGGCGCCGAGAGCACCTTCGGATGCCACGCGATGACGTCGGGCCGGAACTCCAGCGCCGAGTGCGCCGCGTTCACGATGACCGCTCGCATCACGGGCCGCACGACCTCGCGGAGGTTCCGCATGGCGGCGAGCGGCGAGACGCCCTGCGACTCGATCAAGGCCGAGAAGTCGGCCTCGAGGCTCCGGACGTCGATCCCGGTCGTGTCGACGCCGGAGCGGTCGGGGATGGCGAGCCGGACGTCGTGACCGGCCGCCGCGGCCCGGCGGGCGACCGTGACGAACGGTTCCACGTCGCCGCGCGACCCCGCGGTGACGAGCAGGAGCTTCATCGTGCCTCCTCGGCGGTGAGAGCGGTGGGGACGAGGCCGGTCGCGGCGAGCAGCCGGTCGTCGGTGACGAGCCCGTCGGTGTACAGCTCGGCGAGCGGCGCGGCCAGGCGCGCGAGCGCCGCCTCGGCATCGCCGCCCGCCCAGGCGGCCAGCCGGTCGAGCAGCAGGAAGGGGGCGACGCCGAGGAGCACCAGGGCGACGGCCTGCGCGTCCGGGTCGCGCGAGGGCCGGAGCCATCCGCTCGTCGCGCCGTCGTCGATCGACGCGCGCGCGACCTCGCGAAGACGGTCGAAGAGGGCGTCGGATGCCTCGCCGCCGTCGCCCAGCATGCGCGCGAGGTAGGGGCCGTGGCTGCCGAGCACCTCGCCGAGCACCTCGGACGGGGCGGCGGCATCCTGCTTGGCGGCGATGAACCGCGCGACGCGCGCGTCGCACTCGTCGCGGAGCGCCTGCTTGGTGCCGAAGTGGTGCGTGACGAGGGCGGTGCTGACGCCCGCGCGGGCCGCGATGTCGCGCATGGTCGCGGCGTCGTACCCGTGCGCGGCGAAGCGGTCGAGCGCGGCGGCGACGATGCGGGCGCGTGCCGTGAGGTCGGCGTCGTGGTCGACGGGCGAGGCTGTACGCATGTACAGCATTCTGACTCGTCGTACAGCCATTCGCAAGGGGGAGTGGCCGGACACCCATTGGCAGCGTCGGCGGCGCGTGCGAGGCTGGCCGTATGCCGGAATCTCCGGAGGTCCAGGCCCTCGTCGACGAGCTCGAGTCCACGCTGCGCGGGCGCGCCGTCGCGTCGGTCGACGTGGTCGAGTTCCGGGTCACGAAGACGCGGAGCCGTCCGCTCACGACGCTCGTCGGCGAGCGGGTGCTCGGCGTGACGCGGCACGGCAAGCTGCTCGCGATCGACTTCGACGGCTCCGAGCTGCTCGTCGTCTCGCTCGGGCGGCACGGGTGGGCGCGCTGGGGGGCGGGTGAGACGGATGCCGCGGCCGACGCCGCTGCCGCGTCCGCCGACGCGCCCGCGGACACCGAGCCGCCACCGCCCACGCTCGTGTCACTCGAGTTCGACGGCGACGCCGTGCTCGAGCTGACGGATGCCGGCGGCTGGGTGTCGCTCGGATGCTGGGTGGTCGACGAGGCGAACGAGGTCGCCGCGATCGCCAAGCACGGCCCCGACCCCGCCGACCCGGCGTTCACTCGCGCCGAGTTCGACCGCGCCGTGGCCGGGCGCCGCAAGCAGCTCAAGGCGATCCTGCAGGAGCAGGAGTCGCTGGCGGGCATCGGCAACGCCTACTCCGACGAGATCCTCTTCGCGGCGCGGCTGTCGCCCGTCGCGCACGCCGCGACCCTCGCCGACGACGAGCTCGCGCGCCTGTTCGAGGCGACGACGAGCACGATCCGCGACGCGATCGAGGCGCGGCGCGGCATCCCGATCGACCGCCTGAAGGCGGCGAAGGTCGCCGCCATGCGCGTGCACGGTCGCGCGGGCGAGCCGTGCCCGGGCGACTGCGGTGGCGAGATCCGCGACTTCTCGTTCGCGAGCACGACCGCGCAGTACTGCCCCGAGTGCCAGACCGGCGGCGAGCTCCTGCCGCTCAAGGAGGGGTAGGCGGCGGTGCGCGACCACGGTCGGCACGGCGCCGGCGCAGAGTCATCCGCCCCGCCCGTCGTCGTCATCGTCGACGTCGCGAACGTGATGGGTTCACGGCCCGACGGCTGGTGGCGCGACCGCGCCGGTGCCGCGACGAGGCTGCTCGAGCGGATGCCGCACCTCGTCGGCCGGGAGGTGGCGGCGCCCGACGGGGCCGGCGGGCCGATCGTCGCGATCTCGAGGATCGTCGCCGTGCTCGAGGGGGCGGCGAGGGCGGCGACCGCACCGCGGGGCGTCGACGTCGTGCGGGCGCCGGCCGACGGCGACGGCGCGATCGTCGACGAAACCGCTCGGCTCGCCGAGGCTGGGGAGCGGGTGCTGGTCGTCACGGCCGACCGCGGTCTCCGGGCACGGCTCGATGCCGGCGCGCTGGTCACCGGGCCGGGCTGGTTCAACGAGGTGCTCGGGCGCTGAGGCGAGGGGAACTCTCCCTCCGGGTCTCCGCGTCCAGAGGGTGTCGACCGGCTCGAACCGGCGCCTGACGGCTCACTCGGCCCACCACCACGGTGCCGAGACCGCGAGCGTGCTCCGGGCGATGTCGTCGGCGTCGCCCGCGGCTCCGGAGCGCAGCCAGTGCTCGATGACGCCGACCGTGCCCGCTGCGCCGTACGCGGCGTAGAGCGCGTGATGATCGGCCCGCGAGAGGTCGCCGGCGGCGATGGGCGCGACGCCCGGATGGGTGTCGAGGTACTCGACCAGGGCCTGCTCGATCCGGCCGACGAGCATGCCCCGCACCGGCTCGGCGAGCCCGGGCGCCATGGCGTTCAGGTAGACGGCGCGATGCCCGGAGACGTGCGCGAAGAGCTGGTGCTCGCCGCGTTCGAAGCGTTCGCGCGCCTCGCCCTCGAACGTCGCGAACTCGTCGACGGCGGCATCGATTCGTTCCGCGAGGGCGCTCGCGAGCAGGTCGGCGACCCCGGTCGCGTGCCGGTAGAACGTGTCGCGGCTGATGCCCGCGGCGCGCGCGATCGCGGCGACCGAGACGTCGGCCAGCGGCATCCGCTCGACGGTCTCGACGACGGCACGGTGCAGGGCGGCGCGCGTGCGCACCTGTCGGGGATCGGGCTCGGTCATATCGCCTCCTGAAGGCCATTATCGGACAGGTGTCAGATAAGTGGTACCGTGGAACACGGATGTCCGACGACGGACACCCGACTCGTGGTCGCACCGCGTGAATCGAACCGCGGCCGTCGCGCCCTCGAGCCACACCCCACGAGCAAGGAGTCGCACACGATGCGAGCAGTCGTCTTCCACGGCAAGGAGGACCTTCGGGTCGACGAGATCGAGGAGCCCACGCCGGGCCCCGGCCAGGTGAAGCTGCGCAACGCGTACGCGGGCATCTGCGGGTCCGACCTGCACGTCTACTACGCACCCGCCGAGGCCGGCCTCGATCTCGAGAACCCCCACCCCGTGACCGGCGCCACGCTGCCGCAGGTCCTCGGCCACGAGTTCGCCGGCACCGTCGTCGAGGTCGGCGAGGGCGTCGACGGCGTGAAGGTCGGCGACCGTGCCGCCGTCTGGCCGATCTACTACTGCGGCCAGTGCGCCGCGTGCCGCAAGGGCGCGTACAACGCCTGCCGCACCATCGGCTTCCACGGCCTGACCTCGCACGGCGGCGGCATGGCCGAGTTCACGACCGTCGACGCGACCAAGCTGCACGTCCTGCCCGAGTCGGTCGACCTGCGCCTCGGCGCGCTCGTCGAGCCCATGGCCGTCGCCTGGCACGCCGTCGAGAAGGGCGGCGCGAAGGCCGGCGGCTCGGCGCTCATCGCCGGTGCGGGCCCGATCGGCATCGGCGTGTGGTTCGCGCTCAAGGGCCACGGCGTCGAGAACGTCATCGTCTCCGAGCCGAGCCCGGTGCGTCGCGCGGCGATCGAAGCGCTCGGCGCGACCGTGGTCGACCCGTCGAGCGAGGATCTCGGCGCCCGCGTCGCCGAGCTCACGAACGGCGACGGCGTGGATGTCGCGTTCGACGCGGCCGGCGTCGGCGTCGCCGTGGCATCCGCCCTCGCCAACCTCGCGCCGCTCGGCCGGCTCGTCGTCGTGGCGATCCACGAGAAGACGATGGACTTCTTCCCGACCCAGCTCGTCATGGGCGAGACCGAGGTCGTCGGCGCGCTCGGCTACCTGCCCGAGGACTTCGACGCCGTCATCGCCGCGATGGCCGAGGGCCTCTACGACACCACCGGCTGGGTCGACGAGATCGGCTTCGACGCGGTCGAGGAGACGATCCACACCCTCCGCAGCGGCAAGGGCATGAAGTTCCTGGTCTCGAGCGAGGCCTGATCGCGGCGGCCCCCGTCGTCCCGACGTGGGCCCGTCACGAGCGGGAAACACGCGCGCGGCAGAATGAACCGGTGAGCACCGCCCCCGCCCTCGACATCCGCACCGCCGACCTCGCGGACCCCCGCGTCATCCGCCTGCTCGAGGATCACCTCGCCGACATGTTCGCGACCTCGCCCGCCGAGAGCGTGCACGCGCTCGACGTCTCAGGACTCGCGGTGCCCGAGGTGACGCTCTGGACGATCGGCGACGGCGACGACCTGCTCGGCTGCGTGGCGCTGAAGCAGCTCGATCCCGCGCACGGCGAGCTGAAGTCGATGCGAACGGATGCCGCGGCCCGCGGCCGTGGCCTTGGCGCACGCTTGCTCGAGCACGTCCTCGCCGAGGCGTCCCGTCGCGGCTACGCGCGGATCAGCCTCGAGACTGGCGCCGAGGAGTTCTTCCGCCCGGCGCGCACGCTCTACGCCAAGTACGGGTTCGCCGAGTGCCCGCCGTTCGCCGACTACGCGCTCGACCCCAACAGCGTGTTCATGACGCTCGAGCTCGGCTGACCGCGGCGACGCTCACGCGGTGACGGTTCGCGGCGCGATCCGGTACGACGGCAGGCCGCGCCGACGGATGAGCCACTCCGCGACCAGCAGGTTCGGCAGCCAGCAGAGGAACGGCACGACCGCGTACGCGTTCGCGAACGCGGCGTCCGCGTCGAACCCGGCTGCGCCGGCGAACGGGACCTGGGCGAACATCAGCAGCGGCAGCCAGATCCGCAGCGTGACGGCGGCGTAGGTGAGCGCGAAGGTCCGCATCATCCAGGCTCGGTGCGACGGCACGTCGCCGGTGCGGATGGCGCGGTAGCCGCGCCATCCGGAGACCACCCACAGCACGGCGAGGGTGCCGAAGCCGAACGTGCCCACGAGCCCCGCGGCGCTGAACGGGGCGAGCGCCAGGCCCGCGAGCCCCGCGATCGCGATGGCGACGAGCGCGACGCGCCCGGTCCAGCGATGCACGCGCGGGGCGCGATCGCGCAGGCCCCGCCAGAACTGGAACGGGCTCGCCACGAGCGCGATGCCGCCCGCGACGATGTGGACGTAGAACGCCACGAGCACGAACGCCGGCTGGGCCGCGTAGTGGTCGGCGAGGCCCCCGGCGCCCGACTCGGCGAGCGCCGGCAGTGACGACGTCAGGTACGGCACGACTGCGAAGGCCGCGATGCCGAGCGAGGAGAGCAGGATCCAGGTCCAGCCGATGCGGGTTCCGAGGTGCGGGCGGTCCCGCTCCGGGTGCGCCGGTGCGACCGCCCGGTCACCTCGCGGATCGGGCTCGGCGGCGGCGAGGGCGGTCTCGGTCGTGGTCATGACGCGACGGTATCGGCGGCCGTCGGCGGCGGGCATCCGGCGAACCCCCGGATGCGGCGGAGGGCTGCCCGCCGGCGCCTCCGGGTGGCATCATGGCCCACGTGCGGGCCGAGTCCGCGGCCGTCCGGCCGCCCGGTGCGCGACGTGGAGGGGGAGCGATGGACGACCTCACGGGAACGGCGACCGAGCGGATGACGCAGCTGCGCAGGGCCGGCAACGGGAAGGATGCCGCGTGGCTCGAGCGCCAGCTCGTGTCGGCGCTGCAGGGCTGGCAGGACACGGAGGACGCGCTGACGAAGCTCCGGGAGACGCGCGAGGACTTCTAGCCGGGAGCGGACGACCCGCCGGTGGGGCCGCCGGTCGGGCCGCGGACGACCCGCCGGTCAGCCCGGCGAGTTCCAGAGGCGCAGCTTCTCGGGGTTGCGCATGATCCAGATGGTCGCGATGCGGTCGCCGCGCACGTCGGCGATCAGCACGCTGTCGATCGCGCCGCCCTCGCCCATGGCGAGCGTGAGTCCGTCGGCCGTCTCGGCGACCGACAGTTCGAGCGCGGGACCGCGCTTCTCCTTGAGGCCGAGGATGAACCGGGCGACGTGGTCGCCGCCGAGCACCGGTCGGATCGCCGCCGAGGCGAGTCCGCCCCCGTCGGAGACCAGCCGCACGTCGGGGTCGAGCACGGCGAGCAGCTCGTCGAGGGCGCCGGTCGCGGCCGCAGCCATGAACGCGCGCACGACCTCGTCGTGGTGCTCGCGCGTCGCCGCGCCCGATCGCCGCTCGCGCACGTGCCGCCGCGCCGAGGAGGCGAGCTGCCGGCACGCCTCGGGCGACCGGCCGACGATCTCGGCGATCTCGGCGAACGGCACCGCGAACACGTCGTGCAGCACGAACGCGACCCGCTCGGCCGGGGTCAGCGACTCGAGTACGACGAGCAGCGCCGTGCTCACCGACTCGTCGAGCGTGACCCGGTCGAGCGGATCCTCCGATCGCGGCGCTGCGAACATGCCGGCGCCGCCGGGCAGGGGCTCGGGCAGCCACTCGCCCACGTACGACTCGCGGCGCGCACGCGCCGACCCGAGCTGGTCGAGGCAGACGCGGCCGACGACGCGGGTCAACCAGGCGGCCGGGTTCTCGATGGCGTCGCGCTCCGGTGGCGAGAGTCGCACCCAGCGCGCGTAGGTCTCCTGGACGGCGTCCTCGGCGTCGGCGACGGTGCCGAGCATGCGGTACGCCAGGCTCATGAGCAGCCCGCGCTCCGCGTCGAGCACGGCCGGGTCGAAGCCGCGCAGGGAGTCGCGGGCGTCGCCGCCGTCGGTCGTCATGCCTCCACCTTCCCACCGGATGCCGCATCCGGCCTCGTGACGTCGACGACGCAGCACGCCCGGACGTGAGGTCGACGTGTCAGCCGCGCGCGTCGAGCGCGTTCCGGATGTCCTCGTCGACGAGGTCGGAGTTGATCGCGGCGCCCGTGAGGCTCCCCGACGACATCGCCCACGGCACGGACGATCGCGACCCGACGACGTTGCCCGCGGCGTACAGGCCCCGCACGCTCGTGCGGCCGTCCTCGTCGACGAGCACCTGGTCGACGCCGCCCTGGCGCATCGACCTGGCACGGAGACGCCGCAGCAGGTCGTCGTTGGGCACGGCCTTCGGCGCCACGAAGACCGCGTCGGCCTCCCACTCGCTGCCGTCCTCGAGGCGGATGCCGCGGAGCCGTCCGTCGTCGTCGGCGAACACCTCGACCACGCGTCGGTCCTCGACCACGATGCCGCGGGCGTCGAGGCCCGCGCGGGCGCCGGGGGTGAGCACGGCGCCCTGCGTGCAGAACACCACGTCGGCCGAGAGCTGCCGCAGGAGCTGCGCCTGGTGGGCGTTCGCGGCGGTGGAGGCGATGACCGCGATCCGCCGGTCGCGGAACTCCCATCCGTCGCAGTACGGGCAGAGCGCGACGCCGCGACCCCACTGGTCGGCGAGGCCGGGGAGGTCGGGCAGTTCGTCGCGGAGCCCCGTCGCGACGAGCAGCCGACGCGCGAGATGGCGCTCGCCGGACTCGAGCACGACCTCGAAGACGGGGCCGTCCGGGCCCGCGGCATCCGCCTCGATCTCGGCGACGTCGACGACCTCGCCCGACTCGACCGCGACGTCGTAGCGCGTGAGTTCGGCGCGGCCGGCCGCGAGCAGGTCGAGCGGCGACGTGTGGTCGCGTCCGAGCACGCCGTGCATGTGCTCCGCCGGGGCGTTCCGAGGCCGCCCGCCGTCGACGACGAGCACGCTGCGGCGCGAGCGGCCGAGCATCAGCGCGGCGGAGAGACCGGCGCTGCCGCCGCCCACGATCACCACGTCCCAGGCGGCCACGCCTCACCCGTCCGACTCGGGCGCGGAGGCGGCCGAGGTCGCCGCGGGCGCCGAGGCCGCGTCCGACGTGCCGGACGTCGGCGACGCCACCACGAAGTACGCGCCGCTGGGGTCGGTGAGGCCCGCACGACGTCCGTCGGGCACGTCCCACGGCGGCACCACGAGCGTGCCGCCCGCGGCGACCGCGCGCGCCACGGTCGCCTCGACGTCGTCGACCTGGAAGCCCACGTTCCACGTCGGCGGCAGCTCGGCGCCGAGCAGCTCGGCGGCGTCGAGGATCCGTGCGAACGTCCGGCCGGCGTGCCGGTAGACCGCGTACCGCGGTCCGCCGTCGCCGTGCTCGACGTCCCAGTGGAACGCGTGCGCGTAGAACCGCTCGGCGGCGTCGAAGTCGCTCGCGGCGAGCTCGAACCGGGTCGCCGAGCCCGTCTCGTCGTACACGTCGAAGCCGGGCAGGCCGCCCGGCTGCCAGTACCCGACGACGGCGCCGGTCGCGTCGATCGCGAGGCCCATGACGCCCATGTCGGGGATGTCGATCGGCTCGAAGAGGACCGTGCCGCCGGCCTCGGCGATCCGCTCGCTCGTCGCCGCCGCGTTCCAGGTCAGCAGGTAGACGGTCCAGTGCGGCGGCGCCGGGTCGTCGTCGGTGCGGGACCCCGCGCCCCCGACGCGCTTGCCGTCGAGCAGGAACGTCGTGTACCCGCCGTACCGCTCGACCTCGCTGCGGTCGGCCGTCCAGCCGAACACGCTCGTGTAGAAGTCGATCGCCCCGTCGAGGTCGGTCGTGGTCAGGTCGACCCAGGCCGGTGCTCCCGCGACGAGGTCATCTGATCCGGGCATGCAGGCCTCCAGTCGGTGCATCGGAGCGGCGGCGCCGTCGCAGAACGGGGCGCTTCCGGATGCTAGCACCGCGGGTCATGGCTCCGACAGGCGGCGGTCAGTGCGCGGGCAAGGTGGCGAGGATGCCGGCGCGCAGCGCGTTCGCGCGCTCCGCGAACCCGCGCTGCCGCCGGACGTACTCGGCCTTCCCCTCGGCGGTCTCGATGCGCACCGGCTCGCCGCCCCACGGCGCCATGTCGTACGGCGAGGCCTGCATGTCGAGGTACCGGATGTCGCGGGCCAACTCGAACGCGTCCAGCAGCAGTTCCCCCGGCACCAGCGGGCCGAGCTTGACCGCCCACTTGTAGACGTCCATGTTCGCGTGCAGGCAGCCGGGCTGCTCGATCTCGGGCTGTGACTGCCGGGTCGGCGCGAAGCGGTTGCGGGGCGTGGCGTCCGGCGTGAAGAACCGGTACGCGTCGATGTGCGTGCAACGGAGCTCGTGCGCCTCGACGACCTCGTCGGTCGCCGCCTGCCCGAGGCGGAGCGGCACCGGGTGCCGGTGCTCGCCCTGCCGGTACACCATCGCCCATTCGTGCAGCCCGAAGCAGCCGAACTGCCCGGGTCGGGCGGCGGTCCGCCGCAGCATCCGCTCGACGAGGCCGAGCATCGTCCCCTTCTCGGCGCGCATCGCGTCGGCGTCGACGACGAGCCCGCGGATGGTTGCGCCGCGCGTGTACCAGCGCCAGTCGGCGCGCGGCGTGCCGGCGGCATCCGCCAGCTCGACGCCCGCGCCCGGATGCCAGCGGCGCAGCACCGACGGCGAGTACGAGTAGTAGGTGAAGAGGAAGTCCTCGATCGGATGCCGCTCGCCGCGCGCCCTACGCGACCGGTGACCGGCGGTCAGGGCGTCGGCCCGTTCCGCGTGCGCCGCCTCGCGGGCGCGCCAGTCGGCGGCGTCGACAACGACGGCGCCGAGGGCCGAGTCGTGGGTCGGGGCGGTCGAGGTCACCCGTCGAGGATAGGCGGCGATGCTGGATGGGCTCGCAGCAGCCGGACCGGAGCCCTTCGCCCGATCAGGGGGTGATCTCGTCGACGAACGCGAGTGCGTCGCCCGCGATCGTCGCCCATTCGTCGCCGCGCGCGGACGGCACGACCGCCCACTCGCGCATCGGGCGGCCGCGCATGACCATCGGGGCGAGCGCGAGTTCGGCGATGCGTTCCTCCGGGAGCTTCACGACGAGGTCGCCACCGCCCTCGACGAAGGCGAAGAGCTTGCCGCGCACCGAGTAGCCCTCGGAGCCGAACATCCTCCCGACGGACACGTCGGGACGGGCGATCAGGTCGGCGGTCGCCTCGGCGAGGCGCTCACGCCCACGGGTCCGCGCATCCATGGGCTGACGCTATCGCCGGCCGGCGACATCCGCAGCGCCCGCAATGGAAGCGACCCGACCCGACCGGGTCAGGCGTGCTCGTCGTGATGGCCCTCGTGCAGGTGTGCCGACGCGGCGTCGAAGTGGATGCCGCAGCGGCGGCAGTACTCGGCCTTGAGCGCCTCGTAGCGGTCGTGCGAGACGTGGTGCGCGTCGTCGCGTCCGGTCATGTCGCCTCCTCGACGGCGTTGGTCCCGCGGACCATCCACTGCTCGGGCCGGGCGAGCGGCTCGAACCCGAATCGTTCGTACAGGGTATGCGCATCGCCGGTCGCGAGCACGAGCCGCTTCAGCCCGAGCGGCTCGAGCTGCTCGACGACGAAGCCGATCAGGCCGACCCCGACGCCGCGCCCCCGCGCCTCCGGCGCCACGATCACGTCGCACAGCCAGGCGAAGGTGATGCCGTCGGTGACGATACGGGCGTAGCCGAGCTGTTCACCGGTCTCGGCGTCGTACGCGCCGTAGTTCCACGACGCGTCGATCGCGGCGTCCTGCACCTCGCGCGGCCGGCCGAGCGCCCAGTAGGCGTGCTCCGAGATCCACTCGTGCACGCGGGCCCGGTCGATGTCGCCCGTTTCGCCCGAGTACCGGATCCCGTCTGCCATCCGCACATCCTCCCAGCAGTCGGCCGCGACATCCGCTCAGTGGTAGCGGCCGCTGTACGCGTTGATCGCCGGCTGCCCGCCGAGGTGGGCGTAGAGCACGTTCGAGTCCTTCGGGATGTCGCCCGACGAGACGAGGTCGATGAGCCCCGCCATCGACTTGCCCTCGTACACCGGGTCGAGGATGACGCCCTCGAGGCTGCCGGTGAGCCGCATGGCCTCGTCGGTCGACTCGACCGGGATGCCGTAGAGGTCGCCCGCCCAGCCGTCGAGCACGGTGATCTCGTCGTCGCGCAGGTCGCGTCCGAGGCCGATCGTGGCCGCCGTGTTCCGCGCGATGCGCGCCACCTGGTCGCGCGTCTCGTCGATCTTCGCCGACGCGTCGATGCCGACGACCCGACGCGGCCGGCCGCCGAAGTTGTGCTCGAGGTCGGCGAAGCCCGCGATCATGCCCGCGTGCGTCGATCCCGTGACCGAGCACACCACGATGGTGTCGAAGAAGACGCCGAGCGACTCCTCCTGCGCGGCGACCTCGTGCGCCCAGTTCGCGAAGCCGAGGCCGCCGAGCGGGTGGTCGGACGCGCCGGCGGGGATCGGGTACGGCGTGCCTCCGGCGGCCTCGACATCCGCGATCGCCTGCTTCCACGAGTCGCGGAAGCCGATGCTGAAGCCGGCGGGGGAGAGGCGCACGTCGGCGCCCATGAGTCGCGAGAGCAGGATGTTGCCCACCCGGTCGTTGACCGAGTCGGGCCAGTCGACCCAGTGCTCCTGCACGAGCACGGCCCTCATGCCG
Organism: Agromyces luteolus; assembly: GCF_009729855.1. GTDB lineage: Bacteria > Actinomycetota > Actinomycetes > Actinomycetales > Microbacteriaceae > Agromyces > Agromyces luteolus. The sequence goes on along the minus strand of NZ_WODA01000023.1, from coordinate 166,895 downwards.
AGGTGCGCGGCGACCGCGGCGACCTGGCGGGTGTGGTTCGACTGCACGCCGCCGATCGACACGAGCGTGTCGGCGCCCTTCGCGAGCGCGTCGGGCACGAGGTACTCGAGCTTGCGGGTCTTGTTGCCGCCGAATGCGAGGCCGGAGTTCACGTCCTCGCGTTTCATCCAGACGCGGGCGCCGCCGAGGTGGGCGCTCAGGCGGTCGACGGGGTGGATCGGGCTCGGCCCGAAGGTCAGCTGGTGACGGGGGAAGTCGGCGAGGGCCATGGTGCTCCTTCAGGGGAGTGGCGGTGACGGATGCCTCGAGGTCGCCCGCGCGGGGGAGCGGCATGCAATATATTGCAGCGGATGCCGCGGCTCGCGTCAAGCCCGGCCCGCCTCACCGCCTAGATCGTCTTCGGAACCGCGCGGCCGGGGAACAGCGTCGCGTACTGCTTGCGATACAGGCGCTTGCCGACGAGCCGGTACGCCATGCGGATCGGCAACGGGATGTCCATGATGAACTCCCGCTGCTCGTCGGGCGGGTTCGTCGCGAGGATCATGCCGAGGTACGCGAGGACCACCTTCTTCTCGAATGCGTCGACGCCGTGGCTCGAGAGCTGCTCGAACTCCTCCTCCGTGAGCACCTTCTCGACCGCGGGCGTCACCTCGGTCACCTCGCGGCGCAGGTGCACCTTCAGCATCGCCGAGAGGTCCTCGTACCTCGTCGCGAGCTGCTCGCCGAGTTCGGCGTCGGCGCTCTCCCGCCAGCGCTCGCGGATCGGGGCGAGCTCGTCGAGCGCCTGCCTGACCTGCTCGTGCTGCGCGAGCATCTGCGCGATGTGCAGTGCGCAGGCCGGGGCGCGCTCGCCGAGCTGCGGGTACATGTAGAGGTCCTCGCCCTCGTGATGCACGTGCAGGAGCTTGTCGAAGTTGCCGAGCACCTCGCCGACGTAGCCCGAGCGCTCGGTGTCGCCGTCGGCAGCGGATCGCACGAGACCCGGCGCCTCGTCGTACGACCAGAGGAAGACCCGGTGGATGCGGCGCATCGCGGCCGTCGCCTGGCAGAGCACCGGCCCGTCGGGGACCGGCGCGGCGGTCTCGCCCGCCTGCATGGTGAAGAAGTCGGACATCGGACCATCCCCCAGATGATCGCGCTGCGTCGATGCGCGCTGCGCCCTCGAGCGCGACGATATCCCTCGCGGGTTCGGCCGACAAGGCTGCGGGGCAGCCCCGTCCGGGGGGTCTCAGCGGCGGCGCCCGCCCCCGTCGCCGTGCGCGAGTCGGCGCACGTGCGTGAGCCGCTCCGCGGTCTCGACGAGGAACGCGCCCGAGCCCTCCTCCGCGCGCCAGTGCTCGTCGACGATGGTGATCGGGCGGAGGAGCACCTGGCCTCGCGGCTGGTACAGGGCGAGGTCGAGGCCGTCGACGTGCTCGGCCAGCCGCCATGACAGGCCGGTGCGCCGGGCGACGTACTCGCCGAACGCCGTGCCCAGCGCGTTGACCTGGATGACCGGGTCGTCACGCTCGGGCGGGTTGATCCGGCGCCATCCGGCCGACCAGCGCTCGTAGAGCGCACGCAGTTGCCCGAGGTCGTCGGGGTCGGCGCCCGCGTCGGCCACCAGCGCGACGTGCGCGTCGATCCAGTCGCGCTCGGGCTCGCCGATCTCGACGAGCCGCGGCATCGGCGGCGCGTCGTCGACCGGCGCCGTCCGGCGCGAGAAGAGGGGCACCCGACGATTCTCTCCCGAACGGCTGACGACTCGGTGCGAGTCGCGTCCCGACCCCACCGACCGCAGCTCATCGCGGGCGCATCGGGCCCGCATAGCGGACCCACAGGCGCGCCCGCCAACGTGGTCGCGAAGACGACGAGACGACGAGACGAGGACACGGCGATGGCGAACGAGGCGAGCCCGACGACCGGGGCGACGACGACCGATCCCCAGGATGACGTGGAGGTCGACGGTGCCGACGCGGTCGACCCGCGCTGGATCGACGAGCACGGCCGGGTCATCGACGAGGACCACCGCGGGCTCACCTACGACATCCGCACCCTCATCGACCGCCGGCGGGCACTCGGCATCTTCGGCGGAGTCGGGCTCACGTCACTGCTCGCGGCGTGCGGCATCGGCGAGTCGGATCCGGCCGGCGCCTCGGCGGGCTCGACCGCGAGCGCCTCGCCGAGCGCCACGGCCTCCGCCTCGCCGAGCGCGAGTGCCGCCGATTCCGGCCCCGTCGACGAGGTGCCCGACGAGACCGCCGGGCCCTACCCGGGCGACGGCTCGAACGGCGTGAACGTGCTCGACGACTCGGGCATCGTGCGCAGCGACATCCGATCGTCCTTCGGCTCCTCGACGGCCGTGGCCGACGGCGTGCCGCTCACCATCCGCCTCACCGTGCGCGACGCCGCGACGGGCAGCCCGATGGTCGGCGCGGGCGTCTACCTGTGGCACTGCGACCGCGACGGCGGGTACTCGCTGTACAGCCCGGGCCTGCAGAGCGTGAACTACCTGCGCGGCGTCCAGGCGACCGACGACTCCGGCACGGTGCAGTTCACCTCGATCTACCCCGCGTGCTACACGGGCCGCTGGCCCCACATCCACTTCGAGGTGTACACCGACGTGGCGAACGCCGTCGCGTCGGGGCCGATCGTGAAGACGTCGCAGATCGCCCTCCCCGAAGAGGTCAACGCGCTCGTCTACGCCACCGCCGGGTACGAGCAGAGCGTGCGGAACGCCGCGCAGGTGAGCCTGGCGAGCGACAACGTGTTCGGCGACGACGGCGGCATCCACCAGATCGCGTCGATGTCGGGCTCGGCCTCGTCGGGCTGGACCGCGGCCCTCACGATCGGGGTCTGACCCGGGGCGGCTCCGCCTCTCGTCCGCCGCCCGGCCCGTCGCCCGGCACCGCCCGGGAAGCGTTCGCCGGGCCGCCCCCGAGCCGTCGCCGACTGCACGTCGCCCGTTCACCCGGGCTGGCCACCGTGGCATCCGGAAGCGCCCGCACCCTCGCGCGCGGGACCGGAGCGACACCACGGAGGATGCTGGGGAATGCGGTCGACACGCAGTCGTGCAGGCGGGCGGATGTCAGGGGTGATCGCGATGGCGGTCACCGGAATCGTGGGGGCGGGACTGGCGATCGCGCCGGCGGTCCCGGCCGCGGCCAAGCCGGCTCCGGTCGAGGTCGCCGCCCCGGTCCTCGCGCCGGGCGGCGGGGCGCACCTCGAGGGCTCGGTGACCGTCGTCGCCGAACCGGTCACCGCGGACGACAGCGTCGCGAGCCTCGAGGTCGACGGGCAGGAGGTCGCGGCGACCGAGACCGTCGGCGTGTCGACGCTGGGCTTCGAGGTCGGATCGAACTCGATCGAGGCGCGCTACGGCAACCACGTCCTGGTCAACGGCGACCACCGGATCGACCTCCCCGACGCCGTCAACACGCGCGTCGAACTCGATATCCCGAACGAGCAGCTCGTGCAGGGCGAGAACTCGATCCGGTTCGTGACGGGCACGATCGAGACGGGCTGCGGCGTGAACCACGACGACTTCGTCGTCTCGGACGTCGGCCTCCGGCTGCTCGGCGAGGTCGCCGACGGCGAGGAGAACGAGTACGCGTTCAACTTCGGCGACGGCGACTGCGGTTCGAACACCTCGAAGCTCCTCGACGCCGACCTCGTCTTCTTCGTCCTCGGCGACCCGCAGCGGACGACGGGCCTCACCACCGAGCTCGACACGACGACGCTCGAGAACGGCCCGCACACGATCGTCGCCAGGACCGCCGCCGGCGGCACCGCCACGAGCGAGGTGTCGGTGAACAACGCGCCGGCGGGCGCGCCCGCGGTGACGCCGCCCGACGGCACGATCGTGAAGGGCGTGCAGGAGGTCTTCGCGACCCGGCCTGCCGACGCACCGGGCGGTGTCGCCGACCTCACGCTCGACGGCGAGGGCATCGGCGCCCTGCCGGTGCTCGGCTCGGGCGACGCGGTGCTGAGCTTCGACGTCGCCTCGAACTCGATCGAGGCGCGCTACCACAGCTACGTCGTCGTGAACGGCCTGAAGTACGACATCGGCGGCGACCACGTCAGCGAACGCGTGCACGTCGTCTTCCCGAACGAGTGGCTCCGGCCGGGCTCGAACACGATCGAGCTCGTGACCGGCACCTACCAGACCTCGTGCGGCGCCAACCGCGACGACTACACGATCTCCTCGGTGGCGCTCGCGCCGACGACGGGCGGTGCGATCGGCGTGGGCCTCGCGGGCACCTACCGCATGGGCGACGGCAGCTGCGGCAGCAACACCACCCTGCTCCGCGAGGCCACGTTCGCGTTCGACGTCGACGCGCCCGCGAAGGGCCTGCGCTCTGACCTCGACACCGCGACCGTCGCCGACGGCGAGCACACGGTCGCGGCCACGTCGACCACCGGCGAGGTCGCCACCCGGCTGCTCGTCACCGACAACACGGGTCCGGCGATCGCCTCGAGCGTCCCGGCGGCCGGGTCGAACATCACGCGGGCGGTCGCGCTCGACGTGCGGCTCGAGGACGCCTCGGGCATCGCCGACGGCCCCGAGGTCACGCTCGACGGCGAGGCGATCGGGCTCGCCGAACAGGTCGGTCCCGGGCTGGTCGCCGGCGAGCACACCCTCGTCGTCACCGCGACCGACGGCATGGGCAACGAGGCGACGCACGAGATCGCCTTCGTCTCGGCCGGCATCCCCGACGTCCCCGCCGACCTCGCCCCCGCATCGGGCACCGCCGACGTCACCGGCCCGGTCACGCTCTCCGCGAGGGTCGGCGAGCCGGGCGACGGCGACGTGACGGCCACCTTCTCGCAGGCCGACATCCTCACGCCGAACCAGGTCTGGCAGGGCACCTCGTCGGGCATCCCGACCACGCTGCAGGTCCAGGGCGAGCAGAAGGCGGATGCCGCGGCCCTCGAGCCCGGCGACGGCGCGACGCTCGACGGCGACGCCTCCCGCGACGTGGTGTTCCAGCGCTTCGACGTGATGGTCACGGGCCGGGTGCAGGACCCCGTCATCCGCTGGACCGGCACGGTCGACCCCGACCGCGTCGCGACGCTCCGCGCCTGGAACCTGCAGGCGCACGCGTGGGACGCGCTCGCCGGATCGCGCGGCGCAGTGGAGGGCGACACCGTCCTCACCGCGACCGTCGACGAGCGCTACATCGACGGCCGGCAGGTCCACGTCATGGTGACCGGCGAGGACCCGTTCGCCGACGACCTCGAGGCGGGCGACCCGAACGCGTTCGCCGACCCCGACGCGGTCGACTTCTCGATCGCGCACTTCACCGACACGCAGTACCTGTCGGAGGGCGCGGTCGAGCAGGAGACGGCCGAGGAGCGCGCGATCTGGGAGTCCGCGTACGGCGGCATCGTCGACTGGATCGCAGGCAACGCCGACGAGCGCAAGATCTCGTACGTCGCGCACACGGGCGACCTCATCGAGAACAACATCCGCGCCCCGCAGACCGACGAGATGCGCGAGCAGGTCATCGGCGAGTGGGAGGTGTCCTCCCGCCAGCACGACGTGCTCGACGCGGCGGGCATCCCCAGCGGCGTCGTCGCGGGCAACCACGACAACCAGTCCGGCACCGAGAACGGCCCCGACGCGATCTTCAACGACTACTTCGGGCCGCAGAACTCCGAGGATGCGGCCGCGTCGTGGACGCAGGCCGAGTACGGCGGGCCGTGGCGCGAGGGCGACAACCAGAACCACTACGACCTGTTCTCGGCCGGCGGCCTGGACTTCGTCGTGGTCGGCCTGTCGTACGGCGTGACGCGCGAGGAGGCCGAGTGGGCGAACGGCGTCTTCGAGCAGTTCGCCGACCGCAACGGCATCCTGCTCACGCACGACTACCTCGCGCCGAGCACCGAGCCCGACGGCCGCGACGCGCCGTTCGCGGCGCCGGACGGCTCGATGCTCTACAACACGGTCGTCGCCGAGAACCCCAACGTGTTCTTGATCCTCGCCGGCCACGAGCACGGCGTCGGCACCAACGTGAAGCCGGACGTCGGCGAGATCGACCACGGCGTCGTCGAACTGCTCGCGGACTACCAGTTCTACACGGTGTCCGCCGACCGGCTCGGGCTCACCGAGGTCGGCGGCTACCGGCCCGACGACCAGCTGCGCTTCGGCGCGAGCTTCCTCCGGCTGCTCTCGTTCGACGTCGACCGCAGCGTCATGCACGTCGACACGTACTCGCCGCTGCTCGACGAGTTCGGCGCGACCGAGTACGACGACCGCCGGCGCTACGACGGGTCCGAGGACGAGACCGTGCTGCCGGTCGACCTGACGAGCCGCGTCACGACGCTCCGCACCGATTCACTGGCGGTGTTCGTGCCGTCGGCCGTCGTCGGCGAGACGACCGTGGCCTCGGGCGAGGTCGCCTCGGTCGAGTGGACCCGCCTGAAGGCCGACACCGCGTACGCGTGGATCGTCACGGCCACCTCCGCCGGCGGCGGCACCTCGACCTCCGAGCCGAGCGTGTTCCTGACGACGGATGCCTCGGGCCGGCCCGGCACCTGGAACGAGCGCTCGCCGTGGTTCCCGTTCCTGGGGGAGGTCGCGCCGGCGGGCGCCGACGGCACGGTGGGCGCTGCCGGTACCGCGGGTCCGATGCGATGACGCATGGCTCCACCCGCCGCCGCGGCCCGGTTCGCCGGGTCGCGGCGACGACCGTCCGCGCCGTGGCCGTGATCGGCGTCGCGCTGGCCGTCGGCGCGGGGCTCGCGCCGTCCGGGCCCGCCCTCGCCCATGACGAGACGACGTCGGCGTACGCCGAGGTCGTGCGCGACGGCGACCGCATCACCGCCGAGCTCGCGCTCGAGTACGACCTGCTCCTGAAGTCGGCCTGGGCGTACGCCGAGGCGTACGACGCGACCGACCGCGACGAGCAGGTGCGCCAGCTCGCCGCGTACGCCGAGTCCGTCGACGAGTACGTCGGGGCCCGATTCGTCATCGAGGCCGACGGAGCGCGCTGCGCCGCCGAACCCGCGGGCGCCGGTGGCATCCGGGACCGCGGCGACCGCGCCTTCGCGGTCGTGACGTACGCCTACGACTGCGGCGGGGAAGAGGGCCGTGCGCTCGCCGTCTCGAGCGCGCTGTTCCCCGACGCGGAGGGGTTCGTGCACTCGACGCGGACGATGCTCGAGTGGGACCTCGACGGCGCGGCGGGCAGCGCGGTGCTCGAGGCGGCCGAGCCGACCGTCGAGCTCGCCGACACCGCGCCGCGCGTCGGGGAGTTCTTCGTGCTGGGCGCCGAGCACCTGCTGTTCGGGCTCGACCACGTGCTGTTCCTCGTGGCGCTCCTGCTCGGCGCGCGGACCCTCCACGGGCTCGTGCTCACCGCAACGACCTTCACGGTCGCGCACAGCGTCACGTTCCTCCTCGCCGCGACCGGCGTGGTGGGCGTGCCCGCCGAGATCGTCGAGCCGGTCATCGCGCTCTCGATCGCGATCGCGGCGGTCGCAGCCACCCGGAAGGGCGAGGTGCCCGATCGCTGGCGGATGCCGGTCGTGTTCGCGTTCGGCCTGCTGCACGGGCTCGGGTTCGCGAGCGCGCTGGGCGTCGACGAGGCCTGGTCGTGGGGACTGCTGTGGTCGCTCCTCGCGTTCAACGTGGGCATCGAGGCGGCGCAGCTCGCGATCATCGCGGTCGCGTTCCCGCTGCTCGTGCTGCTGCGGAGGTCGGTCGCGGGTCGGCCGGCAACCGTCGTCGCCGGGCTCGCGGTCGCGGCCGTCGGCACGTTCTGGTTCGCGGAGCGGGTGATCGCGGGGGTGATCGGCGCGGGCGGGCCGGTGGCGTGAGCATCACGCCGGGGCGGATCAGGCCGGGCGGTCGTAGCGGGCGCCCGACGGGCGACTCGGGAGAGCGAGGAGCACGAGCAGGATGATCGGTCCGGCGATCGGGATGAAGAGGAAGAAGAAGAACGGGCCCGGTCGATCGGAGTCGTGGAGCCGGCGCCAGCAGATGGCGAGGAACGGCACGGTGAGCGCGAGGGAGACGACGAGGCCGATGCTCCAGACGATCCAGTACCCCGGTGCGTACACGACGTCGCCGTCGTCGGTCAGCGACACCTGCGCGATCCCCGTGACGCTCAGCAGGCCCGAGATCGCCATGCCGGCGAGGATATACGCGAGGTAGGTCCACCAGAACTCGCTCCGGCTGGCTCGACCGGAGAAGGTCGCGTACTTCCGGAAGAAGCGCGAGATCGCCTGGCCCATCGTCGCGCCGTACAGCGGCTGGTCCAGCGGCACGGAATCCGACGGTCGCACGGTCGGGGAGTCTGCGGACACGGGGCTCCTTCGGTCGATCCGGTCGCGCCCGGTCGGTGCGCACCGGCCTCATCCTCTCGTCCGCCCTCGCTGATCACAAGGCCCTCAGGAGGGCTCGTGTCGGCGGGCGGTGCGAGGATGAACGCGTGCTGCTCGGCGAGGTCGTGACGACGGTCGAGCGGGTCGCGTCCACGCGCTCGCGGCTCGCGAAGGTCGACGCGCTCGCGGGCCTGCTCGCCGGGCTCGCGCCCGACGAGATCGTGCCCGCGGTCGGCTTCCTCACCGCCAAGCCGCGGCAGGGCCGCGTCGGCGTCGGCTGGCGCACGCTCCAGGGCGGCCTGGGCGAGCCGGCGCATGCCGCGAGCCTCACGGTCCTCGACGTCGACGACGCGCTCGAACGGCTCGCGGGTGCGGCGGGCTCCGGTTCGGCCGCCGAGCGCGCCGCCGTGCTCGCCGACCTCGGTTCGCGCGCCACGGCCGCCGAACAGGACTTCCTCTCGCGGGTGATCCTCGGCGAGCTCCGCACGGGTGCGCTCGAGGGCGTGCTGACCGACGCGATCGCGCGCGCCGCCGAGCGCCCGGGCGACGTCGTGCGCCGTGCGGCGATGCTGTCGGGCGACCTCGGCGAGACCGCTCGCATCGCGCTCACGGGCGCGCCGGGCGAACTCGACGCGGTGGGCCTCCGGGTCGGCCGCCCCGTGCTGCCGATGCTGGCCGGCACTGCGCCGAGCGCCGCGGCCGCGCTGGAGCAGGCCGGCGAGGCATCCGTCGAATTCAAGCTCGACGGCGCGCGCATCCAGGTGCACCGCTCCGGCGACGACGTGCGCGTCTTCACGCGCAACCTCGCCGACATCACCCACCGCGTGCCCGAGGTCGTCGACGTGGTCCGCGGCTTCCCCGCGCGCGAGCTGATCCTCGACGGCGAGACGCTCGCGCTCGACGAGGGCGGGGCGCCGCGCCCGTTCCAGGAGACGATGTCGCGGTTCGGCGCCGAGGCCGCCCGCGAGGTGCAGCTGCATCCGTGGTTCTTCGACGTGCTGCACGTCGACGGCCGCGACCTCATCGACGAGCCGCTCTCCGCGCGGCTGGGCGAGCTCGAGCGCGTCGCCGGCGAACACCGCATCCCCGGCGAGGTCACCGGCGACCCCGAGATCGCCGAGCGCGTGGCGCGCGACGCGCTCGCGGCCGGGCACGAGGGCGTCGTGGTGAAGGGCGTCGGCGCGCCGTACGCGGCCGGGCGTCGCGGCGCGAGCTGGATCAAGGTCAAGCCGGTGCTCACCTACGACCTCATCGTGCTCGCTGCGGAGTGGGGTTCCGGCCGCCGCACCGGCTGGCTGTCGAACCTGCACCTCGGCGCGCGCGACCCCGGGGGCGAGTTCGGCGAGCCCGGCGGGTTCGTCATGGTCGGCAAGACGTTCAAGGGGCTCACCGACGAACTGCTGCGGTTCCAGACCGAGCGGTTCCCCGAGATCGAGACGCGACGCACCGCCAGCACGGTGTTCGTGTCGCCGATCACGGTGGTCGAGATCGCGATCGACGGCGTGCAGCGCTCGAGCCGGTACCCCGGCGGCATCGCCCTGCGGTTCGCGCGCGTCAAGGGGTATCGTCCCGACAAGGAGCCCGCCGAGACCGACACGATCCAGACGCTGCGGGCGCTGCTCCGCGGCGGCGACGAAGGGGGCGCGGCATGACGGATGGCACGGGCGCAGGTTCCGGCGGCGACACGGCGGCTCCGGGCCCCGGGCGGGTGCGTCAACTCCGGCTCGTCGTCGAGGCCGACGACTTCGACGCGGCACTGACGTTCTTCCGCGACGTCCTCGGCATGCCCGAGCAGGAGTCCTACAGCGGCGAGGGCGGCGCCGAGGTGCGGATCCTCGACGCGGGTCGCGCGACGCTCGAACTGTCGAACCCGGCGCAGGTCCGGTTCATCGACCGCGTCGAGACCGACGGGGGCCGCAGCGACCGCATCCGGGTCGCGCTCGAGGTGGCGGACTCGGCCGCGGTGACCGACGAACTCGTCGCCGCGGGCGCCGAGCTCGAGGCATCCGCCCGCGAGACGCCCTGGCGCTCGGTCAACGGCCGCGTGCGGGCGCCGGCCGGGCTGCAGCTCACGATCTTCCAGGAGCTCGACTGAGGCCGACCGCCGGCGGGGCTGGCCGCTACCGCCCTTCGGGATCCATGTCGATGCCCGTGACCGGGACGCCCGCGCGCTCGTAGACCAGCGAGACCGCACCCTTCGGGAACGCGACGGGCGGCCGGGCGAGCGTGAAGGCCGCGGGGACGCTGCCGGCATCGAAGAGCCGCTTCCCGCTCCCGAATGCGATCGGGTAGAGGTACAGGTTCAACCGGTCGAGGAGGTCGGCCGCGAGCAGCGATCGAGCGAGGTCGCCGCTGCCGATCACGTGGACCTCGTCGAACCGGTCCCTGATCGCCGGGACCTCGGCCGCGACATCCGTCACCACCGTCGTGCCCGACCACGCGGGGTCGGTCAGCGTGCGCGAGGCGACGAACTTCGGCACGTCCGCGAACTTCGCGCCGACCTGGGTGTCGGTGTGCCGCGGCCAGTAGTCGGCGAAGATGTCGTACGTCCGCCGGCCGAGGAGCAGTGCGTCGAGCCGGTCGATGCCCGCGCCGATCACCTCGCCCGACTTCTCGTCGAGGTAGGGTGCCTGCCAGCCGCCGAACGCGAAGCCGCCCTCGGTGTCCTCCTCGGGGCCGCCCGGGGCCTGGTAGACCCCGTCGAGCGTGATGAACAGGTCCACGGCGACGATGCCCATGTCGTGCTCCTCTCCCGCAGGTCACCGTAGCCCTCGGCGCCGCGCCCGTCGAGGGTGCATGAAGATCCGAACCAGGGGCGCCGCACGAGGCCCGACCGGTGGATTCTCATGCACCGGGGGCACGACGAACGAGCGGATGCCGCGGGGCGTCGACCCCGCGGCATTCGCTCGTCTCGATCGGCTGGCGGCCTACTTCGCCGCGACCAGGCGCACGCCCGCCACGATGAGCGGCAGGTAGCAGAGGCCCCCGAGGATCGCGCCGATCGGGCCGAGGCCGAAGGCGGGGACGATCCAGGGCAGGAACCCGAGGGGCGCGATCCACCACGAGATCGCCTTCGCCCGTGCGAGGGCGAGCGAGACCAGGCCGATGCCGAGGATGCCGGCGCCCATGCCCGAGAACTGCCAGATCGCGACCGACCACTCCTTGGCGTTGGCGTCCATCGCGACGGCGTCCTCGATGGAGAGGGTGTTGCCCGCGCTGATGAGGAACCAGTCCGACAGGAGCAGGCCCGACATCTGGATCGCGCCGAACATGAGGATCACTGCGGCGATCGGCAGGAAGACGCGGCCGCGCGGACCGCGGAGCAGCCCCAGCGTCGCGAGTGCGCCGACGGCGAGCGCGACCCATCCGTAGTGCAGGAGGTTCGCCGACAGGATGCTGAGGGCGGGATCCGCGGCGAGCGAGGCGATGTAGCCGGCCTCGCCGGGTCCGGTCTGCTCGGGCGAGGTGAGCATGCCGCCCGTCATGAGCACGGGTGCCGCGAGGAGGGCGGCACCGCCGAGGCGCTGCAGGCGGTTCGGGCGGACGGGGCCCAGGTCCGCGGCGCGGCCGCGGCCGGCGGGGCGGTCGGATGCGTCGACCGCGGCGGCCTCGGTGGGGCACCCGGTCGGGTGGGCGGTCCCGTCGGCGACGGCGGGTGAGAAGAGGTTCATGGCTGGCCTTCCGGTCGTGGTTCGTTCGTGAACCCAGACTCCCGGGCGGCCGACCCGGGCCGGCAGGGAGCGGCGTCCCGCGGATGTCCCGACCTCCGCCCGGGACATCCGGAGACCCTCAGCCCCGGCCGAGTCCCGCGTCGCGGGCGCGGACGATCGCCTCGGCGCGGTCGGCGACCTGCAGCTTCGCGAAGATGTTCGAGACGTTGTTCCGCACGGTCTTCGGCGAGAGGAACAGCGCCTGCGCGATCTGCGGGTTCGAGCGCCCGGCGGCGAGCAGCTCGAGGATCTCGCGCTCGCGCGCGGTGAGCTGCGGGAACACCTCCGCGGCGGGCGCCGAGGCCGGGCCCGCGGCGAAGAACTCCGCGACGCGGCGGGCGATGGCCGCCCCGAACACGAGCTCGCCCCGTGCGACGGCGTCGATCGCCGAGCGGATCTCGTGCTGGCTCGCGCCCTTCACGAGGTAGCCGCGCGCGCCGGCGCGCATCGCGGCGAAGACCGTCTCGTCGTCCTCCGACATGGTGAGGACCACGACGGCGAGGTGCGGATGCCGCGACACCGCCTCGCGCGTGGCGGCGATCCCGTCGAGCCGAGGCATCTGGACGTCCATCACGACGACGTCGGGTTCGGCGTCGTCGATCACCCCCTGCGCGGCCTCCCCGTCGGCGGCCGTGGCCGCCACCTCCACGCCCTCGAGCGAGGCGAGCAGCATGCTGAGCCCGTCGCGGTAGACGGGATGGTCGTCGACGAGCACGACGCGGATCGGGTCAGCGGACATCGGCGTGGGTCTCCTCTGGCGTCTCCGGCCGCGGGGCGCCGGGTGCGGGTGCGTCGGGTGCGGGTGCGGGCGCCGCCGCGTCGGGTGCGGGCGCGGGTGCGTGGGGCGGGATCGCGTCGTCGTGCGTCGCGGCGGCGATCGGGAGGACGGCGCGGACGAGCGTGCCGCCGTCGCCCGAGTCGATGCGCAGCGACCCGCCGAGTTCCGCGGCGCGCTCGTGCAGGCTCCTCAGCCCGACGCCCCGGACGGCGTCGGCGGGGATGCCGGTGCCGTCGTCGCGCACGTCGACCGTGAGCGCGCGGTCGTCGGCGGCGATCCGGACCTGCACGGCGGAGGCGCCGGAGTGGCGACGCGCGTTCGCGAGCGCCTCGGAGGCGATCCGGTAGGCCGCGACCTCGACCGCGGGCGGCAGCGTCGAGGCGGGACCGGGCGGTTCGGCGACGTCGATGCCCACGACGAGCCCGGCCCCCGTGAGCCGTTCGGCCTGCTGCTCGATCGCGCGCGCGAGCCCGAGGTCGTCGAGTGCCGGGGGGCGGAGGTCGTGCACGATGCGGCGCACCTCGCCGATCACCTCGGCCTGGTCCTCGACGGCCGCGTCGACCAGGGCGACCGAGCGGGCGGGATCTCGCTCGGCGAGGTTTCGGGCGGTCTCGAGCCGCAGCTTCACGCCCGCGAGCAGGGGGCCGAGCCCGTCGTGAAGGTCGCGGCGGAGCCGCGACCGCTCCTCCTCGCGTGCGAGCACGAGCCGTTCCCGGATCGCCTGCAACTCCCGTCGCAGCTCGCCGTCGAGGATCGCGGCGGCGGCCAGCCTGACGAGGTCGCCGAGGAGGCGCTGATCGCGCTCGGAGACGACCGGACGCCGACCGGGCTCCATCAGGATCCGGCCGATCGTGCCGGTGGCGTGGTCGATCGGCACCTCGACGAGGTCGGGGGCGGGCACGCCCACGGACGACGAGAGGCGGGTGCCGTCGGGCCGGTCGAGCTCGACGCGCACGTACGGCGATGCGAACGCCTCCGCGACGGCGGTCGCGAGGGCGCGCAACTGCTCGGCGGTCCCGCCGGCACGGGTCAGCCGTTCGCCGAGCGAGGACACGACGCCGTACGGGTCGGCGCGGCGGCCGCTCACGACGCGGTTGGCGATCGCGAACAGCCGAGCGCGCAGCGGCGCGTACGCGATCGTGACCGCCACGACGGCGAGGAGCATCGCGACGCGGTCGTCGATCGCGCTGCCCACGACGAGCACGACGAGCACGTCGACCGCGACGATCGCGCCGATCAGCACCGCGTAGACGAGCGTCCACGACAGGAGCCGGTCGATGGCGTACAGCCGGTAGCGGGTGACCGCCACGACGACGGAGGCGCTGATCAGTCCGATGGTCGCGCCGAGGAGCACGTCGACGACGACGGTCGGCACGAGCGGGTAGATCGGGAGCACCCCGACGAACACGACGCCCGACCAGACCAGCCACCGCAGCTGCGCGCGCTCCTCGGGGCCGGCACGGAACCGTCGGCTCACGCACACGACGAGTGCGAGCACGAGGCTCGCGGCCATGCACGGCAGTGCCAGCCCGAGGATCAGCGACCACGCGGCATCCGGCAGCGGCAGCGTCGGGAGCGCCGGGTCGAACAGCGCGAGCAGCTCGGCACGGTCGGGATCATCGGCGACGAGCGCTTCGGCGGGCGCGAGGATGAACGCGAACGGCATGACGAGCCCGAGCGCGATCGCGACGACGGACACCGCGCGCCATCCGCCCCGGCGCAGCCGCCCGTCGGGGAACAGCAGCAGCAGCAACTGGATCGGCAGGATCAGCACCGATCCCAGCCGGCCGAAGAACCACATCGCGGGGACGGCCCACCACGCCTCGCGGTCCGTGTACCACGCGAGGTTCACCGCCGCCGAGGCCAGCCCGTCGACCACCCAGAGCGTGCCGAAGCCCGTGAGCACGACCGCGATCGGATGCCACGGCAGCCGCCACATCAGCAGGGCGCCCGGGATCAGCATGGCGACGCCGGGCAGCACGCCCGACCAGCCGGGTGAGAGCGGGGGCTGCGGGTGCGCCGCGAGGACGACGACGTCGATCGCGATCGCCCCGACGGCGGCGACGGCCGAGACCGCGATCGCGACGGCGGTCGCGATGCGGCTTGAGGCGAGCGTCATCCGCTCATCGTCGCAGCAGCGGTGTCCCGCTGTCACGGGACACGCGTCCCGATCCGGGCGCGGACCGCCGCGGCCGTCGCCCGCCGTTCAGCCGGTGATGGGGGCCGGGGTCGCGAGCCCCCCGGCGATCGCGGATGCCGCGGCATCCGCCCCGGCGATCGCCTCGAGCCGCCCGAGCGCGGTGCGCGAACGCGTGACGTCGCCGACCGCCCGGTACGCCTCGACGAGCCCGGTCAGCGCCTCGATCCGGTGCGCGTCGTCGCCGGCGGACTCGGCGAGGGCGAGCGCCTCCTCGAGGCGGGGTAGTCGTGCGTTCGACGACGGGGCGCGCTCGGCGGTGAGCAGCAGCGTGCGGGTGAGGCAGCGCACGTCGCCGAGCGAGCGGAGCGAGGCCTCGAGCTCGTCGAGCGGCAGCGCGGCATCCGGCACCCCGAGGGTCTGCTGCACGAGCGCGGCGTGGGCGAGCTCGTGCGCGTTGCCCGCCCCGCGCGCGTAGGCCGCGCACTCCGCCGCCCAGACCGCGGCCCGCTCGGGCTCGAGCCCCGCGTTGGCGGCGACCGACGCCATCATGTAGCGGGCGTTGTTGACGTGCATCGCGTCGCCCGCGATCGCGTAGTCGCGCATCGCCGCGTCGAACTCCGCGACGGCCGCAGCCGGGTCGTGCAGGGAGGCGCCGCGCAGCGCGATGCCGCGGAACTGGTGGATCGACGCGAGCGACCAGGCGTCGCCGAGCTCGACCGCGAGGCGTTCGGCCTCAGCGAGGTGCGCGAGCGCCGACTCGCCTCGGTCGAGGTAGGCGTCGGCGAGGCCCGCGAGGTGGTGCGCATCGAGGCGCGATGCGGCGTCGCCGCGCGCCTCGGCGGTGGCGAGCGCGCGTCGCGCGAGATCGTCGACGAGCGGAAGGTCGAGGTACGCGATCCCCGCCCCGAGCACGAAGAGCTCGCCCGGCCTCGCGCCGTCGACGACATGGGGGTCGCGTGCGGCCATCGCGAGCGACCGCACGCTGTCGACGTCCGACCCGTACTGCTCGACGCCGACCGAGAGCGAGGCGGCGAGCGACCGGGCCGACGGATGCCGCGCCGCGACGGCCCAGCGGAGCGCGGCGTTCACCTCGGGGCAGAGGGTGGCCGACAGCTGCATGGCCGCGTCGCTGTCGTCGACCCTGGCGTGCTCGACGAACTGCGCGGCGACCGACGCGTGGTACTCGGCGTGCCGCTCGAGCACCTCCCGGATGGTCGCGGCGTCGGTCCGGGCGCGCACGAACTCGCGCATCACGGCGAGCAGGCGGAACCGGCGCGGCGAGCCGCCCGTCGGGACGACCATCGAGTGGTCGAGCAGCCGGAACAGAACGCCCTCGGCGCCCGGATGCGTCACGGCCGTCGCGAGCTCGACGTCGAAGGTCCGGGGGAGGGCCGCCAGGCGGCAGAGCACGTCGCGCTCGTCGTCCTCCAGGAGGTCCCACGTCCACTCGAAGGTGGTCTCGAGCGTGCGGTGGCGGCCGCGCGGCGCGGCGCGGTCGAGCGAGGCGAAGTCGCGGTCGAGCCGGTCGGCGAGTTCCTCGAGCCCGAGGTGCCGCGAGACGGTCGCGGCGAGCTCGAGCGCGAGGGGCAGCCCGTCGAGGCGCGTGCAGATGCGAGCCGCGAGCTCGCGCTCGCCGGCGGTCGGCGGCACGCCGTACGCGTTCAGCCGGTCGAGGAGCATCGCGACGCCCGCGGCGTCCGACCCCTCGACGGGCAGCGGCTCGAGCGCGAGCACGTGCTCCGCGTCGTCGCCGAACGGCGTCCGCGTGGTGCCGAGGATCCTCAGCTGGCGCGACTCGCGCAGGAGCCGGTGCGCGGCGGCCTGCACCGCGTCGCCGACCCGGTCGATGTTGTCGAGCACGAGCAGGTACGGGCGCGATGCGAGGGCGGTCGCGACCGAGGACAGGACGTCGGCGCCCGGCACGGCCTCGAGGTCGAGCGCGCGCGCGATGCGCGGCACGACGTCGTCGGGTTCGGCGTGCTCGAGCTCGATGACGATCGGCGAGCGTTCGCCGTGCCGGCGTGCGGCGAACTCGAGCGCGAGGCGCGTCTTGCCGACGCCTCCCGGCCCGGTGACCGACACGCAGCGGTGCGCGTCGAGGAGCGCGGTGAGCGCGTCGAGCTCGGCCTCGCGCCCGATGAACCGCGTGTCGGGCAGGCGGACGGATGCCTCGCGGCGCTCGCTCGCGGCGGCGACCAGGTCGGCCCGGCTCTCCGCGCCGAGCTTGCGGCGCAGGCTCGCGATGTGGCTCTCCACGGTGCGCACCGAGATGAACAGCTCCGATGCGATCTCGGGGTTGCTCAGTCGCCGCTCGACCGCGGCCAGAATCGCGCTCTCGCGCGGGGTCAGCGTCTGCCCCGCCACGGCGCCGATTCTAGGGCCGGATCGCGCGATCCGCACCGGGGACGGACCGGAAGTCCGTCCCCGGCGCGCGGTGCGCGGGGCGTTCACGCCGCTCCGGGGCCGATCGCGGGGCGCGATGGCGAGAGCGGCCGCAGGCGACGGGGCAGCAGCTGACGGATGCCGCGACGCGGGCGCGCGGCATCCGTCATGCCCTCGCCGGCCTCGGCGTCGGCCGCGGCGGCCGCCGTTTCGGCCATGCGCTCGGCGATGCGCCGGCGCAGCTCGAGTTCGCGCTGCAGCCGGCGCTCGCCGGCGCGGTGCAGTTCGAACACCTGGTAGTCCTCGCTGAGGTGCATGGCGGTCGGTCTCCTTCGGAGATGGTTCACGGGGTTCGAAGGGGGAACGGTGAGGTCCGCCGGGGTGAGGGCTCAGCGGGGGCGACGCCTCAGCGCCGCGCGGTGACGAGCAGGTACTCCCACTCGATGGGGCGGCCCGAGCCGTCGAGCCCGGCCTCGCGGCCGAGTGCGGCCAGCGCGTCGTCGAGGGCTCGCACACGGGACGCGTCGTCGGCGATGCGGGCGTAGACCGCGATCGTCGGACCGTAGTGCGCCTTGAAGTAGTCGCGAAGCTCCTCGCCGGTGCGGAAGCGGTCGACCACGAGGGTGCCCCGTTCCATCGCGAGGTCGGTGACGCGGCCGTCGAGCAGCTCGCGCACGTGCTGCTCGTCGCCCCACAGCGGCGGCGGCTGCACGCCGGCGGGCGGCGGCGCGTTGAACGGCTTCATGGCCGCGAACATGCGGCCGATGAAGCCCTCGGGCGTCCAGCTCAGCAGGCCGATGCGCCCGCCGGGCCTTGCGACGCGCACGAGTTCGTCGGCCGCGGGCCGGTGGTGCGGCGCGAACATCACGCCGACGCACGAGAGGACGGCGTCGAATACGCCGTCGCCGAACGGCAGCGCCTCGGCGTCGGCCTCGCGCCACTCGAGCTCGGCGCCGGCCTCGGTCGCGAGTCGCCGCCCGACGTCGAACAGCTCCGGGGTGAGGTCGCTCGCGACGACGGTCGCGCCTCGGAGCGCCGCCGGGATGGCGACGTTGCCGCTCCCCGCGGCGACGTCGAGGACGCGCTCGCCGGGCCGGATGCCGGTCGCGTCCACGAGTCGCGGCCCGAGGCTCCAGATGAGGTCGGACGCGAGCGTCGCGTAGTCGCCCGACGCCCACATCGCGCGGTGCTTCGCCTTGAGTGCGCGGTCGGCGGCGGCCTCGTCGGCAGCCGGAGCCGCGTCGGCGGTCGGCGCGGCGGTGGTCGTGACGGTGTCGGTCATGGGGTGCTCCTTCGGTGCACGGGATGTCGATGCGACCAAGGGTGCGCCTCGGCGCGACGGCCGGCATCCGTGCCGCGCACGGAGGTTTCCTCGGTGTTCACGCGGAGGCCGCGCCGCACGCGGCATCCACCCAGCGGGCCCCGCCTAGGCTGGAACCCATGCATCTCGCCCTCGTCCGCCACGGACAGACCGACTGGAACCTGCGCGGGCTCATGCAGGGCCGCACGGACATCCCGCTGAACGACACGGGGCGTGCGCAGGCCGGACAGGCGGCGCGCACGCTCGACCCGGCCGACTGGGACGTCGTCGTGAGCTCCACGCTCGGCCGCGCCCGCGAGACCGCGGCGATCCTCGCCGAGGGGCTCGGCCTGCCGGTTGGAGGCGAGTACGAGGACCTCGTCGAGCAGGACTTCGGCGACGCCGAGGGCACCCTCGTCGCGCAGATCGACGAGCGCTGGCCCGGACGGGAGTTCCCCGGCAAGGAGCCCGAGCACGAGGTCGGGCCGCGCGGCATCCGCGCACTGGAGCGCATCGCAGTCGATCACTCCGATGCCCGGGTGCTCGCCGTCGCGCACGGCACGCTGATCCGCCACGTGCTGGCGGAGCTGAGCGGCCACGAGCAGCACAGCTATCCGAAGCTCGACAACCTCGCAGTGTCGCGGCTCGCGTGGGCCGAGTCGGCGTGGAGCGTGCAGACCGTCGGTGGCGTCGGGTTCGACGAGGTGCTGCCCCAGCTGGTCGCCGCGGTCGCCGACGTGGAACTCGAGCGGGCCGTCTGACCACCCGCTCGCCACGTCGGGCCCGCGCCGGCGTGTGTTGCGATCTCGGAACGATCGTGCGACGGGCCGATGACGCCCCTGCCGGAGCCCGCCGAACCGGACGTATGATCCGGAAATGGAGGCACCCGGCAGCACCACCCTCGTCGTCGTCGGCGACGAGGCCGGAGCTGCGATCGGATCGCTCGCCGGCCTGGCCAACGTCGAGTCCGCGACGTTCGCCGAGATGACGGATGCCACCGACGCCGAGGTCGTGACCTGGTCGGCGACCTCGCACGCGCCGTTCGTCGTGCACGACCGCGACCCGCTCGGCCACGTGGCATCCGCCTGGGTGGAGTTCTACGACGAGCGCTCGACGCTCGGCGTGCTGCAGCTCGAGATCGAGCAGGTGATCGACGCGGTCGCCCGGCACGAGCTGCGCGTGCCCGACTACTACGTCGTGCTCGAGCCGGAGTCGCTCCGCGGCACCTGGATGCACTGGTGGCTCGGCGTCGTCGCCGCGGCATCCCCCAGTCGCGTGCTGCCGTGGGAGCCGGGCGACGCGCCGCTCGCCGGGCTGATCCGCCGGCTGCCGACGGCACGTGCGTGGCCCGACGTCGACCGGTGGCTCCCGGGCGTGGTGAAGGCCGTGCCCGATCGGTTCGGACCCGGCCTTCCCGGCGCGGCCTGAGCGGCCGCGCGGCGGCGTGCGTTCCGCGCCCGCCGGTGCGTCACGCCGTCGCGGGCTGCACCTCGGCGTGCTCGAGCGCCCAGGTCAGCGCGAAGTCGGCGACCTCCTCCCAGCCGTCCTGGCTGACGATGCGGTGGGTGCGGCCTGCGAACTCGCGGTAGTCGACCACGGCGGGGCTGCCGGTCGACCGGTACTTCTTCGCGATCGCGCGGCCGATGGCCGGCGGCACGACGTGGTCGATCTCGCCCGTGATGATCAGGAGCGGCGCACGGTCGGTGCGGCCGTAGTCGACGTGCGTGACGCCGCCCTTCTCGTTCAGCGTCGACGCGACGCCCTCGAAGAACACCCGGTTGTAGCTGTTGACGGCGAAGTCCTCCCAGATGCGATCGGAGGCCTCGCGGCTGAGGTCGTTGCCGAAGGTGAAGTGGAAGTGCGCCTTCGAGATGGGCTTGGCGCCGTTCCGGTCGAAGGGGTTCGAGAGGATCGGGAAGCCGGTGCGGAGCGTCGACGGCGGAAGCGTCGTGACGCCGGCCGTCTGGCCGGGAGTGACGGCCACGTAGGCGGCGCCGAGCCCGCGGTCGGCGAGCATCTGGGTGATGACGCCGCCGAACGAGTGGCCCATGATGATGGGCTTCTGCGGCAGCGCGCGGATGATCGCCTCGTAGTGGTCGGCGATCTGCTTCAGCCCGATGCCCTTCAGGGGTTCGGGGTTCGAGCGGATGTCGGCGACCGAGCGGTCGTCGATGCCGGGCCAGCCCGGGACGATGACATCGTGTCCGAGCGAGCGGAAGCGCTCGGCCCAGGTGTCCCAGCTCTTCGGGGTCATCCAGAGTCCGTGGATGAGGACGATGGGGGGCTTTCCGGTGGTGGTCATGGTTCCTGCTCCTCGTGATCGGTTCGTGGTCCTGTCGAAGTAGAACGATCGTTCTATCTTGTGGTATTCCCAGACTGTACGCCCACGGCGGAAGCCGTGTCAAGCAAAAAGAGAAAGATCGTTCTATCATGGACGGCATGGCGACACGGACCACCCCCAACGGCACCTCGGCTGCACGCGAGCGCCTGCTCGCCACCGCGAGCGAGTTGTTCTACCGCGAGGGCATCCACTCCGTCGGCGTCGACCGGATCGTGGGCGAGGCGGGCGTCACCCGAGCGACGTTCTACCGGCACTTCCCGAGCAAGGAGGACCTCGTCGAGGCGTACCTCGGCGTCGAGGACGCGAACATCCGCGCCGCGTTCGACGCCGCCGAGTCGACCGGAGCCGAACCTCGCGAACTCGTCGGCCTCGTCATCGACGGGCTCGCCGACGACGTCGCGCGCCACCACACGCGCGGGTGCCCGTTCATCAACGCCGCCGCCGAGTACCCCGACGCCGACAGCGGCGTGCGGAGGGCGGTGGCTTCGCACCGCGAGTGGTTCCGGTCCGAGCTCGAGCACGTGCTCGAGGCCGCGGATGCCCCGGACCCGCGCCTCGGCGCCGCGGAGCTCGTGCTCGTGCGCGACGCCGCGATGGTCGGCGGGTACCTCGACGGGTGGGAGCGGGTGCGGCCCGCGTTCGTGGCATCCGCCCACCGCGCTGCCGGGCTGCCGGCGCCGGCGGCCGAGCCGGTGGTCGAGTAGCGCCGGCGTCGCCCCCGGTGGTCGAGTAGCGCCGGCGTCGCTCCCGGTGGTCGAGTAGCGCCGCAGGCGCGTATCGAGACCCGTTCGTGTGGGTCTCGATACGCCGCTTCGCGGCTACTCGACCACCGGGGGCCGCTTCGCGACTACTCGACCACCGGGGGCCGCTTCGCGGCTACTCGAACCGGGGTCGTCAGCGTCGCACGTGCACGTCGACCCAGACGAGCCGGTGGTCGCTCGACGGGAACGGGAAGGTGCCCGTGAGCGCCGACAGCGGATCGGCCTGGACAGGCCAGAACACGCCCGCGTCGGCCACGCGGAGGTCCTTCGACGGCAGCACGTAGTCGGCGCGGAGGTTGCCGGGCGCCGGGTTGTCGTTGAAGTCGGCCGTGTCGTAGGCGGGGTCGCCCTCGTGCGTCAGGTTGGCGCCGCCCTGCAGCAGGGACGCCTCGACCGCGCCCTCCGAGGTGGGCAGCGGGTCGGTGATGCGCGGGTGGTCGAGCAGCTGCTGGATCGCGGCATCCACCGAGTCGCCGTCGAGCTGGTCGGCGTTCTGGTCGCCCATGATCACGAACGACGAACCCGGCTTCAGTCCGCCGGTCGCGCCGGTGTCGTCGTAGATGTACCGGGAGGCCGCGCCGGGCCTCACGTAGTCGGCCCAGAAGCGGATCTCGTCGTGGTTGCGCGTGCCGTTGCGGTCCTCGGCGCCGTCGAACGTCGGCGGCGTCGGGTGCGAGGCGAGCACGTGCACCGTGCGACCGCCGATCTCGACGGGGACGTCCCAGTGCGACTTGCTCGAGAGGCGGAACACGTCGAGTTCCTCTGGCGAGTACCAGTCTGCGGGCGCCGCGGTGTTCGGGTCGTCGGGCAGCAGCGCGCCCGGCATGTCCTTCCACAGGAAGTGCTGGAAGGTCCGCACCGATTCCACGTCGATCGGGTGCTTCGACAGCACGGCCATGCCGAACTGGCCGGGGAAGAAACCGAAGCCGAACGCGTCGTCGCCGCCGCCGACCACGCCGTTGTTGTTGAGGTCGAACCCGCTCGGGATGCCCGTGTTCGACGGTGCGACGAACGCGTACGGATACTCGACCGGGTCGGCCCCGCCCTGCGAGACCTCGAGGTAGTTGTCGCGGAACAGGCCGACCGCGACGCCGCCCTCGACGTAGTCGAACTCGTTGAGCAGCACGATGTCGGGGTTCGCGCGCTGGATGATCTCGGCGACGGTCTTCGCCTGCGCGTTGTCGGGCGTCGAGAGGTCGGCGACGAGCTGGCCCTCGAAGTTCCGGTTGAGGGACAGGTTGTAGGTGGCGACGCGGACGGTGTCGGCGCGCCCGGGTTCGCCGCCGGGCGCGGCGTGCGCCGGTGCGGCGACGAGGGAGGCGCCGAGCGCGAGCGCCGCGACCGAGGCGGCGACGAGCGGGGTGCGGCGTGCGGTGCTGGGGCGATCGGGTCGTCTCGTGGACATGCGAGCTCCTCTGCTGGCGTTCGGATCCGCGCTCAGGCTAGGCCCCGCCGGTGACGTCCGGAAGAACCCCGCGCGAACGAGCAGCGCGGCGACGGGCGTGCTCAGAGGTGCACGGGTCGTCGGCGCACGGGTCAGAGGTGCACCGGCGTCGTCGCGAGCGCGGTCGCCACGCCGGGCTCCCCGTCGACGCGGAACCGGCCGTCGGGCGCCGCGAGGTCCGCGCGTTCCCAGAGCAGCAGCGCGAGGTCGCCGACCTCGGCCGAGATCGTCGCGGCCGCGGGCGGGGCGGATGCCGCGACCCGCCGGTCACGATCGAGCACCCACTTCGGCGAGACGCGCCAGCTGTCGGCGGTGTCCGTCGCCACGAGCGCGACGGCCCGGGCGAGGTGCTGGATGCCGCGACGTCGCGCCTCCGCCATGAACACGTCGCCGAACTCGTCGATGGCGTCCGCTCGGCCGACGGCGCCGACCTCGGGCGGGAACCGTGGATCGGGGTCGCGCGCCGATCGGAGGTCCCACAGGTGCTTCGTCGCCTCGTGCGCCATCCGTCGCTGCCAGAAGGACACGGTGCCCGTCGCCCCGTACAGGATCGGGACCGAGCGCTCGGGGTCGGCGCCGTCGAGCGTGCGCGTGAGCTGCTGTGCGCCCTCGCGGAACCAGGCCGCCGGGTCCGCTCCCTCGGGTCGGCGGAACGCCCGCCGGTCGGCGGGTGCGCCGGTGCGCACCTGCTCGGCGGCCCAGCGCTGGATGGTGCCGAGGTGATCGACGATCCGTCCGACGGTCGGCCAGATCGAGGATCGCACCGGGGCCTCGGGGTCGGTGCCCGCGGCCTCGTGCGCGAACGCCTCCACGACGGCGTGGAGGTCGGCGAGGGAGCTCATGCGGACCATCATGCCCGCCGGCGCGATCCGACCGCAGGTCGGTGTCGTCGGCACGTCCGGCGGCGTCCGGCCCGGTCAGGCCGCCCCGCGGGTCGACGGCCTGAGGTCGAGCGCGCGAGCCCGGACCGCTGCGAGTGCGTGCTCGATCGCCCCGGCCGTCACGCAGCCCTCGCCGAGCGTCGAGGTCCGCAGTTCGGGCGCGCTCGGATCGTCGCTCCCCTCGATCACCCGCGCAGCGGCGTCGATGACCATCGGGAGGGACCGGCTCGCGTCGCCGCTGACGATGATGCGGTCGACGTCGAGGAGGTCGCCGAGCACGAGGCAGATCCGGGCGAGTCGAGCCGCCAGGCGGTCGACGATCTCGAGGGCGACGGGGTCGCCCTCGAGCGCGGCCGCGCCGACCTGCGTCTCGTCGATCGACCCCGGATCGAGGCGCTCGAGCGCGCTGTCGGCGCCGGCGCCGGCGCCCGAGCGGACGGCCTCCGTGGCCCATCGCCGGGCGAGCAGCGCGAGTCCGTCGGCCGAGCCGACGCCCTCGACGTGGTCGAGGAACCGGAGCTCGCCGGCTCCTCCGCGCCGCCCGCGGACGAGCCGCCCGTCGATCATGAGGCCCGCGCCGAGGCCCTCGCCGACGATGAGGGCGATGAAGGAGTCGACGTCGCGGCCGCCGCCGCCCGGCGCCGAACGCTCGGCGATGGCCGCGAGGTTCGCGTCGTTCTCGACGACGACGATCTCGGCGTCGCCCCCGAACAGCTCGGCGTACCCGGGATTCGTCAGGTTCCAGAACCAGTGCTCGGCGGGGGAGGTGCCGTCGGCGTCGACCGGTGCGGGGACCGCGATCGCGATCGCGACGACGTCCTCGGCGGCGACGCCCGCGGCGCGCCGGGCCTCGTCGACGGTGGTCCGGGCGAGCGAGCGCCGCGCTGCGGCATCGGCGAGTCGCTCCGTCCGGCCGGGCCCAGCCGCGGCGATCGAGGCGGTGCGCCGGGCGAGGGGCGTGCCGCGCAGGTCGGCGACGGTCGCGGAGACGTGGTCGTACCCGGCGTCGAGGGCGACGACGACGGCGGCGCGTTCCCGCAGCGAGTAGCGGCGGGCCGGGCGGCCCTTCGTGTAGGTGCCGAACGTCCTGGCGTCCTCGAGCTCGGTCAGCCACCCCATGCGCACGAGCTCGTCGCAGAGTCCGATCACGGTCGACCGGGTGAGCCCGGTCTCGGTCATCACGTCGGCGGCCGTGAAGGCGCCCGTCTGCCATGCGTGCTCGAGGACCCGGCGCGCGTTGACGCGCCGCAGCACCTGTGGCGACGTCGCGACGTCGTTCTCGCCCATGCCCTTGACCTTTCCCGATCCCTCCGTCATTATTTACGACACAGAGTAAATCTACATCCTAGATTTAGTCCGGTCAGGGTCGACGCGCCGTCGCGTGCCGACCATTAGAACCAAGGGGAGACGACGACGTGCCTCGTACCGCGATCACCAGACCCGCACCGGCCCGAGGCCGCACGCGTGCCCGGGCGGCGCTCGCCGCCGCCGCGGCCGTCGCCACGGCGCTCGCGCTCGCCGGGTGCGGTTCCGCCGGCGGCGGAACCTCCGACATCACCTTCCACATGTCCAAGCCCGAGGCGATCCCGTACTTCCGGGCCCTCGTCGAGGAGTTCAACGACCAGCAGGACGACGTCCGCGTCACCCTCGACACGGCGTCCAACCTCTCCGCGGGCTTCCTCCGCGGCAATCCGCCCGACGTCGGGCTGCTCAACTACAACTACGAGATGGCGCGGTTCATGGAACGCGGTGCGCTCTCCGACCTCTCCGACATGCCCGAGGCCGACCGCATCCGCCCCGAGGTGCAGGACCTCGTCGACCAGTACGCCACGTACCCCGGCCGGACGAGCGTCCTGCCGTACTCGGTCGCCGCGGCATCCGTCATCTACAACGTCGAGATCTTCGAGGAGCACGGCATCGAGGTCCCCACGACGTGGGACGAGCTCATCGCGGTGTGCGACGAGCTCGAGGCGGCCGGCGTGACGCCGATCTACAGCACGTTCAAGGACCCGTGGACGCTCGGACAGGGACTCTTCGACTACTCCGTCGGCGGCTCAATCGACGTGCCCGGGTTCCTCGAGCAGATGGAGGAGATCGGCACCGAGGTGGGCCCGGACTCGGATGTGTCCTTCCAGAAGGACATCCTCGAGCCGAGCGAGCAGATGCGGCAGCTCGCCGAGTACTCCAACGACGACGCGGCCAGCCGAGGCTACGGCGACGGCAACGTCGCGTTCGCGAACGGCGAGGGCGCCATGTACATGCAGGGCCCGTGGGCGCTCGGCGAGATCGCGAAGACGAACCCCGACCTCGAGCTCGCCACGTTCCCGCTGCCCTCGAGCGACGACCCCGACGATCTCAAGGTGAGGGTGAACCTCGACCTCGCCCTGTGGATCCCCGAGGCCAGCACCGAGAAGGAGGCCGCGCGCGAATTCGTGTCGTACCTCATGCAGCAGGACGTGATGGACGAGTACAACGCCGAGTTCCTCGGCTTCGGCACGACGACGGATGCCGCGCCCGTCACCGACGAGCGCATCGTCCCGATGCAGGAGTACTACGACGCCGGCGCGTTCTACCAGGGCCTCTCGCGGTCGATCCCGCTGACCATCCCGATCGACAACTACATCCAGACCATGGCGACCGGCGGCGACATCCCGTCGACGCTCGCGACCATCGACGCCGACTGGGCGCGACTCGCGCTGCGCGGCTGACGGCGATTCGAAAGGACACCCCGACATGAGCACACCTGTCAGCACCGCCGCGGCATCGGCCGGCGCACTCGTCGACGAGGCCGAGCACGGCAGCGTCGACCACCTGGCCGGCAGCCGCCACGATCGGCGCGGTCGGACGCGCGTCGACCCGATCTACTACTGGTTCCTGATCCCCACGCTGGCGCTGTTCACGCTGACGATCACGGTCCCGGCGGTCCTCGGGATCTTCTACTCGTTCACGAACTTCATCGGCTTCGGCGACTGGCAGTTCACCGGGTTCACCAACTACATCGCCGTGTTCAGCGATCCGGCGATCCTCGCGAGCTACGGCTTCACGTTCGGCTTCGCGATCGTGACGGTGCTGCTCGTGAACGTCATCGCCTTCCTGCTCGCGGTGGGGCTCACGTCGCGCATCAAGCTGAAGACGCCGCTCCGCGCGGTGTTCGTGATCCCGATGGTGATCTCGGGCATCGTGATCGCCTACGTCTTCAACTTCCTGTTCTCGAACTCCCTGCCGGCGTTCGGCGCGGCCGCCGGTATCCCGTGGCTGTCGGAGTCGATTCTCGCGAACCCCGACCTCGCCTGGGTCTCGATCGTGATCGTGACCGCCTGGCAGTCCATCCCCGCCACCCTGCTGATCTACATCGCCGGGCTGCTCTCGATTCCCGGCGAAGTGTACGAGGCCGCCGACATCGACGGGGCCGGCGCGGCCCGCCGGCTCTGGTCGGTGACGCTGCCGCTCGTCGCGGGCTACGTCGTGATCAACATCATCATCGGCTTCAAGAACTACCTGAACGTGTACGAGGTCATCGTCGGCCTGACGAACGGCGGTCCGGGCACCGCCACCCGCAGCATCGCGATGACGATCTTCACCGGCTTCACCGGCGGCGACTACGCCTACCAGATGGCCAACGCGACGATCTTCTTCATCATCGCCGTGGCCATCTCGGTCCTCCAACTCCGAATCTCCCGCGGAAGGGCGGCGAACTGATGACCCAGACAGCAGCGAAGCGGAATCCCGCTTCCGTCCCCACCACGCGCTCGAGCGACGCAGCCGTCGCCACGCGGGCGCCGCGCCGCCGGGGCCGCGTCGGCCAGGAGCGGACGAACTGGTCGACCCTGGTCATCCTGCTCCTCTGCGCCCTGACCGTGCTCCTCCCGCTCTACGTCACGATCTCGATGTCGCTGAAGTCGACGTCGCAGGCGGTCGACGGCAACGCGTTCTCCCTGCCGAGCCCGATCGACTTCTCGGGCTTCGCGCAGGCGTGGGAGCTGACCAACTTCCCGGTCGCCTTCCTGATCTCGCTGTTCATCACCGCCGGCACCGTGGTCGGCACCGTGATCCTCGGGGCCCTCGCGTCGTACGCGATCGTGCGGAACTGGGATCACCGGCTGTTCCGCTGGTCGTTCTTCTACCTGCTCACGGCGCTGTTCCTGCCGTTCCCGGTGGTGGCGCTCCCGCAGATCCAGCTCACGGGCCTCGTCGGCCTCGCGAACCCGGTCGGCGTCATCATCCTGAAGATCATGTTCGAGCTCTCGTTCAGCATCCTGCTGTTCACGGCGTTCCTCCGCTCGATCCCGCTCGAGCTCGAGGAGAGCGCCCGCATCGACGGCGCGACGACCTGGCAGACCTTCCGGCGGCTGATCTTCCCGCTGCTCGCGCCCATGAGCGCGACGGTCGCGATCTTCGCCTTCCTCGCGTCGTGGAACGACTTCATGATGCCGTCGCTGATCATCGCCGACTCGGCCCAGCAGACGCTGCCGGTCGTGCAGTCGATCTTCCAGACCCAGTTCAGCAACAACTACAACGTGTCGTTCGCGTCGTACCTCATGGCGATGGCGCCGGCGATCATCGTGTACCTCTTCACGCAGCGCTGGGTCATGGAGGGCGTGACCCAGGGCGCCGTAAAGGGCTGAGCCCCGCCCGCCCCCACCTCGCACCGTTCCCGCTTCCGCGACCCGACCTCCCACCGTCCGACGAAAGGACCCGCACCGAGATGAGCGACGTGCTCGCACGCCCCGACCTCAGCCGAACGCACGACGACGACGCCCACTGGTGGCGTCAGGCCGCGGTCTACCAGATCTACCCCCGCAGCTTCGCCGACGCCGACGGCGACGGACTCGGCGACCTCCGCGGCATCCGTTCGCGCGTGCCCTACCTGCAGGGCCTCGGCATCGACGCGGTCTGGCTCAGCCCGTTCTACCCGTCGGCGCTCGCCGACGGAGGCTACGACGTCGACGACTACCGCGACGTCGATCCGAGGCTCGGCACGCTGGCCGACTTCGACGCGCTCGTCGCGGCACTGCACGAGGCCGGCATCCGCGTCGTCATCGACATCGTGCCGAACCACACCTCCGACCGGCACGAGTGGTTCCGCGAGGCGCTCGCCGCCCCGCGCGGTTCGGCGGCCCGCGCCCGCTACGTCTTCCGGGACGGGCTCGGCCCGGACGGATCGCTGCCGCCCGCCGACTGGACGAGCGCGTTCGGGGGCCCGGCGTGGGAGCCCGTCGGGGACGGCCAGTGGTACCTCCACTACTTCGCCACCGAGCAACCCGACCTGAACTGGGACAACCGCGAGGTGCGCGACGACTTCCTTCGCACCCTGCGCTTCTGGTCCGACCGCGGCGTCGACGGGTTCCGCATCGACGTCGCGCACGGCCTCGCCAAGCGGCTCGACGACGAGTTGCCCGACCAGGCGACGCTCGACGCGCTGCCGCGCGACGGGGCCCACCCGCTGTGGGACCGCGACGAGGTGCACGAGATCTACGCGGAGTGGCGACGCGTGTTCGACGAGTACTCGCCGCCGCGCACCGCCGTGGCCGAGGCCTGGGTCGAGTCCCACCGACGCCCGCGCTACGCGAGCGTCGAGGGCCTCGGGCAGGCGTTCAACTTCGACCTCCTCGAGGCGCCCTTCGACGCCGCCGAGTTCCGGCGCATCGTCGACGCGAACCTCGCGCTCGCCGCGGACTCCGGCTCGTCGACCACCTGGGTGCTCTCGAACCACGACGTGGTCCGCCACGCGACGCGCTACGGCCTCCCGGAGCCCGCGGTGCCCGGGGAGAAGCACGGTGCGGCATGGCTGCTCTCGGGCGGGACGACGCCGGCGCTCGACCGCGAACGCGGCCTGCGTCGAGCCCGCGCCGCCACCCTCTTCGTGCTCGCTCTGCCGGGCTCCGCCTACCTCTACCAGGGCGAGGAGCTCGGACTGCAGGAGGTCGCCGACATCCCCGCCTCGGAGCGGCAGGACCCCGCGTACTTCCGCAACCCGGGCGTCGACATCGGCCGGGACGGATGCCGCGTGCCGCTGCCGTGGAGCACCGACGGCGCCTCGTTCGGCTTCGGGGCGGACGGCGCGCACCTCCCGCAGCCGGACTGGTTCGGCGAGTTCGCGGCCGAGGCGCAGGACGAGGATCCGGCGTCGACCCTGGCGCTGTACCGTCGCGCGCTCGCCCTGCGCCGCGACCTCCAGGGCGCGGAGGAGCTCGAATGGGTCCCGACCGCCGAGCCCGACGTCGTGCACTTCCGGCGGCCCGGCGGCTGGGAGGTCGTGGCCAACTTCGGCACCGAGCCCGTGGCCCTGCCGGAAGGGTCGGTGCTCGTCGCGAGCGGCGACCTCGGCGACGGCGTGCTGCCCGCCGAGACGACGGCCTGGCTGCGTCGCTGAGCAGTCGATCGGTCGCTTGACGATCGGGGCGCCGCGTGGTCGCATGACGTGATGGATGCCGCGCGGCCCCCGCTCATCACCGACGACGCCCTCGACGACCTCGAGCGCGAGGTAATCGGGCGCGTGCGCGGCCGGGTGCTCGAGATCGGCGCCGGCGAGGGCGAGAACTTCGGCGCGTTCGACCCCGCGGTCGAGTGGATCGGCCTCGAGCCCGACTCGGAGCGTCGGGTCGAACTCGCCCAGCGGGCCCGCGAGTGGAAGCACGAGCAGGTCCCGCTCGATGCCGTGGCCGAGCACATCCCGCTGCCCGACGCCTCGGTCGACGCGGTCGTCGGCACGTACGTGCTCTGCTCGGTGACCGACCAGTCGGCCGCGCTCGCCGAGGTGCGGCGCGTGCTGCGCCCGGGCGGCACGGTCGTCTTCGTCGACCACGTCGTCGCGCCGCCGGGCACGCTCAAGCGCGGCGTCCAGCGAGCGGTCACCCCGTTCTCGAGGCGGTTCTGCCACGGATGCCACTGGGACCGCGACACGGGCGCCGCGCTCGCCGCCGCGGGCTTCGAGGCCGACGAGTCGCGTCTCGTGCGCGTGCCGTCGTTCCCGTTCGGCCCGACCCGCGTGCTCGTGTTCCGCGGGCGCCTGCCGGGAGCCGTCGCGTGACGCCCGGCCTCGGCGGCACTCCGCGCATCGTCGTGCTGACCGGTGCCGGGATCTCCGCGGAGAGCGGGGTGCCGACCTTCCGCGACGCGGGCGGCCTCTGGGAGGGCCATCGCGTGGAGGACGTCGCGACGCCCGAGGCGTTCGAACTGGACCCGGACACCGTGCAGCGCTTCTACGACGCGAGGCGCCGGGCCGTGGCATCCGTCGCCCCGAACCCGGCGCACGACGCGCTCGCGGCGCTCGAGCGCGAGCTCGGGGACGACCTGCTCATCGTCACGCAGAACATCGACGACCTGCACGAGCGCGCCGGATCCGCACGCGTGCTGCACATGCACGGCGAGCTCGGCCGCGTGCGCTGCGTCGCCTGCGAGGCCCGCACCGAGGCGCCCGGCGACCTGCTGCCGGGTCCGCAGTGCCCCACGTGCGGCGAGCGGATGCTCCGCCCCGACGTCGTCTGGTTCGGCGAGATGCCCTACGGGCTCGACGAGATCGACGTCGCGCTCGCCGGATGCGAGGCGTTCGTCGCGATCGGCACGTCGGGGGCCGTCTTCCCGGCGGCCGGCTTCGTGCTCACGGCATCGGCGTTCGGCGCGACGACCATCGAGCTGAACCTCGCCGAGAGCGAGATCACGCCCTTCTTCGCCGAGAGCCGGCTCGGGCCGGCGAGCCGGCTCGTCCCCGAGTGGGTCGGCGAGGTGCTCGCCGGCACGCACTGAGCGGAGCGACGACGGAGGCCGCGGTGCGTGGGCGGCCGCCGCGGCATCCGTCGCCGGTCCTCGCCACCTACTTCGCCCGGTCGGGCGGGATCGGATGCACCCGCGCGCGAATCGGGCCGATCTCGTCACGCGGAGGCGCGCGGCCGCCACGCGAGTGCCACGACGAGGGTCGCGAGCGCGAGCACGACCGTGACCGTCGCCAGGAGCACCCAGTCGGGCGGGTCGGTCCCGCCCGAGAACGACAGCCCGACGACGACCGCCGCGCCGATGCAGCCGAGGCAGCGCGCGGTCTGGAAGAGCCCGGCCGCCTGGCCGACGCGCTCGGTCGGCGCGGCGACGTACAGCGACTGGGTGATCGAGACGAGCACGAACACGTAGGGGATGCCGACGGCCGCCGTCGCCGCCAGCACCACCCAGGGCGCGGTGGACGCCCCGAGCAGCGGCAGCGCGACCGATCCGACCGTGAGCGCCGCCAGGCCGATCACGAGCGCGCGCTGCAGGCCGCGCCGGTCGATGAGGCGCTCGACGAGCGGTGCCGTGACGACGTTGAACGCGGCGAGCGGCAGCAGCAGCAGGCCGATGACGTCGGTGCGGTACCCCGCGTGGTCCTCGAGGTACTGCGGGATGCCGAACAGCGCCCCGTAGAAGACGAGGTTGGCGAGGATGAAGAGCGCGTAGACCCGCACGAGCGGCAGGTTCGCCGCGAGCAGGCGGAGGTCGATGAAGGGCGACGCGGCGCGCAGCTCGCGCCACGCGAACAGTCCGCCCGCGATCGCGGCCACGGGCAGCAGCAGCCACGGCGGGTCGTGGGCGAGCTCGAGGAGGAACCCCAGGAGCGTCGCGATCGCCACGATGAAGAGCGCGATGCCGGGCAGGTCGGACTCGGCGACCGTCCGCCGGAGCGGCACGTGGGCCCTGGGCGCGTCGCGCGGGGCGAGGAGTCCGGTGCTGACCAGCGCGAGCGCCGCGAGCGGCACGTTGATCCAGAAGATGGCGGGCCAGCCGAAGCCGACGATGAGCAGCCCGCCGAGGACCGGGCCGATCGCCGCCGAGCTCGTGTCGACCAGTTGGATGCGCCCGATCATCTTCGTGGCGTTCCCGCCGTTCGTCGCGGCGACGGCGCGGAGCATCGCGGCGGCGGAGGGGAACGCGGTCGCCGTGCCGACGGCGAGCAGCACCCGGACCGCGCACAGCAGCACCAGGTTCGGCGCGAACGGGCCGACCGCGCCGGCGAGCGCGACCGTCCACATCCCGATCGCGAACACGCGACGCGGCCCGTAGCGGTCGGCGAGGCGGCCCATGATCGGCTGCAGCACCGCCGAGGTGAGGTAGTAGACCGAGATGACCCAGGTCACGGTCGCGACGTCGACGCCGAACTCGCGGCGGAGCGTGCTCAGCGCCACCGCGATCATCCCGGAGTTCAGCGCGCTGAGGAGGGTGCCCGTGCAGAGCGCCGCGACGACCCAGCGCGCGTGATGCCGCGCGGGCGCGTCGGCGGTCTGCGACATCGGCGTCCCCTCACGCATCGCGGTCGTCAGGACTCTGGGCGAGCCTCCCGCGAGAGCTCCGGGCTGTCAAGCGCCGACCTCGCCAGCAGCGTCGCGCCCGCGACCGCGGCCGGCATCGTGGCGATCGCACCGAGCGGGACGAGGAAGCAGAGCTGCGTCGCGACCCCGAAGCCGAGGAACCGCCACCGGTTCGCGCGGAGCAGCGCGCGACGACGCTCGGGCGGGATGCCGCTGGCGTCGAGCGCGCGCGCCGTGAGCTCGTGAGCGAGCAGGCGCCCGGTGAGCACGGCGCCCAGGACGGCGGCCGCCACGGTGCCCACGACGGGGACCAGGCCGACGAGCCCGACGAGGACGGCGGAGAGCAGGCCCTGCAGGACGAGCACGAGCGACCCGCGGACCCCGCTCCAGAACCCGGGGCCCTCGCCCGGCGCGACGCCGTCGGCGTCGGTCTCGACGGCCGCCCAGATGCGCTCGTAGAACGGGTCGCCGACGATGAGCGTCAGCGCCGTGAACGTCACGAACGCGAGCACCGCCGCGCCCGCGAACACGACGACGGCGACGAGCGTGCGGAACGCGAGGCGCCAGAAGTCCTGCCAGGCGTCGGCGAACGGGGTCGCGAGGTCGACCAGCCCGGGCAGGCCGACGCCGAGGGCAACGAGGCCCCACACGAGCAGCGCGAACACGATCGCCGCGGGCACGAGTCCGAGCAGCATCACGCCCGGGTCGCGCCGCCAGAACGCGAAGCCGCGGACGAGCATCCGCGCCCCGTCGGCGAGATCGTGCAGCATCGGGCCAGCATAGGTCTCGCGCACGGTGCGACGCGGTGTTGCGCGCGCGTCACGCGCTCCCAGCCGACGGCGATATCGTCGGAGGCATCCGTTTCACGCCCGGTGCGCGCCGACGCCGCGCCGGCAGCCGGCTGCCGCCGGCATCCGTTGGAGAAGGACCCGACGCCGCATGACCACGACCCCCACGACGTCCGCCCGCGCCGCCGAATGGTGGAAGGCGCAGCGCACGCGCGTGCTCTGGGGCACCGCGATCGCGGTCGTCGCCCTCGTCGTGACCGTCGTGATCGCCCGGGTCCTGGTCGCCCAGCCCGCCGTCGAGGAGTTCATCGCCACCTACCCAGGCATCGTCCCGCCGCCCGAGGGCACCCCCGTGGGCATCCCGTGGTGGCTCGGCTGGCAGCACTTCCTCAACGCGTTCTTCCTCGTGCTGCTGGTCAAGACCGGGCTCGAACTCCGCGGCAAGCGGCGTCCGCCGGGATTCTGGACGCGCGACAACACGCGCTGGCCGCGCACGAAGCGCGCGCCACGGCGGCTCGGCATCTGGCTCTGGTTCCACCTCTGGCTCGACGCCCTCTGGGTGCTCGTCGGCATCACCTACGTCGTGCTGCTCTTCGCGACCGGCCAGTGGCTGCGGATCGTGCCGACCGACTGGGCCGTGGTCCCGAACGCGATCTCCGCCGCGCTGCAGTACGCGTCCCTCGAGTGGCCGACGGAGGACTCCTGGATCGTCTACAACGCACTCCAGCAGCTCGCGTACTTCGCGGTCGTGTTCATCGCGTCGCCGCTCGCGCTTCTGACCGGTCTCCGGCTGTCGTCGATCTGGCCGGTCGAGGGGCGCTGGGCGTCTGCGCAGACCGAGCGGATGGCGCGGGCCCTCCACTACCCGGTGATGCTGTTCTTCCTCGCCTTCACGTTCGTGCACGTCGTCCTCGTGCTCTCGACGGGCGCGCTGCGCAAGCTCAACCAGATGTACGCGGCGCGCGACGCCGACGACTGGATCGGCTTCGCGATCTTCGCGCTGTCGGTCGTCGCCATGGTGGTCGCGTGGTTCGCCGCCACGCCGCCGAGGCTGAAGCGCATCGCCGCGAAGTCGGGGCGCGTGCAGGGCTGACGGTTTCCTGCGAACGCCCGGCCGACGGATGACGGAGGACCGTCTCCGTTCGTACGCTCGACCGCATGACCCGTTCGCCCTCAGTGCCGCCATCGACGCCCGCGCGGACCGCCGGTCGTTGGTTCCTCGCCGCGAGCCTCGTGTTCGCGGGCATCAGTCACCTGTTCTGGGCCAGGCGCGAGTTCCGCGCCCAAGTGCCGCCGTGGGTGCCCATGGACGCCGACGCGGTCGTCGTCGGCTCGGGCGTCGTCGAGGTCGGGCTCGGCGCCGCGCTCGTGGCGCTCCCGCGGGAGCGGTCGCGCATCGGCTGGATCGTGGCGGTGTTCTTCGCCGCCGTCTTCCCCGGCAACGTGGCGCAGTGGCGCGAGCGCCGCGACGCGTTCGGGCTCACGACCGACCGTGCGCGGTTCGTGCGCCTGTTCTTCCAGCCCCTGCTCATCGGGCTCGCACTCTGGTCCACCCGGGCGCCGCGCGACGAGCGGGCCCGCTGAGCGCTCGCCGGGCTAGGCTCGAGGGATGAGCCGCACCATCTGGACCGTCCTCGGCGTCATCGCCGCCGTCGTGATCGCGTGGTTCCTCGTCGACCTCGTGTTCAGCGTGCTCTGGTTCGTCGTGAAGCTCGCGATCGTGGCGGTCGTCGCCGTCGTCGTCTTCCTCTGGCTGAGGTCGCTCGTCGCGCGACGCGACGGCCGCCGGGCCGTCGAGCGCTAGCGTGCCGGGCGCGGCCGGATCCGGGCGACGGCGAGCCGAGCCCCCCGGCCCCGCGGTCGTCGACGTTCCGTCGCCCCACGGTGGAGTCATCCGCGTGTACGACTCCGGTCCGCCTCATCCGGGCGCGCCCGTCATCGTCTGGCACGCGGGATCGCCCCACACGGGCGAGCCGCTGGAGCCGCTCGCCGAGGCTGCCCGGGCGCGCGGAATCCGGCTCGTCACGTTCGCGCGTCCCGGCTACGGCGGGTCGACGCCGCGCGCGGCACGGGACGTGGGCTCCGTCGCCGCCGACGTGGCGGCGATCGCGGACGCGCTCGGGGTCGATCGCTTCGCCGTCGCCGGGTATTCGGGCGGGGGTCCGCACGCGCTCGGATGCGCGGCCCTGCTGCGGGGCCGCGTGACCGCCGACGCTCGCGAGCCCCGCACCGTACGCAGGCGGCGAGGCGTGGTTCGCCGCCATGCACGCACCCGGCGCGCTGCGCGCGGCGGCCGCCTCACGCGACGACCGGATGCGGTTCGCGGAGACCGACGAGTTCGACCCCGCGCAGTTCGTCGACAGCGACGTCGCGGCGCTCGGCGGCGCGTGGGGCGCGGTCGGGCGCGACGCCGAGCGCGCGGAGTCGTCGGGACCCGGTGGGCTCGTCGACGACGACGTGGCGTTCACCCGGGCGTGGGGCTTCGAACTCGCCGACGTCCGCGTTCCCGTGCTGCTCGTGCACGGCGAGCTCGACCGCGTGATCCCGCGCTCGCACGCCGTGCGCCTCGTCGCGGGCCTGCCCGACGCGCGGCTGTGGATGCGGCTCGACGACGGGCACGTCGCCGTGCTCGCAGTGGTGCCCGAGGTGCTCGACTGGCTCGCGGAGCGCTCGCGCGGAAGTGTCGTGCCCGGGCGAGACGGCGGCTCCGGCCCCGGCCCCGGCGCCTAGGGGGCGACCCGCTTCTTCGACCCGGCCCAGTCGACGAGGCGGTCGGCGTCCCAGGTCGTGACGATCCGCTCGGGCGGGATGCCGGCCGCCTCGGCGCGGGCGGCGCCGAGGGCGAGGAACCCGAAGTGGCCGGGTGCGTGCCCGTCGGTGTCGATCGAGAACCGGCAGCCGGCCTCGAGGGCGATCGCGATGAGGTCGTCGGGCGGATCCTGGCGTTCCGGCCGCGAGTTGACCTCGACCGCGACGTCGTGCTCGGCGCACGCGGCGAACACGGCCTCCGCGTCGAACTCCGACTGCGGCCGGGTGCCGCGGGATCCCTGCACGAGCCGGCCCGTGCAGTGCCCGAGCACGTTCATGCGCGGGTCGCGGATGGCACGGAGCATCCGCTTCGTCATCTCGTCGCGCGGCGAGCGCAGCTTCGAGTGCACGCTCGCGACGACGACGTCGAGTCGGTCGAGAAGGTCGGGGCGCTGGTCGAGCACGCCGTCCTCGAGGATGTCGACCTCGATGCCGGTGAGGATCCGCACGCCGAGGTCGCCGCGATCGCGGCGCGGGTCGTCGTCGCGGTCGGGTTCGGCGAGCCCCGCGTTCAGGGCGCCCACGATCTCGAGCTGCGACTCCAGCCGTTCGGGCGAGAGGCCGTTCGCGACGCGCAGCGAGGGCGAGTGGTCGGTGAGCGCGAAGTACTCGAGCCCGGCGGATGCCGCGGCGCGCGCCATCGCGGCGATGCTCGTCGTGCCGTCCGACCAGTCGGAGTGCGCGTGCAGGTCGCCGCGGAGGAGCGCCCGAAGCCCCGTGGCGGTCTCGACGCCCGCCTTCTCGCGGAGGTCGGCGAGGTAGCCGGGCACCCTTCCGTCGAGCGCCTCGACGATCACGCCGAGGCTCGAGTCGCCGATGCCCGGGGTCTTCTTCAGCCGGCCGTCGGCCGCGCGGGCGCGCAGCTCGTCGTCGGAGAGCGGGCCGATCACGCCCGCCGCGCGGCGGAACGCCTTCGCCTTGAACGGCGACGCGAGCTGCACCTCGAGCAGCGACGCGATCTCCTCCAGCGCCTGGACCGGATCCATCGCCGGGCCCGTCAACGGTGCTGGTCGACGAGCACCGGGTTGCCGTCGGGGTCGACGACGACGAAGCTCCCCGGTCCCGACCCGCCCTCGTCGACCTCCGACACGAACTCCACCCCGGCCTCGCGGAGACGCCGCTGCAGCTCGCGGACGTCGGTGAACGGGTCGACCTCCGACGCCGACTGGTCCCACCCGGGGTTGAACGTGAGCAGGTTGCGCTCGAACATGCCCCGGAAGAGCCCGATCACGTGGGACCCGTTGCGGAGCATCAGCCATCCCTGGTCGGGGTCGCCGCCGAACGCCTCGAATCCGAGCCGCTCGTAGAACGCCCGCGAGGCGGCGAGGTCGTCGACGGCGAGGCTGACGGAGAAGGCACCGAGGTCCATCGCCCCAGTCTGCTCGCGTTCCCGGCTCCGCGGAACCCCGATCAGCCGCCGAACGCGACCGCGCGCAGGGGCGCGCCGTCGACTCCGAGCCGGAGCGGGAAGAAGCCGACCCGCACGTGCGTCGGCAGGCCATCGAGTCCCGCGACGTTCTCGACGATCAGGTGGTCGGCGCCGAGGACCACCTCGTGCACCGGGAACGACGTCGTGCCCGCGGCATCCGTCGTATCGGGACTCAGGGTGTCGACCGCGAGCACGTGCATGCCGCGCGCGATGAGCTCGGCCGCGGCGGCCGGGTCGAGCGACGGATGCCGCAGCGCGCGCTCGTCGCCGAACCACCGCCACCACCCGGTGTCGACGATCGCGATCGGGGGGAGCGCGGCGGGCAGTGCGCCCCCGGGCAGCGCGGCGGCGAGCTCGTCGAGCCCGTACGTCGCACCGTCGGCGAGGCCCTCGAGGTGGAACACGACCGCCTCGCCGACGAGCTCGTCGAGCACGACCTCGGCCATGGTCCGCCCGCCCGCGATCGCGTGCGCGGGGGCATCGACGTGCGTGCCGGTGTGCGACCCGAGCCGGAGCGCGGTGACGGCCGCGCCGTCGCGGCCGAGCTCGAGCGCGGGGGAGAGGTGCACCGACGGGTCGCCCGGGTAGACCGTCATGCCGTCGGCGATCGGATGGCTGAGGTCGCGCATGGGCGTCGAGGGCATGCTGCATGCTAGGCCGCGGCGCTCGCCGACGCACGGAAGCCCGATGCGCGCGCCCGACCCGGGATCGGCGGTCGTCGCGTCGCGGACGCACCGGGTCAAGGCCTGTGCCGGCGCGCACGGCGCGCCTAGGGTCGAGCCATGGTCCTCCGACGCCGTCCCGCACGCGATCCCGACCCCGGCCCGCCCGCGGCCGCCGAGCACGCGCGCCGAGGCGCGGGCGGACCGATCTGGAACGACCGCCTCGGCCGATGGTCGATCCGCAGCCTCCAGGTGCTCATCGTGATCGCGCTCGGTGCGCTCGCGGTGTTCGCGCTCACGCGGGTCACGCTCATCGTGATCCCGGTGCTCATCGCGCTGATCCTCGCGTCGGCCGCGAGCCCGCTGATCGCGTGGCTCCGGCGCGGGATGCCGCCCATCCTGGCCGCGTGGACCGCGCTCCTCGGCGGCATCCTCGTGCTCGGCGGGATCGTCACGGCCATCGTGTTCGCGGTGCGCTCCCAGTGGAACGACCTCGCCGACTCGGCGGTCGCGGGCTTCGAGGACCTCGTCGACTGGGTGCAGAGCCTGCCGATCCCGATCGACCAGTCGCAGCTCGACGAGTGGCGCGACGGGATCCTCGACTTCGTCACGAGCGCGGAGTTCGGGCAGAGCGCGCTCACCGGCGTGTCGCAGGCGACGGAGTTCATCACCGGACTCGTGCTCATGCTCGTCGTGCTGTTCTTCTTCCTCAAGGACGGCGACCGGATCTGGGCCTTCTTCATGCGGCCGTTCACGGGCGATCGGCTCGAGCGCGGCCGCCGCATCGGGGAGACCTCGGTCAAGGTGCTCGGCGGGTACGTCCGCGGCACGGCCATCGTCGCGCTCGTCGACGCGGTCGCCATCGGCATCGGCCTCGCGATCCTCCAGGTGCCGCTCGCGCTGCCGCTCGCGGTCATCGTGTTCCTGACGGCGTTCATCCCGCTCGTCGGCGCGACGGTCGCCGGCATCCTCGCCGCGCTCGTCGCACTCGTCGCGAACGGTCCGATCGTCGCCCTCATCGTCGTGGCGATCGTGATCGCCGTGAACCAGCTCGAGGGCGACCTGCTCCAACCGGTGGTCATGGCGCAGTCGCTGAAGCTGCACCCGCTCGTCGTGCTCATCGCGCTGACCGCGGGCACGATCCTCGGCGGGATCGCGGGCGCGGTGCTCGCCGTGCCGCTGACGGCGGTCGGCTGGGCGATCGTCAAGGTGTGGGACGCCCCCGATCCGTCGATCGACGAGCGCAGGCACCTGCACCTGAGGCGCCGGAGACCGTCCGAGGACGTCGGCGGCGACGTGCCCGTCGCCTGACCGGAGTCCGCTCAGCCGCCGTGGTCGCCGGTCGCGATCGCGGTCTCCAGCCGGTCGATCGCGGCGACCTGTCCCCGCACCAGCAGCTCGCGCGCCTCGTCGACGGGGACCCACCGCGCCTCGTCGATCTCGGGGAACGCCTCCGTCCGGCCCGACCGCGGCGGCCACTCCATCTCGAAGGTGCCCGGCCGCAGCTCCGCGACCTCGAAGCCCGGCGCCTCGCCGGCGAAGACGTGCAGCAGCTTCTTGGCGGAGGCCCGGACGGTCCCGAGATCGACGTAGGCGACGTCGGGCGCCGGCACGCCGACCTCCTCCTCGAACTCGCGGAACGCCGCATCGCGCGGGTCCTCGCCGGGATCGATGAGCCCCTTCGGCATCGACCAGGAGCGCTCGAGCCGGCCCGCCCAGAACGGCCCGCCCATGTGCGCGATGAACACGTCGAGCCCGGGCGCGCGGCGGTGCAAAAGCACGCCGGCGCTCCGCAGCGTCGTCATCGGCGCGGGAGGGCGCCGGCGACGGCGGAGGGTCGCCTCACTGCTTCGGTGCGCGCGCGAACACCCACAGGCAGGCGGCGAGGCCGACGCCGCCGACTGCCATGATCGCGAAGATCGCTCCCCAGAGCACCGTTTCGACCGACATGCGCACCTCCGTGTGTGTCCGTTGCCTCATTCTGGCGCGGGGGCGGACGTCGGCGCCAGCATCGGAGCGGCATCCGCGGACGCTGGCCCGGCGCCCCGTGCGTGAGTAGCGTGGGTGTGTCGAACGGCGGGGAGGCTGGTCATGGCGAAGGTGCTGGTCATCGGTGGACACGGTCGGGTCGCGTTGCAGCTCGCGCGGATCCTCGCGGATCGCGGGGACGAGGTCGACGCGGTCATCCGCAATCCGGAGCACGCCGCGGAGGTCGGCGCGACCGGTGCGAATCCGATCGTGGCGGACATCGAGGCCCTCGACGTCGCGGAGCTCGCCGACGTGATCGCCGGGCACGACGCGGTCGTCTGGTCGGCGGGCGCCGGCGGCGGCGACCCGGTCCGCACGCGCGCGGTCGACCACGACGCGGCGGTCCGGTCGATGGATGCCGCGGCGCAGGCGGGCGTCGCCCGGTACGTGATGGTGTCGTACTTCGGTTCGCGCGTCGACCACCGGGTGCCCGCCGACAGCGCGTTCCGCCACTACGCCGACGCCAAGGCCGACGCCGACGAGCACCTGCGCGCGTCGGGTCTCGACTACACGATCCTCGGTCCGTCGACCCTCGCCGACGGGCCCGGGACCGGCCGCATCGACACGACCGGCGAGGAGAGCTCCGACGTCGACCGCGCGGACGTCGCGGCGACCGTCGCGGCGAGCCTCGTCGAGCCCGCCACGATCGGACGCACCATCCGGTTCAATCGCGGCGAAACGCCGATCGCCGACGCCCTGCGCTGACTCCGGCCGCGTCCCGGCGGCCGCGCCCCGGCCGCGGGGACCGGCGGTCGGGCCTCACCCGGTGAACGGCACGCTCCCCGCACTGCAGTACGAGCCGGGGGAGTGCACGAGGTGCGCGATGCGGAGCTCGGCCTCGTCGTCGTCCGACGACCGGGGTGCGAGTGCGGGGTCGATGCGCCAGTCGAACGGCGCGGCGTCCGGGTCGGCTCGGGCGTGCTCGCGCAGCGCGACGGGCAGCAGGCGGAGGCGACGGTCGATCCACTCCGCGTCCCACGGGCCCTCGGCGGCGATCTGCTCGGCCGCGCGGAACTCGTAGTAGATCGTGCGGCGGAGGCGGTTGCCCGTCACCGACTCGGAGCCGTGCACGACCATGACGTCGTGCACGAGGACGTCGCCGGGCTCGAGCTCGACCTGGATGACGCCCGGCGCATCCCAGCCGTACTCCTCCTGCAGCTGGCAGACGTCGACCGGGGCGAGGTGCGACCCGGGCGCGACGCGCAGGGCACCCTCGCCCGCGCGCGACGCGTCGAGGTAGACGTCGACGTTGAAGATGCGGTGCGTCCGGGGATGCACGGCGTCCTGGTGCCAGTCGATCGCGGCGCCGTCGCCCTCGTCCTTGAAGACGAGCGACTCGTACGTCGGCACGAAGTCCGGACCGGCGAGGCTCTCCGCGATGCCGAGCACCTCGGGGCTGCCGAGCAGTTCGAGCGAGGCGGCCTGACCCTTGGCGTGGAGGTAGTCGACGCGGAACATGCGGCGCTCGCCGCCGCGCGTGGCCCACTGGTAGTCGGATGCCGCGGGGTCGTCCTCCGCGAGCGCGCGGCCGTCGGCGACCCAGGCGTCGGCGGCGTCCCGCAGGCGCTCGAGCATGGCGGCGGGGATGCGTCCGCGCAGCACGAGGTACCCGTGCTCGTCGAAGAAGCGCACCTGCTCGGGCGTCAGGCGGTGGTCGGTGGCGACGGATGCCGCGGCGGGCGCGGGCGGGTCGACGAGGGTCATGACGGGTCCTTCCGGTGTGGGGTCGTGCTCCACCGTAGGCCGGAGGATCACGCAGTTCTTCCCGTCGGATGTGCGAGGATTCCGGGATCATGCGCAACGACTCGCTCGACATCGTCCACGGCGCGGCATCCTTCGGGCTGGCGTGCTGGCAGGGGGCGCCGACCGCGATGACGGTCGCGCACCGCCACGACGACCTCGAGTTCAACGTGTCGCCCGGTGCGCTCGACTACCTCGTCGACGGGCGGTCGGTGCGGATCCCGCCGCGCACGCTCGCGGTGTTCTGGGCGGCCAGGCCCCACCAGCTCGTCACCGATGCGTCTCGCAGCCTCGTGTCGTGGCTCACCGTGCCGCTCGGGACGGCGCTGGGCTGGCGACTTCCGGGCGGGTTCGTGGGCGGGCTCCTCGCCGGCGGGTTCGCGCTCGTGTCCGAGCGGCCCGGTCTCGAGCTCGCCGACCGGGTCTCGCTGTGGGCCGTCGAGCTCGCGTCGGGCGGCGAGGAGCGCCGGGCGGCCGGCGCCGAGATCGAGGGATTCGCGCGTCGGGCGGCGCTCGCGGTCGCCGGGGGGCGCGAGTCCGCCCCGACGGCCGAATCGGGCCGCGCCATCCGCCCCGATGCCGCGGCGATGGCCGCCTGGATCACGGAACATGCGGGCGACGACGTGCCGGTGGCGGACGTGGCGCGCCACGTCCACCTCGCGCCGCAGCACGCGATGACGGTGTTCCGACGTGCGCTCGGCATCACCATCGGCGAGTACCTCGCCCAGTGCCGCGTGGCCCGCGCCCAGCACCTGCTGCTGACCACCGAGCTGCCCGTGCCGGAGGTCGGGCACGCGGCGGGGTTCCGCTCGCAGAGCCAGTTCTACGCGCGATTCCGCGAACGGTGCGGGGAACCCCCCGCCGCGTACCGGCGACGCCTCCGCCCCTGACCTGCGGTCAGGCGGAACCGCGCCAGACGATCTCGCAGTCGAGGCGGCGCTCCGCAGGCGGGTCCTCGCCGTGCAGGCGCGCCAGCACGAGCTCGGCCGCGCCGGCACCGAGGCCGGCCGCCGGCTGGCTGACGGTCGAGAGCGGCGGGGTGGTGCGGCGCGCCCAGGCGCTGTCGTCGAAGCCGACCACGCCGATGTCGTCGGGCACCTGCCGCCCCGACTCCTTGATCGCCTCGATCGCGCCGGCGGCGACCGCATCGGATGCCGCGAAGACGCCGTCGAGGTCGGGCGCGCGCTCGAGCAGGCGGCGCATGCCGTCGCGGCCCGCGGAGTACGAGTACAGCGGCACGGGCTCGACGAGCGCCTCGTCGAACGCGTCGCCGAGCGCCTCGCGGAAGCCCGCGAGCCGGTCGGCGCCCGAGTCGCGGTCGAGTGCCGCGGCGATCATGCCGATGCGACGCCGTCCGGTGGCGGCGAGGCGCTCGGTGATCGAGCGTGCGGCACCTCGGTTGTCGATGACGACGAACGACGCGGTGCTCGCGGCGCCGGGCGGATGGCCGACGTAGGCGGCGGGCAGCTGGAGCCGCTCGACGACGCGCGTGATGGGGTCGTCGGCGCGCGCCGAGACGATGATCACGCCGTCGACGAGCCCGCCGGAGAGGTACCGCGCGACCCGGTCGGTGTCGCGCTCGGTGTCGACGATCAGCACGGCCATCTGGTGGTCGGCCTCGGAGAGCCGGGTGTTCG
This sequence comes from Agromyces luteolus, assembly GCF_009729855.1. GTDB lineage: Bacteria > Actinomycetota > Actinomycetes > Actinomycetales > Microbacteriaceae > Agromyces > Agromyces luteolus. Next base: position 122,487 of record NZ_WODA01000023.1, on the reverse strand, counting down.
CGCCGAGCAGGATCTCGCCGATGTTGGGGTCCTCGACGAACAGCGAATGCGGCTCGTGCACGATGAAGCCGACGGCCTGGGTGCGCTGCATGACGAGGTTGCGCGCCGCGGTGTTCGGCACGTAGCCCACCTTCGCGATGGCCGCCTCGATCGCCTCGCGCGCCGCCGCGGAGACGTAGCGCTCGCCGTTGACGTAGCGGCTCACGGTGCCGCGCGAGACCCCCGCCTCGAGCGCGACGTCGTGCACGGTGGCCCGCTTGGAGCGGGCCGGCTTCGTCGTCATGCGACTCACTGTACTGCGGCGGGGTGTTGACACGAGCGAGGCCGGATGGCATTCTGTGTACGTTCACAGAAATTGCCGCGAGGTTTCGACCGGCCGAATCTGTGCACGTTCACAGAATCAACGACGATCACCGGGAGCACCGTGGACCACCCCGCGACGACGCTGGCGCCGATCCCGCCGCTGCAGGCCGAGCCTCAGCCCGCCGCCGCTCGCCCGCGCTTCCAGCACCAGGGCATCGCGTTCGGCTGCGACTACAACCCCGAGCAGTGGGAACCGCAGGTGTGGCGCGAGGACGTCGCGCTCATGCGTCAGGCGGGCGTCGACCTCGTCGCGATCAACGTCTTCGGCTGGGCATCGCTCCAGGGCCCCGACGGCGCCTACGACTTCACCGCGCTCGACGAGGTGATCGAGCTGCTCCACGCCGCCGGCATCCGGATCAACCTCGGCACCGGCACCTCGTCGCCGCCGCCCTGGCTCACGACGCAGCACCCCGAGATCCTCCCGGTGGTGGAGGACGGCACGACGCGCTACCCCGGCGGCCGCCAGGCGTGGTGCCCGAGTTCGCCCGTCTTCCGCCGGTACGCCCTCGCGCTCGTCGAGGCGGTCGCCCGTCGGTACGGCGAGCACCCGGCCGTCGAGCTCTGGCACGTCTCCAACGAGATCGGCTGCCACAACGCGCTCTGCCACTGCGACGAGAGCACCCGGGCCTTCCGGCGCTGGCTGCGCGAGCGCCACGGCACCATCGACGAGCTCAACCGGGCGTGGGGCACGAGCTTCTGGAGCCAGCGCTACACCGACTGGGACGAGATCCTGACGCCGAAGCTCACGCTCTCGAGCCGCAACCCGGGCCAGGTGCTCGACTTCCAGCGGTTCTCCTCCGACGAGCTGCTCGACTACTACCGGGCCGAGGCCGAGGCCATCCGCCGGCGCAGCGCGCTGCCGATCACGACGAACTTCATGGTCACCGCGCACATCCGCGACCTCGACTACCAGGCGTGGGCGCCCGAGATGGACGTGATCGCGAACGACCACTACCTCGACCACCGACTGGGCGAGCCGCGCACGGAGCTCGCCTTCGCGGCCGACCTCACCCGCGGCCTCGCGGGCGGCGAGCCGTGGCTGCTCATGGAGCACTCGACCGGCTCGGTCAACTGGCAGCCCGTGAACCTCGCCAAGGAGCCCGGCCAGCTGCTCCGCAACTCGCTGGCCCACGTCGCGCGCGGTGCCGACGCGGTCTGCTTCTTCCAGTGGCGCGCGTCGCTGCAGGGCTCCGAGAAGTTCCACTCCGCGCTCGTCCCCCACGCGGGCACCGATTCCGACCTGTGGCGCGAGGTCGTCGAGCTCGGCCGGGTCGTCGGCGCACTCGACGAGGTCGCCGGCACGCGCGTGCACGCCGACGTGGCGCTCCTGTTCTCGTGGGAGTCGTGGTGGGCCTCCGACGCCGAGAACCGACCGACCCACGCGATCGAGTACCTCGACCAGGTGCACGCGCTCTACGGTGCCCTGCACGACCTCGGCGCCACGGTCGACGTGGTCCGCCCCGGCGCCGACCTCACGGGCTACCGACTCGTCGTGGTCCCCGGCCTGTACCTCGTCTCCGATGCGGATGCCGCCGCGCTCGACGCGGCCGTGGCATCCGGCACCCACGCCCTCGTGACCTTCTACAGCGGCATCGCCGACGAGCACGACCGGGTGCGCCCGGGCGGCTACCCCGGGGCGTGGCGCGACCTGCTCGGCGTCCGCGTCGAGGAGTTCGCGCCCGTGCTCCCCGGCACGACCCTCGAGCTCGAATCGGGCGCCGACGCGTCGCTCTGGTCCGAACGCCTCGAGGCGACGGATGCCGCGGTGCTCGACCGCTTCGCGAACGGCCCCGCCGCCGGGCGACCCGCCGTGACCCGCCGCGCGGGCGCCGGCGGATCCGGCGACGCGTGGTACCTGGCGACGCTGCTCGCGCGGGACGACCTGCTCGACCTCGTCGGCCGGGCGCTCGAGGGGGCGGGCGTGGCATCCGTTCCGGGCGCCTCGGCCGACGTCGAGGTCACCCGCCGATCCGCCGACGACCGCTCGTACCTGTTCGTCGTCAACCACGGCGCCGACGACGTCGAGGTCGACGTCCACGGCACCGAGCTCGTGACCGGAGCGATCGTCGGCGGGCGCCTCACGGTGCCGGGCGGCGCCGTCCGCGTGATCAGAGAGGAGGGAGCGGAATGACCGCACCCATCACCACCGCGTCCGGCACGCGCAGCGCAGCGCGCGGCGGCGGCTCGGGCACCGAAGTGCGCAGGCGACGCCGCGTGCAGCACCCCTGGTCGATCGTCGCGTTCGTCGCGCCCTTCGCCGCGCTGTTCGTGCTGTTCTACCTCGTGCCGATCGGGGTCGCGATCTGGCAGTCGCTGCTCGTCGTCGAGCGCGAGGGCACCTTCGGCGAGGCGCGCGAGGTGTTCGGCGGCCTGCAGCAGTACGTGCTCGTCTTCCAGAACGAGGCGTTCTGGACCTCGGTCGGGCGAGTGCTGCTGTTCGGCATCGTCCAGGTCCCCGTGATGCTCGGCCTCGCGCTCCTGTTCGCCCTGCTGCTCGACTCCCCGCTCATCCGCGGCAAGAAGTTCTTCCGGCTCGCGTTCTTCGCGCCGTACGCCGTGCCCGGCGTCATCGCCGCGATCATGTGGGGCTTCCTGTACTCCCCGAACCTCTCCCCGTTCGAGGCGCTCACGAGCCGGGTCGACCTGCTGTCGGCCGACTTCGTCCTCTGGGCCATCGCGAACGTGGTCACCTGGGTGTTCGTCGGCTACAACATGCTGATCATCTACTCGACGCTCCTCGCCATCCCGCAGGAGATCTACGAGGCGGCCCGCATCGACGGTGCCGGCCAGGCGCGCATCGCGTGGTCGATCAAGATCCCGCTGGTGCGGCCGGCGCTCGTGCTCACGGCAGTGCTCTCGATCATCGGCACGCTCCAGCTGCTTGCCGAGCCGCAGACGTTCCGGTCGTTCAGCTCGGCCGTGACGAGTACCTACACGCCGAACATGACGATCTACGCCACGAGCTCGATCCCGAACGTCTCGCTCGCCGCGGCGTTCTCGGTCGTCCTCGCCCTCGCGACGTTCGTGCTGTCGTTCGCCTTCCTGAGATTCACCCGACGGGCCGGAGCAGACTCATGAGCACTTCGATCGAACCCGACGCGACGTCGGCGATGGCCGCGGTGAACCCGCGCGGGATCGGCCGCGGCGGCGACACCCACCCGGGCGCGGGGCGCGCCCGCGGCCCGCGCGAGAGCCTCCTCTCGCGTTCCGGGGCCATGCTGGTCATGGCGATCTTCACGCTGTACTTCCTGGTCCCCATCTGGTGGCTCCTCGTGGCATCGACGAAGTCGCGCGGGCAGCTGTTCAGCACGAACCCGCTCTGGTTCGCCGACTTCCAGCTCTTCCAGAACATCGGCGCCCTCTTCGCGTACCGCGACGGCGTCTACCTCAAGTGGATCCTGAACAGCCTCCTCTACGCCGGTCTCGGCGCGGTCGTCGCGACCGTGCTCGCGGGGATGTGCGGCTACGCACTCGCCAAGTACCGGTTCCCCGGACGCGAGACGATCTTCAACATCGTGCTCGGCGGGGTCCTCGTCCCCGCCACCGCGCTCGCGCTGCCGCTGTTCCTGCTCTTCAGCCGCGCCCAGCTGACCGACACGTTCTGGGCGGTGTTCCTGCCGAGCGTGGTGAGCCCGTTCGGCGTCTACCTCTCGCGCGTGTTCGCCGAGGCATCCGTGCCCGAGGAACTGCTCGAGGCGAGCCGGCTGGATGGCGCGAGCGAGCTCCGGACGTTCTTCACCGTGTCGATCCGGCTCATGTTCCCGGCGCTGATCACCGTGTTCCTGTTCCAGTTCGTGACCATCTGGAACAACTTCTTCCTGCCGCTCATCATGCTGCGGAGCGAGGAGCTGTTCCCGGTCACGTTCGGCCTCTACGCCTGGAACTCGACGATCAACCAGTTCCCCGAGCTGCGCACGTTCGTGCTCGTCGGCTCGCTGCTGTCCATCGTGCCGCTCATCGTCACGTTCCTGCTGCTCCAGCGGTACTGGCGCACGGGCCTCGGCTCCGGCGCGATCAAGTGAGACCCCCGACCCGGCGGCATCCGGGACCACCACCGAGAGAAGGAAAGCTCATGCGTCACACGAAACGAGCGGTCACCGCAGCCCTGCTCACGTCCGCCGCGCTCGCCCTGACGGGCTGCGCCGCGGGCGACTCCGGATCGGGCGGCGGCGACGCGGCATCCTGCGAGCCCGCGGGCGAGGACGTCACGCTCACGTTCACCAGCTGGATCCCCGGCATCGAGGATGCCGTCGCGATCTGGAACGAGGCCAACGCCGACATCCAGGTCGAAGTGCAGACCGGTCCGTCGGGCAACGCCGGCACCTACCAGAACTTCTTCAACCAGCTCGAGGCGGGCAACGCCCCCGACCTCGGCCAGATCGAGTACGACGCGCTGCCGAACTTCCGCGTGCAGGACGGCCTGGAGGACCTCGCCGCGTGCGAGGACGTCGTCGCCGCCCAGGACCAGTTCCTCGACTGGACCTGGGGGCAGGTCACGCTGGGCACCGAGGACGAGGTCTACGGCGTCCCGCAGGACCAGGGCCCGATGGCGCTGTTCTACCGCAGCGACCTGTTCGAGCAGGCCGGCATCGAGGTGCCGACCACGTGGGAGGAGTACCGCGAGGCGGCGGTGACGATCCGCGAGCAGGGCGGCTACATCACCAACTTCTCGCAGACCGACATCAACCAGTTCGCGGGCTTCGTCTGGCAGGCCGGCGGCCAGTGGTTCGCCAACGACGGCGACGCATGGACCGTGGAGCTCACGAGCGACGAGTCGATGACGGTGGCCGACTACTGGCAGGACCTCATCGAGAACGACCTCGTCGCGACCTACCCGGCGTGGACCGACGAGTGGAACAACGCCTACAACTCCGGTGAGGTCTGGAGCTGGAACTCCGCCGTCTGGGGCGCCAACTCGATCGCCTCGGGCGCGCCCGACACGGCCGGTGACTGGTCCGTCGCGCTCGCCCCGCAGTGGGAGTCGGGCGACAGCGCCGCCGGCAACTGGGGCGGCTCGTCGATCGCGGTGTTCAAGGGCACCGACCACCTCTACGAGGCGGCGAAGTTCGCGCTCTGGCTGAACACCTCCGAGGAGGCGCTCACGTCGCTCAACCAGACGGCGGCGATCTACCCGGCGACCGAGGCCGGCCTCGAGCTGCCGACGCTCACCGAGGGCGTCGAGTTCTACGGCGGCCAGCCCATCTACGACGTGTTCGCCGAGGCGGCGGCGCAGGTCAGCCCCGACTTCGTGTGGGGCCCGACCATGACGCAGACCTACGCGGACGTGTCGGACGGCTTCAAGGCCGCCGCGTCGGGCAGCAGCACCCTCGGTGAGGCGCTCGAGAAGGGCCAGGCGTCGACCATCGACGCGCTCGAGGCCCAGTCCATCCCCGTCGCGGAGTAACCTCACGCCGTGATCCATCACCTCCGTGCCGCGGGCGTCAGCCTCATCGTCGACGCCCGCGGCACGGCCGTGCCCGCGGTGCTGCACTGGGGGAGCGACCTCGGCCCGCTCGACCCGACCGTGCTCGAGGCGCTCGCCGAGGCATCCGTGCCCGCCGTGCCGCCGTCGTCGATCGACACGCCGCTCCGACCGAGCCTCCTCCCCACGCTCGGCGAGGGCTGGTCGGGGCGCCCCGGCGTGCAGCTCTCCCGCGACCCGGCCGCGGCCGACGGGCCGCTCGCCGCGTCGGCGCTGCGGGCGCCGCGCTTCCGGCTGGTGCCGGGGTCGGTCGAGGTCGAGGCGACGACGGATGCCGCGGTCGGCGCGATCGCGTTCGAGGTCGTCGACGACGAGGCCCGCGCAGCCGTCGCGACCCGTCTCGAACTCACTCCCGAGGGCGTCCTGCGCATCCGTCACGGCGTGGCCAACCGGGGCGAGGGCGCGCTCGCTGTCGGGCGGCTCGCCCCGATCCTCCCGGTACCGGCGCGGGCGAGCGAGCTGCTCGACTTCAGCGGGCTGTGGGCCCGCGAGCGGCGGCCGATCCGACGATCGCTCGAGCACGGCGTGCACGCCCGCGAGTCCCGGCACGGGCGCGGCGGACACGACGACGCCTTCCTGACGGCGGCAGGCACGCCGGGCTTCGGGTTCGGGCACGGCGAGGTCTGGGCGATGCACGTCGCGTGGTCGGGCGACACCGAGGCGTGGGCGGAGCGGAGTCCGCTCGGCCCGGCGACGCTCGGCGGCGGCGAGCTGCTCGCGCCGGGCGAGGTCGTGCTCGGCCCGGGCGAGTCGACGTGGTCTCCGTGGCTCGTCGCCGTGCACTCCGCCAACGGGCTCGACGGCGTCTCCGACCGGCTCCACCCCTGGGTCCGGTCGTGGTCGACGATCGCCGGACGACCGCGGCCGGTGACGCTCAACACGTGGGAGGCCGTCTACTTCGACCAGTCCCTCGAGCGGCTGGAGCCCCTGATCGACGCCGCCGCGCGGGTCGGCGTCGAACGGTTCGTGCTCGACGACGGCTGGTTCCTCGGCCGCCGCGACGATCGCCGCGCGCTCGGGGACTGGACCGTCGATCCCGACGTCTGGCCCGCCGGGCTCGCGCCGCTGGTCGACCGCGTCGCCGCGGCCGGCATGGAGTTCGGGCTGTGGGTCGAGCCCGAGATGATCAGCGCCGACTCCGAGCTCGCCCGCGCGCATCCGGAATGGGTGCTCGGGCGCGGGGACGACCCGGAGTGGCGCTGGCAGCGCGTGCTCGACCTCTCCGCGCCGGGTGCGGCCGACCACGTGTTCGCCGCGCTCGACGCGCTGCTCGCAGGCCACGACATCCGCTACCTCAAGTGGGACCACAACCGCGACCTGCTCGGCGGGTCGGCGCACGCGCAGACCAGCGCGCTCTACGCGCTGCTCGACCGGCTGCGGGCCGCGCACCCCGGCGTCGAGATCGAGTCGTGCGCCTCGGGCGGCGCGCGCATCGACCTCGGGATCCTCGAGCGCACCGACCGGGTGTGGACGAGCGACACCAACGATCCGCTCGAGCGCCAGTGGATCCAGCGGTACACCGGCCTCGTCGTGCCGCCCGAGTACCTCGGCTCGCACCTCGGCACCGCCCGAGCGCACACCACCGCCCGCACCTCCGAGCTCTCGTTCCGCCTCGCGACCGCGCTGTTCGGCAGCGCGGGCATCGAGTGGAACCTGGCGACGGCCTCCGAGTCCGAGCTCGCCGCGGTCGCCGCCTGGACCGCGACGTACCGCCGGTTGCGCGGGCTGCTGCACTCGGGGCGCGTGGTCCGCGCCGACTCCGCGGACCCCGCCCAGGTCGTGCACGGCGTCGTGGCGCCCGACCGCCGGCACGCGGTCGTGTCGATCGCGGTCGCCGGCACCCCCGTCGCCGCGCTGCCGCCCGCCGTGCGCGTGCCCGGGCTCGACCCAGACGCCGACTACCTCGTGCGACGGCTCGACCTCGGGCCGAGCCCGACGGTGCAGGACGCCGACCCGCCGTGGTTCGCCGCCGGCGAGGTCCGGCTGCCCGGCCGCGTGCTCGGCGAGGTCGGACTGCCGATGCCGCTGCTCGCACCCGAGAACGCGATCGTGCTCGAGTTCGTGTCGGCCTGAGCCCGCCGGCGCCCCGGGGCTGACGTCGACGGCCGTGCTGCGGGATGATCGGGGCATGACCCTCCCCGTGCCCGGCGTCCCCGCCGAATCCGACGAGCCGGGCGGCGACACCTACGCGGCGCTGCTCGTGCCGGCCTCGGCGGCGCCCGACGCCGTCGAACGCGCGCTGCGCGGTCTCGGCTTCACGGGATGGCTCGCACCGCCGACCGACGACTGGGTCGTCGCGCTCGCCGTTCCCGGCGACGGCACGATCGCGGCCGGGCGGCGCGGCGTGCTCGGGGCCGCGGCCGCGCTCGCCGAGGCGCTGCCGGCCGCCGTGTTCGCGCTGCGCGTGCGGCTGGACCGCCAGCTCGTGGTCGCCGCGTGGGACGGCGCCGACGAGCTCGGGCGCTACTCGAGCGACCCGTCGCTGGAACCGGGCGCCGACGAGGCGGTGCTGGACGAGCCCTTCGGCGCCGAGCACGCCGCGGCGTTCGCGGCGGCGGCCGGCCGCCCCGATTCGGCGGCCGAGCTGGAGGAGGTGCTCGCGGAGCCCCTCGACTCGGAGAGCGTCTTCGAGTCGGAGCGACTCGCGCGCGTGCTGGGCCTGCTCGGGATGCCGGGCTGGATCGTCGCGTCGGCGTCGCTGCCGAAGCAGATCCCGACCGGGCCCGACGTGCGCGGGTTCGTGAGGCTGGGGGCGGGGTCGACCGGCGCGCCGGGACTCGTGCGCGGGTGGATGACCGGGCGCGTGCGACGACGGACGCCGCCGCCGCCGGTGCTCGCCGACCCCCCGCGTGCCGACGATCCCGGCATCGACCCGTGGCTGCTCTGAGCCCGCGCAGCGTGCCCGTCGTCGGACACGCGGGAGCGGGGTGGCCGTCCGCGCGGGGCAGGAGTAGCATCGCGGCACTGCCGGACCGACACCGCCTCAGGAGGTCGCCATGAGCATGACCCTCGATGAACTGCCTGCCGTCACCGAGTGCTCGGTCGCCGGCTGCTCCTACAACGACCACTCGCACTGCCATGCCGCGGCGGTCACGATCGCGGGCAGCGTCGGGGACGCCGAGTGCGCGACGTTCATCCCGCTCGGCACGAAGGGCGGGCTCGACAAGGTGGTCACCCACGTCGGCGCCTGCCAGCGTGCGGAGTGCATCCACAACGATGCGCTCGAGTGCCACGCGGCCGCAGTCCGCATCGGGCCGGGCGCCGACGACGCGGACTGCCTCACCTACCAGACGGCGTAGCCGCCGGCTCGCGACCGGCCTCGACCGCGCCCGCCCGTTCTGCTGTGAGCGGATCGGCCTGTCGCGCGCCGACCCGCCTGCGTAGCCTCGGCTCATGGGCGAGACGATCGAGTTCCCGGGCGAGCGCACCGACCAGAGTCGTCCGCGTCGAGCGAGGCCGCTGTGGCGCGACGTGCTCGGCGCGGTGCTGCGCGACGAGCGGCTCGACCAGGAGCGCATCCTGACCGAGGTCGCGCGGACGGCAGGGGTGTCGCCACAGTACCTGTCGGAGGTCGAACGCGGCCGGAAGGAGGCGTCGTCCGAGGTGCTCGGCGCGGTCGCCGACGCGCTGGGGCTCGAACTCCTCGACGTCGTGGGCCGCGTCGCCGGCAGGCTCGCGGTGCGCGGGGTGCACGAGGCGCCGTCGAGCGAGGTCGCGGGGCTGCATCGGGCCGCGTCGCCGGCGCCGGCGACCGCCCCGTGGAGCGGCGCCCCGACGCCGACGAACGCCTACCTCCTCGCCGCCTGACCGGGCCCGAGGCCGACGGCCGCCTGCGCCGCGAGCACGTGGTCGGCGAGGCCGTAGTCGACGGCGGCCCGCGCGGGCAGGATGAGGTCGCGGTCGGTGTCGAGGCGGATGGCCTCGGCCGATCGGCCGGTGTCCGCCGCGAGCGCCGCCTCGAGTTCGGCGCGGACACGCAGCACCTCGTCGGCGTGCAGGATCAGGTCGGGGACGGTGCCGCGGCCCTGCGTGGACGGCTGGTGCAGCGTCACCGTGCTGTGCGGCAGCATCGAGCGCTGCCCCGGCGCGCCGCCGGCGAGGAGGACCGCGGCCGGCCCGCCCGCCCTCCCGACGCACGTGGTCGCGACATCCGGCCTGATGTGCCGCATCGTGTCGTAGACCGCGAGCGCCGCACTCGGCGAGCCGCCCGGCGAGTTCACGTACAGGCTGATGGGCGACTCGCTCGAGTCGGACGCGAGGTGGAGGAACTGCGCGATGAGCACGTTCGCGACGCCGTCGTCGATCTCGGTGCCGAGGTAGACGATGCGTTCCGAGAGCAGTCGGCTGTACACGTCGAGCGAGCGCTCGACCCCGCTGCGCTTCTCGACGACGTAGGGGATCGTGTACGAGCTCATGCCGACACCCCCAGCCCCGCGACCGCGCGCGGCTCCAGCGGGAACAGCTCGTCGAGCCGCTCGGTCACGTGGTCGATGAACCCGTAGTCCACGGCGGCCTCCGCGGTGTACCAGCGGTCGCGGAGCGAGTCCTCGCGGACGCGCTCGACGGACTGGCCGGTGTAGCGCGCGATCAGCCCGAGCACGGTGTCGCGCGTGTACCGGAGGTCGTCGGCCTGGAGCTCGACGTCGACCGCGGTGCCGCCGATCCCCGCGGAACCCTGGTGCAGCAGGATCCGCGAGTGGGGCAGCGCCGCGCGCTTGCCGGGCGTGCCCGCCGTGAGCAGGAACTGCCCGGCGCTCGCGGCCATGCCGACCGCGATCGTCGCGACGTCGTTCGGGATCGCGCGCATCACGTCGTGGATCGCGAGCATGGCGGGCACCGACCCGCCGGGCGAGTTGATCCAGAAGCGGATGTCGCGGCGCGCATCGTCGGCGGCGAGCGCGACGAGCTGGGCGCAGATGCGGTTGCCGCCGGCCTGGTCGAGCTCGTCGCCGAGCACGATGACGCGCTCGTGGAAGAGCCGCCGGGTGAGTTCGGCGTCGATGGGCTGGACGAGTGGGGACTCTCGATCGGTCATGACCCCAGCCTGCGCCGCGTCGCGGGATCGCGGGACGGATGCCGCCGACGGCAGCGCTGCTCACGGCAGCGAGCGGGGTCGTGGCCTAGATTGACACGGAGGGAGGTCCCCGCAATGAACGCGCCCGGCTCGCCAGCGGACACCGGCACGACCGGTGTGCTGCAGCCGTACGTGCCCCGGCTGGTGCGCTACTGGGACGCGGAGCACCCGGGCCTGCTGCACCAGGCCGTCGAGGGCACGATGGTGCTCGTCGACATCTCGGGATTCACGCGCATGTCCGAGCGGCTCGCGCGGCACGGCGACGTCGGGGCCGAGGAGGTCACGGAGGTGATCGACGGCACGTTCGATCGACTGCTCCCGGCCGCCTACGCGTTCGGCGCGAACCTGCTCAAGTTCGGCGGCGACGCGCAGCTGCTGCTGTTCACGGGCGAGGACCACCACCTCCGGGCCGCGGTCGCCGCGCACGACATGCGCGCAGAGCTGCGGCGGATCGACGGGTTCGCGACGAGCGCGGGCAACGTGAGCCTGCGGATGTCGGTCGGGATCCACAGCGGCTCGTTCGACTTCTTCCTCGTCGGCGGCTCGCATCGCGAGTTCATCGTCGCCGGGCCCGGCGCGACGCGGACGGTGCAGATGGAGGGCGCGGCGACCGCATCGCAGATCCTGCTGAGCCCGGAGACCGCAGCCCTGCTGCCGCGCTCGAGCGTGGGCGCCGTGCGCGGGCCCGGCCGCCTGCTGCGCCGCGGACCGCAGGTCGAGCAGTCGGGATTCCTCGCCGCCGAGTCGCCCGAGGTCGACCTGCGGCAGTTCGTGCCCGTCGGGCTCCGGCGGACGCTGGAGTCCGGCACCATCGACCCGGAGCATCGGCCTGCGGCCATCGCCTTCCTGCATTATGCGGGGTTCGACCGGCTCGTGGCGGAGGATCCGACGCACGCGGCCGGCGTGCTCGACGAGCTGGTCGCGGAAGTGCAGCGGTGCGCCGACGACCGCGGCGTCACCTTCCTCGCGACCGACATCGCTCCCGACGGCGGCAAGATCATCCTCACCGCGGGCGTTCCAGACACCGCGGGCAACAACGAGGAGCAGATGCTGCTCGCCGCGCGGGCGATCCGACACGCCGCGCCCCGCGACCTTCCCGTCCGGATGGGCATCACGTCCGGGCACGTCTTCGCCGGGGCCGTCGGCCCCGCCTACCGGCGCACCTACACGATCATGGGCGACGCGGTGAACCTCGCCGCCCGCATCATGGCCGCGGCGCCGGCCGGTGAGGTGTTCGTCACGAGCGACGTGCTCGAGGCGTCGCGCACGACCTTCCGGATCACCGAGTGCGAGCCGTTCGCCGTCAAGGGCAAGCAGCAGCCGGTGCAGGCGTACTCGGTGGGCGAGCCGAGGGGGAGCCGCACCGGCGAGCAGTTCGGCGCGACCCCGCTGATCGGCCGCGATGCCGAGCTGGCGATCCTCACCGGGGCATGGGCCGATGCCCGCGAGGGGCGCGGCCGGATGATCGATGTCACGGCCGACGTGGGCATGGGCAAGTCACGCCTCCTCGCGGAACTGCTCGCCGCCGCCAAGCCCGAGCGGGTGATCACCGCCGAGTGCCGGCTCTACCAGTTGGCGACGCCGTACTTCCCGTTCCGATCGCTGCTCCGGGCGGCGTGGAAGCTGGAGGGCCTCGATCAGGAGTCGACCGGGGTCGCGCTCGCCGAGGTGGTGCGCACGCACGCGCCCGGTCTCGAGCCCTGGCTCGCCCTCATCGGCACGCCGCTCGGACTCACCCTGCCGGAATCGGCGGAGGTCGCGCAGCTGGACGACCAGTTCCGCCCCGCCCGCACCCGCTCCGCGATCGCGGAGCTGCTCCGCGCCACCGTCCGCGAGCCCACGCTCTTCCTCATCGAGGAGGGCCAGTGGATGGACGAGGCGTCCAGGGACCTCCTGGGAGCGCTCATCGCCGAGGTCGAGGACGTGCCGTGGCTCGTCATCGTCAGCCGGCAGCCCGGCGACCAGGGCTTCGTGGCGGCCGAGGGACCGGCGGTCACCCACGTCGACCTGCCGCCGCTCGACCTCGCCCAGGCCACGGTGCTGATCCAGCGCGCCACGCTCGGCACCCCCCTGCTTCCGAACCAGGTGGCCGCGCTCGCCGCGAGAGCGGAGGGGAGTCCGCTCTTCCTGCTCGAGCTCCTCCAGGTGCTCCGCGCCGGCGCCGCGGTCGACTACCTCCCGCAGTCCATCGAGGGACTCATCGCCGCGCGCATCGACCGGTTGCCCCCGGCCGAGCGCAACCTCCTGCGGCGCCTCGCGGTGCTCGGCGCCGGCTTCCGGCAGGAGCACATGCCGGCCGTCCTCGGCGTGACCGCGACCGATGTCGGCCGGCAGGTGAAGATCCTCCGACGCCTCGGCGGATTCCTCTCCGTCGATGCGAACGGCTGGGTGCAGTTCCAGCACAGCCTGATCCGGGACGTCGCGTACGCGGGCCTGCCGTTCAAGACGCGTCGCGCACTGCACGCGCAGGTCGGCGACGCCATCGCCGCATCGTCCGCCGACCACCCCTCCGGCCAGGTCGAGCTCCTGTCGATCCACTACTCGGAGGCGCATCGGTGGCCGGAGGCGTGGACCTCCTCGCGCGATGCGGGCGAACACGCGAAGGAGATCTACGCCAACCTCGAAGCGGCGACCTTCTACCGGCGCGCGCTGAACGCCTCGCGCTACGTCCCGGACCTCGCGCCCGCGCAGGTCGCCGACGTCTCGGAGGCCCTCGGCGACGTGCTCGAGCAGGCCGGCATGTTCGAGGAGTCCGTCGACGCGTACCGGCAGGCCGGCCGCCTCGTCCGGGACCGACCCATCCGCTCCGCAGACGTCCTGCTCAAGCGCGCTCGGGCGCGAGCGCGCACGGGCGCCTATGCCCCGGCGTATCGGGACCTGACGATCGGTCGGCGCCTCGTCGCCGAGATCGGGAGCGACGAGGCGCTCCGTGCGACCGCGCGCCTGGATGCGCTGAACGCCCAGATCCGCCAGTTGCAGGAGCACATGCCCGCCGCGGTGCGCCTCGCCGAGCAGGCGATGGTCGAGGCGGAGGCCTCGGGCGAGCGCGAGGCCCTCGCCCGGTCGTACCAGGTGCTCGACGCCGCCTACGTGATGCTGGGCCATTCCGCGAAGGCGGTCTACGGCGAACGCGCCCTCGCCATCTACGAGGAGCTCGGAGACCTCCCCGGCACGGCCGTCGTGACGAACAACCTCGGCGGCCAGGCCTACTGGCAGGGGGAGTGGGAGGAGGCGGTGGGCTACTACGCCCGCGCCCGGGACGCCTTCCTGCGCGCCGGCAACGAAGCGGAGGCGGCCACCTGCGGTGCGAACATCGGCGAGGTGCTCGTCAGCCAGGCGCGGTTCGGCGACGCGGAGGAGGTCCTCGTGCCGTCGGTCCGCGTGCTCAGGGCGCACGGCCTGGTGGATGCCGCGATCTTCGCCGAGATCCAGCTGGCGCGGTTGCACCTGCTCCGGGGGGACGACGGGGCGATGGAGCGGCTGGTCGCGCTCCGTGCCGAGGCGGTCCGGACGGGCCAGGTCCAGTCGGCGATCGAGGCGGCGATCCTCGTCGCCCACGGGCTCGTGCTCGCGGGCGACCCGCAGGAGGCGCTCGACACGCTGGCGGAGACCGAGCAGCGGGCCGGGGGAGAGGCCGAGCTCTACGGCAGCACGATCGCGCGGACCCGAGGGCTGGCCCTCGCCGCGCTCGGCCGCACCGAGGAGGCGAGGGATGCCGTCGCATCCGGGCTGGCGCAGGCGCGCGAGCAGGGGCTCGCCTTCGAGGTCGCGCAGCTCCGGCTCATCGAGGCCGACCTCACGGAGGACGTCTCGGCGGCGCACGCCATCCGCGAAGAGGCGGAAGAGGTCCTGCGAGGGCTCGGCGTGGTCGGCACCGCGCCGAGCCCTCGCGGGTGACGGTCAGCTCCGGCGGGTCATCGCATCTTCGGGTCCCCGATGCCCACCACGTCCCACGTGGTGCGGATCTGCGTGGCGGAGTGGATGCCCGTGCTCTCCTGGACGATGCACCAGGTGTGGCCGAACGGGATCACCGACGTGTCGATCGAGCCGGGCACGTCGGGCGTCGCGTACGGGTCGCCCGCGCACCACGGCATGTCGACGAAGTCGAGCGGGCCGTCGTCGTCCTGGTCGTACTCGAGCCGGCTCGTGAACGGGTTGGTCGACGGCTTCGGGGCGAACGCCACCGTCCCCTCGTAGGCCGCCGGCTGCGGAGCCCCGATGTCGATCGGGACGAAGCTCAGCGTCTCGGCCTCGACGTCGACGTCGAGCGTGTACGGCTTCAGCACGCACTCGGAGCCGTCGGTGTTCTGCAGGCGCGTGAAGCTGCCGTAGACGGTGCCCTCGTCGATCGTGGCGGTGCTGTTCTCCTCGGTGCAGCCGAGCTCGCCGTCGTACTCCTCGAGGGTGAAGATGGTGTCGAATGCGGGGTTGTTGCCGAAGTCCCAGCTGCCCTCGAGCGACATCTCGCCCATCACCGGCGCGAACGTGATGGAGTCGAAGGACGCGGTCGGCTCGACCGTCACGTAGCAGTTGTCGTTCGGTCCGGAATCGGGCCCGGAGTCGGAGGCGTTGCGGCAGTTCGCGATGGGCTGCGCGTGGGTCACCGTCGCGGTGTACGGCACGGCCGAACTGCCGTCGACGCCCTGTCCGGGCACGATCCCGCCACCGGCGCGCACCTGGAACGCGTCGACCTCGGTGCCGCCCTTCCACACGACGATGTCGACTCGCACCGCACCCTTGAACTCGAGGTCGAGCGAGGCGGTCACGGCGTCGGGCACGCCGGTCAGTTCGACCGCGAGGTCCTCGGTGCTGTCCACCCTGGCGCAGGGCACGCCCGTCGAGCCGCCCGACTTGATGCCGATCGAGCCGTCCTTCATGCCCGGCCCCTTGTCGCTGCCGTCGATCGTGGCCAGCGGGCCGTCCGCCGAGATGAGGCAGTTCTTCGAGGCGCTGATCGGCTGCGTGATCGGCGAACCGGAGTTGCTGTAGACGAACCGGGTGCCGTCCGAGCCGAGATGCAATCGGAGGGTCTCGGGATCATCCCCGGCCGCGCTCAGCGTCGTCGCCCCCAATCCGAGCATGAGTGCCGCGGCGACGGCGGCGAGCGTTCCGAGCGAGCGAACCGCGTTCATCCTGACCTCCTGGAGCCGGGGTGATCCGGCGCGGCGGAATTGCCGCTCGGGTCACGGCTGCGCTCATGCTAACCACGCGCCGCTCGCGCCACGACCCACGAACTAGGGCCATGCACGCCGGATCGCGACGGCGATCGGCGGCCGAGCGACGCCTCTCGGGGTGGATCTCAGCCCGCGCGAGCGATCGCGGGACCCTCGCTGAACTGGCAGGCCGTCGCGGTGAGGCGCTCGTCGGGGTCGAGGCGACCGAGCACCGCACCGGCGATCTCGTAGAGCTGCCGCAGCTGCTCGGGCGACAGCGCGTCGAGCACGTACTGCCGGACCGTCTCGACGTGGCCCGGCGCCGCCTCGTCGATGAGTCCGAGTCCGGCGTCGGTGATCGTCGCGTTGGTCGCGCGGCGATCCGTGGGGCAGGGGAAGCGTCGGATCAGTCCGCGTTCCTCGAGCCGGCGCGCGACGTGCGAGAGGCGCGGAAGGGTGGCGTTCGTGCGGGCGGCGAGCGCCGTCATCCGCATGGTCCGGTCGGGGGCCGACGCCAGTGCCATCAGGGCGGCGTACTCGAAGTGCGTGAGCTGCACGTCCTGGAGGAGTTGCTGGTCGAGCACTCCCGGGAGGAGCTCGGTGAGCGCGACGAGACGCACCCAGGCGGCCGATTCCTCGGTGTCGAGCCAGCGTGTGTCATCCGTCATGTCGTCATTCTCGCACATTCAGTTGACGCGACAACTGAATGCGGCTATCGTGTTGGTTGTCGCAACAACCTTGTTTCGACAAGTGATCGCGTCGGACGGCGCGGGAAGGACATCATGACGACCGTCAGCATCATCGGGAACGGCAACATGGGCACCGCCATCGGCGGCATCGTGGCGGCCGGGGGCAGCACCGTCGAGTACGTGGGCCGCGACGCGGCCGAGCCGATCACGGGCGACATCGTCGTCCTCGCCGTGCCGTACCCCGCCGTCGGCGAGATCATCGAGGCGCGGCGCGACCAGCTCGCCGGCAAGGTCGTCGTCGACATCACGAACCCGCTCGACTTCGCGACGTTCGACTCGCTCGTCGTCCCCGCGGACGGGTCGGCCGCCGCCGTCATCGCGGCCGCGCTCCCCGAGTCGCGCGTGCTCAAGGCGTTCAACACGAACTTCGCCGCGACGCTCGCCGCGAAGACCGTCGGCGGCGCGCAGCCCACCACGGTGCTGGTCGCGGGCGACGACGAGCTGGCCAAGCGTGCGCTCGTCGACGTCGTGCGCGCCGGCGGCGTGAACGCAATCGACGCCGGCGCCCTCTCGCGGGCCCGCGAGCTCGAGTCGGTGGGGTTCCTGCAGCTCACGCTCGCCGTGCAGGAGAAGGTCGGCTGGAACGCCGGCGTCGCGCTCGTCGCGTGACCCGATCCCGCCCTGCGCGACGCCCCGGAGCCTCCGGCCCGGGGCGTCGCGCGTGCCGTCGGAGCCACGCCGACGCAACCCGTTGACTCTCCGGTCGCGCGGGAGGAACGTGGAGACGACGGACCGCGGTGCCCGACCGCGATCCCGGAAGCGACAACGCCGGGAGGAGCACGACATGAACGGCGACCCGCTGAACCCGTGGGAGGGGCAGGACCGACTGGGACCCGCCGGAGACCTCAACGCCGAGAGCCCGGACCTGACCGGGACGATCAACACGATCGGACTGCGCGACGCCTTCCCGGCTCCCGACGCGAACGACTTCGAGGCCGACAACGAGGTCGAGGAGGAGACGATCGAGACGGTCGACCCCGCGAATCCTCCCGCCTGAGAGGCCGTTCGGCCCGGATCGGCCATCGCACGCGGGCTAGCGTGACGTCGTGGACTGGCCAGCCTGGTTCGCCTGGTTCGACGCCCGCGACGCCGAGCTCGCGCGCGAGGTCCTCCAGCGCGGCATCGCGGCGCTCTTCCTCGTCGCGTTCCTCTCGACGCTGAACCACTTCCGCCCGCTGCTCGGGGAGCACGGGCTCCTGCCGGTGCCGAGCCTGCTGCGCGCGGTCGACGACGCCGAACGGCGCATCCGCGAACGCGCGGAACGCGCCGGCGAGAAGGTCGGCCGACTCGGGCGCACCCGACGGCGAGGCTTCCTCGGCCCGACGATCTTCCGCCGGTGGGAGTACCGCGACTCGCGGCTCGTCGCGGTCTGCGCGGTCGGCATGGTGCTCGCGGCATCCCTCGTCCTGGGGCTGCCGCAGCTCGGCCCGCCGTGGGCGCCGATGCTCGCGTTCCTCGCGCTGTGGGCGCTGTACCTCTCGATCGTGAGCGTCGGCCAGACGTTCTACGGCTTCGGGTGGGAGATGCTCCTCTGCGAGGCCGGGTTCCTCGTCGCCTTCCTCGGCTCGCGCGAGGTGCCGCCGCCCCTGCCGACGATCGTGCTCGTCTGGTGGCTCGTCTTCCGGCTCGAGTTCGGTGCGGGCATGATCAAGATCCGCGGCGACCGTGCCTGGCGCGACCTCACGGCGCTCTCCTACCACCACGAGACCCAGCCCATGCCCGGCCCGCTCAGCCGGCAGGCGCACCTCCTGCCGACGTGGTTCCACCGGCTCGAGGTGCTCGGGAACCACGCCGCGCAGCTCGTCGTGCCGTTCCTGCTGTTCGCGCCGCAGCCCGTCCGCACGATCGCGGCCGCGATCATCATCGGGACGCAGCTCTGGCTCGTCATCACGGGCAACTTCGCGTGGCTGAACTGGATCACGATCGTGCTCGCCTTCGGCGCGGTCGGCGACGACGTGGTGCAGTGGCTGCTCCCGTGGCTGCCGCTCGACGCGATCGAGGCGCCGACGGATGCCGCGAGCCCGCCGTGGTGGATCGCGATCGTGCTGCTCGTCACCGCGCTCGTCCTCTGGCTCAGCCGGCATCCGCTCATGAACCTGCTCTCGAAGCGGCAGCTGATGAACGCGAGCTTCGACCGGTACATGCTCGTCAACGCATACGGCGCGTTCGGGTCCGTGACCCGGCAGCGCGTCGAGGTCGTCGTCGAGGGCACGTCCGACGACCCGCGCGACCCGGCCGCGGAGTGGCGCGAGTACGCCTTCAAGGGCAAGCCCGGCGATCCGCGGCGGATCCCGCGCCAGTTCGCGCCGTACCACCTGCGGCTGGACTGGCTCATGTGGTTCTTGCCGCTCGGCCGCCTCGAGGAGGCATGGTTCCTGCGGTTCCTCGAGCGGCTGCTCGAGGCGGATGCCGCGACGCTGCGCCTGCTCGCGCATGACCCCTTCGGCGGCGCGCGACCGCGTTCGGTGCGGGCCCGCACGGAGCTCTACCGGTTCAGCACGCGCGAGGAGCACCGTCGGACGCGGCAGGTGTGGATGCGGCATCCGCTCGGCCTCGCGATCCCACCGATCTCGCTCGACGACGCCGCGCACGACGACCGGGACGAGGTCGATTGAATCGTCATGCGCCTCACGGCATGGACACAGCCGCGCGTCGGGGAGAATGGGCGGCATGGACTTCTCCCTCGAGTTCACGCCCGACCTGCTGGCCGTGTTCCTCACCCTGTTCGTGCTCGAGGTCGTGCTCGGCGTCGACAACGTGATCTTCATCTCGATCCTCGCCGCGAAGCTGCCCGTCGAGCAGCAGGCGAGGGCCCGCAACCTCGGCCTCACGCTGGCGATGCTCATGCGCGTCGGCCTCGTCTTCGCGGCCGGCTGGATCATCACGCTGAAGGAGGACCTGTTCGAGATCTGGGGGATGGGCTTCTCCGGGCGTGACCTGATCCTCATCGCGGGCGGCATCTTCCTCGTCTACAAGGCCGTCTCCGAGATCCACCACAAGCTCGAGGGCGACGAGGAGCACACGACCGGTGCGGGCACCGCGACGTTCGGCGCCGTGATCGCCCAGATCCTCGCGCTCGACATCGTGTTCTCGCTCGACTCCGTGATCACGGCGGTCGGCATGACCGAGAACATGATCGTGATCATCACGGTCGTGGTGCTCTCGTTCGGCATCATGCTGTTCGCCGCGCGCTACATCTTCGCGTTCGTCAACCGGCACCCGACCGTGAAGATGCTCGCGCTGTCGTTCCTCCTGCTGATCGGCGTGTTCCTCGTCGCCGACGGCTTCGGCGTCAAGATCGACAAGGCGCTCATCTACGTGCCGATGGCGTTCGCGATCTTCGTCGAGGCGCTGAACCTCGCCGCCGCGGCGCGCAAGCGCAAGCGCGCGGGCGAGAAGCCCGTCGAACCCGTGCACCTGCACCAGCAGTACGTCGACGACACCGGCACGGCGCTCGAGCCGGCGTCGCGCGACTGAGCCGTTTCGGCAGGCCTGCGCGTACGCCTCAGGCGCCGCGCAGGTGGTCGAGCTGCGCCCTGACGGATGCCTCGGCCGCGCCCCGCACGGCGGGGTCGACGTCGGCGTACACGACGTCGGTCACGGCCTCGGGCGTCGCGGCGTCGCCCAGGTGGGCGAGTGCCGCGCGCACCTGGTCGAGCCGTTCGGCGCGATGCGCGAGGTAGGCGTCGCAGATCGCGGCGAGGTCCGGGAGCACCGGGCCGTGCCCGGGGAGCACCGCCACGGCGCCCGAGGCGTCGGCGGCGGTGATGCCGATCGTGAGCAGCCGATCGAGCGACTCGAGGTAGGGGCCGAGCGCGCCGTCGGGGTGGGCGATGATCGTGGTGCCCCGGCCGAGCACGGTGTCGCCCGTGAGGACGCCGAGGGGCGCGTCGTCGGTCGCCTCGGCGCCCCGGATGACGACGCACATCGAGTCCGACGTGTGGCCCGGCGTCGCCAGCACCTCCAGGCGGAACCCGCCCGCCGCGATGACCTCGCCGTCGGCGAGCGGATCGGCCCCGCGGCACCACGCGACGTCGATCGCGCGCACGGGCGCACCCGTGAGCTCGGCGAACGCGTCGACCGCGTCGGTGTGGTCGGGATGGCGGTGGGTGACGAGCACCAGCTCGACGCCGCCCTCGGCGAGGCGCGCGAGGTGCGCGGCATCCGTCGGCCCCGGATCGACGACGGCCGAGCCGGTCGCGCCCTCGCCGCGGAGGACCCACGAGTTCGTCCCGTCGAGCGTCATCGGTCCCGGATTGGGTGCGCGGACGAGGGTCACGCCGTCGGGGAGCGGGGGAGCGTCGGCGGTCTCGGCCATGTTCCGAAGTGTAGCCACCGGCGTATCCTGTTCGGCATGCACGTCGAGGTGGATTCCGATGGCCAGCCGACCGTCGGGTCGGCGGCGACCGTGGTGATCCTGCGCGAGGGCGCACGTGGCGTCGAGGTCCTCCTCGGCGAGCGGCCGCACCGCGGCTCGTTCGCCGGCGCGTGGGTCTTCCCCGGCGGCGCCGTCGACGAGGCGGATGCCGCTGGCGATCCGATCGACTCCGCACCGGCGGCGCGCCGGGCCGCCGTGCGCGAGACCTTCGAGGAGGTCGGGCTGGAGATCGCTGTCGACGACCTCGTCGAGTTCGCGCTCTGGAACCCGCCGAAGGGCGTGCCGAAGCGGATGCGGACGCGCTTCTTCGCGGCCCGCGCGCCCGTCGCCGAGGTCCGTCCCGCGACGGACGAGCTCGTCCAGGTCGAGTGGCTGACGCCGACCGAGGCGCTCGAGCACCACGCCGACGGCGCGATGACCCTCTTCCCGCCGACCTGGGTGACCCTCCACGAGCTCCGGAACGCGGCCGACGTCGACGCGGCGCTCGCGGCGCTCGAGGCGCACGAGCTGCGCGCGTACGTCGGGCGGTTCGACGACGACCGGACGACGCTCTACTGGCAGGAGGACGAGCACTTCCACACCGACGACCGCGCGCACCGGGCGGTTCCCGATGACGGGCCGGACGCCGACGGTCCTCGGCACCGGCTGATGATGGATCGGCTGCCGTGGGTGTACCTGCACTCCTTCTGACGGAGGGGTGATCACGTTCGCCGCGCCGGGCGGGATTCGCTAGAGCGTCTAGTAACGAGTTCCTGTAGTATCAGGTGGATGTCTGACGAGCGATCCTCGGGGTACTGGTATTCCGCCGATCGCACCCGCAGGGGGGTCGCGGTCCTGAACGCGCTGCGCGACTATCGCGCGGCCGAGGCGGCGATGCGTCGACGAACCAGATCGGCGATGCGCATGGGCGAGACCGACCTGCTCGCCATCCGGTACCTGCTGAAGCGCGAGGGCGAGGGCCGGTCGGTGAGCCCGAAGGACCTGGCCGCGCACCTCGGGATCTCGTCCGCGTCGACGACCGTGCTCATCGACCGGCTGGTGCGCAGCGGGCACGTCGAGCGTCGGCCCCACCCGACCGATCGGCGAGCGCTCGTCATCGCGCCCACGATCGCGAGCGACGACGAGGTCCGGGCGACGCTCGGCGAGATGCACCGCCGCATGATCGACGTCGCCGAGGGCCTCGACGGGGAGCAGGCGATGGTCGTCCTCGAATTCCTCGAGGCGATGCGCGATGCGGTGGACTCGGTGCGCGACGCGGCCGGCGACGAGGCGCCGGCGGCCACGGTGACGGCGATCGACGCCTCCCGGTCCGCCACGGGCTCCTGACGCGCGCCCACTCGGAGAATCCGCGGCCTGTCAAGCCTGCCGGCGGAAATTGTTGCGCGGAGTACGGTCGCTGATACTTCTCGGAAGGAGTTGTCCGAGAAGATGCTAGTTAGATAAACTAGCGAAATCGCCACAGCGCATGGATCGGCCTCGACGGCCGAAGAGAAGAGGCCGCGGATGCACGGGTCGACCCCCAACGACGGTCCCTTCGGACCGCCGGGCTCCGTGCCGGCGGGCATGCCCGGCGTCGGCGTCCGCACCGACCCGACGCGTCGCGCCGATCCGAACCGGACCGACTCCGGGCAGGTGCCGTACTCCGATCCGGCCGTCCGCACCGACCCGAGCGCGATGCCCGTGGTGCCGGCGGTGACCCCCCGACCGGTCCCGGCGCCCGGCTACGACGCCGCTGCCGAGCCGGCGGCCGCGACGTCGGCGGAACCCGCGCCCCGCTACGAGTTCCTCGAGCACATCGGGTCCGGTGGCATGGCCGACGTCTACCGCGCCCGCGACAACGAGCTCGGTCGCCACGTCGCCGTCAAGCTCTTCCGCGACGGCGAGGAGACGGTCGCCGACCAGCAGCGCCGCGAGCGGGAGATCAACCTGCTGAGCGGCCTGACCCACGTCGGACTCGTCCCCGTCCACGACGCCGGCCGCCTCGTCCACGCCGGCATCGAGCGTCGCTACCTGGTGATGGAGCTCATCGACGGGCTCTCGCTCGCGCACCGCATCGCGGAGGGCCCGCTGAAGCCCCGCCAGGTCGCCGACATCGGCGCGCAGGTCGCCGACGTCCTCAGCTACGTGCACGGTCGCGGGGTGATCCATCGCGACGTCAAGCCCGAGAACATCCTCGTCAGCGAGGTGCCGACCTTCGGGTACACGCTGATGACCCGCCTCGCCGACTTCGGCGTCGCGCAGTTCGTCGACGGCACTAGGCTCACCGGTCACGGGACGATCATGGGCACCGCCGCGTACATCTCGCCCGAGCAGGCGCGGGGTGAGGACGTCACCGCGGCGACCGACATCTACTCGCTCGGCCTCGTGCTCCTCGAGGCGCTGCGGGGCGAACGCGAGTACACGGGCACGCCGATCGAGGCCGCACTCGCGCGGCTGCACCGGCCACCGGCCATCCCCGAGGACCTCGGCGCCGAGTGGCGATCGATCCTCGGTGCCATGACCGCGGACGATCCGGCCGTCCGCCCGAACGCCCACGACGTCGCGAGCACCATGCGCGACATCATCCGCCTGATGATCCTCGAGAAGCAGGTGCGCAAGGGGCGCATCCCCGTCTGGGCGCGCGCGACCGGTGACGCCGTCGCCGGGGCCGACCGGCGGAGACGGCATGCGGGCATCGCGGGGATCGTGCTCGGCGTCCTGGGCATCGGCATCGCGATCGTCGTGGGCATCGCGGCGAGCACAGGGCTCATCGGGTGACGGCCGTCGAGGCGCCTCCGCCCGGCACCGCGAGGTCGCGGGCCGCGGCGCCGGTCCTCGCGGCGCGCCGATCCGCCCCGCGCGGGTCGCGGGCGTAGCGTCGCAGCCATGTGGAGACGAGTGGCCGGCGCCATCCGGAAGCCCGAGCCGACCGTGCAGGCCGAGGTGACCGCCGATCGGGACCCGAACGCCCCCGAGGTGCGCGTCCGCGCGTTCCGGATCGGCTTCGTCGGCGCGATCGGCGTGCTGCTCGCGCTGTTCCTCGGCGGCATCGTCGGCCAGCTCAGCACGGTCATCCTCTACATCGCCCTCGCGCTGTTCCTGGCGCTCGGCCTCGACCCGATCGTGAGCTGGCTCCAGCGACGGGGGATGCCGCGCTGGGTCGCGATCCTCATCGTGTTCGCCGCCGTCATCGGCCTCTTCATCGGACTGATCGCGACCATCGTGCCGATCGTCGTGACGCAGATCACCGAGGTCGTCACGAACTGGGAGCAGATCGTCCAGGACTTCCAGAACAGCGACCTCGTGGCCTGGATCGGCTCCATCACGGGCAGCAGCACCTGGCTCGCCGACTCGATCTCCGCGATCGGCGACTGGCTCGCCGATCCCTCGAACATCGGGGCGCTCACGGGCGGCATCCTCGCGGTCGGCGCCGGCATCGCCGGGGGGTTCACGGGCGCGACGATCGTGCTGATCCTGACGCTGTACTTCCTCGCGTCACTCGACGCGATGAAGCGCTACTCGGCCCGGTTCGTCCCCGCCTCGTCGCGCAACGGCTTCGTCGACGTCTCGCAGGAGATCACCGGATCGGTCGGCCGGTACGTCATCGGCCAGATCAGCCTCGCCTCGGTCAACGGCGTGCTGAGCCTCGTCTTCCTGACGATCATCGGCGCGCCCGCGCCCATCCTGCTCGCGTTCATCGCCTTCCTCGGCTCGCTGGTGCCGCTCATCGGAACGCTCACGGGCGCCGTGATCATCTCGCTGATCTGCCTCGCGGCCTCGCCCGCGACGGGCCTCGCCGCGGCGATCTACTACCTCGTCTACATGCAGCTCGAGGCGTACGTGCTGAGCCCGCGCATCATGAGCCGCGCGGTCGCGGTGCCGGGTGCGCTCGTCGTGATCGCCGCGGTCGCCGGCGGAACGCTCGGCGGCGTGCTCGGCGCGCTCGTCGCCATCCCGGTCGCCGCGTCGCTCATCATCATCGTGGAGAAGGTGATCTTCCCGCGGCAGGACGCCGCCTGACGACTCGTCAGAACCAGATGCTGAGGTGCGGCGCGCGCGTCGACGCGAACATCCGGTCCGCGAGTTCGAGGGCGCCGTTCGACGACGCGGTGATCCGACCGGCCCGCGCGAGGACCGACGGGCGCACGCCGCCGAGGTAGATCGAGGCGAGGTCGCGCACGTCGAGCTTCAGCGATCGCGGCTCCGCGGCGCGGGCGGCGGAACGGGAGCCCGAGCCCTCGGCGCTCGCGCGCGCGCGGGAGCGTTCGCGCTTCGGCGCGGCCGTCGTTCCCGAGGAGCCGGCGCCCGCGCCGTCCGTCGACCCGTCGGCGCGGGGGACGTGCACGACCGCGCGGCCGTCGGCCGAGGCGAGCAGGGTGTAGCGGCCGGCGGCGTACCCGAGCGGATCCTCGATGTCCAGCGCCAGCTCGCCCGCGGCGCCGTAGCGTCGGGCGCCGAGCGCCGCGGCCGCATCGACGATGCGCACCCACAGGTGGTCGGACGCCTCGGTCACGCGGACCGCCCTCGGGTCCTCGAGCAGCCATTCGATGGGCTCGTCGACCGAACGCAGGCGGCCTCGGACGCCGGAGACGAAGTCCTGCTCGACGAGCACCCGCCAGAGCGCTCGCTCGGCGTCGTCGGTCGCCGCCGCGAGCACGTCGAACTCGGCCCAGCCGGGCTCGTTCGGCTCGCGGGTCACGCGGAAGGCCGCGAAGCCCTGGGGCTGGCCGTGCTCGTCGTCGTAGCGGATGGCGCGCAGCGCGCGCGACGCGTCGGAGTCGGGATCGACGAGACCGAGCATCCGGTCGAGGATGCCGGACCAGCGGTCGATCTCGCCGGGCGTGCGGGCCACGGCGCGGCGGGAGATCGCCGCGGCCGCATCGCGGAGCGCCGCCGGCTCGACGAAGTGCACGCGACCGGGCGAGCTCGGCCCGATCCACCTCGCCCGCCGCCGATCGATCTCGATCGTGGCCGCACGCGCCGCGGGCGCGTACCCGTAGCGGCCGTAGATCGTCGCCTCGGTGACCGTCAGCATCGCCACCGCGGCCCCGGCCTGCTTGGCCGAGCGGAGCTCGGCCTCCATCATCGCGCGGGCGATCCCGCGACGACGATGGGTGGGCGAGACCGTGACCGAGCTGACCGCCCAGCCGTCGACGCTCCGACCCCCGGGCACGCTGAGTCCGGTCGGCCAGCTCGAGACCGTGGCGACCGGCACGTTCGGGTCGGGCACGCCGGGGTCGAAGACCCCGTGCAGCCGTCGCTCGCCCATGACGCGACGCTCGTACTCGCGCGTGACCTCGCGCGGACGGGCGTGGTGGAACCCGCGGTGGTCGGCGTCGATCCAGCCGTCGAGCGCCCCGGTGTCGCTCGGGTCGATCAGGCGGTAGTCGAGCCCTTTCGACGCGAGTGCGCCCTTGGCATCGGGATCGACCGGGATGGAGCGGGGTTCGAACGACACCGATCCAGCCTACCGAGGCTCGGCTCGGCCGGAGCTGAGGACGTGAGGACCGCCGGAGCCCGTCCTCAGGTCCTCATGAGGCTCCCGCCGGAGCGGACCCGCGACACGGCGTCGACGGTGGCGGCGAGGATGAGGACGCCGCCGGTGACCATGAGGTTGACGCCGGCTCCGAGGTTCAGCAGCCCGAGTCCGTTCGTGATGACCGCGATCACCAGGGCGCCGATCGCGGCGTGAAGCAGGCGTCCGCGACCGCCGAAGAGGCTCACGCCGCCCACCACGGCCGCGGCGACACCGGAGAGCACGATCTCGCGACCGGCCGCGGCATCGACCGAACCGACCTTGCTGATGGAGAACAGCCCGGAGACGACGGCGAGCGTCGAGCAGACGATGAACGCCGTCCACCTGATCAGCATGACCTTGACGCCCGAGCGGCGGGCCGCCTCGGCGTTGCCGCCGATGGCGTAGAGGTATCGCCCGAACCGGGTGCGGTCGAGCACGAACGTGCCGATCCAGAGGATCACGAGCACGATGGGCACGACGATGGGCACGCCCTCGACCACGCCGACCGACTGCCCGCGATTGCGGCTCAGCACCGCGACGGCGGCGCCGCCGATCACCGCGATCACGCCGAGCTTGATCCAGACGAGCGTGATGGTGCGGTTGGGCACACCGGCGCGGGTGCGGCGGGCGCGGTCCCAGAACGACATGCCCGCCGAGATCAGCAGGATGACGCCGAGCATCGCCCAGCCGGCCCACACGGGCATGTTCGAGTTCTGGATGTCGCGGATCTCGGGGATCTGCACCCGATAGAGACCGCCCGACCCGATGATCAGCAGGGTCAGGCCCTGGTACCCGAGGAACAGGCCCAGTGTCACGACGAATGACGGGATCCCCACCCTCGCCACGAAGAAGCCGATGAACGTACCGGTGAGGATGCCGGCGGCGAACGCGATGACGAGTGCCAGGACCCAGGGCACCGCGTGCACGTTGACGAGCACGATGAACAGGGCCATCGTCATACCGCTGGTCACGCCCGCCGACAGGTCGATCTCGCCCAGCAGGAGCACGAACACGAGCGCCATGCCGAGCATGACGAGCGTCGCGGCCTGGGTGAGCAGGTTGGCGAAGTTGCGTTCGGTGAGGAAGAACGGGCTGAGGAAGCTGAACAGGATCGTGAGCACGACCAGCCCGGCCACCGCGGGCAGGGCGCCCATGTCGCCGTGCTGCAGGCGCTGGAAGTAGGCCCGTGCCTGATCCCCGATCGTGCCCTCCTGGCCGCTGCCGATGAGTTCGACGTCGTGGACACTCGTGTCCGGTGCCGGACCGGTCGTCGACGGGGTCTTCTGCGTGCTCACGCCGTCGCCTCCTGCTGGACCTTCGCACCGGTGATGTAGCCGACGACGTCGTCGCGAGTGGTCTCGCGCGCATCGAGGTGCGCGACCATCTGGCCGAGGTAGAGGACGTCGATGTGGTCGGCGACCTCGAACACGTCGGCGAGGTTGTGGCTGATCAGGATGACCGCCACGCCCTGCTCGGCGAGGCGACTGACCAGGTGCAGCACCTGCTCGGTCTGCGCGACGCCGAGCGCTGCCGTCGGCTCGTCGAGGATCACGAGGCGGGCGTTCTTCAGTACCGCGCGGGCGATGGCCACCGTCTGCCGCTGACCGCCGGAGAGGCTCGACACCTTCTGGCGCACCGACTTCACGGTGCGAACCGACAGCGAGCGGAGCGTGTCGGAGGCGTCCTTCTCCATGCGGCCCTCGTCGAACGTGCCGAACTCGGTCTCCTCCCGACCGAGGAACATGTTCTGCACGATGTCGAGGTTGTCGCAGAGCGCGAGGTCCTGGTAGACGACCTCGATGCCCAGGCGCGCGGCCTCGCGCGGTGAATGGAGCGCCACGGGCTTGCCGTCGAACTTGACGACGCCGTCGTCGTAGGGCTGCACACCGGCGAGCCCCTTGATCAGCGTCGACTTCCCGGCCCCGTTGTCGCCGACCAGCGCGGTGACCTTGCCCGGGTAGGCCTTGAGGTCGACCCCCTTCAACACGCTGACCGGGCCGAAACTCTTCAGGATCCCGCTGAGTTCGATGAGTGGCGCGTCCATGGCGTTCCTTCCGACATCGTCGTCGTCGCTCCCAGCGTGGCACGTGCGGCGCTCCGCCGGGAAGGGGAATCGGGGCCCGGGTCGCGGCGACGTACCGCGACCCGGGCCTCCGTGGTGCGACGAGCTAGTGCCCGGCGCGATCGGTGGTCACTCGATGCCGTACTCGGCGCACTTGGCCTCGACCTCGCCCTGGCAGAGCTCGGCCGGGTCGGCGTCGCCGGCCTCGACGACGGTGATGACCTCGTCCGGTCCGACCAGCTGCGGGGTGACCGCGATGTACGGCGTGCCGTACGGGTCCTCCAGGCCGGGGTCGGCCGGCGTCTCGCCGTTCAGCAGCTGCACCGCGAGCTCGACCGCGGCCTCGGCCTCGAGCGCGACCGGCTTGTACACCGTCGCGGTCTGCTTTCCGAGGAGCACGTTCTGCAGGCCTGCGATCGACGCGTCCTGGCCGGAGACCGGCACGACGAGGTTGTTCTTGTCGAGGATCGTGATCACGCCTGCGGCGTTGGTGTCGTTCGCGACCCACACGGCGTCGACCTGGCCGTCGAGCGAGGTCAGCGCCTGCTCGAAGTTCGTCGCGGACTTGTCGCCGTCCCACACGCCCGGCGGCTCGGCGGCAGGCGTGATGCCCGCAGCCTCCATCACCTCGACCGCGCCTTCCTTGAACATCGCGGCGTTGTTGTCGGACGGGTCGCCGCCCATGTACACCACGATCGCCTCGGCCGGGTCCGTGCCCGCGGCCTCGAGGCCGTCGAGGATCGACTGGCCCTCGAGTCGGCCGACCTCGACGTTGTCGAACGACACGTAGTAGTCGGCGCCCTCGATCGAGCGGTCGTACGCGATCACCGGGATGCCCTCGGCCGACGCCTGCTCGGCCACCGCCGCGCCCGCACCGTTGTAGTCGACGAGGATCATCACGCCGCAGCCCTTGCTGAGCTGCTGGTCCGCGATCGTGGCGTACATGCTCGTGTCGCCCTGCGCGTTCTGGATGTCGGTCTCGAAGCCGGCCTCCGAGAGGCCCTCCTCGAGGTACTTGCGGTCGAAGTTCTCCCACCGCGGCGACGACGCCGCGTCGGGCAGGATCACGCACGCGCGGGCGGCGACGGCATCGCCACCCCCGTCGGAACCGCCATCGGAATCACCGCTCGCACAGGCCGCCAGCAGCAGGGCGGACGCGCCCGCGATCGCGACGGCGGAGGCCAAGGATGTCGTTCTCATGTCTCTCCCCTAGCAAGGTGAGGTCGACCCCTCCGGGTGCCATCGTCATCGTCGGCGGTGGCACGGGCCATGTTCCTCCTATTGCCCGGGGAGCCCAACAAATGTTGGTAACGCTTCCGTAACTCCCGGAATGCATGCGGGAGAGCGCTCCCAGCGTTCGTCCGGACGTGGCGGTGCGCGCCCACAGGAGGCACAATGGTGGGATGCACGGGCAAGCGCTTTCCCAGATCGAGCGAGCGATCGACGGACGACGACCGGGTCGCTCGGTCCTGCGGCTGCTCGGCATGCACGGGCGCCGGGTCGCGGCATCCGTCGTCTTCTTCGCCCTGAAGGACACGCCGCTCTGGCTCATGCCCGCCGTCACCGCCGAGATCATCGACGTGGTCGTCGCCGGCGGCCCGCTCCGCGAGCTCGCGCTCTGGGCGGGCATCGCGATCGTCGCGCTGCTGCAGAACTACCCGAACCACGTCGCGTACACGAAGCTCTTCATGGGCGCCGTGCGGGACATCGGCCGCGACCTGCGCAACGCGCTCGCCGCGCGGTTGCAGGCGCTCTCGATCGGGTTCCACACGCGGTCGAACTCGGCGATCGTGCAGACCAAGGTGGTCCGCGACGTCGAGAACATCGAGGTC
Source organism: Agromyces luteolus (assembly GCF_009729855.1). Lineage (GTDB taxonomy): Bacteria > Actinomycetota > Actinomycetes > Actinomycetales > Microbacteriaceae > Agromyces > Agromyces luteolus. Next base: position 91,897 of record NZ_WODA01000023.1, on the reverse strand, counting down.
ATGCTGCAGCAGACCGCGCACCCGCTGCTCTCGGCGACCATGGTGCTCATCGGCGCGATCGTGATGACCGCGATCAACGTGCCGCAGTTCCTGCCGGTGTACGCGCTGGCGATCCCGCTCGCGGTGCTGCTCCGCGCCATCCTGAACCGGCGCAGCCGCGTGCGCAACGAGCGGTTCCGGCTCGAGGTCGAGCAGTTCTCCGCGCGCGTCGGCGAGATGGCGACGCTGCTGCCGATCACCCGCGCGCACGGGCTCGAGCACGTCGCGGTCGACCGGGTCGCGACGGGGGCCGAGGGCGTGCGGTCGGCCGGACTTCGGCTCGACCTGCTGAACGGCCGCTTCGCGTCGCTGTCGTGGGTCACGCTCCAACTGCTGGGGGTCGGATGCCTCGTGCTCGCCGCCTGGATCTCGATCGCCGGGTGGCTGCCCATCACGGCGGGGCAGGTAGTGCTGCTGAGCTCCTACTTCGCGCTGCTCACGTCGGCGGCGACCGGGCTGCTCATGCTGCTGCCGATCATCGCGCGCGGCACCGAGTCGATCCGCTCGATCGCCGAGGTGCTGCAGGAGCCCGACCTGGAGTTCAACGAGGGCAAGCGCGCCGTGGACCGCGTCGTCGGCGGCATCCGCCTCGACGGGGCCGAGGTGCGGTACGAGTTCGGCGAACCGCCCGCGCTCGACGGCATCGACCTCGATGTCCGCCCGGGCGAGACCGTCGCGTTCGTGGGGTCGTCGGGGTCGGGCAAGTCGACCCTGCTGAACCTCGTGCTCGGCTTCCTGCGCCCGACGCGCGGGCACGTGCTGCTCGACGGCGTCGACATGGAGGAGCTCGACCTCCGCACGTTCCGCCGGTTCGTGTCGGTGGTGCCGCAGGAGTCGGTGCTCTTCGAGGGCACGATCCGCGACAACATCGTCTACGGGCTCGGCGAGGTCTCCGACGAGCGGGTGCTCGCGGCCCTGCGCGATGCGAACGCGCTCGAGATCGTCGAGGCGCAGCCTGACGGCTGGGACACCGTCGTGGGCGAACGCGGAGCGCGCCTCTCGGGCGGGCAGCGGCAGCGGCTCTCGATCGCCCGGGCGCTCGTGCGCGACCCGCGCGTGCTGATCCTCGACGAGGCGACGAGCGCGCTCGACCCCGCATCGGAGGCGAAGGTTCGCGACGCGCTCCGGCGCCTCATGCGCGGGCGCACCACGCTCGTCGTCGCGCACCGGCTCTCGACGATCCGCTCGGCCGACCGCATCGTGGTGCTCGAGCGCGGGCGCGTCGTCGAGATCGGGTCGCACGACGAGCTCGTCGCGCGCGGCGGGCGGTACGCCGAGCTGCATCGGGTGCAGTCGGCGTAGGGGGCGTGTCTGCTCCCCGGCTCGCACGGCCGGCGCGCGCATGGAAGGAGTCTCGTACCTGCCGGCGGCGAGTCGGCGGCGTGTCGCCAGAGAACTCCTTCGCCGTGCACCCGGGTGGGCCCGGGTGGGGTCGGGCCGGGGGGGCTCGGGCGGGTCGGTGGGGTCGGGCGTGGCGCGCTACGCCACGCGCGCGGTGAGGCGCACGAGCGCCCACGACTCGGGCGGGAGCGGCACGGTCGTGACGTCGCCCGCGGTCGAGACGCCCTCCAGCGGGCGCGGTGCGGCGGCTGCGCCGCGCGCGGCGAGGTCGGCCGCGGCATCCGTCGACGAGGCGCCGCGCACGTTGTCGTCGGCGACGATGACGGATGCCTCGGCGAGGGCGACGTCGGCGAAGCCGAGGTGCTCCACGGCCGCGTCGACCGGCTCGGCCGTGCGGTTCACGAGGATCGCGACGAGCGAGCCGGACGCGGCATCCCATGTCACGGTGCCGGAGACGCCGGCGACCTCGCCGTGCCTGTCGGTCGCCAGGGTCGGCCCGTCGATGCGCGCGTCGAGCGCGACGCCCCGCGCGTGGGCGGCGGTGAGCGCGATCGGATGGAACGTGGTCTGCTTCCACGCCTCGCCGCCGGGCTCGGTGAGCATCGGGGCGATGACGTTCACGAGCTGCGCGAGGCACGCGACGGCCACGCGGTCGGCGTTGCGGACGAGCGTCGCGAGCAGGTCGCCCGCGACCACCGCGTCGAGGCCCGAGTAGACGTCCTCGATGAGCCGCGGCTCCTCGAGCAGGGCGAGGTTCTCCTCGCCGGGGAACTCCGAGATGTACCAGACGTTCCACTCGTCGACCGAGAGCTTCAAGCGCTTGGGGGAGTGGCGGCGTGCGGCGACCGCGTCGGCGGTGGCCACGACCTCGTGCATGAACGCCTCGAAGGAGGCCGCACTCGCGAGGAAGGAGCGGCGGTCGCCGTCGCGCTCCTGGTAGTACGCGTGCACCGAGATGTAGTCGACGTCGTCGAACGTGTGCTCGAGCACGACGCGCTCCCACTCGCCGAACGTCGGCATCTCGCGGCTCGACGACCCGCACACCACGAACTCGATCGACGGGTCGACCCGGCGCATGGCCTGCGCGGCCTGGCTCGCGAGCTTGCCGTAGTCCTCGGCGGTCTTGTGGCCGATCTGCCACGGGCCGTCCATCTCATTGCCGAGGCACCACAGCTTCACGCCGTACGGTTCCTCGGCGCCGTTCGCGCGGCGGCGGTCGCTCCAGGCGGTGCCGCCGGGCACGTTGCAGTACTCGACGAGGTTCGCCGCGGCATCCGCCCCCCTCGTGCCGAGGTTGACGGCCATCATGGGCTCGACGTCGGCCTTGCGCGCCCAGCGCATGAACTCGTCGGTGCCGAACGTGTTGGGCTCGATCGTGCGCCAGGCGAGGTCGATGCGCGTCGGGCGGTCCTCGACGGGGCCGACGCCGTCCTCCCAGGCGTAGTTCGAGACGAAGTTGCCGCCGGGGTAGCGCACGAGGCTGGTGCCGAGCTCGCGCGTGAGGTCGATCACGTCGCCGCGGAAGCCGTCGGCGTCGGCCGTCGGATGGCCCGGCTCGAAGACGCCCGTGTACACCGCGCGGCCCAGGTGCTCGACGAACGAGCCGAAGATGCGGCGGTCGATCTCGCCGACGACGAACGACGGGTGGACGGTGATGCGGGCGGTCTGCGTCATCGCGGTGCTGCGCTTCCTGGTCGGTTCCGGATGTGCGTCATCCCGGACGCGCGCCTCGGCGAGCGAGGCGGGCGTCCGGGACGACGGGTGGGGGCAGGCTACCGGCTCAGCCGGCTGGGGCGGGGGCGGGGGCGGGCGCGTTCGCCCCCGCGAGGTGCGGGGCCACGGCCCGGTCGAAGGATGCCGCGGTGCGGGCGACGACCTCGGCGTACGACGTCGCCCAGATGTCGGCGTTGAAGAGCTCGACCTCGATGTCGCGGTCGTACCCCGTCGCCTCGACGGCGCGGGTGAAGGCCGCGAAGTCGATCACGCCGTCGCCGGGGTAGTGGCGGGCGAGCAGCACGTCGGCGGGCAGCGGGGTCTTCCAGTCGCACACCTGGTAGCTCGCGATGCGGCCCTCGCGGCCTGCGCGCGCGACCTGGTCGAGCACCTCCGGGTCCCACCAGACGTGGAACGTGTCGACCTCGACGCCCACGGTCTCCGGCGCGAACGCCGCGGCGAGGTCGAGCGCCTGCTTCAGCGTCGAGACGACCGCGCGGTCGGACACGTACATCGGGTGGAGCGGCTCGATCGAGAGCTGCACGCCCGCGGCCGCGGCATCCGGAACCAGCTCTGCCAGTGCGTCGGCCACCCGCGCCCGCGCGCCGACGAGGTCGTCCGAGCCCTCGGGGAGGCCGCCGGCGACGAGCACGAGCACGGCCGTCGATCCGGGCGCGCCGGCCGCGGCGAGCGTCGCGGTCTCCTCGATCGCGCGACGGTTGTCGTCGATCGACGCGCGCCGTTCCGGCCCCTCGGGCATCGTGAAGAAGCCGCCGCGGCAGAGGCTCGTGAAGCGCAGCCCCGAGTCGCTCAGGCGAGCGGATGCCTCGGCGAGGCCGACCTCGGCGACGGGCTCGCGCCACAGGCCGATGGCCTGGTACCCGCCGGCGGCGGTGACGTCGAGCGCCTCCTGGAGGGTGGCGTGCTTGATCGTCGCCTGGTTCAGCGAGAGGCGGGGGTGCGCGCTCATGCCGGGACCGCCTCGGAGGGCTGTGTCGCGGCGGGCGCGTCCGCGGGCGTCGCGGACGCGGCATCCGCCCGGGTCGTGTCGACGCCGTTGATCGTGAGCAGCTCGTGCCAGCGTGCCGCCGCCAACTCGGGGCGCTCGAGCGCACCGGAGCCGTTCGCGAGCTCGACGATGCGCGAGAGGTGCGGGAGGCTGCGCGCGGCGTGCAGGCCGCCGACCATCTGGAACGCGGGCTGGTGGCCGTTGAGCCAGGCGAGGAACGCGACGCCCGTCTTGTAGTAGTACGTCGGCGCGGCGAAGACCTGGCGCGAGAGCTCCTCGGTCGGGCCGAGGATGCGGCGGTACTCGTCGACGTCGTCCCGGTCGAGCGACTGGATCGCGGCCGACGCGTTCGGCGCGAGCGCCGCGAACGCGCCGAGCAGCGCGTCGGAGTGGCCCTCGTCGTCGCCCTCGATGAGGCCGACGTAGTGGAAGTCGTCGCCCGTGAACATGCGGGCGGTCTCCGGCAGGCGGCGGCGCACGGCGATCTCGGCGTCCGCGTCGAGCAGGCTCATCTTGACGCCCTGCACCTTCTCGCGGTTCGCCTCGATGACCTGGAGGAGTGTGCCGGCCGCGGCATCCGTGTCGGTCGACCCGAAGTAGCCCTCGAGCGCCGGGTCGAACGCGGTGCCGAGCCAGTGCAGCACGACCGGCGAAGCGGCGGCGGCGAGCACCTCGCGGTAGACGCGGCGGTAGTCGTCGGCGTTCTGCGCGGCGCGCGCGAGGTGGCGGCTCGCCATCAGGACGGCGCCGGCGCCGGCATCCTCGGCGTGGTGCAGCTGGAGCTTGTAGGCGTCGATGACCTGCTCGAGCGAGACGACCTCGTCGTCGAGGTGGTCGGTGTTGACGCCGACGACCACGCTCCCGCCGGCCGACGCCGCCTCGGCGGCGCTGCGCGAGATGAGCTCGCGGGTGGCTGCCGCGTCGAGTCCCATGTTGCGCTGCGCGGTGTCCATCGCGTCGGCGACGCCGAGGCCCCACGACCAGACGTGGTGGCGGAAGGCGAGCGTCGCGTCCCAGTCGATCTCGGCCGGCTGCCCCGGCGTGTTGTCGGCGTGGGCCTTCGGCACGACGTGCGCGGCGGCGTACGCGACGCGCGACGCGAGCGGCTTCCGCGGCTTGGCGAAGGCGGGCGCCGGGTTCAGCAGGTCGGCGCGGGTCGCGCCATCCGCCCCCAGCAGCGTGAGCGTGGTCATGGTCAGCGCGCCCCCGTCAGCTCGCTCGCCTCGTCGGTGCCGGATGCCGCAGCATCCGCCGCGTCGACGCCGCTGCCGAGCGTGACCTCGGGGACGTCGATGCGCCGACCCGTCTTCGACGACTCGAGGCCGAGTTCGGCGAGCAGCATGCCGCGGGCGCCCGCGAGGAAGTCGTACGTGTTCGGGGCGTCCTCGACGACGTGGCGGATGAAATCCTCCCACTGGGTCTTGAAGCCGTTCTCGAACTCCTCCGTCGTCGGCACCTCGATCCAGTCCCGCGCGTAGTCGTGGTCGTCGGCGAGGTCGGGGTTCCACACCGGCTTCGGCGTCGCGTTGCGCGGCTGGATCTTGCAGCCGAACAGGCCGACCACGGCGGAGCCGAGCGTGCCGTCGACCTGGAACTCGACGAGCTCGTCGCGGTTGACGCGCGTGGTCCAGCTCGAGTTGAGCTGCGCGGTCACGCCGCCCTCGAGCTCGAAGATCGCGTACGCGGCGTCATCCGCCGTCGCGGTGTAGCGCTCGCCCTTCTCGTCGACGCGCTCGGCGATCTCGGTCACGGCCTTCGCGTAGACGGACTCGACGCGGCCGAAGGTGTTCTCCAGCACGTAGTTCCAGTGCGGGAACATGTCGACGACGATGCCGCCGCCGTCCTCGGCGCGGTAGTTCCAGCTCGGGCGCTGCGACGGGTGCCAGTCGCCCTCGAACACCCAGTAGCCGAACTCGCCGCGCACGCTCAGGATCTGCCCGAAGAAGCCCGAGTCGACGAGGCGCTTGAGCTTGCGGAGGCCCGGCAGGTAGAGCTTGTCGTGCACGACGCCGTTCTTGACGCCCGCGTCCTGCGCGAGCCGCGCGAGCTCGAGCGCCTCGGCATAGCTCTCGGCGGTCGGCTTCTCGGTGTAGATCGCCTTGCCGGCCGCGATGGCCTTGGTGATGGCCTTCGCCCGGGCCTTCGTGACGAGGAAGTCGGCGTAGACCTGCCAGCGATCGTCGGCGAGGGCCTCGTCGAGGTCGGTCGTCCAGTGCTCGATGCCGTGCTTCGCCGCGAGCTCGGCGAGCTTCTTCTCGCTGCGGCCGACGAGGATCGGCTCGACCTGCACGCGGGTCTCGCCGTCGGCGAGGAGTACGCCGCCCTGGTCGCGGATCGCGAGGATCGAGCGCACGAGGTGCTGGCGGTAGCCCATGCGGCCGGAGACGCCGTTCATGATGATGCCGATGGTCTGCGGGGTCGTCGCGTCTGCCACGGTGGTTCCTCTTCGGTGCCGGGAGCGGTCGACTGGCCCTGACCTTGTGTCGTGGACGCCGCGCCGCTGCGGGAAAGCGTTTACCCGAGTGTATGGCACGGTGCGCGGTTCGCGCAACACCCCGGGTGCGGGTGGTTGCGGCTGCAGCGACGCGGGTGCGGGCGATCGGATGGCGCTGGCCCGATCGAGTTCGCAGGATGAGGCGGGTCATGGCGCCGGTGGCGGCGGCATCGGGCGGCTGGTCCTGTTTTCGTCGCGGGCCTGGCGGCCGCAGGGCGAGCGGATGGCGCTGGCCCGATCGAGTTCGCAGGACGAGACGGGTCATGGTGCCGGTGGCGGCGGCATCGGGCGGCTGGTCCTGTTTTCGTCGCGGGCCTGGCGGCCGCCGGGCGAGCGGATGGCGCTGGCCCGATCGAGTTCGCAGGATGAGGCGGGTCACGGTGTCGGTGGGGGCGGCATCGGGCGGCTGGTCCTGTTGTCGCGTTCGCCTGGGTCGCCGGGCTGGGGTGCGGCGGCGAGCGGATGGCGCGGGGCGGCTCGAGTTCGCAGGATGAGACGGGTCATGGTGCCGGTGGCGGCGGCATCGGGTGGCTGGTCCTGTTTTCGCGACCGGGTGGGTCGGCCGTGCACGGCGGCCCGCCACCGACGCAGCGCGAGCGCGCGCGTCAGCAGGCGGGCGGCGCGAGCGGGTGTCAGCCGCGGCGCGGCGTCGAGTCGCGGAGCACGACCTCGGTGTGCACCGGGGACTCGTCGGCGGCGCCCGGCTCGTCGAGCGCGAGGCGGAGGGCGCGGCGGCCGACCTCCTCGAGCGGGATCCGGACGGTCGTGAGCGGCGGGGTGACGTCGCGCACCGTGGGGATGTCGTCGAAGCCGGCGACCGCGACATCCGTGCCGGGGGTGAGGCCGGCGTCGCGGATGGCGGACATCGCGCCGACGGCCATGACGTCGTTGCCGGCGAAGACGAGCTCGATGCCGTCGAGGCCCTCCTCGATGAGCTGCGTCATGCCCTCGTAGCCGCCGTCGCGCGTGAACGCGGGCCGGACGATGCGGTCGAGCGTGCCGCCGCCCGCCTCGAGCCCGGCGCGGAAGCCGGCGAGGCGCTCGTCGGCGGTGCGGATGCCCTCGGCGCCCGTGACCGCGGCGAAGCGGCGGTACCCGAGGCCGATGAGCTCGCGCGCGAGCGCCTCGGCGCCGGCGCGGTTGTCGAGCTGCACGGCGTGGAAGGCGCCGGCGGCGCTGCTGACGAACGCGACGCGTCCGCCGTTGGACTCGAAGGCCTGCAGCTCGGCCTCGAGGGCGTCGTTGTTCGGGTCGTCCTCCCGTCGCGAGGCGGCGAGGATCATGACGCGGGGCCGCTGGCCGCGGAGCGTGCGGACGAGGTCGAGCTCGCGCTCGGTGTCGCGCTCGGTCGCGGCCATCGTGACGATGAGCCGCTCCCGATCGGCCTCTCGGACGACGCCGGCCGCCATCTGCGAGAAGTACGGGTCGGCGATGTCGGCGACGAGGAGCGCGACGGTCGTCGTCGAGCCCCGGGCGACGGCCTGGGCCGAGAGGTTGGGGGAGTAGTTGAGCTTCGCGGCGGCCGCCAGCACGCGCTGGCGGTACTCCTCGTTGACCTTGCGGGTGCTGCCGTTCAGCGAACGGGACGCGGTGGCCAGGGAGACGCCCGCCTCGCGGGCGACGTCGTGCAGGGTCGCGGGGGCGGTGCGCCGGGTCTCGACGGCGTCGTCGGTCATGCGTCCTCCGTTCCGTGAGGCACTCTCGCGAGGCTCTGGCGGGCGACCCATGCTATCGCCGAGGGCGGCGGATGCCACGGTGGTCGCGGCCGCGGGGCGCCCGGATGACGCAATGCTACCGTAGTGAGATAGCGCTTTCCCGGCGTGTTCGCGCGGACTCGCGGCATCCGGGAGCACGACTGGCGAGTGGAGCAGCGATGACGCAGCGGGAACGGTACGGACTGATCGGCGCGGGCAGCCGCGCCGGCATGTACATCGGGGCGATGAGCGGCACCGTGCTCGGCGCCGAGCGCGTGCCCGAGGTCGCCGAGCTCGTCGCCTGGTCCGACGTGAACCCGGGCCGGCTCGGCGTGTACGAGCGTGAGGTCGTGGCGGCGGGGCATCCGGCGCCCGCCCGCTACGCCGTCGACGACCTCGAGCGCATGATCGCCGACGAGCGGCTCGACCGGGTCGTTATCACCACGCCCGACTTCACGCACGCCGAGTTCATCGTGCGCGCGCTGCGCGCCGGCGCCGACGTCGTCGTCGAGAAGCCGCTCACGATCGACGCCGAGAGCGTGCGTCGCATCGGCGCCGCGATCGCCGAGACCGGCCGCGAGGTCATCACGACGTTCAACTACCGCTACAGCCCGCGCAACTCGACGCTGCGACGCGTGATCGCCGAGGGCCGCATCGGACAGGTCACGAGCGTGCACTTCGAGTGGGCGCTCGACACCGTGCACGGTGCCGACTACTTCCGCCGCTGGCATCGCGACAAGGCGAACTCGGGGGGCCTCTTCATCCACAAGGCCTCGCACCACTTCGACCTGGTCAACTGGTGGATCGGCGCGGCCCCCGTGCGGGTCTTCGCGAGCGGCGGGCTCCGCTTCTACGGTGCGGAGAACGCCGCGGCGCGCGGGCTCGGCGACCGGCCGTCCCGCGGTACGGGCGCGGGCGAGGCCGGCGGGCCGTTCTCGCTCGACCTCGCCGCCGACGCGCGCCTCACGGAGCTCTACCTCGACCAGGAGCACCACGACGGCTACCTGCGCGACCGCGACGTGTTCGACGACGGCATCACGATCGAGGACAACCTCGCGGCCCTCGTCGACTACGACTCGGGCGCGACGCTCAGCTACTCGCTGAACGCGCACGCGCCGTGGGAGGGCTACCGCGTCACCGTGAACGGCACCGAGGGCCGCGCCGAGCTCGAGGTCGTCGAGCGCGGCGCCGTCCTCATCGGCGAGGACGGCCGGGTGGTCGTCGACCCGAGCATGCACCCCGACCACTCGCCGGTCGACGAGGTGCGCCCCGACAGCGAGCGGCTCGTGCTGCAGCGGCACTGGGAGGGCGCGCAGGTGGTGCCGATCCCCGAGGGCATCGGCAGCCACGGCGGCGGCGACGCGTACCTGCTGCAGCACCTGTTCGACCGGGTGACGGATGACGCGCCCCTCGGCCGCGTCGCCGGCTACGCCGACGGCGTTCGGGCGGTCTCGGTCGGGATCGCCGGGAACCGCTCGCTCGAGACCGGTGAGCCGGTGCGGATCGCGGACCTCGACCTGGGCGTCTGACCGCGCCGCGGCCTCCAGCTGCGGCATCCGCCCGCGGCATCCGTCGGCCTTCGCACCGTCGGTGCTCGTGGGGCTTAGTACCCGAGCGGATGCCTCGGGGTGCTGGGATCATCACGACCATGAGCGATCCGACGAGCGCGCCTCCGGGCTGGTACGACGACGGGCGCGGACAGCAGCGGTACTGGGACGGCACGCAGTGGACCGAGCACACGGCGCCGCTGTACGGAGCACAGGATGCGACGCGGCCGTACGACACGGCCGCGCTCGCGGGCGACTCGTCGCCCGGCTCGTCGCCGTACGCGGACACGACGCCGTTCGCGGGGCTGCCGACGGACGGCCCCGCCGGTTCCGGCGGCGCCCCGCCGGCGGGCTACACGGGGTACGCCCCCTTCGGCGCCGCTCCGGGCGCTCCGGGCGCACCGCCCGAGCCCGGCGGCACGAACGTGCTCGGCATCGTCGCCCTCGTGATCGCCGCGATCGGGTTCGTGTTCGCGGTCATCCCGTTCGTGCAGGTCGTCGGCCTCATCCTCCTGCCGATCGCGTTCGTGCTGGCGATCATCGCCCTCTTCCTCAAGGGCAGGAAGTGGCCCGCGATCACCGGCCTCATCCTCTCGGTCGTGGGCGGGATCATCGGGACGATCGTCTTCGCGGTCGTCGCGCTCGGGGTGTTCGGGCAGATCGTCGACTCGGGAGTGATCCAGGACGAGATCGACCGACAGCTCGAGGAGGAGTTCGGCGAGCCGACCGGACCCGCCGACGAGGGATCCGGCGAGGAGTCCGGCGACGAGGCAGGCCAGGGGCAGGTGCTCGCCTTCGGCGAGACCATGGTGTGGAGCAACGGCGTCTCGATGACGGTCTCCGCGCCCGAGCCGTTCACGCCGTCGGACCTGTCGGCCGGTGCCGACCAGGCCGAGAACATCGTCTTCACGCTCACGATCCAGAACGACTCCGGCGAGAACGTGCAGCCGGTCGTGTTCTCGCAGCTCTCGTCGGGCGGCACCGAGGCCACGCGCATCTTCGACGTCGGCGCCGAGGGCGGGCAGGTCGGCATCCCGCCGACGACTGCGATCCTGCCCGGCGAGTCGATCACGTGGAGCGAGGCGTGGTCGGTCGCCGACTCCGGCTCGCTCACGATGCAGACGGCGCCGTCGTTCGAGTACGAGGACGTGATCTTCACCAACGTGCCGCAGTAGGCGGGATTCAGCTGCCGTCGATGGCGGGGGCGTGCTTCGGGTACGCGAGCAGCATCGCGCCTGAGGCGATCCAGACGACGCCGATGGCCACGATCAGCGCTTCGGCGCCGACGCCCGCGGCGAGGCCGGCGACCGCCGCGCCCGCGGCGGCGGCCGCCGCGCGGAGGCCCGCGCCGACCGTGAAGACCTGGGACCGCAGGGCGGGCGGGCTCTGCTGCTTGCGGATGAGCAGCATCGCTGCCGCGCTCGGCGCCGTGAACAGGCCGGAGGCGCCGACCGCCGCGATCGCCCACGCCGGGCCGAGGTCGAACGCGGCGACGACCGTGCAGAGGCCCGTCGCGGCGAAGCCCCAGCCCATCACCCACTCGGGCGAGCGGCGCGGCGGGCGGCGCGAGTTCCACAGCGCGCCGACGAGGCCGCCGATGGCGAACGACGTGACGATGACCGCGCCCTCGCCCGCGTCGCCCGTGCGCGAGACCGAGAGCGCGACCGCGGCGATCGCGAGCCCGCCCGAGCCGAACTGGCTGAGCGTGCCGCTCCACGTGATGATCGCGAGCGGCCGATGCGTCGTAATGTGCCGGAATCCGGCGGCGATCGTGCCGAGGAACGACGGGCGGTCGTGCGGGGATGCCGCGGCCGGATGCAGCCGCAGCAGCACCGTGGCGATGGCGCCCGCGAGTGCACTCGCGGCCATCGCGATCGTCGCGATGCGCGCCGATCCGAGGGCCGAGGCGGCGGCGACCGCTGCCGGACCGGCGACCGCGCCGAGGTTGTAGGCCAGCGCGTCGATCGCGTACGCGCGCCGTTCGTCGGGGATGCCCTCGGTCACGAAGCTCGACAGCCCGCCGAAGACGAAGGGCGTGACGGTGCCGGCGGCGACGAGCGCGATCGCGATCGCCCACGCGGGCATCGGGCCGAGGAAGGCCGCGAACGCGTAGGCGGCCGCGATCACGAGCCCGGCACCGGCGACGAGCGCGCCCGGGCGGCGGCTGCGGTCGAGCATCGCGCCGGCGATCGGCGCCGCGACGATGCTCGGTCCGAGGGCGGCCGAGGCCAGGAGTCCGCCGACCGCGACGCCCACGCCCTGCTCGACCGCGAGCACGGGGATCGCGATCGTGATCCCGCCGACGGCGAGTCGCGGCGGGGTGGCGGCGACGAGGTAGGAGGCGACGCCCACGCGGCGGCTCAGCCGGCCGCGTGCCGCACCAGCACCCCGTCGACGCGACGCGGGATGCCGAGCGGGTTGCCGTCGCGGAGCTCCGGCGGCAGCGCGGCATCCGGTGCGTCCTGGAAGGCGATGGGCCGCAGGAACCGGCGCATGGCCGTCACGCCGACCGACGTGTGGATCGACGTGGTCGACGGCCACGGCCCGCCGTGCTGCTGCGCCCAGCTGACGGCGACACCGGTCGGCCAGCCCGCGAACAGCACGCGGCCCGCGATCTCCGAGAGCACGTCGATGATCGGGCCGAACTCGTCGCCCGGCTCGGCGTGCACCGTCGCGGTGAGGCTGCCGCCCACGGCGCGGACGGCGGCGAGGGCGTCGGCGACATCCGCGTACTCGACGATCAGGGTCGACGGCCCGAAGCACTCGTGCATCAGCGTGCCGGGGTCGGCGATCACGGCCGCGGTCGTGGTGCGGAGGACGACGGGCGCACCGGTGCCGTCCACCTGCGCCGCCGGATCGCCCGCGACGACCTCGACGCCGTCGTGGGCGCCGAGCCGTGCGATGCCCGACGCGAAGGCGCCCGCGATGCCGTCGGTGAGCATCGGCGCGGGGCCGGCGGATGCCGCGTCGAGCGCGGCGCGCACGCGCTCGCCGAAACCCGACCCGGCGGGCACGAGCACGACGCCGGGGTTCGTGCAGAACTGTCCGACGCCGAGCGTGAACGACCCGGCGAGACCGGTGGCGAGCTCGTCGGCGCGTGCCGCGATCGCGGCGGGCGTGATGAGCACGGGGTTCACGGCGCTGAGCTCGCCGTAGAACGGGATCGGGTCGGGGCGCTGCTGCGCGAGGTCGAAGAGGGCGCGTCCGCCTCCGAGCGAGCCGGTGAACCCGACGGCGCGGATCTCGGGGTGCTGCACGAGCGCGACGCCGGTCTCGTGGCCGGTGACGTGCGCGAAGATCCCCTCTGGTGCGCCCGCGCCGACGAGCGCGTCGCCGACGACCACGGCGGTACGTGCGGACAGGCGCGGGTGCGCGGGGTGGCCCTTCACGATGACCGGGCAGCCGGCCGCGAGCGCGGACGCGGTGTCGCCGCCCGCGACCGAGAACGCGAACGGGAAGTTCGACGCGCCGAACACGGCGACCGGCCCGAGCGGGCGCAGCATGCGGCGGAGGTCGGGGCGCGGGGGGATGGTCGTGGCGTCGGGGTGGTCGACGGTGGCCTCGAGGTACGAGCCCTCGAGGATCGCGTCGGCGAAGAGCCGCAGCTGCGCGGTCGTGCGGGCGACCTCGCCGTTCAGGCGCGCGGTGCCGAGGTGCGTCTCCTCGTCGGCGATCGGCACGAGCTCGTCGCGTGCGGCGTCGAGGGCGTCGGCCGCGGCGCGGAGCCACGTCGCACGCTCGGCGGCGGTCGAGGCGACCGTGACCGCGAACGCGCGCCGCGCCGCGGCGGCGATCGCGTCGAGCTCCTCGCGCGTCGTGTCGCCGGTCGTCGCGGGTGCGGCGGCGCGGGCGCGGTCGGGTGCGGCGGTGTCGGTCATCGGTCCTCCGTGGGTGAGACGGATGCCGCGGCATCCGTCAGCTCGTCAGAAAAGCGTATGCCCAGGCCCGGCTGCCCCGTCGTGCACACCGTGGCGCCCGCGACAGCCACGGGCGACGGAGTGGCGAGTGCGCCGAGCGCGGCGAACGAGGCGTCCTCGACGGACTCGACGAGCTGCTCGCCGGGCAGCGCGAGCGCGAGCTGCGCGGAGAGCTCGAGCAGCAGGTGCGGCGCGAGGCCGACGCCGCGGCCGGCGGCGAGGTCGGCGATGCGGAGGAACGGCGTGATGCCGCCGACCCGCACCGCGTTCGGCTGCACGAGGTCGACGGCGCCGGCGTCGATGAACTCGGCGAACCGGTAGCGCGTGTGCAGGTTCTCGCCGAGCGCGACGGGCACCTCGATGCGGCGGCGCAGCTCGACGTGGGCGGGCAGGTCGTCGGTGCGGAGCGGCTCCTCGATCCACGTCAGGTCGAACGCGGCGAGCTCGCCGATCGCGCGCTCGGCCTGCTCGAGGCTCCAGCGCTGGTTCGCGTCGATCATGAGCCCGCGATCGGGGCCCAGCACGTCGCGCACCGCGGCGATGCGCTCGACGTCGCGCGCGAGCTCGGGACTGCCGACCTTGACCTTCACGGCGTCGAAGCCGGTCTCGACCCAGCGCGACGCCTGCGCGACGAGCTCGTCGAGCGGGTAGTGCAGGTTCACGCCGCTGCCGTACACGGTCGCGGCCTCGTGGCGGCGGCCGATGAGGTCGGTGACGCCGACGCCCGTGCGGCGCGCGGCGAGGTCCCACAGCGCGAGGTCGAGCCCGGCCATCGCGATCGTCGTGATGCCGCCGCTGCCGCCCTCGTGCAGGTGCGTCCAGAGCGGGTCCCAGAGGGCGGATGCCTCGGCCTCGCGCCCGAGCGCGAAGGCACGGATGTCGTGGTCGAGGTGCGCCCGCACGGCCGCGGCGCCGATCGTGGGCGTCCAGGAGAAGCCCCAGCCGACGGCGCCGCCGGAGTCCTCGACCTCGACCTCGATCACCGAGAGGTCGCGGACGTCGGGACCCCACGGGCGGAGCAGCGGGATGCGGATCGGGCGCGTCGCGATGCGCGCGATGGTCGCGGTCACCGCGACGCGGCCCCCGCGGCATCCGCCAGCGCCGTCGACGGGCAGGCCGACGCGGCCGGACGCGTGCCACCGAGCTCGACGAGCGCGAGCCCGCAGTCCAGGATCGCCGCGAGCCGCCGCTCCTGCTCGGGCGTCGGGTCGACGAGCGGAGGACGCACGGATCCGACCGGCAGGCCGCGCAGGCGCAGGCCCGCCTTGATCAGCGACACCCCGAAGCCCGGTGTCTCGTCGCGCAGGCGCACGAGCGGCGTGTAGAACTCGCGCAGCAGCGACATCCGCGTCGTCTCGTCGCCGTCGGCATAGGCCCGGTAGTGCATGGTCGCGAGCTCGGGGATCATCGCGAACGCGGCCGACGAGTACAGCGGGATGCCGATGCCGCGGTACGCGCCCTGGCTGAGCTCGGCGGTAAGCAGGCCGTTGAAGAACGCCCAGTCGTCGCGGCCCGCGGCCTCGGCGGCGAGCACGATCTCCTGCGCGAGGCCGATATCGCCCGTGCCGTCCTTGAAGCCGACGACCTTCGGGTTCGCCGCGAGGCGCGTGACGGCGTCGGCCGTGTAGCGGGCCGTGCCGCGGTGGTAGACGATGACGGGCAGGTCGGATGCCGCGGCGACCGCCTCGACCCAGGCGACGAGTCCGTCGGTGGTGCCCGACACGAGGTAGGGCGGCAGGAGCAGCAGCCCGTCGGCGCCGGCCTCGGCCGCGCCGCGCGCGAGCTCGATCGCGTGGCCGAGCGGCCCGCCCGCCCCGGCGATCACGGGCACGCGACCGGCGACGACGTCAACGCTCGTGCGCACGACGTCGACGGCCTCTCGCGCCGACAGCGCGTGGAACTCGCCCGTGCCGCACGCCGGGAACACGCCGCCGGGGCCGAACGGCAGCCGCGTCTCGAGATGCTCGCCGAGCACGTCGAGGTCGACGCGGCCGTCGGCGTCGAACGGGGTGACGGGGAAGAACAGCACCCCGTCGAAGTCGAGGCGGCGGGTGGGGGCGGTCATGCGGTCCTCGTTCTGGTGGTGGTGGTGGGCGTGGTGCCGTCTGCCGATTCCGCCGAGCGCGTGTACATCCGACGAGCGCGAGTGTCTCCGCAATTGCGCTCGTCGGATGTACACGCGCTCGGCGATCCGGCGGCGGTTTCGGCGGGGTGGAGTTCCGGGGCGGATGCCGCGGCGGCGGCGGCCAGCTCGGAGCGCCAGTCGCGGGTCGGCGACCAGCCGAGGCGTTGCCGTGCCTTGGCGATCGAGAAGACGGAGGCGGTGCCCGTGAGCGCGTCGGCGGCGGGGCCGAGCGCGGGCGCGTACTCGCGCCACAGCTCGGCGACCGGTCGCTCGGCCAGCGCGTCGGCGGCGCCGACGAAGAAGCCCTCGCCGTCGATCGCGTCGGCGGGCGCGGCGAGCCAGGCATCGACGAACCCGGCGACGTCGCGCGCGTCGACGTAGTTGAAGAGGCTGACCGCCGCGAGGGCGGGGTCGGCGAGCCGCTCGGCGACGGTGTGCCCCTGCTGGGTGGGCGCGCCCGCCCACTCCTCCGGCGAGATCACGTAGCAGGGGCGGAAGAACCCGAACGCGCCCGGCGCGGTGCGCGCGAACATCCGCACGGTCTCCTCGATGACGACCTTCGACAGGGCGTACGCGTTCGCGGGCGCGAGCGGATGCGTCTCGTCGATCGGCACGGCCGCGGCCCGCCACGCGGGGGAGGAGTACCCGATCGGCGTCGGGCTCGACGCCGCGAGCACCCGGGCGACGCCGGCGGATGCCGCGGCCGAGAGCACGTCGTGCGCGAGCGCCGTGTTGGTGAGCAGGATGTCGCGCTCGGGCGCGCTGAACGGCACGGCGATGCCGGCGAGGTGCACGAGCGCGTCGGGGCGAAGGTCGTCGAGCACGCGGGCGGCGGCGCCGGGCACGGCGAGGTCGACCGTGCGCTCGTCGACGCCGACCAGCCCGGCCGGGGCGCGGTCGAGGCCGACGACCTCGTGCCCGAGCTCGGCGAGCCCGGTCGCGAGCGAACGCCCGAGGCGGCCGGACGACCCGGTGACGACGACGCGCATCGATGCTCCTGCAGGTGATGGAGAAAGCGATTTCTCGGTGAAGCCTACGCGAGTCGTGCGAGGCCCGGCAACCCGGGCGCTACACTGAGGAACCGATTTCCCGACGCGCCGACGCGTGTCGGCCGCGCCGAGCCGGAACCGGTCCACGCGCGGCACGGCCTCGACGCGCATCGCGCGGGCCGAGGCATCCGGAAGGGGACGCATGGGCGACCGAAGCAGGGGCGTGACGATCTCCGACGTCGCCGCGCACGCGGGCGTCTCGCCGGCGTCGGTGTCGCGCGTGCTGAACGGCCGGGCGAGCGTCGACCCCGAGATCGTGCGGAAGGTGCAGGCGTCGATCGCGACACTCGGCTACTCGCCGAGCCTCGTCGCCCGCAGCCTGGTGCACGGGCGCAACACGACGGTCGCGATGGTCGTGCCCGACCTCGAGAACCCGCTGTTCCAGGGGATCCTGAAGGGGCTCAGCCTCGCCGCGGCCGACGACGGCTACCGGGTGCTCGTCGCCGACACGGCCGAGCGCGTCGACGACGAGGAGGCGATCGCGGTCGAGGCGCGGCAGCGCTGCGACGCGCTCGTGCTCTGCGCGCCGCGCATGCCCGAGGCGAAGCTGCGCCGGCTCGTCGAGCGCGTCGCTCCGGTCGTCGTCGTGAACCGCCCGCTGCCCGACCTCGACGTGCCGATCGTGGGCGTCGACTACGTCCGCGGCATCCGCGACCTCGTCGACCACCTCGTCGGGCTCGGGCACCGGCGCCTCGCGTACGTCACCGGCCCGGAGACGAGCGCGTCGAACGCCGAGCGGCTGCGCGGGGTCGACGAGGCGCTGGCGATGCATCCGTCGGTGCGGATCGAGCGCATCCCGGGCGGCTCGCGTCCGGAGGACGGCGAGGCCGTCGCGCCCGCCGTCGTCGAAGTGCACCGCGCGGGCGTCACGGCCGTCATCGCGTTCAACGACCTCGTCGCGCTGGGCCTGCTGGCGCGCCTGCGCGAGCTCGGCGTCGACGTGCCCGGGGAGCTCTCGGTCGCGGGCTTCGACGACGTGCCCATGGCGCGGTACGCGACGCCGCGCCTCACGAGCATGTCGGTGCCGCGCACCGAGATCGGCGCGCAGGTCTGGGCGCGGCTGCGCACCCTGATCGGCGGCGGACCGATCGAGCACACCGTGCTCTACCGCCCCCGGCTCGAGGCGCGCGAGAGCACCGCGGCGCCGGCGGCCGTCGGGGCGCGCGCGTGAACGGGGTCGCGCCCGTGGCATCCGCTCTCGGATCGGATCGCCCGGCCAAGCGCGCCCGCGTGCTCGACCTGCTCGAGCGGCGCGGTGCCTCGGCGATCGTGCTCCGGTCGCACACCGCGGTCGCGTGGTACCTCGACGGCGCGCGCACGCACGTGTCGCTCGCGGGTGATCCGGTGGCCGCGGTCGTCGTGCGCCCGAGCGGCGAATCGCTGTTCGTGTTCGCGAACGAGGCCGACCGCCTGCTCGCCGAGGAACTCGGCGACGCGTCGGACCTCGAGGTCGTCCGCGTGCCGTGGCACGAGCCACTCGTGCCGGCCGGGCTCGACGCCCTCGGTGCCCTCGACGAGACGGATGCCGCGGCCGACCTGCGCGCGGCCCGCGCCGCGCTGCTGCCGGCCGAGCTCGCGCGCTACCGCGCCCTCTCCCGCGAGGTCGCCGAGGCGATGACGGATGCCGCGCTCGCCGCGTCGCCCGACGACTCCGAGCGCGCCGTGGCCGCACGCCTGTCGGGCGACCTCGCTGCGCGGGGGATCGACCCGCTCGTGACGCTCGTGGCCGGACGCTCCCGGCTGGCCCACCGGCATCCGCTGCCCACCGACGCGCCCCTCGGCGATCGCGCCATGCTGGTCGTCTGCGGCCGCCGCCACGGCCTCATCGCGAACGCGACCCGGTGGGTGCGCTTCGGCCCCGCCGACCCCGCCGAGACGGATGCCGAGCGCCGCATCCTCGACGTCGAGGCCGCCTTCCTCGACGCCACCGTGCCCGGCGCTCGCCTCGCCGACGTCTTCGCGACCGGCACCGCTGCGTACGCGTCGCACGGCTTCGACCCGCACGAATGGACGCGGCACCACCAGGGCGGCGCGGCCGGCTACGCCGGCCGCGACCCGCGCGCCGTCCCCGGCCTCCCCGACGTCGTGCAGCTCGGCCAGCCGTTCGCGTGGAACCCCACCGCGCCCGGCGCGAAGGTCGAGGACACCGTGCTCGTCGGCTCCGACGGGATCGAGGTGCTCACACTCGACCCGCGCTGGCCGACGGTCACGGTCGCCGGGCGCGCGCGGCCCCGGGATCTGCGACGCGATTGACGCGGCGCAGCCGCTTCGAGCGCCCCGTCGTCGGGCGTGGCCCTCTCGCATCGCCGTCGTCGTCGCCCTGCCGTCGCCGTCGCCGTCGCCGCACCGCGCCTACCGCCGCACGTCCTGTCGAAGGTCGGACGTCGCGGGCCCGGCCGGAACGGCGGGGGTTCGGGGCCATGCCCAGGCCGAGCGCAGGATGAAGGCCAGGAGCAGCAGCTCGATTCCGATGGAGAGGGCGTAGAAGGGGGCCCAGGCCCAGGTCTCCCCGACGGCGTTGAACACCGTGACGGGGATGTACAGCGATGCCACGACGAGGTTCGCAGCGCGGTTCACCCGGGCCGGGAGCGTCACGGACAGCACCACCATCAGGGCGGGGATCGCGATCAGTGCGAGGAACGCGGTCATCAGCACCGGGCTGATGTCGAACTCGAAGACGACGCCGGCCAGGATGTCGTCGATCGTGCCGGGCCTGTAGAGGTGGTAGTAGTCCACGTAGATGTACAGGAACATGAAGCTGGTCCATGCGGCGGCGAGCTTGGCCCGCACGGGGATCGGTGACTCGTCGAGCAGGTTCGGGGTTTCGGTCCGGATGGTCATCGGTTCATCTTTCGAGAGGAGCGGTCCGTCCGCCTGAGTGGCGGCGGTTGATTCGTACACCGTACGTCGTACGCTGTACTATGCTCGTACACTGTACGATTGTCAAGCCGTTCGAGCGAGCGAGGAGACCCGTGTCAGCGAGGGAACAACGCCAGGTCGCGTCAGGAGCGGGGCTGAGTACTCGGCTGGTCGTGGCCGAGGCGGTCCGTCTGGCCGACCGCGACGGCGCCGACGGGCTGAGCATGCGCCGGCTTGCCGCTGAGCTCGGACTGGGCGCGATGTCGCTCTACCACTACGTGGCGAACAAGGACGAGTTGCTGGACGCCATGATCGACGTCGTGTTCGAGGAGATCGAGCTCCCGCCCGACGACACCGACTGGCAGTCCGCGATGCGACGGCGGGCGGTCTCCGCCCGACAGGTTCTGGCGCGCCATCCGTGGGCGATCGGGCTGATCGAATCGCGGACATCGCCGGGGCCCGCGAACCTCCGGCATCGCGAAGCGGTCACCGCCTGCCTGCGAAGGGCCGGCTTCCCGGTCCTGATGGCGACGCACGCCAACTGGGTGCTCGACAGCTACGTCTACGGGTTCGCCCTGCAGGAATCCAGCCTGCCCTTCGACACCGCCGACGAGCTCGCGGAGCTGGCCGAGGACGTCTTCCTGCCCCAGCTGCCGCCTGACGAGTTCCCCTACCTCAACGAGTCCGCCGCCGCGCTCGTCGCTGCCGGCTACGACCCCGCGGAGGAGTTCAGCTTCGGCCTCGACCTCGTCCTCGCCGCCCTCGAGCCCCTGAGGGACCCTGCCTAGCGGGACGCGCCGACCGGCCGCCGCCTAGCCGTCCGATCAGTCGCCGGGTGGGCGGCGCAGGCGCTTGACGTCGGTGCGTCGCTTCTTGGCTTCCAGACGCCGTTCCCTGGACCCGCGACTGGGCTTGGTCGGTCGGCGCACCGGTGAGGGCGGACGCAGCGCGTCGGCCACGAGGGTGGCGAGTCGCATTCGCGCGGCATCCCTGTTGCGCAACTGGGAGCGGTGCTCGGATGCGGTGATGGTCAGCACGCCGTCGACCAGGCGACCGCTCAGGCTCGTGACGAGTCGCTCCCGCTGGACGGCCGAGAGCGCGGCCGAACCGGCCACGTCCCACACGAGCTCCGCTCGGGAGTCGGCGGTGTTCACGCCCTGTCCGCCCGGACCCGACGACCGCGAGAACCGCCACGACAGCTCCGACTCCGGGATCGTGAGGCGCGCGTCGACCCGAAGACCGGGGCGGTGGACGGCAGGCATGGCTCCATCATCCCGCGGGAGACGAGCGACTACGGCGCTCGGTGGTCCGTGGGCCGAGACCGCAGCGGTCATGGTGCATCCTCCGTCGGTCAGCCCGCCGCGACCGGGAAGCGGGTCGCGAGGCGGTCGAGGATCGGGACGAGGTCGCGGACCATCTGGTCGAAGAACTCGTTCTCCCAGTCGGCGCCGCTGCCATAGGCACTCGTGACGACGCGGAGCACGCACGTGCCGCCGGACGCCGCCTCGATCAGGAACTCCGTGGCAATCGGCGTGATCCGGTCGAGGCCGGCGTAGA
The DNA here is from genome assembly GCF_009729855.1 of Agromyces luteolus. Taxonomy (GTDB): domain Bacteria; phylum Actinomycetota; class Actinomycetes; order Actinomycetales; family Microbacteriaceae; genus Agromyces; species Agromyces luteolus. The sequence goes on along the minus strand of NZ_WODA01000023.1, from coordinate 70,553 downwards.
CCTCGGAGAGCGGCGCGCCGATCGACTCGAACCACTCGGCCATGTCCGGCGGCAGGTCCTCGGGCCGAGTGCCGATCGGCCACGGCTCCTCGTAGGCGAATCGCCGGTTCGGCGCGTACGCGGTGACCGTGCCGGCCGACGTGAACTCGCCGAGGTCGAACGAGATCTCGCCGCCGACCCGCGGCTCGAGTCGAGCCGGCGCCATCCACGACGAGATCCCGTCGGCGGTCGCGATCGTCTTCCACACCTGTTCGGGCGTGGCGACGAGGTCGTAGGTGCGTTCCATCCGGTGTTCGACGCGGTCGGGATCGGGCGTGTTCATGACGACTCCTTCGGTCGTGGATAGGACGAGACGGTCAGGCGATGCGGTCGGCCGTCGTCGTGGTGGTACTTCGCCGCGAGCGCGGCGATCGCCGACTGCAGTTCGCCGGCGAACGCCGCTCGGTCGTCGGGCGATGCGAACCCGATCACCGTGTCGACGGTGAGCGTGGGCACCCGCGCCTCGGGCGCCGAGCCGCTCGCGATGGCCCCGACCTCCGACACGGCTCGGGCGTTCACCGCGATCAGGTACGCGGCGGAGAGGCGATCGGCGATCGCATCGGGATCGACCGCGGTGGGCTGCAGCACGTTCGGCGAGACGACGAGATGCCGAGCGGAGCGACGCACGAAGCGTTCGCTGATGCCGCCCCACGCGCGCGTCTCGACCGGTTCGACGAGCCCGTGCGCCTCGAGCGACTTCAGGTGGTAGTTCACCTTCTGCCGCGTCGACCCGATCTTCGCGGCGACCGTGGTCGCCGACCCCGGCTCGGCCAGCGCGTCGAGGATCGACGCCCGGATCGGGTCGAGCGCGACCTCGACGGCGTCGCCGTCTGCAAGGACCCGCAGCTCGTTCATGAGGCCAAACTACGCTTGACAAAGAAAATTGTCAAGACCTCCACGACTCACGCGGAGAAGTTCCGACCGTGCGACACTGGCCCGATGGACCCCGACTGGATCGAGCACCGTCGCGGCATCGACGGCGAGCTCATCGGCTGGATGGAGCCGGCGGGCGACGGCTTCGTCGCGATCGACCTGCTGGGCCGTCCGCGAACCGGAGCGCTCGACTGGCTCGCGGCCGAGGAGGCGCTCGACGCGCTCGGCATCGGCTACCTCGGTGATCCGCATGAGCTGCGGCTGGAGACGGGGGAGTGGATCCGGGTGCGGATCACCGAGGCGTCGCCCCGCGGCATCCGCCTGAAGCAGGACGACGGCAGCGCCCAGGCGGTCGGCGCGCCGCAGGTGTTCTTCGCCATCGGGTTCCCGGCGCCGGACGAGCTCCGGGCGTTCGTGCGCGATCCCGGTTGACGGTGTAGGCTCGGGATAGCGCTTTCCCGAATCGAGGAAGGCAGTGCGAGAGCCCAGCGCCGCATCCCGGATCGACGACGACCCCGAAGGAGCCCGATGCCCGACCTCCGCATCGCCCGCGACGACGACCGCCTGATGATCCACGCCGACGGCGACGTGCTCGCCGAGTACGTCTTCCGCCCCGACCACCCCACGTTCGAGTCGCCGCGCCCGTACCTCAGCCCGATCCGCACGCTCGGCGGCGAGACCGTCTCGCTGTACCGCCCGCACGACCACGTCTGGCACAAGGGCATCGCCTGGTCGCTGCCCGTCGTCGGCGACGAGAACTTCTGGGGCGGGCCGACGTTCGTGCGCGGCGAGGGCTACGTGCAGCTGCCGAACAACGGCGAGCAGCGGCACGTCGCGTTCGAGAACGGCGAGACGGATGCCGCGGCCGGCGGCAGCTCGAACGGCGGCCGCGCCCGCATCCGCGAGCGCCTCGACTGGGTCACCCAGGCGGGCGAGACGATCTTCCGCGAGGAGCGCACGCTCGCGGCATCCGTCATCGCGGACGACGCGTGGCTGCTCGGCTTCGCGACCGCGCTCACCAACATCACCGGCCGCGCCATCCCGATCGGCTCGCCCACGACCCGCGGCCGCGAGAACGCGGGCTACGGCGGCCTGTTCTGGCGCGGACCGCGCTCGTTCACGGGCGGGCAGGTGCTCGCGCCCGGCGTCGCGGGCGGCGACGAGCTCCGCGGAATTCGCGCGCCGTGGATGGGCTTCACCGGCCGCCACGACGAGACGGGCACGGCGTCGACGATCGTCATGGTCGACGACCCCGGCAACCTCCAGCACCCGCCGCAGTGGTTCGCGCGCAGCGAGGAGTTCGCGTGCCTGTGCCCCGCGCCGTTCTTCAGCGAGGAGCACGTGATCGAGCCGGGCGCGACGATGGCGCTGCGATACGGCGTCGTGATCGCGGATGGCGCGTCGGACCCGGCGCGCGCCGCCGAGCTCGCCGCGCTCGCGACCGAGCGGTTGCCCGCCCTGCTCGGGCCCGCTGCCGCCGAAACCCGGGGCGCGCCGTGACCATCCCAGGCTTCCCGGGCGCGACCTCGGTCAGCTCGCTCGAGGTCTACGACGGCGTCGCACCCGACGGGCTCGCGGGCGGAACGCCGCACCTGCACCTCGTCTCCGCCGAGGCGTACCTCGTGGTCGCCGGCCTCGGACGCCTGCACACGATCGACGGCGCCGGCGCGTTCGAGGAGCGCGCGCTCGCCCCGGGCGACCTCGTCTGGTTCGCGCCCGGCGTCATCCACCGCGCGATCAACGACGGTGGCCTCGAGGTGCGCGTCATCATGCAGAACGCCGGCCTCCCGGAGGCGGGCGACGCCGTGATGACGTTCCCCGACGACGTGCTCGCCGACGCCGGGCGATACGCGGATGCCGCACGGCTGCCGGGCGCCGCGGCATCCGACGCCGATCGACTCGCCGCCGCGCACGCGCGCCGCGACCTCGCGGTCGAGGGGTACCTCGCGCTCTTCCGCGACGTCGGCGACGGCACGGTCGACGCCGACCGTCTCGCCCGCCTGCATGCCCGCGCGGCCGAGTTGGCGCGCCCGCGCGTCGCCGACTGGCGCGCACGCTGGGAGGCCGGCGCACTCGCCGTCGCCCGCGAGACCGGCCACCGCCTCGACGCGCTCGCGAGCGGCGGCGACCCGGGCCTCGGCGAGGCGCGCGTGGCTGAGGCATCCGTCGCCCCCGCCTTCGGCATGTGCGGGCGACTGCAGCGCTACGACACGACCATCGACCCCGACATCGACCCCCTCGGAGGAGCCCGATGACCGACCAGACCGGCCAGGCCACCCCGACCACCCCGCTGCGCGCCGCGATCATCGGCACCGGCGCGATCGCCGACGCGCACGCGCAGGCCCTTCGCGCCACGCCCGACGGCGAGCTCGTCGCCGTGCTCGACCGTCACCTGGACCACGCGCAGGCCTTCGCCGACCGCTGGGGCGGGCCCGCGGTCGCCGACTCGCTCGAGACACTCCTCGCGACGGGCGCGATCGACGTGCTGCACATCTGCACGCCGCCCGGCGTTCACGCCGAGCAGGCGATCGCCGCGCTCGACGCGGGCGTGCACGTCGTGTGCGAGAAGCCCGCGGCGCTCGCACTCGACGAGCTCGACGCGATGACGGATGCCGCGTCCCGCAACGACCGGCGACTGGCCGTCGTGTTCCAGCAGCGCACCGGCACGGCCGCGGCGCACGTCAAGGGACTGCTCGAGTCGGGCGCGCTCGGCCGGCCGCTCGTGGCGACCTGCCAGACGCTCTGGTACCGCGCCCCCGAGTACTTCGCGGTGCCGTGGCGCGGCAAGTGGGCGACCGAGGGCGGCGGGCCGACGCTGGGGCTCGGCATCCACCAGATCGACCTGCTCGCGTGGTTGCTCGGCGACTGGGCGAGCGTGAACGGGCAGCTCTGGAGGCTCGCGCGCGAGACCGAGATGGAGGACGTCTCGACCGCGACCGTCGCGTTCGAGAACGGGGTCGTGGCGTCGGTGATCACGAGTGCGCTGTCGCCCCGCGAGACGAGCTCGATCCGCATCGACACCGAGCTCGCGACCATCACCGTCGACCACCTCTACGGCCACGGTCACGAGCACTGGCGCATCACGCCGGCGCCGGGCGTCGACCCGGCCGTCGTCGACGCGTGGTCGGCGCTGCCCGCCGACGAGGAGCCGAGCGGCCACGACCCGCTCGTGCGCGACATCTACCGCGCGCTCGCCACGGGTGCGCCGCTTCCCTCGACGGCGACCGACCCGGCGCGTTCGTTCGAGATCGTCACGGCGATCTACTCCTCGGCGACGAGCGGACGCACGGTCGAGCGCGCGTCGCTGCGCGACGACGCCGACCGGATGCGCAGCCTCGAGAGCCCGATCGTCGACCTGCGGCGATGAGTTCGCGGCGATACGACGACGCCCTGTTCCACGACCCGGTGCACGACGGCGCGACCGACCCGACCGTGATCCGTCATCACCTGACGGGGGAGTGGTGGATGTACTACACGCAACGGCGGGCGTCGGTCGACGAACCGGGCGTCGCGTGGGTGCACGGCAGCCGCATCGGCGTCGCGCGCTCGGTCGACGGGGTGCGCTGGCGCTTCGACGGCACCGTCGACGACCTGCGTCTCGGCGACGACGCCGGCAAGTGGACGGAGACGCACTGGGCCCCCGAGGTGATCTTCGACGGCGAGCGCTACCGCATGTACCTCACCGTGATCGACGGCATCCCCGACCGCTGGGAGGGGCACGCGCGCCGCATCGTCGAGTACGTCAGCGACGACCTCGCGTCGTGGCGGCTGGTCGGCGAGGTCCCGTTGAGCTCCGACCGCGTGATCGACGCGTGCGTCTCGCGCTGCCCCGACGGGCTCTGGCGCATGTGGGTCAAGGACGAGGCGGATGACTCGACCACGTGGGTCGCGGCGAGCGACGACCTCGCGCCGCGCTCCTGGCGGGTCGAGGGCCGAGCGATCGGCGGGCGTCCGCACGAGGGTCCGAACGTGTTCGAGCTCGGCGGCTGGTGGTGGATGCTCGTCGACGAGTGGCGCGGCATGGGCGTGCACCGGTCGGCCGATGCCGTGACCTGGGAACGCCAGGGCGGGCCCGACGACGTGATCCTCGGTGCGCCCGGTCGGCGGCGCGGGGACGCGACCTTCGGACGGCACGGCGACGTCGTGGCCGGCCGCGGCCGCGGCATCCTGTTCTACTTCACGCACCCGCACTGGGACGGCTCGGAACTGGGGTCGACGGATGCCGCATCCGCGCGCCGCAGCGCGATCTTCGCCGCTCCGCTCGAGGTCGTCGACGGCGTGCTGACCTGCGATCGCGACGCCCCGGTCGATCTCGGTTCGATCACGGATTGAAACGATTTTCCTCCCCGCATTGACCATTCGCGTCGATGGGGCTACATTTGGGGAAGCGCTTTCCCACCCAGCGTGAATGCACCAGGCAGACAGAGACGTTTCCGGGAGGACAACGATGTTCAACATTCGCACCCGACGCGCGGCCCTCGCCGCCGCGGCGGTCACGGCGAGCGCGGCGCTCGTGCTGACGGGCTGCTCCGGCGGCTCCGAGCCGGCCGCGACCTACGACCCCGACGAGGAAGTGACCCTCAACCTCGCCTTCTGGGGCAACGACGTCCGCGCCGACCTGTACGACCAGGCGATCGCGGCGTTCAACGAGGAGTACCCGAACATCACGGTGAACTCCTCCTTCCTCGGCTTCCCCGAGTTCTGGGAGAAGCGGCAGACCGAGGCGGCCGGCGGCGGCCTCCCCGACGTCATGCAGTTCGACTACTCCTACCTCCGCCAGTACTCCGAGAACGGGCTCCTCCTCGACCTCGAGCCCTACCTCGGCAACATCATCGACACCGAGCCGCTCAGCGAGAACATCCTCTCGATCGGTGTCGTGAACGGCGAGACCACCGGCATCCCGACCTCGACCAACGCGTGGGGCATGTTCACGAACCCGGTCCTGCTCGAGCAGGCCGGCGTCGAGGACTTCGCCGGCGGCAGCTGGGCGGACTACAACGACTGGATGGCCGAGGTCACCGAGGCCTCCGGCGGAGCGGTCTACGGCGGCACCGACTGGACCGGCCGCATCCAGAACTTCGAGATCCAGCAGCGCGCCGCCGGTGAGGACCTCTTCACCGACGAGGGCGAGCCGAACTTCACCGAGGAGGACCTCGCCGCCTTCTGGGAGCAGGGCGACTCGATCCGCGAGGACGGCACCGTCATCAGCCAGCAGGAGCTCGAGGAGATCTACCCGGTCTCGGGCTTCGACGCGGCGAAGACCGCGAGCGAGCTGACCTGGGACAACTTCGGCGCCGGCTACCTCGGCAACCTCGGTGAGGGCTACACCGAGCTCGGCCTCGTCGCCCCGCCCGTCACCGAGGAGGGCGCGAAGGACCTCTACCTCAAGCCCTCGATGCTGCACTCGATCGCCGCGTCGACCGACCACCCCGAGGCGGCCGCCACCCTCGTGAACTTCCTCGTGAACAGCCCCGAGGCCGGCGAGATCTTCGGCACCAACCGCGGCCTGCCCGCGTCGGAGACCATGCTCGAGGGCGCCGAGCTCGACCCGCTGGGCGAGCAGATCCGCGCCTACGAGGAGTCGATCAGCGACCGCCTCGGCGACGCCCCGCCCGTGCCGATCGTCGGCTACGGCCAGCTCGAGGAGAAGTTCCGCCTGCTGGGCACGGAGCTCGGCTTCGGCACCCTCACCGTGGACGAGGCCGTGAGCCAGTTCTTCGCGGAGATGGACGTCGTCCTGAACCAGTAGGGATCCTCCGGGTCCGGGCCCAGGCGGCCCGGACCCGGGGTACCCTCGGCACGGAACCCGGGAGAGAGACCATGAGCACCACCCTGACGAGAGCGATCGTCACGGCCGACAAGGAAGGCCGTCCGCGCCTCCTCGGCCGTCGCGGCCCCGACACCCCCACGCGGCACGGACTGAAGGTCCGCAACCGTCGCGAGACGGCGACGGGCTACACTTTCCTCCTCCCGTGGATGATCGGGTTCCTGGGCCTGACCCTCGGCCCGATGGTCTACTCGCTGTACCTCGCGTTCACGAAGTACAACCTGTTCACCGAGCCCAAGTGGATCGGGCTGGACAACTTCGTGCGCATGTTCACGGAGGACCCGCAGTACATCCAGTCGGTGCAGATCACGCTCGTGTACGTGCTGATCGGCACCCCGATCAAGCTCGCCGCCGCGCTCGCGGTCGCGATGCTGCTGAACTACCGCGACCGCGGCTCGACGTTCTTCCGCTCGTCGTTCTACGCCCCGTCGCTGATCGGCGCGTCGGTGTCAGTCGCGATCGTGTGGCGGGCGATGTTCTCCACCGACGGCCCGGTCGACAACACGCTCTCGTTCTTCGGCCTCGACATCGGCGGGTGGGTCGGCAACGTCGCACTGGTGCTGCCGATGATGATCCTGCTGGCGGTGTGGCAGTTCGGCGCCCCGATGGTGATCTTCCTCGCGGGCCTGAAGCAGGTGCCGCGCGAACTGTACGAGGCGGCCGAGGTCGACGGGGCCGGCCCGATCCGGAAGTTCCGGTCGGTGACCTTCCCGATGCTCTCGTCGGTGATCTTCTTCAACCTGCTGCTCGAGCTGATCAACGCGTTCCAGGTGTTCGCGTCGGCCTACATCATCTCCAACGGCTCGGGCGGCCCGGCGGGCATGACGAACTTCTACACCGTCTACCTGTACAAGCGCGGCTTCGCCGACCTGCAGATGGGCTACGCCGCCGCGATGGCGTGGGTCCTCGTGATCGTGGTCGCGATCATCGCCGCCATCCTCTTCAAGACCCAGAAGTCGTGGGTCCACTACGCGGGAGACAACCGATGAGCACCTCGACCAGCGAGATCGCCCGTCCCGAGTTCCTCGAGATCGAACTCGACCAGAAGCCCGTCGAGCGGCGCCGCATCAAGCGCAAGACCATCAACACGATCATCTGGTTCGTGGTCCTCGCGATCCTGACCGCGATCGTGCTCTACCCGCTCGTGTGGCTCTTCATCGCCACGTTCAAGCCGTCCAGCGAGTTCGGCCAGAACCCCGGCCTCATCCCCGACAACCCCACGATCGACAACTACTTCAAGGTGCTCGAGGGCATCGCCGGGGTGCCGCTGTGGCGGTTCTTCGCGAACTCGACCTTCATCGCCGTGATGGCCGTGATCGGCACCCTGTTCTCCTCGGCCCTGGCCGCGTACGCGTTCGCCCGGGTGCAGTTCAAGGGCGTCGGGATCCTCTTCGCCGCGATGATCGGCACCCTGCTGCTGCCGTTCCACGTCGTGATCATCCCGCAGTACATCATGTTCCAGAAGCTCGAACTCGTGGACACGTACTGGCCCCTGATCCTGCCGAAGTTCCTCGCCACCGAGGCGTTCTTCGTGTTCCTGATCGTGCAGTTCATCCGCAACATCCCGCGCGACATGGACGAAGCGGCCCGCATCGACGGGGCCGGCCACTGGCGCACGTTCTTCTCGATCATCCTGCCGCTGATCAAGCCCGCCCTGATCACGTCCGCGATCTTCACCTTCATCTGGACCTGGAACGACTTCCTCGGCCCGCTGCTCTACGTCAACAGTCCCGAGCAGTACCCGCTCCCGGTCGCCCTGCGCCTCTACAACGACCAGACCTCCACGTCGGACTACGGCGCCACCGTCGCGGTCTCGTTCCTCGCGCTGCTGCCGATCCTGATCTTCTTCATCGTCTTCCAGCGCTTCCTCGTCGACGGCGTCGCCACCCAGGGCCTCAAGGGCTAGGGGCGAGCGGATGTCTCGGGCAGGCGGTCGCACGGAACGTGCCGCGCGTCGCGACGAGCGGTCGGGCTCCGGTCCGGTCCGCTCGGGCGCGGCGCCCGCCCGCTTCCCCGGCGCGACGAGCGCGTTCGGGCTGCTCGGCGAGGTGCTCCTCGTCGGCGTGCTCGTCGCGCTCGTCTCGATCCCGCTCGTGACCCTGCCCGCCGCGCTCGCGGCCGGCGTGCGGCACCTGCGGCGGTACCTGCTCGCGGAGGGCTCGAAGCTCGGCCTGTTCTGGGCCGACCTGCGGGCCGGGCTCCTCGGCGGGATCGGCGTGGGCGCGGCATCCGTCGCGGCGGTGCTCGTGCTGCTGCTCGACATCGACCTGGCGAACAGCGGCGCACTGCCCGGCGGTCCGATCGTCGCGGCGGTCGGCTGGCTCGGCCTCGCGGCGCTGGCCCTCGCGCTGTTCACGGCGGCCGGGCTCTGGACGCCGAAGCTCGGCTGGCTGGGCGCGCTGCGCGCGGCGCCGCGCGCGGTCGCCGGCGACCCGGTCGGGGCCGCGTACCTCGTGGCCTCCGCGGGGTTCGCGGTCGTCGTGACGTGGCAGCTGTTCCCGCTCGTCGTGGCCGCACTCGGGTGCGTAGCGCTCGCGATCGTCGCGGTGCCCGAGCGGCCGCGGCGGCGCCATCGGGACGCGCGCTGAGACGTCCCTCGTCGGCCTGCCGAGGATCCGGACGGGGTGCCATCGCGACCGATCGGGCGTAGGTTGACGCCATGTCACATGCGATGACCGGCGGAGGCGACTACGACCGTCACAGCGGCTACCAGATGCGCGGGGCACGCTCGCACGAAGCGCTGGTCGAGGATGCCGCAGACCGGATCGTCGCCGGGCAGGGCGGCTCGGTCGCGATCGCCGACTACGGGTGCGCGGAGGGCCGCGTCTCGAACGCCCTCGTGCGCCTCGCGATCGAGCGGGTGCGCCGGCACGCGCCGGACGTCCCGGTGACCGTGGTGCACAACGACGTGCTGTCGAACGACTGGGCGACGCTCTTCGCGCACCTCGCGAGCCCCGACAGCTACCTCCACGTCGCAGGCGGTCCGATCACGCCGATGGCGTCCGCGACCTCGTTCTACACTCCGGTCACGCCGCGCGGACTCGTCGACCTCGGTCTCAGCTTCGCCTCGGTGCAGTGGCTGTCCGAGTCCGGTCCGGCGGGGACCGGAGCGGCGCTCTACTTCGACCAGCTCGACGGCGCCGCGCGGGCCGCGATCGCCGCGCGGGCCCATCGCGACTGGACCCGCTTCCTCGAACTCCGCGCCGACGAACTGGCGCCCGGAGGCCGGATGGTGCTCGACATGATGGGCACCGACGAATCGGGCGTGGCGACCGGGCATGCGACCTGGGGCCTCGTTCGCGCCGTCGTCGATGAGCTGGTCGGCGAGGGGATGGTCGACCGCGACCGTCGCGACGACTACGTGTTCCCCGTGTACGAGCGGTCGATCACGGAGGCCCGTGCACCCTTCGACGAGGAGGTCGCACGCCGCCTCCGACTCGAGCACCTCTCCGTCACCGACGTGCCGAACCCGTACGTCGAGCAGTACGCGGCCGATGGCGATATGGATCGGTTCGCCGACGGGTTCCTCGGCTTCTTCCGGGCCTTCAGCGAGCCGAGCCTGCGCGACGCACTCGATCCGTCGGGAACTGCGACGGACGAACTCTACCGACGGCTCCGCGCACGGTTCCGCGAGGCGGCCGGCGAGCTCGACTTCACCATTCACGCCATCACCGCGGTGATCGCGCGCGTCGACGGCTGATCGCGGCGCGGGGCTTCGCGAGACTCCCGGACCCGTCGTCTCCGCTGGGGCCCCGGAGCCCGTTGCCGAGATGGTTGGGAGTGGATCGCGTCGGCGCGCGGCCGATCTGCCATCATCGCCGTCATGGTGACCTTGCGGAGGCTCAGGGCGACGGTTGGCGCGATGATCGCGGCGGCCGCGCTCGCCGGATGCTCGATGGCGGGGGTCGGCTTCGCCGACCTGGAGCGGACCGAGCGCTCGGGCGACGAACTGCCAGCCGCGGCCCAGGCGACGCTGCTCGATTCGATCGATCCGGCGACGAGCCGGTACATCGGCGAGGACGGCGACCTCAGGCTGTGGCTCGCCCGCGGCACGACGCCCGACTCGGTGTGCATCGTCCTCGTCGAGCCGAACGGCGAAGCCGGGGCCGGATGCGGCGGTGCCGGCGGTGTGAGGGTCGGCGGCATGGGCATCGAGGGCGACGGCGAGCTCGTCGTCCAGCCCGACGGCCTGCCTGTTCCGGACGGTGCCGTGGTCATCTCCGAGAACGTCCACCGCACCTGAGCCGCGTCCCGCGGCACTACCCGGGCCCAGCCAGCCAGCCAGCCATCCGATGCGGGGGCGGGTGATTCCGTCCCTTGACGACTGAAACGTTGCACGCTAATGTGCGGGGAAGCGCTTTCCCAGAGCGCCACCCCCACCCCACAGCACGGAGGACGACGATGTTCACGACGAAGAACGGCCGGCACTGGCTCGCCGCGGCGGCGATCACGGGGGCTGCGGCCCTCGCCCTGACCGGGTGCGCGGGCGGCGGCGACGCCGGCGGCGAGTACGACCCCGAGGAGGAGGTGACGCTGAACTTCACCTGGTGGGGCAACGACGACCGCGCCGACCGCTACGGGCAGCTCATCGAGGCCTTCGAGGCCGAGCACCCCAACATCACGATCGACGGCACCTTCACCGACTTCCCCTCGTACTGGGAGAAGCGCAAGACCGAGGCGGCCGGCGGCGGCCTGCCCGACGTCTGGCAGTTCTCCGACTCCTACCTCCGCGAGTACGCCGAGCCCGGACTGCTGCTCGACCTCGAGACGGTCGGCGACCAGATCGACTTCGACGCGTTCGACGAAGGCCTGAAGCAGACCGGCCAGCTGGATGGCACGCAGTACTCGCTGCCGACCGGCTACAGCTCGTGGGCCGTGTTCCTCAACGACGCCCTGCTCGAGGAGGCCGGAGTCGAGCCCTACGAGGGCGGCACGTCGTACGACGAGTACACCGAGTGGATGGCCGAGGTCACCGAGGCCACCGGCGGCGAGGTGTACGGCGGCACCGACATGACCCAGCGCATCCAGACCTTCGAGAACGTGCTGCGCGCGCAGGGCGGCAACCTCTACACCGAGGACGGCGAGCTCGGCTTCACCGAGGACGAGCTCCGCGACTTCTGGAACTCGGGCGCCGAGGCGCGCGACGGCGTCGCGATCCCGCAGCAGCAGCTCGAGGAGATCGCCCCGATCTCGGGCTTCGGCTCGAACCGCACCGCGAGCGAGGCGAGCTGGAGCAACTTCCTCGGCGGCTACCTCGCCGACTCGGGCGCCGAGTCCGTGACGATCGTCGCCCCGCCCATCGACGAGGCCGGCGGGAAGGACCTCTACCGCCAGGCCGGCCTGCAGGTTGCGATCTCGGCCGACACCGACCACCCCGAGGCGGCCGCGCTCTGGCTCGACTTCGTCGTCAACAGCGAGGAGGCCGGTGAGGTCTTCGGCACCACGCTCGGCTTCCCGGCATCCGAGACGAAGCTCGCCGGCACGACGCTCGAGGGCGTCGACGCGCAGGTCGCCGACTACCTCGACTCGGTCGCCGACCGCATCGGCGACGCGCCGCCGGTCCCGGTCGTCGGCTACGGCTCGCTCGAGCAGACGTTCTGGGACCTGGGCAAGTCGATCGGCCTCGGCGCCGTCACGGTCGACGACGCGGTCGAGCAGTTCTTCGCCGAGGCGAAGGTGATCCTCGGCTGACCTGATCCGGCCCCGTGGGCGCCGGTTCCCGCACGGGGGCCGGCGCCCGCGGCATGATTCCCATGTACGGCGGCGAGCGCGAGGCATCCGCCCCGCCCACGAAGACGAGACTCGACGAGGAGACCGACGTGCACTACGGCGCCGACTACAACCCCGAGCAGTGGCCCGAGGAGATCTGGCCCGAGGACGTCGCTCGCATGCGCGAGGCCGGCGTCACGATGGTCAGCCTCGGCATCTTCTCGTGGTCGCGCATACAACCCCGCGAGGGCGAGTTCGACTTCGGATGGCTCGACCGGGTCATCGATCTGCTGCACGAGGGCGGCATCGCCGTCGACCTCGCGACGGCGACCGCGTCGCCGCCGCCGTGGGCCACGGCGAACTACCCCGAGATGCTCCCGCAGGACGAGGACGGGGCCACCTACTGGCCGGGCAGCCGCCAGCAGTTCGCGCCGTCGTCGCCGGTCTACCGGCGGCTGGCGGCCGAGCTCGTCACCGCGCTCGCCGAGCGCTACGCCAATCACCCCGCGATCGTCATGTGGCACGTGAACAACGAGTACGGATGCCACCTGAACTTCGACTACTCGGATGCCGCGCGCGATGCGTTCCGCCGCTGGCTCGCCGATCGCTACGGGGACGTGCCGGCCCTCAACGAGGCCTGGGGCACGGACTTCTGGTCGCAGCGGTACCAGTCCTTCGACGAGGTGTTCCCGCCGCGCAAGGCTCCGTACTCGCGCAACCCCGGGCAGGAGCTCGACTTCCGCCGCTTCACGAGCGACATGCTGCTCGAGTGCTACCTCATGGAGCGCGAGATCATCCGCGCTGCGGGTGCGACGCAGCCGATCACGACGAACTTCATGGGCGCGTTCAAGCCGGCCGACTACGCCGGCTGGGCGCCGCACATGGACGTCATCAGCGACGACTGCTACCCCGACCCGAACGACCCCGAGTCCTTCCGCGCGGCCGCGTTCCAGCGCGACCTCGTGCGCTCCCTGAAGCCCGAGGTGCCGTGGATCCTCATGGAGCAGTCGACGAACGCCCTCAACTGGCGGCCGACGAATGCGCCGAAGGCGCCGGGGCAGATGGCGGCGCTCAGTGCGCAGGCGATCGGGCGCGGCGCCGACGGCATCCTGTTCTTCCAGTGGCGGCAGTCGCGGGCGGGGTCCGAGAAGTTCCACTCGGCGATGCTCCCGCACGCCGGCACCGAGACCCGCACGTGGCGCGAGGTCGTCGCGCTGGGTGAGACGCTCGCCGGGCTGCCCGAACTCCCGTCCGGCGACGCGACGGCGCGCGACGCGCGCGTCGCGCTCGTCTTCGACTGGGAGAACTGGTGGGCCGTCGAGGCCTCCGACCACCCGCAGAACGCACTCGACTACGTCGCCGTGGTCCAGCGCTGGTACCGCGCGCTGCACCGCCGCCACGTGCAGGTCGACGTCGTTCCGGCCGCGCGGGTCGGCGAGGGCTACGACCTCGCGATCGCGCCGCTGCTCTACCTCGTGCGAGAGGCGGATGCCGCCGCGCTCGCGTCGTTCGTCGAGGCCGGCGGGCACCTGCTCGTCGGGCCGTTCAGCGACGTCGTCGACGAACTCGACCGCTTCCGCGACGGCGGGTTCGCGACGCAGCTCGGCCCGCTCTGCGGCATCCGCATCGAGGACTTCGGCGCGCTCGTGCCGACCGATGCCGCGCCCGGGGTGCCGGGGGAGCGCACGGCCCCGTTCGCGGGCGACGGCGACGGCCTCGCCGGGACGGGCACGCTGCTCGCGGAGGAAGTGCACGTCGCCGCCGACGCCCGCGCCGAGGCATCCTTCACCGAGGGGCGCCGCACCGGCGGCGCCGCGCTCACGCGGCGCGAGGTCGGACACCGGGGCGGCACCGCCCGCTACCTCGCCACGATCCCCGACGAGGCCGGCACGCAGGCCCTCGTCGACCGACTCCTCGCGACGACCGGGGTGGAGCCGGTCGTCGCGGGGTTGCCCGAGCACGTCGAGGCGGCGCGCCGCGGCGCGCTCGTCACGCTCGTCAACCACGGCGGGCCGGCCGTGGAGGTCGAGATGGAGGGCACCGACGCGGTGACCGGCGAACGGGTCGAGCGCGTCCGGCTCGCCGCGTTCGACTGGGCCATGGTGGTCGCCGACTGAGGGCCGTACGATGCAGCCGAGCGAGGAGGTTCCGATGCGCGCCCTGATCCTGAGCGGTGCCGGGCGGTACGCCGACCCGTGGCATCCGTACGCCGAGACGAGCTCGCGCCTGGCCGAGCTCGTCGCCGACGCCGGCTTCGACGTCGAGATCCGCGAGGACGTGGATGCCGCGCTCGGCGGGCTCGACGACGACGTGACGCTGCTCGTCGTGAACGCCGGCGACCCGGATCGCTCGAGCGTGGACGGCGAGCCGCTGCCGCCCGACGCCGAGGCGCCCGCGGTCGACGACGGCCCGCTCGCCGCCGCGCTCGAGCGCGGCATCGGCATCCTCGCGCTCCACGCGGCCGCATCGAGCCTGCGCGACCTCGACGCCTTCGACCGCGCGATCGGCGGCCGGTGGGAGTGGGACGTGTCGTGGCATCCGCCGTTCGGCGAGGCGCGCGTGCACCTCGTCGGCAACCACGCCGTCCGCGAGGGCCTCGACGACTTCACGCTCGAGGACGAGCGCTACAGCTCGCTGCTCCTGCACGACGTGATCGAGCCCATCGCGGAGCACGAGCAGGACGGCATCCGGCATCCGATCGTGTGGGCCCGTGAAATCGGACCGTCGCGACTCGTCTACGACGCGCTCGGCCACGACGTGCGATCGTACGACTCGCCCGAGCACCGCGCGCTCATCGCGAACGCCATCGACTGGCTGCGCCACGTGCCGGCGCCCACGGCGGCACGGCCTCCGGCGACGGGCGCCGCGTGAGCCGCCGCATCGTCGTCGCCCCGGACTCGTTCAAGGGCACGGCGACCGCCGTCGAGGCCGCCGACGCGCTCGCGCGCGGCTGGCGTTCGGTCGCCCCCGACGACGAGCTCGTGCTGAGGCCCATGGCCGACGGCGGCGAGGGCACGCTCGACGCGTTCGCGG
Source organism: Agromyces luteolus (assembly GCF_009729855.1). GTDB lineage: Bacteria > Actinomycetota > Actinomycetes > Actinomycetales > Microbacteriaceae > Agromyces > Agromyces luteolus. The sequence goes on along the minus strand of NZ_WODA01000023.1, from coordinate 55,072 downwards.
CCTCGGTCGCGGGAGCCGAGCGCGTGCCCGTCACCGTGCGGGGTCCCGACGACGAGCCGGTGGATGCCGCGTGGCTGCGGCTGCCCGACGGCGGCGCGCTCGTCGAGCTCGCCCTCACGAGCGGCATCACGCTGTGCGACCCGCTCCGCCCGCTCGACGCGCACACGATCGGGTTCGGCCAGGCGATCGCTGCGGCGCTCGACGGTGGTGCGACCCGCGTGCTGCTCGCGATCGGGGGCAGCTCGTCGACCGACGGCGGGGCGGGGGCGCTCGCCGCGCTCGGCGGGCGGTTCCTCGATGCGGACGGCTGGCCGGTCCCCGCCGGCAACCGCGGGCTCGGCGCGATCGTGCGGGTCGACCTGTCGGGCCTGCGCGAACGACCCGCCGGCGGTGCCGCGATCCTCAGCGACGTCACCAACCCGCTGTTCGGGCCGTTCGGCGCGGCGGCGATCTTCGCCCCGCAGAAGGGTGCGGCGCCCGAGCTGATCGAGCCCATGGAACGGAACCTCGGCCGGCTCGTGCGGGCGATGCCGGATCGGGCGGCGTTCGGCGACGCGGCCGGGGCGGGCGCGGCCGGCGGCACCGGGTTCGGCCTGCTCGTCTGGGGCGCGCACATGGCCGGCGGGGCGGCCGCGGTGGCCGATGCGATCGGCCTGGCCGACGCGCTCGCGGGCGCGTCGCTCGTGATCACGGGCGAGGGACGCTTCGACGGGCAGTCCGCCGCGGGCAAGGTGCCGAGCGAGGTCGCTGCCCGAGCGGATGCCGCCGGCGTGCCCGTCGCGCTCGTGGCGGGTGCGATCGACGCCGACGCGTCGGCCTTCGCGGCATCCGCGTCGCTGACCGACCTCGCCGGCGGCGGGGACGCCGCGATGGCCGACCCGCTGCGCTGGCTCGAGGCGGCGGGGGCGGAGCTCGCGCGAACGCTCGGCTCCTCGGCCCCATGAGTGCGCGATTCCGCGACTGGTGCGCGGGGTCGTCCCTGCGCACTCGTCGCGAAACCGCGCACCCGTGACCGGGGCTCAGCCCTTGTGCAGCCCCGGATGCGGCTTCGGCCGCTCGTCCTCGCGCGTGTAGTCCCCGTGCTCCTCGGACGCCGGATGGGTCTCGGGGTGCTCCGCGGTCGACGTGTAGTCGCCGACCACCGATTCGTCCTCCTCGACGCCGTCGGTGCGCGTGTACTCGCCCTCGACGGTCCGCTTCCGCGGCGCTTCGCCCTCGACCTCGGTGTACTCGCCCTCGACGTCGTCGGGATCGGGTCCGCGGACCTCATCGGATTCGGACATCATCATGGTCCTCCTACCTCGTCGGCGGGGCGTCGTCGGACGGCGACGTCCACCGGCCATGCTACGCGCCGAGGCTCGGAGGAGCCCAGCGGGTTCGGTCGGCGGGTCGCGCAGCGTCAGGCCGTCGCGCGCGCCTGCGCGGCGGCGTACCGCCGACGGATCTCCGGCCTCGTGTCGCCGGGCAGCGGCTCGCCGGCCTCGATCGGCCACGCGGGTCGTTCGCCGGTCAGCACCCACGCGGCCTGCCGCGCCGCGCCGTCGGCGACGTACTCGCCCGGGGCCGGCACCACGACCGGCACGTCGAAGACCTGCGTGGCGGCGACCTGCACCGCCGGGTTCTGGGCCGCCCCGCCGATGAGCAGGATGCGCTGGGCCTCGACCCCCTGCCCGCGGACCGCGTCGAGCCCGTCGGCGAGCCCGCAGAGCAGGCCCTCGACCGCGGCCCGCGCGATCGACGGGCGCGTCGTGTTCCGGAGCGTGAGCCCCGAGAACGAGGCGGTCGCGTCGGGGAGGTTCGGCGTTCGCTCGCCCTCGAAGTACGGCACGAGCACGGCGCCGGATGCGCCGGGGTCGGCCTCGAGCGCCAGGCGGCCGAGTTCGGCGTGGTCGACGCCGAGCACCCCGGCGGTCGCGTCGAGCACCCGCGCGGCGTTCAGCGTCGCGATCAGCGGCAGGAACCGCCCGGTGGCGTCCGCGAATCCCGCCACGGTGCCCGATGCGTCGGCGATGGCGGCATCCGTCACGGCGAACACCGTGCCGCTCGTGCCGATCGACACGACGACGTCGCCGGATGCGGCGTCGAGCCCGAGCGCGGCGCCGGCGTTGTCGCCCGCGCCGGGACCGACGAGGATGCCGTCGGGCGTCCGGCCCGCCGCCTCGCCCGGTCCGAGCACGCGCGGGAGGATCGCGTCGTGCCCGAGCGCGCGCACCAGCAGGTCGCGGTCGTAGCCGCCCTCGCCCCAGTACGCGGTGCCGCTCGCGTCGGAGCGGTCGGTCGCGAGCTCCTCGAGCACCGGCCCGAGCGGCGACTCGTCGGCCGGCCCGAAGCCGCGCAGGCGCCAGGTGAGCCAGTCGTGGGGGAGCGCCACGGCGGCGACGCGCGCCGCGTTCTCCGGCTCGGCGTCGCGCAGCCAGCGCAGCTTCGTCGCGGTGAACGAGGCGACGGGCACGACGCCGGTGCGGCGGGCGTATGCGTCGGCCCCGACCTCGTCGATCAGGTCGCGCGCCGCCTGCGCCGAGCGCGTGTCGTTCCAGAGCAGGGCGGGGCGGATGACGCGGCCGTCCGCGTCGAGGACGACCATGCCGTGCTGCTGGCCCGCGATCGAGATCGCCTCGACGCCGTCGAACCCGCCCGCGTCGGCGAACGCCGTCAGCAGGGCACCCCACCACGCGGCGGGGTCGACCTCGGTACCGTCCGGGTGGGCGGCGCGGCCGGAGCGCACGAGCGCACCGGTCGCGGCATCCCGGATCACGACCTTGCACGACTGCGTCGACGAGTCGACGCCGGCGACGAGCGTCATTGCGTTCTCCTTGGAAGGTTGCCGTTGGTCGAGTAGCGCGGAGCGCGTATCGAGACCGCGTGCGTGGTCTCGATACGCTCCTCCGTCGCTACTCGACCACCGGAGTTGTGGACGGGCCGGTCAGCGCGCGCCGAGCAGGTGCTCGGTCGCGAGCTGCTGCAGGCGGACGAATCCGAAGCCCTTCCCGCCGAGGTAGGCCGACGGGTCGAAGTCCTCGTACGCCGAGCGGTCGGCGAGGAAGTCGTCGTAGGTCTCGCCGTCCCCGAGGGTCGGCTGCGCAAGCTCGTCGACGCGCGCCGCGGCGAGCGCCTCCTGCACCTCGGGGTCGGCGCGGAACGCCGCCGCCCGCTCCTTGAGCAGCAGGTAGGTGCGCATGTTCGCCGCGGCCGAGTCCCAGACGCCTGTCTCGTCCTCGGTGCGCGAGGGCTTGTAGTCGAAGTGGCGCGGGCCGTCGTACGCGGGAACGCCGCTGGGGCCGCCGTTCTCGAGCAGGTCGACGAGCGCGAACGCGTTGTGCAGGTCTCCGTGGCCGAACACGAGGTCCTGGTCGTACTTGATGCCGCGCTGGCCGTTGAGGTCGATGTGGAAGAGCTTGCCGTGGTACAGGGCCTGCGCGATGCCCGCGGCGAAGTTGAGACCCGCCATCTGCTCGTGCCCGACCTCGGGGTTGAGGCCGACGAGCTCGGGGCGCTCGAGCGAGTCGATGAACGCGATGGCGTGGCCGAGGGTCGGCAGCAGGATGTCGCCGCGCGGCTCGTTCGGCTTCGGCTCGATGGCGAAGCGGATGTCGTAGCCCTTGTCGGTCACGTAGTCGCCGAGCAGGTTCACGGCCTCGCGGTAGCGCTCGAGCGCCGCGCGGATGTCCTTGGCCGAGTCGTACTCGGCTCCCTCGCGGCCGCCCCACATGACGAAGGTCTTCGCGCCGAGCTCGGCGCCGAGGTCGAGCTGCCGGAACACCTTGCGGAGGGCGAAGCGGCGCACCTGGCGGTCGTTCGAGGTGAACCCGCCGTCCTTGAACACGGGCGCGGAGAAGAGGTTCGTCGTGACCATCGGCACGATGAGGCCGGTGTCGGCGAGCGCGCCCTTCAGCCGGTCGATCTGCGTCTGGCGCTCGGCGTCGGAGGAGCCGAAGGCGAAGAGGTCGTCGTCGTGGAAGGTGAGGCCGTAGGCGCCGAGTTCGGCGAGCTTCTCGACGACGTGCACGACGTCGAGCGCGTTGCGGGTCGGTCCGCCGAACGGGTCGGTGCCGTTGTAGCCCACGGTCCAGAGGCCGAAGGAGAACTTGTCGTCGCGGGTGGGCGCGCTGGCCATGGGTGATCCGCCTTTCAGCGTCATCGATGATTTGTTGGCGAGATAAACATAACCGGATGTCGCGCCGGCGGCAAGTCCGGTTCGGCGCGTCGAGAGCCATTTGTTCCTGAATTCCACAAAACACTTGCGAAACGCTTCGACACCTGCGTAGAGTCCCTCGCAATCAGTCGAAACGCTTCGAGACGATGGAGTCGACATGGCGAAGATCCACGAGGTGGCCCAGGCCGCCGGCGTGTCCATCAGCACCGTGTCGTACGCGCTGAGCGGCAAGCGTTCGATCTCGCCCGACACCCGGCGTCGCATCGAGGAGGCGGCGCGCGAGCTCGACTACCGGCCGAACGCCGGTGCTCGCATGCTCGCCGGCCGCCGCACGCAGATCTTCGCGCTCACCGAGCCGTTCCGGGCCGACACCCACGCGCCCGCGCACATGGCGTTCGTGCTCGCGACCTCCATCGCGGCGCGCAGGTACGAGTACGACATCCTGCTCCTCACCGAGGAGGAGGCGTCGGCCGGCATGCGCAGGGTCGCCTCGAGCGGGCTCGCCGACGGCGTGCTCGTGCTCGACGTCGCTCCCGACGACGAGCGCGTCGACCTGGCCCGGCGCATCGCGCTGCCCACCGTGTTCATCGGCGTGCCCGACGACCACGAGGGCCTCGTCTGCGTCGACCTCGACTTCGAGGCCGCCGCGGCGCTCGCCGTCGACCGGCTGGCCGACCTCGGCCACCGTTCGATCGGATTCGTCGGGCACCCGCCGACCGCGTACGAGAAGTCGAACTTCCCACCGCGCGTGCGGCGGGGGCTCGAGGCCCGGGCCGCCGAGCGGGGGCTGGACTGCACGACCGTCCTGCCCGAGTCCGACGGCCCGCGCCGCGCGCCGGTCCGCGAGGCCGTCCGCGACCTCGTCGAGGCCGGTGCGACCGCGCTCGTGCTGCACTGCGACGACACGAGCCACGCCGTCGCACTCGACGAACTCGCGACGCTCGGCCGTCGCGTGCCCGAGGAGGTGTCGGTCGTCTCCGTGGGGGCGACCTTCGACACCTCCGCCTTCCACCCGCCGATCGACTCCGTCCCGCTCGTGCCGAGCGCGTCGTGCGAGCTCGCGGTCGAGCTCGCCATGCGCATGGTCGACGGCGGCGAGGTCCCGGCGGCCGTCCACCTGATCGCCCCCGAGTACCGGGCGCACGGCTCGACCGCGCCGCCCGGAGGCGCGTCGGACTGACGGACCACCGCGGCCACGCGGCATCCGTTCGCCCGTCATCGAAGCGCTTCGACAACTCGCCCGACCCGACCCGACACCACCACCACCGAATATCCCCGGCACCCGCCACCCCCGCCGGGAACCGCACCACCCACACCAGGAGAGGTAGCAATGAAGCACACCAGAACCCTCGCCGTCGCGGCCTCGGTCGCCGTCGCGGCCCTCGCCCTCAGCGGCTGCTCCGGCAGCGACGCCGGCGGCGACGAGAACACCCTCCGCCTCTGGCACTACGAGGGCGCCGACTCGGCCATGGGCATCGCCTGGGCCGAGGCGATCGAGGTCTTCGAGGAGGAGACCGGCGCCACCGTCGAGTTCGAGGAGAAGAGCTTCGAGCAGATCCGCTCGACCGCCAGCCAGGTCCTGAACTCCGACGAGGCGCCCGACCTCCTCGAGTACAACAAGGGCAACGCGACCGCGGGCCTGCTCTCGAGCGAGGGCCTGCTCACGCCGCTCGACGACGTCGTCGACGAGTACGGCTGGGGCGACCAGCTCGCGCCCGCCCTGCAGACGACGGCGAAGTACGACGAGAACGGCATCATGGGCTCGGGCAGCTGGTACGGCGTGCCGAACTACGGCGAGTTCGTGCAGGTCTACTACAACAAGGACGCGTTCGCCGAGGCGGGCGTCGAGGTGCCGACGACCTTCGCCGAGTTCGAGGACGTGCTCCAGGCCTTCGCCGACCAGGGCACGACGCCGCTCGCCGAATCGGCCGCCGAGTACCCGCTCGGCCAGCTCTGGTACCAGCTCGCCCTCGGCGAGGCCGACCGGCAGTTCGTGAACGACTACCAGCTCTACGAGAACCCGATCGACTGGTCGGGCGACGAGATCTCCTACGCCACCGAGACCGTGAAGGACTGGGTCGACGCGGGCTACATCTCGACGGATGCCTCCGGCCTCAAGGCCGAGGACGCCGGCGTGAGCTTCATCAGCGGCGACGCCCCGATCTTCTACTCGGGCAGCTGGTGGTACGGCCGCTTCGTGAACGAGATCACCGACTTCGAGTGGGGCACGTTCCTCTTCCCCGAGGCCGAGCTCTCGCCCGGTTCCGCGGGCAACATGTGGGTCGTCCCCGAGCGGGCGCAGAACAAGGAGCTCGCGTACGAGTTCATCGACATCACGATGCGCCCCGAGATCCAGGCGCTGCTCGGCAACAACGGCGGCGTGCCCGTCGCCGCCGAGGAGGCCGACATCACCGACGAGAAGTCCCAGGAGCTCATCGCGAACTTCAACGCGCTGAACGAGATGGACGGCATCTCGTTCTACCCCGACTGGCCCACGCCGACGTTCTACGACGAGCTGAACGCCGGGCTCCAGGAGCTCGTGAACGGCACGAAGTCCCCGTCCGAGGTGCAGCAGCAGCTCGGCGAGCAGTACCAGTCGGGCGTCGACGACATCGTCGGCTGACCGGCTCGGATGCCGCGGCGAGTGCGTGCGCCGCGGCATCCGCCCCTCGGGGCCACGCCCCACCCGGGCCGCAGCGCGGCCCGCCCGGACCACCGGAAGGAACCACCCATGTCAGCCCTCGACACCAGGGCCGCGACGACGATCGAGGCGACGGATGCCGCCGGCGGCGGCCGCAGGTCGCGCCGCAGCCCCGCGGGGCCCGAGGACGGCCTCATCCCCGGCGCTCGCCGGAGCACCTACTGGCTCTACCTCGTGCCGGGGCTCGCGCTCCTCGCCGTGATCGTCGTCGTCCCCCTCGTCTGGAACGTCTACCTCACGTTCACGGAGTACCGCGGCATCCGCCCGCCCGAGTGGATCGGCCTCGAGAACTGGGTCGAGCTCATGGGCGACCGCGTCTTCTGGACGAGCTTCGGCAACTCGATCGCGATGATCCTCGCGATGGTCATCGTGCCGACGCTCCTCGGACTCCTGCTCGCCGCGATGCTGTTCGACCTCATCGGGCGCAAGTTCGGCGGGAAGCTCGCGAGCTTCCTGCGCGCGACGTACTACCTGCCCCAGATCCTGCCCGCCGTGATCGCGGCCATCGTGATCGGCTGGATCCTCCGGCCGCAGAACGGCGCGCTCAACCAGGTGCTCGAGGCGATCGGCCTCGGCGACCTCGCCCACAACTGGCTGGGCAGCCCCGATACCGCCCTGCCGAGCCTCATGGTCATCATGGTCTGGGTCCAGCTCGGCTACCCGATCGTCATCTTCATGGCCGCGCTCCAGCGCGTCGACCCCGAGCTGTACGAGGCCGCCGAGCTCGACGGCGCGAACTGGTTCCAGCGGTTCCGCGCGATCACGCTCGGCATGATCCGCCCCGAGATCTTCGTCGTCACCCTGACCTGCACGATCGCGGCGCTCAAGGTGTTCGGCCCGGTCTACGCCCTGACCGGCGGCGGGCCGGGCACGTCGACGATCGTCCCCGCCTACTACGCGTACAGCGAGTTCTTCCAGTCGCAGCAGGTCGGCTACGGCGCGACCATCGCGACCGCGCTCACGGTCGTGATCGCCGCGGTCAGCGTGCTGTTCATCCTCGCCCAGCACCGCATGGAGAAGAAGGAGGCCGAGCGATGAGCGCCATCATCGAGGAGCTCGACCCCGAGCGCCGCGACGTCGAACTGCCGACGGATGCCGCGCCCGAGCCCGACGCGGAGCGCCCGCGCCGAGCCATCCGCTCGCGCCGCCCCGGCGGCCCGAACAAGCGCAAGCCGGGCGACTGGCTCGTGCTCGCCGTCGCGGTCGTGCTCGGCTTCTTCATCGCCGTCCCGTTCCTGCTGATCCTGGTCAACTCGTTCAAGTCGCCGGCCGACTACAACACGTCGGGTCCGCTGACCCTGCCGACCGAGTTCTACTTCGATGGCATCGTCGCGTTCTGGGAACGCGTGAACTTCCCCGAGAAGCTGTGGAACTCGGTCTTCATCTCCGGCCTCGTCGCGGTCTTCGCGGTGCTCATCTCGATGTTCAACGCGTTCGCGCTCGGCATCGGTCGCGTGAAGGGCCGGCTCTGGATCGTCGTGCTCATCCTGCTGGCGAACATGCTGCCGCAGGAGGTGCTGCTCTACCCGCTCTACTTCATGTTCAAGGAGGCGGGGCTGTACGACAGCCAGTGGGCGGTCATCATCATCTTCACCGTCATCCAGTCGGCGTTCGGCACCTACCTGCTCGCGTCCGTCTACTCGACGTTCCCGAGGGAGCTGCTCGAGGCGGCCTCGCTCGACGGCGCCTCGCGCTGGCAGATCCTCTGGCGCGTGGTCTACCCGATCTCGCGGCCGACGCTGTCGGTGCTGCTCATCTTCTTCTTCATCTGGACCTGGAACGAGTTCCTGATCCCGCTGACGTTCCTCGTGTCGAATGCGACGCAGACGGTGCCCGTGGCGATCACGGTGCTCCAGGGCGACCGGCTGATGGACGTCACCACGACGAGCGCGTCGGCCCTGCTCGGGCTCATCCCGACGCTCGTCTTCTTCCTCATCTTCCAGCGCACCCTCACGCGCGGCATCACGGCAGGAGCGGTCAAGTAATGAAGTTCACCGACGGGTTCTGGCACGTCCGCCCCGGCGTCGAGGCGCTGTACGCGCAGGAGGCGCGCGACCTCGCGGTCGAGCGCGGGGCCGACGGCCGCGACGAGCTGGTCGTCTGGGCGCCCACGCGTGTGATCGCCGCACGCGGCGACACGCTCAACCGGCCGATGCTCACGGTCTCGCTCGCGAGCCTCGCCGAGGGCGTCATCCGCGTGCGGGTCGAGCACCACTGCGGAACGCCGCGCGACGTCGGGTTCGACCTGGCGACGGATGACGCGTACCGCGCCGCGATCTCGGTCGACGACGACGGCGGGGTGGTCGACGCGGGTCCACTGCGCGCCCGCATCCGCCGCGGCGCCCCCTGGGAGCTGACGTTCGAGGATGCCGCCGGGTCGCCGCTCACCACGAGCGGCCACAAGTCCGTCGGCTACCTGAAGCTCGCGCCCGGGGCGCCGGTCGCGGCCGAGCCGACGGGCGTGACCGGCATCACGACGACGGGGCTCGCCGAGGCATCCGCCTACCTGCACACCCAGCTCTCGCTCGGCGTCGGCGAGCTGGTCTACGGGCTCGGCGAGCGGTTCGGGCCGCTCGTGAAGAACGGGCAGACGGTCGACATCTGGAACGCCGACGGCGGGACGTCGAGCGAGCAGGCGTACAAGAACGTGCCGTTCTACCTCACGAACCGCGGCTACGGCGTGCTCGTGAACCACGCGGGGCACGTGTCGTTCGAGGTCGGCTCGGAGGCCGTCGAGCAGGTGCAGTTCTCGGTCGCGGGGGAGTGCCTGGAGTACGTCGTCATCGCCGGCCCGACGCCGGCCGAGGTGCTCGATCGGTACACCAGGCTCACCGGCCGCCCCGCGCGCGTGCCCGACTGGTCCTACGGCCTCTGGCTGTCGACGAGCTTCACGACCGACTACGACGAGGCGACCGTCAACGCGTTCATCGACGGCATGGCCGATCGCGACATCCCGCTCGAGGTGTTCCACTTCGACTGCTTCTGGATGCGCGAGTTCCACTGGACCGACTTCCAGTGGGACCCGGCGGTCTTCCCCGACCCCGAGGGCATGCTCGCTCGGCTCCACTCGCGCGGGCTGCGGGTCAGCGCCTGGCTGAACCCCTACATCGCGCAGCGCTCGCAGCTGTTCCGCGAGGGGCTCGAGCGCGGCTACCTCGTTCGACGTGCGGATGGCTCGGTGTGGCAGTGGGACCTCTGGCAGGCCGGCATGGCGCTCGTCGACTTCACGAACCCCGACGCGACGCGCTGGTTCCAGGAGCACCTGCGCGGGCTCATCGCGCAGGGCGTCGACGCCATCAAGACCGACTTCGGCGAGCGGATCCCCATCGACGTGGTCTGGCACGACGGCAGCGACCCCGAGGCGATGCACCACCGCTACACCGACCTCTACAACCGCGCCGTGTTCGAGGTGCTCGAGGCGGAGCGGGGGGCGGGCGAGGCGGTGCTGTTCGCCAGGTCGGCGACGGCCGGCGGCCAGTCGATGCCGGTGCACTGGGGCGGCGACAACTCCTCGACGTTCACCTCGATGGCCGAGAGCCTGCGCGGCGGGCTCTCGCTCGCGCTCAGCGGCTTCGGCTACTGGAGCCACGACATCGGCGGGTTCGAGGGCAGCCCCGACGCGGCGGTGTTCAAGCGCTGGCTCGCGTTCGGCCTGCTCTCGAGCCACTCGCGGCTGCACGGATCGACGAGCTACCGGGTGCCGTGGGCGTTCGACGACGGCGAGGAGGCGCCCGGCCAGTCGGCCGTCGAGGTCGCGCGCACGTTCGCGAAGCTCAAGGCGTCGCTCCGGCCCTACCTGGTCGCGGCCGGCGAGGAGGCGCACCGCATGGGCACGCCGATCATGCGGCCGATGCAGCTGGCGTTCCCCGGCGACCCCGCTGTCGCGTACCTCGACCGGCAGTACCTGCTCGGACCCGACCTGCTCGTTGCGCCGGTGTTCTCGGCGTCGGGCGACGTCGAGTACTACCTGCCGGCGGGCACGTGGACGAACTGGTTCACGCGCGAGCGCGTCGAGGGCGGCGCCTGGCGGCGGGAGCGGCACGGGTTCGACACGGTGCCGCTGTGGATCCGCGGCGGCGCGGTGGTCCCGGTGGTCGACGAGGACGGGACGCCGGACGTCGTGCGCGGCTGAGTGCGCTCCGTAAGTTTCGACGCTAGAATCGAAACATGACAACGGATGCCGCGCCGGAGCGCGTCACGCTCGCCGACATCGCGTCGGAGGCGGGCGTCTCGCTCGCGACGATCTCGAAGGTCCTGAACGGCCGGTCGGATGTCGCGGCCGCGACCCGCGCGCGCGTCGAGCAGGTCCTCGCCGACCGCGGGTACCGGCGTCGGGGCGGCGGCCGGTCGGAGGCGCGCGCCGAACTCCTCGAGCTCGTCTTCCACGAGCTCGACCCGATCTGGTCGATGGAGGTCATCGACGGCGTCGAGTCGGTCGCCAAGCAGCACGGGCTCTCCGTGGTGCTGACGGTGAGCGGCACCCGGCACTCGCCCGACCCCGACTGGGTCGAGGGCGTCATGCGCCGGCGCCCGGTCGGCGTCGTGCTCGTGTTCAGCGACCTGGCGCCCGAGTACCACGAGCAGCTCCACTCGCGGGCCATCCCGTTCGTCATCGTCGACCCGGCGGGCGACCCCTCGCCGGACGTGCCGTCCGTCGGCTCCGCGAACTGGTCGGGCGGGCTCGCCGCGACGCGGCACCTCATCGAGCTCGGCCACCGGCGCATCGCCGCGATCACGGGCCCGGCCGACATGATGTGCTCGCTCGCGCGCATCGACGGCTACCGGTCGGCGATGAACTCCGCCGGGCTCCCGATCGACGAGGACTGGATCCGGTTCGGCGACTTCCACGTCTCCGGAGGGCGCGACCGCGCCCGCGAGCTGCTCGATCGCGACGACCGCCCCACCGCGATCTTCGCCGGCAGCGACATGCAGGCGCTCGGCGTGCTCGAGGCGGCGCGCGAGCGCGGTATCCGCGTGCCCGAGGACCTCTCGGTCGTCGGCTACGACGACATCCCGCTCGCGCGCTGGCTCACACCGAAGCTCACGACCGTCCACCAGCCGCTGCGGCGCATGGGCGAGGAGGCGGCGCGCCTCGCCATCCGCCTCGCCGAGGAGCCGCTCGACCCGGGCGCACCGACGCCGCGCATGGATCTCGCGACGAGCCTGGTCGTGCGCGACAGCACCGCCGTGCCGGCGGCGCCGGCTGCCGCAGGCTGACGCCCCGGCGGGCTAGAGCAGCGAGGGCACCGTCGGCGTCACCGGCACGACGATGACGGAGGGGCCGCGGTGCTGGAGCGCGTGCGCGATGGCCGAGCGCACCGCGTCCTCCGAGTCGGCCTCGACGCCGCGGCATCCGTAGCCCTTCGCGAGCGAGACGATGTCGAGCCCGGGGATGTCGAGGCCCGGCACGCCGGGCGTCTCCTCGAGCTCGGCGAAGGACTTGAGGATCGCGTACTCGCCGTTGCGCGGCACGACGACGATCAGGTGCGCGTCGTGCTGCGCCGCGGTCCAGAGCGCCTGGATCGAGTACTGCAGCGAACCGTCGCCCATCACGGCGAGCACCGGGCGGTTCCGGCCCGTCGTGCGCTCCGCGATCGCGATGCCGACCGAGGCCGGCAGGTTCCAGCCCAGGCTGCCGGAGGCGAACGTGAAGAACGTGTCGGGCACCTCGATGGGCCACGCGGCGTGCAGCTCGGCGAGGTTCGACGGCGACTCCTCGACGAGGACGGTGTCGGGCGGGGTCGCGTCGCGCAGGGTGCGGAACAGCTGGAGCGGGGTGAGCACGCCCTCGGGCGCCGCCTGCTCGGCGTCCGCGGAGACCGGGGTCGGGGCCATCCGGTGCGGCTGCGTCTCGACGGTGCGCATGGGTGCCGGGCGGGCCTCGATGATCTCGGTGAGCGCCTGCATCGTGAGCAGGGGGTCGCCGAGCAGGCTGTCGCCGACCGGGGCCTTCGCGGTCTCAGCCGGGTCGTCGGAGACGTGCAGCAGGTGGAGGCCGTCGGGCAGGTAGTGGCCCGCGACGTACGGGTAGTAGCGGAAGACGGGCGCGCCGATGACGATCGCGACGTCGTGCCCTGCCAGCTTCTCGGCGAGCGGGCCGATCGCGAACGGCAGGCCGCCCGCGTACAGCGGATGGTGCTCGGGGAACGGCGCGCGCTCCGAGGCCGGTGCCGCCCAGACCGTGGCGTTCAGCCGTTCGGCGAGCGTGACCGCCTGGTCCCACCCCTGTTCGCGGGCGATCGAGGCGCCGAGGATCAGGGCCGGATGCGTCGCCGACGACAGGCGCACGGCGAATTCCGCGATGCGCGCAGGGTCGGGCGCGATCCGGTTCGCGACCCGGCGGACGACCGCTGGACCGTCGGCCTCGCGATCCCAGTCGTCCAACGGGATCGAGAGGAAGACGGGACCCTGCGGCGGCTGCGTCGCGACCGCGTAGGCGCGCATGAACGCGGCCGGCACGTCGCCGGCGCGCACCGGTTCGTAGCTCCACTTCACCCACGGCTTGGGCAGCACCGACGGCTCGATGTTCGTGAGCCACGGCTCCATCAGCAGCATGTCGCGCGTCTGGTTGCCCGCCGTCACGATGAGCGGCGTGCGGTTCATGAACGCCGTCAGGATGTTCGACATCCCGTTGCTGAGGCCCGCCGACGTGTGCACGTTGACGAGCGCCGGCACGCGCGTCGCCTGCACGAAGCCGTCGGCCGCACCGACGGCTGCGGCCTCGGCGAGCGTCTGCACGTAGGTGAAGTCCGACGGGAAGTCCTTCAGGAAGGTCTCCTCCGTCGAGCCCGGGTTGCCGAACACGGTCGTCAGGCCCAGATCGCGGAACAGTTGGAACGTCGCTTCTCGCACGGTGACCACGTCGCCTCGCCCCCTCGGCTTTCCCGGCGGTCTCGGCGCACACCCTGCCAGAGCGGTGCGGATGCCGCAACGGCCCCAAGGCCCGCGAGGCCTCCGATCAGCGCGGCTCGACGCGCAGCGTGGTCTCGGTGGCCGGGCTCGTGATCATCGCCTGCGTCGAGCCGCCGCCGCCGTACTTCCCCAGGTAGGCGGCGTCGATCTCGGCGTCCTTGGAGGCGTCCGGCGCGAACGAGACGTCGACCGTCCTGCCGCCCCAGGTGATCGCGCCCTCGTCGTGTCGACGGACGGCTCGATACCACTGGCCGTCGGGTCCCTTGTACGAGCGCAGGTACAGGGCGCCGTCGACCACGACCCCCCAGACGATCGTCGGGGTCCGCAGCGAGCCGTCGGCGCGGCGTCCCGCGACCCGGATCTCGCGGACCCGATCGAGGGAGGCGAGTTCGTCGGTGGTCCAGGTCGGCATGGGCGTCCTCTCTCGTCGTGGCGGATCGCATCCCATCCTCCCGCCGACGAAGCGTGCGGAGGGAGGCACTGCCGGTACCTGTCACGGCAGTGACTCCCGCGCGCGCGTCAGGCGCGGTCGGATGGAGGCACGGCCCGGGCGCGAGGCGCCCGCGGCATCCATCCGAGAAGGAGACGAACCACCCCATGAAGGCCACGTTCATGTACGGCGCCGGCGACGTCCGCGTCGAGACGGTGCCCGACCCCGTGATCCAGCAGCCCACCGACGCCATCGTCCGCGCGGTGCGCGCCTGCGTGTGCGGCAGCGACCTGCACCCGTACCACTCGATGCCGCACGCCGAGCACGGCGCAGCGATGGGGCACGAGCTCATCGCCGTCGTCGAGGAGATCGGCGCCGGGGTCACGACGGTCCGGAAGGGCGACTTCGTCATCGTGCCGTTCGCGTTCAGCGACAACACCTGCCCGTTCTGCCGGGAGGGCGTCCACACCTCGTGCCCGCACGGCGGGTTCTTCGGACCGGCGTCCGGCAGCGGCCTCCAGGCCGAGCTCGCCCGCGTGCCCCAGGCCGACGGCACCCTCGTCGTCGTTCCGGACCTCGACCCGGCGTCGGCGTCCGAGCCGCTGCTCGCCTCGCTCCTGACCCTCTCCGACGTCTACCTCACCGGCTACCACGCCGCGCACATGGGCCGGGTCGCCCCGGGCAGGACCGTCACCGTGATCGGCGACGGCGCGGTCGGCCTCTCGGCCGTGCTCGCCTCGCGCCAGCTCGGGGCGGAGCGGATCATCCTGATGGGCCGCCACGCGTCGCGCACCGACCTCGGGGTCGCGTGGGGCGCCACCGACGTCGTCGCCGAACGCGGCGACGAGGGCATCGCGAAGGTCATGGATCTCACGGGCGGCGAGGGCAGCCATGTCGTCCTCGAGGCCGTCGGCCACATGCCCGCCTACGAGCAGGCCTACGGCGTGGTCCGCGCAGGCGGCGTGATCTCGCGGGTCGGCGTGCCGCAGTACGAGGCGGCGCCGATCGGCTTCGGCTCGCTGTTCGGGAAGAACGCGACCCTGACCGGCGGTCCCGCCCCGGTGCGCGCGTACCTCGAGCCCGCGATCCGGCAGGTGCTCGACGGCGAGATCGACCCGGGGCGCGTCTTCGACCGCACGGTCGGGATCGACGACGTCGCCGCAGGCTACGCCGCCATGGACGCGCGCGAGGCGCTGAAGGTCATGGTCGGGTTCTGAGCCGGATGTCCCGGCTGATCGCCCGCGACGGCACACGATACGAGAGGACCCCGTCATGAGCACCGAGAAGCTCCCGAACCATCCGACCGCCAAGGGCCCCGAGGCGTGGTTCACCGGCGACGTCTCGCCTGCGGGCGAGTGGCACTGGCACGGGGCATCCGCCGAGCAGTTCATGTGCCACCTCGCCCTCTGGGAGGCGCCCGACCCGGAGTCGGGAGAGCCCGAGACCGAGTGGGGCGAGCTGCTCACGGCCGAGGAGTACCCGGGCTGATCGCCCGTCCGGTTCAGGCGGTGGGTGCACCGGCATCCGCCGCCCGGAACTCGGCGGCATGCGTGGCGGCCCACGAGGCGAGCAGCCTGAGCCCGTCGGCCGACGGCGATCCGGCCGGGGCCGTGTACACGTTGAGCACGAGGCCGGGCTCGCTCGGCAGGTCCATCGACTCGTAGTCGAGGTCGAGGTCGCCGATCACGGGGTGGTGCAGGCGCTTGCGCCCGCTGCGGTGGAACTTCACGTCGCGCGACGCCCATCGCTCGCGGAAGAGCTCGCTCTGCGTCGAGAGCTCGCCGACCAGCTTCACGAGCTCGGGGTCGTGCGGGTGCTTCCCCACCTCCATCCGCAGCATCGCGGCGGCGTCGTGCATGACGAGGTCGTGGTCGCGCCAGAACTCGCGCGCGGCGGGGTTGAGGTAGGCGAAGCGGGTCGTGTTGACGGGGCGGTGCGGGTCGTCGAACACGGGTGCGTAGAGCGCCCGGCCGAGCAGGTTCGCGGCGAGGACGTCGTGCCGGCCGTTCCGAACCCAGGCGGGCGCCTCGGTGAACGCGTCGAGCACCTGCTGCACGGCCGGCCGCACGCCGACCCTGGGCTTCGCGGCGCGTCGCGGCGCCGGACCGGCGGCGCGCGCGAGGTCGTACAGGTACTGCCGCTCGGCCTCGTCGAGCTGGAGGGTGCTCGCGAGCGCGTCGAGCACGCTGTCGGACGCTCCGGCGAGGTTGCCGCGCTCGAGGCGCACGTAGTAGTCGACCGACACGCCGGCGAGCATCGCGACCTCCTCGCGGCGGAGGCCCTTCACGCGGCGGTTCCCGCCGTACGCGGGCAGTCCCGCCTGCTCCGGAGTGATGCGAGCGCGGCGCGTGCTCAGGAACTCCCTGATCTCGGCGCGGATGTCACCCATGCCCCCAACGGTAGGCCGGATCGGGCCGGTGAGGGAGGGACTGCGAGTGCCTGCCTCGCGGTGCCACTGACCGCAGCGGCATCCGCGTCGTAGAGTCGAGCCATGGGGGAGAACACACTGCACGCGGTCGCGCGACCGCACCTGAGCGACACCGTCCAGAACTCGGGATGGGCCATTGCGGTCACTGCCGGCGGCGGGAGAGTGCTCGACGTCGAGGTCGTGCACCCGCGGGACATCGGTGAGGACGGCGACGAGGCGGCGATCCGTGACAAGCTCGCGAAGCGCTACGACGTCTCGGGCCTCGAGTTCGAGCGCGGCTTCGAGGAGACCGACGACGGCCTGCGCGAGCCGGTGATCCGGATCACCGGGCTGCGGGAGGCGTCCTAGCCGTCGCCTGACGCAGGTCGCGGTTCCGAGTCGACGGGGCCGACCTGGAGGTCGTCCGCGTCCTCGTCGACGCACACCTCGACGTCCGCCGCCGCCACGATCGGCTCGGATGCGCCCGGGAGCACGAGCGTGACGCCCGTCGCCGCGACGGGGAGCCGGCACGGGTCGTCGCTCGCGCGCGCGTCCGTCCGCGAGATCCGGGCCCAGACGTACGCCCGTTCGCCGGGCTCGACGGTCACGACCTCGCCGGCCCGGCCCTCGGCGTCGGCGGTCGGTGCGCCGTCGAGACCGTAGCCGACCGTCTCGATGGGCCCCGACGCGCCGAGCAGGGCGGTCTCCGTCGGGAACCCGGTGAGCGAGCATGCCGCATCGCCGACGTTGGTGAGCGCGAGGTAGGCGCTCTTCGGCGTCGCCGGGTCGGTTCCCCACTCGACCTTCGCCGTGAAGCGGTCCTGGCAGGCGACGCCGGCGACCGGCGTCGGAGTCAAATCAGGGGATGCGATCGACGGCGTGGGTGATGGGGCCGGTTCGGTCCACGGCATGCATGCGGTGAGCGTCACGCCCGCCCAGGCGACCGCAACGGCCGCCGCGATCGTGGATGCCGCACGTCTCATGTGCCGAATCGTACACACGTAACCGAGTTATACGCACATATGTTCCGATAGACGCCCCCGGCCCACCCGCTCGTGCCCGGGGCCACATACCCCGCCGACCGCGAGATGCCGCGAACTCACGCCCCGCCCGCGACCGGGATCGGGCGGGTGAGCGGCGGCTCCGCCGCGCGCCGCGACGCGACGAGCGCGCGGTGCACGCGCCACGCGGCGAACACGGCGAGCACGCTCACGCCGAGGTGCATCCAGAGGAACCCGTCCACGAGGCCGGCGCCGAGCAGCACCCCGGCGACGAGCGGCCCGGCGGCGGTGAACGCCGTCTGCAGGGCCGCCATCGTGCCGAGCGTCTGCCCGACCATGCCCTTCGGCGCGAGCGACGCCGTCAGCGGGTTCAGCACCGGGCTGTAGATCGTCTCGCCGACCGCGAAGACGCCGTACGTCGTGACGAAGATCGCCGCGGCGAGGCCGGGCGCGAGCTGCGCCGCCGAGAGTCCGAGCCACGCGACCACCCAGATCGCACCGACGCCCATGAGCAGCACGGGCGCGCTGCGCTTGGCGGTGAGGCGCACCATGACGACCTGGATCGCGACGATCACCAGGCAGTTCACGGCCGCCGCGGTGCCGATCACGGTCGGGTCGACGCCGAGCACGGTGATGCCGTACGCGGGCAGCCCCGCCTCGAACTGCGCGTAGAAGCCGAGCGCGAGCGTGATCGTCACGATCGCGGTCCAGCGCAGCGCCGGGGTGGCGAAGATGATGCGCAGGATGCCGCGCGAGCGCGCTTCGACGGCGCGGATCGAGCCCGTGGGGTCGGAGGCGAAGTCGGTCGGCACGACGGCGCCGCGGCCGGCGAGCCAGAGGATGGCGGACGACACGGCGAAGCCCGCCGCGGCCATGAGGAACCCGACGTCGAGCCCGTCGTGCCGGTCGAGGTCGACGAGGAGCCCGGCGATGAACGCGCCAGCGGCCATGCCGAGCGCCTCGCCGGTGAACTTGTAGGCGAACACCTTGCGGCGGTCGTCGCTCGAGGACCACTGCAGTGCGAGCACCTGCTTCGCCGGCGCCGCGGCCGACAGCCCCATGCCGAACACGAGCATGCCCGCGAGGAACGCGCCCGGCTCGTCGGCGACGATGAGCGAGGCCGCGGCCGCGGCGCCGATGAGCTGCGCGGCGACGGCGACCCGCACCGGCGGGAACCGGTCGCTCAGGCGGCCCGCGAGCGGTGCGGCCACGAGCGCGCCCACCGAGAACAGCGAGGCGGCGCCCGCGGCGACGAGTGCGCCCCAGTCCCTCGTCTCCGCGGCATAGGCGTACTGGTAGGGCAGGATCCCGCCCCATCCCAGGGAACCGATGCTCGAGGCGAGGACGAGCAGCATCGCGCGCACGGGCGCACTCCTTTCGCGTGGTCGACCGTCGAACGGTCGATGACGGATGCCGCGGCCGGTCGCCGCGGCGACACCGTCGCCGCAGGTGGCTTCGGTGTCGAATACTTCGATATCGAAATCTTAGCAACCGAAAGAGGTGTGCGAGAATTCCCGCATGGCGAGACGCGGGCCGAGTGCGGCCGAGCAGCACCGCAGGGCGGTCGCGGCCTACGTGGCCGCGGGCGGCGAGGAGTCGGTGCAGCGCGTGATCACCGCGGTGCAGAGCCTCTCGAAGAAGCTCGACCAGTGGTACGCCCGGCAGCTCGCCGACCTCGACGTCACCGCGGGGGAGTGGGCGGTCGTCGCGACGCTCGCGAAGGACGGCGGCGCGCTCACCCCGAGCCAGCTCGCCGACCTCACGAACGTGGCGCCCTCGTCGATGACGCACCGCCTCGACAAGCTCGTCGAGCGCGGGCTCGTCGAGCGCTCGCCCGACGCCGAGAACCGCACGCGGATCCTCGTGAGGCTCACCGACGGCGGGTGGGAGCTGTTCAGCCTCGCGATCCGCAGTTCCGACGTCGTCGAGTCCGACGTGCTGCAGGATCTCGGCGATGCCGAGCGCGGTGAGCTCGCGCGCCTGCTCGAGGTCGTGATCGCGCGGCTCGACGACATCGAGGCCTGAGGACGATCGAGCGACTGCGAGGATCGGGTCAGACGGGGTCGGGCATCGCGCCGCCCGACGCCAGGTGGTCGAGGATCGTCGCGCGCCACTCGGCGAGGTAGTCGGCGCACCCGTCGGCGAACCGCGCCAGATCGGCCGCGGCATCCGTCGTCATCGAGGTGAGGTCGTACGCGACGTGCACGACGCACCCGTCGCTGGTCTCGGTGAACTCAACGGCCACGGTGCCGGCCGTCCACCCCTCCGCGACTCGCGCGTACCGCACGGACGCGGCCGGTTCGCAATCGAGGACGACCCAGGTCGTCGGGCGGCCGTCGTCGTCCTGCGTCTGCCACACCGTGCCGACCTCGAGGTCGTCCGCACCCTCGACGAAGAACCGCGGCACCCAGCCGGGCACCCAGAATTCCTCGCCGCGCGCCGTGAACAGCCGGAACGCCTCCCGTCGCGACAGCGACAACGCGAACGAGCCGTGCAGGACGGCGCGGCTGCCGCCGGCCGTGTGATGATCGCTCGTCACCGCTCGGCCTCCTCCGCGCTCGGGAAGCGCCACCGGTGCGGGCGATCGGCGATCCGATCGCCGCGCAGGCGACGGTCGACGTAGAGCATCACCAGGCCGGCGGCGATGAGCGCGGCGCCGAGCGGTGCGAGCGTGGTTCGAGCGATCGCGAGGACGACCTCGAACACGGCGGTCGCCGCACTCCACTCGGCCGTGTTCACGCCCCACCAGGCCGTGAGAGCGTGCGGCGCGGTCGCGACGAGCAGGCTACCGGCCAAGGTGATGGCGACGCCCCACCAGATCACGGTTCTCGGCATGGACTCCGTGCTCATCGTTCTCCTCGTCGCTCCGTCGCGTGCATCGCCACGCTACCGTGTGCGCACGCGGATCCCGGGCGACGATCGGGCTCGGTCGTGGTCCTGCCCGGGCGCTACTCGCCGACCGGGATCGCGGCGATCGCGTCGACCTCGACCAGGGCGCCCGGCCGTGCCGGGGCGACCATGAGGACGGTCACCGCCGTGCGGTTCGCGCCCCAGACGGCCGCGCTCGCGGCGAAGCCGTCGGCGGGGTCGATGCCGGGCGCGAGGTGGATCGTGAGCTTCGCGACGTGCTCGGGCCCGGTGCCCGCCGCGGCGAGCACGGCGAGCACGTTCCGGAGCGCCTGCTCGGTCTGCGCGCGGAGGCCCTTCAGCAGGGTGCCCGAGGCATCCGTGCCGTTCTGGCCGCCGACGAAGAGCAGTGGACCGGCCGGTGCGATCATGCCCTGGGCGAACGCGGGGCTGGTGGGGAGTTCGTCGGGGTCGACCGGCGTCACGTGGGTGCTCATGCGCGGCTCCTCTCGGGTCGGTTCGAGTGTGCCGCACGCATCCGACATCGCGCCGGCCGATCCCGAGGACCGGCCGGCGCGGAGGTCAGGCGGTCTCCCGCTCGATCGCGACCGCCGGGTGCAGCGCCCGTCGGTGGTCGACGACGCGCACCGGGCCGTCGAGCCGCACGGTGTGCGCAGCCACCAGGTCGCCGCTCGACCGCCCCACCGAGAGCACGACCTCGCCGGGCTCGACGATGCGCTCGCCGGAGCGCGACGTGAACGACGCGAGGTCGGCGGGCACCGTGAACGCGACCTCGACGGCCGCACCCGGTTCGAGCGCGACCCGCGCGAAGCCGACGAGCCGCTGCACCGGCCGCACGACCGACGCGACCGGGTCGTGCAGGTAGAGCTGCACGACCTCGGAGCCGGCGCGGTCGCCGGCGTTGCGCACGCGCAGCCGCACGGTGGCCGCGCCATCCGTCGTGGTCGACGCCTCGTCGCCCGAGAACGACGACCACTCGAACGTCGTGTACCCGAGCCCGTGGCCGAAGGGGAAGGCCGCCGTCGGGTCGACGTTCGAGACGTCGCTCGCCCGCGCGAGCGGCGGCGCGAGGTACGTCGTCGGCTGCGCGCCGGGCGTCGCCGGGATCGACACGGGCAGGCGCCCGCTCGGGTTCACCCGGCCGCTGAGCACGCCCGCGATGGCCCCGGCACCCTCCTCGCCGGCGAAGAACGCCTGCACGATGCCCGCCGACTCGGATGCCGCGCGCCCGAGCGCGTACGGTCGCCCGGCGAGCAGGGTGAGCACCGTTGGCGTCCCGGTGTCGAGCACGGCGTCGACGAGCGCCTGCTGGGCACCCGGCAGCGCGAGCGACTCGGCGTCGCAGCCCTCGCCGCTCGTCCCTCGGCCGAAGAGCCCGGCCCGGTCGCCGAGCGCGAGCACGACGACGTCGGCGGATGCCGCGAGCCCGACCGCCTCGGCGACGCCGTCGGTGTCGCCGCCGTCCACGCTCGTGCCGACCGCGTGCCGGATCTCGCTGCCCGGGAACTCGGCGCGGAGCGCATCGAGCAGGGTCGGGATGCGGATGCCGAGCTCGACGCCCGGGTGCTGGGTCACGACGTGCGTCGGGAACGAGTAGCAGCCGAGCATCGCGTACGGGTCGTCGGCGTTCGGTCCGATCACCGCGATCACGGGAGGTGCCGCGAGCGGCAGCGTGCCGTCGTTCCGGACGAGCACGACGGCGCGCTCGGCGAGCTCGCGCGCGAGCGCGCGGTTGCCGGGCGGGTCGAGGTCGATGCGGCCGCGGAGCCGATCCGCGTGCGCCGTGTCGGCGTCCGCGAGGTCGGCGTCGGCGAGCCCGAGCCCCGCGAGCGCGGGCGGCACGGGCGACCAGGAGGCGTCGAGCAGGCCGAGCTCGGCCTTCTGCCGCAGCACGCGGCGGAGCGCGGTGTCGACGAGCGCGACATCCACCGCGCCCGCCTCGACCGCCGCCCGCAAGGGCTCGCCGAATCCCTTGACCGTGGGCAGCTCGACGTCGATGCCCGCCTCGAGCGCCGCGGCCGCGGCATCCGCCCACGTGTCGGCGACGCCGTGGAGCAGCTTCAGGAACGCGACCGCGAAGTAGTCGGCGACGACCGTGCCGTCGAAGCCCCACGTCTCGCGCAGCAGCTCCGTGAGCAGCCACCGGTCGGCCGCCGACGGCACGCCGTCGAGGTCGGAGTACGAGTTCATGACGCTGCGGGCGCCGCCCTCGCGGACGGCCATCTCGAAGGGCGGCAGCAGCACGTCGCCGAGCTCGCGCGGCCCGATCGAGACGGGCGCGAGGTTTCGCCCGGCCTTCGAGGCCGAGTACCCGACGAAGTGCTTCAGGGTCGCGACGACGCCGGATGCCTCGAGCCCGCGCACGTACGCCGTGCCCACCGTCGCCACGAGGTACGGGTCCTCGCCGATGGTCTCCTCGACGCGGCCCCAGCGCGCGTCGCGGACGACGTCGAGCACGGGTGCGAGGCCCTGGTGCACGCCCACCGAGCGCAGGTCGGCGCCGATGCGGCGCGCCATCCGCTCGACGAGCACCGGGTCGAACGACGCGCCCCACGACAACGGCACCGGGTACGCGGTGGCGCCCCACGCGGCGAATCCCGCGAGGCACTCCTCGTGCGCGACCGCGGGGACGCCGAGGCGGTTCGCGCCGGCGATCCGCCGTTGCATGCGCGCGAGCGAGAGCGCGCCGACCGCCGCGTCGACGGGGGCCGTGCCGAACGGCCGCGTGACCTGGCCGAGCCCCGAGGGGAGCAGCGCGTCGAGGTCGACGTCGTCGTTCAGGTCGTGCTGGTGCGGGGCGACGTCGCCGCCGCCGTCTTCGGACGCGCCGACCCAGACGCCGTAGAGCTGCGCGAGCTTCTCGTCGAGCGTCATCTCGGCCATGAGTGCCGCGACGCGCTCGTCGATCGGACGCGCGGCGTCGCGCCACGCGGCATCCGTCACCGGGGTCTGCGGATCGATGGCGGTCATCCCTTCACCGCCCCCTGCAGGCCGCCGACGATGCGTCGCTCGGCGACGAGGAAGAACGCCAGCGCCGGGATCATCGCGAGCGACGTGTACGCGAGCACCGCCGCCGTGTCCTGCGAGTACTGCGTCGAGAACTGCGTGACGCCGAGCGGAAGCGGCCAGAGCTCCTGCGGGAGCGTGCCCGTCGAGATCACGAGCAGCGGCAGCAGGTAGCCGTTCCAGCTGCCGACGAACGCCAGCACGCCGACCGTGACGAGTCCGGGCATCGACAGCGGCAGGAGGATCCGCCAGAAGAACCCGATGCGGCTCGTGCCGTCGATCGAGGCGGCCTCCTCGAGCTCGTCGGGGATGGCTCGGAGGAACGGCACGAGGATGATGATCGTCGTCGGCAGCGCGAACGCGATCGACGGGATGATCACGCCGAGGTACGAGCCGTGCAGCCCGAGGGTGCGCAGCAGCAGCGTGAGCGGCAGCGCGGCGACCGTGAGCGGGAACATCAGCCCGGCGGTGAAGAGCGTGTAGAGGCCCTGGCGCCCACGGAAGTCGTAGCGTGCGATCACGAACGCGGCCATGATGCCGACGATCACGACGCCCGCGGTGGTGCCGACGGCGAGGATGACGCTCGCGAGCACGTTGCCCCAGAACCGCTCGGAGCCGAGCACGCTCGCCCAGTTCGCGAGGGTCCACGGGTCGGGCAGGCCCGCCGGGTCGGCATTCAGGTCGGCGGTCGTGCGGAACCCGCCGAGGAAGACGTAGAGCACGGGGCCGATCGCGACCGCGGCGACCACGAGCGCGACGAGGTAGACGAACGGCTGGCCCCAGTCGATGCCGCGGCCGGCGGTGCGGCGCGGTGGCAGGTCGTCCGCGGGTCGCCCCGTGGTGATGGAGGTGGTCGCGGTCATGTCAGCGGACTCCTCGGGTGACGGCGCCGGCGAGGTCGCGGCGGAGGGCCAGGCGCTGGTAGATCAGCGCCACGGCGAGCGAGATGAAGAAGAGGATGACGGCGATGGCGCTGCCGTAGCCCGGCTGGCCGGCGAACTGGCCCTGCTGCACCATGTAGGTCGCCATGGTCTCGGTGGCCATGCCGCGCACGGTCGGCGCGACGGTGACCCACACCATGTCGAACAGCTGGAGGGCGCCGATCATCGACAGGAACGCCCAGATCCGGATCGTCGGACCGAGCAGGGGGATCGTGATGTGCCGCTGGATCTGCCACCAGCTCGCGCCGTCGATCGCGGCGGCCTCGGCGAGCTCCTCGGGCACGCCCTGCAGGCCCGCGAGCATGAGGATGATCGCGAAGCCGAGGTACTTCCACGTGAGGATCCAGAACAGGGTCCAGAGCGCGATGCTCGGGTCGGCGAGCCAGTTCTGCTGCAGGAACCCGAGCCCGAGCGACTCGAGCATCGCGTTCACGCCGCCCGAGGGCTGCAGGAGGAGCTTCCACGCGAGGCCCGCGATGACCTCGGCGAGGACGTAGGGGACGAAGATCAGGAGGCGGAGCGCCGTCCGGCCGCGGAGCGGGCGGTTCAGCAGCAGCGCGATGCCGATCGCGAGCGGGCCCTGGATGAGCAGCGACGCGAACAGGATGATGAAGTTGTTGCCGATCGCGCGGACGAACTCGGGGGAGTCGAACGCCCGCTGGTAGTTGGCGAGGCCGATGAACCGGTCGGGCTCGGCGAGCTGCTCCCATCGGAACGCCGGGGGCAGGTTGTAGAGGCTGTAGACCGCGGCGAGGATCACCGGCAGGATCACGAAGCCGAGGAACAGGATCAGGGCGGGGCCCACGAGCAGGACGATCTCGATGCGCTGGCGCGCCGCGCTCGATCGCGGTCGCCGTCGTCCCGGGGTGGGGGCCGGGCCCGCGGTGGTCGCGGGCCCGGCCGGCTGGAGCGTTGCGGTCATCAGAGCGTCGCCGCAGCGTCCTGCATCTTCGTGACGATCTCGTCGGGCGTGCCGGAGCCGCCGAAGAGGTTGACGATGCCGTCGTTCATGGCGTTGCCGACGGTCGTGCCGAAGGCGGTGTCGAGCCAGAGCTGCACGAACGACGAGGCCGCGAGGCCCTCGGCGACGAGCGTCAGGTTCGGGTCCTCGAGCGAGCTCGTCGCGGCGGGGACGGTGGGGATGCCGGCGCCGCTCGCGGCGAACTTCGCCTGGACGTCCTCGCTCATGATGAACTCCAGGAGCTCGGCGCACTCCGGCGGGGCCTCCGCGGAGCAGGCGAAGCCGTCGCCGCCGCCGAGCGCCGCCGTCGGGTCGCCCGCCGCACCCTCGATGCCGGGGAACGGGAACCAGCCGAGGAACTCGGGCACCTGCTGGTCGGGCGTGAGCCCGCCGATGACGCCGGCGTTCCAGTGGCCCATGAGCTCCATGGCCGCCTGGCCGTTCGCGACGAGGCCGGCCGAGCTGCCGGCGCCCTGCTGGGCGGGTGTGCCGAGGAAGCCCTCCTGGAACGGGTCGATGCCGAGGAAGTCCTCGAGCTGCTCGCCCGCCTCGACCCAGCAGTCGTCGCTGAAGTCGAACTCGGTCTCGGCGGCCTGGAGCGTCTCGGGCGAGCAGGAGTGGAGGGCGAACTGGTACCACCAGTGCGCGGCCGGCCACTTGTCGCCCGCGCCGACGGCGATGGGGGTGATGCCCGCCTCGCGGAGCGCGCCGACGTCGTCGATGAGCTCGTCGAGCGTGGTCGGCGGCGCGTCGATGCCGGCCTGCTCGAAGAGGTCGGTGTTGTACCAGAAGCCCTCGATGCCGAACGTGAACGGGATGCCGTACGTGGCGCCCTCGACCTGCCACGGGTTGACCGTCGCGCCGACGCTGTCGATCGTGTCGGGGATGACGTCGTCGAGCGGCATCAGGTAGCCGTTCTCGACCTGGTCGCGCAGCTCGCCGCCGGGCCAGACCTGGAAGAGGTCGGGCGGGTCGCCCGCGGCGAGGGCGTTGGGGATGAGCGTGCGCTGCAGGTCCTCGTTCTGGTAGCCGGTCTGCTCGACCGTGACGCCGGGGTGCGCCTCCTCGAACTCCGTGGCGACCTCCTCCCAGACCTCGGGGAGTGGGCCGGTCGTGCCGTTGTGCCACCAGGTGAGGGTGACCTCGCCGTCGCCGCCCTCGTCGCCACCGCCGCCGGCGCAGCCGGTGAGCGAGGCGACGGCGAGCCCGGTCGCCGCGGCGAGCGTGACGAGCCGCGTGGTGCTGCGTCTGTTCATCATCGAACCTCTCGAAAATTTCGACCACAACGTCGAAAGTGATCTGGACGTCATGAGGATACGCCGGGATCGATATGCGGTCAAGCGCAACAAATACGGCGATGCGGCATCCGGATCGGCCGCGTCGAACCTAGAGTGGTGCGCGTGATCGACCGCAACGGAAGCACCGGGAGTTTCGACGGGGTGCATCGACGCAACCTCGCGCGGATCCTGGGGCTCGCACATCTCGAGGGCCCGCTCTCCCGAGCGCGCATCACCGCGCTCACGGGACTCAACCGCTCGACCGTCGCCTCGCTCGCCGGCGAGCTCATCGAACTCGGACTCGTCGAGGAGCGCGCGCCCGACCCGACCAACCGCGTCGGTCGCCCGTCGCCCGTCGTCGCCGCCCACCCGGGCGTCGTCGCCGTCGCCGTGAACCCCGAGGTCGACGCCGTCACGCTCGCCGCCGTCGGGCTCGGCGGGCGCATCGACGCCCGCGAGCGCATCGAGGTCGACGACCTGGTGACGCCGGAGCGCACCGCGCTGCTCGTGGCCGACGCCATCCGACGCTGGCGCGAGGGCGACCTCGCGCACGCGCGGTTCGCGGGCGTCGGGCTCGCGGTACCGGGCCTCGTCCGCGCAGCGGACGGACTCGTGCGGTTCGCACCGCACCTCGAGTGGCGCGATGCGCCGGTGCGCGAGTTCGTCGAGGAGGCCACCGGGCTTCCGGCGTCGGTCGGCAACGACGCGAGCCTCGGCGCGCTCGCCGAGCACCTGTTCGGCGCGGGCCGCGGCGTCGACGACCTCGTCTACCTGAACGGCGGCGCGAGCGGCATCGGCGGCGGGCTCGTCGTGCATGGGCGCGCCGTCGGCGGACACAGCGGCTACGCGGGCGAGTTCGGGCAGAACCGGCCGGGCATCGCCGCGCCCGAGGACCGCCGCGCCGATGGCGGCGTGCTCGAGGACGAGGTCGGCCGGGCGCGGCTGCTCGAGGCCCTCGGGCTGCGGTCGGCCGACGAGCCGACGCTGGCGGATGCCATCCGGTCGGCCGTCGACGCCGGCGACCCGGCGATCGCCGCCGAGCTCGACCGCCAGCGCCGGATCCTCGCGACGGCGCTCGCGAACGCCGTGAACGTCCTCAACCCCTCGCTCGTGATCCTCGGCGGGTTCCTCGCGACGCTCGCCGAGCAGGATCCCGACGCCATCCGCGCCGCGGTCGCCGCGCAGGCGATGCCCGCTGCGATGGAGGACGTGGAGGTCGTCGTCGCCGCGCTCGGCGAGGACCGCCTCATGATCGGCGCCGCCGAGCTCGCGTTCGCGAGGCTCCTGGACGACCCGCTCTCCGTCGCCGGCTGACCACCTTCGGGGGCTCGCGGCCGGAACCCGAATGATGTTCGGCTTGCGCCGACCGGGGGTCGCTGCGCTATGATCGAACCTCAGTCGAATCGATTCGAGGCCATGACGGCCGAGATCGCTCCCGGCGGCGCCCCACGGGGCGCCGTTCCTGTTCGCCCGGCGCCCGACGGCGTGCGCCAGCGCAGCCGCCTCCGCACGACCGCACTCCAGCACGCCTCGGGAACCGCCTATGTCCACCGCCTCCATCCCCATCGTCCGACCGGACGACTACTCCGCTCCCCGCCACCCCGGCGACCTGCTCAGCCGCCGCCAGCGGCTCGTCTACGTCCTGGTGCTGGGAGCCCTCACCGCGCTCGGCCCGTTCACGGTCGACCTCTACCTGCCCGCCTTCCCGGCGCTCGAGTCCGAGTTCGGCGTGGGCGCGGCCGCCGTGCAGATCACGCTGACCGGCACCATGATCGGCTTCGGCCTCGGCCAGCTCATCGTCGGCCCGTGGAGCGACAAGGTGGGCCGCCGGCTCCCGCTGATCCTCGCGACGGCGCTGCACATCGCCGCGTCGATCGCGGCCGCGCTCGCGCCCGACATCGCCTGGCTCGCGTTCTTCCGCCTCATGCAGGGCTTCGGCGCCGCCGCGGGCGGCGTGGTCGCGATGGCCATGGTGCGCGACCTGTTCGGCGGCAAGCCGCTCGTGCGCATGCTCTCGCGCCTCGCGCTCGTCAACGGCCTCGCGCCGGTGCTCGCCCCCGTCATCGGCTCGCAGCTGCTCGCGTTCATGGACTGGCGCGGCGTGTTCTGGGTGCTCGCCGGCTACGGCGTCGTCGTGGTGCTCTCGGTCGCGTTCCTGATCGTCGAGACCCTGCCCGAGTCGCGCCGCCACGTCGCCGGCCACTCGTCGATGCGCGAGCGCTACCGCGCGCTCTTCCGCGACCGCATCTACCTCGGCGCCGCGATCATCGGCGGCATGACCTTCACCGGGCTGTTCGCCTACCTGACCACGTCATCGTTCCTGTTCCAGCAGGTGTACGCGTTCAGCCCGCAGGAGTACGGGCTGCTCTTCGCGGTCAACTCGGTCGGCGTCATCATCGGCGTGCAGACCTCGTCGCGCCTGATCCGCGGACCCGTCCCCCCGCAGTACGTGCTCGCGGGCGCGACCGTCGTGCACGCCGCGATGGCGATCGCCATCATCGTGCTCGACTCGTCGGGCGCCGGGTTCTGGGGCACCGCCATCCCGCTGTGGATCTACATCACCGCGTGCGGCTTCAGCTTCCCCGCCGTGCAGGTGCTCGCCCTCGCGCACCACGGCGCGGAGGCCGGCACCGCCGCGTCGCTCCTCGGCGCGCTGAACTTCGGCCTCGCGGGCGTGATCTCGCCGCTCATCGGCCTCTTCGGCGTCGACAGCGCCGTGCCGATGGCCGTGTTCATGCTCGGCGCCGCGGTGGTCGCGATCGCCTCGGTGTGGCTGCTCGTGCGCCCGAGGACGGTCCCCGCGCTCACCGACTGACCGGGACGAGGGGCGGATGCCGCGTGCCGCATGCCGGCCGCGGCATCCGCTCGTCTCCCGGCCCCGGGTGCCGTTCGACGCGGGCTTCGGGCCACGCGGCGGCGGTGCACAGGCGCCCGGCGCCCGCGCGACTAGCGTGTCGACATGAGCGAACCGGACCGGACCGCGCCCGACCTCGACTCGACGGTCGACGCGCGCGGGCCCGTGAGCGCCCCGGACGTCAGCCTCGACCCGGTCACCCGCGAGGAGCGCACCGAGCACGTCGGCCGGTTCGTGCCGTTCGCCGCGGGCATCGCCTCGCTCGTGATCGCCGTGGTGCTCGGCATCGTGATCCTGTTCCGTTCCGAGACGGTCTTCGAGATCGACGAGGAGTGGGCCGAGGACATCTTCACGCTCCGCGGGCCGATCGGCGACCTCTTCGCCTTCGGCATGAACGCCCTCGGCGGCGGGATCATCGGCGTGTTCGTCGTGCCGATCACGATCGCGGTCATCCTGCTCGCCGTCCGACGGCCCTGGGCGGCGCTGTACTTCATCACGGCATCGGCCGTCAGCGCGCTCATCGTGCAACTGCTCAAGAACCTCTTCGGCCGCGCCCGCCCCGAGGACATCATCGTGCTCTCCGACTTCGGCTCCTTCCCGTCCGGGCACGTCGCGAACGCCGCGACGATCGCGGTCACGATCGGCATCATCGTGCCGCGCGCGTGGGTCTGGGTCGCGGGCACCGTGTACACGCTCCTCATGGCGATCAGTCGCACGTACCTCGGCGCCCACTGGATCACCGACACCATCGGCGGCGCGCTCGTCGGGGCCGGAGCCGCCCTCCTCGTCTGGACGGTCTTCGCCCAGCGGATCGAACGCGAACGCCTCGCCCGCGCCGCGGTCATCGCCGAGCGCAACCGCGCGTTCGCCCAGTCGCACGTCACCCCGCCGGCGCGCCCGCGCGCGTAGACGCGGATCCCGATCGCCGGCGCGATCCCGCGGGTCGTCGCGCTGCCGGTCAGCCGCCGCGCCCGCGCGCAGACGGCCCCTCCCCGATCGCCGGCGCGATCTCGCAGGTCGTCGCGCTGCCGGTCGGACCGTCTCGCTTGCAGGGGAGGGAGAAAGGTATCCCGCGGCTACCTTTCTCCCTCGTCTCGACGAGGGACCGTGACCGGGAACGAGCGGGCGGAACGCAACCGGCGGCGGAATCGGGGCCGCGTACCGGTCCGGGGGCCGAGTCTTGGAGCCGGGGCCGAGTTTCGGAGCCGGGGCCAGGCCGCGGAACGCAACCTGGCTTCCGTCTCGGGACCGAGCTTCGGAACCGGGACCGGGCGTCGGTACGGGACTCCACCGGCGCGCGGGCGTCGAGCCGGGTCAGGTGCGACGGGCGGCAGTGGGCGCGCCCGCCTCCTGCTCGACGCGCTGCAGCAGCTCGGCGGCGACGCTCACCGCGATCGCGGCGGGCTCCTTCGAGCGGATCCCGTCGATGCCGATCGGCGTCTCGATGCGGCCGAGCGCGCCTTCGTCGTGACCCGCCGAGGCGAGCTGGGAGCGGAAGCGCGCCCACTTGGAGCGCGACCCGATGAGCCCGATCGACGCGAGGCCCGGCGTTCGCAGGGCGGCGTCGCAGATCGCGAGGTCCTCGGCGTGGTCGTGCGTCATGACCAGCACGTGCGCGCCCGCCGGCAGCTCCGCGAGCGCCGCCTCGGGCACGGGCAGGTGGTGGACCCGGATCGTGGCGACCGCGTCGGCGAGGGGCCCGGAGACGCCGGGTTCGCCGACGCGATCCGTCGAGAGCATCGCCTCGCGCGAGTCGACGAGGTCGAGTTCGATCGGATGCCTCGCGAGGATCCGCGCGAGCTCGAGCCCGACGTGCCCGAGGCCGAAGATCGCGACGGCCGGCACGACCGGCAGGGGTTCCAGCAGCATCGTGACCTCTCCTCCGCAGCACTGCACGCCGTAGTCGACCGCGGCCCGGTCGCTCAGGGTGAGCGTCAGCAGCTCGGGCTCCGCCGCGCCCGCGCCGAGCATCTCGCGCGCCCGCGCGAGCGCGGTCTGCTCGAGGTTGCCGCCGCCGACGGTTCCCACGACCTCGTCGGGCGCGACGACCATCTTCGCGCCGCCGTTCCGCGGCGCGTGGCCGCGCACCATCGCGAGCGTCACGAGCACGGCGGGCGTGCGCGCCGCCCGGAGTCGCTGCACGGCGTCGACCCAGTCCATCGGCACCCGTCCGTCAGCGTTCGGCGGACACGCGCCCGGCGTGCGCGGCGCGGGACGCGGCATCCGTCACGGGCGGCGCAGCCGGTGAGGCCTGACGGCTCGCCTCACGTGCCGCCTCGATCGCCCAGAACACGGCCTCCGGCGTCGACGGCGCCGCGAGCTCGACCGAGTGCCCGGCCGGGCCGAAGGCCGCGACCGCCTCGCGGATCGCCTCGCGCACGCTGAAGGCCAGCATGAGCGGCGGCTCGCCGACGGCCTTCGAGCCGTAGATCGCGCCGTCCTCGTGCGCGCGCTCGAGGAAGTGCACGTTGAGCTCGTCGGGCAGCTCCGAGAAGCTCGGCAGCTTGTAGGTGCTCGCCGACGGCGTGAGCAGGCGCCCGCGACCGGGGCCGTCGGTCTCGTCCCAGCGCAGCTCCTCGAGTGTCAGCCAGCCCACGCCCTGCATGAACGCGCCCTCGACCTGCCCGAGGTCGATGAGCGGCGACAGCGAGTCGCCGACGTCGTGCACGATGTCCACGCGTCGCAGCCGGGTCGCGCCCGTGAAGCCGTCGACCTCGACCTCGCTCGCGGCCACGCCGTAGGCGAAGTACTTGAACGGCGTGCCGGTCATCGTCGCGGGGTCCCAGCCGAGGCCCTCGGTCCGGTAGTAGCCCGCGGCGAAGAGCTGCACGCGCTCGGCGTACGCGGTCGCCGCGAGCTCGCCGAAGAGCACGGATGCCGCGGGGTCGCCGCCGTGCACCCGGCCGTCCTCGAACCGCACCTCGGACTGGTCGACGCCGAGCACGTTCGCGGCCACGGGCCGGAGCCGGGCGATGATCTGGTCGCACGCGTGCTTCACGGCGGCGCCGTTGAGGTCGGCACCCGAGGAGGCCGCGGTCGCCGACGTGTTCGGCACCTTGTCGGTGCGCGTGGGTGCGAGGCGCACCTGCGCGAGCGGCACGCCGAGCGCGGTCGCCGCGACCTGGAGCATCTTGGTGTGCAGGCCCTGCCCGAGCTCGGTGCCGCCGTGGTTGACGAGCACCGAGCCGTCGCGGTAGACGTGCACGAGCGCGCCGGCCTGGTTGTAGGCGGTGAAGGTGAACGAGATGCCGAACTTCACGGGCGTGATCGCGAGGCCGCGCTTGACGTCGGGGTCGACGGCGTTCGCGGCCGCGATCTCGTCGCGGCGCCGCGCGAACCCGGCCTGGTCGAGCACCTGCGACCACGCGGCGCCGAGCCGCTCGGCGTGGCGCACCTCCATGCCGTAGGGCGTCGTCTGCCCGGGCCGGTACAGGTTGCGCTCGCGGAGCTCCGCCGCGTCGATGCCGAGGAGCGGCGCGACGCGGCCCAGGACGTCCTCGATCACGAACATGCCCTGCGGGCCGCCGAAGCCGCGGAACGCGGTCTGCGAGGTGATGTTCGTGCGCGCGATGCGCCCGTGCACCTCGATGTCGGGGATCCAGTAGGCGTTGTCGACGTGGCAGAGCGCGCGCCCGAGCACGGGGTCGGAGAGGTCGAGGCTCCAGCCGCCGTTCGAGGTGAGCGTCGCCTCGAGGCCGAGGATGCGGCCGTCGTCGTCGAAGCCCGCGCGCCACGTGGCGTGGAACGGGTGCCGCTTGCCCGTCATGACCATGTCCTGCGCGCGCGTCAGGCGCAGCCGCACCGGCCGGCCGGTGCGCACCGCGCCGAGCGCCGCGACGGCGGCGAGGCCGTGCGGCTGCATCTCCTTGCCGCCGAACCCGCCGCCGAGGCGGAGCGACTGCACGGTCACCCGGTGGTTCGGCACGCCGAGCACGTGGGCGACGATCTCCTGCGTCTCCGACGGGTGCTGCGTGCTGGACTCGACGAACACCTGCCCCTCGGAGTCCACGTGCGCGAACGACGCGTGCGTCTCGAGGTAGAAGTGCTCCTGTCCGCCGACGACGCTCACGCCCTCGAACACGTGCGGCGCCGAGGCGAGGGCGGATGCCGCGTCGCCGCGCCGCACGGTCGGCGCGATGCCCTGGAACGAACCGGCCGCGATGGCCTCCTCGACGGTCACGATCGAGGGCAGCTCCTCGTAGTCGACGCCGACGGCCTCCGCTCCGAGCCGTGCGGCCTCGGCGGTCTCGCCGAGCACCCAGGCGAGGGCGTGGCCGTGGTACTGCGCCTCGTCGGGGAAGAGCGGCTCGTCGCCCTTCGCACCGCCGTCGTTGACGCCCGGGACGTCGTCGGCGGTGAGCACGTGCACGACGCCCGGCACCTCGAGCGCCGGCGCGACATCGAGCCGCACGCGCGCGTGCGCGTGCGTCGACGTGACCGGCCACGCGGTCAGCACGTCGCGCCGCGTCGCCGTCAGGTCGTCGGTGTAGACGGCGGTGCCCGTGGCGTGCAGCCGGGCGCTCTCGTGCGCGACGGGCGTGCCGGCGACGGCACCGGCGGGACGGTGGCCGAGCTCGCTCATGCGGGCACCCCCTCGCGCACGGTCCGGCGATGCAGCCGCAGCAGCGCCTGCTCGAGCATGGCCGCGCGGTACTCCGCACTGGCCCGGTGGTCCGACATGGGCGTGCCCTCGCCGCCGAGCACGGATGCCGCCTCCCGGACGGCGTCCTCAGTCCACTCGCGCCCGACGAGCGCGGCCTCGGTCGCGCGCGCCCGGATGGGCGTCGCCGCGACGCCGCCGAGCCCGATCCGTGCGGAGGCCACCGTGCCGCGTTCCTCGTCGAGGTCGATCGCGAACGCCACGGCGACGCTCGAGATGTCGTCGTAGCGGCGCTTGGCGACCTTGTGGAACGCCGTGAGGTTGGCCGTCGGCTGCGGGATCCGGATGGTGCGGATGAGCTCGCCCGGGCGCCGGACCGTCTCGCGGTATCCCGTGAAGTACTCGGCGAGGTCGACCTCGCGCTCGCCGTCGGGCGAGGCCAGCACCAGCCTGGCCTCGAGGGCGAGCAGCGCGGGCGGCGCATCGCCGATCGGGGAGGCCGTGCCGAGGTTGCCGCCGAGCGTGGCCCGGTTGCGGATGAGCGGCGACGCGAACTGCGGGAAGAGCGCCGCGAGCAGCGGTGCGCGCCCGCCGAGCCGGTGCTCGATCTCGGTCAGGGTGAGCGCCGCCCCGAGGTCGACGCCGGCGTCGTCCTCGACGAAGGCCCGGAGCTCCGGGAGCCGATCGATCGCGACGACGAGCGGCGCCCGTCGACCCCGGAGGTTCGCCTCGACGCCCCAGTCGGTGCATCCCGCGATCGGGACGGCGTCGGGCTCGACGTGCAGCAGGGCCAGCGCCTCGTCGAGGGACTCGGGGCGCACGAATCGACCGCCCTCGCCCGCGAGGCGCGTCGCCCTGGCGGCGGGTGCCGGTCGGGTGCGGCGTTCCGCGAGCGGATCGTCGGCCCCCGGCGTCGCCTCCATGCCGAGCGCGGCGTCGCGGATGGGCCGGTACCCGGTGCACCGGCAGAGGTTGCCGCTCAACGCGTGGAGGTCGAAGCGCTCGGCCGCGGGCGCCTCGGAGGCGCCGGCGGCGGCGCCGTTGCCGCCGTCGGCGCTGGTGCGAACGGATGCCGCGGCATCCGCCCCGCCCCTCGCCCGGTAGAACTCGGCCGCCATGCTGCACGCGAAGCCGGGCGTGCAGTACCCGCACTGCGACCCGCCCGCCTCCGCGAGGGCGGCCTGCACGGGATGCATCCGCTCGGGGGTGCCGAGGCCCTCGGCCGTCACCACCTCCTGGCCGTCGAGCGCCGCGGCGGGCATCAGGCACGCGTTGACCGCGGTCCATGCGGTGCCGCCGTCGTCGTCGGGCGTGGCGAGCAGCACGGCGCACGCGCCGCACTCGCCCTCGGCGCAGCCCTCCTTCGCGCCGATCAGGCCGAGCGACCTGAGCCAGTCGAGCGCGGTGGTGGAGGCCGCGATGCCCGAGGCATCCCTCGGCCGGCCGTTGACGGTGACGACGATGTCCATGCCTGGCTCCCTCTGTCCGGAGTCTACGCCGCGCGCGGGCCCGGCCTCCGGTCGCGCTCATGCGCGCACGCCGGTTCCGACCCGCGCGCTTCTGCGCGAAGATGAGGTCGAGGCCTGGAGCAACCACCCCGCAAGGGAGCGGAAGGGAGCGCAGCCCATGTCCATCGAGATCCTCCGCGTCGACGGCGTCTCCGACGACGACATCCTGACCGACGACGCGCTCGCGTTCGTCGAGGAACTGCATCACCGGTTCGGCGCCCGGCGACGAGACCTGCTCGCCGCGCGCCGCGGTCGCCGGGAGCGCATCGCGCGGGGCGAGCCGCTCGACTTCCTCGCCGAGACGCGCGAGGTGCGCGAGTCGGACTGGCGGGTGCCGCCGCCGCCCGCCGCGCTCGCCGACCGCCGCGTCGAGATCACCGGCCCCGCGTCGCCGCCGAAGATGGCGATCAACGCGCTGAACTCGGGCGCGCGGGTCTGGCTCGCCGACCTGGAGGACGCGTCGAGCCCGACCTGGGAGAACGTCGTCGGCAGCGTGCGCAACCTGCGCGACGCGGCCCGCGGCACGCTCGCCTGGACCTCGCCCGAGGGAAAGGCGTACGCGCTCCGCGACGACGTCCGCCGCCCGACCGTGGTCACACGCCCGCGCGGCTGGCACCTGCCGGAGAAGCACGTGCTCGTCGACGGCGAGCGGGCGTCCGGGTCGCTGGTGGACTTCGGGCTGCACTTCGCGCACGCCGCGCGCCCGCTCGTCGAGCACGACGCGGGCCCGTACTACTACCTCCCGAAGCTCGAGAGCCACCTCGAGGCGCGTCTCTGGAACGACGTGTTCGCGTTCGCCGAGGAGCGGATGACGCTGCCGACCGGCACGATCCGTGCCACGGTGCTCATCGAGACCATCCCCGCCGCGTTCGAGATGGACGAGATCCTGTACGAGCTCCGCGAGCACGCCTCGGGCCTCAACGCCGGCCGCTGGGACTACCTGTTCAGCATCATCAAGGTGTTCCGCGACGCGGGGCCCGAGTTCATCGTCCCCGACCGCGCGTCGG
This sequence comes from Agromyces luteolus, assembly GCF_009729855.1. Classification (GTDB taxonomy): domain Bacteria; phylum Actinomycetota; class Actinomycetes; order Actinomycetales; family Microbacteriaceae; genus Agromyces; species Agromyces luteolus. The sequence goes on along the minus strand of NZ_WODA01000023.1, from coordinate 18,446 downwards.
TGTCGATGACGGCGCCCTTCATGCGCGCCTACACCGAGCTCCTCGTGAAGACCTGTCACCGGCGCGGTGCGGTCGCCATGGGCGGCATGGCCGCGTTCGTGCCGAACCGCGCCGACCCCGAGGCCACGGCCGTCGCGTTCGAGAAGGTGCGCGCCGACAAGACGCGCGAGGCGGGGGACGGGTTCGACGGCTCGTGGGTCGCGCACCCCGACCTCGTACCGGTGTGCCGCGAGGTCTTCGACGAGGTGCTCGGCGATCGGCCGAACCAGCTCGACCGGCAGCGGCCCGAGGTCGAGGTCACGGCCGCCCAGCTCCTCGACGTCGGTGCGACGGGCGGCGCGGTCACCGAGGCGGGCCTGCGCACGAACCTCTCGGTGGGCGTCGCGTACACGGCGGCGTGGCTGGCCGGCAACGGGGCGGTCGCACTCCACAGCCTGATGGAGGATGCCGCGACCGCCGAGATCTCGCGCTCGCAGGTGTGGCAGCAGCTGCGGCACGACGTGGTGCTGGCCGACACCGGCCGCACGATGACGAACGAGCTCGTGCGAACCGTCCTCGACGAGGAGGTGGCGGCGCTCCGCGCGGAGGCGCCGCTCCCGCCGTACGCGGGGCACTACGAGCCCGCCGCCCGCCTCATGGCCGACCTCGTCCTCGACGACCAGTACGTCGACTTCCTCACGCTGCCCGCCTACGAGCTGCTGGACTGACGACGTGCGGACCGCGCTGCCTCGCACGCTGCAGGCGTCGATCGACGACCGGCTCGCCGACACCGATCGGCTGCTGGCGACGGCCGACCCCGGCGACGACGGCTCGCGCCAGCCGGTGCACACGGTCTACGTCCCCGGCGACGCCGTCACCCCCGACCTGCCCGCCGCCTGGGGGAGCGCGGCGCTCGCAGCGGCGGACTCGGCGGGCGGCATCGAGGCGCTCGCGCTCGCCGTCGGCGTGCCGGCCGACGTCGCCGCGTCGGTGGCCCCGCTCGTCGAGCGCAAGCTCGCTCACGAGCCCATCGAGGACCTCCGCGTCGACTTCGAGGACGGCTACGGCGACCGCGGCGACGACGCCGAGGACGCGGACGTGGCGCGGGCCGCCGAGCACGTCGCGTCCGCGATCGAGGCGGGCGCGGCGCCGCCGTTCGTCGGCATCCGGTTCAAGTCGTTCGAGGCGGCGACACGGGCTCGCGGCATCCGCACGCTCGACCTCTTCACCACGGCCCTCGTCGAGCGCGTCGGGCTGCCCGACGGCTTCGCCCTCACGCTCCCGAAGGTCTCGACGCTCGCACAGGTCGAGGCGATGGCGCAGGTCGTCGCCGCGCTCGAACGCGCCCACGGGCTGCCCGACGGGCGACTCCGGTTCGAGGTGCAGGTCGAGACCGCGCAGCTCGTGCTGGGCCCCGAGGGCGACGCCCCGGTCGCCGGCATCCCGCACGCGGGGCGCGGCCGCGTGAGCGGCCTGCACTTCGGCACCTACGACTACACCGCGGCCCTCGGCATCGCCGCGCCGCACCAGTCGCTCGAGCACCCGGCCGCCGACCACGCGAAGGCGGTCATGCAGCTCGCGGTCGCCGGCACCGGCATCCGCCTGTCCGACGGCTCGTCGAACGTGCTGCCGGTCGGCGACCGCGCCGACGAGGCGTGGCGGCTCCATGCCCGGCTGGTGCGTCGCTCGCTCGAGCGCGGGTTCCCGCAGGGCTGGGACCTGCACCCGGCGCAGCTGCCGACCCGGTTCATCGCGACCTACGCGTACTACCGCGACGGCTGGCCCGAGGCGGCCGGGCGACTGCGGCACGTGCACGACCGCACCGCCGGCGCCGTGCTCGACGAGCCCGCGACCGTGCGCGCGCTCGCCGGGTTCGTGCACCGGGGCGTGCGGTGCGGCGCGATCACCGCCGAGGAGGTCGAGCGCGACACCGGGCTCGACGCATCGGCGCTCGCGGCGCTCGCGAGCCCGAGGCGCGCGTCCACGGACGAGGAGGTCCCATGAGCTACTACACCCCGCCGGGCGGCCTGCCCGCGCAGACCGAGCTGCTCACCGACCGCGCGATCGTGACCGAGGCGTACACGGTGATCCCGAAGGGCGTGCTGCGCGACATCGTCACGAGCAACCTGCCCGGGTTCCGGGGCACGCGCTCGTGGATCATCGCACGGCCGATCGCGGGGTTCGCCACGACGTTCGCGCAGCTCATCGTCGAGGTCGCACCGGGCGGGGGAGCCGAGCGTCCCGAGGCCGAGGCCGGCGTCGAAGGGGTCCTGTTCGTGACCTCGGGCGAGCTGACGCTCGACCTCGACGGGGCGCGCCACGCGCTCGGCCCGGGCGGCTACGCGTACCTCGCGGCCGGCGAGACCTGGTCGATCGCGAACGACGGCGACGCGCCCACCTCGTTCCACTGGATCCGCAAGGCGTACGAAGCGGTGCCCGGCATCGCGGCTCCCGCCTCGTTCGTCACGAGCGACGCCGACGTCGCACCCGAGCCGATGCCCGGCACCGACGGCGCCTGGGCGACCACGCGCTTCGTCGACCCCGACGACCTCGCGCACGACCTGCACGTGAACATCGTCACGTTCCAGCCGGGCGGGTCCATCCCGTTCGCCGAGACGCACGTCATGGAGCACGGGCTCTTCGTGCTCGAGGGCAAGGGCGTGTACCGGTTGAACGGCGACTGGGTGGAGGTCGAGGCGGGCGACTTCATGTGGCTCCGGGCGTTCTGCCCGCAGGCCTGCTATGCGGGCGGTCCGGGGCCGTTCCGGTACCTGCTGTACAAGGACGTGAACCGGCAGGTGCGCCTGACCGGTCCGGGCGGCGTGGGCGCGCAGGCGGGCGGCTGAGCATGGGCGAGCGGATGCCGGCCGGCGACGCCTCCTCGATCGCGGGCGCCGAGGCATCCGTCGTCTTCGACCTCGTCTTCGCGGGCGAGCGGGTGCTCGTCGACGGCGCGTTCGCGCCCGCCCAAGTCGCCGTGCTCGACGGGCGCATCGCGCGCATCGCCGAGCCGGGCGCCGCGCTCAGGGCCGCCCACCGAGTACGCCTCGCCGGCGACGAGGTGCTCGTCCCCGGGCTCGTCGACACGCACGTGCACGTCAACGAGCCGGGCCGCACCGACTGGGAGGGGTTCGCGAGCGCCACCCGGGCCGCCGCGGCCGGCGGCGTCACGACGATCATCGACATGCCGCTCAACAGCATCCCCCCGACCACCTCGGTCGCGGCGCTCGCCGTGAAGCGGGCGAGGGCCACCGGGCGGGTGTTCGTCGACGTCGGGTTCTGGGGCGGGATCGTGCCTGGCAACGGCGCCGACCTGCTGCCGCTCGTCGCCGAGGGCGTCTTCGGGTTCAAGTGCTTCCTGATCGATTCGGGCGTCGCGGAGTTCCCGCCCGTCACCGCCGACGAGATGGAGCGGGCGATGGCCGCGATGGCCGCGCTGTCGGTCGACGCCGGCGCCGACCCGCTCGTCATCGTGCACGCCGAGGACGCCGCGGTGATCGGGGCGGCGCCGCACCCGCACAGCCGCGAGTACGCCGACTTCCTCGCGTCGCGGCCCGACGCCGCGGAGGGCGCGGCCGTCGCCGCCGTGATCGATGCGGCCCGCCGCACCGGCGCCCGCGCGCACGTCCTGCACCTCAGCTCCGGCGACCCGCTCGACGCGATCGCCCGGGCGCGGGCCGACGGCGTCCGGCTCACCGTCGAGACGTGCCCGCACTACCTCGTGCTCACCGCCGAGGAGGTGCCCGACGGCGCCACGGCCTTCAAGTGCTGCCCGCCGATCCGCGGCGCGGCGAACCGCGATGCGCTCTGGCGGGCGCTCGAGGCGGGCGTGATCGACACGATCGTCTCCGACCACTCGCCGGCGCCCGCCGCGGTGAAGTCCGCGGGCGACGGGGACTTCGCCGTCGCGTGGGGCGGGATCGCGTCCCTCCAGCTCGGGCTGCCCGTCGTCTGGACCGAGGCGCGCCGCCGCGGCATCCGTCTCGAACGCGTCGTCGAGTGGATGGCGACGGCGCCCGCCCGCCTCGTCGGGCTCGCGGACGCGGGCAAGGGCGAGATCGCGGAGGGCGCGGAGGCCGATCTGGTGATCTTCGCGCCCGACGACGCGTTCACGGTGGATGCCGCCGCGCTGCACCATCGGCACCCCATCACGCCGTACGACGGCCGCGAACTCGTCGGGGTCGTGCGGGCGACGTACCTGGCGGGCCGCGAGGTGGACGGCACGGTGCCGCGCGGACGCCTGCTGCGTCGGGCACCATCGGAGGGTGGGCCGGGCGATGACGCTTGAGGCGTTCAACGGGGCCGACCGCGACGCCGCGATCGGGTTCCTCCGACCCTGCCTCGACGTCGACCGCTGGTGCGGGGAGCTCGTCGACGGCCGCCCGTACGACTCGGTCGACGACCTGCTGGTGCGGGCCGAGGCCGCGGCGGACCCGTTCACGCGCGCCGAGGTCGACGGAGCGCTCGCGCACCACCCGCGCATCGGGGAGCGCCCGACGGGCGCCGGCGCCGAGGCGACGATGTCCCGCGCCGAGCAGTCCGGCGTCGACCCCACCGACGCCGCGGTCGCCGCCGCGCTCGCCGAGGGCAATCGCGCTTACGAGGAGCGGTTCGGCCGCGTGTTCCTCATCCGCGCCGCCGGACGCTCCTCCCGCGAGATCCTCGACGCCCTCACCGTGCGACTCGGGCACACGCCCGACGAGGAGGATCCCGTCGTCGCCGACCAGCTCCGCCAGATCGCCGTCCTCCGACTGAAGGGACTCCTCGCATGAGCAGCCAGGGCGCCGCATCCCAGCGGTCGCGCATCACGACCCACGTGCTCGACTCCACGTCCGGTCGACCCGCCGAGGGCGTCGTCGTCGAGCTCTCCGCACGCGAGGGCGACGGATGGCGCCGGCTCGACGCCGCGGCCACCGACGCCGACGGGCGGGTCTCGCGACTCGGCGCCGACGAGCTGCCGGCAGGCGACTACCGGCTGCGCTTCGACACGGCGGCCTACTTCGCCGCACGCGGCGTGGAGTCGTTCTACCCCGAGGTGGTGCTCACCTTCCACGTGGCCGACGACGGCCGGCACGTGCACGCGCCGCTCCTGCTCAGCCCGTTCGCCTACTCCACCTACCGAGGGAGCTGACCATGTCCGAACCCGCCATCGTCCTCGGCGCGAACCAGTACGGCAAGGCCGAGGTGCGCGTCGTCAAGGTCACGCGCGAGACCGCACGCCATGAGATCGACGACCTCAACGTGACCTCGCAGCTGCGCGGCGACTTCGCTGCCGCCCACCTGGCGGGCGACAACGCGCACGTCGTGCCGACCGACACCCAGAAGAACACGATCTTCGCGTTCGCGCGCGACGGGATCGGCTCGCCCGAGGCGTTCCTGCTGCGGCTGGCCGACCACTTCGTCTCGTCGTTCGAATGGGTCACCGGCGGCCGCTGGGCGGCCGAGCGGTTCGCCTGGCAGCGCATCCTCGCCGGCGGCGCCGAGCACGACCACGCGTTCGTGCGGTCGGGGCACGAGGTGCGCACCGCCGTCGTCGTCGCGGACGGCGACGATCGGCACGTCATCGCCGGTCTCCGGGACCTCACGGTCATGAAGTCCACCGGCTCGGGCTTCGAGGACTACCCGCACGACCGGTACACGACGCTCGCCGAGACCCACGACCGCATCCTGGCGACGGATGTCTCGGCCCGCTGGCGCTACGCACGTGCCGACGTGGACTTCGACGCGCGGTACGCGAGCGTGCGGGCGCTGCTGCTTGAAGCGTTCGCCGAGGGGTACTCGCCGGGGTTGCAGGCCACGCTCTTCGCGATGGGGCGGCGGGTGCTCGAGGCGCACGACGACATCGCCGAGATCCGCTTCTCGATGCCGAACAACCACCACTTCGTGGTCGACCTCTCGCCGTTCGGCCTCGACAACCCGAACGAGGTGTTCCACGCCGCCGACCGGCCCTACGGCCTCATCGAGGCGGCGGTCGTGCGTGAGGGCGTGGCGAGTCCGGCGGCCGCGTGGGAGGGCATCGCCGGGTTCTGCTGAGTCGGCGGGCCATCGCAGCTCAGCACCCGCGCAATTATCCAACTGGACAATTGCGGCGAACCGGGCTACCGTACCCACCATGCGAATCCTCCTCATCGGTGCGGGGGGCGTGGGCGATGCCATCGCCAAGATCGCCGCCCGCCGTGACTTCTACGAGCTCCTCGTCGTGAGCGACTACGACGAATCCCGCGCCCGCCGCACGGTCGACTGGATCGCCGCGAAGCACGGCGATGACGTGGCGGCCCGGTTCGCCACCGCGCAGGTCGATGCGAGCGACCCGGAGGTCGTGGCATCCGTCGCCCGCGAACACGGCGCGACCCACGTGATGAACGCCGTCGAGCCGAAGTTCGTGCCGTCCATCTTCCGCGGCGCGCTCGCCGCCGGCGCCGACTACCTCGACATGGCCATGAGCCTGTCGGAGCCCCACCCGACCGAGCCCTACGCCGAGACCGGCGTGAAGCTCGGCGACGACCAGTTCGCGCAGGCGGCGGACTGGGAGCAGGCCGGCCGGCTCGCGCTCGTCGGCATGGGCGTGGAGCCGGGGCTCTCGGACGTGTTCGCGCGCTACGCCGCCGACCACCTCTTCAGCGAGATCGACGAGCTCGGCACGCGCGACGGCGCGAACCTCGTCGTCCGCGACGAGGCGGGCGACGAGATCTTCGCCCCCTCGTTCTCGATCTGGACCACGATCGAGGAGTGCCTCAACCCGCCCGTCGTGTGGGAGCAGGACCGCGGCTGGTTCACGACCCCGCCGTTCAGCGAGCCCGAGGTGTTCGAGTTCCCCGAGGGCATCGGCCCGGTCGAGTGCGTCAACGTCGAGCACGAGGAGGTCCTCCTCATGCCGCGCTGGGTCGACGCGAAGCGCGTGACCTTCAAGTACGGCCTCGGCGACGAGTTCATCAACGTGCTGAAGACGCTGCACCTGCTCGGGCTCGACTCCACGACGCCGGTCCGCGTGCGGAGTGCGAACGGCCCCGTCGAGGTCGCGCCGCGCGACGTCGTCGCGGCGGCCCTCCCCGACCCCGCCACGATCGGCCCCCGCATGACGGGCAAGACCTGCGCCGGGCTCTGGGTCACGGGCACCGGCACGGATGGCGCGCCGCGCGAGGTGTACCTCTACCACGTGAGCGACAACGAGTGGACGATGCGCGAGTACGAGGCGCAGTGCGTCGTCTGGCAGACCGCGCTCAACCCGGTGGTCGCGCTCGAGCTGCTCGCGACCGGCGCCTGGTCGGGCCGCGGCGTGCTCGGCCCGGAGGCCTTCGACGCGAAGCCGTTCCTCGACCTGATGGCCCGCGCCGAGGCCGACGGCGGCTACGGCCAGCCGTGGGGCATGGAGGACCGCCTGGCCCGCTGATCCGCGCCCGCGGCCTCGCCGCCGCCACGCCGGTCCCGAGCCATCCGATCGAGTGCCGTTTCTGCGGTGGAGTACCGATCGAACCCGGCCTCCACCCCAGAAACGGCACTCCAACGCGCGTGGGACCGAGGGCCGCCGCGCACGACGCCGGCACCCGGTAGGGTCCCCACCATGACGGATGCCGCGACCCTCGCCCGCGCGCACGAGCTCGCCGACGAGGAGGACCGACGCGCGGGCGTCGTCACCCGCGAGGCGCGACCCGAGGAACTCGCAGGGGCGCTCGCGCGCTTCGACGCGACGTGGGGCGTCGGCCGCACGGTCGACCTGGCGTCGCTGAAGGCGATCGCGCACGCGGGCAACACCGTGCTCGTCGCCGTGTCCTCACCGTCGTCGACGGATGCCGCGGCCGCGCCCGCCGACCCGGTCGAGCCGCCGCTCGGTGCCGCGCTCGGGTTCCTCGGCTGGGAGGGCGGCCTGCACGTGCACTCGCACATGAACGCGGTCGACCCCGCCGCACGAGGCCGCGGCATCGGGGTCGCGTTGAAGCTCCGCCAGCGCGCGATCTGCCTCGACCACGGCGTCGACGAGGTCCGCTGGACCTACGACCCGCTCATCCGCCGGAACGCGCGCATGAACCTCGTCCGCCTGGGCGCGGAGGTCGCCGCGTACCGTCCTGACTTCTACGGCGACCTCCGCGACGCGATCTCGGGCGGCGACCGGAGCGACCGGTTCGAGGTGCGCTGGCGGCTGACCTCGCCACGGGTGGCTCGGGCCCTCGAGCGGATGCCGCAGCCGGCCTGGCGCACCCAGGGGGGCCTGCCGCTCGTGGCCGACTTCGAGGCCGTCCGCGCGGCCGACCGCGAGACGGCCGCCGCGCTGCGCGACGCCTCCCGCGAGGCGTTCGCCGCGCTCGCCGACGGCAGGCTGCGGCCCGAACTGGATGCCGCCGGGGACTACGTGTTCACCGCGGACGACCCGGACCGGTCGCCGGGCGACGGCGCGCGCTGACCCGGCGACGGCGAGTTCCCGGCCGCCTGCATCGAATCATGCATGCGGACGGCGAGAAGATGCAGCGAACACGCGATGAGTGCGACGTGCCGGCGGCCTACCGTTCACCGCATGGACCTCGCACTCCTCGCCGGCACCACCTCCACCGTCCTCTTCGCCTCGGCGAGCCTCCCGATGCTCGCGAAGGCGATCCGAACTCACGACGTGCGCTCGTACAGCCTCGTCGCGCTCATCGTCAGCAACACCGCGAACGCCATCCACACGATCTACGTCGCCTCCCTTCCCGCCGGGCCGATCTGGGTGCTCCACGGGTTCTACCTCGTGACCGAGGCGCTCATGATCGTGTTCTACCTGCGGCAGGCCCGTTCCGCCTCCGTGCATCGCAGGTCGCGGGCCGACCGGCCCGGTTCCCACCGGGGCGGCCGCGCGGCGAACCCGGATCCGGCCTGCGTGTGACGACGACGCCCGGGAGTACCATGCAGGCATGCCTGAGGCGCGCCACGGGCTGGACGATGCCCGACGGGCGTACGCGAACCGGGATTGGCAGGCCGCGATCTCCGCCCCCGCCTGGCTCGCCGCGGCCTACGAGCGCGGGGGAGACGCCGGACAGGCCGACCACCTCAGGGCGGAGGCCGCCGCGCTGTTCGAGCGCCTCGGTGCCCGTGCGGACCTCGAGGTCCCGCGGTGGACGGACCGCGACGACGGCCCGCTCACTCCGCGCGAGCGCGAGGTGCTCGAACTCGTCGCCCGCGGTGCGAGCAACCGCGACATCGCGCAGCAGCTCTTCATCAGCGCGGCGACGGTCGGTCGCCACCTCGCGAACATCTACCTCAAGCTCGGCGTCGGCTCTCGAACCGCTGCGGCGGCCTGGTGGCGGGAGGAGCGAGCGGCCGTCCGATGATCCCGGCCGCCCTCAGCCCCGGAGTGCGCCACACTGGACTCGACCGCCACCATCGAACGGAGGCCCGATGACGACCACCACGCCGACGATCGAGGCGATCGAGCTGCACCGGCTCGAGGTGCCGCTCGTCCGCCCCTTCGAGACCTCGTTCGGACGCGAGACGGCTCGCGAGGTGCTGCTCGTCCATGTCCGCACCGACCGGGGCGACGGCTGGGGCGAGTGCGTCGCCGGCCGCGACCCGTTCTACTCGGGCGAGTACGTCGACGGCGCGGCATCCGTCATCGAGCGCTACCTCGCCCCCGCGCTGCTGCGCGCCCCTGCGCCGCACCTCGTCGACGACGGGCACGTGAGCGGCGTGCTCATCGAGGATCCCGCGCACGCGACCGGCATCTGGGTCGACGACCGCGAGCAGCAGGTCGGCCGCGCGGGCGCGGCGGGCACGAGCGGAGGTGCGGCCGCGTCGATCGCGAGCGTGCCGCTCGCGGCATCCGTCGCCCCGACCCTCGCATTCGTCGCGGGGCACCGCATGGCGAAGGCGGGGCTCGAGGCGGCCGTGCTGGACGCCGAGCTGCGTGCGCAGGGGCGCTCGATGGCCGAGTGCTTCGGGGCGGTCCGCGACTGGGTCGACTGCGGGGTGTCGGTCGGCATCGCGCCGACCCTCGAGGAACTGCTCGACGAGGTGACCGGCTACCTCGAGGAGGGGTACCGCCGCATCAAGCTCAAGATCAAGCCCGGCTGGGACCTCGTGCCCGTCGCCGCGGTGCGCGAGCTCATCGGCCGCGAGGCGATGCTGCAGGTCGACGCGAACACCGCGTACACGGCCGACGACATCCCGCTGCTCGCGAGCCTCGACCCGTTCGACCTGCTCCTCATCGAGCAGCCGTTCGCCGAGGAGGACCTCGCGACGCACGTCCGACTCGCGCAGGCGACCGAGACGCCCGTGTGCCTCGACGAGTCGATCCTCGACGTCACGACCGCGGTCGACGCGATCGAGCGCGGAGCGACGAGCATCGTGAACATCAAGCCCGGTCGCATGGGCGGGTTCCTTGAGGCGCTGCGCGTGCACGACGCGTGCGTCGCCCGCGAGGTGCCGGTGTGGTGCGGCGGCATGCTCGAGACGGGCGTCGGGCGCGCGGCGAACGTCGCGATCGCCGCGCTGCCAGGGTTCGTGCTGCCGGGGGACACGTCGGCGTCGGGCCGCTACTTCGCCGAGGACCTCACCGAGCCGTTCGTGCTCGGCTCGGGCGAGCATCGCGGGCGGATGCGGGTGCCGGATGCCCCGGGCACGGGCGTCGCGGTGCGCGAGGAGCTCGTGCGCGACTGGGCGTCCCGGCCCGCGGTGACCATCGGCGGATGATGCTCGGGCCCGGCCGCTCGTCGGACCGCCGGTTCACGAGTTGCCGACGGCCGCCCGTTCCGGCTTGGGTGCGAGCACCGGCAGGGCCAGCCCGCCGAGCGCCGAGCCCAGCCCGCCCCACACCAGGTCGCCGATCGTGTCGCGGTAGTCGACGTAGATCTCGTCGTCGATGAAGTTCTTGCCGAACCACTCGAAGACCTCCCAGATGACCGCGAGACCGAGGCCGAACGCCGTCGTGACCAGGACGGCGGCGAGGACCGGGCGGGGGAGTCGCTGCGGGTCGGCGATGAGCCGGAGGCGCGCGAACAGGAGCACCGCGATCACGGCGGCGAGCCCGTTCATGAGGAAGTGCATCGGGATGTCCCACCAGCGGACGCTCACGTAGAGGTCGGTCACGCTGCTCCAGACGGAGACGAGTGCGATGACGCCGAACGAGAGGTCGAGCGCCGGCCGCACGTGCAGGAGCCGCGGGATCACCATGGCCGCCGAGACGAACGCGAGGCTGACGAGCCCGAGCGGACCCCAGCCGATCCCGGCGATCGGGATGCAGACCAGGGCGATGAGGCGCAGCACGTCGGCCGCGATCTCGCCGGGGCCCTCCGCCCGACGCGTGAGTCCGCTCCAGATGCTCCGCATCACCCTGCCTCCTGACGACGGTCGACCGCCTCGTGGTCGGCGCGGTGCCGCAGCACCGCCTGCACGGGCTCGTGATCGGAGGCCGCGCGGCCCTCGAACCTCGCCGCGTTGATCCCGGCGTGCGTGACCGCGGCGGTGCCGCCGACCAGGATCAGGTCGATCCGGCGACCACCGCGCCGTCGCGGGCCGTAGTTCGAGAACGTGCCCCACTCGGGCGTGAGCCGATCGGCGGCCGCGTCCCAGGCGTCTCGCAGCACGCCGTCGCCCGTGAGCCGGCGGTGCACCGCGGATCGCTCGTCGGCGTTGAAGTCGCCGGTGACCACGATCGCCGCCCCGGGATCGTCGAGGTGGGCGGTGTGCGCGAGCCCGGCGATCATGAGCGCGGACTGCAGGCGCGAGCGACGCGAGAGGTGGTCGAGGTGCGTGTTGAGGACGTGCAGGCGCCTACCGGTCTCGCGGTCGGTGAAGTCGGCGGCGACCACGAGGCGCCGTGTGAGGTTGCCCCAGGAGCGCGAGCCGTGCTCGTCGGGCGTGGCGGAGAGCGCGAGCTGCCGCCATTCGGTGAGTTCGAGCCGCTCGGCGTCGTAGTACACCGGGCACGCCTCGCCGTGACCACCGGGGTCGCGACCGGTGCCCACCCAGCGGTGGCTCCCGCCGAGGGCGGCGCCGACCACCTCGACCTGTTCGCCGAGCGCCTCCTGCACGCCGAGCACGGTCGGCCGTTCGGCCGCGAGGAGGCGGCGGAGCAACGGCTTGCGCGTCGCCCAGCGGTCGGGGCTGCCCGGGCGGTTCCGCGGCATCCGCCGGCGGATGTTGAACGACATCACGTGCAGGTCGGGCGCCTCGACCGGGCCGATGAGCGGCTCGTCCGTCATCATGCGCCCAGCGTACGCCCGGCGGGGGCGGGAGCCGGGCCGTTCAGCCCAGCAGCTCGCGCCGCGCCTCGGGGTAGCCGAGCACGTTCGGCTCGGTCTCCACTGCGGAACGCGAGAGCAGGTCGGTCGGGCACCATCCGGTGACCGCGCCGATCGCCAGGAACGTCGAGCAGATCCCCGCCGGGATCGCGCACCAGAGGTTGTCGAGGTTGGATGCCGCGAACGCGGCGAGGAGCACCGCGATGACGCCGCGGAGCACCCGTTCGCCGCGGCTCACCGCGCACGAGCGCGAGGCGAGCGAGCGGGCGAGGCGGTTCACGCCTGCGCGGCGGCGGCCTGCTGCTCGGCGAGCTGGCGGCGCACGTCGTCCATGTCGAGCGCCTTCGTGCCCTCGATGACCTGCTCGAGCTGGGCGCCGTTCAGCGCGCCCGGCTGCGCGAAGACGATGATGCCCTCGCGGAAGACGACGAGCGTCGGGATGGAGGTGATGCGGAAGCCCGCGGCGAGCGCCTGCTCGGCCTCGGTGTCGACCTTGCCGAAGACGACGTCGGTGTGCTGCTCCGATGCCGACTCGAAGATCGGGGCGAACATGCGGCATGGGCCGCACCACTCCGCCCAGAAGTCGAGGAGCACGATGTCGTTGTCCTTGATGGTGGACTCGATGGTGTCGTGGGTGATGTTCACGGAGGCCATGCGGCGATTCTAGCATGAGATACCCCTAGGGTATTATTCATCGCATGGAGACCACGATTCACCGTTCCCCGGGCGCCACGGCGACCCGATCCGATCGTCCCGCGCGCCCGGCCCGAGGCATCCGCGCGGCCCTCGCCGCCGGGGTCGCGGCCGCCGCGCTCGCCCTCGTCGGCTGCGCCTCGACCGAGCCCATCGACCTCGGCGCCGACACCGTCGTCGTCGACGTGCGCACGCCGGCCGAGTACGCCGCCGGCCACCTCGAGGGCGCCGTCAACCTCGACCTCACCTCGGGGCAGCTCGCCGCGGAGATCCCGGCCCTCGACGCCGAGGGCGACTACGTCGTCTACTGCAAGTCGGGCAACCGCTCCGCCCAGGCCACCGCGCTCATGGAGGGCGCCGGCCTCGACGTCACCGACGCCGGCTCGATGCAGCAGGCGGCGGATGCCACGGGGCTGCCGATCGTGCGGTAGCCGCCGCGTTCGCGCGTCAGACCGCGAGCCCGGCGGCCGTCTCCCCGATGCGCGCGGCCGACTCGGCCCGCTCGGGCCGGCCGTCGAGCTCGAACCACGTCGAAGACAGCGCGCTCCACGCCACGAGCCAGTCGCGCAGCCGCCGGGCCTCGAAGCCCGTCGCCTCCACGGCGACCGCGAACTGACGCGCGAGCCGGCCCGGCATGAGCGCGCGCTCGTGCGACGGGTTGCACAGCAGGTTGCACACGTCGAACTCGGCGTCGCCGACGAGGCCCTTCGGGTCGATCGCGAGCCAGCCGCGCTCGCCGAAGTCGAGCACGTTGCCGTGGTGCAGGTCGCCGTGCAGCACGACGGGCTCGCGGTCGTCGTCGAGCCGGCGCCGCGCGAGATCCGCGCCGGCGCGGTGCAGCGGCCCGAGCCCGTCGGCGTTCGCGAAGAGCTGGCGGAACCAGTCCTCGAGCGGGACGAGCGGTGGCGGATCGGCCAGCCCGAGCACCCGGTCGGTCTCGGCGTGGAGGCGGTCGGCCACCCCGCAGACGATGCGGGTGGCCTCGTCGTCCTCGCCCGCGCGGACCATCGCGACCAGGTCGCGCGGCCCCATCGCCCGCTCGATGAGCAGCGCGCGGTGGTCGCGACGGATGACGCGGACCGCGCCGTGACCGTCGAGCGCGACGAGCAGCGCCGCCCCGCGCGCCTCCTCCGACTCGTGCGCGACCTTGAGGATCGCCGGCACGTCGTCCTCGGTGCGGACGGGGATGAGGCGACTCGTCGTCGTCGTCGCAGGCTCGCCGTCGGGACGGAGCCGCCACCGCCGCAGCCACGCGGCTTCGTCGGCTCTCCCGGGGTCGACCGGACCGAGATCGCTCACCCGCCCAGTATCCCGGCGCGACGCCCGGAGCGCCGTTAGGATCGGGCCCATGTCGGACGACGCGGTGAAGCGGGCACGGGAGGCGGCCGAGGCCGCAGCGGCAGCGGCGGCGGCGCTGCAGGAGCAGGCCGCGGAGGCGATCCGCAAGGCCGAGGAGGCGGCCGCGCTCGCGAAGGCCGCGGCCGAGGCGGCGACGGATGCCGCGTCCGCCCCCGGATCGGACGACGCGCCGGATGGCACGTCGACCGCCCGAACGGCGGCTCCCGCCGAACCGGCCGCGCCCGCGGCATCCGCCCCGCCGACGGCCGACGGGCCGCTCGACGCGGACGAGGTCGACCGCATCCGCGCGGGTTACGCCTTCGAGGGCACCGCGCTCGAGATGGGCGCGCTCGTCAACGGCGAGGCCATGCCCGACGTGCCCGTGCGCATCCCGCTCGCGATGACGAACCGCCACGGCCTCGTCGCCGGTGCGACCGGAACGGGCAAGACCCGCACCATCCAGGTGCTCGCGGAGCAGCTCGCCGCGGCCGGCGTCGCCGTGTTCGCGGCGGACATCAAGGGCGACCTCTCGGGCGTCGCGACGCCCGGCACGAGCAGCGAGAGGCTGCTGAAGCGCACCGACGGCATCGGGCAGGCGTGGGAGGCGGCGAGCTTCCCCACCGAGTTCTTCTCGCTCGGCGGCGTCGGCCGGGGCGTGCCGATCCGCGCGACCATCTCGGGCTTCGGCCCGCTGCTGCTCGGCAAGGTGCTCGGGCTCAACGAGACGCAGGAGTCGAGCCTCGGCCTCGTCTTCCACTACGCGAACAGGAACGGCCTCGCCCTCCTCGACCTCGACGACCTGCGCGCGGTGCTCGCCTACCTCGTGAGCGACGAGGGCAAGGGCGAGCTCGAGGGGCTCGGCGGCCTGTCGAAGGCCACGGTCGGCGTCATCCTGCGCGAGCTCATCACGTTCGCCGACCAGGGTGCCGACGTCTTCTTCGGCGAACCCGAGATCGACACGGCCGAGTTCCTCCGCACCGCCGCCGACGGGCGCGGTGTCATCAGCCTCCTCGAGGTGCCCGGCGTCGCCGACAAGCCCGCGCTGTACTCGACGTTCCTCATGTGGCTGCTCGCCGACCTCTACGCCGGCCTGCCCGAGGTCGGCGACCTCGACCGGCCCAAGCTCGTGTTCTTCTTCGACGAGGCGCACCTGCTCTTCCGCGACGCGTCGAAGGAGTTCCTCGCGCAGGTCGTGCAGACCGTGCGGCTCATCCGCTCGAAGGGCGTCGGCGTCTTCTTCGTCACGCAGACCCCGAAGGACGTGCCGGGCGACGTGCTCGCGCAGCTCGGCTCGCGCGTGCAGCACCAGCTGCGCGCCTTCACGCCGGACGACGCGAAGGCGCTCCGGGCGACCGTCTCCACCTACCCGAACTCGGGATACGACCTCGAGGAGACCCTCACCGTCCTCGGCACGGGGGAGGCGATCGTGACCGTCATGAACGAGAAGGGGGCTCCGAGCCCGGTCGCCTGGACGCGGTTGCGCGCGCCGCAGGCGTCGATGTCGCCGAGCCCGGATGCCGCGATCGACGCCGCCGTCGCGGCATCCGCCCTCATCGCGAAGTACGGCACCGCGATCGACCGCGAGTCCGCCCACGAGCTCCTGACCAGGCGAATGGCGGATGCCGCGGCCGCGGCGGACGCGGCCGACGCCGCCGATGCGAAGGCGAAGGCCGACGCCGAGTACGCGAAGATGCAGGCCAAGATCGAGGCCGACCAGGCGAAGGCCGAGAAGAAGGCGCAGGCCGAGTACGACCGGCTCATGAAGCAGACCTCCTCACGCTCGCGCTCGCGGACCCCGCAGCGGTCGGCGCTCGAGGAGGTGCTCGGCTCGAAGACCACGCAGAAGGTCATTACGCAGGTGCTCACGGGGCTCTTCGGCATGGCGAAGCGCAAGTGAGTCGTCCGGACGCGGTCGCCGGGGAGGCGGTCATCCGCCCCTATCGCGAGGACGATCGGCCCGGCGTCGCGGACGTCTGCCTGCGGACCGCGGCCGCGGGCGGCGACGCGACGGGCGTCTACTCGGACGACGGCCTGATGCCCGAGGTCTACGCGCTCCCGTACGTCGAGTACGCGCCCGACCTCGCCTTCGTCGTCGAGCTCGACGGACGGGTCGCGGGCTACGTCCTCGGCATCGCCGACACCGGCGACTTCATCGACTGGTACGCGCGCGAATGGGCTCCGGGGTTCCGTGAGCGGCACCCGGTCGCGGGGCCGCCGACCGGGCATCGACCCGCCTACACGGAGGCGCAGCTGGTCGCCGACGGCGCCGGTCCCGAGCGCTTGCGGATCCCGGAGCTCGACGACTACCCGGCGCACCTGCACATCGACCTGCTCCCCGAGCTGCAGGGCCGCGGACTCGGTCGACGCCTGATCGACACGCTCCGAGCTGCGCTGGCCGAGCGCGGCGTGGCCGCCCTGCATCTCGGGATCGATCCGGCGAACGTGGGAGCGCGCGCGTTCTACGAGCGGCTGGGCTTCCACGAGCTGCGGTCGAGCCGGCCGGACGCGCCGCGCTTCGGGATCGCGACCCGCTGATCGACGGCTCGGACCGCCCTCGGCGACGAGGCCTCAGGCGCGGAGGCCGCGACCCTCGAACCAGTAGAGCAGGTGCGGGTCGGATTCGCGGAGCTCGGTGAGCGTCACCGGCTCGGTGCGCACCGTCTCCTCGAGGTCGAGGATCCCGGCGATGACGTCGAGCGACCGGTCGTCCCAGAACGTGCCGCGCATGCGGAAGAGGCAGTCCCCGTCATCGTCGACGACGAACAACTGCTGCACGGTCTCGAGCGTGTCGCCCCGATAGGTCTCGATGCGGAGGACGCCCGCCATGTCGCGACGGGCGACGCTGTGGATGCGGCCGAGGAACCCGCGCTCGACGATGCCGTGCGGGCTGACCGCCACCTCGGTGCGCTGGTAGCCGAGGTACGCGGCGACGCCGAGCGCCGCGAGGACGACGACGACCGCGGCGGTGAGGCCGACCGCGGCGCTCCCGAGCGGGGAGACGAGCCAGGCGACGGTGAGGATCACCGGCACCAGCAGGGCGACCAGGGGAAGTCCCACGGCCCTCGTCAAGGAGCGACGGGGCCTCAGGGTGAGCACCCTGAGACCCCCGCCCCCTGCCTGGCCGATGCGGGAGTCCCCTGCGTCCCCGTATCCCGTTCTCATCGCTGCCACAGACATCGGAACCATGATGTTCCCGCGACGGCGACGCCGCCATTCGGCATTAAGGGGGACTTGCGCCCGAGGGGATGACCGTGCTCACCCGAGAACAGGAAGGACCGCGGCGCAGAAGTCGTCGGTGCGCCCGGTCGATTCCTTGACCAGGCCGAGGAACGCGAGGAACGCATCGTCCGATGGATCGGCGACGTCATCGCCGTAGTCGATCAGCAACTCGTACCGCACCTGGCCGGGGTTTCGCGCGATGGCCTTGCCCGACTCGTCCGACACCGTGGTGTTGCCGGTCGCGAGGACGAGGATCGTGAGCGTGCCGTCGCCGTTGTCGGTGATCTTGAGGTCCTTGTCGACCAGGCGGGTGACCTCCGTGACGCTGTCGCCCTCGAGGTTCGAGTAGACGATCGTCTCCCAGGCATTCGCGATCCAGTACGGCGCGGTCCCGGGCTTGCGGGTATTGAACAGGAAGCGCACCTCCTGGACGGCTTCGATCTCGACGACGATGCCGGCGTCGCAGAAGTTCTCGTCGGTCATCGAGAAGCCGTCGACGAAGGTGCCCCGCTCGATGGGACGAGCCGACGCGGGAGGCGCGGCGATGACGGTCGCGGCGAAGGCGACGGCTGCCGCGGCGGCGACGAGGCCGCGGCGGCGGGTCGATCCGGACATGGTTCCCCCTCTCGCGCGACGGTCTGCTGAGCCGACGGGGCGGCAGAACCGCTGCAGCGCGGTGGTGTCGGGCTGCACATATCATGATGGATTCTCACGAACGCGGCGACACCCGTACGGGGGCGGAAAGCGCAGAGCCCCCGGCGCGCGAGAAGCAGCGTCCATGACGCAGATGAGCGCCACACCCTTCGGGCGCGGCGCTCATCTGCTTGGCGGAGGATGGGGGACCCCGTCGGTCGGGCTCCGCCCTCCCTCCTCCTCGAATCGCAGCGTCCATGAAGCAGATGAGCGCCACACCCTTCGGGCGCGGCGCTCATCTGCTTGGCGGAGGATGGGGTGTCTGAGTTCACGACATGTGTCACAGGTGATACGTCGCTCATGTCTCGTGACATAGGT
>NZ_WODA01000022.1 GCF_009729855.1 Agromyces luteolus | reverse complement strand
AATGCCACGATCGCTGCAACTCCCCGAAATCCGAGGTGTTGCAGCGATCGTTAGAAGGGGCACTGCGGCATCCGCCCCGCCGTCGTGCGGGCCGACTTCGCCGAACCGCGCGCAAGGGGCAGCGGAGAATCGGTCGAAGCCGTACGATCGGCGTACGCGCGAGCCCGCGCCCCCGACCGCCCCCGAACGCCGACCCCGCGACGCCCAGCAGTTCCGCCGAGACGACGCCCCCGATCCCCTCGGAGCACCCCGTTGAGAGCCCCCGCCGATGACGAGCCCATGCCCGACTTCGGCGAGCCCGGCGGCGACGCGGACGGCACGGCGCTCGCGACGCCTGCGAACCCCGATGGCCGTCGCGCGCGCGACGCCCGCCCCCTCGACGAGGGCGCCGTGGTCGAGCGCGACCGATGGGCGATGCGCGCGAGCGCGCACCCCGGGCGCCGCCCGCGTCGACGCGAGGCGATCGCGTTCGATCCCGCCGACCACCAGGACCCGGATCGGCGCCGGTACTTCCTGAGCTCGCTGCAGCCGAGCGGCGACTACGAGGCCGTCATCGTCGCGATCACCGACGGCGCGAGCCGCCGCTACTTCAGCTCGCGCGACGGCTCGCACTTCATCGAGGTCGACGAGCTGTCGTTCGAGCAGCGGCGCAAGAGCGGCTCGCGTTCGATGCTCGAGATCGGCGAGCACGAGCTGCGCGAACTCGAGGGCGCCCTGATCTTCGTGCGACCGCTCGACGGCCGCGACCCGATCGCCGAGGTCGCCGCCGCGAGGAAGGCCTCCCTCGAGGCGACCCGCCCGATGGCGATCGTCCCGATCGCCCATCGCCCCCCAGTGGCGGAGACCGACGGGGCTCCCGCGTCGGCCGAGCCGAGGGCGGATGCCGCGGCCGGCGGTCCCGGGGACGACCCGGGCCTGGGCTGGGCGGACGAACCGGCCGAGGCCGCGGACGAGTCGTCCGAGCCCGACGCGCCGGGCCCGCGCCGGTCGACGTTCGAGCCGATTCCGCCCGGGGATGCCGGCGATCCGTCGTCGAGCGCCGCCACCGAGGCATCCGTCGCCGACGTCGCGGACACCATCGAGGACGTCGCGGACGCCATCGAGCTCGCCGCGATCTCGCTGTCGCCCGATGAGGCTGCGGAACCGGAACCGGAACCGGAACCGGAGCCGGGGCCGCTGCACGAGCACGCGCCCGCCCCCGGGCCATCCGCCCAGCAGCCCGCGGCGCCGCGCTCGCGCGCTCGGCTCTCGCCACTCGAGGCCGTCGCGCAGGTCGCGCTCGCCAAGGGCATCGCGTTCGCCGCGCACCGCGGCCAGCTCGACAAGAGCGGCACGCCCTACATCGACCACCCCGGGCGCATCGCCGAGCGGTTCGATCCCGTGACCGACCCGATCGCCGCGGCGGCCGCGTGGTTGCACGACGTGCTCGAGGACACCCCGCTCACCTCGCGCGAGCTGTTCGAGGCGGGCGTGCTGCTCGAGGTCGTCGGCGTCGTCGAGCTCCTGACCCGGCGGCCCGAGGTGACGCCCGACGAGTACTACGCGCGCATCCGGCGGCACCCGGTCGCGTTGCGCGTCAAGCTCGCCGACATCGACGACAACACCGCGCCGTGGCGGCTGCGCCGCCTCGACTTCGCCAAGCAGCAGCGCCTCGCCGAGAAGTACCGCCACGCGCGTCGCGTGCTCGGCGTGGAGTGACGCGGGCCCGGGACCTTCGACCCGCGCGGCGCGAGCCCGCTCGCGAGTATCGTGTGGCCCGCGTCCGGCCGAGCCGTGAGACAAGAGCGGGAGCACCGGGTTTCAGGCGGCCTTCCCTTCGGGGCTTGCGCCAAGCAGAGCACGGCTGGTCCCACCCGCCGCCGAACGCCGCACCATCCTGCCGCCCGAGCGACGTCGACGGGTCGCGCGGGCGGCGTGCCCGCGCGACCCGGAGATCACTCCTCGACGCCGGGGTCACCGCCCTCGAGACCGCCCTCGGTCGAATCGCTCATCGGCGCGTCGCTCTCGGGATCGCCCGGGGTGTCCTCATCGGGCATCGGTTCGTCGCGGACGGCCGGCTTCTCCTCGTCGGACGGCGCGCCGCCGCCGGGTGCGGTCGAATCGCTCATGTCGCTCCTCCTTGGTTCGGGTCCGGGCGTGTTCACGGGACCGAGATCTCCTCGACCGTGCGGCCCGTCGCGATGTCGGGCAGCGTGCGGGCGATGTCCGCCTGGGCGATGACGCCGACCAGGTCATGGCCGTCGATGACCGGCAGCCGACGGATCTGGTGGTGCTGCATCATCTGCAGCGCCTCGCGGATGTCGTCGTCGGCGCCGATGGTCACGGGCGTGCCCTCGGCGAGGCTTCCCGCGGTCGTGCTGCCGGGATCCGCGCCCTCGGCGAGGCACTTCACGACGATGTCTCGGTCGGTGAGCATGCCCTTCAGCCTCGAGTCGTTGCCGCAGATCGGCATCGACCCGATGTCGAGGTCGCGCATGATCCGCGCCGCTTCGATGAGGTTCTGGTCCTCGTTCACGCAGGTCGGGTCGGTGCTCATGATGTCGCGTGCCACGGTCATGTCTTCGTCCCTTCCACGATCGCCGGTCGCGATCGTCCGGGAAGGCTACGCGGCGACTCCCGACGCTGCACGGGGGTTGACGATCCATCCGCTCGTGCGCACCATGGCCAGAGCCCCGCGAGATTCAGTCGGCGACGGATGCCGCGGCGTCCGCTCGATCGAAGACGAGCACGCGCAGCAGCAGCTCGAGCGAGCGCTGCACGCGCTCGTCGGGCCAGCCCTCCGGGTCCTCGACGGACTTGACCTCGTACCCGCGGCAGTAGAGGTAGAGGATGTCGGCGATGCGGGCCGCCTCCTCGCGGTCTGCGGCGCGGGCGCCGTCGAGGAACGACGCGTACGTGGCATCCGTCACCGTTCGGAGCAGGTGGTATGCGCGGTCGTGGCCGGCGCGCACGTCGGCGATGACCTCGATCCAGAGGCTGCGGAACACGGACTCCTCGGGGGAGGACGTGCACATCCACCGCGTGAGCGCGGCGAGGCGCTCGACGCCGAGGAGGTCGCCGAGCTCGTCGCGACGCTCGTCGTCCCAGCGGGAGCGGGCGAGTTCGAGCGCGTTCGCCATGAGCTCGGCGCGGCTCGGCACGAAGTGCGTGATGAACGCGGTCGAGCGTCCGAGCCGCTCGGCGACCGCGCGCAGGGTGACGGCGTGCGTGCCGCGCTCCTGGGCGACGGCGACCGTGGCGTGCGCGATCTCTGCAAGGCGTTCGGCGGTGTCGACTTCGGCCGGCAACGGCGGCTCCCTTCGGCCGGGGCGGATGCCGCGGGTGCGCCATCGCGGGCGACCCGATGCCGCGGCATCCGCTCATTGACATCGCAACGGGGACCACACTAACGTCGCTGCAGGCGTTGTCAAACACTGTTTGAAAAAAGATGGAGGGCGCGTGGCCGCGAACAGCGAGGTCGTGCACGGCGGAGTCGCCGGCCGAGGAGTCGCGAACGGCGGCGTCTCGTTCTGGATGCAGCAGGTCGGCGTGCCCGCCGAGCGGCCGGCGCTCCCGGGCGACCTCGACGTCGACGTCGCGATCGTCGGCGGCGGCTACACCGGGCTCTGGACCGCGTACTACCTCAAGCGCGACCAGCCCGACCTGCGCATCGCGGTGCTCGAGCAGCGCTTCGCCGGGTTCGGCGCGTCGGGTCGCAACGGCGGATGGCTCACCAACTCGGTCACCGGCGGCCGCGAGCAGTACGTGAAGGCGCACGGGCGCGACGCCGCGATCGAGCAGCAGCGCGCGCTCAACGAGACCGTCGACGAGGTCATCCGGGTCGCAGGAGCCGAGGGCATCGACGCCGGCATCCACAAGGGCGGCGAGCTCGAGATCGCGACCGCGCCCGCCCAGCTCGCGCGCCTGCGCGCCGCCGCGGCAGCCGAGCGCGAGTGGCCCGCGACCGACGTCGAGGAGCTCGACGCGCGCGAGAGCGCCGCCCGCGTGAACGTGGCCGGCGTGCTCGGCGGGCTGTGGCATCCGCACTGCGCCCGAGTGCACCCCGCGAAGCTCGCGCTCGGGCTCGCGGCTGCGGTCGAGCGGCTCGGCGTGACCATCTACGAGGGCACGCGCGTCACCGAGATCGCGCCCGGCGAGGCGCGCACGGAGCATGGCACGGTGCGCGCGGCGCACGTGCTGCGGGCGACCGAGGGCTTCACGCCGAACCTGCGCGGCGAGCACCGCACGTGGCTTCCGATGAACTCGTCGATGATCGTGACCGAGCCGCTCGCGGCATCCGTCTGGGAGGAGATCGGCTGGAACGGCCGCGAGACGCTCGGCGACTTCGCGCACGTCTACGTCTACGCCCAGCGCACCGTCGACGACCGCATCGCGTTCGGCGGGCGCGGCGTGCCGTACCGCTACGGCTCGCGCGTCGACGTCGACGGCGCGACCCAGCCGCGCACGATCGAGAGCCTCACGGCGCTGCTGCACCGGTACTTCCCGGCGACGACCGATGCCGCGATCGAGCACGCGTGGGCGGGCGTGCTCGGCGTGCCGCGCGACTGGGCCGCGACCGTCGGCCACGACCGGGCGACCGGACTCGGCTGGGCCGGCGGCTACGTCGGCACGGGCGTCACCGCGACGAACCTCGCGGGGCGCACGCTCCGCGACCTCGTGCTCGGTCGCGACTCCGGGCTCACGCGGCTGCCGTGGGTGAACCACCGCGCGAAACGCTGGGAGGTCGAGCCGCTGCGGTGGCTGGCCGTCCAGGCGATCTACACGGCGTATCACGCGGCAGACCGCGCCGAGCTCCGCGGGCGCGCCACGACGTCGCCGATCGCGAAGGTCGCCGGCTTCGTCGCCGGCCGCTGAGCCCTCGTTCCCGCCCCGAGCCATTGCGCATGAGAATCCGGACATGGGGCCGCTGTGCGGCCCCACCGGGCGGATTCTCATGCACGACCGTCCACGCCCGCGACTGAGCGCGCCGCGGCTCAGGCCGGGGCGACCTCGGGGAAGGTCCACGTCCCGTCGGCCACCTCGGGTCGCGGCCGGTAGAGCCGCACGATGTAGTTCCAGCCGTCCATGAGGCCGATGCGGTTCGGGCGTCCGTCGTCGGGGCCGCCGAAGTTCACGGTGACGCTCCCGTCGTCGTTCGGCGTCGCGGTCACGCTGTTGACGCTCACGAGGCCGTCGGTGGCCTCCATGTAGCCGGCGGGGTCGTAGACCGTAATCGACCAGAAGGCGTCGACCGGCACGTCGCGGACCGTCAGGGCGTAGGCGCCCACCGGCAGCTTCGGCTCGACGTTGACGTAGAACGCCTCGGATGCCGGCAGGCCGCCCCACCCGGCGGCCGTGCCGAGCAGGTGATGCACGGGGTCGACCTCGCCGGCTCGGCCGAACGCGTCGGCGAAGCCCGAGACGCCGCGGGCCAGGGTGAGCAGCGCGTTCCGCGTGTCGGTGAACGACGCATCGTCGTACTCGGGCATCGGGAACGCACCGCCCTCCGGCGCATCGAGCGCGAACGCGTCCTGGAGCGCGTTGACCGCCGCGACATCGGCCTCGTCGTCGGGGTTCACGAGGATCCGCGGTACGACGACGACCCACTGCGTGCCGAGCTCGTCGGCGTGCAGGCGGTGCTCGCCGGGCTCGTGCAGCACGAGCGGGATGTAGTGGTCCTGGTTGACGACCATGACCGACAGGTAGCGGTCGCCCGCGTCGGGGATCGTGATGCTCGCTCCGCCGGACACGTCGACCACTGCCATGCTGTAGAGCGTGTCGCGGTTCTGGCGGATCACCGGCTGGTTCTCGACGGGCGTCGGAACGCGGTTGTGCACCCACCTCCCGGTCCCGCCCGCCTGCCCGGCGAGCGCCGCCAGCATCCGATTGGTCTCGGCGCGCGCGAAGTTGTCGACGTTGACGTGCTCGGCCATGCGATCCCCCTGATCCCCGATGGTCGGGCTCAGCCTATGGGTGGGGCGGATGTCGCGGAAGGACCTCCGGCCCGGTCCGTCCGGATGCCGGGGCGGGTAGCCTCGCGGGTGATGACGATCGTTCCCGGCGACGCCGTGGTGATCGACTTCCCCCTCCGCGGCGAGGGGTGGCTGGCGGTCACCACGCCCGCCGCGCGCGTCCCGAGCCACGGCACCGACCTGCTCGGGCAGCGCTACGCGTACGACTTCGTCAGGGTCGACGCACGTCCCGGTCGGCATGAGCACCCCGGCAGCCCCTGGCGGGTGGCGGCGGCCGGTGCGGTGACGAGCGAGTTCCACGCCTGGGGTGCACCGATCCATGCGCCGTTCGACGGCGAGGTGGTCGCCGCGTCCGACGGGATGGCGGAGCGCGACCGGGTGCATCCCCTTCGCGAGGCGGCGCGCGCCGCGCGCACCGCGGCGACGTTCGCGCCGGAGCGGATCCCGGAGATCATGGGCAACCACGTGATCCTCCGGGCCCAGCACGAGCGGGGCCCGGGCGGTCGCGACGTGTTCTGCGGTGTGGCGCACCTCGTCCCGGGGAGTGTCGCCGTCGCCGCCGGCGACCGCGTGCGGGCGGGGGACCTCCTCGGCCGCGTCGGGCACACGGGCAACTCGACCTCGCCGCACCTGCACATCCAGCTCATGGACTCCACGGACCTGATGTCGGCGCGCGGCCTCCCGCTCGCCTTCCGCGGTTACGAGGTCGAGCGAGGCGGCACGTGGGTGGGCGTCGACGCCGGCGTCCCGGCGCTCGGGGAGCGGATCCGGAGCCGGCCGCCGCCCGCATGAGCGTCCGCCCGAGCGGGCCCGACGGGCGGATGCTCCCGCGACGACCGATCGGGTGCGTGTCGAGCATGGTGCCCGGCCGCCCGCAGGGAGTACGGTGCGGATCATCGGCACGGAGCACCGCGCCGAGGCGGGAGGGTCGGATGGAGCTCGCTGCATCGGGTGGGAGCGGGCTGGGTCTCGCGGTGCTGCCGATCGTGGCGCTGCTCGCGTCGCTCGTCGCGGCCGCGGCCGTCGGATCGCTCGTCGTCGCGTGGCTGCAGAGGCCGCGCGACGCGGCGGACCCGTCGCTCGTCGATCCGGAGATCGTCGGGTTGCTCCCCGTCGCCTTCGTGTCCGGTTCCGCAGCCACGCGGTGGCTGCCGGCAGCCGTGGTGGAGCTCGCACTCGACGGCGCGATCATGATCGAGGATCGCCGGCCGCCGAATGCGGACGGCGACGCGCCGGAGTCGGCACGCGGCATCCGCCTCGTCTACTCGTCGGACCTGCCCTCGACGCGCGCGGCGGCTCCGCGCGACGTGTCGGGCGACCTCATCCTCGCCGTCTTCGGGCCGGGGGCCACGGGCACCGCCGCCGTGATCGCGCACGGGGCCACCGTGCCGGTCGACCGCGTCGTGGCGCGGAACGGCGAGCTGAACTGGGCCACCCGGCGACGGTTCCTCGACGCGGCCGCGCGCTACCGCGAGCCGCGGCCCGTGGGCCGGTTCCGCACCGCGTCCGTCGCCGGGGTCATCGGGGTCGTGCTCGGCTTCGTCGCGCAGTTCGTCGGGCGCGGGACGGATGACTCGATCGGCTGGACCGCGCTCGCGATCGGGGCGGTCGCGCTCGGCGTCCGCGCCGTGCTGCCGCGGTGGATCCCCCTCAACGCGACCGGGCTCGAACTGCGGGAGCGGGCGAACCGCCTCCGCGAACGGATCGCGAGCGCCGACCTCCGCGACCCGTCCGTCGCCCGGTCGACGCTCCCGTGGGCCGTGCTCTTCGGCCAGGACGAGGTCGTCGCCCGCGCGGCGACGACGCTCACGCAGCGCGATGCCGAGTCCACCTGGTTCGCCTCGTCGGAGCCGGTCACGCCCGAGCGGCTCGCCTCGTGCATCCGGACGGCCTCGGTCGCACTCGCCCAGCCGATCGCGGTCGGCGGACGCGACGACGGGCGATTCGGGGTTCCGCTCCTCGAGCAGCGCGGCCTGAACCGCAACGACGGGTACTTCAGCGAGACGGGTTGGGGGAGGGGCGCGATCTACGGCGGCGCCGCCGGCGACGGGTTCGACGGTGGCGGCGGCGGCCTGGGCGGCTTCGAGGGCGGCTTCGACGGCGGCGGCGGTTTCGACGGCGGCGGGGGAGGCCCGTAGCGACCGGCCGGCGATCACCGCGTGACGAACCGGCGCCCGTAGAGCCCCTCGGCGTTCCGCCACGCGATGCCCTCCGCGACGCGGACGGCCTCAGCGACGGGCCATCCGTGCCCCGTGACGTACCCGCCGAGCACGCGCGCCGCGGCATCCCGCCACAGCCGTGCACCGAGCAGCACGCGCTCGGGCACACCCCACGCGTCGGTCGAGAAGATCACGCGCGAGAACGGGGCGAGGTCGAGCGCATCGCGCACGACCGCGTCGGCGTTCGCCCCGAGGAACTCGACCGCGAGGCCGACGTCGAGGAACACGTGCGGGAACACGTGCGCGAGCCAGCCCGCCTCGCGCACGTACGGGTAGCAGTGCAGGAACGCGATGCGCCCGCCCGTGCCGGCCGTCGCCGCGACGAGCGCCTGCATGCGCGCGGGGTTCGCCCGCTCGAGCACCAGGTCGGCGTCGCCGAACCCGGCGTGCACCTGCAGGACCGCGCCGCGCTCGAGCGCCCACCAGATGAGGTGGCGGGTGATCGTCGGGTCGGTGAGGCGGGGGCGAGCGGATGCCGCGTGGCCGGCGTGCGGCGTCGTGGGGGCGGATGCCGCGTGGGCCCGGTGATCGGCGAACCAGGCGTCCGCGGCCGAGCGCACGTCCACGTTCGTCGGCCGCGCCGGATCGAGCTCGAGCCCGCACCGGTGCGCGGCGACGGTCTTGAATGCGACCGCCTCGGTTGCCGCCGCCTCGAGTGCCGGGCCCAACCGCTCGACGAACTCGTCGCCCGAGGCGCTCTGCGCGAGCACGGTCTCGGCGATGGTCTCGAGCCGGGCGACGCGGTGGGTCGGCGCGGCGGCGAGCTGCGCCATCCGCTCGTCCGGCATCAGGCGGTCGGGCCGATGGCCGTCGTCGACGAGGTATGCGGCGATGCCGGAGGCTTGGAGGAGTCGCCGGGCGACGTCGTCGGAGCCGAGCGCGCGGCGCGCGGCGAGGTAGTCGGCGGGGCTCGCGAACGTCTCCAGTCCGAGGAGCGGCGCGCAGTGGCGCCGCAGCGCGAAGCCCTGCCCGCTGTCGAACACGTCGGTCGGCGATGCGGGGTGCTCGGCCTGCGTGAGCGCGGCGAGCAGGTCGGCCTCGGAGGGGTCGGGCAGCATGCCGTGCACATGGTGGTCGACCAGCGGCATCCGCTCGATCGTCTCGGCCAGGTGCTGCACGCCATCCGCGCCCATGCCGCGATCCTCTCGCGATCGGGCCGCCGCGGCTACGCGAGCCGCGCGAGCGTGCCGCATGAGAATCCGGCAGATGGCTGCTCCACCGGGCGTCTCGCCCGGATCCTCATGCATCAGGACGGGGCGGGCCGCCGCGGCTACGCGAGCCACTTCTCGAACCAGAAGTCGGCGTACGGCTCGCCGTTGAAGTCGGGGATCTCGTCGTACCCGTGCGTGCGGTACATCGCGATCGCCTCGGTGAGCGTGCGGTTCGTGTCGAGTCGCACGACGGTCGCGCCGAGCCGCAGCGCGGCCGCCTCGATCTCGCGAAGCAGCCGCGAGCCGAGGCCGAGCCCGCGCGTGCTCGCCGCGACCCACATCCGCTTGATCTCCGCGGGCTCGTCGCCGTGCAGCTTGAGGCCGACGCAGCCGACCGGCTCGCCGTGCAGGAACGCGACGAGGAACGTGCCGTTCGGCTCGCGGAACTCGTCGTCGGGCGTCTGCCGGGTGCGGGTCGGATCGAAGCCGAGGTCGAACCGGGAGGCGAGCTCAGTGAAGTAGGCCGTGACGCTCCGCCGGGCCGCGGCGTCGGCGGGATCGACCACGCGGACCTCCACCGCCGAGGCGGTCATGAGTCGCTCGACGTCGTCCATCGCGGCGAGCAGGCGCTCGCGCTGCCGGTCGCTGAGCGGGCCGAGGATGCCGCCGACGAGTGCGTCGGACGACCGGTCGAGCTCGGCGCGCTCGGCGACGCCCGCGGGCGTGAGTTGCGCGACGCGCACGCGCGAGTCGTCGGGTGCGGGCGCGACGTTCACGAGCCCGTCGGCCTCGAGCGCGCGCAGCTGGCGGCTGAGGTACCCCGAGTCGAGTTCGAGCCGCTCGCGCAGCGCGCGGAGTTCGGCCCCTGCGCCGCTCGACGCCCCGATCTCCCACAGGAGCCGGGATTGGCCGAGCGGCCGCCCGCGTGAGAGGTAGCCGTCGTCGAGCGCGCCGATCCGCTCGGTGACCGTGCGGTTGAACCGCCGCACCCTGGCGATGTCGTCCATATCTCTGACTCTAGTCAGATAATTGGCGGCGTGCACGTGCCGGAGCGCTTCGCCGAGTGCGTTCGCAGGATCAGCCGCGCGATGGGTGCTCCAGAGGAGGGATGCCGCGCCTGGTCCTGTGAACTCGCGGTCGCGAGATCGGGCACGCGGAGGGCGCTGGGCGGTGTCGGGACGAGTTCGCAGGATGAGCCGCGCGGACGGTGCTCCAAGGGCAGGGATGGCGCGCCTGGTCCTGCGAACTCGCGGGGAGTGGGGAGGTGCGTCGAGGTGAGCTGAGGCGGTGGAGGAGGCGGGTGAGCAGGCGGGCCTGAGGTACCTCAGGCCCGCCTGAGGCGCGGCGGCGCCCGAAGATAGGACACCCTCCCGATACATCCGCCCCACCTCAGCGAGGAGTCTCCATGTCAGGTGGTCAGCCACCGCAGACCACGAAGGGATCGGGATCATGGACCTCGCACACGGCTTCCTCGCTCAGCAGATGACCGCGCACGACCAGCGCCACGCCGAGTTCGCCACGGAGGGCCGCAGCAGCGCGGCCGAGCGGCGCGATCTCGCCCGCGCCGAGCGGGCTTCGCGCACGGCGCGGCGCGCTGCGGCCCGCGCCGGCCTGCGTGCCCGACTGCACCACGGCGAGCCGCGCAGCGCGCACTGATGCCGGGTCAGCCCCCGGCGTTCACCCGCACCGACGGGATCCACTCGACCTCGACGGTGGTGGGGTCGATTCCGGCTGAGGTCAGGCGGTCGGTGAGGTCGGCGACGTCCGGCGCCTGGTCGCCGCCCGTGATGCGCACGAGGTACGACAGCGCCGAGACGTAGTCGACCGAGATCACGTCGAGGTCGCTCGTCAGCGCCCACGCCTCCGCGGCCTGCGTGATCGTCGACTGCTGGGTGTTCAGCGTGGTCGTGACCCAGGTCGACAGGCTCAGGGGGAGCGCGACGAGCACGAGCATGCCGGCGATCGCGATGTTCGACCGCTTGCGGTTCACGGCCTTCACGCCGGGCGGCGGCGTCTGGTGCCCGATGCGCCCCCACCGCTGGACCCGGTAGATCGCCATGATCACGACCCCGGTGCCGAGGATCGCCGCCACGTTCGCGATGAACAGCAGGAGCGAGCCGATCGAGCTGCCGAAGTCGCCCGATTCGGCGGCGATGCCGACGACGACGAGCGGCGGCACGAGCGAGATCGCGATCGCGACGCCCGGCAGCGTGTCGGAGATGTCCTTGCGCACGAGCGCGATCGAGCCGACCGCACCGGTGGCGAGCGCCGCGAGCAGGTCGATGAGCCCCGGCGTCGCCCGGGCGGCGACCTGGGAGTTCGTCAGCTCGGTGATCGGGGTCGCGGCGAGGAGGCCCACGCCGTAGCCGATCGCGATCGCCGCGGCCGCGCCGCCGATCATCATGAGCAGCGACAGCGTGAGGTTCCGCCGGTCGCCGAGCACGGTCGCGAGCATGGTGCCCTGGATCGGCAGCATCATCGGGGCGACGATCATCGCGCCGATGACGGTGGCCGTCGAGTCGCCCACGACGCCGGCCGCCGCGATCACCGACGAGAGCGAGAGCAGGATCCAGAAGCGCTGGATCTTCCGACGCCGCTTCGGGCCGTCCATGAACACCGACTCGCGCATGTGCTCGATGCGGTTGAGCGCGTCCGAGGGCGGGGGCGGGTAGACCGGTTCCTGCTCCGGCGACGGCTGCGCTGGCGGCGGCTGGGACATGGCGGCTCCTCGGCTCGACCGGGCGCGATGCCGGTGCTCAGCCGAGCGTACGACGGGCGGTGACGGATGCCGCGGCACGGCCGGGCGCGACCGCTCGTGTCGCGGCCTCCGCCCCCTGCCCGCTCGCCGAATGGGCCCGTCAGGCGGCCGCGCGCTGCGCCTCGACGACGTCGCGGAGCGCCTCGACGAGGGGCGTGGCGGGCCGCCCGATGAGTCGCGCGAGCGTGCCGTCCGACTCGGCGAGGTCGCCCCGCGCGATGCCCTCGTCGATGGCGGCGACGAAGCCCGCCGTGCCCTCGTCGAGGCCGGCGGCGACGAGCGACGCGACGCGTTCGGCGGGGGCCTGGTCGACGAACACGACGTCGCGGCCGAGCACTTCGGATGTGGCGGCCGCGAGCTCCGCGAACGTCCACGGCTCGTCGCCGCCGAGCTCGTACACCTCGCCGACGTGGCCGTCCTCGAGGAGCACGACCGCTGCCGCCTCGGCGTAGTCGCGACGGGGTGCGGACGCGACCCGGCCCGTGCCGGTCGCGGCGGTGATCACGCCCGTCGAGGCCGCGAGCGCGACATCCTGCGCGTAGTTCTCGGTGTACCAGTTGTTGCGGAGGATCACGGCCGGGACTCCGACCTCGGCGATGACCTGCTCGGTGCCGCGGTGCTCGGGCATGAGGACCAGCTCGCTCGTCGCCGCTTTCGGCCCGCTCGTGTAGGCGAGCTTGCCGACGCCGGCCGCCTTGGCGGCCTCGATCACGTTGCGGTGCTGGCCGACGCGCTCGCCGAAGGCCGTGCCCGAGATCAGCAGCATCACGTCGACGCCCTCGAGCGCCGGCGCGATGGTCTCGGGGCGCGCGTAGTCGAGTTCGACGGTGCGGATGCCGCGTGCCGCGAGGTCCGCGATCGCGCCCGTGTCGCGCGCGGCGGCGACCACGTCGGCGGGGGCGGCCCCGCGCTCGAGCAGCGCCTCGACGACGAGGCGGCCGAGGTGGCCGGAGGCGGCGGTGACGAGGATGGTCATGGGGAACTCCAATCGATCGGTTCCGACGGTGTCGGTTCACCGGGGCCAACCGAGCGGACGCCGCACACCTTCCCTTCCGGCGGTACCCACTTTCACGTAAGGTACGCACATGACGGTAAGTCTTGCGCAGATCCGGGAGACCTCCGGCGAAGTCTTCCTCGAGGGGTGCCCGACCCGCGTCGTGCTCGACCACATCATGAGCAAGTGGGGCGTGCTCGTGCTGCTCGCCCTCACCGACGGCACCCTCCGCTGGGGCGAGCTGCGTCGCGAGGTCGAGGGCATCAGCGAGAAGATGCTCGCCTCCACACTGCGCACGCTCGAGGCCGACGGGCTCGTCGCCCGCACGTCGTACCCCGAGGTTCCGCCCCGGGTCGAGTACGCGCTCACCGACCTCGGCCGCGACCTCATGGACCGCATGCTCCCGCTCGTCGAGTGGGTCGCCGCGCACGCGGGCTCGATCGTCGAGCGCTGAATCGCCGGGGCGGGCGCGGCGCGCGATTCCGTCGTGTGCAGCAGCGTGCACATGACGAATACGAGGGCGTCGCCCGGGCAGGCGCCTCGGCCGCACACGGCAGGTGCCCGCGACAGAGGACTTGCCGCGCCGTCGGCGACGTCGTAGCGTCGCGCTCAGCGGCATCCGTGGCCGGCGACCGAACGCGGACCAGGTCTGGCCCGGGCGACCCGGATGCGGCCGGTCCGAGGTGAGGAGGCCGGGGCCGTGGACCGCGACGAGGTCGATCGCCGCGCCGACGATGCCGCGATGGCTGTCCGGGAGGCGCGCTGGGAGGACGCGCGGGACGCGTACGCCGACGTGCTCGCGTCGCGGCCCGGCGCCGACGCGCTCGACGGACTCGGCCGGGCCCTGTGGTGGCTCGGCGAGACCGCGGCCGCGGTCGAGACCCGTACGCGCGCCTACGCGGCGTACCGGAGAGCCGGCAGGGATGATGATGCCGTGCGGATCGCGACCTGGCTGGCGATCGAGCTCGCCGCGACACCGGGTCGCGAGGCGATCAGCCGCGGATGGCTCGGCCGCGCCGAGCGACTGGCGGCAGGCTCCGACGCCGCCGCTCAGGACCGGCTCGCCCTGGCGCGCAGCGCGCTCGAGACCGACCCCGTCCGCATCGCGGACCTCGCCGACGCGGCCCTCGCCGCAGCCCGCGAGCGAGGCGACGCGGCGCTCGAGATCCGCGCCCTCGCGAGGTCCGGGCTCGGGCTCGTACGCTCCGGCCGTTCTGCGGCGGGCATCGAGCGACTCGACGAGGCGATGGCCGCGGCATCCGCCGGGGAGGCCGAGGAGCCGGAGGTCTTCGCCGAGACCTGCTGCGACATGGTCGCGGCGTGCGAGGAGACGCTCGACGGGCGTCGACTCGAGCAGTGGGGCGGCGTCGCCGAGCGGTTCCTGCGGCTGCGGCCGCACCCGGCCCTCCTGGGATTCTGCGGCTCCTGTTGCGCGGGCGTCCTGGCCGCACGCGGCGACACGAGCGGCGCCGAGCACTGGCTGATCTGGACCATCGAACGGCTCGAAGCGGGCGGCCACGCCGCGCGCTGCGTCGACCCGCGGGCCCGCCTCGCCGAGCTGCGCGTCGCCCAGGGGCGGATCGAGGAGGCGGAGCGGCTCGTCACGGGGATCGAGGCACGGCCGGAATCGGTTCGGGCGATGGTCGCGATCCACCTCTCTCGCGGCGAATCCGGCGTCGCGTCATCCGTGCTGCATCGCCGGCTCGCGAAGCTCGGGCGAGACTCGATCGCCGCTATCCTGATCCTCGCCATGCTCGTTCTCGTCCAGGTCGAGCGGGGCGACCTCTCGGGCGCGGAGGCGTCGGCGGCCCTCCTCCGGCGATTGGCGGAGGAGTCCGGTGAGGAGGCGCACCGCGCTCTCGCCGAGGTCGGAGCCGGACGTGTCGCGCTCGCCCGGGGCGACTCGTCGGCGGCCGTCGACGGACTCCGGTCCGCGGTCGAGCGCTACGACCGGATCGGCACGCCGTTGGAGGCCGCACGGGCCCGCACGATGCTCGCGCGGGCGCTCGCCGTCGAGGGCGATCCGGAATCGGCGGTCGCCGAAGCAAGGTCGGCGGCCGCGGTGCTCGACCGCGCGGGCCTCGTCGCCGAGGCCGATGCCGCGGACGCGTTCGCCCGGTCGCTCGGCGGGCGGGGACGTGTCGGCCCGAAGCGCGTCGGCACGCTCACCAAGCGCGAGCACGAGGTGCTCGCGCTCGTCGCCGAGGGACTGAGCAACGCCGAGATCGCGGAGCGCCTGTTCATCAGCACCGCCACGGCCGGGCACCACGTGAGCAACCTCCTCGCTAAGCTCGGCGTGCGGAGCCGGACCGAAGCCGCGATGCACGCGCACCTGCTCCGATCCGGCTGATCCGGCCGAGCCGGCCGAGCCGGCCGAGCCGGCGAGCGGAACCGCCGCTCAGGCCGAGCCCACGGGTTCCTCGCTCGCGGGCTCGAACGCGCCGAGCTGGTTCATCAGGCCGAAGATGTCGGGCACCGCCCAGGACTCGGCGAGCAGCCCGCCCTCCACGCGGAAGATGTCGATCTCGTCCATGTCGACCCGCCGCCCCGTGGCGGGGATGCCGAGGAACTCGCCGAGGTGCGTCGCGGTCGCGTGGACGCGGACGGTCACCTTGTCCCCATCGGCGAGGAGCTCCTCGATCGAGACCTCGGCATCGGGGAACGCGGTGAACCAGAACGCGCCCTCCTCGCGCACGCCGTCGCGGCCGCGGCTGGACGACGAGTTGTCGACGAAGTCCTCCGTCACGAGGCCCGCCGCCGTCTCGACGTCCTGCCGGCTCCATGCCTCGTAGAACCGGCGGACGATGTCGGTGTTCTCGCTGTTCATGATCGCTTCCTCCCTCATCGGGTCGTCATGCGACCACGGTCCCACCACCGCGGGTGCCGAGCATGGTGAGGATTCGCCATTTCCGGGGTCAGCCGACCGCTGCGGCGACGAGCTCGGCGAGCCGCGACTCGACCGCGGGGGTCCAGGCGAGGACTGCGAACGAGGTCGGCCACATGTCCCCGTCGTCGAGGTTCGCGCGGTCCTCGAACCCGATGGTCGAGTACCGCGCCTTGAACTTGCCGGACGGCTGCATGAACACGACGACCTTGCCCTCGCCGTTCGCGTACGCGGGCATGCCGTAGTACGTCTTCGGCACGAGCTGCGGCGCCACGCTCGAGACGACCCGGTAGAAGCCCTCGCCGACCTCCCGGTCGCCGCCCTCCATCGCGTCGATCGCCTCGCGGATCACCTTCTCGCCCGCGGCGCGGTTCTTCCCCGCCTTGGCCTCGGCGCGCAGCTCCTTCGCGCGGTCCTTGACGGCCTCGCGCTCGAACTCCGACAGTCCGTCGGTCTTCTCGGCCATGATGTCCTCCTCCACGATGTCGGGCCGGTTTCGGCTCCGGTCGTCACGCTACGCGGCGGCGTCGAGGACCGCTTCTCGATTCCTGCTCGATGCGGCGGTCAGTCCGCCGTGACCTCGTCGCCGACCGCGATGCGCGCGCCGGCGTCGCCGTCGAGCTCGGGGATCAGCCGGACGCCGAACCACGTCGCGCCGTCCCACTTGCGGTGCGTCGCGAGCGTGCGGATCGGCTCCTTGCCGCGCGCCAGCGTGTCGGGGTCGATCGTCGTCATGACGCAGCGGTCGCAGACCTCGCCGAAGCGGAAGCGCACGCCGCCGATGCGCACGCGCCGCCACGAATCCTCGGCGAACGGCTCGTCGCCGTCGACGACGACGTTCGGACGGAACCGGACGACGTCGAGCGGCGGCACGTCATCGGGCGTCCACGCGTTCAGCTGCGCGAGCGAGGACTCGCTCGCGAGGAGCAGCGGACCCGCGTCGGCGAGGCTCAGCCCCTCGCCGGTCAGCCCGCCGTGCGTCGGGTTCACGGGCCGCTGCAGCGGATCGGGCTGCCAGACGAGCCGCAGCGGCATCCGCATGCGCTCGCTCAGCCACGCATCGGCCTCGTCGCCCGCGGGCAGTGCCTCGCGCTGGCGCGAGTGGCCGACCGGGATCGGCGCCGCGCCGAACGGCGGGTCGACGCGCAGCGGCTCGGCATCGCCCGGTCCGGCGAGGAGGAGTCCGCCGTCGGCGAGCGGTTCGGCCGTGAGCCCGAGCAGCGCGTTGCGCTCGCGCGCGGTGACGGGCGTGCCATCCGGTTCGACCACGCCCCACCGACGGTCGCCCTCGAGCCCCCAGGGCCGCACCACCGCCGAGGTGACGTCGCGCCCCGCGAACGACTTGACCGGGTAGACGCGGAGCCGGGTCACCTGCATCCCGCCACGCTAGCCGACGCCCGCGCTCCGGCCCCGACCGCGACCAGTCGCGCTCCCGGCGAGCCCGCGGGACCGAAGCCCCAGGCGCGACGTCGCGCGGCGGTGAGGCTGGGGCCGAGCACCGGCGAGAGGGGCGGGACCATGACCGACGACGTCCGAATCGTGGAGGCTCCGCGACGCGACCTCGCGGTGGTGAGGTCGCGCACGACGTTCGCGGAGATCCCCGCCTTCATGGCGACGGCGTTCGAGCGCGTCGCGGCCGTGCTCGGACCGCGAGGGCTCCTCGGCGACGGTCCGGCGGTCGGGCGCTATGCGGACATCGACCCGGCGACGGGCATGGTCACCGTGAGCGCGGGATTCGTCGTCGACGCGCCGATCGAGGCCGACGGCGACGTCGTGCCCGAGGTGCTGCCCGCGGTCGAGGTCGCCACGACGACGCACCTCGGCCCGTACGACCGGGTCTCCGAGGCGTACGACGCGATCGCCGCCGCGATGGCCCTCCACGGTCGCGAGCTCGACGAGTCGACGATGTGGGAGGAGTACTGGAGTCCGCCCGGGACCCCGGACGACGAGACCCGCACGGTCGTCTTCTGCCCGCTGGCGCCCGCGACCTGATCGCGCGCACGCGCGGCCCGACGGTCGGAGGCGCGTGCGAGCATGGACGACATGCCCGCCGACCGCACGTCCGACTGGCGCGCCGCCCTCGCGGGCCTCGACGCGGCCGGCGCTGCGGCGACCGGTGAGACGACGACGGATGCCGCGCCCGCGCGCGGCACGGGCGACCTGCGCCCGCTCGGGCTCCAGTTCGAGCTGCGCCGCCGCGTGCAGCGTCGGAGCGGCGAGTGGCGCGGCCCGCGCGACGAGCCCGCACGGCGGGCCTCGGGCGTCGACCGGCTCGCCGTCCGCCCGGTCGCGCAGGGCGCCCGCGGCGCCTGGGTCAGGAACGGCCTCACCTGGCAGAACATCGCCTACCAGGCGTCCGCCGCGGGCGTCGACCCGGCGCAGTCGCGCTGGTTCGCGCAGTTCGCGATGCTCAAGGGCACGACGCCGTCGGTGCACGTCTACGGCTCCGAGTGGATCACGATCGACGAGTTCGAGAGCCCGCTCCTGTGGGCGGTGCTCGCCGAGGCGGGTCGGCTCGGCATCGCGGTCGTCGGGTCGGATGTCACGCCCGAGGTCGTGCTGCACGGCGCGGCGACGCTGGCCCTCGACGCGAGCCGTGCCGACGGCGACCTCGTGCTCGCCCCGACGCTGACGCTCGACGGCGAGCCGCGGCCGCTCGGCGGCGAGAGCGAGGGTGCGAGCTCCGGCTCGGGCGACCGCAGCGCCATCGGCATCCGCCCGATCGCGGCGCACGGCCTCTACCGCTTCGACCTCGATGCCGGCCGCGTCGAGCTCGCGCCCGTGCCGACGGGGCTCGGCGCGGCCGAGCTCGCGCTCCTCGACGCGCCGGACTCGATCCGCGTCCCCGCCGCCGAGGTGCCCGAGTTCCTCGCCGCGCACGTGCATCCGCTCGCCCGCACGCTCGCGATCACGAGCCGCGACGCGACCTTCGAGCTGCCGCCGGCCCCACCCGCGACCCTCGTGCTCGACGCCCGGTACGAGCCCGACGACGTGCTGCGACTCGCCTGGCGGTGGGAACGCGCGGACGGCCGCACGAGCGCCGTCGACCCGTCGGCCGAGCCCGACCCCGAGTTCGACGACGACCTCGTCGCGCGCGTCGCCGACGACCTCGGCTGGGTGCCGTTCGAGGCCGTCCTCCTCCGCGGCGTCGACGCGGCCGAGTTCTCCGTCGAGCGGATGCCGCGACTCGAGGCGCTCGCAGCGCGCGGCCCGAGCCCGTTCCGCATCGACGTGCGCGGCGAGCGCCCCGACTACCGCGAGGCGACCGAGCGGCCCGAGCTCGCGGTCTCGCTCGTCGAGAGCCGCAAGCGCGACTGGTTCGACCTCGGGGTCGTCGTGACGGTCGGCGGGCGGAAGGTCCCGTTCATGCCGCTCTTCCGCGCGCTCGCGACGGGCCGCAAGCGCCTCCTCCTCGTCGACAAGTCGGTCCTGTCGCTCGACCTCCCGGTGTTCGACGAGCTGCGCGACCTCCTGGAGGAGGCGGGCACGCTCGACGAGTGGGAGACGGGCGTGCGCATCCCACCCAGTCGCATGAGCCTCTGGTCCGACTTCGAAGACCTGGCGGATGTCGCGGAGCCCGCGCTCGCGTGGCGCGCGACGGTCGCGGGCCTCGAGCACGGCGACGTGCCCGACCTCCCGCCTCCGGCGGGCCTCGCGCTGCCGCTGCGGCCCTACCAGCTCGACGGGTTCCGGTGGCTCGCGTTCCTCCAGGCGAACCGCCTCGGCGGCGTGCTCGCCGACGACATGGGACTCGGCAAGACCGTGCAGTGCCTCGCCCTGATCGAGCACGTGGTGGCCCCCGGTGGTCGAGTAGCAGCCGGCGAAGGCGGACCTCTTGCCGGTGGTCGAGTAGCAGCCGGCGAAGCCGCACCTCTTGCCGGTGGTCGAGTAGCAGCCGGCGAAGCCGGCCGCGTATCGAGACCACCCCACGCGCAGGGTCTCGATACGCCGGACCCTGCGGGCCCGGCTACTCGACCACCGGGAGGGGCCGACCCTGCGGGCCCGGCTACTCGACCACCGGGAGGGGCCGACCCTGCGGGCCCGGCCACTCGACCACCGGGAGGCCCGTTCCTCGTAGTCGCCCCGACCTCGGTCGCCTCGAACTGGGTGCGAGAGGCGGCGCGGTTCACGCCCGGCCTGCGCGTGGCATCCGTCACCGCCACGACCGCGAAGCGGCGCCGGTCGCTCGCGGACGTCGCCGCGGAGGCCGACCTCGTCGTGACGACCTACGCCGTGCTCCGGCTCGAGGCCGAGGAGTTCGGCGAGCTCGAGTGGGCCGGGCTGATCCTCGACGAGGCGCAGTTCGTCAAGAACGCCGCGACGCGCGTGCACGAGGCCGCCCGCGGCATACGCGCCCCGTTCCGCGTCGCGGTGACCGGCACGCCGCTCGAGAACCACCTCGGCGAGCTCTGGTCGATCCTCCGGATCGTCGCGCCCGGCCTCTTCCCGTCGCGGCGCGCGTTCGACGAGCGCTACCGCCGGCCCATCGAGGAGGACCGCAACGCCGAGCGGCTCGACCGGCTGCGCCGGCGCATCCGCCCGCTCGTGCTGCGCCGCACCAAGGAGGCCGTCGCGCCGGAGCTGCCGCCCAAGCAGGAGCAGGTGCTCGAGGTCGACCTCGCGCCCGAGCACCGCCGGCTCTACGACGTCGTGCTGCAGCGCGAGCGGCAGAAGCTGCTCGGCCTCGTCGACGACCTCGACCGGCAGCGGTTCATCGTCTACCGCTCGCTGACGCTGCTGCGCCTCCTCGCACTCGACGCGAGCCTCGTCGACGCCGAGCGGCACGCCGGCATCCCGTCCGCGAAGCTCGACGCGCTCTTCGAGCAGCTCGACGACGTCCTCGCCGAGGGTCACCGCGCGCTCGTGTTCAGCCAGTTCACGTCGTTCCTCGACCGGGTGACCGCACGGCTGGATGCCGCGGGCGTCCCCTACGCGCACCTCGACGGGTCGACGCCCGCGCGCCGCCGCGACGAGGAGGTCGCGCGCTTCCGCGCGGGCGAGGCATCCGTCTTCTGCATCAGCCTGAAGGCCGGAGGGTTCGGGCTGAACCTCACCGAGGCCGACTACGTGTTCCTCATGGACCCGTGGTGGAACCCCGCGAGCGAGGACCAGGCCGTCGATCGGGCGCATCGCATCGGACAGGACAAGCAGGTCATGGTCTACCGGCTCGTCGCGGCGGGGACGATCGAGCAGAAGGTCATGGAGCTCAAGGAGAGGAAGGGCGAGCTCGCGGCATCCGTGCTCGACGCGGACGCCGACGCCGACGCGTCCGCCGGCGCGCGACTCGACGTCGCCGAGCTGCGCGCGCTCCTCGACGGCGACGACGACGGCGACGGCCCGGCCGCCGCCACGTCACCCGCGCGGCGTCGCGCCCGGGACCTCGTCGAGTGAGTGGTACACGGGGATCCCGCGCTCGCGGGCGATCGCGACGTCCTGGTCGGCGCCGCGGGACTCGCCCGGGAGGCGCAGCACGGCGTCGCAGTGCTGCAGCAGGCGCTCGGCGGTCGGGTACATGACCTCGGCCGCGAGCGGGTCGGTGGGACCGCTCGCGCCGGCGCTCGACAGCACGGGCAGGGCCACCCACTCGCCGATCATCGGCACGTGGCCGGCCCGGAAGATGGGCCAGGCCGCCTGTTCGAGTCGCTCGAGGTTCCGGGCCATGAGCTCGGGGTCGCCGCCGGTGCCCGAGGCGTAGGGTCCGGCGATCAGGATCAGCATCGGTGCGTTCATGTCGGGCATAATAGCGAAGAAACGTGCAAGAACAGGAAGGAATCGGAATGCTCGCCGCCGCGCGCAAGGACCTGCTTCTCGAACGGCTCCGCCGGGACGGCCGCATCGTCGCGAAGGAGATCGCCGCCGAACTGGGCCTCTCGGAGGACAGCATCAGGCGCGACCTGCGCGAACTCGACCACGCCGGGCTCGCCGTGCGGGTGTACGGCGGTGCGCTTCCCGCATCGCCGGCGGTCGCCGACTACGCGAGCCGCATGTCCGTGGCCCCCGAGAGCAAGCTGCGCGTCGCCGCGGCGGCCGTCGCGCTCATCGAGCCCGGATCGACCGTGATCCTCGACGGCGGCACGACGACCCGGGCCATGGTCGACGCCCTGCCGACGACGCTCGAGTGCACGGTCATCACCCACAGCCCGACCATCGCCGCGGCGCTCCTCGACCACACCGCAGAGGTCTTCCTGATCGGCGGACGCCTGTTCAAGCACTCCGCCGTGGCGAGCGGCGCGGCGGCGGTCGAGGCCGCGAGCGGGATCAGCGCCGACCTGTTCTTCCTCGGCGTCACCGGCGTCCACGCGACCGAGGGACTGACCACCGGCGACCCGGAGGAGGCGGCGATGAAGCGCGCCCTCGCGTCACGCGCGGCCGAGACCTACGTCCTCGCGAGCGAGGAGAAGGTCGGCACCGCCTCCCGGTACCGCGTCCTCCCGATCGACGCCGTCGCCGGGATCGTGACCGACGCGGACCGCGGCGACCCGACGATGCGCGACCTGGCGGCGGCCGGCATCCGCCTCATCCCCGCGGGCGACCGGCGCTGACCTCGAAGGGCGCCCCGGCGTCCCCGGCTGCCCCGCCGTCCCCGGCCGCCAGCCGCTCCCGCTCCGTCGCGCGGAGCCGCCGGATCCACTTGTCGCCCTCCACCGCGACGACGAGGAACAACAGCAGCACGACGCACTCGAGCCACTGCCATCCGGTGAGCGAGACGGTGCCGAGCAGCTGCTGCAGGAAGCCGAGCTCGGTCGAGAGCACGATGATGACGACCGGCCACACGAGGAACTTCGCGATCGCCGCGATCGGCGGCACGAGGCCCGACTCGGGGGAGCGACGCATCAGCAGGGCGCTCACCACGGTCGCGAGGCCGACCACGACGTAGGCCATGGTCATCGACGCGGTCGGGCCGTCCGCACTCGGCTCGTCCGGGCCCCACACGAGCGGCACGAGCGAGATCAGGAAGATCACCGCGCCGTAGCCGAGCCACTCGGCGACCGCGTGCGGATTCACGATGCCGAGCTTCGGGTCGCGCGGCGGCTCCTGCATGGTCGCGGGCGGCGCCGCATCGGCCGCGATGCCGAGCACCGCGAACAGCGTGACGAAGAAGTTCAGGAACAGCACCTGCGTCGGGAAGAGCGCGACGCCGTCGGCGATCTGGAACGCGCTCGCCGCGAGGAAGAGCAGGATGAGGCTGATCAGCTGCGTCATCTGGAACCGCAGGTACGCCGTGATCTTCGCGTAGACGATCCGGCCGAGCTCGACCGCGTGCACGAGCGTCGAGAAGTTGTCGTCCGTGAGCACGAGCTTCGCCGCCTGCTTCGTGACCTCGGACCCGGAACCCATCGCGACGCCGACGTCGGCCTGCTTGATCGCGGCCGCGTCGTTCACGGCGTCGCCGGTCATCGCGACGATCTCGCCCTGCGCCTGAAGGAGCCGCACCAGCCGGAGCTTGTCGTCGGGCGTGACCCGGCCGAACACGTGCAGGTCGGGCAGGCGCCGCGTGAGCTCCTCGTCGCTCATGGCCTTCAGGTCGGCACCGCTCACCGCACCCGCGCCGAGCCCGAGCTCGCGACCGATCGCGCCCGCCGTGACCGCATGGTCGCCCGTGATCATGCGCACCTCGATGCCGGCGCTCGCCGCGACCTCGACCGCGACCTTCGCCTCGGGGCGGAGCGGGTCGACGATGCCGACGAGGCCGATGAGCGCGAGCTCCTGCACCCACGACATCGGGTCGGCCGCGACCCTGCCCTCGTCGGCGTCGTCGACGAACCGCGCCGCGAAGGCGAGCGTGCGGAGGCCCGTCGCCGACATGTCCTCGAGCTCGGCGGTCGCCGCGTCGGCGTCGACGGGCACGAGGTCGCGCTCGGTCGTGAGCATCGTCGTGCAGCGCCCGAGCACGACATCCGGTGCGCCCTTGACGAGCAGTACCAGGCGCGTCTCGCCGCGCACCGGCATGCGCTGCAGGGTCGCCATGAACTTGTAGTCGGAGTCGAACGGCACCTCGGCCAGCCGCGGGAAGTCGCGCCGAGCGGCATCCGCGTCGATGCCGAGCTTCGCGCCGAGCACGATGAGCGCCGCCTCGGTCGGGTCGCCGACGACCACCCCGTCGGTCGACACGGTCGCGTCGTTCGGGAGGCTGATCGCGAGCCCGAGCGTCGCGGCCTCGACGGGCTCGTCGGTCGCGCCGAGCATGCGGCCGTCGAACGAGTACCCCTCGCCCGTGACCCGGAAGTGGTCGCCGCCCATCCATGCC
This sequence comes from Agromyces luteolus, assembly GCF_009729855.1. GTDB lineage: Bacteria > Actinomycetota > Actinomycetes > Actinomycetales > Microbacteriaceae > Agromyces > Agromyces luteolus. Next base: position 225,266 of record NZ_WODA01000022.1, on the reverse strand, counting down.
GTGCGCACCGTCATCTCGTTCATGGTGAGCGTGCCGGTCTTGTCGGAGCAGATCGCGCTCGTGGCGCCGAGCGTCTCGACGTCGTTGAGCGATGCGACGATCGCGCGCTGGTCGGCGAGCTTCGACGCGCCCCACGACAGCAGGCTCTGCACGAACACCGGCAGGCCGGTCGGGATCGCCGAGATCGCGACCGCGGTGCCGAGGAAGAGCAGCTCAGTCAGGCTCTGCCCTCGCACCGCTCCGATCACGATGATCACGAGCACGGCGCCCCACGCGATGATGCCGAGCACCTTCGTGAGCGAGTCGAGCTCGCGCTGCAGCGGCGACTTGCCGGAGCCGACCTCGGTGAGCATCGACGCGATGCGGCCCATCTGGGTGCGCATGCCGGTCTCGACGACGACCACGCGCGCGGTGCCGCGCGTGACCGAGGTGTTCTGGAACACCATCGAGGTGCGGTCCGCGAGCGCGGTGCCGGCCTCGTTCGGCGTGGGGCCCTTGGCGATCGGCAGCGACTCGCCGGTCAGCGCCGACTCCTGCGTCTCGAGGTTCGCGGCCCGGAGGATGCGCCCGTCGGCCGGCACGAGGTCGCCCGCCTCGAGGTCGACGACGTCCCCCGGCACCAGGTCGGTCGCGTCGACCTGCCGGAGCGACCCGTCGCGCAGCACGCGGGCCTGCGGGGTCTGCAGCTTGGCGAGCGCGTCGACGCTGCGCCTGGCCTTCAGCTCCTGCCGCGTGCCGCTGATCACGTTGTAGAGCACGAGGATCGCGACGACGATCGCGGTCGAGACCTGCCCGATCAGGAGCGACACGACCGCGACCGCGATGAGCATGAGCGTCATGAGCTGCGTGGTCTGCGTGAGCGCGATGCGCCACGCGCTCGGCGGTGGGGCGCTGACGAGCGCGTTCGGGCCGACGTCGGCGAGGCGGGCGGCCGCCTCCGGCGCGGCCAGTCCGCGCGAGCCGTCGCTCCGGGCCTCGGCGACGGCCTCCTCCGGCGGCAGCGACCACCAGGCGGTGCCCTCCTCGTCGGCCGGCTGCGCCCGTGCTGCCTCTGGCGTCGTGTCGATGCTCACCGGACCCCCTCGGGAACTCGTCTGGCCCACACCCTAGCGGCGCAGCCCATCCGGCACAGCAGAATGGACGCGGAGGTCGACGATGATCACGCACGAGGTCCTGAACCAGGCTCCGCCCCGCGAGGGCGTCGACGAGTTCGCCGCCGACGTCCCGCTCGTCGAGGCGGTCGCCCGATGGGGGACGACGGCGTTCTCCGTGGGAGGGGGAACCGAGGCGGATGCCGCGCCCCCGGCGCTGCACGACCTCGGCCGCCTGGTCGGCACCGCGGACTTCCAGCGCGACGCCGAGCTCGCGAACGCGAACCCGCCGCGGCTCGTCACGCACGACCGCTGGGGGAACCGGATCGACGAGGTCGAGTACGACGAGTCGTACCACCGCATCATGGCCGCCGCGATCGCCGCCGGCGCGCACACGTCGGCGTGGGCCGACCCGCGCCCGGGCGCGAACGCCGACCGCGCGGCCGCGTTCCTCCTGCTCGCGCAGGTCGAGCCGGGTCACGCGTGTCCGGTGTCGATGACGCACGCCGCGGTCGCGACCCTCGAGCACGCCGCCGACGGGCTGCAGGCCGAATGGATGCCGCGGCTGCTGAGCCGCGCGTACGAGCCCGGGCTCGGCGGCGACGCCGCCGGCACCGCCCCGGCGCCCAAGTCCTCCGCGCTCGTCGGCATGGCGATGACCGAGAAGCAGGGCGGGTCCGACGTGCGCGCGAACACGACCCGGGCCGTGCGGCGCCCGGGAGGCGGCATCCGCTCGGAATGGGGCGCCGAGTACGGGCTGACCGGGCACAAGTGGTTCTGCAGCGCGCCGATGAGCGACGCGTTCCTCGTGCTCGCGCAGGCGCCGGGCGGGCTCTCGTGCTTCTTCGTGCCGCGCGTGCTCCCCGACGGTTCGCGCAACGTGTTCCGCATCCAGCGGCTGAAGGACAAGCTCGGCAACCGGTCGAACGCGTCGAGCGAGATCGAGCTCGACGACACGACGGCCTGGCTCGTGGGCGACGAGGGCCGCGGCGTCGCGACCATCGTGCAGATGGTGACGCGCACGCGCCTCGACTGCGTGATCGGCACCGCCGCGGGGATGCGGCAGGCGGTCGCGGAGGCCGCCTGGCACGTGCGGCACCGCCGCGCGTTCGGGGCGCTGCTCGTCGACCAGCCCGCGATGGCGGCGGTGGTCGCCGACCTCGCCCTCGAGTCGGAGGCGGCGACGCTCACCTCGCTGCGGCTCGCGCGCGCCTACGACGTCGACGCGACCGAGTCCGAGCAGGCGTTCCGCCGCCTCGCGACGGCCGTCGCCAAGTTCTGGATCTGCAAGCGCGGACCCGACCACGCCGCCGAGGCGCTCGAGTGCCTCGGCGGCAACGGCTACACGGAGGCGTTCCCGCTCGCACGGCGCTACCGCGAGCAGCCGCTGCTCGCGATCTGGGAGGGCTCGGGCAACGTCATCGCGCTCGACGTGCTGCGCGTCCTCGGCCGCGAGCCCGAGGCGTTCATGGCCTTCTTCGACGACGTCGGCGAGGCGGCGGGCGAGCACCCGGCGTTCGACCTCGCGCTCGCCGAGGCGCGCTCCGTCGTCGGCGAGCTGGGCGGGGCGGATGCCGCGACCGCGGCGTCGCGCGCGCGGGAGCTCACCGAACGGCTCGCGCTCGTGCTGCAGGCGTCGCTGCTCCTGCGGCACTCGCCGGGCCCGGTGGCCGACGCGTTCGTCCGTTCACGACTCGAGGGCGACGGCGGCTCGATGTACGGCGCGTTCCCGCCGGGCGTCGACGTCGCCGCGATCCTCGCCCGCGCGTGACCGGCTGCGAGAGGATGGCGGAGTGAGGGACCGCGCGAACTGGCTCGTCGTCGCGCAGTTCGTGCTGCTCGCGCTCCTGCTGCTGCCGGGCGACCCGCTGTGGGCCGGGCAGCAGGCGACGGTGCTCGCCGTGCTGCTCGTGATCACCGGGCTCGTGCTCTCGGGCGCCGGCGCGGTGGCGCTCGGGCGCGACCTCGTGCCCTGGGTCGAGCCGCGCGAGGGCGCGACGCTGCGCACCGGGGGCGTCTTCCGGCTGACCCGCAACCCGATCTACGTCGGGCTCCTCATCGCGACGGCCGGGTGGGTGATCTGGCGGGCCCGCTTCGAGCTCGTCGTCGTGTGGGTGCTGCTCGCGGTCGTCCTCGTCGTCAAGGCGCACCTCGAGCAGCATCGCCTGCTCGAGCGGTTCGGCGAGGAGTATCGCGAGTACGCCGACCGGACGCCGTTGCTGCTCTGGGCCCGCGGCATCCGCTGAGCCGACCGCGCGAACGACCGCCCGCTACCCCGCCGCGTCGCCCGCCGGCGCGCTCGCCGGCGCCGTGGCATCCGCCGCCCCGGGCGAGGCCTGCAACGGGCCGGACTCGAGCAGGTGCGCGATGGCGCGCAGCGGGATCGGTGCCCAGTCCGGGCGGTTCCTCGTCTCGTAGATCGCCTCGTACACGGCCTTGTCGAGCTCGAACGCGGCGAGCAGGTCCTGGTAGACCGTGAGGTCCATGCCGGATGCCGCGACGTACCCGTCGATGAACGCCTGCCGGGCCGACGCCGCCCACGCGCGCCCGTCGACGGCGCGCTCGGGATGCACGAGCTCGGTGGCCCCGGCGACGTAGTCGAAGGAGCGCAGCATGCCCGCGACGTCGCGCACCGGGAGGTCGGGTCGGCGCCGCTCGGCCATCGGCCGCATCGGCTCGCCCTCGAAGTCGAGCAGGAACCAGCCCCGGTCGGGTGCGAGGATCACCTGGCCGAGGTGGAGGTCGCCGTGCACTCGCTGCAGGTCGGGCCATGCGCCGGCCTCGGCGCGCGCGTAGAACGACTCGATCGCGCCGCGGAGGGGCTCGAGCGCCGGGACCTCGGCCACCGCGATCGCCAGCCGCCGGCGCCAGGCCGCCGCGACGGCGGCGATGAGGTCGGGCGAGGCGGGCTCCCGCCCGAAGCTCACGCCGAGCGAGGCGTGCACCTCCGACACGGCCGCGCCGAGCGCGCGCGCCTCGTCGGCGAAGTCCCGGGCGGATGCCGCGGCGAGGAGTGCCACCCGCCAGGCGTCCTCCACGCCGGGGAGGAACTCCTGCGCGAACGCGAGGTGCCCGCGGGCCCGGCCCTCGGCGCGGCCGACGTCGTCCCACTCGCCGAGCACGTCGCCGACGACGGGAGGGACGTGCGGCGACCCGGCGGCGCCGAGCGCGGTCTGCAGGGTGACGTCCGGGTTGTCGCCGTGGTGGAGCTGCCGGAACACCTTGCAGATCACGGGCGGTCCGTCGCCCGGCCGGTAGACGATGGACGTGTTGGACTGCTCGCCGCCGAGCACGCTCGCCGGCACGCGGCCCGGGGGCGTCGCGGCATCCGGCTCGCCACCGCGTTCGTCGGCCGCTGCCGCTGGGGCTGCCGCTGGGGCTGCCGCTGGGGCTGCGCCCGCGCCGGCGGCCGGATGGCCCATGGCGGCCGCGCCGTGCGCGACGGCCCGTCCGCCGTCCCGGATCAGCGCGAGCAGTGCGTCGGTGAACGCCGGGTCGTGCGGGCCGTCGTAGAGTCGCGTGCCGTCGTCGAGCACGCCGATCAGGTGCGCCTCGTCGGCGGGGCCGGCCGTCGAGCGCTCGACCACGGGCACCTGGTAGAGCACGGGCGGCTCGGGGGCGTCGTCCATGACGAGGAGCGACATCGCGCGCACGCCGGGTTCGGCGACGGGGAGCTCCCACGCGCCGATCCGCCGGAGGACCGGGGCTCGGCCCTTCCCGCCGAACCAGCGCTGGTCGGGCATCCATTCGGCGATCGCGGCCAGCGCGCTGTCCATGCCTGCACGATATTGCCGCGCGTGCGCGCCGTCGAGGCGGCACGCGCCGTGTGACCCTCGGACGGGGGCACGCGGCATCCGTCGGCGGAGGAGCGGGGCGCGGGCTCGCGTGGATGCTCGCCGTGTCAGGGCAGGCGGTCGGTCCCGCGGTCGCGACGCCGCGAGCGCGGCTCGTCCAGGCCGATGTGCACGCGCGTCCGACGCCGCTCGATGACGATGAACAGCGTGCCGATCGCCCACAGCGGCACCTGCGTCAGGAACGCGATGCGGAACGCCTCGAGCGTGTACGTGGCCGGCGTGCCGGCGCCCTGCGCGTCCATGGCGATGCCGATCAGCAGGATCGCGAGCAGTGCCGCGAGGAAGCCGCCGACGTTCGTGATCCCGGTCGCGGTGCTCAGGCGGTGGCTCGGGTTGAACGTTCGCGCGTGGTCGAAGCCGATCATCGAACCGGGGCCGCCCGTGCTCATCGCGAACGCGAGCACGAACAGCAGCCACAGCGGCGCCGGGCCGGGCCAGGCGATGACGACGAGCCAGGCGAGCGCCTGGATGCCGATCACCGGCAGCACGAGCAGGTGCGAGCGACGGGTCGGATGCCGCGACGAGAGCGCGCCGATCACCGGGCCCACGAGCAGGCCGAAGACGACGTAGACCGTGAAGAGCAGCGACGCGGTCGCCGTCGACAGCCCCTCGCCGACCGTCAGGAAGGGGAACCCCCAGAGCAGCACGAACGCCGTGCCGGAGAACGGCGTCGTGAAGTGCGACCAGAACGCCAGGCGCGTGCCGGGGTGCGCCCACGACTCGCGGAAGCCCGTCCGCAGGTCGGCCGAGGAGCGGACCACGTGGATGGCGCCCGTGACCGTGTCGACCGAGACGTCCTCGATCCGGCCCGGCGGGCGATTGCGGATGACGGCGAAGGTGAGGACCGTGAACAGGGCGCCGAGCCCGGCGAGCGAGCCGAACGCGATCGACCAGGTCGTCGCGTGCAGGAGCGCCGCCAGCGGCAGCACGGCCAGGATCTGCCCCGACTGGCCGATGAGCCCCGTGATCTGGACCATGAACGGCGCCTGCCGCTCGGGGAACCACACGGCGATCACGCGCAGCACGCTCGGGAAGACCGCCGCGTCGCCCGCGCCGAGCAGCATCCGCGCGAAGATCGCCCAGCCGACGTCGGGCGCGAAGGCGAGCACGAGCTGGCCGACGGCCATGAGCGCCATCCCGATCGTGATGATCGGCCGCGCGCCGAACCGGTCGAGCAGCAGGCCGACGGGGATCTGCATGCCGCCGTACACGGCGAGCTGGATGACGGCGAACATCGACAGCGTCGAGGCGTCGGCGTCGAACCGGAGCGCGGCGTCGACGCCGACCGCGGAGAGCGAGGACCGGTTCGTGACCGAGAGGATGTACGCGGCGACGCCGACACCCCACACCAGCCACAGGCGCCACGTCGGGGCGATGGGGAGCGGGGTGGGGATCGTCACGGCCCTTCGAGGCTACCCCCGCATCCGTCCGCCGCCGGCGGTCCCGAAGAAGTGAATTTGGATTCACTTCTTGCTACGATCGTGCCGTGGATGCCGACGGCGAGGTCGAGGTGCGCGGGCGGGCGAACCGCCGCCGCACCGGTGCGGAGCGTGCGGAACTCGACGCGGTCGAGAACTGGGCCCTGCGGCGCGCGGTGAGCTGGACGGTGCTCGCGGGCGGCACCGCGAACGTGATCATGCAGCTCGCGATGCGGCCCGTCGCGTACGGGGTGATGGAGAGCCCGGTCGTCGAGGGGAACCTGTTCACGAACCCCGAGCGCCGGGCGCGCACGACGATCGCCTACATCGCGGTGACGATGCTCGGCGGCCCGGAGGAGCGGGCGGCGATGCGTCGGGCCACCAATCGCTCGCACGCCAGGGTCCGCTCCGAGCCGGGGGCGCCCGTGTCGTACGACGCGTTCGATCCCGCGCTGCAGAAGTGGGTCGCGGCGTGCCTCTACCGCGGGGCGGAGGACGCGTACACCGCCGTGCACGGTCCGCCCGAGGGTGCGTTCCGCGACGAGTTCTACCGGCAGGGGATGGTGTTCGGCACGACGCTGCAGATGCCGCCCGAGGCGTGGCCGCCGACCCGCGACGCGTTCGAGGCCTACTGGCGCGAGACGCTCGCCGGGCTCGAGATCGACGACCCGACCCGCGAGTACCTGATGCGGATCGTGCGGCTCGAGTACCTCGGCCGGCGGATCCCGGCCCCGCTCCTCCGCTGGCGCGCGCGGATGGTCGCCGGGCACCTCCCGCCCGAGTTCCGCGAGCTCATGCGGATGCCCTGGAGCGAGGCGGACCAGCGCGCGTTCGACCGGTCGACGCGGCGGCTCGCGGGGCTCATGCGCGTGCTCCCGCGGAGCGCACGCGAGTGGCCGATCCGCCGGCAGCTCCGTGACGTGCAGCGTCGGCTCGCCGCAGGTCGGCCGCTCTTCTGAGCCGCTCGCCGGAGACGACGGAGCCCCGGGACCGGACCACGTCCGACCCCGGGCTCCGATCGCGTCGATCAGGTGACGGGCGCGTCCGCGGACGCCTCCTCCGCACCGCCGTCGAAACCGAGCACGGCCTCGCCGGGCGTGCCGACGGCCGCCTCGGCCTCCATCGCGAGCTCGGCGTCGACGTCGTAGGCCGCCTGCTCGAACTGCGAGTTGTACAGGCGGTAGTAGGCGCCCTTCGCCGCGATGAGCTCATCGTGCGTGCCCTGCTCGACGATGTCGCCGTGCTCCATCACGAGGATGAGGTCGGCGTCGCGGATCGTCGAGAGGCGGTGCGCGATGACGAACGAGGTGCGACCCTGCCGGAGCGCCGCCATGGCGTGCTGCAGCAGCAGCTCGGTGCGCGTGTCGACCGAGCTCGTCGCCTCGTCGAGGATCAGCACGCTCGGCTGCGCGACGAACGCGCGCGCGATCGTGATGAGCTGCTTCTCGCCGGCCGAGACGTTCGACGCGTCCTCGTCGAGCACGGTGTCGTACCCGTCGGGCAGCGAGTGCACGAACCGGTCGACGTAGGTCGCGCGCGCCGCCTCGACGATCTCGTCGTCGGTCGCCGTCTGGCGGCCGTAGCGGATGTTCTCGCGGATGGTGCCGCCGAACAGCCACGGGTCCTGGAGCACCATGCCGGTGCGGGCTCGGACGTCGTGGCGGGTGAGTTCGGCGATGTCCTGGCCGTCGATGAGGATGCGACCGCCGTCGAGTTCGTAGAACCGCATGACGAGGTTCACGAGCGTCGTCTTGCCGGCTCCGGTGGGGCCGACGATCGCCACGGTCTGGCCCGGCTCGACGCGGAACGACAGGTCGCGGATGAGCGGCCGGTCGGGCGTGTACGAGAACGACACGTGGTCGAACTCGATGACGCCGCGGCCGTCGACGGCCGCGGGGGCGTCGGCGGCGTCGGCCTCCTCCTCGTCGGCGTCGAGCAGTTCGAACACGCGCTCGGCCGAGGCCGTGCCGGACTGCACCACGGCGGCCATTCCACCGAGCTGCGAGAGCGGCTGGGTGAACTGCTGCGAGTACTGGATGAACGCCTGCACGTCGCCGAGCCGGAGCTGGCCGCCGGCGACCATGAGCCCGCCGAGCACCGCGATGCCGACGTAGGTCAGGTTCCCGACGAACATCATGCCCGGCATGATGATGCCGGCGAGGAACTGCGCCTTGAAGGCGGCCTCGTAGAGCTCCTCGTTCTCCCCGCGGAACTTCTCGCTCGCGTCCCGCTCGCGGCCGAACACCTTCACGAGGGCGTGGCCCGAGAACGACTCCTCGACCCGCGCGTTGAGGCGCCCGACCTTGCGCCACTGGATGCCGAACGCCGCCTGCGACTTCGGCCCGATGATGCCGAAGATCACGGCCATGAGCGGCAGCGCGACGAGCGCGACGAGCGAGAGCTGCCACGAGATCGAGAACATCATCACGAGCACGCCGATGACCGTGAGGATGCTTGTGAGCGCGCTCGAGAGCGACTGCTGCATCGTCTGCGTGATGTTGTCGATGTCGTTCGTCACCCGCGAGATGAGCTCGCCGCGCTGGGTGCGGTCGAAGTAGCTGAGCGGCAGGCGGTGGACCTTCGCCTCGACCTGCTCGCGCAGCCCGTACATCGCGCGGACCATGATCACGTTGATCACGTAGCCCTGGACCCACGACAGGATCGACGCCACCACGTAGAGCAGCAGCACGATGACCACGAGCTGGCTGAGGCGCACGAAGTCGATGCCCTCGCCCGGGGTCAGCGTCGCGGCGCCCACGATGTTGGCGAGGTCCTCCTGGCCGGCCGCGCGCAGTTGCTCGACGACCTGCTGCTGGGTCACGCCCGCGGGCAGCTGCAGCGAGATCCAGCCCTCGAAGATGACGTTCGTCGCCTCGCCGAGCACCCTCGGCGCGATGACGGTGAGGAGGACGCCGATCGCTCCGAGCAGGGAGACGAACGCGAACGACCACTTCCACGGGGCCAGGAGCCCGAGCATGCGCCGGAAGCTCCGGCCGAAGTCCTGCGCCTTGCCCGGTGCGACCGAGTCCCACGAGCCGGAGTTGATGCGCGCCTCCTCGGCGAGCTGCTGCTCCTCGAGCTGCTCGAGGGTGGGCTGCTGCGCCTCCTGCGCGGCCGCCTCCGCGCGGCTGCGGCCGCGGCCCTTGGGGGTGCTGGTGTCGCGGCTCATGCCGTGGCCTCCACTCCGAGCTGGGATTCGACGATCTCGCGGTAGGTCTGGCACGTCTCGACGAGTTCGGCGTGCCGTCCGAGCCCGACCACGCGGCCGTCCTCGAGCACGACGATGCGGTCGGCGTCGGTGATGGTCGAGACGCGCTGCGCGACCACGACCTTCGTCACGTCGGGCAGCTCTCGCCAGAGGGCCTGCCTGAGCCTCGCGTCGGTCGTGAGGTCGAGCGCCGAGAAGGAGTCGTCGAAGACGAGGATCTCCGGCCGGTGCACGATCGCCCGCGCGATCGCGAGCCGCTGGCGCTGCCCGCCCGAGACGTTGGTGCCGCCCTGCGAGATGCGGGCGTCGAGGCCGCCCTCCATCGCGGCGACGAAGTCGCGGCCCTGGGCGATCTCGAGGGCGTGCCAGAGCTCCTCGTCGGTGGCCTCCTCGCGCCCGAACCGCAGGTTGGAGGCGACGGTGCCCGCGAACAGGAACGGCCGCTGCGGCACGAGGCCGATCGTCTTCCAGAGCGCCTCGAGGTCGGCCTCGCGCACGTCGGTGCCGTTCACGAGCACTGCGCCGCCCGTGACGTCGAAGAGGCGCGGCAGCAGCGAGACGAGCGTGGTCTTGCCCGCGCCGGTCGAGCCGACGATCGCGACGGTCTCGCCGCGGTCGGCGCGGAACGTCACGCCCTCGACCACCGCGTGCTCGGCGCCCGGGTAGGCGAAGGCGACGTCGCGGAACTCGACCGTTCCCGGCGCCGGGAACTCGGCGACCGGGTGCTCGGGACGGGGGAGCGTGGTCTCGGTCGCGAGCACCTCGCCGATGCGCTCGGCCGAGACGGCGGCGCGCGGGATCATGATGGTCGTGAAGGCGGCCATGAGCACGCCGCCGAGGATCACGCCGACGTACTGCATGAAGGCGAACAGCGTGCCGACCTGCACGTTGCCGGCGTCGACCTCGGCCGCGCCGAACCAGATCACGCCGATGACGGTGAGGTTCAGGACGAGCATGAAGAGCGGGAACAGCGTGATGAACAGGGTGCCGACGCGGCGGCCGACATCCATGATGTCGTGGTTGGCGCCTTCGAAGCGCTCCTGCTCGATCGGCTCGCGCACGAACGCGCGCACGACCCGGATGCCGGTCAGCTGCTCGCGCAGGATCCGGTTCACGGCGTCGAGTCGCTTCTGGTAGCTGCGGAACAGGGGGACCATGCGGCTGATGACGAGCCCCGCGACCACGAGGATCGTGAGCACGGAGACCCAGATCAGCCAGCTCAGCCCGACGTCCTGCTGCAGCGCCATGATGATGCCGCCGACGGCCATGAGCGGGGCGCTCACGAGCATGGTTGCGCCCGTCATCGCGAGCATCTGCACCTGCTGCACGTCGTTGGTGTTGCGGGTGATGAGCGAGCCCGGCCCGTAGTGCGAGACCTCGCGCTCGCTGAACGCGCTCACCTTGTCGAAGACGTCGTTGCGGATGTCGCGGCCGACCCGCATCGCGGCCTTGGCCGCGAAGTACGTGGCGACGATCGCGGCGACGATCTGCCCGAGCGAGATCGCCAGCATGAAGGTGCCGGTCGACCAGATGTAGCCGGTGTCGCCCTTCGAGACGCCCTCGTCGATGATGTCGGCGTTGAGGCTCGGCAGGTAGAGCGTCGCGAGCACCGACAGGAACTGGAACAGGAGCACGCCGGCGATGAGCCACCGGTAGGGCTTCAGGTAGCGGATGAGGAGTCGTCCGAGCATGATTCTCCGCGAGTGCAAACGGGGTGTGCGAACGCGGGATGCCGCGTCGTCCGGGCTCGGGCCTCGGCCCGAGTCGCATCGTCAAGTCTGCATCCAAGCGGATGCCACCGACATCCGTCGTGCGGCCGATATCGCTGAGGGCGGAATCGAAACGGAGGAGAACCCCCGGTCGGACGGGAGCGTCATCGCGGGGAGCGGGTCCTGGCCCGCCGGACATGATGATGGGACGCGCACCCCCGCGATGCGCGCCCCATCAGTGGTGAGCCGTTACGAGTTGAAGGCGTCCTTCACGTTCTCGCCGGCCTGCTTGAGGTTGGCCGCGGCCTGATCCCTGCGGCCCTCGGCCTCGAGGCGCTCGTCGTCGGTCGCCTTGCCGGCGGCTTCCTTGGCCTTGCCCTTGAGCTCCTCGGCCTTGTTGCCGATCTTGTCGGACTCGCCCATCCGGGGCCCCCTTCCGATCGCGCGTCGCGTTCGGGTGCGACGTCGACGGCCACGCTACGTGCGGTCCGGAACCGATCACAGGCCTTGTCAGGGGCGGATGCCTCTGCTAGCGGATCGGCGTCGGCGGGCCCGCCCCGGACCGCCCCGAGCCGCCGCGCGCTACAGCGGCCGCGTGAACGCCACGCGATGCTCGCCGGGGCCGTCGTAGTCGCGCCACGCGGGCACGCCGTCGATGATCGTGTCGCCCGTGTGCTCGAAGCCCATCGCGCGGTGGAAGTCCTGCGAGCGGACGTTCGGCGGCCCGGTGATCGCGTCGACCCGGCCGCATCCGCTCGCCCGCATCGCCTCGAAGAAGCGCTCGTAGAGGGTGCGCGCGAGCCCGGTGCGCCGCTGGTCGGGGCGGACGCCGACGAAGTGGATGTACGCGACCTCGGGCTGCGACTGCGACCGGAAGCCGATGAGGAAGCCGGCCAGCTCGCCGCGATCGTCCTCGACGATCGTCGACGTGTCGGCGAAGTGCTGGAAGAAGAGCCGGGGGAGCAGCAGCGCGAGCCGGTCGGTGCCGGGCCGCTCCCACCACGGCCCGATGACCGCGACGACGCGGGCGTGGTCGTCGACCGAGGCCCGCCGGAACGTCAGGGACGGATGCCGCGGGTCGGCGTCGAGGCGAGGGGCGGATGCGTCGCTCATGCGTTGATCATCCGGCACGGGCGGCTCAGCCCGCGAGCACGATCCCGAGGGCGGTGCACGCGACGACGAGGGAGGTCGCCGCCGTCAGCGCGCCGGCCAGGGCGAGCCGCCGTGCGGCGTCCGTCCCCGTCGGTGCGCGGGAGCCGGGCGCCAGCGGGAGCGTCGTGTGCTCGACGGATGGCTCGGGGAGCCCGGCGGCGAGCCGGATGGTCGTCCCCGTCGCGTCGGCGTTCGGGACGTGCGAGCGGGCCGCGGTGTGCGGCGTCCAGCCGGTGCCGTCCCAGTACCTCAGCGTCCGCGGTTCGTTCGGGTCCGCGTGCCAGCCCGCCGCGGCGGGATCCGAGGCGGTCACGCCGACCCGCGACGACGGGCCCGGATCGCCCGCACCGACAGCTGGGCGGCGGCCGCCAGGAGCAGCGCGGCGAAGAGCCATCCGCCCACGGTCGGGGGGATCAGGAACGCGAGCGCGACCCCCGGCAGCGCCGCGAGCGTCGCCGCACCGCCCACGATGAGCGCGGTGCGCAGGTCGACGAGTCGGCCCCTGACGTTTTTCACCGACCCGCTCACCGCGGTCGGGATCATGGCGACGAGCGAGGTCCCGCGTGCGATCAGGTCGCCGAGGCCGAAGAGCGTGATGAACGCCGGCACCATGATGAGTCCGCCGCCGACGCCGAACAGCCCGGAGGCGATGCCGACCACGAGCCCGAGCGCGACGAGGCCGAGTGCGGATGCGGGCTCGAGCGGCACGGGGTCGGCCGTGCGGTCGGGCGCGCCCAGCGCGAGCCGGATCGCCACGACGACGAGCAGCGCGATGAACAGCCATCGGAGCCACTCGAGCGGGAGCCTCGCGAGCAGCGTCGCCCCGATCCATCCGCCCACGATCCCGCCCGTCGCGACGAGCGCGGCGGCGACGAGGTCGACCTGGCCGTTCACGAGGTAGGCGATCGAGCCCGCGAGCGCCGTGGGGACGATCGCGGCGAGTGAGGTCGCCGAGGCGCGGCGCTGGTCCATGCCGGCCAGCACGATGAGGAGCGGGACCATGACGATGCCGCCGCCGACGCCGAAGAGGCCCGAGAGCAGTCCGCCGAGCGCGCCGACGACGACGAGCCGCCACGCAGCGGGTCGCGCGCCTTCGTCGGCGGCGGGGTCGGCGGCGGGGGTCGGCACCCGGTCACTCTAGCGTCGGCCCGAGCCCGGCCCGACGGGGAGCCGTCCCCATCGGGCGTGACGCCGCGCCTCGCTCTCCTGTGAAGTCGCAGGGGAATCCGCTACGCTCGAAGTTCCTCCACATACGCGGGCGCCCGCCCGTATCACGATCGATTGCCCGGAGGCGGCACGTTCCGCAGGCATGACCCGAGACCGAGGGCAGCGCGTGCGACGCACGGCCGGCCCCTCGGACCACCGCCCGCCGGCATCCGTCGTCGGGCCTGCGGACGGCCGTACGGCCGAACGTGACGGGCCGAACCGTTCGGCCCGATCGAACGAAGGACACAGCAGCATGGCAACCGGAACCGTCAAGTGGTTCAACGCCGAAAAGGGCTTCGGCTTCATCGCTCCCTCCGACGGGAGCCCCGACGTCTTCGCGCACTTCAGCGCCATCACGGGCAGCGGCTACCGCTCGCTCGAGGAGGGCCAGAACGTCGAGTTCGACGTGGTCCAGGGCCAGAAGGGCCTCCAGGCCGAGAACATCCGCGCGATCTGATCGCGCCGCGGGCGAGGCCGCCCGCACACCCGGACGCCGGGTCGGAGCACGCTCCGGCCCGGCGTTCGCCGTCTCCGGCGTGCGTATGTGAAGTCCGGCGGGGGCCGGTCAGCCCTCGGTGGGCGCCGCCTGGCCGATGTTCACCATCCACTGCACGCCGAACCGGTCGTTGAGCATGCCGAACGCGTCGCCCCACGGCGACGGCTCGAGCGGCAGGACCACCCGGCCGCCCTCGGCGAGGCCCTCCCAGTAGCCCCGCAGGGTCTCCTCGTCCTCCGGGCCGCCGCTCAGCGAGACGGCGAAGTTGGTGCCGACCTCGTAGGGCATCTCGTTCGGCGTGTCGGCCCCCATGAGCGTGAGGTGCTCGGACGTGAGCTGGCCGTGCATGATCTTGTCGGCCTCCGCCTCCTCGTCGCCCTGACCGAAGTCGGCGAACGTGCTGAGCGTGAGCTCGCCGCCGAGCACGGACCGGTAGAACTCCATCGCCTCGCGCGCCTCGTCGCGGAAGCTGAGGTACGGGTTGAGCGTGACGGACATGGCGTCTCCTTGCGTCGTGGGCGGGCCGGTGCCGTCCCGCACGCCGATCATGCACCCGGCGGGTGACATCCGCGAGAGCCCTTGACGGACGGGACGGACGGGCGTACGTTTACAACCATCTAGTTGATAAAGCGATTGGTTGAATAATGGATGCCGCAGCCGCCGACGATCGGCTCGACCGCGCCTTCATGGCGCTGGCCGACCCGGTGCGCCGCGGCATCGTCGCCCGGCTCAGTCGGGGCCCGGCGACCGTGACCGAACTCGCCGAACCGTTCGACATCACCACGCAGGGGGTGTCGAAGCACATCCAGGTGCTCGAGTCCGCGGGACTCGTCACCCGGAGCCGCGACGCGCAGCGTCGCCCCGTGCACCTCGACGCGGCCGCGCTCGAGACGCTCACCGAGTGGATCGACCGCTACCGCCTCATCCACGAGCAGCGGTTCCGTCGTCTCGACGCACTGCTCGCCTCCGCCGACGGCGGCGACGCCGCGGCATCCGCCGGACAGGACTGACACCATGACCACCGAGACCACCAACCCCGTCACCATCGAGGCCCCCGAGGGCCTGCCCTACGTCGACATCGAGCGCGTGTTCGACGCGCCCGTCGCGGCCGTCTTCGACGCCCACCGCGACCCCGAGAAGGTCAAGCGGTGGCTCGGCCCGAACGGCTACGACATGCAGATCGAGCGCTGGGACTTCCGCCCGCAGGGCGGGTATCGCTACGTGCACGTCGACCCCGACGGCGGCCGCTGGGCCTTCAACGGCACGTTCCACTCGATCCGCGAGAACGAGCTCGCCGTGCAGACCTTCGAGTTCGAGGGCGCGCCCGACGTCGTCAGCATCGAGTCGATGACGTTCGAGGACCTGGGCGACGGCCGCACGCGCCTGCGCGGCCACGCCGTCTACCCGAGCCTCGAGGCGCGCGACGCCATGGTCGAGCACGGCATGGCGAAGGGCGTCACCGAGGGCTACGAGCGGCTCGACGCGCTGCTCGCGGAGCGGAGGCCGTCGTGAGCCGCACGGTCGAGGGCGACCGCACGCCGGCGGCCGTCGAGGCATCGCCCGCACGCGACGCGTTCGTGCGGCGCGCCGGTGCGGTGGCCGCGTCGGCCGCCGCCGCGCTGCTCGCGGTGCTCGCGCTGTTCCTCGTGCTGCGTCCCGACCTCGACCCCACGTGGACGTTCCTCAGCGAATACGCGGTGGGCGACACGGGCTGGCTGATGACCGTCGGCTTCCTGTGCGGCGCCGTCGCGTGCCTCGGGACGGCCGTGATCGGATGGGTTACCGGACGTGTCCTCGGTCGGATCGGCGCGGTTCTCGCGGGCGTCAGCGCGATCGGGTTCGCGCTGGCGGGGCTGTTCCCCGCCGATCCCGCGGTCGATGGGCCGGTCGAGACGACCGCGGCGGGTGCGCTGCACGCGCTCGGCGCCTCGCTGAACCTCACGCCGATCGCCGTGCTGCTGATCACCATCGCGCTCTGGCGGCGCCCGTCGTGGCGCTCACGGCGCCTCGCTCTCGCCCTGTTGGCCGGGCTCACGCTGGCGTCCGACGTCGCGTTCATCGCGTTCGCGGCGGCGGCGGGCGGCGAGTTCGGCCCGGGCACGTTCGCGGGCCTCGCCGGCCGCATCGCGGTCGCGGCGTTCGCCGCGTGGGTCGTGGTCGCCGGCGTGCGGCTTCGGACCGGGCCATCCGGTCACCCGGCCGTCTGACGGAAGACGAGAGAGGAGCATCACCATGGACTGGACCCTCGAGGTCGTCGTCGTCCCGGTCGCCGACATCGATCGTGCGATCGAGTTCTACCGCGACAAGGTCGGCTTCGCGCTCGACCACGACACGCACGCCGGCGAGCAGCGGTTCGCGCAGCTCACGCCGACGGGCTCGGGCTGCTCGATCGTGATCGGCACGCTGCCGGCGCAGAACGAGATGGCGCCGGGCTCGCTGAAGGGCGTGCAGCTCGTCGTGGCCGACGCCGAGGCGGCTCGCGCCGAACTCGTCGCCCGGGGCGTCGACGCGAGCCCCCTGCAGGTCATCGACCAGCGCGACGGCGGCACGTTCTTCGGCTTCGCCGACCCCGACGGCAACACCTGGGCCGTGCAGCAGATCCGGGCGCGCGGCGAGCGGCCGCTCATCCCGGTCGACGCGCGCGGCCGGTTCGGCGACGAGCAGGGCGCCGACGGCCCGACGGGATGACGCGACGCGCCGCGCACGCTCGCGCGGGCCACCGGTCCGGAATCGGACCGCGACGGACCGGTGGCCGGCGCGCGAGCATGGAGGCATGACCCCACCCGACGTCCTCCGCTACGCCGCATTCACGACCGACCCCGACGGGGGGAACCCCGCCGGGGTCGTCCTCGACGCGGCCGGACTCGACGACGCCGCGATGCTCGCCGTCGCCGCGGAGGTCGGCTACGCCGAGACGGCGTTCGTCACCGGCGCCGGGGGCGGGCTCCGCGGCATCCGCTACTTCTCGCCGGTCGCCGAGGTGCCCTTCTGCGGGCACGCGACCGTCGCGACGGCGGTCGCCCTCGCCGAACGCGAGGGACCGGGCCGGATCCGGTTCGCGACCCCGGTCGGCGAGGTGGCCATGGAGACCGCCGAGGTCGACGGGCGCCTCATCGCCTCGTTCACGAGCGTCGAGCCCCGCCTCGAGCCCATGCCGGCCGACGTCCTGGCCGACCTGCTCGACCTCGTCGGGCTCGACGCCGGCGCGCTCGACGAGCGCCACCCGCCCCGGATCGCGTTCGCCGGCAACCGCCATCCGATCCTGGTGGTCGAGGATGCCGCGGCGTTCGACGCCTTCACGTTCGACCCGGTGCGGGCGCGCGCGCTCATGGACGAGCACGGCTGGCCGGCGACCATCACCGTGCTCCACCGGCTCGCCGACGCGGCCGGCGGCGGCCTCCGCTTCGAGGCCCGCAACATCTTCCCGGTCGGCGCGATCCTCGAGGATCCCGCGACCGGGGCCGCGGCGGCCGCGGTCGGCGGGTACCTGCGCGAGCTCGGCGCCGTCGTGCCGCCGGCCCGCGTCGTGATCTCGCAGGGCCGCCACGTCGGGCGCCCGAGCGAACTCGTCGTCGACGTCCCGCCGGCCGGCGGCATCGTCGTGAGCGGGCCGGCCGTGCCGATCGCCTGAGCGCGCGGACCGCGCGGCGGCCGCTGCGCCGGGGCCACGCGATCCGACTCCGATCAGTGCAGGGGATCGCGGCCGTCGTCGTCGGTCGTCCGGTCGGGGACCTCGGCGACGTCGCCGCGCGCCCGCGGGTCGTGGTCGACGATGCCGTCGACGTCCTCGGTCGGCACGCCCGTCGACTCCGCGTTGAGCGTGTCCATGGCGCGCTGCGACGGATGCCTCGGCACGAGTTCCCCGTCGATGTGCGTGAGCACGGGGCGAAGCGGCGGTTCGGCGCCGGGCACCTTCTGGATCGGCGCCGTCGGCTGGTCCGGCCTGAGGCCGAACCGCCGCTGGAGCTGCCGCATCCACCTCGGCCCGCGCCCGATCGCCCCAGCCTCGAGCGGCGCCTCGACCTCGAGCCCGTAGTACTCGCCGATCTGGTCGACCAGCTGCGCGCGTCGCGCGAGCTCGTACGCCCGGCGCTCGCGACTGAACGCGATGATCGTCGACCAGCAGATCATGAGCATCACCACGCTGAACGGGAGGGCGATGATGATCGCCGCCGTCTGCAGTGCGCGGAGCCCGCCGGCGAGCAGCAGCGAGATCGACAGCAGCGCGGTGATCAGCGTGAAGAACGTGCGCACCCACTTGCGCGGGTTGATCTGGCCGCCGGTCGCGATCATGCCCATGACCAGCGCCCCGGAATCGGAGGAGGTCACGAAGAAGATCGTGATGAGCAGGATGACCCCGAAGGTGAGCACCGTCGAGCCCGGGAAGTAGTCGAGCAGCGCGAACAGCGTGCCCTCGATGTCGACCTCGCCGTCGGCGCCGACCAGGCTGCCCGGGTCGGTGAGCTCGAGGTAGAGCGCCGAGCCGCCGAGCACGCTGAACCAGAGGATCCCGATGAGGGTCGGCACGATGATCACGCCGGCCACGAACTCGCGCACCGTGCGGCCGCGCGAGATGCGCGCGATGAAGATGCCCACGAAGGGCGCCCACGAGATCCACCAGCCCCAGTAGAACGACGTCCACGACGCCTGCCACGCCTCGCCGGCGGCGCCCTGGAACGCGCTGACGTTGAACGACAGGCCGATGAAGTTCTGGATGTAGGTGCCGATCGACTGCACGAACTCGCGCAGCAGGAACTCCGTCTGCCCGAAGACGAGCAGGTACAGCACGAGGATGCCCGCGAGCACGAGGTTCGTGGACGAGAGCCACTTCATGCCTCGGGTGACGCCCGAGAGCACCGAGGCGAGCACGAACACCGTGATCACCATGATGATGACGACCTGCGTGGTCTCGGTCGGCTCGGCGATGCCGGCCGCGTCGAGGCCCGCGCTGATCTGCAGCACGCCGAGGCCGAGCGACGTGGCCACGCCGAACAGCGTCCCCGCGAGGGCCACCACGTCGATCACGTTGCCCCAGGCGCCGCGCACGCGCTTTCCGAGCAGCGGCTCGAGCGTCCACCGGATCGAGATCGGGCGCTTGCGCCGGTGGATGGCGTACGCGAGCCCGAGCCCGACGACGACATAGATCGACCAGGCGTGGATGCCCCAGTGCAGGTAGGTCTGGCTGAGCGCCGACGACGCGAGCTGCTCCGGCGTGCCGGAGACGCCCGGTCGCGGCGAGACGAAGTGGCTGAGCGGCTCGCTCGCGCCGTAGAACACGAGCCCGATGCCCATACCGGCGGCGAAGAGGAGCGAGAACCACGCGCCGAGCGAGAACTCGGGCTTGTCGTCGTCCTCGCCGAGGCGGATGTCGCCGTACCGGCTGAACCCGACGAACAGGCTGAACGCGACGAAGAACGCGGCGATGAGCACGTAGTACCAGTTGAACGCGTTGACGATCGACGACTGGATGGCCCCGAAGAACGCCTCGGCGAGGCGCGGCGCGAGGAGGGCGAACCCGCTGAACGCGAAGACGACGGCCGCGGCGGGCCAGAACACCCACCGTTCGATGCTCGTCTTCGGGATCCGGGGCCGTCGCCGGCTCCCGCGGTCATCGGGCTGGGTCGTCGGCGTCCCGTCCATGCCCGCCACGATACGCCCGCGGCTAGGCTCGGTCGGGGACATCCGTCGAGGAGGAGCACGCATGCAGACCCGAACCCTCGGCCGCACCGGCCGCACCGTCTCGGTCATCGGACTCGGCACCTGGCAGCTCGGCGCCGACTGGGGCGACGTCGACGAGGCCGATGCGCTGGCCGTGCTCGACGCGTCGCACGAGGCCGGCGTCACGGTGTTCGACACCGCCGACGTCTACGGCGACGGCCGCTCCGAGACGCTCATCGGGCGCTGGCTCTCGTCGAACCCGGGCTCCGGCGTCACCGTCGCGACGAAGATGGGGCGACGGATGCCCCAGGAGCACGGCAACTACGTCCTCGACAACTTCCGCGCCTGGACGGACCGGTCCCGCCGCAACCTCGGCGTCGAGACGCTCGACCTCGTCCAGCTGCACTGCCCGCCGACCTCCGTCTACTCCGACGACGCCGTCTACGACGCGCTCGACACCCTCGTCGCCGAGGGGGCGATCGCCGCGTACGGCGTCAGCGTCGAGAAGGTCGACGAGGCGCTCGCCGCGATCGCCCGGCCGAACGTGGCGACCGTGCAGATCATCCTCAACGCGTTCCGGCTGAAGCCGGTGGAGGAGGTGCTGCCCGTCGCGACGCAGTACGGCGTCGGCGTCATCGCGCGCGTACCGCTCGCGAGCGGGCTGCTCTCCGGGCGGTACACCCTCGAGACCGAGTTCGCGGCGAACGACCACCGCTCGTACAACCGGCACGGCGAGTCGTTCGACGTCGGCGAGACGTTCTCGGGCGTCGACTACGCGACCGGCGTGCGCGCGGCATCCGAATTCTCGGCGCTCGCACGCGAGGCGGCGCCGGATGCCACGCCCGCACAGGTCGCGCTCGCGTGGGTCGCGGCGCAGGACGGCGTCTCGACCGTGATCCCCGGGGCCCGCAACCCCGAGCAGGCCCGGGCGAACGCGGCGGCCGGCTCGCTCGAGCTGCCGGCATCGTTCGACGCGGCGGTTCGCGACCTGTACGACCGCGACATCCGCGCATCGGTGCACCACCGTTGGTGACCGCGCGGCGCCCCCGGGACGGATCGACGTCGTTCCGCTCGGGTCGCCCCGCCACCGCCTCGCCGGCGGGCGGTGACGCGTGATCGACATCCTCACCGGGTTCGCGGTCATCGCCCTCGCCGTGGTCGTCGGCTGGGTGGCCGGGCGCACGGGCGTGCTCGGGCCGAACGCGCGCCCGGTGCTGGCGCGCCTGAACTTCAGCGTGCTCTCGCCCTTCCTGCTGTTCTCGGTGCTGTCGACCGCCGACGTGCGCGCTCTGTTCTCGGCGCTGCTGCCGGTCTCGGCGATCGCCGCCGTCTCGGTCATGCTCGTGTTCTCGGTCGTGTCGCTCCTGCTGCTCCGGCGGGGCGTCGCCCGCACCACGATCGGCGCGCTCGCGAGCGGGTACGTCAACGGCAACAACATCGGCATCCCGATCGCGCTGTACCTGCTCGGCAACGCCGCCTACTCCGCGCCCATCGTGCTGCTGCAGCTGCTGCTGTTCGCGCCGATCGCGCTCGCGGTGCTCGGCGCGGCCGTCCAGGGCCGCACGTCGATCGGCGGCATCCTGCGCTCGACGTTCACCAACCCGATCATCATCGGCTCGCTCCTCGGCGTCGGCGTCTCGGTGTCGGGCATCGAGCTGCCGCCGATCGTGCAGGACCCGATCCACCTCATCGGGCAGGCGGCCGTGCCGCTCATGCTCATCGCGTACGGGCTCTCGCTGCACGGCACGCGCCTGCTGGAGCCCGGCACCGGCCTGCGCGACGTCGTGCTCGCGGCGACGCTCAAGCTCGCCGTCATGCCCGCCGTCGCGTGGGCCGTGGGCGCGTTCGTGTTCGGCCTCGAGGGCCGCGACCTCTACGCGGTCACGGTGCTCGCGGCGCTGCCCACCGCGCAGAACGTCTTCAACTTCGCGCAGCGGTACGAGACGGCCGAGGTCGTCGCGCGCGACACGGTGTTCGTGACGACGGTCGGCTCGGTGCCGGTGCTGCTGCTCGTGTCGGTGCTGCTCGGCTAGGGCGCACCCGGCCACCGCCCGGTACCGCCGTGACGGCCGAAGGCGGCAGGATGGTGCAACGCACCGCTGCACGGCAGCGCTGCGACGCACCCAGGCGAGGAGACCCGAATGCCCTTCCTGCGCGAGGACGGCGCACCGCTCGACGAGCTGCCGCTCGCCCAACGCCCGGCCGACGGCTACCGGTTCGAGCTGCGAGCCCCGATCGTCTACGACGACGAACCGACCGGTCGCCGCTACCGGGCCCCTGCCGCGGGGGAGGCGCCGCCGCCCGTCGGCATCACGGACCTCGCGTCGGTGCCGACGCCCCTCTGGGGCCTCATCGCGAGCTACGGTCGGCAGTCGGCGCCCGCGATCCTGCACGACGCGCAGTCGATCGCCGCGGCCGCGCTCGACGACCGCGAGGCTGCGCTCGCGCAGCGCCGCGAGGACGACGACGTGTTCCACCGCGCGCTGCGCGAGCAGGGCGTGCCCATCCTCCGGGCCCGGCTCATGTGGGCGTGGGTGTCGGCCGACCGCGAGCGCACCTACGCCGGGTGGCGCGGATGGCTCCTGCTCGCCCAGGTCGCCCTCGGGGTCGCCGTCGTGGTGGCGGCGATCGTGCTCGCCGTGGTCGCGCATCCGGCGTGGCTGCTGCTCGCCCTCGCACCCGCGCTCGCCGCGCTCTGGTGGGGCGGTCTCGCCCGGCTCGTGATCGCGCTCACGTATCCGCTCGCGCTGCTCGGCCCGGTGATCATCGTGCAACTGCTTGCCGTCGGCGTGTTCCGCGCCGTCGAGGCGATCGTCGAGGTCGTCGCCGGCGGTGACGTGCGGTCGGTCGTGCGGCCGACGCTGCGGCCTCCCGACCTGCGGGCGGACGGAGACGCCCGATGAGGGCGGGGCCCGGCCCCGTCGTCGTGATGGGGGTGTCGGCGTCGGGGAAGTC
This sequence comes from Agromyces luteolus, assembly GCF_009729855.1. Taxonomy (GTDB): domain Bacteria; phylum Actinomycetota; class Actinomycetes; order Actinomycetales; family Microbacteriaceae; genus Agromyces; species Agromyces luteolus. The sequence goes on along the minus strand of NZ_WODA01000022.1, from coordinate 202,519 downwards.
GACCGTCGGTGCGCGACTCGCCCGCCGGCTCGGTGTGCCGTTCGTCGATGCCGACGACCTCCATCCTCAGGCGAACGTCGACAAGATGCGGTCGGGACACCCGCTGGACGACGCGGATCGCGAGCCGTGGCTCGACCGGGTCGGCGCGACCCTGGCGGAGTCCGCCCGCGACGGGATCGTGGTCGCGTGCTCGTCGCTCCGCCGCGCCTATCGCGATCGCATCCGCCGCGCGGCGCCGACGACCCGGTTCGTCCACCTGCATCTCTCCGAGGAAGCGCTCGCGGAGCGGGCCGGCGCGCGGCTCGGCCACTTCATGCCCGCGACGCTCCTGGCATCGCAGCTCGCCACGCTCGAACCGCCGGCGGAGGACGAACCCGCGCTCACGGTCGACGCGGACGAGCCGGTCGACGAGATCGTCGACCTCGCCGCGGCGTGGCTGGTCGGAGGTCCCGACCTCGAGGTCGGCGCCGCTCGCGACGCCCCACCGCCCGCCTGACGCGCGGCGGCGCAGCTTCAGGGCTACCCCTGATGCCCGCCTCGCGCGCCGCCCGTACCGTTGGTCCCGGTCGCGCACCGCGGACACGCAGGGGGAACTGTCACCGCGGTGCCGACCGGAGAGCCGGCCGCGCTGGACCCGACCCGAACGGGCAGCGCAGGCCGGCTCCCCCCGTTCCGGGCCCTGCGCGCGAACCGCACCGCGCCCCGTCGCGCGCCGCGCCCCGTCGCGCGCCGCGCCCCGTCGCTCGCCCAGAAGTCGCGAATGCACGGGGCGACCCTGCATCTGCGACTTCTCGAGCTGAACGACTCCTGGGCGCCGTCGCGCCCGCTCCCGAGAAGTCGCGGATGCACGGTGCGACCCTGCATATGCGACTTCTCGAGGGATCCGCGCTCCGGCGGCACGACGCGAACGCGGGCGGCAGCGCCGACGGGCCCCATGCGGCAGACTCGAACGGATGACCCCCACCCTGCTCGAGGCCGCCCCGCGCCCGTACGATCCCGACGCCATGTACGACGCGTTCGTCGACTGGGCCGACGGCCGCGGCTTCGCGCTCTACCCCGCCCAGGACGAGGCGGTCATCGAGCTCGTCTCGGGCGCGAACGTGATCCTGTCGACGCCCACGGGAACGGGCAAGTCGCTCGTCGCGGTCGCGGCGCACGCGGCATCCGTCGCCCGCACCGCCGCCGCCCGCGACGCGGGCCGGCCCTGGGGCCGCACGTACTACACCGCGCCGATCAAGGCGCTCGTGAGCGAGAAGTTCTTCCAGCTCGTCGAGATCTTCGGCGCAGCGAACGTCGGCATGGTCACGGGCGACAGCTCGGTCAACGCCGACGCGCCGATCATCTGCTGCACGGCCGAGATCCTCGCGAACCTCGCGCTCCGGCAGGGGGCGGATGCCGCGGTCGACCAGGTCGTCATGGACGAGTTCCACTACTACGGCGACCCCGACCGCGGCTGGGCGTGGCAGGTGCCGCTCATCACGTTGCCGCACGCGCAGTTCGTGCTCATGTCGGCGACGCTCGGCGACGTGTCCGCGATCGCGGACGACCTCGCGCGCCGAACGGGTCGCGACGTCGCGCGCGTGACCGGCGTCGAGCGCCCGGTGCCGCTCCACTTCTCGTACGCGAAGACGCCCGTGCAGGAGACCGTCGAGGAACTCCTCGAGACCAAGCAGGCGCCGGTCTACATCGTTCACTTCTCGCAGGCGGCCGCGATGGAGCGCGCGCAGGCGCTCTCGTCGATCCGCGTCGTCACGCGCGAGCAGCGCGACGAGATCGCCGAGGCGATCGGCGGCTTCCGCTTCACGACCGGGTTCGGCAAGATCCTCTCCCGGCTCGTGCGCGCGGGCATCGGCGTGCACCACGCGGGCATGCTGCCGCGCTACCGCCGCCTCGTCGAGACGCTCGCGCAGCGCGGCCTGCTGCGCGTCATCTGCGGCACCGACACGCTCGGCGTCGGCATCAACGTGCCCATCCGGTCGGTGCTCATCACCGCGCTCTCGAAGTACGACGGGCAACGGATGCGGCAGCTCTCCGCCCGCGAGTTCCACCAGATCGCGGGGCGGGCGGGCCGTGCCGGCTACGACACCGCCGGAACCGTCGTCGTGCTCGCGCCCGACCACGAGATCGAGAACGAGACCGCGATCCGCAAGGCGGGCGACGACCCGAAGAAGCTGAAGAAGATCGTGCGGAAGAAGCCGCAGGCCGGGTTCGTCACGTGGGGCGAGGGCTCGTTCGAGCGCCTCGTCGACGCGGAGCCCGAGCCGCTCGTGCCGCAGTTGACGCTCACGGCCGCGATGCTGATCAACGTCGTCGGTCGCGGCGGCGACGTCGTCGGCGGCATCCGCTCGCTCGTCTTCGACAACCACGAGTCGCGAGCCCGGCAGTACGAGCTCGCCCGCCGCGCGCTCGGCATCCTCCGCACGCTCCGCGACGCCGACGTCGTCGAGATCCTCCCGGCCCCGACCCCGACCCCGACCCGGCCCTCGAGTGATACCGGTGCCGCCGAGGGATACCGGTCCGCCGGCAACACTCGGCGCGACGGGTATCACTCGGCGCACGAAGGCGGCGCCGGCCTCGGCGTCGAGCTGCGGCTCATGGTCGACCTGCAGCCGAACTTCGCGCTGAACCAGCCGCTGTCGCCGTTCGCGCTCGCCGCGATCGAGCTGCTCGACCCGAAGACCAGCGAGCAGGGGACCGGCCACTACTCCCTCGACGTCGTGTCGATCATCGAGTCGACGCTCGACGACCCGCGCCCGATCCTGTCGCAGCAGCAGTACAGGGCGCGCGGCGAGGCGGTCGCCGCGATGAAGGCCGACGGCATCGAGTACGACGAGCGGATGGCGCTGCTCGAGGAGGTCACTTGGCCGAAGCCGCTCGACGAACTGCTCGCGCACGCCTTCGAGACGTTCGCGTCGAGCCAGCCGTGGGTCCGCGACTTCGAGCTCAGCCCCAAGGCGGTCGTGCGCGACATGTTCGAGCGGAGCATGTCGTTCGGCGAGTACGTCTCGTACTACCAGCTGCAGCGCAGCGAAGGCCTCGTACTGCGCTACCTCTCCGACGCGTTCCGCGCCATCCGGCAGACGGTGCCCGACGAGCACAAGGACGAGGAGCTGCTCGACCTCATCGAGTGGCTCGGCGAGCTCGTGCGCCAGGTCGACTCGAGCCTCGTCGACGAGTGGGCCGAGCTCGTCGACCCGTCGGCGCACCTGCCCGAGGACGAGGCGCCCGTCGTGCCGCCCGCACCGCCGTCGGTCGTCACGAACCGCCGCGCGTTCACGGTCCTGGTCCGCAACGAGCTCTTCCGCCGGGTGCAGCTCGCGGCGCTCGAGCGAGACGAGGAGCTCGCAGAGCTCGACCCCGACGTCGGCTGGCCCGACGTGCTCGACCGCTACTACCACGAGCACGACGACATCCTCACGGGCGGGCCCGCGCGCTCGCCGCGGCTCGTGACGATCGACGAGACGGATGCCGCGCGCGGCACCTGGCGCGTCGAGCAGGTGATCGACGACCCCGCGGGCCACCACGACTGGCGGATCCGCGGCGAGGTCGACCTCGAGGCGTCCGCCGAGGAGGGCACGGCCGTCATGCGGATCGCGGAGGTCGTCCGGCTCTGAGGCCCGGTCGCGTCAGCGCGCCGATCCGGCGCGACCGCCCGCGTCCGGCGCGCTCACGCCAGTGCGAGCAGGCCCGCGGCGACGAGCGCGAGCGCGAGCCCGGCCCACTGCACGGGTGCGATCCGCTCGCGCAGCACGATCGCCGCGAGGAGGATCGTGCCCGCCGGGTACATCGCGCCGAGCACGGCCGCCACGGCGAGGTCTCCCGCGCGGATGCCGAGGAGCAGCAGCACGTTCGCCGTGGCGTCGACGACGCCGCAGGTCAGGGCGAGCACGAGCGCGACTCGGAGGTCGCGGAAGCGCGTCGCGCCGGGCGTCGCGGTCCCCGGGGCATCCGGCACCGCGTCGCGACCGGCCGACGCCGTCGCATCCGCCGCTGCCGGTCGGGCGGCGCTCGGCGCGAGCGCGCCGGACCGCGCGCGCAGCGCGGCGAACACGGTCACCGCGCCGAAGGCGGCGAACAGCACGGTCGCCGAGACGACGCGGTTCGCGACGAGCGGCACGACGCCCGAGGCATCCGTCGTGTGCGAGATCGCGATGTAGTACCCGCCGATCGCGAGCCCGGAGCCGACCGCGAGCAGCAGGCCGCGTGCGCTCGGCCGCACCGCGCCGCGCTCGGGCACGAACCCGACGAGGACGACCGCGACGAGCGCGACGCCGATGCCCCAGACGCCGAGCGGCCCGAAGCGTTCGGCGCCGACGAGCGTGCCCCACAGCATCGGCGTGATCGCCGACATGAGGGCGGTGAGCGGGGAGAGGATGCTCATCGGGCCGATCGCGAGGCACGCGTAGAGCAGGGCGATCGCGACGGCGCCGATCACGCCCGAGAGCGCGCCCCAGCCGAGGTCGGGCGGGGTCCAGGCGCCGCCGAGCAGGGGCAGGGCGGCGATCATCGCGACGAGGCCGGCGACCGAGGCGACGGCCGTGGCGAGGAGGGCGCCCAGGCGACGCGCGGCGAGGCCGCCGAGGAAGTCCGCGGCGCCGTAGACGATCGCGCCGGAGAGCGAGAGGACCGCGGTGAGCATCGTGGTTCAGCCTAGGGGCGCCCGACGACGCTGCTCATCTGAGCAGCGGGCGCTGCTCATCCGAGCAAAATCGGCCGATTCGTTGAACGCCGCGTGACGAGTGGGTCAAGTCCCTTCCCTCGGCGCAGGCCCCGCCATAGGCTGCCGAGCAGTGCCCGCCCGCACCCGGGGTGGTCACGTGCGACGCCGGGGGAGCGCGAAGGCCGGTCTCCCGCATCCGTCCTTGCAGAGGAGATCACGCAATGCAGCAACGTTCCCCCGGTGCGGCTCGGTCCCGCGCCACGTCCCCCAAGCAGGCCCGCCGCCGGGTGGCCGCCGGTGCGCTCGCCGGCGCCACCGCAGTCGCGCTCGCGCTCGGCGGCATGGCCTCCGCGCAGGCCGCGCCGTCCCCGAAGGGCCAGGAGGCCCGTTCGGTCGACATCAACCTCTTCACCGTGAACGACTTCCACGGCCGCATCGAGCAGTCGGGCACCGCCGCGGGCATCGCCAGGCTCGCGAGCGCCGTCGACCACTTCCGGGCCCAGAACTCGAACACCGTGTTCGCCGCGGCCGGCGACATGATCGGCGCGTCGACGTTCACCTCCTTCATCCAGGACGACGTGCCCACGATCGAGGCCCTCAACGCCGCGGGACTCGACGTCAGCTCGGTGGGCAACCACGAGTTCGACAAGGGCTTCGCCGACCTCACCGACCGCGTGATGCCGCTCGCCGACTTCGAGTACCTCGGCGCGAACATCTACGACAAGGCCACCGGCGACGTGGCCCTGCCCGAGTACTGGCTGGCGAAGTTCCAGGGCGTGACCATCGGCTTCGTCGGCGCCGTCACCGACGAGCTCCCGTCGCTCGTGAGCCCCTCGGGCATCGAAGACATCACGGTCGGCAGCCCCGTCGAAGCCGCGAACCGCGTCGCCGACGAGCTCAGCGACGGCAAGAAGGGCAACGGCGAGGCCGACATCGTCATCATGCTCGTGCACGAGGGTGCCGCCACGACGAGCGTCGCATCGGCGACCGACCCGAACAGCCGGTTCGGCGACATCGTGCTGAACGCGAACGACAACATCGACGCGATCGTCTCGGGCCACACGCACCTGCCGTACAACCACGTGATCGACGGTCGCCCCGTCATCTCGAGCGGCCAGTACGGCGAGCGGTTCAGCAACATGGAGATCAGCTACGACCGCGCGACGAAGTCCATCACCAAGATGGAGAACACCCTCTACACGATGGCGACCGCGTTCGACGCGAACAACAACGTGACGGCGTGGCTCTACGAGCCCGACCCCGAGATCGTGCCGATCGTCACCGAGGCCACCGAGATCGCGAACGAGCTCGGCAACGTCGTCATCGGCGACACGGCGGCAGCGCTCAACCGCGCGCAGCGTCCCGGCGTCGTGAACGGCGTTCCCGCGCTCGTCGAGAACCGCGGCGGCGAGTCGACCCTCGGCAACCTCGTCGCCGACGTCCAGCTCTGGGCCCTGAACGAGGACGGCACGCGCAGCGTCGACATCACGTTCATGAACCCGGGCGGCCTCCGTGCCGACATCGACCAGGGCTCGACGACGTACCGCGAGGTGGCCAACGTCCAGTCGTTCGCGAACACGCTCGTCACGCTCGACCTCACCGGTGCGCAGATCAAGGGCATCCTCGAGGAGCAGTGGCAGCCCGCCGGTGCGTCGCGTCCGTTCCTCAAGCTCGGCGTCAACGAGGGGCTGACGTACACGTACGACCCGACCGCCGCACAGGGCTCCCGCATCACCGAGATCTTCCTCGACGGCGTGGCGCTCGACCCGGCGGCGACGTACTCGGTCGGCGCGAACTCGTTCCTCGCCTCCGGCGGTGACAACTTCGTCACCTTCCGCGACGGCGTGAACAAGGCCGACAGCGGCAAGATCGACCTCGAGGCGATGGTGGACTACTTCGAGACGGTCGGCACCGTGTCGCCCGACTACGCCCAGCGCGCGGTCGGCGTCGACGTCGTCAGCGTCGCGGGTGGACAGGCCACCGTCGACCTCTCGTCGCTCGACTTCAGCACCACCGAGCCGAAGGCCGGCACCGTGACGGTCTCGCTCGAGGGCGTCGATGTCGCGACCGTCGCCGTGGACCCGTCGTTCCCGAACCCGGCGACCTTCGACGAGATCGGTCGGGCGTCCGTGACGTTCACCATCCCGGCAGGCGCGACCGCCGATTCGCGCTTCGTCATCACGACGCCGACCGGCACGACGAGCTCGTTCACGCTCCCGCTGTGAGCTGAATCGAGTCCTCACGCAGGCGGCCCCGGGCTTCGGCCCGGGGCCGCTTCCGCGTCTCGGGGCGACTACGCTGGTGGGGTGATGACCCGAGGTGCACGCGCAGCGCGCGGCGCGGCCGTCGCCGCGTTCGCGGTGCTGGCGGCATCCCTCGCGCACACGGTCGGCGGCGGCACGCCGCCCGGCCCGATCGCGCTGGCCCTCGCATTCGCGTTCTCCGTCCCGGTGGCGATGGTCGTCGTCGGCGGGCGGATGCCGCTCCTGCGGGCCTCGGTCGCGGCGCTCGTCGCGCAGGCCGCCCTGCACCTGCTCTACTCGCTCGGTACGCCCGGCGCGGGAGCCGCGGCATCCGTCGACGCCCACGCGCTCCACGCGGCCGGCGGGGCCATCCCGCTCGACGCGTTCGTCGCCGTCGACCACGGCCACGCCGCGATGCCGGTGGCGCACGTGGCCGCCGCGGCCCTCACGGTCGCGTTCCTCGTCGTGCTCGGCCGCTCGGCCGCCGTCGTCGCCGCCGTGGGCGGCGCGCTCGCGCGCGGCATCCGCCTGCTCGTCACCGCCCTCGCGGGCGCACCGGTCGCCCGCCGAGGCGACGCCCGCCCGCCGGTCTCCCGCCGCGACGGCCCGCCGCACCTCGGCATCCTCCTCCTCTCCACCCTCCGGCACCGCGGCCCGCCGACGGTGATCGCGGCCGCCTGAGCGGTCACGACCCCCGAATCCGTTCGCGCCGACGCGCCGAACCACTGCCGACGAACGCGGCAGCGCGTCCACGCACCCCTTTGGAGAAGAAGAACACCGATGCGATCCATCACCCGCACCACCGCAGCCGCCGCGACCGCCCTCGGCGCCGGCACCCTGCTCGCCCTCGCCGCGCCCGTCGCGGCACAGGCCCACGTCGTCGTCAACCCGAGCTCGACCGCCGCGGGCTCGTACGCCGTCCTCGAGTTCGCGTCCGGTCACGGCTGCGACGGCTCGCCGACCGCGAGCTACACCATCGACATCCCCGAGTCGATCCTGTCGGTCACGCCGACCCTCAAGCCGGGCTGGGACGTCGAGAAGGTCATGGTCGAGCTCGACGAGCCCGTCGAGGGCGCGCACGGCGACGTGATCGCCGAGCGCGTCGGGCAGGTCGTCTACACGGCCGAGACGCCGCAGCCCGACGGCTACCGCGAGACCTTCCAGGTCCAGGTCCTGCTGCCGGAGGACGCCGCGGGCGAGCGCCTCGAATTCCCGGTGCTGCAGGCCTGCACCGAGGGCGAGAACGACTGGAGCGAGCCCGTCGGCGACGACGGCGCCGAGCCGGAGCGACCGGCTCCGGCGATCGAGGTCACCGAGGCGACCGGCGACGCGCACGGCCACGGCGACGCCGAGGAGGCCTCGGACGAGCACGGCGAGGAGCACGAGGCCGAGGAGACCGCGGCCACGCAGGGCTCGGTCGACGTCCTGGGCCGGGTGCTCGGCATCACCGGCCTCGCCGTGGGCGCCGCCGGCCTGACGGTCGCGATCCTCGCACGTCGCGGGAAGAAGGCCTGACGACCATGTCGCGCCGGAGCACCCGGCTCGCCGCGACCGGGGCGGCGCTCGCCGCCCTGGTCGCGGTCGGCGGTCCAGCCGTGCCGGCGTTCGCGCACAACACGGTGATCGCCGTCTCGCCCGACGGCGAGGACACCGTGACCGAGCAACCCGGCGTCGTCTGGCTCGAGACCAACGACGCCCTGCTCGACGCCGACGGCGCCGCGGCGATGGACGTCGTCGGTCCCGACGGGCTCCACTACGCCACGGCGTGCGCCGCCGTCGACGGACCCATCGCGAGCGTCGCGGCCGAACTCGGCGGGCCGGGCGAGTACACCGTCGTGTGGCGAGTGGTCTCGGCCGACGGGCACCCGATCTCTGGCGACTTCGAGTTCGACTGGGAGCCCGCCGACGGCGAGCCCGTGGCGGAGGGCGCCGACGCCTCGCCGTGCGCCGACGCCGCGGGAGCGGGCGAGGACGACGGCGACGCGCAGGCCGGCGAGGCGTCGTCGAGCGGTGCCGCGCAGGACCTCGTCTGGATCGGCGCCGGCGTGCTGGCCGTCGCCGTCGCCGCCGCGGTCGCGTTCCTCTTCGTCCGCCGCGCACCGCGCGGAGCGGATGCCGCCGGCAGCGCGGCCGAGCCCGACGCGACCGCCTCGACCGACGATCCCGAGTCGACCGACGATCCCGACGGGCCTTCACCCGGTCGTTGACGACCGAGCTGCCGCCCGGCGCAGCGTCGGGGCCCGATCAGGCTCCGGTGAACGCGTCGGGCGGCAGCGCCGTCGCACCGTCCTCGATCGCGCGCACGAGCCGATCGGCGACGGCCGCGGGATCGTGTCCCCGCGGGAAGCGGGGCGGGGTTCCGAACAGCGGGCGCTCCGCGAGTCCCGTCTCGGTGTGACCGGGTCTGGCGTCGACGAGGCGGATGCCGCTGCGCCGCAGTTCCCGTCCGGCCGCCGCGACGTACGCCGCGAGTGCCGCCTTCGATGCCGAGTAGCTCGCGAGCCCGGCCGTCGGAAGCTCCGAGACGATTCCCGAGATCGTGAGCACCACGGGCTGGTTCCCCTCGGACGCGGACTCCCGAAGGCTCGGGAGCGCGACCGAGATGATGCGCATCGGCGCGAGGGCGTTCACGGTGAACAGGGTCTCGAGGTCCTCGCGCGCGGTCTCCGCGACGCCGTCGAACCCGACGACGCCGGCGGCCATGACGATCGCGTCGAGCCCTCCGAGTGCCTCGACCGCCCGCTCGACGATGGCCTCCGGAGCGTCGGCGTCGGTGAGGTCCACCGCGACGGCGGCGACGTGCGCCGGTCCGTCGGCGAGCCGGGACGCATCCCGGCCGTGCAGGACGAGTCGGGCTCCGCGGTCCGCGAGGCGACGCGCGATCGACGTGCCCAGCGCACCGGTCGCTCCGACGACGAGGATGCGCGCCTGATCGATGCGGGTCATGGACGCGAGCCTAGGTCGCCTCGGCGCGCGCGCCCGTGGTTCACAGCGGACTCGCACCGCGACCCGTCCTCCCCGTCGCCCGCCGGTCGTGGAGGTCCCGGCACCCGTGGGACCTGTCGGAGCCGCCGGGTAGGGTCGACGGGTGACCTGGAGCGAGCACCCCGAACCCGCCGGCGCACCCCCGTGGGCCGACGAGGTCCCGTGGGACCCCGACGAGCTCGCGCCCCCCGACGACGAGTGGGCGCCGCCGCCGCCGTCCGACCCGTCGGCGCGATCGCAGTCGGCCGAGCGGATGCCGCCGATCGCCGCCCCGGCGGCCGCGCCGGCGCGATTCGGCTCGGCGGACGATGCGCTCCGCACGGTCTACGGCTACGACGGGTTCCGCGGCGAGCAGGCCGCGATCATCGATCACGTCGCGACCGGCGGCGACGCCGTGGTGCTCATGCCGACCGGCGGCGGCAAGAGCCTCTGCTACCAGGTGCCGGCGCTCCTCCGCGAGGGCACCGGCGTCGTCGTGTCCCCGCTGATCGCGCTCATGCACGACCAGGTCGACGCGCTGGTGCGCAACGGCGTGCGGGCGGGCTACCTGAACTCCTCCCAGTCGCCGGCCGAGCGGGCGACGGTCGAGCGCGCCTACCTCTCGGGCGAGCTCGACCTCCTCTACGTCGCACCTGAGCGGCTCGGCTCCGAGCAGACCAAGCGGTTCCTCGAGCGGGGCACGATCGCGCTGTTCGCGATCGACGAGGCGCACTGCGTCGCCCAGTGGGGGCACGACTTCCGCCCCGACTACCTCGCGCTCGCCGAACTCGCCGAGCGCTGGCCCGATGTGCCGCGCATCGCCCTCACGGCCACCGCGACCGAGGCGACGCATCGCGAGATCACGACGCGGCTGTCACTCGGCGACGCGCGCCACTTCGTCTCGAGCTTCGACCGCCCGAACATCCAGTACCGCATCGCGCCGAAGCTCGACGTCCGCCGGCAGCTGCTCGACTTCGTCCGCACCGAGGGCCGCGACGCCGACGGCCACCCGGTGGCGGGCATCGTCTACGCGCTCTCGCGCGCGAGCACCGAGAAGCTCGCCGCGTTCCTCGCGGCGAACGGGGTCGATGCGATGCCGTACCACGCGGGGCTCGACGCCGCCACGCGTCGTCGGACCCAGGAGCGCTTCCTCCGCGACGACGGGGTGGTCGTCGTCGCGACGATCGCCTTCGGCATGGGCATCGACAAGCCCGACGTCCGGTTCGTCGCGCACGTCGACCTGCCGAAGTCGGTCGAGGGCTACTACCAGGAGACCGGTCGAGCCGGCCGCGACGGCCTGCCCTCGACCACGTGGCTGGCGTACGGCCTCCAGGACGTGGTGCAGCAGCGGCGCATGATCGACGAGAGCCCCGGCGACCTCGCGCACCGACGGCGGCTGGCCTCCCACCTCGACGCCATGCTGGCACTCTGCGAGACCGTGCAGTGCCGCCGTCAGAACCTCCTCGCGTACTTCGGCGAGCAGAGCGAGCCGTGCGGCAACTGCGACACGTGCCTCGAGCCCCCCGCCTCGTGGGACGGCACGGTCGCATCGCAGAAGCTGATGTCCACGATCGTCCGGCTCCAGCGGGAACGCGGGCAGCGGTACGGCGCAGGCCACCTGGTCGACATCCTCCGAGGCAAGCGCACGCCACGGGTCGAGCAGTACGGCCATGACGCGCTCGCGACCTGGGGCATCGGCGACGAGCTGTCGGAGGCGCAGTGGCGGGGCGTCGTGCGCCAGCTGCTCGCGCAGGGGCTGCTGCAGTCGGTCGGCGAGTACGGCGTCCTGACGCTGACGGATGCCTCGGCCGACGTGCTCTCGGGTTCCCGGCGGGTCTCGTTCCGCACCGAACCCGAGCGCCCGGTGCGCGCGTCGCGTTCGAGCCGTGCCGCGGCGCCCGCCGCGGCCGACCTCGAGCCGCGCGACGCAGAGCTGTTCGAGGCGCTCCGCGCGTGGCGCGCCGCGGAGGCGCGCGAGCAGGGGGTGCCCGCCTACATCGTGTTCGGCGACGCCACCCTCCGTGCAGTCGCGGTCCGCCGCCCGGGCGCGATCGCCGAGCTCGACGGCATCTCGGGCATCGGCGCGAAGAAGCTCGACGCCTACGGGGCGGCGCTCGTGCGGGTCGTCGCCGAGCACGCCGGCTGAGTCGGGGTCGCGCCCGCCCGCGGCATCCGCCGGGTTCACGACACGTCACCATCGGCCCTCGCGCTCGCAGCGCCCCCGTCGATAGCATCGGGCCAGAGGCCGTCAGGGCGGCGGCGCGGATTCGGGGAAGCGCATGTCCACAGCACAGGGAAGCCGGCCGGTCACCGTCACGATCATCGGGGTGCTCGCGTTCATCGCCGGGGCGATCGACATGGTCACCGGCGTCGTCCTCTTCTTCCTCCTCGCGGTGCCCGAGGTCGTCGACGGGTTCGGCGGCACGGGGCAGCTCATCACCGCCGCGATCGCGTCGATCGTCGTCGGCCTGATCACCGCCGTCCTCGCGGGCGGCCTGCTGCGGGGCAGCCAGCCCGCACGCCTGATCGTCACGGTGCTCCAGGTCATCTCGATCATCGGATCGCTCTTCCTGGCGGTCGCGTACCTCGGCATCCCGGTCGGCGAGTGGATCGGCCTCGCGATCTCGGCCCTCGTCGTGATCCTGCTCTGGACGCCGAAGGCGAGCGCGTTCTTCACGCGCTGACGAGCGACCTGCGACGACCCGACGACCCGACGACCCGCAACGACCCGCAACGACCCGACCACGACACGGAGGAGGACGCATGACCGGACAGGGCATCGAGGGAGTCCGTCGACCAGCGGCGGTGACGGTGGTGGGCGCGCTCGTCTGGGTGAACGCCGCGCTCGACCTGGTCGCGGGGTTCTTCCTGCTGACCCTCGCCACGATCGGCGGCGAGGACGCCGCGACGCGCACGGCCTGGGCGATCATGGGCTCCGTCTCGCTCGTGCTCGGCGCGATCGCCGCCGTCGTCGCCTTCGGCCTGATGCGGGGCAACTCGGTGGCGCGGATCGCGATCACCGTCATCGAGGTCTTCTCGATCATCGCCTCGGTGAGCGCCGCGATCACGAACCCCACGAGTGCGGTGAACGAGATCGTGAGCGCCCTCATCGCGGTCGCCATCCTGTTGCTGCTGTGGTCGGGCGAGTCGACGCGCTTCTTCCGCGGGTTGGCGCCCGATCGGCCCTCGGAGCCCTGATTCACGCGAATCCTTGTCGATCATCCAAGAGCGAGCGGCGGTCGGTTTGTAGGGTTCGTCAAGCGTGCTCGGATGCCGCGAACCGGCGTTTGTAGGCGACGAACGCAGTTCTCCGTCCGTCGGGACGCCCGCCGTACCGTGGGATCAGCCCTATCCCGCGTACGAAGGACGAACCGACGATGGTCGACACGGCATCCCGAACCGACGCTGCTCCCGCGCACACGACCGAGCGCCCCGGCACCCCGGAGCGTGCCGCGGCGGCCACTCCCGCCAACACCCCGATCGACGCAAGCGACGCTCCCGTCGTCGACGTCGACGCACTCGCACGCCAGCTCCTCGGCACCTGGCCGGAGGCTCGGCTCGCCGCACGCGAGCGCGCGGCGCACCCCGACTTCCAGCGGATCGACGGCCAGAGCATGGCCGAGCACCGCGAGCGCGTCCTCGGCCAGTTGCGGCTGCTCGTCGAGTCCGGCGCGGTGCACAAGGCGTTCCCGAAGAGCCTCGGCGGTGCGGACGACCACGGCGGCAACATCGCCGCCTTCGAGGAGCTCGTCCTCGCCGACCCGAGCCTGCAGATCAAGTCGGGCGTGCAGTGGGGACTCTTCGGCGCCGCGGTGCTCCACCTCGGCACCGAGAAGCACCACCAGAAGTACCTGCCCGGCATCATGACCCTCGAGGTCCCCGGCGCGTTCGCGATGACCGAGACCGGGCACGGCTCCGACGTGGCGGCCATCGGGACGACCGCGACCTACGACCCCGAGACCGAGCAGTTCGTCCTGAACACGCCGTTCCGGGGCGCGTGGAAGGACTACCTCGGCAACGCCGCGCTGCACGGCATCGCCGCGGTGGTCTTCGCCCAGCTGGTCACGAAGGGCGTGAACCACGGCGTGCACGCGTTCTACGTTCCGCTCCGCGACGAGACCGGCGCCTTCCTGCCCGGCATCGGCGGAGAGGACGACGGCCTGAAGGGCGGCCTCAACGGCATCGACAACGGTCGCCTGCACTTCACCGACGTCCGCGTGCCGCGCGAGGACCTGCTCGACCGCTACGGCTCCGTGGCCGCGGACGGAACCTACTCGAGCCCGATCTCGAGCCCGGGTCGCCGGTTCTTCACGATGCTCGGCACGCTCGTGCAGGGTCGCGTCTCGCTCGACGGCGCGGCGACCCTCGCCAGCGCGATGGGCCTCGCGATCGCGATCACGTACGGCACTGAGCGCCGCCAGTTCAACGCCGGCAGCGACACCGACGAGGAGGTGCTGCTCGACTACCAGCGCCACCAGCGGCGCCTGCTGCCGAAGCTCGCGACGACCTACGCGCAGGTCTTCGCGCACGACGAGTTCCTCGTGAAGTTCGACGCCGTGTTCTCCGGCGAGGCCGACACCGACGACGACCGCCAGGACCTCGAGACGATCGCCGCGGCCCTGAAGCCGCTGTCGACCTGGCACGCGCTCGAGACCCTGCAGGAGGCCCGCGAGGCCTGCGGCGGCGCCGGCTTCCTCGCGGAGAACCGCCTCGTCGGGCTCCGCCAGGACCTCGACATCTACGTCACGTTCGAGGGCGACAACAACGTCCTCCTCCAGCTGGTCGCCAAGCGACTGCTGACCGACTTCTCGAAGCAGTTCGCCAAGGCGGATGCCGGCGCGATGGCGCGATACGTCGTCGCGCAGGCCGCCGACCGCGCCTACCACGGCACGGGCCTGCGCCGCCTCGCGCAGATCGTCTCCGACTTCGGCTCGACCGCGCGTTCGGTGCACGAGCTCCGCGACGAGGAGACGCAGCGGGAGCTCCTCACCGACCGGGTCGAGACCATGATCAGCGAGATCGCCGGTCGCCTCCGCGACGCGCGGAAGCTCTCGAAGGCCGAGCAGGCGGCGCTGTTCAACCGCAACCAGAACGAGCTCATCGAGGCGGCTCGCGCGCACGGCGAGCTGCTCCAGTGGGAGGCGTTCACGCGCGGCATCGCGCGCACCGAGGACGCGGGCACGAAGCAGGTGCTCACCTGGCTCCGCGACCTGTTCGGGCTCGGCCTCCTCGAGACCCACCTGTCGTGGTACCTCATCCACGGCCGGCTCTCGCCGCAGCGCGCGCAGGCCATCACCGCGTACATCGACCGCCTGGTCGAGCGACTCCGTCCCTACGCGCTCGACCTCGTCGACGCGTTCGGCTTCGCGCCCGAGCACCTGCGCGCGTCGATCGCGTCGGGCGCCGAGCAGCAGCGACAGGACGAGGCGCGCGCATACTACGCCGCGCAGCGCGAGGCGGGCACGCTGCCGACGCCGGAGAAGTCGGAGAAGTCCAAGCGATAGCGGGAATGGGGGAGACGGGCCGGGCGCGCAGCGCCCGGCCCGTCGTCGTGTGCGGCGGGCTCAGCGCCGCGACGTGCGCTGCGAGCCCTCGTCGTCGCCGGGCGGCTTCATGATGGCGCCGGCGGCGAGTCCGACCGCGAGTCCCGCGGCGAGCCAGAGCCAGAACCCGGTCCAGAGGCTCACGACGAGTCCGATGATGAGCCCGACGACGATGCCGACGACGAGTTGGCGTCGACGTGCGGGCGAGAGCGGTTCGCGTGCGGCCATGCTGCCAGCGTAGGCGGTGTCGTCGCGACAGCCGCGATCGTCCGAGCAGGGGGCGACGGATGCCTCGCGGCGCGCCGCGGCATCCGTCGCCGTCAGATCAGGCCGAGTGCCCGCACCGCCTCGCGCTCGTCGACGAGTTCGGCGACGGACGCGTCGATCCGCGAGCGCGCGAACCCGTCGATGCCGAGCCCCTCGACGACCGACCACGAGCCGCCGTCGGCGACGACGGGGAACGAGCAGATCACGCCCTCGGCGACGCCGTACTCGCCGTTCGACCAGATCGCCGCGCTCGTCCGCCCGCGATCGCCGGTGCCGAGCATCCAGTCGCGCATGTGGTCGATGGTCGCCGACGCCGCGGAGGCGACCGACGACGAGCCGCGCACCTCGATGATCTCCGCGCCGCGCTTGGCCACTCGGGGGATGAAATGGTCCGCGAGCCATTCCCGGGCGGCGTCCGTGCCGCCGAGCCGGGCGGCGAGCAGCGCGGGCACCGAGTCGCCGTCGGCGGTCGCGTGCGCAACGTCCGGGAACTGGGTCGCCGAGTGGTTGCCCCAGATCGTGACGCCGCGGATGCCGCCGACCGGCGTGTCCACGGCGGCGGCGAGCTGCCCGAGCGCGCGGTTGTGGTCGAGGCGCGTGAGCGCCGTGAAGCGGTCGTTCGGCACGTCGGGGGCGTGCGACGCCGCGATCAGCGCGTTCGTGTTGGCCGGATTGCCCACGACCACGACGCGCACGTCGTCGGCCGCGTGGTCGTTGATCGCCCGCCCCTGCGGCCCGAAGATGCCGCCGTTCGCCTCGAGCAGGTCACCGCGTTCCATGCCCGCCGTGCGCGGCCGCGCACCGACGAGGAGCGCGGCGTTCGCCCCCTCGAACGCGACGACCGGGTCGGCGGTCACCTCGACGTGCGTCAGGAGCGGGAACGCCGAGTCCTGCAGCTCGAGCGCGGCGCCCTCGGCCGCGCGGAGCCCTTGCGGGATCTCGAGGAGGTTCAGGCGGACGGAGGTGTCGGGACCGAGCAGGGCGCCCGAGGCGATGCGGAACAGCAGCGCGTAGCCGATCTGCCCCCCGGCGCCGGTGATCGTGATCGTGACCGGTCTGCGGCTCATGGGCACGAGCCTACGCCGCGACCCTCACCAGCCCATGGTGCCGGGCGCGCCCTTGACGGGGCCCGCCACGATCGACGTGATCCACCCGCCGTAGAAGCCGCCGGGCTGCGGGAGCGCCGTCTCACCGTCGACGGTGCAGGCGTCCATCGGGCCCGCGTAGACCGCGACGCGGTCGCGGAGCACCTCGAATCCGGGCGACGGGGTCGGATAGGTCCACGCGGCGCGGTGGGCGGAGCGATCCCCGCCGCGCACGTCGAAGTACCGCGCCGCGCCCTTGAACTCGCAGAACGACGATCCCGCCGTCGGGACGAGCGCGCCTTGCGCGAAGGCGTCGATCGGGAGGTAGTAGACGGGCGGATGGCTGGTCTCGAGCACGCGGACCACGTCGCGGGTGTCGACGATGCGCCGCCCGCCCAGGTCGATCGCGACCCGCACGTCGACCTGCTCGGCCCGGGGCGGTCGCGGGTAGTCCCACACGGACTCCTGGCCGGGCCCGACCGGTTCTCGGATCGGATGCATGCCCGCACGCTAGGCGGCGACGCTGGGAAGGCACCGACACCACGCGACCGGGGATGCCGCGGCGGCGCGCCGCGAGCGGGGCATCCGCTCGTTCGCTAGCGTGAGCGGACAAGGGGGAACCGATGAGGGAACTGTATCCGGAGATCGAGCCGCTCGAGACCGGGATGCTCGACGTGGGCGACGGCCAGCACATCTACTGGGAGGTGTCGGGCAATCGGGACGGCAAGCCGGTCGTGTTCCTCCACGGCGGCCCGGGCGGGGGCACGTCGCCGGCGCACCGGCGCCTCTTCGACCCCTCGAAGTACCGCATCGTGCTGTTCGACCAGCGCGGTTGCGGACTCTCGATCCCGCACGCCTCGGAACCCGGTGCGGTGCTGTCGGCCAACACCACCTGGCACCTCATCGCCGACATGGAGCGACTGCGCAAGCACCTCGGGATCGAGCGCTGGCAGGTGCTCGGCGGCTCATGGGGCAGCGCGCTCGCCCTCGCCTACGCCGAGACCCACCCCGAGCGCGTCACCGAGATCGTGCTGCGCGGCATCTTCACTCTGCGTCGCCAGGAGCTGGACTGGTTCTACGAGGGCGGCGCGTCGGCGATCTTCCCCGACCTCTGGGAGGACTTCCTCGCGCCCGTCCCGATCGGCGAGCGCGTGCACCTCATCGAGGCGTACCACCGGCTCCTGACCGACCCCGACCCTGCCGTGCACCAGCCGGCCGCGATCGCATGGTCGCGGTGGGAGTCCTCGACGATCACGCTCCTGCCGCAGGCCGACACCATCGCGCGATTCACGTCGCCCGAGTACGCCACGGCGTTCGCGCGGATCGAGAACCACTACTTCCGACACGGCGGGTGGTGGGACGAGGGGCAGCTCATCCGCGACTCGGATCGGCTGCGCGACATCCCGGCCGTGATCATCCAGGGCCGCTACGACATGTGCACGCCCGTGATGACCGCGTGGGATCTCCACCGGGCCTGGCCCGAGGCGGAGTTCCGCATCATCGACGACGCCGGGCACGCGTTCGACGAGCCGGGGATCCTCGACGCGCTCATCGCGGCGACGGATCGGTTCGCCGCCGAGGTCGACGGCCCCCGCGATGCGTTCGCCGAGGAGGCCGAGGGCGAGGAGGCCGATGGCGAGGAGGCCGTCGACGACGACTCGGACGACTCCGACGAGGAGGACGTGGAGGACGAGGAGCGCGAGGACCTCGAGGGCGACGGCGATGACGAGGATGACGACGACGACAGCGACGATGACGACGCCGACGACGACGCGGCCGACGACGACAGCGACGACGACGTCGATGACGACGACGAGGATGACGCGGACGACGCCGACGCCGACGACGACAGCGACGACGACGATGACGATGACGATGACGACGACGCGGCCGACGACGACAGCGACGACGACGTCGATGACGACGACGATGACGAGGAGGACGCCGCGGACGACGTCGAGGAGGAGGAAGAGGAGGAGGACGCGCGAGCGCCCTCCGACCGACCGACGAGCGTAGCCCCCGGCGACCCGGAGCGGAAGGCGGAGCCCGGCGGCGACGCGGCGCGGTAGTTTCGTGCCATGACGTTCAACCCCAAGGCCGATATCGGCGGCGGCAAGACCTCGCGCCGCGGACGCAACACGGGCATCGCCGTCGGCGGCGGGCTCGGCGTGCTCGCGCTCGTCCTGGTCGGTTCGTTCCTCGGCGTGGACCTCACCGGGCTCCTCGGGGGCGGAACGGGTGGCGGCACCACGAGCGAGGACTCCTCCCTCGAGCAGTGCCAGACGGGTCAGGATGCGAACGAGCAGATCGACTGCCGCATGAAGGGCGCGGATGCCTCGCTCGACGCCTACTGGTCGGAGGTGTCGTCGAGCATCGGGGTGGACTACGTGCGGCCGCAGGGTTTCATCCTCTTCAGCGACGCGGTCGCGACCGGATGCGGCAACGCGTCGTCGGCGACGGGCCCGTTCTACTGCCCGCCCGACCAGACGATCTACATCGACACCTCGTTCTACGACCAGCTCGAGCAGCGGTTCGGCGCGGAGGGCGGGCCCCTCGCCGAGATGTACGTCGTGGCGCACGAGTACGGCCACCACATCCAGAACATCGCGGGCGTGCTCGAGTCGACGCGCGACGGGCAGACCGGTCCGACCTCGAACGCGGTGCGCGTCGAGCTGCAGGCCGACTGCTTCGCCGGTGCGTGGGCCGGCGCCGCGGCGACGACCGAGGACGCCAACGGCGAGACCTTCCTCCGGCCGATCAGCCCCGCCGAGTACCAGCAGGCCATCGACGCGGCGGCCGCGGTCGGCGACGACCGCATCCAGGAGGCGACGCAGGGCCAGGTCACCCCGCACACCTTCTCCCACGGCACGAGCGAGCAGCGTGTCCGCTGGTTCGCGGCCGGATACGACGAGGGCGTCGGCGCCTGCAACACGTTCCAGGTCGACGGATCGCAGCTCTGATGCGGCGCGCCGTCGCGGCCGTCGCCGGGATCGTCGCGATCCTCGCGCTCGCCGTGGTCGTGTTCCTCGTCTGGGCCAACATCCTGTTCCAGGGCGAGCGGGAGCCGTCGCTCGACGCCTGGCGCTCCGACTCCGTGGAGATCAGCCGGACGGACGAGGGGTTCCTGATCGAGTCGACCTCCGGCGATTCCGACGCGGGGCTCGTGTTCATCCCCGGCGCGAAGGTGGAGCCGAGCGCCTACCTCTACAAGCTGAGCGGCATCGTCGAGGAGACCGGGATGACCGTCGTGATCACGCATCCCACGCTGAACCTCGCGTTCTTCGACACCCGCCCCCTGTCGGCCTTCACCGACGACGCGCCCGAGGTCGCGCAGTGGTTCGTGGGCGGGCACTCCCTCGGCGGGGTGCGGGCGTGCCAACTGGCCGAGGGGTCGACGGATGCCGCGGGCGGTCCGAGCGTCGTCGGCCTGATGCTCTTCGGCAGCTACTGCGCGAACGACCTGTCGGGCACGGAGCTCGATGTGCTCTCGCTCGTGGGCGAGCACGACGGGCTGAGCACGCCCGAGAAGGTCGCGAGCGCAGCGCACCTCCTGCCGGCCGATGCGGAATCGGTGCTCCTCGAGGGCGCGAACCACGCCTCGTTCGGCGACTACGGGCCGCAGCCCGGTGACGGCGTCGCCACGGCCGATCGGCAGACGGTCCGCGACGACATCTCGACCGCGGTGGCGGAGTTCCTCGCGGATCGCGGCGACGCCGAGTGACCCGATCGGTCGTGCTCCCGGCGCGTCAGCGCTCGAGGGTCTGGACGAGGATGCGACCGAGCTCGACCGGTCGCGAGAACTGCGGCCAGTGCCCCGTGGGCAGGTCGACGTAGTCGACGTCGCGCATCGCGGCCAGTTCGCGGACGAACGGAGCGCCGTCGGCGACCCAGGCCCGGATCTGCGAGCTCGGGTACTCGCACGTGATGATCGTGGTCGGCACGTCGAGTCGGCGTTCGTCGGTGAGGTGCAGCGGGTCGCTCGCGACGGCGGCGGGCTCCGGGATCGCCCGCTCGCGGAAGCGGCGCCGCGCGTCGTCGTCGAGGCCGGCGAGCATGCCCTCGCCGAACACCGACCACTCGGGCAGGGGGATCTCGTCGCCGACGACGGGGAGCTCGTCGTTGATGGTGTCGCCGTCGCCCATGGGCGCCGCGTCGACGTACACGACCCTCGCGATGCGGTCGGGTCGCGCGTCGGCGACGGCCTGGGCGACCGTGCCGCCGCCGGAGTGTCCGACGAGCACGACGCGCTCGCCGAGCCGGTCGACCAGCCGGGTGACCGCCGAGACGTGGTCGACGAGGCCGATGCCCGCGCGCGGCGCGTCGGGTGCCTCGAGCCCGGGGAGGGTCACGGCGTGGATGCGGTGGCCGGCCTCGTCGAGAGCCGGGGTCACCTCGTTCCACGAACTCGCGTCGAGCCAGAAACCGGGGATGAGGATGACGTCCATTCCCCGGACGCTACGGGGTGCCTCCGACGTCGACGGGGACGCCCCGGGAGGTCGCGGCAGCCGTGCGCGGCGTCGTGCGCCGCGGCATCCGTCGACCGCTCGAGGCGGCGAGGAGCACGATGCCGGAGGCGAGCACCGCGAGCCCGAGCACGGCCGACGCGGGGAGGCGCTCCTGGAGCAGCAGCACGCCGAGGAGCGTCGCGGTGAGCGGTTCGGCGAGGGTCAGGGTGGAGACCGTCGCGGGGGCGAGGTGCTTCAGGCCGGCGCCGAACAGCAGGTACGCGGCCGTCGTCGTCACGAGGCCGAGCCAGAGCGCCATCGCGAGGCCCGCGCCCGTCGCGAGCCAGCGCGTGTCCGTGGACAGGAGCACGGGCAGGCTCACCGCGGCGGCGACGCCGAACATGGCGCCCATGCTCGCCGGTGAGGACCATCCGCGGTCGAGCAGCGACTTGCCCGCGAGCGTGTAGACGGCGTACGACGCGCCCGCGCCGACGGATGCCGCGACCCCGAGCGGGTCGACCGAGCTCGGCCCGGTGCCGCTCGCCGACGCGAGCACCGCGACCCCGACGGTCGCGAGCGCGGTCGCCAGGACCCAGGTGCCGCCGGGGAACCGACGACGGAGCGCCCAGTCGAGGAGCCCCGTGAGCACCGGTGCCGACCCGAGCGCGACGACCGTGCCGACGGCGACGCCGTTCGCCGCGGTGCCCGCGAAGAACGCCGGCTGGTAGGCCAGGACGCCGGCCGCGCCGACGGCCACGGCGACCCACGCGGGCAGGCGCGGTGCGCGGCCGCCCGACGACGGGGCGACGGATGTCCCGGTCGCACCGCTCCGACGTCCGGCGGCCTGCAGTGCGAACGCCACCGCGGCGAGGGCGCCGCCGCCGATCAGGATGCGCGCCGCGCCGACGGAGACCGGATCGGCGGCCGGCCCGAGCGCCTGGGCGGTGCCGGTCGTGCCGAAGCACACGGCGGCGGCGAGCACGAGCATGACGGAACGCATGGGAAGGATTGTTACACAATCTGGTCCACGGTGGAAGTGGCGACGGCGCGCCGCCGCGGGAGCCGCCGCGCCCGATAGGATTCCGTGGGTCGCCTCGCCGCGGCATCCGTCACGTCATCGCCGAGGGGGCGCGCGACCCGGCGCACGGTGCCGCTCGGCCGGCGGCCGGCCACCATCCGGAGGAGGACCTGTGCGCGCCGTCATGTACCGCGGATTCGGCGACGAACCCGAACTCGTCGACGTCGATCGTCCGGCCTGCCCGCCGCGCGGCGCGGTCGTGCGCGTGCGCGCGACCGGGCTGTGCCGCAGCGACTGGCACGGGTGGATGGGCCACGACGCCGGCATCGAACTGCCGCACGTGCCCGGCCACGAGTTCGCCGGCGAGATCGCGGAGCTCGGATCCGAGGTGCCGGTCGATTCCGGCTGGGAAGTGGGCGACCGCGTCACGGCGCCGTTCATCTGCGCGTGCGGGCGCTGCGCCGAGTGCCTGGCGGGCAACGAGCAGGTCTGCGACGCCCAGCGCCAGCCCGGCTTCACGCACTGGGGCTCGTTCGCCGAGTACGTCGTCGTCGACGAGGCCGCGCTGAACCTCATCCTGCTTCCCGACACGCTCGGCTTCGTCGAGGCGGCCTCCCTCGGGTGCCGGTTCGCGACCGCGTACCGCGCGATCATCACCCGCGGCCGCCTGCACCCCGGCGAGCAGGTGGCGGTGCACGGATGCGGCGGGGTCGGGCTCTCCGCGATCATGATCGCCGTCGCGGCCGGCGTCCCGGTCTACGGCGTCGACGTCTCGGACGCCGCGCTCGCCGCGGCCGCCGAGCTCGGCGCGACCCCGATCCGGGGCGGCGAGGGCGCGGCCGATCGGGTGCGCGAGGCGAGCGGGGGCGGGGTCGACCTGTCGGTCGATGCGTTCGGCAGCCCCGCGACCTCGTTCGCGTCGGTGCGGAGCCTGAAGAAGCGGGGCCGGCACGTGCAGATCGGCCTCATGCTCGCCGACGACGCGACCGCAGCCATGCCCATGGACGCGGTCATCGACGGCGAGCTCGAGATCCTCGGCAGCCACGGCATGGCCGCGCACGAGTACCCCGACATGCTCGGCGCGGTCGCGTCGGAGGCGTTCCGCCCGATCGAGCTCGTCGGCCGGACCATCCCCCTCGACGCCGTGCCCGAGGCCCTCTCGGCGATGGGCCGCGCCGGGGGAGCCGGCTCCGGCATGACGGTCGTGGAGCTGTAGGCGCCGGGGATCAGGCGACGTCGGGCAGCGGCGCCGGCCGCGGCCGGCGCGCGGGCCTCCGGGCCGGCGTCACCGGCGTCACCGGCGTCGCCGGGGGCGTGCGGGGCGTGCGGGGGATCGACCGCTCGTCCGGCTCGTCGACCGGCTCGGGAGCGATCACCAGGCCGTCGCGCGAGGCCGCGACATCCGCCAGCAGTTCGAGCCAGGCGCGGCTCAGGGCGGGCCGGCGTCGATCGGCGTACCGGAACTCCAGCGCGACCGACGGGCCGAGCCACAGGCTCACCTCGCGGCCGTCGACCGTCGCGGTGAGGCCGAAGTGCTCGCGGCGCCGGAGCTTGCCGAGGATCACGACCTGCAGGTGGAGGAGCGTGCGGTCATCCATGGGGATCGACAGCCGACTGTCGTAGACGAGGGAACCCATCTCGGCCGACTCCTTCCGACGGGTCGCTGGTGGGGATTCGCGAGCGGTGCCATCGTCGCGGTCCCCCTCCGCCGACTCCGAGCACCGCCCGCTCTCCGAACGCTACGCCCGTGGGGACGGCGCGCCGGGCCGATGGCGGCGAACTCTGCCGAATCCGGATAGGCGGACGGGGATCCGCACCGTACACTTGCCGGACCCGGCATTCCCCCGATGCCGGGAGCAGGGAGCTCCATGATCGGACTCGCCCGGTCCGCGATCGACACGCGCGACCCGGAAGCGGCGTGCCGCGCCTTCGAGCCGATGGTCCCTCGGCTCGCCTTCGGTCGCGCCGACCCCGCCGAGTTCCGGGTCCGTCTCAGGTTCGATGCGGCGCCGTCGTTCACCGTGATCGAGTACGCCTTCTCCGCCTCGGCGGCGTCCGTCGCCGGCTCCGACGACCTCGTCGTCATCTCTGCCAAGGGTCGCGGCTTCGAGCTGCGGCACGGTCGCGCCCCCATCGACACGTCACTGCCGTACCTGCAGGCACCCGAGGGCATGGCCGCGAGGTGGAGCGCGGTCGCCGCGCGCGCCATCATGCTCGACCGCGCGGGCGTCACCGCCGTCGCGCGCGCGATCACGGGCGACCCGGCGGCCGAGCCCGGATTCGTCACGGTCGCGCCGCGGAGCCCGGAACTCGGCCGGAACTGGGAGCGCATCGCCGACCGCGTGCGGTCGGCGATGCTCGTCGCCCCCGAGGCGTTCACCGAGCCGCTCGTCGCCGAAGCCGCGTTCAACCGGCTCGCGGTCGCCTACGTGTACGCGTTCGAGGTCGTCCGGCTCGACTTCGACGGGCGACTGATGTCGGTCGGCGCGAGGTCCGCGGTCGTCCGGACCGCCGTCGACCACATGCACGCGCACGCGGCCGAACCCATCACGGTGCAGGGGATCGCCACTGCCCTCCACATCTCGGTGCGCGGCCTCCACGCCGCGTTCGCCGCGGAGCTCGGACAGTCGCCGTCGGAGCACCTGCGCGGCATCCGCCTCGCCGGAGTTCGCGACGAGCTGCGCTTCGCTCCGCCCGCCCAGGGCATCGCCGCCGTCGCCCGCAGGTGGGGCTTCGTGCACCTCTCGCGGTTCGCCGAGTCCTACGCCCGCGAGTTCGGCGAGCTGCCCTCGGAGACCGTCGGCGTGCGGCGCCGCGCGATGTCCTCGACCGCTCGCGGGTGAGCCCGACACCGTCCGTTGCCGCGCCCCCGTCACCGGAGTAGCATTCGCGCCGGGCGGAGCGGAAGCCGGTTCGGGGGACCGGGGGATTCCGCGCCACGGCAGTCGGGGGAAGGCATGCCGAACACCGTCGAACAGGCCATCGCGTTCGCGAAGGCGCATCCGACGAAGGACGTCGGCCAGTTCGACCTGTCGTGGGCCGGATGGTGCGCCGCGCTCGTGTTCTGGGCGGGCGGCTTCGGGCGGTCGTTCGGCACCGCACTGGAGGCGGGGTCGTCCTCGGGCTCGCTGCACGCCGACTGGCGTGCGGCGCCGCGCGGCGCCATCCACTACTGGGCCGGCGTGTTCATCGACGGCGTGGAATGCGGGCACACGGCCATCGACATCGGCGGCGGGAACCACACCCTGCTCATGGCGTCCTCCCGCGTCGACAACTTCGGCACCGCGATCGGGACGATCGCGTTCGCCGACTACGGCCTGCCGAGCTATCGCGGCTGGTCGATGAGGTGGGGATCGGAGACGCTGGCCGGCGTGGACGCCCTCGGGCGTCCGAGGCCCGACGATGAAAGGGACGACGACATGACCTTCCGCATCGTGAACCCGACCGACCCGGGAGACAACGCGCTGTACGCGCTCTCGGACTCCGGCCGGTGGGTGAAGATCAGCAACCCCGCGGATCTCGTGCTCCTCCAGAAGTTCCGGACGGGCGACATCAGCGACATCACCAAGGGCCAGGTCAGCATCATCCGGCAGTACCTGCAGAAGCTCTCGCCGAGCTCGCCGCCGTTCGACGCCCAGGCGTTCGCGGCGGCCGTCGCGAAGCGGCTCGTCGGGCGGGTCAACGACTCCATGGACATCGAGCAGGCCGTGAACGAGGCAATCGAGGAGCAGGCCCCGCCGCTCGAAGAGGAGCCCCTGATCGTGCGGCCCGGATGAGGGCGGCGCGGACGTCGGGGGCGGAGGACCTGGTGGGCGCGCCGTACTGGGGGAAGTACCGGGGCACCTGCGTCGACGCGACCGACCCGCAGGCGATGGGTCGGATCCGCGTGTCCGTGCCGGCCGTGCTCGGCGAGGTCGAGACGCCGTGGGCGATGCCCTGCCTCCCGGCGGCGGCGGGCGCGGGCGGCATCGCCTGGATCCCGTCCGTCGGGGCATCCGTGTGGGTCGAGTTCGAGGGCGGCGATCCGGCCCGCCCGATCTGGGTGGGCGGATGGTTCGACCCGGCCGGCGCGGACGGGCTCCGGCCCGGCGACATCCGCATCACCACCTCGACGGGGGCCGCCGTCACCCTGTCCGAGAGCGGGATCTCCATCGACACGGGTCGAGGTGCGATCATCACGCTCTCCGGTCCGTCGGTCGACGTCAACCGCGGCGGCCTCACGGTCACCTGAGGCGACGCCCCGTGACCGAGCCGATCGTCGACGCAGGGACGCAGGTGCGCTGCCCGCACGGCGGGATCGCCGCGCCGCTCGTCGCGGAGGCGCGCGTGCGAGTGGACGGTCTCCCGGCGGTCACGGTCGCGACCCGATGGGCGATGAGCGGATGCCGCGGCGAGGGCCCGGACGGCTGCGTCACCGCGCACGGCATCGGCGGCTCGAGCCGGGTGAGCATCGGGGGCGTGCCGGTCGTCCGGGCATCGGATCGGTTCGTCGGCGACCCGTCGGGCGCCGACCTGACGGTCGTCGTCCGGGGCGACCGGGTCCGCGCCGGGTGATCGGGGCCCCGCGGCGTCACGGAATTCTCCCGCTGGGCGCCGCCGCCGTACGCTGGCGGGACGGCGACGACGCCGGAGACGCATCGGCGGGAGGACGGCGGATGACCGGGTGGCGGATTCGGGAGTTCCATCGGGATGACCTCGACGGCATCCTCCATCTCTGGGAGCACGCGACGGACTCGCCCATCGAGCCCGTCTACGGCCTGAGCGAGGTGCTCGCCTCGTGCGAGAAGGACGACGCGCTGGTCGCCGTGCACGGCGAGGAGGTGGTCGGCGCCGTCGTCGGCCGGGCCGCCCACAACCAGGGCTGGATCGTCTTCCTCGCCACGACCCCGGAATGGCGCGGGCGCGGGATCGGCACCGCACTGCTCGCCGCCCTCGAGAAGAAGATGGAGCCGCACGGCCTCGGCAAGCTGTCGGCACTCGTGCCCGAGGCGGAGGAGACGCGGGTCGACGCGTTCCGGCGCCAGGGCTTCGACCTCCGGCAGCACCTCCGCTACTACGAACGCCGCATCCCCGTGCAGCGCGAGGAGCTCAGCTCGCTCGCCGAGCTCGGCGGCCGCATCCTCCCGCGCGACCTGTGGGAGGGCGTCGCCGGCATGCGGCGCGAGAAGGAGATCCTCGAGCAGCGGCTCGTCATGCCGCTCTCCGAGCCCGACCTCGCGGAACGGTTCGGGGTCGTTCCGCCGCGCGCGGTCGTGCTCTTCGGCCCGCCCGGGACGGGCAAGACGACGTTCGCGAAGGCCATCGCGTCACGGCTCGAGTGGTCGTTCGTCGAGGTGTTCCCGTCGCGGCTCGCGGCCGATCCGGGCGGGCTGGCCGGGGCGCTCCGCGAGACCTTCACCAAGATCGCGGAGCTCGAGCACGCCGTGGTGTTCATCGACGAGGTCGAGGAGATCGCGGCGCAGCGCTCAGGCGAACCGCCCTCGCCCCTCCAGGGCGTCACGAACGAGCTGCTGAAGATCATCCCGGCCTTCCGCGAGCAGCCGGGCCGACTGCTCGTGTGCGCCACGAACTTCATCCGGGCGCTCGACAGCGCCTTCCTCCGCCACGGCCGGTTCGACTACGTGATCCCCATCGGACTGCCCGACGAGACGGCGCGGACGGCGATCTGGCAGCGCTACGTCCCGGAGACCGTGGCCGACGAGGTCGACCTCGACGTGCTCGTCGAGCGGACGGCGGGGTTCTCGCCGGCCGACATCGAGTTCGCCGCGCGCAGCGCATCGCAGCGCGCGTTCGAGGCCGCGCTCTCGGGCGGGACGGATGGCGCGTCCGAGCGCCCCGGGCCGACGACGTCGGACTACCTGGAGGCGATCGCCGGCACGCGGACCACCGTCTCGCCGGAGACCACCGCCGCCTTCCTCGAGGACATCGAGGCGCTCGCGCGGGTGTGAGCGGGTCTGCTTCGGCGACCGGCACTCAGTAGGGCGGCAGCGGACCCGGGGGAGCCGTGGTTCCGCCCGGTGCCGCGCCGGGTGCCGCACCCGGCGGCGGTGGATAGCCCGCTCCGCCGGTCGGGATCTGGCCGGCGGGATACCCGCCCACGATGGCCTGGGCGCCCGACGGGGTCGTCCCGACGCCCTGCGCCCGCTGGGCCTGCTGGGCCTGTGCCTGCTGGGCCTGCGCCTGCTGCTGTGCGCGCGCCATCCGGTCCATCTCCTCGCGGTGCTGCCGCTCGGACCGCTCGATCCGACGGCCGATCGCGGCCACCCCGGCACCGATCCCGCCCGCGATGAGGGCGTAGATGATGATCGCGAACAGCGCCGAGACGTCGAGGTAGCCGCCGTCGGAGAGGTCGCGCGTCGGGAAGATGTCGCGGAAGGGATGCAGGTAGGCGTCGGAGACGCGATAGACGAACGCCGCGAATCCGGCGTCGGGATTCGCGGCGAAGAGCAGCAGGAACACGCGCAGCGAGAGCGCGATGACGCCGATGAGCACCCAGAGGTAGAGGATCCAGGTCGCGATCTTCAGCAGCCGCAGGTACCACGGCGGCTTCCAGGCGGTCTCGGCGGCGGTGTCGGTGCGGCTCATCGGGGTCCCCCTCCCCCTCGCGCGTCGCGAGGCGACCCGACCAGCCAACCGTGTCTGCCGGGTCCGGCGCAAGGGACGTGGGTCCCGTCGTCGAGCGATCAGACGTCGCGGTCGCGCGTGGAGATCGGGCCGGTGGGCGGCGCGCCGTACCGGAACGTGGGCACGCCCCATCCCAGGAGCACCGAGGCGATGCGGATCGCGAGGATGATCACGATCGGCACCCAGAAGACCACGATCTCGTCGAGGTCGAACCCGAGCAGCAGCACGTACACGAGCGCGCCGGCGAGGGCGGCGGTCACGTAGAACTGCCCGCCGCGGAGCACGTCGGGGACCTCGTTCGCCAGGATGTCGCGGATGATCCCGCCGGCCACCCCCGCGATGACGCCCACGATCGCCGCGGCGATCGGGTCGGCGCCTGCGGCGATCGCGACGTTGGTGCCGACCACCACGAACAGGGCCATGCCCGCGGCATCCGAGACCTGCACGATGCGGAACTGCTGGAGGAGGTCGAGCGCCCGCGTCCGCGAGAGCGGGACGACGATGAGCGCTGTCACCGCGCCGACCAGCACGAACGTCGGGTTGCTCACCCAGAAGACGGGGGTGGCGCCGAGCAGGAGGTCGCGGATCGTGCCGCCGCCGACGCTGACGATGCAGGCGAGCACCACGACGCCGACGAGGTCCATCTTCTTCCGGCCCGCGGCGACGGCGCCCGAGATCGCGAACGCCACCGTGCCGATGTACTCGAGGGCGACCTGCACGACCGTGAGCGCCGACGAGATCGATTCGGATGCCTCTGACATCGAGTCTCCCTCCGCTAGCCACACCCTAGGCGCGATCCGCGCCGGTCGCGGTCCACGCGTGCATCGCGGGGTGCCCGGTCGCGGCCGTGGCGAGCGGTGCGCGCGGTCGAAGCGGCGCCGCCGTTGGGTGCTCGGTGCCGCGTGCATCGCCCGGGGCCAGAGGAACCGGGCCGCGGCAGCGCCGGCCACGGCGAGGACGGCCAGTGCGGACCAGGTCACCGAGAGCCCCATGGTCGTGCCGAGCCATCCGGCGATCGGGTAGGTCATGAGCCAGGCGAGGTGCGACAGCGAGAACTGGGCGGCGAAGACCTGGGGCAGTCTCGTGGGTTCCACCGATCCGCGCAGGATCCGTCCGGTCGGGGTGACGATCATCGCCATCCCGGTTCCGATCAGGAGCCAGAGGATGGCCGTGCCGGCCCACGTGATGATCCCCGCGGCGGTGAGACCGGCGGCCGTGATCGTGGCGACCGACAGGGCTGCGGCGCCGGTCAGCATGACCGTGCGCTCGGCGATCCGATCGAGCACGCGCGGGAGGGTGAGCGCGGCGACCAGCGAGCCGGTGCCGGACGCGGCGAGCATCCAGGCGACGGCCGATTGCGTGCCGCCGAGCTCGTCGCGCACGTAGGTGACGGTGTTGACGATCACGATCGAGCCGGCGGCCGCGACGACGAGGTTGAGGGCGATCACGCCCCGGAGTTTCGGTGTGCGCAGGAACGTCCTGATCCCGGAGGTCGCACGGTCCCACGCGCCGGAACGTGCGCCTCGGCGGGCGTTCGGGATGCGGGTCGAGAGGACGAGCAGCGTGGACAGGATGAAGCCCATCGACGTGCCGAGGAACAGCCAGCTGAAGCTCATGAAGCTGAGTGCGACGGCGGCCAGCACCGGGCTGAGCAGGCTCTCCATGGTGTACGCGACCTGCGAGGCGGACAGTGCCCGCGCGTGTAGTCGGCCTTGTCGGTCACGATGTCCGGGATCACCGCCTGGAACGTCGGAGTGAACGCCGCCGAGGATGCCTGGAGGAGGCCGATCAGGACGTGGACGTGCCACACCTCGGTGATGACCGGCAGCGCGAGGACCACCCCGGCACGCAACGCATCGAGGGTGACGAGGAACGCCCGCCGGGGGAGCCGGTCGATGTACGCGGCCGCGATCGGGGCGATGACCACGTACAGGACCATCTTGATCGTGAGCGCCGTGCCGAGCACTTGACCCGCCTGCGGCCCGGCGAGGTCGTAGGCCAGCAGGCCGAGGGCGACCGTCGTCAGTCCGGTGCCGAACAGGGCGATGACCTGCGCACTGAAGAGGTGGCGGTAGGCGCGGATCTTGAACAGTCGCATGGTCTTCCTCCTGCGAGGACCGGGGTCGGGATACCCGTGTCAACCTGATACCCCTAGGGGGTATTCCCGATCCATCCATCCGACTTCGCCCTCGTGGGCGCGACGCCGCTGGGAAGGACGGGGACCGCGGTTGCACGGGAATACCCTATAGGGGTATACGTTGATACCCGGCAGGGGTATTCGGCCCCGGAAGGAGAAAGAAGATCATGTCCCAACCAACCGCGGCCGCATCACGGCGCCGCTGGCTCGGGCTCGCGCTCATCGCGGCAGCCCAATTCGTCGTCATCATGGACACGTCGATCATCGGCGTGGCCCTCCCCGAGATGCAGGCGGAGCTCGGGTTCACGCCCGAGTCCCTCTCCTGGGTGTTCAACGCCTACGTGGTCGCGTTCGGCGGCCTGCTGCTCCTCGGCGGGCGACTGTCCGACCTCTTCGGCGCCCGGAAGGTGTTCCTCGCCGGATGGGGCGTCCTCGCGCTGGGCTCGGTCCTCGCCGGTGCGGCGACCGGCGTCGGCATGGAGATCGCCGGTCGTGCCGTCCAGGGCGCGGGCGCCGCGCTGATCGCGCCGGCCGCCCTGAGCCTGCTGATGGCGCTCTTCGGCGGAACGCCGCAGCTGCCGAAGGCGTTCGCGGTCTACGGCGCCGCGGCCCCGCTGGGCGGCACCGCCGGCGTCTTCCTCGGCGGCGTGCTCACCGAGTACACGAGCTGGCCGTGGGTGTTCTACATCACCGTCCCGATCGCGCTCGCGGTCATCCTGCTCGCTCCCGCCGCCCTCCCGCGGGTCGCCGGTCAGCGCGGTTCCGTCGACATCCTCGGCGCCGTGACCGGCACGGCCGGTCTCGCCGCCCTGGTCTACGGCATCGTCCGTGCGCCGGAGATCGGCTGGGCCTCGCTCGAGGTGCTCATCGCGCTGGCGGCAGGCGTCATCCTGCTCGGCCTGTTCTTCATCGTGCAGCGCGCCGCCCGGCAGCCGCTGCTGCGCCTCGGGATCTTCCGCACGCCGCAGCTCGGCGCCGCCAACACGGCCCAGCTGCTGCTCGGCGCCGCATGGGTGCCGATGTGGTTCTTCCTGAACCTCTACCTGCAGCAGGTGCTCGGAGCGAGCTCCTTCGCCGCGGGTGCGGCACTCCTGCCGATGACCGTGCTCATCGTGCTCGGCATGACCACGGTCGCCCCGCGACTCCTGGCGCGCTTCGGCGCGAAGTCGCTCATCATCGCCGGGTTCGCGTTCCTCGCCGCCGGGCTCGTGTGGCTCGGGTTCGTCCGGCCCGACGGCAACTACGTGGTGGACGTGCTCCCCGCGTCGCTGGTCGCCGCGTTCGGCATGGCGCTCGCGTTCATCCCGTCGCTCGGCACCGCGATCGGCGTGGCCCGGCCCGAGGAGACCGGTGTCGCCTCGGGGCTCGTGAACACGAGCTACCAGATCGGCTCCGCGGTCGGCCTGGCCGCCGTGACCGCGCTCAGCTCGGCCGTGGTCGGGACCGGCACCGGGCCGGTGGCGCTGACCTCGGGGTACTCGGCCGCCTTCATCGGCGCCGCGGCCATCGCGGTGGTCGGTGGACTCATCGCCGCAGTCACGCTTCGCGCGGCGAAGCGGGCGGGCGAGGCCGAGGCCGTCGCCGACGAGCAGGTCCCGGTGGACGCCTGACGTCCGATCGGGAGAGGAGGCGCGGGCCGTGCGGCCCGCGCCTCCGTCGCGTTCAGTGGTGGGCGTGCACCGGCTCGTCGGCGCCGCGCGACGCGCGGTCGCCGAGGAGCTCGCGGGTGCTCGTCTCGGGGCGGAGGTCGAGGCGGCGGAGGAGCTGCGCGTTCCCGGCGACGATGATCGTCGAGAGCGACATCAGGATGGCGCCCACCGACATCGGCAGCACGAACCCGATCGGGGCGAGCACGCCGGCGGCGAGCGGCACCGAGATGAGGTTGTACCCGGCGGCCCACCACAGGTTCTGCTTCATCTTGCGGTAGCTCGCCCGCGAGAGCTCGATCACCGACAGCACCGAACGCGGGTCGTCGCTGGCGAGGATGACGCCGGCCGACGCGATCGCGACATCCGTCCCCGCACCGATCGCGATGCCGACATCCGCCTGCGCCAGCGCGGGCGCGTCGTTCACGCCGTCGCCGACCATCGCGACCTTCCGGCCCTCGCGCTGCAGTTCCTGGACCTTCGCCGACTTGTCCTCGGGGCGCACGCCGGCGAAGTACCGGTCGATGCCGAGGTCGGATGCCACGGACCGGGCGACCGCGTCGGCGTCGCCGGTGATCATGACGACCTCCAGGCCCAGCTCGTGCAGCGCGTCGACCGCGTCGCGGGACTCGTCCCGGATCGCATCGGCGAGCTTCAGGGCGCCGATCACCGACCCGTTCTCGAGCACGTGCAGGATGATCGCGCCGTCGGCGCGCCACTCATCGGCGACGGCGAGCTCGTCGACGCCCTCTTCGGCGAGCAGGTGCGGCCCGCCGACGCGGATCGTGTCCCCGCCGACGCGCGCGGTGACGCCGACGGCCGGAGCGGATTCGAAGTCCGTCGCGGCAGCGGGATCGAGGCCGCGCTCGGTCGCGGAGCCGACGATCGCGCGGGCGAGCGGGTGCTCCGAGTCCATCTCGGCGGAGGCGGCCAGCGAGAGCACCTGCTCGGGGTCGCGACCGGAGGCCGGCTCGATCGCGATCACGGTCGGCTGCCCCTTGGTGAGGGTGCCGGTCTTGTCGAAGAGGACGCTCGTCACGGTCCGCATGCTCTCGAGCGCGAGCCGATCCTTGATCAGCACGCCGCCGCGCGCCGCGCGCTCCGTGGCGATCGAGACGACCAGCGGGATCGCGAGGCCGAGCGCGTGTGGACACGCGATCACGAGGACCGTGATCGTGCGGACGACGGCTTCGTCGGGCAGCCCGAGCAGGCCCCAGACGGTCGCGGTGATCACGGCCGCGCCGAGCGCGAACCAGAACAGCCAGGCTGCCGCGCGGTCCGCGATCCGCTGGGCGCGTGACGACGAGTTCTGCGCGTCCTCGACGAGACGACGGATGCCGGCGAGCGCCGTGTCCTCGCCGACGGCGGAGATCTCGATCCGGATCCCCGAGTCGGTGGCGACCGTGCCGGCGACGACGTGGTCCCCGTCGCTCCGTCGGACCGTCTTCGACTCGCCGGTGATCATCGACTCGTCCATGCTCGCCGAACCGGCGACGACCACGCCGTCGGCGGGCACGCGGCCTCCGGGACGGACGACGACGACGTCGCCCACCTGGAGTTCGGAGGGGTCGACCGTGACGGTCGTGTCGCCCTCGACGCGCTCGGCCTCGTCGGGCAGCAGGGCGGCGAGCGAGTCCAGGGCGGAGGTCGTCTGCGCGAGCGAGCGCATCTCGAGCCAGTGCCCGAGGAGCATGATCACGATCAGGAGGGCGAGCTCCCACCAGAAGTCCAGCTCGTGGTCGAGCAGCCCGAGGGTCGCGCCCCAGCTCGCGACGAACGCCACCGTGATGGCGAGCCCGATGAGGAGCATCATGCCCGGCTTCAGCGCGCGGAGTTCGCTCACGGCGCCCGTCAGGAAGGGGCGACCGCCCCAGACGTACATGACGGTGCCGAGCACCGGCGAGATCCACCCGACCCAGGCCTGCTCGGGCAGGTCGTAGCCGATGATCATGGCGAACATCGGCGAGAAGGCGACGACCGGAACGGCGAGGAGGAGGTTGATCCAGAAGAGCCTGCGGAACTGGCCGACATGGTCGCCGTGGCCGGCGTGGCCCATGTGACCGGCGTGGCCGGTGTGCGCGTCGTGCTCGGCGTGACCGCCATGTGCGTCGTGCTCGGCATGCTCAGCGTGGCCGGCATGGCCGGCATGGCCGGCATGGCCGGCATGCCCTGCGTGCTCTGAGTCGTCGCGCTCGCCGTGCGCGTCGTGGTCGCCGTGCGACCCGTGCATCTGCATCGCGGGACTCGCGGCATCCGCTTCGTGGTGGTGGGCGTGGCCGCCGTGCTCGTCGAGTTCGTGACCGGCCGGAGTCGTCGACTTCGGGTGATTCCGCGCGTGCTCGTCCATCGTCTCGCCCTTCCGCATCGCCAGGCGAACGGCGATCGCCGTTCGTCGGCGCCAGCACGAGCGATTATACCCCTGTGGGGTACAGTGACAACGAGTCGCGGAGGTCCCGGCTCGCCGACGCCGCGAGGTCGCGCACGACGAGCGGGGCGTCGAGGCCGGTGACCGCGGTGACGTGTCCGAGGTGGCGCCCGACGCCCACGGTCGCGCCGTCGACGTGTCGCGACCATTCCGTTCGATCGGTGGCCACGCCCCACGCGGTGAGCATCGAACCGTGGATCCGGCTGGAGTACCCGGACTCGAACCGGTACTCGCCGGGATCCGGCCCGCCGAGGAGATCGTGCAGGATCGAGCGGGCGGCGTGGGCTCCCTGGGCTGCCGCATCATCCCAGTGGTCGACGCGGATGACGGTGCCGTGCGCGAGGATCGACGCGACGCCGCCGGCGGCGTAGACCCCGCGGAGCCCGGTCCGCAGTCGGGCGTCGACGGTGATCGCGCCCCGGTCGGAGCCGGATGCCGGGCGACGCGCGAGCGTGCCGTGCGCCACGATAGCGGCGTCGCCCTCGAGGGTCTCGCCGTCGGAGAGTTCGATGACGGCCGAGCTCGACCGGGTCGTGGCGCGCGCGACGCTGCGCCCGGTGCGGACCCGGATGCGGTCGCGATGGCGCCGGAGCAGCTCCGATGCGACGGTCGGACCGAGCTGCTCGCGCAGGGGGAGTGTCGATCGGGCGACGAGCGTCACGTCGACGCCGGCGTCGGCGAGCAGCGACGCGGTCTCCGAGCCGACGAGGCCGGCGCCGAGGATCACGACGCTTGCGCCGTTCGACGGCACGAGGCCGCGGATCCGTTCCGCATCCTCCGCCGAGTGCAGGGGCAGGATCCGTGAGCGCGGAGCACCGGCATCCGCTTCGAAGGACGCCGGACGCGGGACGCTGCCGGACGCGATCACGACGGCGTCGGGTGCGAGCCGGCCGCCGGACCGCAGGCGCACCGTCCCGACCTCCTCGATCGCCTCCACCTCGTCCTGCAGCAGCTCGGTTCCCGTCGGGATCGGTCGGCTCAGCTGCTCCCGGTTCAGGAGCCCCGTGAGCACGCCCGTGTTCACGAGCGTGCGGTTCGTCGCCCCGGCGGGGTCGACGATCGTCACCCGGCCCGGCCAGCCCGATCGTACGAGCGTGTCGGCTGCGGACCAGCCGGCGGCGCCCGCCCCGACGATCACTGCGTGTCCTGAAGTCATGTCCACCTCCGTGTGCGGAATACCCCAGTGGGGTATATGGTTGTCCAGCATACCGTAATACCCCTACCCCCTATCGAAAGGATGAGGCGATGAGCGTGTACGAGTACCAGGTGAGCGGAATGACATGCGGGCACTGCGAACTGTCCGTGCGTGAAGAGGTCTCCGGGATCGCCGGTGTGCGGAGCGTCGACGTGTCGGCCGTGACCGGCCGCCTGGTCGTGGGTTCCGACACCGAGCTCGACCACCGGGCCGTGATCGATGCCGTTCAGGAGGCCGGCTATGTCGCGCAGCCGCGGTGAGATGGGCCCCGCCCTTCGGCTCGGCCTCTTCGGAGCGGGCGTCGCGGGCGTCTTCGGCCTCGCGATCGCCGCAGGTTCCCTGATCGTGCCGCCCGACCGCGTCGCCGCGTGGGCGGAGCAGAGCGAGAACAGTAGACCGTCGCACGGCGGGCCGCACGAGGCGCCCGACGCACCCGAGGGGGAATCCATGCCGCACGAGGTCCCCGGCCTGTCGATCGAGGCCGACGGGTACCGCCTGGCCGACCTGCACGCGCCCGACGAGGCGGGCAGCGCCGAGTCGCTGCACTTCCGCATCCTCGACGCCGAGGGCGAGGCGGTGACGGCCTTCGACGAGACGCATGAACGGCCGCTGCACCTGATCGTGGTGCGCTCGGACGGGGCGCAGTTCCGCCACGTGCACCCCGAGCTCGAGCACGACGGGCACTGGAGCATCCCCTGGGAATGGGAGGCTGCGGGAACGTACCGTCTCTTCGCGGACTTCCGTCCGACCGGGCACAGCGAGACGCTCACGCTCACGACCACCGCGAGCACGAACGGCCTCGTGGCCCCGTCCGACGCGCCCGCGCCGGGCTCCCGGGTCGCCGAGGCCGGGCCGTTCACGGTCGAGCTCGCGGGCGACCTCGCCGCCGGTGCGGAGGCCGAGCTCGAGTTCACCGTGCGACGGGACGGACGCCCCGTGACCACCATCGAGCCGTACCTGGGCGCTGCGGGGCACCTCGTGATGCTCCGAGCGGGCGATCTCGGGTACCTCCACGCCCACCCCCTCGACGAGGCCGAGACCGCCGGGGCATCCGGCCTCGGTCCCGACATCCGCTTCGCCGCCACCCCGCCCACCGCGGGCGCCTACCTGCTCTACGTCGACTTCAAGGTCGACGGGCAGGTGCACACCGCCGCCTTCGCCGTCGACGCTGCGCTCGCCGCTGCGGGGCCGGATGCACACGGCGACGGCGACGACGGCGAGCACGCCGACGGTCACTGAGACGACGTGACCGACGAAAGGAACCGGAGATGAACGACAGCACCCAGCAGGCGGCACCGCCGACCGACGTGATCGAACTCGACATCGGCGGGATGACCTGCGCATCCTGCGCGATGCGGATCGAACGCAAGCTCAACAAGCTCGACGGTGTCAGCGCGACCGTCAACTACGCCACCGAGAAGGCTCGCGTCGAGGTCCCGCCCGGCTTCACCGCGGACGCGGTGATCGCGGAGATCCGGAAGACCGGCTACACGGCCGAGGCCCCGACGCCGCCGACGGCAGCGCGCGCCGACGCCGACCCGGCCGACGAGGCCGAGGACGGCGAGCTGCGGACCCTCCGGCATCGGCTGATCGGATCCGTCGTGCTCTCCGTCCCCGTCATCCTGATGGCGATGATTCCGGTCCTGCAGTTCCCGTACTGGCAGTGGCTGTCGCTGGCGCTCGCCGGGCCGGTCATCGTCTGGGCGGCCTGGCCGTTCCACCGGGCGGCCGCGGTGAACCTGCGACACGGCGCCGCGACCATGGACACGCTCGTCTCGGTGGGCACGTCCGCCGCGCTGCTGTGGTCGGTGTACGCCCTGTTCTTCGGGACCGCGGGCACGCCCGGGATGACGCATCCGTTCGAGCTGACCGTGGCGCCGACCGACGGCGCCGCGAACATCTACCTCGAGGTCGCCGCCGGCGTGACCATGTTCGTGCTCGCCGGGCGGTACTTCGAGAAGCGGTCGAAGCGCACCGCCGGTGCCGCCCTGCGCGCCCTGCTCCAGCTGGGTGCGAAGGACGTCGCCGTGGTCGAGGACGGTCGGGAGGAGCGGATCCCGATCGAGCGGCTCAGCGTCGGCGACGAGTTCGTCGTGCGCCCGGGCGAGAAGATCGCCACCGACGGCGTGATCGTCGAGGGCCGCAGCGCCGTCGACCAGTCGATGCTCACCGGCGAGTCGGTGCCGATCGAGGTGACCGTGGGCGACCCGGTGGTCGGTGCGACCGTCAACGCCGGCGGCCGGCTCGTCGTGCGTGCCACGCGCGTGGGCTCCGACACCCAGCTCGCGCAGATGGCGAAGCTCGTCGAGGACGCACAGTCCGGGAAGGCGCAGGTCCAGCGCCTGGCCGACCGGATCTCCGGGGTGTTCGTCCCGATCGTGCTCGCCCTGACCGCCGCAACGCTCGGCGTCTGGCTCGGCGCCGGATTCCCGGCGGCCGCCGCGTTCACCGCGGCGGTTGCGGTGCTGATCATCGCGTGCCCGTGCGCGCTCGGCCTCGCGACGCCGACGGCGCTGCTCGTCGGCACGGGTCGAGGCGCGCAGCTGGGCATCCTGATCAAGGGACCCGAGGTGCTCGAGTCGACCCGGAAGGTCGACACCGTGGTGCTCGACAAGACCGGAACCGTGACGACCGGGCGGATGACCCTGCTCGCGGTGTTCGCGGCGACCGGGGAGACCGAGGCCGACGTGCTCCGCATCGCGGGAGCCCTGGAGGATGCCTCGGAGCACCCCATCGCCCAGGCGATCGCCGCCGGCGCCACGGCCCGGGTCGGCGAGCTCGCAACGGTCGAGTCGTTCGAGAACCACGAGGGCCGGGGCGTCCACGGCATCGTCGTCGGGCACCTGACGGTGGTCGGCCGCGAGTCGCTGCTCGCGGATTGGGCCGTCGAGGTCCCCGAGGAACTCCGCGAGGCGAAGTCCGACGCCGAGTCGGCGGGGCAGACGGCGGTGCTGGTCGCCTGGGACGGCGTCGCGCGCGGCGTGCTCGTCGTCGCCGAACGTGTCAAGGACACCAGCCGCGACGCGATCGCGGAGTTGCGCCGCCTCGGCCTCACGCCCGTGCTGCTGACCGGCGACAACGCCACGGTCGCGCGGCACGTCGCCGACGAGGTCGGCATCGACGAGGTCATCGCCGACGTGCTCCCGGCCGACAAGGTCGCGGTGGTGCGCGACCTGCAGGCATCGGGCAAGGTCGTAGCGATGGTCGGCGACGGCGTCAACGACGCCGCGGCGCTCGCGCAGGCCGACCTCGGCCTGGCGATGGGCACCGGCACCGACGCGGCCATCGAGGCGGCGGACATCACGCTCGTCCGCGGCGACCTCCGGGCCGTCGGGGACGCCATCCGGTTGTCGCGCCGCACCCTCGGGACGATCAAGACCAACCTGTTCTGGGCCTTCGCCTACAACGTGGCCGCGATTCCCCTGGCCGCCCTCGGCCTGCTCAACCCCATGCTCGCCGGCGCGGCGATGGCGTTCTCCAGCGTCTTCGTCGTGAGCAACAGCCTCCGCCTGCGGACCTTCCGCTCGCGGACCAACGGCGCCCCGCGCGCCACCACCACCGCGACCGCACCGGCGCGGGAACTCGAAACCGCGTGATCCACGCGACCTGAAAGGACACCACCCATGAGTGCACACTGTTGCGGCACCGGCGACGCCCGCGGGCACGCCGTCAAGCCCGCCGAGGCGACCGACCTGCTCCGCGGCGGCGACGACCTGGCCGAGTGCCCGGTCATGCCCGGAAGCATGGTCGTGAAGGCCGATGCGGAGCAGGCCGGCCTGTTCCGCGACCACCACGGCCAGCGGTACTGGTTCTGCTGCGCCGCCTGCGGTCCGCTCTTCGACGCCGAGCCGGCGAAGTACGCGGTCGCCTGACCGAGGTCCGTCGGGGCCGGCCGTTCGGTCGGCCCCGACGGGCTTCGGCGCCGTGCCGTGAGGACGGTACGCGAACCATCCGGGCAATCCCCCATCGAAGGACGCGCAGCGAGGTGGTCATCCGCGTGGACCGGACCATAG
Organism: Agromyces luteolus; assembly: GCF_009729855.1. GTDB lineage: Bacteria > Actinomycetota > Actinomycetes > Actinomycetales > Microbacteriaceae > Agromyces > Agromyces luteolus. The sequence continues at coordinate 162,254 of NZ_WODA01000022.1, read as the reverse complement.
ACTCCGGAAGTGGCGACGGCTCGCGAGGTCGCGGGCGGCCCGACGGATGGGGGATTCGTGGTGGAGCAGGCTGGACAGAGGATCACGACGGCGTACGCGGCTGAGGTCGGGAGGACCGCCTACCTCTGGGGTTGGCCCCTCGTCAACATGCACAACCGACTGAGCATCATGGAGCAGGTTCCTGAGCCGGGCCTGCTGGTGGGGATCGTCCCCGCGGGGCCGCCGAACCACATCGGCATGCTGCACGACTACATCCGCCCCGAGGAGCGCGTGGTCGCCTGCCCGAACCAGGACGTCGTGTACGGCTTCGGTGCGCTCGACGCCGAGCGCGGACCGGCGGTCGTGCAGGTGCCCGACTTCGGCGACCGGTTCTGGGTCTACCAGATCGTGAACCAGCGCACCGATTCGTTCGTCGAGCTCGGCAAGATGTACGGCACGAAGCCCGGGCACTACCTCCTGGCCCATGAGGATTGGGACGGCGAGGTCCCCGAGGGGATCGCAGGCGTGTTCAGGTACGACACGCGGATCGGGATCGTCATCCCGCGGGTCTTCCTCGACGACACGGCGGAGGACCGGGCCGCAGTCGCGCCTGTGGTCAACCGGATCTGCGTCTATCCGCTCGAGAAGTTCGACGGCACGATGAAGGTGACCGACTGGGCGAACGTGCCGAGCTTCGGCAACGCCGATGCGACCGGCGACCAGGAGGAGACCCAGTGGGTCGACCCGAACACGTTCTTCGACGTGTTCCCGGCCGTGCTCGACGAGATCCCGCCCCTCCCGGGCGAGGAATCGCTCTACGCCTGGTTCCGGACGGTGCTCGAGGGTGCAGCCCGCGATCCCGAGATCGCGGCGGCGCTCGGGCAGGCCGCGCTCGACGCCGACGTGACGGTGAAGGAGCTGTTCGAGTTCCGCAACTACGGCATCCCCGTCGACCACAACTGGACCACGCAGCGATCGGGGGCGCGCTTCGGCACCGAGTACCTCCTGCGCACCGCGGTCGGGAAGTCGAACATCTTCGTCAACACGCCGAACGAGACCTCGTACTTCTACCAGGACCTCGACGCCGATGGGCGGCGCCTGCACGGGGCCCACGGGTACAGGGTCAGGTTCGACGCGGACCAACTCCCTCCGGTGCGCGGATTCTGGTCGCTCACGGTCTACAACCGTCACCACTTCTTCCACCCGAACGACCTCGACCGGTACTCGCTCGGCACGAAGAACCAGGACCTCACGTTCGACGCCGACGGCTCGCTCACCATCACCGTCGGCGGCGCGGCGCCCGCCGACCCGGCGACGCTCGCGAACTGGCTGCCCGCGCCCGATGACGAGTTCACGCTCTACCTCCGCGCGTACTGGCCCGACGACGCGATCCTCGACGGATCGTGGAACCCGCCCGCCATCGTCCGCGCCTGAGCCGCACGGCGACGGAGGGGAGGAGTTCGCATGGGGGAGGACTCGCACGCGACGACGCCCGAGGGTGAGGAGCAGGTCAGCGGGCGACGGCGACGGATGTCTCGGCCCTTCGCCGGCCTGACGCGTCGCAACGTCGCCGGTGAGGTCGGCGCGGGGGTGACGCTGCTCGCGATCGCGGTGCCGTTGAACATCGGGTACGCGCAGATCGCGGGCCTTCCCCCGACGGCCGGGCTCTATGCGCTGGTCGTCCCGGCGATCGTGTTCGCCCTGGTCGCGTCGTCGCGCCAGCTGGTCGCGTCGCCGGATGCCGCGGCATCCGCCCTGGTCGCGTCATCGATCGGCGGACTCGCGGTCGCGGGCGACGCGGACTACGCGACGATGGCGCTCGCGCAGGCGATCATCTGCGCGGTCGTGTTCATCCTGTGCGCGGTGTTCAAGCTCGGGTTCCTGGCGAGCTTCCTGTCGAAGCCGGTGCTCGTGGGGTTCATCGCCGGACTGGCGCTGGACATCCTGGTCAGCCAGGTCGCCAAGATGCTGGGGGTCTCGATCGACTCCAGCAAGGAGTTCGTCGAGAAGCTCGCCGAGCTCGGCGCGAACCTCGGTGAGACGGACGCCTGGTCGGTCGGGATCGCGGTCGTGTCGATCCTGATCCTGGTGGTCGGCCGCCGGGTGGCGCGCCTCGTGCCGTGGGCGCTCGTCGTGCTCGTCACGTCGACGATCGCCGTGGTGCTGCTCGACCTCGACGGGGCCGGCGTCGACGTGCTCGGCGAGGTGCCCGCAGGCCCGCCGACGCTGACCTGGCCGGTGCTCGACTGGACGACCTGGGTCGCGCTGGTGCCGTCGGCGTTCGCGCTCGTGCTGGTCACGATCGCCGAGGGGCTGCTCGTGGCGCGCGCCTACGCGGAGCGGCACGGCTACCGCGACGCGCCGAACCGCGACCTGCTCGCGTTCGGCCTCGGCAACCTCGCCGCCGGCGCGACCGGCGGGTACGTCGTCGGGGCGTCCGCGTCGCGGACCGCGGCGATGGACCTCGCAGGCTCGCGGACCCAGCTTCCCGCGGTGGTGGCCGCGGTCGGCACCCTGCTGCTGCTGGTGTTCGGCACGGCGCTGCTGGCCGACATCCCGTCGCCGGCGATCGGCGCGGTCGTCGCGGTCGCGGTCGTTCCCCTGCTCGGCGTGCGGGAGTTCGCCGGGCTCTGGCGCTCCGCCCGCTTCGAGTTCGCGATCGCGATCGCGTGCTTCGCCGTCACGCTGTTCGTCGGGGCGATCCCCGGGATCCTCGTCGCGTTCGTGCTCGCGCTGGTGAACCTCGCACGCCGGGCCGCGCGCCCCTCGCTCGACGTCCTCGCCGAGGACGACCACCCGACGGACTCGCTGCTCGATCCCGCACCGGCGGGGGCGGTGACGGCGCCCGGCGTGGTCGTCGTCCGCCTCGGAGCCCCCCTGTTCTTCGCCAACGCGTCGTCGTTCTCGGATGCCGCGAAGGCCGCGGTCGAGCATGCTGCGACCCCCGTGCGCCACCTCGTCCTCGACTGCGAGGCGATCACCGACCTGGATGTCACGGGCGCCGAGTCGCTTCGGGGCGTGCAACGCTGGCTCGACGAGCACGACGTCACGCTCGCGTACAGCCGCGTCCGTCCGAGCGTCCGGCGCCTGCTCGACCGGTTCGGCCTGCTCGACGGCGTCGCCGTGTACGACACCAACCGGGCCGCGGTGGCCGGCGTCGCCGCGAGCGACTGACGCATTTAGGGATGTCGTCACGTCGGCGGGTGCGAAGCCCGCTGCACCCGCCCGAACTGACGACGACCGCCGCCGCCGTCAGTGAGAGCGGGCGGGCGCGGTCTCGGCCTGGCCTTCGCCGCGTCCCCGCTGCTTCAGGGCGCCGCGGAACGCGAGGAACGCGATCAGGGTGGACAGCGCCAGCACGATCACCGCGGGCACGCCCGCCTCGGTGCCGAACTCGCCTCCGGTGAGCCAGTCGGGCGCGCCGGGGGTCGGGGCGAGGTAGGTGAGCGAGTTCGAGTGCGCCGGGAGGCCGCTGACGGAGATGCCGTACAGGTTGCCCATCGCGAAGTTCCAGCCGGTGTGGATGCCGATCACGAGCCACAGGGAGCCGAGCCGGAGCACGACGAACGACGCGAAGAGGGCCCAGAGGAAGATCGTCGCGAACGGCAGGGGGTCGAACGCGAAGTGCACCACAGTGAAGAGCAGCGCGGGCAGGAGCACCGCGAGCCAGCCGGGGAGCTGGTACGCGGAGTTCTGGAGCAGGAATCCGCGGGTCGCGACCTCCTCCGTGCCGGCCTGCACGGTGACGAACACCACGATGAGCAGGAGGAGCGGGATCGCGCCGCCACCTGACGCGCCGCCGGAGGGCCCGTCGACCGGTTCGAGGTTGCCGGTGAGCAGCAGGAAGCCGATGGGGATCGACTGGAGCAGGATGCCGCCGATGATGCCGATCAGCAGGACGAGGATCCCCCTGCCGGGTCGGCGAAGGCCCAGCGTCTTGGGTCGGCGACGCTCGAACAGCCAGACCCAGAGGAAGATGGCGCCGAGCAGCGCCGCGAATGCGGCAGCCTCCTGGAGTTGCGCGGCGGCAGAACCTTCCTCGACGGGCCATTGCCTGTCGAGGGCCGCGACCGAGATGGCCTGGACGCCGAAGATCCCGGCGACGAGGACGAGGATGTAGGCGAGCCACCAGCGCGTGACGCGATTGCCTGCCGCGGCATCCTGGACGAAGGCGAGGGAACGGATCGACATCGGGGCTCCTTGTCGTTTCGCTGCTTCAGGGGGTGTGCGACGGCGACGGTGCGGTCGCGTGCTCGTTCCCGGCGGCGGGGGAGCGGTCGCGCCTCACCGGGTCCGGTGCGTAGACGAGCGTGGCGGCACTGCCGTCCCGCCAGATCAGCTTCACGTAGACGAGGACGAGGGCGACGATGAGGACGCGGGAGAGCATGCCGGGGATGCCGCCCTCGGGCCCGTAGGCGCCGCCGTTGAGCAGTTCGTTCCCGATCGACTCGGAGGTGAGCCATCCGGGCCACTGCGTGTTGCCGCTGACCGGGAAGCCCCACAGTGCCTGGCTGAGGTTCCACGAGATGTGCAGGAACAGCGGCAGCCAGATCGATCGGGTGGCCACGAACGCGACGCCGTAGATCACGCCGCCGAGTGCGGTGCCGAAGGCGCCGATGAGGGTCGCGTTCTCGTTGGTGAGGTGGATGGCGCCGAAGATCAGCGCGGTCGCTGCGACCGCGATCCACCGTCCGGCGGGCACCTTCCGGAGCAGGATGATCGCTCCGCTGAGCAGCAGCACGCGGAACACGACCTCCTCGAAGAGCGCGAACCCGGCGATCTCGCCGAGGACGCCGCCGATCGAGGACCAGTCCGTGTCGGCGCCCGCGACCTCGATCGCGCCGAGCGCGAGTTCGGCGAGGAACACCAGCGTGATCGCGACGAACGGGATGACGAGGCCGACGGGGATGTCGAGCGGTGTCCACCTCGTGACGGTGATGCCCATGCTCCGCCACACCGGTCGGTCGTGGCGGGCGTACCAGATGATCGCGAAGATCCCGGATGCCGCGGACAGCGCGAGCATCGTCCAGAAGAACATGCGGGGGATCCTTCCGTCGGGGGTGCCGGCCAACACGAAATTACGGTCACCGTAGCGGACGGCAGAGTCCGGTACCAGTAGGGTGTGGCGCAGGCGAACGTGACGAGCATTCGGGGGAACGCATGGACGTGGACATCTCTTCAGGACCGGCCTTCGCGATGGGCGTCGTGACGCTTCCGCCGGGCGGGTCCGTCCGGGTCGAGGCCGGGGCCATGGCGATGACCCGCGGCGACATCACGATCGAGACGTCGACGCGGGGCGGCTTCATGAAGGGGCTGCGGCGGAGCCTCGGCGGCGAGAGCTTCTTCGTCAACGACTTCCACTCCGGCAGCGGCGGCCAGGTCGGCGTCGCCGCCACCCTGCCCGGCGACATGACGAAGGTCGCGCTGGACGGTGGGACGGCGCTGCTCGTCCAATCGGGTTCCTGGGCCGCATCCGACCCGACGATCGACGTCGACTCGAAGTGGGGCGGCGGCAAGTCGTTCTTCAGCGGCGAGGGGCTGATCCTGCTCCGCTGCACCGGAACCGGCGACCTGCTGCTCTCGACCTACGGGGCGATCGTGCCCGCGGAACTCGCCGCCGGTGAGACCATGACCCTCGACACCGGCCACGTCGTCGCGTTCGACGAGACCGTGCAGTACGCGGTTCGGAAGGCGGGCAGCTGGAAGTCGACCATCCTCGGCGGCGAGGGCCTCGTGACCGACTTCACCGGCCCCGGCAGGGTGTGGCTGCAGACACGATCGAGCTTCGATCTCATCGAGTGGATCAAGCGGGTCAACCCGCAGCGCTCCTCCGGGTCGTAGCGGCAGCACAACGCGGCGTGTCCTCGCGCTCCGCGACAAGCTGTGAGTATGCTTCGAACCACTGCGATTCACAGGCGAATCGCAGCTTGACGTGCAGTCGAGGCTTCCTCGGTGCGTGCGGTGACGCGCGCATCCCCGCGAAAGGAAAGAGAAGCATGGACAAGGCAACGCTGAACCGTCGGGCGGGCACCGTCGGCGGCATCTACGGGGTGATCGGTGCGGTCATCCTCACCCTCGGCGCGATCGCGGCGGTGATCGGGTTCATCCAGGCGCTCATCATCGCCGACGACGTCCTCGTCGGCATCCTCGCCGGGCTCTTCTCGGCGCTCGTGATCGCGGTCTCCGCGGTCGTCTCCTGGGCCGGCGTGCAGATGTTCGCGCTCGTCGCCCGGTACATCGAATGGCGCTCCGGCGACGGAGCCTGACCGGCAGACCACTGAACACCAAGGAGGAGAACACCATGGCAGGTCAACGTCCCGGCGGCGTCACACTCGTCGCCGTCCTCGCATGGCTCAACGGTGCCATCGCGATCATCAGCGGCATCATCCACCTGTTCGGTGAGGGCTTCGGCTCGTTGCCCGCGTGGCTGACCATCGTGATCGGAGCCATCACCATCGCCGTCAGCCTTGGGCTGTTCCGCGGCAGCAACACGTCGCGCATCATCATGACCGTCGTCTTCGTGCTGAACGCGGCGATCGCCGTCTACGGAGTGTTCACCTTCGGGAACGGCTTCTGGGGTCCGCTCATCCAGGGCATCATCGCCCTCATCGGCCTCGGTCTGCTGTGGTCCCGCAAGGCGAACGAATTCTTCGACTGACACACGCCTTCCGACTGGGCCCGGCGCGCTGCGCCGGGCCCAGTCGCTGTCAGGGGCTCGCGGGGGGATCCGCAGAACTCGATCGTTCAGTCGCCGGGAACCGCGAACGAGATCCCGAAGGTGACCGGCTCGCCGTCGAGTTCGCCGGGCCACTTGCAGACGCTCACGTCACCGGCTCCCTCGATCTGCTCGTGCGTGTACAGCGGCTCGCCGCTGTCCAACACGTGCCGGTCGTTCGCCTCCAGGGTCGCTGCCGTCTCCGGTGATTCCGCGGCCGGACCGAAGTCGGCGTCGGTCCTACCCTGCACCGAACCTCCCGCGAAGCGATCCATCCGCTCGCTGCCCCAGAGGTAGGTGCCTGTCGCGTCCTTCACCCACAGGTAGAACGGGACGTTCTTGAACGGCTCGAGGTCGGTGATGCGCATCATGCCTCCTCAGTGAGCAGGGCCCGCCGGCGCGGACGTGCGTGCGCGCGAGACGCTACCACCAGCGCTCGCGCACCGCGTGAGACCTTCGGCCTGCTCGGATGGGGCGGAGTGCGACCTCACCGGGCGCCTGTGCGTCCCGCGGGTCGAGGGTGGTTCTGGCGGCCGGCCATGCCGAACGCATCTCCTTCCGGAGACGCGAAAACCCCCGGCGAACCGGGGGTTTTCAGCTGTGGCTCCGACCGGCATCGATCCGGTGACCTTTCGATTTTCAGTGAGCCTGGGCGGTTTTCGGCACTGTTCTTGTGGTTGCGATATCGCGCTGATCAGGGATTCCGCGAAATCGTCACAGTTGGTTTCAGTTGGTTTTCAGGCCTTTAATGGCCCTTTAATGGCCCAAGATCGAGTCACCTTGGACCGCTCGAACCCCAGCGCGGTCACCGGAAGCCCTCCCCACTAGTGCGCTCGCGCAATATCGACATCGGCTTCCAGGGTCAGGAACCCCACCTCGAGCACGAGGCTCGCGAGCTGGGCGTGGGCAGAACCTGTCTGGTACATGTCGAGCCGGGCGAGGTCGACGGCAAGTTGAGCACCACGGGTATCGTCGGCGCCGACCTCGGTTGCGAGCGCGGCCGCCCGCTCTACAGCCGCACTCCATGCTGCGGGGTCGTCTTCCGAGACGGTCAGCGGCGCGGGAAGCGGAGGCGGATCGGGGATCGCCGGCCAGTGCCCGGGCCGGTGAAGGCGCAGATTCTTGGCCTGCGAGAGCGAGATGAGTTGGTCGAGGTAAGTGCCCATCCTTGCGCGGTAGACGTGGGGGACCTCGTCCAGTGCATGGACGACTCGAGCTAGCTGAAGGTACTCGTCGGTTGCGGGGGTTCCTCGTGATCCAGATCCGAACAGCACCAGGCCGATTGGGATCGCCAGTCCGCCGTCACGGGCCGACGCGACGACCACGCTGTCAAAGCCAGCTTCGGTTCGGGCGTGCACGTCCCACTCGCGAAGCGCTCGTTCCGTCGCGGCCCAGTCGTCCAGAACCACGGCAACGCTGACCCCCAGGTGATTCCATGCGGGCACAGGCTCGGCGGCCTCATAGGTCGCCACGGTCACATCCGACACTCCCGCCGCCTCGAGCTGCGCCATGACGGCATCCGCGGTCGCGGCCGCCTGTCCGATTGCCAGCTGGTCAAGTGCGTTCGTCAAGGCGCGGTCGCCGACGCTGCTGACGCGGAGGGCGCCGGCAGGGAGGCGCTCGAAACAGGTCAGCATCCGTGAGGCGACTAGGACTGAATCGCGGAGGGCGCTCGGCAGTGTAGGACCGATTGCCGCGTACACCGGGAGCTGGGGCCCTGTCTCGGCCTCGTCGAACAGTTTGAGGGCCGCCGCCAACCGGAGGCCGGCGCCGTGGACAGCATGCTGATCGAACCCCGACTGGACCACCTGCAACAGCGACCCGGTGACAGCGTCGTAGAACTTCCTAGCCTTATCGGACTCTCTGACGCGCTGCTCAAGGTCGGCCGCGTTCGAGCCGAGAAGAGTCGCTACCTCGTCGAGGAATGGGCGCGGCGCCGGAATTCCTGGCATCCTGGCTGCGCGGGCGGCAACTTGGCGCACCCTGTGTGACCAATCCCCTCGCCGAGCGGCATGGTCGTTGGGTGCGAACCGGCGCGGAAGTTCATTGAGGAGCGTGGCGAGATCGTTCGCGAGTGCGGCTTGCTCTCGGCATCGATCAGACCAGCGCTCGTTGTTCCGTGTCGACATCGCAGCGGCCTGAACTGCAATGTTCCGACGCTGTTCGACCGCCCTCGGGACCACGCCGGCACGGATGGACTTGTGCCCGTCGGAGGGCACGCCCATCATGTCGGTTTCACCGTGGGCTTGCACAACATCAACCGTTACGAGGTCGAGTTCGGGGCACATGTCAAACAGCCGCCGAACGAACCGCACGGCCTGAGCGTTGACCGACGCTGCGTTGGTCCCGGGCTGATCCGGGTAGCTATCGCTTTCGTAGTTCGGATCTGCGCGCGCAAACGCCTTCGCGGTGGCTACGGTCGCGATTTCCGAGCGGGGCGGCCTGACGAGCGCACTTCGGGATTCGGGCAGGGCCGTGGCCGCAATTGTTGTGACGACTGCTTCGTATCCGGAGGGGTCTGCGGCGACGGCGAGGGTTGCGCGGCTCGCGACCGCACCGAACAGGCCGTCGACCTCCTCGGGTGCTGGATCGTTGGCGGAGAACAGAGCTGCCACGAGCTGAGCACGAAGGCCAACACTTCTCAGGCTTCCAGGCTCGACCGGGTGCGATTCGAGGACGCGGGCGACGGTGGCAGCGGATACCGGTATCCGGCCCTCGATCGCCTCCGCGAGCGCGATCGCCGATTCGAGGTCTGCCGTGACGAAGGCGGTGTCGACCCCTCCGGGGTCGAGCGCGATGAGGACGGTCTCAACCGAGCTCGGCGACCATTGGGGCAGTCGGGCCGCGAGGTCGCGGATGTCCCGTAGAAGGTCCAGCTCGGCGAGCACGTCGGATGCCTGATGGGAGTATGCCAACAGCAGGACGTCGGTGGGGTCGGCGGTGTCAGGGACTGAGTTGCTCACGACCCGGAGCGCGGCGTGCACGTAGCTCAGTGCATCGAGTCTCTCCGCGACCTGAACCCACTCGGCGACCCGGCCCGCCGTCGCCTCACTCGGGTGATCGATCTCGCGGCGGACTTGGTCGCGGATCATATCGGCGAGGGCACCAAGCTCACGGCTGAGGCCGAGAGCACTTGACGACCGTCTCGTGAGGCGTGTGGCCGCCCTGCGGACGAGTTCCGGGCGCAGGCGTGGCTGGACGCCAGCGATGGCGCGGGCATAGGTGGCACCGAGGGTGGGCGGCGGGGATGCGTGGAGCACCTCGACCAGCACCTCGGCACGGAGGTCATGCAGAGCTCGCCACGCAGTCGCGTCCTCGATTGCAATGAGGTGCTCGTCCTGAAGCAGCCGCAATGAGTGCGACAAGTCGCCGTCCTGAGTGCACATGCGGCCGAGATGCTCGGCAGGCAGGGCGTGGCCGAGCGTGTGCAGCGTCGCGATGTAGCGGAGGGCCTCGACTGCGAGCACATCCCGGGTCGAGAGCATCGCCACTTGATCCGAGAGCACCTCGTTTAGGTGACGGCCTGTTGTCGCAAAGGCGATCATCTCCATCATGAGCCCATTGCCACGGTCGATTGCTTCCTCCGGCTCGACCGCGAGACTGATTCCAGAGGTCTGCATTGCCTGAATTACTGCGTGCGCGGACGCACCATCCAGCCGCGAGTCCACGAGCGCTGCGCGCCGCCCAATCTCCGGGGTCAAGTCCTCTTGACGGCAGCCACCGATCACAGACACGCCGGTCATAGCGAGAAGCTCGTCGCGGGCAGCTGGCCACGCAGAGGTCCGCGCTCGACCCAGGTCGTCGATGCATACAATCACCGGACGAGAGGCGTCCGGGGCGAGGGCGGCTACGTGATCCACGAGGAGCGCGACATCGGAATCGGAGGATACGCGTGTGACTCGAATGACACGGGAGCCGTCTGCGATCATCGACGCGGTCCGCCAAAGTAGTGCGGACTTGCCGGTACCGCTAGGGCCCACGATCAGCGCTTGACGAGAACGGCTCAGGGCCTCGAGCGCCCGCTCGGTTTCGCTTACGCGAAGGACATCGAGCCCTGAAGCGATGTGCGTGGGCAGGACCGCGACGCCACTGAAGAACGTGGTCAAGTCGTCGGGAGTCCCGTGCGCAAAATCGGCGAACTCACAAACGCCGGCATCGACGGCGCGCGAGAGCCGCGTAAGGTCTGTGGCGCGCTGCACATCCTCCACAAGTCGATCGATGCGCGTCCGCTCGAAGACGAACGCGTCGTGCAGCTCACGTGAGCGCTGCTCGCCAGCCATCCGTGCGAGTTCGTGGACGAGGTGCGCATGCACAGCGCGGGCCACGATGTCTGCAACCCCGTAGCCATCCAGCACGCCGCGCACTATGCCGGGCTGGAGTGGGTCGGGAACGATCACAGTCGAAGTCAGCGACAAAGCGTGTTCCGTCTCCGCCGCGTCCATCCCTTGGGCGATCAGCGCCGCGCGAAGATTGTCGAGTCCGAGTTGGCCGGACAGAGTGGAGCTCCAGCCGGTCACGGGCACGTTCGACGCGAACCGCTCGTTCGTCACCACGGCAACCCTTCGCGGTCCATCGTCTGCCGTCACTGAACGCAGCTCGAGCGCGTGCCTTATGGCTTCGGCGACACCAGATGCGCCAAGAGCGTTCCCAGGGGAGCGTTCTTTTGATTGAACGAACAGCCAGCCGCCGTCCTCCAGACGACAGTCGATGTCTTCAAAGCCTTCTGGCCGTACCGCGGTAATGTCGGGCCAGCCGCCCATTCCTGAGCGGACCAACAGTGCCGCGGACAAGCCGATCTGGTAGCTCACCCCGGCGACATTGCGTGCGCCCTGCCGGAGCCGGCCGAATAGGTCCGCCGGGGTGGCTTCAGAGCTTGCGGTCGTGGCGGTTTGCATCCGTTGCGCCGCCCGTCTCGCCGCCTCCCCGTCACTACCTCGCCGACGATTCCGCGGCATCGTTCTTCCTCTCCGTCAACTGCAATGGCCCATCGAATCGCGGTACCACGCGACGAGTAGCGATACACGCGTCGGTGGGAGCGCAATTGCTTGACACTCTTCCAGAATGGGACTCCGCGATGCGCACGCGATACCGAACGGGACTCGGATCTGGCCGTTGATCCGCTTCTCCTCGGTTTGTATCGCTCGGACAGATGCGAACCGGGTGTTCAGAGGCGGAGGTCTGGCTGTCGCCTGCCGCGCCGAGCCGTGTCAAGCTCAAATGGAGCAGGGGCAGCGTTCTGTGGTTGATGCGCGGCGGGGACGAGACCGCGCACAGAGTTTCGAGCGGCGTCCGCAGCGCGGTCGACTCCGCGATCGGCGCGGTCCTTCTCCATCGCGAGCACGAACTGCTCGCGCGCCTCGCTCAGGTCGGCCGCGACGACGTGGAGGCGGTTGGCGTTCCGTCCGCGCGTCATCCCCACGTAGAGGTCTGCCGCGCCCATCGAATCGGTCAGCACCGTGTGCGACGCGGGCGCCGTCGCGCCCTGCATCCCATAGGCGGTTGACGCATAGGTGAGATGGGTGTGCTCCGCGACGTACTCGGCCGTGAGTCGCACCGTACGTTGTCGGGCGCCGGCGAGGGCTTCCTTCACCCACACAGCCCCATGGTCGTCGACGCCCTGAACTACCCAGGTCTGTCGGTTCGCCACGCGCAGTGCCGAGTCGTTCCGGCGTGTCTGGATCGGATCGCCGCGCCCTATGCTCAGCCCGTCGCTCCCGAGCGCCGTCCGATGGTCGTCGACCTCGCCGACGCGTACCCGCTCGTCGCGGAACCGCTCATTCAGCTCGCGTGCCTCATCGTTCGTCGCGACGGTGATCGCGTCGCCGTCGCGACGCTCGAGTGCGAGCGCAGCACGCATCGCATCGGGGCTCTCGTGCATCACGACGAGTCCGCGCGCGTGCAAGTCGTCGAACACGGCTGTCGGGTCGTCTCCGTGCCGCATCCGCACGGTGAGCGCGGCGTACCCGGGATCGGCGAAGCGGTGCACGGTGGTCATGCTGTGCACCCGGGTGAGGAGTTCCGCGGCGATGTCGAGCACACCGCCGCGGCCGACGGCCGCGAGCTGCGCTCGATCGCCGACGAGCGCGAGCGTCGCGCCGTACTCGCCGGCGACGGTGAGGAGTGCGAGCGCCGTCTCCTGGTCGAGCATGCCCGCTTCGTCGACTACGATGCGCTCACCACGGGAGAGCCGAGCGGATGCCGCGGGGCCGGTGTACGCGGCATCCGTCTGTGGATCGCGCTCACCGACGGCAAGCCGCGTCCAGACGCCGTCGCGATTCCAGCGCCATCCGTGCTCGTGGAGGAGCTTCGCGACGCTGTCGGCGGCGATCCCGAGTTCCTTGTGTGCGACATCCGCGGCCTTCTTCGTCGGGGTGACCACTCGTGTTGCGCGACCGTGTTCGGCGCCGGCCGCGATGGCAGCGGCCAGCATCGTTGTCTTGCCTGCGCCGGCGGCGCCTTCGACGATGACCAGCGGATCGACGGACGCGATCGCCGCAGCCGCTCGGGCCTGGGCCGGGTCGAGACCGAGCCGGCGTGCGATGCGGCGCAGGTCTGGCGTGCGCTGTCCGGTGTACGTTGCGCGCGCGGCGAGCAGATCGCGCAGCCGGGTCTCGCAGGCGATGACGTGCCCGCTCGTCAAGTGCGCGACGTGCTCGGGATGCGGGCTATCAGGCGGCAGGACCGACAGGCAATCGTCGGCCGCCAACCGAGTCGCGAGCGTGATGCGTTCGCGCAATTGTCGCGGTTCCGCGCGCACGCCGGCCTCGGTGATGATGCGCGTGACCTGGTCCTGGATGTCGTGCACCGTCCACGTCGACGCGGTCGCGGCGCAACGGTCGAGGGCGCGGGACGCGACGTCCTGAACCCGCACTTCCTCGAGCGCGATCGGAGGGTGGGCCGGCGCACGCTCGAGGTCGGGTCGGTAGCCGGCATCCTCGAGTTCGGACCGCCATGCCGCCTCGCATCCGAGCTTCGTCGGCTTCTTGTGCGGTCGCTCGTGGTCCCACGCCATCGCCGTGAGCCGCGTCATCGCCGCCGGGCCGGGCTCCTGGTCGGGATGCGCGCTGCGCCACTCCTTCTCGAACCGCGCGAGGTTGCGCGCGACCTGTTCGGCCCGCTTGCTCATCACCGCGTTGAACGGCTGTAACTCGGCGACCTCGCCGGTGACCGGGTCGAGGGTGAGGCCGTGCGCGTCGAGCGCGGCCGCGAGCTGCGGATGCCCGGCGATGACGGCCGTGCCGAGCGAGCGGATCGCGCCCTGCTGCCGGAAGAGCGCCGCGGTGTCGAGGCCGCGCCACGCGTCGGCGGCCCACACCCTCGTGCCGACCTGGAGGTGGATATGACGGTGCGGGTCTCCGGCCCGCGACGTCTTGTGCGAGACCGCGACGGTCTCGAGCTGCTCGATGGGCACGACACGTTGCGCGCCGCGCGGTCCGACGCGGGTGACTGAGTGCTGGCCGAGCCAGGCGCGGATCTCGGCGACCGCATCGCGCTGCGCGACGTCGAGCGCGTGGGATACCTCAGGATGAAGCGCGGCCGCGATCGACAGCGACTTGGGCGCGTTCACGACCATCTCCGCGAACCGCGGCGACCCGTGGCGTCCGTCGCCGGGCAGGCGGGGCTTGCCCATCGTCTCACCGGTGAGCGGATTGACCCAGTCGACCCACTGGCCGTACTCGCCGGGAGTCAGTGCGCCTTCGCCGATCAACTCGCCGTCGTCGTCGACGACCGAGAACTCGGCGAGGGATGTTCCGCCCTCGAGGTAGTACTCGTCAGCCCGCGATCGATCGGACTCGAGGTAGCGACCCGCGTCTGCCCCGGAACCCCGGTAGAGGATCACGCCGCCCTTCATGCCGCCCTCCGAGCTAACTCAGGTTCTTGCAACTATCTACGGTAGCATACGTCCATTCACGCGGAAGGCTTCTCAGGCGCGATCACTCGGAACGGCACGCGTTGCTATCGCGGCTCCTTCCGGTTCTTGTTCCCCGAGGGAGATGGTGACGCTTTCGACCGCTCGGCGCGAAGCCTCATCGTGAGTTGAGCCGGCGTGAGTGCGCTCTCCACGCGCAGACCGCGGGAGGCAATGGCTTCGTCGAGATCAGCGTCCGGCCCAACGTCTCGATTGTCGAATCTCAGTCCGAGGTATTGTCCGTCGCTGTCGAAGATCATCATGGCGGCGCGTTCAAGATCCAACTGATGCTTCTTCGCCGCGAGGTATTGTTCGTGACTTGAAATCAGCTCCTCCTGCATTTGAGCAGATACTCGAGCGGGGACCACGAGCCACACAATCAGCATTCGGTTCTGTCTCCGATCCCCCAACACCATCGTCGAGGTGTGCTGCAAACCGTCGCGGTGCGACATTTCGCCGAGGATCGCAGGCATTTCAAGAACCCCGCGTCGAGTACTTGCGTCGCCGCTGAGAAGCGCTGCTGCGGTCGGCAGCCAGCCCGGGGGCCGAGCGTCGGCGATGAGATCTACGAACGACTTGAGTTCATCGCGGACGTTCAGGTGCGGCTTAGGCGCGGGTGTATGGCGGTCGCCCTGTTGGTAGAAATACCAGGAATCGAGTGAGACTGTATGGCTCGCGAGGATGGTGACGGATTGATTTCGAAATTTCCGGCGCTTCGCTGTCGTCACACGGGAATGCTTCCATTCTTGCTGTTCCACGTCCGGGTCCACCTCGATATACAAGCCTTCGGATAAGAAGTACATGAAATAGTCGAGCTCATCTTGCGCGAGCACAGTTCGAGTTAGCTCGGGCAAGGTCCTGCGGCGCAAGTAGATGAGAAACTCCGCTGGTCGATCAATGACTTCACTCACTATTCGGAGGTCAAACAGATTCACAACCCACGGAAGTAGGGGGCCGCGAAGCACCCCAGTGCGCACCAGATCGTCGGTTACTGTTGCCAACTGATTGAGGTCTTCAAGTATCACGACGATGGAGTACACCTCCTTGACGTGACTCAGATCCATGACCGAGCGATCGCGCAGGACAACCTGTCGGTCGGTGAGAATGAGATCCCGAAGTCGCGCAGCCTGCTGGGACGCCGTCGATACCAGGCGCCGAAGGTCACTCCCAAGACGTGCGCGATTGCCTTCGCGGGCCTTCTGAGACAGCGCTCCGGCTTTTGCCTCGAGAACGATCGCGACATCGTCGAGGAGCAAGAGTCCGTCACATTCGACTAGCTGCGTGTAAGCCTCAGGTCCCTCCTTGATGGCGGGATCGGTCGGCGCGAAGTGCTCGAACGATGGGAAAATCCTTGCTCCGGGAAGCATCGCTACGAGGAAGCCCAACGCGGTGGTTTCAACCAGCTTGGCACGAACCTCCGTGTACTCGGCCTCCGCGGGTGAACCAATGAGTACTCGTTCCATGGCGACCCTGAGCGCAGGGAGGATGTCCACTTCGTGCACCGCCATCAAGCGGCCGGATCCTGACTCCTGAAGTATGGGAGATCCTCGGAAAGGATTACGCCCGCCCAGGAAGCTTTCGACAAGATCCATCGAGTTCTGTTTCGAAAGATCAATCGTCAGTGCGGCGATGATTCGAGATACGACAGTGGGTGAGATCTCCGTTTGGGCAGCAAGTTCATCGACATCCAGAAGTCCGAGTTCTTCAATGTCTCGCCAAAATGTTCCCCATATTGCGTACCAATTCTCGTAGACCTGATCATCGTCAGATGCGGTGACAGCCCGATCTTGCGACTCAGGGAGCACACGGGCGAGCGCTTCGGCTTGATCCTGAATCTCGCCGACACGATGCATGCGGGCACTCAGCCGGTCGTGCCGGTTCTGAGTGATCTGCTGGACAATCCGAAACCCATCTGACGGTCGAAATCCGAGCACCTCGACGACGCGTTCCGCTTCATCGAGCCGCGAGGTGAGGTCGTCAAGAAACTCCTCCATCATGTGCGGATACGCAGCGTTGCGAATCGTGAACTCGCGCATGGCGAGTTGGCTAGAAAGCTCCTGCGTGTCGTCGGCATTCACTTTTCCCAGTACCTGGCGAAAACGCCCCAGTTCCAGGATCTGTAGTGCCAGAGTCTGGACCTCGTCCATAGGAGGCCAACCCTGTTCGATGGCAGGTCGCTGTGCGTGATCCGAACTCATGGCCACGAGGGCGACTAGCTCCGTTACGATCGGTGCGCCTTCGTGTGTTGTTTCCTCATAGGATTCCGGGTCGCCGACAAGGTTCTGCATGAATGAGTTGGCGATGACGTCGAACGCGGAATGACCGTCGATCAGGGTGAGCAACTCAGCGACACCTCTCTTGATCGCTGTTTCAATGTTCACCAAGGTTTCGGCGTCGGAGTCACCCTGCAAAATAGCGAAACGCTCGGCTGCGCGAAGGTGTCGGTCGATCTGCGTTTCAAGCGAGCGCGCTTCCCGGGCTCGCCCATTGTTCGCTCGTGACTGTCGTCGTCCCATGGAATGAAGTTGATCCGTTCTGAATCGGCTGGCGGGCGGAATACCTACTGACGGAGTCGGGTGCTCCAAATCGGGTCACTCGGACCAGACGTTCCCGTGGCCAGGGATCGTATCGCTCACCCGGGCTTCCCGGTTCACCCGAATCGTGGTTCGGACAGCATCAGATGTCTTGAGTCCGCGCGTGGCGTGCTCTTTCCGCCACGCCGTACGAGCCATGGTCTGACACGCCTCTGTGTACTCAACCCGCGCGGCCACGCCTTCCAGGCGGCAGCAGGCCGCGTTCGCGGGCCTTCGTGATCCAGCCTTGTGCGGTCGATAGTGCGACGCTGCTGAGTTGGGCCATCGTCGCGCTCGGGTTCGAATCGCCCTGCTGCGTCAGGCGGCCATGCTGCAGCGCGACGAGCTCGTAGAAGTCGGGCACCTTCTTCGGGTCGCCGAGTGGCTTGAGGAGGTCGCGCTCGCTGACCTTGCGGCCTGACGGTAGGACGATCTTGCCTCCCGCGATCGTCTCAGTTCGCTTCATCGCGAACAGGCGCTTGTTGATCGCGGCCTCGATGCGAGCCGTAGGCAGCTCGCGGAGGAGCTGGCTTGTGATGGGTTCGCCCGGGCGCCAGGGGAGGTAGATCACGCCGGTGATGCGGACCTCTTCGGGCACGGCGAAGAGCTGCCGTTGCAGGCGAATCATCACGCGGGTGTGCGTGGCCTCGTGCTCGAGGTAGCGCCAGCGGCCGTCGGTGGTTTCGTTCTGGTCGGAGTCGGCCGGCGCGCCCTGGTCGTCGTACCCGAGCACCACGTCGATCTGCGCGCTCGCGTCGTCGTCGCGCTCGCCGGGGAACCGGTTCGGTAGGTACCAGCCCTCGGGAAGGTCCTCCGGGACCAGCAAGCCGTCGAAGGACTGGTCACCGGGTCGGGGAACGGGCTTCGCCATGCCCCGAGTCTAGCCACGATCTCAGGTAGTTGCCGAAACATGCACCGTAATGGTAATCTCAGGTACCTGCAAATAGCCGCGTAGCGATGCAACCCGCGAGCGGCTGGTCGGAAGGGGTTCGTCATGGTCGGCATCGCCGTGAGGGTCGAGTACCTGAACCGCGCCGAGGCGGCCGAGCGGTGTCGCATCCCGGTCTCGAGCTTCGACAAGCTCAGACGCGACGGCCTCATCCCCGAGCCCGACGCCCACATGGGCAAGCACCTGCTCTGGAGCGCCGACACCATCGACGAACTGCTCGCCCGGGGCGGCACAGAGACCTGATGGCCGGACGGCCGGGCCGCGACTCCCCGACGCGCATCGATCCGCGCACGGGGCGGCCGCTGCCCGAGGGCATCCGCTGGCGCGCCGATCGGCAGCGGTACCAGATCCGCGTCGTCGGCCCGAGCGTCGATGGGGGAGCGGCCGAGCGCACCCGCATGTTCCTCACCCTCGCCGAGGCCAAGCGCGAGCTCGCGAAGATGGTCGCCGGCCGCAACCCGAACGGATCGATGACGCTCGAGCAGTGGCACGAGAAGTACTGGCCGGCGATCGAGTCGTCCGTCCGACCCGCCACCGCGCGAGGCTACGGCGTCGCCTGGCGTCTGCGGGTGAAGCCGAGCCTGGGCCGGCATCGGCTCGAGGACATCACCTCACCGATGATCGAGTCGGCGATGGTCGCGTGGTCGGGCGGGGCATCCGCGAAGAACGACGCGCTCGCAGTCCTCTCACGGCTGCTCGATGGCGCGCGCCGCTCCCGGTTCATCGACTACAACCCGGCGCGAGAGGTCAAGCGGCCGAGCATGCGCGAATCCGTCTCGCCGATCTCGCGGGCGCTCACGCTCGACCAGGTGCGCACGCTGCTCGAGCTCGTGCCCGAGGGTGCCTACCGCAGCTACGTCGCCGCGCTCGTCTACACGGGGATGCGGGCCGGTGAAGCGACCGCGCTTCGTGTCGGTGACGTCGACTTCGAGCGCGGCATCATTCGTGTCAGCCGCTCGCTGAGTCCTGGTCAGCGGGGCGAGCTGATCGAGCAGTCGCCGAAGAGCCACAAGTCCCGTGAGGTTCCGCTCATCGACGCGCTTCGCCCGTACGCCGAGCAAGCCGCACGCGGTAAGCAGCCAAGCGACCTGCTGTTCTCCGGACCAGACGGCGGACGACTCACGAACCACAACGCACGCCGCGGCGTCGACTGGGAGGAACTGCGCAAGGCGATCGGCCGGCCCGACCTGCGCGTGCACGACCTCCGCCACACGTTCGCGACGATCCTCTTCGACGCGGGCGCGAGCGCACCCGACGTGCAGGCGACCCTCGGCCACTCGAGCTTGCAGGTCACCGAGCGATACTCCCGGGCGCGCGAGGGGGTCGCACTCCGTGCCGGCGCGGCGCTCGACCAGATGCTCGGCGCAGCCGATGGCGAGGTTGCCGAAATGGCCCAGAGGAAGAAGCCGGCGAGAGTTAATGGCCCAAGAATGGCCCAAGCTCAGCGAAGACCCTCACGGTAGGATCCCGCCAACGAGAAAACCCCCGGTAAACCGGGGGTTTTCGTTGTGGCTCCGACCGGCATCGATCCGGTGACCTTTCGATTTTCAGTCGAACGCTCTACCAACTGAGCTACAGAGCCTCGGGGTGTGGAACACCTCGATGATAAGGAGAAAGCCCCTTCTCTCGAAAGGGAAAGGGCTTGTCGCCTGAGCGACCCTGACGGGACTTGAACCCGCGACCTCCGCCGTGACAGGGCGGCACGCTAACCAACTGCGCCACAGGGCCTCGTAAAGAAGCTGTTCAATTGTAAACCCATCGCTGGGTGACCCCAACGGGATTCGAACCCGTGCTGCCGCCGTGAAAGGGCGGTGTCCTAGGCCGCTAAACGATGGGGCCGGAAGGTCTCGCCCGGGGGCTCGACCGCCGAGAAGAAAGCATACGCATACCTCGCCCAGAATCCAAAACGGCGCGGGCAAGACGCGCCACGCGCGGCGGAAATGCCCGATCCGCGGTCGATCCGAACCTAGTGTGACAAGGCCACTGCCCGCATGGCGGGTACGCGAGCGCGGTCCGCACGGCCCGCGCGGATGGGGAGCCATGTCGCGGATCGCAGGACGCCGAGCCCCGTGGGGGTCGCGCATGCGCGCGCTCGCGGGCTCCCTCGTGATCGCGCTCGCGGCGACTGCCGGGGTCGTCGCGAACCCGATCGCCGCGACCGCCGCCGACTACCCCACGTGGGAGGAAGTGCAGAAGGCGAAGGCGAACACGAAGGCCGCGGCCCAGGCCGTCGACGAGATCATCGGCCTCATCGCCGAGCTCGAGGCGAACGTCGAAGCGGCGCGCGCCGAGGCGCAGCGCCGCACCGACGAGCTGATCGTGGCGCAGCAGGAGTACGACGACGCCGTGCGGCGCGCCGACGAGATCCAGGCCCAGGCCGACGAGGCGAAGGCCGAGGCCGAGGAGGCCGAGAAGAACGCCGGGCAGCTCGCGGCCCAGCTCTACCGGACCGGCGGGTCCGACCTCGGCGTGAACCTGATGTTCGACGCGGGCGACGCGACCCGAACCGACGAGCTGCTCGCGAAGCTCGGGTCGATGGAGAAGCTCGTCGAGCGCACCGCCGACATCTACGAGCAGGCGAAGGAGGCCGGCAACACGGCCCAGTCGCTCGCCGACCAGGCCGAGGTGGCGCGCGCCGAGCGCGAGAAGCTGCGCGTCGCCGCGGAGCAGGCGCTCGCCGCGGCGCAGGCCGCGCAGGCGGCCGCCGAGGAGGCGCTCGCCGAGTCCGAGGAGAAGAAGATCGAGCTCGACCAGCAGCTCAAGTTCCTCAGGGACAAGGAGGCGAAGACCGCGGCCGCCTACCAGGAGGGCGAGCGGAAGCGGAAGGAAGAGGAGGAGCGCCGGCGACGTGCCGCGGCAGCGGCGGCAGCGGCGGCCGCAGCGGCGGCGGCCGCAGCCGCAGCAGCAGCCGGCGGCGGTGGCGGCGGTGGCGGCGGCGGAGGAGGCGGCCAGACGGTGTCTTCCGGGTGGTCGAAGCCCGCCTACGGCTGGATCTCGGGCAGCTACGGCCCGCGCCAGGTGATCTGCAGCGGCGGGTACTGCTCGAACTCGTTCCACTACGCCACCGACCTCGCGACCGGGTGCTCGGCCCCGATCTACGCGGCGAACTCCGGCACCGTCGTCTACGCCGGCTGGTCGGGCAGCTACGGCAACTTCATCAAGATCGACCACGGCGGCGGCATCTCGACCGGGTACGCCCACATCCGCCCCGGCGGGCTGTTCGTCGGCTACGGGGCGAGGGTGAGCTCCGGCCAGGTGATCGCCTCGAGCGGCACGACGGGCGCGTCGACGGGGTGCCACCTGCACTTCGAGGTCTACAGCGGCTGGAGCCGCATCGACCCGGTCCCGTTCATGGCCGCGCGCGGCATCTACCTCGGCTGACCCGAGCCGCCGGGCCCGAGGGCGGAGACGCGACGAGGGGGCGAGCCGTCAGGCTCGCCCCCTCGATGCGTGCAGCGGATGCCGCGGCATCCGCCCGGGCCCAGTGACCCGGCGGGCTCAGCGGCCCGGCAGGCTCAGTGACCCGGGTACGCCTCGATCGCCTTCGCGATGAGCGCCTCGGCCTCGGCGGCGTTCGCCCAGCCCTCGGTCTTGACCCACTTGCCGGGCTCGAGGTCCTTGTAGTGCTCGAAGAAGTGCTCGATCTCCTTGCGGGTGTACTCGGGCACGTCGTCGACGTCCTGGATGTAGTCCCAGCGCGGGTCGCCCGCGGGCACCGCGATGACCTTGGCGTCGCCGCCGCCGTCGTCGACCATGTTGAAGACGCCCACGGGGCGGACCTTCACGCCCACGCCCGGGAAGAGCGGGTACTGGGTGAGCACGAGCACGTCGAGCGGGTCGCCGTCGTCGCCGAGCGTGTCCTCGAAGAAGCCGTAGTCGGTCGGGTACACGAAGTTCGTGTAGAGCACGCGGTCGAGGAAGACCCGGCCGGTCTCGTGGTCGACCTCGTACTTGTTGCGGCTCCCCTTGGGGATCTCGATGACGGCGGCGTACTCGCCCATGTGGTTCTCCTCGTTTCGGATGGTGGAGTCTCGAAGGTCTCGCGGGCCGTGACGGCACCGGCGTCGACGCGCGCCCGATGGGCGCCGCTTTCGACGGAATAAGGTTACGTGATGCCCCCAGAGCGCCGTCCCCGCCTGACGCCGCCGATCGCCGACGTGCGACGCGCGGTACGCGGGGTGCTCGGGTCGCGCGGTCTCGATACGCCGCGGGCGGCGACTCGACCACCGCTGCTCCTCGTCGCGCTCTCGGGCGGTCCCGACTCGCTCGCGCTCGCCGCGGCCGCGGCGTTCGAGGCGCCGAGGGGCGGATGGCGCGCCGGCGCGGTGATCGTCGACCACGGGCTGCAGGCGGGGTCGTCCGAGCAGGCGGATGCCGCGGCATCCGTCGCCCGCGACCTCGGGCTCGACCCGGTGCTCGTCGAGCGGGTCGACGCAGGTGCCGCACCAGGTGGCGCCGGCCCCGAAGGCGCCGCACGCGCCGCCCGGTACGCCGCGCTCGACGCCGCCGCACGAGCGACCGGGGCCGACGTCGTGCTCCTCGGCCACACGCTCGACGACCAGGCCGAGACGGTGCTGCTCGGGCTCGCGCGCGGGTCGGGTTCGGCGAGCCTCGGCGGCATGGCCGCCCGCTCGGGGCGCTACGCGCGGCCCCTCCTCGGCATCCGGCGCGCGACGACGCGGCAGGCGTGCCTCGACGCGGGCCTCGAGCCGTGGGACGACCCGCACAACGTCGACCCCGCCTTCGCACGCGTGCGCGTGCGCGAGCGGGTGCTGCCCGTGCTCGAGGCCGAGCTCGGACCGGGCGTCGCCGAGGCGCTCGCGCGCACCGCCGAGCAGCTCCGCGAGGACGAGCAGGCGTTCGCCGACCAGATCGACGAGTTCATCGAGGAGATCTGCGAGCCCGCCGAGGCCGGCATCGCGATCTCGGCGGCCGCGCTCGCCGCGAATCCGGCGGCGCTCCGGCAGCGGATCATCCGGCACGTCGTCGACAGCGAGTTCGGGGTGTCGCTCACGCGCGCGCAGACGCTCGAGGTCGCCCGGCTCGTCACCGACTGGCACGGGCAGGGGCCGATCGACCTGCCCCGCGGCATCCGCGCCACCCGCGCCGGCGGGCACGTCGTGCTCTCCACGACGGGCTCGACCGAGGTGCTGCCGCACGACCACTGAGCCGCGGCGTAGGCTCGTGGCATCCGTTCGCCCAGACGCACGCAGGAGGAGCTCGGGATGGATTCGCGCGAGATCGAGGCCGACCTGACCGAAGTGCTCGTGACCGAGCAGCAGATCCGCGACAAGCTCGCCGAGCTCGCCCGGCGCATCGAGGCCGACTACGAGGGGCGCGACCTGCTGCTCGTCGGCGTGCTCAAGGGCGCGGTCATGGTGATGGCCGACCTCGCGCGCGAGCTGCGGCCGCACGTGACGATGGACTGGATGGCCGTGTCGTCGTACGGCATGGGCACCGCGTCATCCGGTGTCGTGAAGATCCTGAAGGACCTCGACTCCGACCTGTCGGGCCGCGACGTGCTCATCGTCGAGGACATCATCGACTCCGGCCTCACCCTCAGCTGGCTGCTCGGCAACCTCGCCTCGCGCGGCGCCGCCTCGATCGAGATCTGCGCCCTCCTGCGCAAGCCGGATGCCGCGAAGGTCGAGATCGACGTGAAGTACCTCGGCTTCGACATCCCGAACCAGTTCGTCGTCGGCTACGGGCTCGACTACGCCGAGCGGTACCGCAACCTGCGGGATGTCGCGATCCTCGCCCCGCACGTCTACAGCTGAGGTCCTGACCGGCCCGCGGACCGGACGTCGCCATGGCTGAGCTCGGACGCCGGAACAGGTTGCGGGACGCGGGCGCCGCTTTCGCGAGCAACTGGCGGAACACCGACCTGCGCCGTGCGCAGCTCAGCTTCCTCGGCGCGTGGACCGCGGAGTGGGCGTTCACGGTCGCGCTCGGGATCGTCGCGTACCGCGACGGCGGGGCGGCGGCCGTCGGGCTCGTCGGGCTGCTGCGCATGCTGCCGTCGGCGCTGCTCGCACCGTTGCTCTCGCCGATCGCCGATCGCGGTCGCCGCGAGCGGGTCCTCATCCTCGTGTCGGTCGTGCGCGGCGCGGCGACGGCGGGCGCGGGCGTCGTCGTGGCGGTCGCCGGTCCCGCGGCGGTCGTCTACGCGCTCGCGGTGGTGTCGACGATCGCCGCGACGCTCTACCGTCCGGCCCACTCCGCCCTGCTGCCGTCGCTCTGCCGCACGGGGTACGAGCTCGCCAGCGCCAACATGGTGCGCGGGCTGCTCGACTCGGCGGCGACCGTCGCGGGCCCGCTGCTCGCCGCGGTGCTGCTCCAGTTCACCGGGGTCGACGTCGTCTTCGCCGTCGCGGCCGCGGCCTCGTTCGCGGCCGCCGCGCTGCTCGTCGGGCTGCAGTACGACGCCCCGCCGCGCCCGTCGGCGCCCGAGCGGCCGAACATCGGCCGGGAGGCCGTCGAGGGGCTGCGCGCGGTCGGGCGCGACCGGGACCTCGTGCTGATCCTCGGCCTCGCGGCGGCGCAGTCGCTCACCCGTGGCGCCCTGACCGTGCTCTCGGTGGTGGTGGCGATCGAGCTCATCGGAACCGGCGAGCCCGGTGTCGGCGCCCTCATGACCTCCGTCGGGGTCGGGGCGGTGCTCGGCTCGCTGGGGGCCTCGCTGCTCATCGGCACGGGTCGGCTCGGGGCCTGGTTCGCCGTCGGCGTGGCCCTCTGGGGGCTCCCGATCGCGCTCGTCGGCGTGTTCCCCGAGCAGGCCGTGGCCCTCGTGCTGCTGTCGTTCGTGGGCGTCGGCAACGCCCTCATCGACATCACCGGGTTCACGCTCATCGGCCGGATCGCGCCCGACGAAGTGCTCGCGCGCGTCTTCGGCGTACTCGAGAGCACGGTCGCGATCTTCGTCGGCATCGGGGGCGTCGTCGCGTCGACGCTCATCGGATGGTTCGGCATCCAGCCCGCGCTCGTCGCGATCGGCCTCCTCTGCCCGGTGCTCGCGGCGGCCTCGTGGTGGCGGCTGCGGGGACTCGACCGCGCCGTGGCCGCCCTCGACCGCGAGATCGGGGTGCTGCGCCGCGTCGAGATGCTGTGCATGCTGCCGCTGCCCTCGATCGAGCAGCTCGCGCGCGGGCTCGAACCCGTCGCCGTGCCGTCCGGCGCGAAGGTCTTCGCGCAGGGCGACGTCGGCGACCGGTACTACGTCATCGAGTCCGGCGAGGTCGACGTGGTCCGCGACGGGCGCGTCGTCGCCGAGCTCGGCGAGGGGGAGGGCTTCGGGGAGATCGCGCTCCTCCGGCCGACCGGCCGGATGGCGACCGTCGTGGCGAGGTCCGACCTCCGGCTCCAGGCCCTGACCTCCGACCGCTTCCTCCCCGTCGTGCTCGGGTACACGCCGAGCGCGGTCCAGGCCACGGCGACCGTCGACGGGATCATGGCGCAGTACGAGCCGGGGGAGCCGGACGAGGAGTCCGATTGAGCCGCGGACCCTGGCGCGGGGCGCTGACCGCTTTCAGCGAACAGGCAGCGGGTGTCCAGCGCCGCCGGGGTAGCCTGCTAGCACCATGAACATGAAGAAGCTCCTGCGCGGGCCGATCCTCTACATCGTGCTGGCCATCATCGCGGTGTGGATCGGGTCGACCCTGATCACCCAGTCGGGTTTCCGCGAGGTCTCGACGCAGCAGGGGCTCGAGCTCCTGAACGACGGCAAGGTCTCGGCGGTGAAGATCGTCGACGTCGAGAACCGCGTCGACCTCACGCTCGCCGAGGCCGAGGAGGACCTCGGCACGCAGGTGCAGTTCTACTACGTCACGCCGCGCGGCGACGACGTGATCGCCGCGGTCGACGCGGCGAACCCGGCCGACGGCTTCGACGACGAGGTCCCGCAGCCGAACTGGTTCCTCTCGATGCTCGGCATCCTGCTGCCGCTCGTGCTCATCGGCCTCTTCTTCTGGATCATCCTCTCGGGCATGCAGGGCGGCGGGAACCGCGTCATGCAGTTCGGCAAGTCGAAGGCGAAGCTCGTCTCGAAGGAGAGCCCGAAGGTCACCTTCGAGGACGTCGCGGGCGCCGAGGAGGCGATCGAGGAGCTCCACGAGATCAAGGAGTTCCTGAAGGAGCCGGCCAAGTTCCAGGCCGTCGGCGCGCGGATCCCGAAGGGCGTGCTGCTCTACGGCCCTCCCGGAACCGGCAAGACGCTCCTCGCCCGCGCGGTCGCGGGTGAGGCGGGCGTGCCCTTCTACTCGATCTCGGGTTCGGACTTCGTCGAGATGTTCGTCGGCGTCGGCGCGAGCCGCGTGCGCGACCTGTTCGACCAGGCCAAGCAGAACGCACCCGCCATCATCTTCGTCGACGAGATCGACGCGGTCGGCCGCCACCGCGGCGCCGGCCTCGGCGGCGGGCACGACGAGCGCGAGCAGACGCTCAACCAGCTGCTCGTCGAGATGGACGGCTTCGACCCGAAGACCAACGTGATCCTCATCGCGGCGACCAACCGTCCCGACATCCTCGACCCCGCACTGCTCCGCCCCGGCCGCTTCGACCGCCAGATCGGCGTCGACGCGCCCGACCTCAAGGGCCGCCAGAAGATCCTCGAGGTGCACTCGAAGGGCAAGCCGCTCGCGAACGGCGTCGACCTCGAGGTGCTCGCGCGCAAGACGCCGGGCTTCACGGGCGCCGACCTGGCCAACGTGCTCAACGAGGCGGCGCTGCTGACCGCCCGCTCGAACGCGCAGCTCATCGACAACCGCGCGCTCGACGAGGCCGTCGACCGCGTCATCGCGGGCCCGCAGCGCCGCACCCGGGTGATGAAGGACAAGGAGAAGCTCATCACCGCGTACCACGAGGGCGGCCACGCGCTCGCGGCGGCGGCGATGAACCACACCGACCCCGTGACGAAGATCACGATCCTGCCGCGCGGTCGCGCGCTCGGCTACACGATGGTGCTGCCGCTGGAGGACAAGTACTCCGTCACGCGCAACGAGCTGCTCGACCAGCTCACCTACGCGATGGGCGGCCGCGTCGCGGAGGAGATCGTGTTCCACGACCCCTCGACCGGCGCCTCCAACGACATCGAGAAGGCCACCGCCACGGCCCGCAAGATGGTCACCGAGTACGGCATGTCGGCGAACGTCGGCGCCGTGAAGCTGGGCCAGTCGCAGGGCGAGGTGTTCCTCGGCCGCGACATGGGCCACCAGCGCGACTACTCGGAGGAGATCGCCGAGAAGGTCGACATCGAGGTGCGCACGCTCATCGAGCAGGCGCACGACGAGGCGTGGCAGGTGCTGAACGACAACCGCGACATCCTCGACACGCTGGCCGCCGAGCTGCTCGAGCACGAGACGCTCGACCACCACCAGATCGCGGAGATCTTCAAGGACGTCAGGAAGCTGCCCGAGCGCCCGCTCTGGCTCTCGAGCGACCGGCGACCGGTCTCCGACCGCCCGCCGATCCCGTTCCCGAGCCGCAAGGCGCCGATCGACCAGGGCGCCGTCGACGGCGGCGTCGACTCCGGCACGCCCGTCGAGGAGGCGAAGGCGTCCCGCACGCCGAGCACGAAGCCGCGCCCCGCCACGGCGTGAGCCGCGGCACGGAGGAGCGCGCAGAGGAGGGTGCCATGACGGGGGTCGACGCCGACCGCATCGAGCGCGCCGTGCGCGAGCTGCTCCTCGCCATCGGCGAGGACCCGGATCGCCCGGGGCTCGAGCGCACGCCGCAGCGCGTCGCCGAGGCCTACGCCGACTACTTCAGCGGCGTCGGCGCCGACCCGCTCGTGCACCTCGCCGACACCGTCGCCTCCGGCGACACGGCCGCGGGCGTCCCGGCGACCTCCGACGCCGTGGTGCTGCGCGACCTCGCCTTCCGCTCGGTGTGCGAGCACCACCTCCTGCCCTTCATCGGGACCGCGCACGTCGCCTACCTGCCGGGCGACCGCCTTGTCGGCCTCGGCCGCATCCCCGCCGTGATCGACACGATCGCGAGCCGCCCGCAGCTGCAGGAGCGCATCGCCGAGGAGGTCGCCGACGCGCTGGTCGCCGGGCTCGACCCGCGCGGCGTGCTCGTGGTCATCGACGCCGTCCACGGGTGCGTCACGGCTCGGGGCGCGCGGCAGGAGCGCAGCTCGACGGTCACGGTCGCCAGTCGCGGCGCGCTCGCCGAGCCCGCGGCGCGGGCCGAGATCATCGCGCTGATCGGATCGGGGCGCGGTGCCTGAGCCGACGCCCGCCGTGCCGACGGCGGCCGCAGCGCCGCTCATCATGGGCGTGGTCAACGTCACCCCCGACTCCTTCAGCGACGGCGGGCGATGGTTCGATGCGGATGCCGCGATCGAGCACGCGCTCGAGCTGGTCGCCGACGGCGCGGACGTGCTCGACGTCGGCGGCGAGTCGACTCGGCCCGGCGCCGCTCGCGTCGATCCCGACGAGGAGCTGCGCCGGGTCGTCCCGGTCATCCGCGAGCTCGCCGGCCGCGGGCTCCGCGTGAGCGTCGACACGATGCGCGCCTCGACGGCGCGGGCGGCGGTCGAGGCCGGCGCCGAGATCATCAACGACGTCTCCGCCGGGCTCGCCGACGAGGCCATGGCGCGGATCGCCGCCGACTCCGGCGCGACCTACGTCGCGATGCACTGGCGCGGCCACTCCGACCGGATGGACGACCTCGCCGAGTACGTCGACGTCTCGCGCGACGTGCGCGACGAGCTCGCGCGGCGGGTCGAGGAGCTCGTCGCGGCGGGCGTCCCGACGGAGCGGCTCATCCTCGACCCGGGGCTCGGGTTCTCCAAGCGCGGCGAGCAGAACTGGGAGCTGCTGGCCAACCTCGACGTGCTCGCGGAGCTCGGACTCCCGATCCTCGTGGGCGCCTCGCGCAAGCGGTTCCTCGGGGCGCTGCTGCCCGAGGGGGCGCCGGTCGGCGACCGCGACCTGCCGACGGCGGTCGTGAGCGTGCTCGCCGCGCAGGCCGGGGCGTGGGGCGTCCGCGTGCACGACGTCGCGGGAACGCGCGTCGCGCTCGACGTCGCCCGCGCATGGCAGAGTGGACGACGTGGCCAGCACTCGTGATCGGATCGCCGTCACCGGCATCCGCGTGCGCGCACACCACGGCGTGTTCGACTTCGAACGCGAACAGGGGCAGGAGTTCGTGATCGACGTCTCCGTCGCCGTCGACCTCGCGGCCGCGGCATCCGGCGACGACCTCG
Source organism: Agromyces luteolus (assembly GCF_009729855.1). Lineage (GTDB taxonomy): Bacteria > Actinomycetota > Actinomycetes > Actinomycetales > Microbacteriaceae > Agromyces > Agromyces luteolus. Next base: position 132,923 of record NZ_WODA01000022.1, on the reverse strand, counting down.
CCCGCACCGTGCACTACGGCGACCTCGCGGTCGCCGTCGCCCGGGCGGTCGAGCGCGACCCGGTCGACCTCATCGAGACGGTCGCCGAGCGCGTGGCCGAGGTCGCCCTGGGGTTCGACGCCGTCGAGGAGGCCACCGTCACCGTGCACAAGCCGCAGGCGCCCATCGAGGTGCCCTTCGACGACGTCGCCGTCACGATCGTGCGGAGCCGCGCGTGACCAGGGCCGTGATCGCGTACGGCGCGAACCTCGGCGACCGCGAGGCGACCGTGGCGTCGGCCACGCGCGCCATCGCCGAGACCGAGGGCGTCTCTCTCGTCGCGGTCTCGCCGGTGTACGAGAGCCCGGCCGTCCGCCTCGACGGCGTCGACCCCGACGCCCCGCGGTACCTCAACGGCGTGATCGTCGTCGACACCGACCTCGAGCCGCACGTGCTCCTCGACCGGCTCAAGCGCATCGAGGACGAGCACGGGCGCACGCGCGAGACCCGGTGGGGCGACCGCACGCTCGACCTCGACCTCATCGACGTCCGCGGCGTCCGCCTCGCCGACGACCGGCTCGAACTGCCGCATCCCAGGGCGTGGGAGCGGGCCTTCGTGCTGCAGCCGTGGCTCGACGTCGAGCCCGATGCCGAGATCGCCGGCCGCGGGGCGATCGCCGTCCTCCGCGCCGAGGCGACCGACGAGGTGATCCGCCGGTGAAGCGCACGCACGCCTCGACCCTGCTCGCGTTCGCGGTGGTCGGCCTCGCGGTCGCCTACCTCGGCGAGCTCGCGCTCGTCGCGGGGGGAGCGACCGCGCTCGTGCCGCCGATCTCGCTCGCCGTCACGCTCGTCGGCATCGGCGCGATCGTCGTGCTCGTGGCCTGGCCGATCCGGCAGGCCGTGCGCGGCGAACGGAGCCGCCGGGTCGACCCGTTCCGCGCGGCCCGCATCGCCGTGCTCGCCAAGGCGAGCAGCGTCACGGGCGCGCTCGTGCTCGGCGTCGGCATCGGCATCACGCTCTTCCTGCTCACTCGCAGCGTCCTTCCGCCGGCCGGCACGATCTGGATGGCCGCCGCCACCGCGATCGGAGCCGCGCTGCTGCTGACCGGCGGACTCGTGGCCGAACACTTCTGCACGCTCCCGCCCGACGACCCCGAAGAGGAGGGTTCGGCGCATGCCTGACCCCGAGCACGCCGCATCCGACGCACCCGAGGCGCCGGTCCCGGAGGCCCCCGCGCACGTCGACGACGACTGGCGTCGCGTCTCGCCCAAGCACGTGGTCGTCGAGGTCGTCGGATCCGTGATCGGCGCCGGCATCACGGTCGCCGTGCTGCTCGTCGTCGGGTGGTGGTTCGAGCTGCCGTGGGCGACGTGGGGCGGCATCGCGGTCGGCGCGATCGCGCTCGTCTCGATCGCGTTCGAGCCCCGCCGGGTCCGATCGATCGGGTACCGGCGGCGCGCCGACGACCTCGTCTTCCGCCGCGGCATCATGTTCCAGCGCCAGGTCGCGGTGCCCTACGGGCGCATGCAGCTCGTCGACATCACGCGCGGCCCCGTCTCGCGTGCGCTCGGCCTCGCCGACCTGAAGTTCGTGACCGCCGCCGCGGCGACCGCCGTGACGCTGCCCGGGCTTCCGCTCGACGACGCCGAGCGGCTGCGCGACGAGCTCGTCGCGCTCGCCGAGACCCGCCGGGCGGGCCTGTGACCGAGCCCGCGCCCCGCGCACCGATCGGCCCGCTCGCCGACGGGGAGTGGCACCGGCTGCATCCCGCGAGCCCGCTGCTGCGGGGCGGCCTGGTGTTCCTCGCCGTGCTCGGCTTCGTGCTGGCGAACCTGCGGGAGCGCGTCGTCGAGGTGTTCGTGCTGTTCTTCGCACCCGGCGAGGCGGGCGGCGGCGAGGCGCCCGGGTTCGGCGGCGACTGGGCGGAGGACCCCGTGACCGGGATCGTCGCGAACGGGCTCGTCGGCTGGGCGCTGCTCGCGTTCGCGGTCGTCATCGCACTCGTCATCCTGGGGTTCTGGTTCGCGTGGCGGATGCACACGTTCCGCGTGACCGACGAGGCGCTCGAGGTGCGCAGCGGCATCCTGTTCCGCTCCCACCGCAGTGCGCGACTCGACCGCATCCAGGGCATCAACATCGCCAGGCCGGTGTTCGCCCGGCTCTTCGGGGCGGCCAAGCTCGACGTCTCGGTGGCCGGGCAGTCGGGCAACGTCGACCTGTCGTACCTCGGCTCGGCGCAGGCCGATCGGCTGCGCGGCGACCTGCTGCGCCTGGCCTCGGGCGCCCGACGCCAGGAGCCGGTCGCGACGGGCGACGGCGACTCGGTCGTCGCGGCAGGGGCGGATGCCGCGGGCACCGCGCAGCTCGGACCGGGCGCGCCGTCGGCGGCCGATCGCGCCGGCGCGGTGGTCGGTCGCCGCGTCGACGAGTTCCTCGCGCCCGAGCTCGATCCCGACCTCGCACCGCCCGAATCGGTCGTGCGGCTCCCGCTGCCGCGCGCGATCGCCGCGGCGCTCCTCGGCGGATCCATGATCTGGCTCGTCGTGATCATCGTCATCATCGTGATCGCGCTGACGACCGGCACGCTGTGGATGCTGTTCACGTTCATCCCCGCCGCCATCGGCGTGATCAGCTACCTGTGGTCTCGGATCACCGGGTCGCTCCGCTACTCGATCGCCGGCACGCGCGACGGCGTCCGGATCGGGTCGGGGCTGCTCTCGACCGCGAACCAGACCATCCCGCCCGGTCGGGTGCACGCGATCGAGGCCTCGCAGTGGCTCCTATGGCGGGCGTTCGGCTGGTGGACGGTGCGCGTCAACGTCGCCGGCCAGTCGATCACCCAGGCCGGCGACGCCGCACGACGCACGCTCGTACTGCCGGTCGGCACCGCCGACGACGTCCGCCGCGTGATCGGACTGCTCGCGCCCGACGCGCTCGACGACCTCGTCCCGCTGCTCGACGCCGGCCTCGCCGGCACCGGCCCGGCACCCGGCTTCACGTCGGCGCCGCGACGCGCGGCGTGGATCCGGCCCTTCTCGTGGCGCCGCATCGGCCTCGCCGTGCAGGGCGGCACCGCCGTGCTCCGCAGCGGCTGGCTGCTCCGCCGACTCGCCCTCGTCCCGCTGGCCCGCATGCAGTCGGTCGCCGTCGCGGCCGGGCCGGTGCGGCGCGGCCTCCGGCTCGAGTCGCTGCGCATCCACACGGTGGCCGGGCCCATCGCGCCCGAGGTCCCCGCGCTCGACCGCGCCGACGCGACCGCCGCGTTCGGGGCCATCGCGGCCGAGGCGGTCGAGCGCGCGCTCCGCGATCGGACCGACCGGTGGGGGGCCGAGCATGCGTCCTGACCAGCGGGCCGGGCGCCTCGGGGTCGGCACGATCGGAGCGGGCCGGGTCGGCGCGGTGCTCGCGTCGGCGCTCGGCGGTGCCGGCCACGCGCTCACGGGCATCGCCGCGGTGTCCGAGGAGAGCCGGGAGCGCGCCGCCGCGATGCTGCCCGGGGTGCCGGTGCTCGCCCTGCCCGAGATCGTCGAGCGGAGCGAGCTCGTGCTGCTCGCCGTTCCGGGCGACGAGCTCGGGCCGCTCGTCGAGGGCCTCGCGACCGCGGGCGCGTGGCGACCCGGGCAGCTGGTCGTCCACACCGCGGCGGGCCACGGCGTCGGCGTGCTGGAGCCCGCGATGCGGGCCGGTGCGATACCGCTCGCCGTCCACCCCGCGATGTCGTTCACCGGCACGAGCGTCGACCTCGGCCGACTCGCCGGCACGTGGTTCGCGGTCACCGCTCCCGCGCCGGTCCTCCCGATCGCCCAGGCGCTCGTCGTCGAGATGGGCGGCGAGCCGTTCGTCGTCGCCGAGGCCGACCGGCCGGCGTACGCCGAGGCGATCGACACCGCGGTCTCGTTCTCGACGGCGATCGTCGACCAGGCCACCGGCATCCTCGAGGGCATCGGGATGCCGCGGGCCGGCGCCGTGCTCGCGCCCCTCGTTCGCAGCGCGGTCGAGAACGCCCTCGCCCGGCACGATCCCGGTCCGATGATCGACGGGGCGGCTACGATCGACGGGGCCGACGACGATCGGCCGTCGGGAGGTGGCGCGTGACGGGCGACGACGAGCGGGCACGTCGCACGGCCGACGCCGCGGGGGGAGCCGTGGGCGGAGCCGTGGCGACCGGGCGCCGCACCGGGCCCGAGGTGCATGTCACGATCACCGGCATCCGCGACGCGATCGCCACGCTGCGGCGCGCCGATCGCACCGTCGCCCTCGTCCCCACGATGGGCGCACTCCACGACGGGCACCTCGCACTCGTGCGCCGGGCGCGAGAGCTGGCCGACGCCGTGGTCGTGTCGATCTTCGTGAACCCGCTGCAGTTCGGCGCGGGGGAGGACCTCGACCGGTACCCGCGGACGCTCGACGCCGACGTCGCAGCACTCGAACGCGAGGCCGTCGACCTCGTCTTCGCCCCGAGCGTCGACGAGATGTACCCGGCGGGCGCCGTCGAGACGAGCCTCGCCGCGGGTCACGTCGGAACGCTCTACGAGGGCGCCTCGCGGCCCGGGCACTTCGACGGCATGCTGACGGTCGTCGCGAAGCTCTTCCACATCGTGCAGCCCGACACGGCCGTGTTCGGCCAGAAGGACGCGCAGCAGGTCTTCCTCGTCCGCCGGATGGTGGCCGACCTGAACGCGCCGCTCGCGGTCGAGGTGGTGCCGACGGTCCGCGAGCCCGACGGCCTGGCGCTGTCGAGCCGCAACCGGTACCTCGACGCCGACGGGCGCCGGGCGGCGCTCGCGCTGTCGGAGTCGCTCGCCGCCGCCGAGGCCGCCGCGGGCGAGGGCCTCGACGAGGTGCTCGCCGAGGCGGCCGCCGCGTTCGGCGACCACGAGGCCATCGAGCTCGACTACCTCGTCGTCGTCGACCCGGCGACCTTCCTGCCCGTCGACGAGGGCGCGACCGGCAAGGCGACCGTGCTGGTCGCGGCGCGCGTGGGCGGCACCCGGCTGATCGACAACGCCGGGATCGTGCTCGGCTGAGCCGAGGCATCCGGCTGCCCTTCAGGTCGGCGCGTCGCAGCGGGATACGCTGGTGGGTGGCATCCGCTCGGATGCGCACCCCACGAACGCACCCCCACACCGGAGACGCCATGGCCGACGAGACCACGCACGAGCCGACCGCCGAGGAGATCTCGGAGCAGAAGGCCGTGCGACTGGCCAAGCGCGAGCGGCTCATCGCCGAGGCATCCGACCTCGGCGACGGCGCGTACCCGGTCTCGCTTCCCGTCACGACCACCATCCCGGAGGTGCGCGCGCGGTTCGTGGGCCTCGGCGTCGACGAGCGGAGCGGTGAGACCGTCGGCGTGTCCGGCCGCGTCGTGCACCTCCGCAACACCGGCAAGCTCTGCTTCGCGGCCCTCCAGTCGGGCGACGGCAGCCGGATCCAGGCGATGGTTTCGCTCGGCGAGGTCGGCGAGGAGGCGCTCGCGGCGTGGAAGGAGCTCGTCGACCTCGGCGACCACGTGTTCGTCGCGGGCGAGGTCATCACGAGCCGCCGCGGCGAGCTCTCGATCATGGCGACCGAGTGGCGGATGGCGGCCAAGGCCATCAACCCGCTGCCGAACCTGCACAACGAGCTCTCCGAGGAGACGCGCGTGCGGAGCCGCTACCTCGACCTCATCGCGAGGGAGCAGGCCCGGCGCAACGTCCTCGACCGGGCCACGGTCAACGCGAGCCTCCGCTCGACGTTCACGGGCCTCGGCTTCGTCGAGGTCGAGACCCCCATGCTCCAGGTGATGCACGGCGGCGCCTCGGCGCGGCCGTTCGTGACCCACTCGAACGCGTTCGACACCGAGCTGTTCCTGCGCATCGCCCCCGAGCTCTACCTCAAGCGCGCCGTCGTCGGCGGCATCGAGCGCGTGTTCGAGATCAACCGGAACTTCCGCAACGAGGGCGCCGACTCGACGCACAGCCCCGAGTTCGCGATGCTCGAGGCCTACCAGGCCTACGGCGACTACCACTCGATCGCCGACCTGACCCAGAAGCTCATCCAGGATGCCGCGTACGCGGTCGCGGGCTCGCACGTGGTCACGTGGGCCGACGGCACCGAGTACGACCTCGGCGGCGAATGGGACCGGCTCTCGATGTACGACTCGCTCGGCGCGGCGATCGGCGAGGAGATCACGCCGGAGACCCCCATGTCGCGACTGAAGGAGCTCGCCGACGCCGTCGAGATCGAGGTCGACCACCCGCTGCCCGGCAAGTACGTCGAGGAGCTCTGGGAGCACCACGTGAAGTCGGGCCTCACCCGGCCGACCTTCGTCATGGACTTCCCGCTCGACACGTCGCCGCTCGTACGACAGCACCGGTCGATCCCCGGCGTCGTCGAGAAGTGGGACCTCTACGTGCGCGGCTTCGAACTCGCCACGGGCTACTCCGAGCTCGTCGACCCCGTCGTGCAGCGCGAGCGGTTCGTCGAGCAGTCGCGCCTCGCCGCGGGCGGCGACCCGGAGGCGATGCGCCTCGACGAGGAGTTCCTGCGTGCGCTCGAGTTCGGCATGCCGCCGACGGGCGGCATGGGGATGGGCATCGACCGCCTGCTCATGGCGGTCACGGGCCTCGGCATCCGCGAGACGATCCTCTTCCCGCTGGTCAAGTGACCGGGCATCGAGCAGCCGAGCGCATCGAGATCAGGAGCCACACATGAACGACTACCTCCCCAAGAAGGAGCTCGAGCCCGAGCCCGACCCCCGCAAGCCCTCGTTCGCCCGCATCGCGATCTGGGTGATCGTCGGCGCCGTCGGCCTGTACCTGCTCGGATCCGGCGTGTGGGGCATCATCACCGCCGGCTGAGGAATCCGCGGGTATTCTGGAACGGCTATGGACGACTTCTGGCTGAACGCGATCTGGTCGCTCGCGCCGACCGTGCTGATCGGACTCATCTTCTGGTTCGTGATGCGCTCCCTGCTGCGCGCCGACCGCAGCGAGCGCGACGCCTACGCCAAGATCGAGGCCGAGGAGCGCGCGAAGCGCGCCGAACAGCAGCACAGAGCCGCGTAACCCCGGCATGACGACGGCGCAGGTCACGGCGATCATCGCCCTGCTGGTGATCGTCGTCGACATCGTCGTGCGCGTGATCGCGATCATCGTCGTTCCGCGCAATCGCCGGCCCACCGCCGGAATGGCGTGGCTGCTCGCGATCTTCTTCATCCCCTACCTCGGCGTGCTCTTCTTCCTGCTGATCGGCAACCCGAAGCTGCCGAAGGCGCGTCGGGCCAAGCAGGCGGAGGTCGACCGCTTCATCCGCGAGAGCACCCACGGCGTCGAGCAGGTCAGCGACGACCGCGACTGGCCCGACTGGTTCGATGGGGTCGTGCGGCTGAACCGCAACCTCGGCGCGATGCCGCTCATCGGCCACAACAGCGCGCGGCTCATCGGCGACTACCAGGCGTCGCTCGACGCGATGGCGGAGGCGATCTCGCGCGCGACCCGGTACGTGCACGTCGAGTTCTACATCTTCGCCTACGACCCCACGACCGCCCGGTTCTTCGATGCGCTCGGCGACGCCGTCTCGCGCGGCGTCGAGGTGCGCGTGCTCCTCGACCACATCGCCTCGCGGCGCTCGAAGGGGTACCGCCGCACCATCCGCCGGCTCACGCGCATGGGCGTCGACTGGCGGCTGATGCTGCCCGTGCAGCCGCTCCGCGGCAGGTACCAGCGTCCCGACCTCAGGAACCACCGGAAGATCCTCGTGGTCGACGGCGAGGTCGCGTACATGGGCTCGCAGAACATCATCGACCGGAGCTACAACAAGCGCGGCAACATCCGCCGCGGCCTCAAGTGGCAGGAGCTGGTCGCCGAGCTCGAGGGCCCGATCGTCTCGGGACTCGACGCGATCTTCGCGACCGACTGGTACCTCGAGACCGGCGAGGCGCCGTCCCGCGAGGAGCTCATCCCGTTCGCCCAGCCGCCCGCCGAGCAGAACCTCGACTGCCAGGTCGTGCCGAGCGGGCCGGGCTACCAGAACGAGAACAACCTGAAGCTCTTCCTCGCGCTGCTCTACGCCGCCCGCGAGCGGATCATCATCACGAGTCCGTACTTCGTGCCCGACGAGGCGATGCTCCGCGCGATCAGCGGTGCCACGCAGCGCGGCGTGCACGTCGAGCTCTTCGTGTCGGAGATCGGCGACCAGGCGCTGGTCTACCACGCGCAGCGCTCGTACTACGAGGCGCTCCTCCGCGCGGGCGTGCGGATCTACATGTACCGCGCGCCCTTCATCCTGCACGCCAAGCACTTCACGATCGACGACGACGTCGCCGTGATCGGCTCGAGCAACATGGACATCCGGTCGTTCGAGCTCAACATGGAGGTGTCGCTGCTGGTGCGCGGCGCCTCGTTCGTCCGCGAGATGCGCGCGGTGGAGGACGGGTACCGTCGCGACAGCCGCGAGCTGGGGCTCGAGGAGTGGATGCAGCAGCCGCTGCGCTCGACGGTGCTCGACAACCTCGCGCGGCTCACCTCCGCCCTGCAGTAGGGCGAAAACGCGCAGGATTCTTCACACGAACGCAACGAATCGCTCTGGAGCGTGCATGCGTTCGCATGCAAGGCTGGCTGGTACCGCTTTCCAGCGCACGATTCCACCGTGATTCGCGCGCGGTTCGTCCGCGACGGCGAGACCCGCCGCCCCGTGTGCGCGAGCCGGTCCCGATCCGAGTCCGCAACCCTACGGAGCACCATGTCGATGCAACGCACCCTTGCGGGCGCGGGCGTCACGGCCGTCCTGGCCGCGACGCTCGTCGCCGGTTCCACCCCCGCGGTCGCCCTCGAGGGCGACCCCGCCGTCCCGATCGTCACTCCCGTCTCGCCGCTCGTCGCACCGCCCTCGAGCTACCCGTCCCAGCCCGAGCTCCCGACCGTCGCGGACGACCCGAACGACGCGTCGATCAACCGCGGCGTCATCCCCTACGACGAGATCGCGCCGCTCCTGAACGGCCTGACCGCCGTGAGCGACCGCATCTCGGTGCAGGTCGTCGGGCAGTCGGCCCTCGGCCGCGACATCCACCTGGTCACCCTGACCGCGCCCGAGAACGCCGGCGAGACGAAGCGCCAGGCGAACTTCCGCGACATGATCAAGCACAACCCCGCGGCGGCGGCGAAGAACGCGTCGCTCATGAAGAACTACAAGGTGCCGATCTGGTTCAACGCCAACATCCACGGCAACGAGTGGGAGGGCACCGACGCGGTCCTCGAGTACATCGAGCACCTCGCGACCGCGCCCTACGACGAGGTGCAGGACGTGCTCGAGCACAACCGCCTCTACTTCACGGTGACGAACAACCCCGACGGCCGTGCGCTCGGGCAGCGCGCCACCGCCGACGGGTTCGACGCGAACCGCGACATGATCACGGGCGCGACGAGCGAGGCGCGCATCATCCGCGACCTGTCGGGCGTGATCCAGCCGACGTTCTACATCGACCTGCACGGCTACACGAGCGTGCTGCAGGTCGAGCCGTGCGGTCCGCCCCACGGCGAGAACTACGAGTACGACCTGTTCCTGCCGCACGCGTACGCGGCGGCGCTCGAGATCGAGGAGGCCGTGACCGCGGCCGACATCCCCGGCAACACCTACCTCGACCTCGACACGAACCGGGTGACGACCGAGAACACCGGCAACATCCGGATCCCGTACCGCGACATCCGCGCCGGATGGGACGACTGGCCCCCGATCTTCACGCCGCAGTACGTGGCGTACCAGGGCGCGATCACGAACACGGTCGAGCTGCCGCTCGGCCGCGTGAACCCCGCGGACGACCCGAGGAACGCGGCGAACTCGGCCGTCAACATCGAGGTCGCCGGCGTCGTCATCGACACCTCGGTCGACTACGTGATCGAGAACGCCGACGCGCTCCTGACGAACCAGATCGAGATCTTCCGCCGGGGCCTCGCGGGCGAGCCGCTCGTCGAGATCCCCGCCGACGTCGACCCGGCCGAGGTGGCCGAGCCGAGCCAGTGGGCCGAGATCTGGGACGAGACCGACGTCTACACGGCCGAGTTCCCGCGGGCGTACGTCATCCCGGCCGGCGAGGCGCAGCGTTCGGCGACGGATGCCGCGAACCTCGTCGACCAGCTCATCGCGAACGGCGTCGAGGTGCAGCGGGCGTCCGCGCCCTTCACGGCGGGCGGCGCGACGTACGAGGCCGGCTCGTACGTGGTCGACATGCACCAGCCGCTGCGCGGCATGGCGAACGTGCTGCTCGCCGACGGTTCGGACATCTCGGAGCGCGTGCCCGACATGTACGACATCTCCGCGTGGAGCCTCGCCCTGCTGTGGGGCGCGGACGTCGACGCGGTCGGCTCGACGGGCGACCCGGCGATCAAGGCCAAGCTGAAGGCGGTCGCCGAGGCGGCGCCGACGGGTTCGGTGCCCGCGCAGGGCGGCTACCTCGAGCTCGCCACCTCCGGGGCCGCCGAGTACCAGGCGGTCAACGCGCTGCTCGAGTCGGGCGTCCCGGTGTCGGCCTTCGCCGACGGCACGGTGATCCTGGGGCCGGATGCCGCGAGCCACGCGGCCGCGGTCGAGGTCGCCGACCTCTACGGCGTCGCGTTCACGGTGTCCGACGGCTCGCGCCTGGCCTCCGAGGAGAGCACGGGGCTCGACGACCTCACGGTCGCCTACTCGGGCGGCGGCGAGGAGCTGCAGACGCTGCGGAAGCTCGGGTTCGACGACCCGGTCGCGATCTCGTCCGCGTCGCTCACGACCGGAACGGTCGTGCTCGACGACGTGGACGTGCTCTGGATCGGGGGCACGCTGAACTTCTCGTCGTCCCAGGCGGCCGGTCGTGCCGAGGTGGCGGAGTACCTCGCAGCGGGCGGCGGCGTGGTCGGCGAGGGCACGGCGATCGCGAGCTTCGCGAACGCGTTCGGCCTCGTGACCTCCACCGCGACGTCGGGCACGGGCGGATCGAACGGCATCGTGTCGGTCGAACCGGTCGACGGCGGCCTGCTCGGCACCTTCCCCCTGGACACCGCGTTCGTCTACCCGGCGGTCTGGTACACGAACCTCGGGGCGAACGCGGTGGTCGAGCAGACCTACGCCGCCGACCCGTTCATCTCGGGCCACTGGCGCGACTCGGCGGGTCGCTCGACGACGGATGCCGCGGGCCAGGCGTCGGCGGTCTCCGCCGTGACCGAGGCCGGCAACCGGGTGCTGATGTTCGGCACGTCGATGAACTTCCGGACCCACCCGGTCGGGCAGTTCGGCCAGATCGCGCGCGGGCTCCTCTGGGCCGGCAGCGAGGGGGCGGAGGTTCCCGCCCCGTAGTCGACGGATGGCACGGCGCGGCGCCGGCCGGGATGCGTTCCCGGCCGGCGCCGTCGTGCGTGCGCGGTGTCCACGCGTCGCCCGAGCCGGCTTCGCAGACCCCTCCAATGTGGGTTTCTGTGGGAAATTCTGCGAAAGAGTTGCTTTGCGTGAGTGTTGCGAGATAAACTCACACGAACGCAGGTGATCGAAGATCGGCAGGGAGGCCGCATGTACGCGATGGAGCGACACGAGCACATCCTCGACGCACTCGCCCGCACCGGGCGGGTCTCGGTCGCGGGACTCGCCGACGAACTCGACGTCACCGCCGAGACCATCCGCCGCGACCTCGACGCGCTCGAGCAGGCCGGCCAGCTGCGGCGCGTGCACGGCGGGGCGGTGGGCGCCGGCCGGGCGAGCCTGACCGAGACGACCGTCCTCGAGCGCACCGGCCAGCACGCCGACGCCAAGCGGGCCATCGCGCGCGAGGCGATGGCGCTCGTGCCGCCGACGTTCACGGGCTCGATCCTGCTCGACGCCGGCACGACGACCGGGGCGCTCGCCGAGGCGCTCGCCGGCTGGCAGCCGGCCCCGAACACGCCGCCGCTCACGGTCTACACGAACTCCGTCCCGATCGCTGCACTCCTCCACGGCAGCCGCGACCTGGTCGTCCGCGTCGTCGGGGGCACGATCCGCGGCATCACGAGCGCCGCCGTCGGACCGTCCGCGATGGCCCAGCTCGCCGAGATCCGCCCCGACATCGCCTTCATCGGCACGAACGGCGTGAGCGCCGACTTCGGGCTCTCGACCCCCGACGAGCTCGAGGCCCAGGTCAAGCAGGCCATGGTCCACCGGGCCCGACTGGCCGTGGTCCTCGTCGACTCGTCCAAGCACGACGACGAGGCACTCCAGCGCTTCGCGGCCCTCGACGAGGTCGACGTCCTCATCACCGACGCGCCGCCCGGGCCCGCGCTCGCGGTCGCGCTCGACGAGGCCGAGGTGGAGGTGCGGGTCGCATGATCGTCACGCTGACCGTCAACCCGTCGCTCGACCGCACGGTCGAGCTCGACCGGGAGCTCGAGCGCGGCGAGGTCCAGCGGGTCGCGCGCAGCGTCGAGGAGCCCGGAGGCAAGGGCGTCAACGTCACGCGCGCGCTCGTCGCCGCCGGCGCCGACTCGATCGCCGTGCTCCCGGGCCGTTCCGACGACCCGCTCGTCGTGGCGCTCGCCGCCGTCGGCCTCCCCGTCGCGACCGTCCCCATCGCCGGGCGGCTCCGCTCCAACATCGCGATCACCGAACCCGACGGCGTGACCACCAAGCTCAACGAGCCGGGGCCCGCGCTCGACGACGACGAGCAGCGCGCGCTGATCCGCGCGACGGTCGAGCAGTCGACGGATGCCTCGTGGCTCGTGCTCGCCGGGTCCCTCCCGCCGTCGCTGCCCGACGACTTCTACGTCCGCGTCGCGCGCGAGGTCCGCGCCGCGGGCGTCGAGGCGCGGATCGCGGTCGACACGTCGGGCGCCCCGCTCGCTGCGCTCGTGGGCTCGGGGGAGCAGATCGACCTCATCAAGCCGAACGGCGAGGAGCTCGCCGAGCTCACCGACCAGATCGACGCCGACGCCCTGGAGGCCGACCCCGAGCGCGTGGCCGACCTCGCCGCGCGGCTCGCGCCGCGAGGCATCCGCTCGGCGCTCGTCACGCTCGGCGCCCGAGGCGCCGTCCACGTCGCAGCGGGGGGCGCCTGGTTCGCCCCCGCGCCGCGCATCGACGCACGCAGCACGGTCGGCGCGGGCGACAGCTCGCTCGCCGGCTTCCTGCTCGCCGTGACCGAGGGGGCCGCGCCCGACCGGGCGCTCGCCCAGGCGGTCGCACACGGGGCGGCCGCCGCGTCGCTCCCCGGGTCGGCGGTCCCCACCAGGGCCGATGCCGACGCCACCGCCATCACCGCAATCCGAATCCGGGGCGCCGTCGCCCCGGCCGTCCAGTAGGAGGAATCGATGTCCAACGTCATCGACCAGCGGCTCGTCAGCCTCGACGAGCCGATCGGCGCCGACAAGGCCGCCGTCATCCGGGCGCTCGCCGACGCCGTCGTCGCCGCCGGCCGCGCCACCGACCGCGATGCGCTCTTCGCCGACGCGTGGGCGCGCGAGGAGAAGGACTCCACCGGGGTCCCGGGCGGCATCGCCATCCCGCACGCGAAGTCGGATGCCGTGACCGAGCCCACGCTCGCCGCGGCGCGCCTGCCCGAGGGGGTCGACTTCGGCTCCTTCGACGGGCCGGCCGACCTCGTGTTCCTCATCGCCGTGCCGACCGCGTCGACGCAGGACCACCTCGCGGTGCTCTCGACCCTCGCGCGGTCGCTCATCGACGAGGACTTCGTGGCCTCGCTGCGGGCCGCACCCGACGCGCCGGCCTTCGTCGCGCTCGTCGAGGGCGCGCTCGAGCCGAAGGAGCAGCCCGCCGCCGCGCCCGCCGGGGCCGCTGCGGCCGGGGGTGCGGCCGCCGCATCGGTCGCAGCGCCGTCCGCGGCATCCACCGCCCCCGAGCACGCGCCCGTGCTGCTCGCGGTCACCGCGTGCCCGACCGGCATCGCCCACACCTACATGGCCGCGGACGCGCTCGCCGCGGCCGCGAAGAAGGCCGGCGTCGAACTGCACGTCGAGACGCAGGGGTCCTCGGGCTCCACGCCGCTCTCGCCCGAGGTGATCGCCCGTGCCGACGCGGTGGTCTTCGCCGTCGACGTCGACGTGCGCGACAAGAGCCGGTTCGCCGGCAAGCCCGTGGTGCAGGGGCCCGTGAAGCGCGGCATCGACCACCCCGCCGAGATGATCGACGAGGCAGTGGCCGCGATCTCCGATCCGTCGGCGCCGCGCGTGCAGGGCGACGCCGGAGCGCAGACGGCCGCGGCGGCGGCCGCGAACGAGCACTTCGGCCAGAAGGTCAAGCGCGTGCTGCTCACGGGCGTCAGCTACATGATCCCGTTCGTCGCCGGCGGCGGCCTGCTCATCGCCCTCGGCTTCCTGTTCGGCGGGTACGACATCACCGACAACGCCACCGAGATCGTCACGACGAACAACCTGTTCAACCTGCCCGACGGCGGCCTCCTGGTGTACCTCGGCGCCGTGTTCTTCACGATCGGCGCGATCTCGATGGGCTTCCTGGTGCCGGCGCTCGCCGGGTACATCGCCTATGCGATCGCCGATCGCCCCGGCATCGCTCCCGGCTTCGTCGCCGGTGCGGTCGCGGGCCTCATGGGCGCCGGGTTCATCGGCGGCCTCGTCGGCGGCATCCTCGCCGGCTGGGTCGCGCTCATGTTCGCCCGCCTCGACGTGCCGCGCTGGCTCCGGGGCCTCATGCCGGTCGTGATCATCCCGCTCGTCGCGTCGATCGTCGCCTCCGGCCTCATGATCGTCGTGCTGGGTGGTCCGATCGCCGCGCTCTCCACCGCCCTGAACGACTGGCTCGCCGGCCTCACCGGTGCGGCGGCGGTCGTGCTCGGGCTGATCCTCGGCGCGATGATGGGCTTCGACCTCGGCGGTCCCGTCAACAAGGTCGCGTACTCGTTCGCCGTCGCCGGCCTCGGCGCCGCCACGGTCGAGAACCAGGCCCCGCTCATGGTCATGGCCGCGGTCATGGCCGCCGGGATGGTGCCGCCCCTCGCCATGGCGCTCGCCACGGTGCTCGACCGCAAGCTGTTCACGCCCGTCGAGCGCGAGAACGGCAAGGCCGCGTGGCTGCTCGGTGCCGCGTTCATCTCCGAGGGCGCGATCCCGTTCGCCGCGGCCGACCTGTTCCGCGTCATCCCCGCCATGATCCTCGGCGGCGCCGTCGCCGGCGCGATCTGCATGGGCATGGGCGTGACGTCGCAGGCCCCGCACGGCGGCATCTTCGTCTTCTTCGCGATCGGCAACCTGCTCTGGTTCGTCCTGGCCATCGTCGCCGGCGCGGTCGTCGGCGCCCTGGTCGTGATCGCGCTGAAGCGCTGGGCGCACCGTCGCACCATCCGCGAGGAGGTCGCCGAGGGAGAGCCCTCGATCGTCGCGGCCTGACCCGCTCCGACCCCGACGGCCGGCGCCCAGCTCCCGGGCACCGGCCGTCGGCGTGCGTGCGGCTCGGTGCCGCGCGCTCGGCGCCGCGCGCTCAGCGCCGGGGCTTGAGGCGCACGGTCGGCAGGTCGGGTGCGGGCAGCGGAGCGCCGTCGTACCCGACGACCGTGCCGAACGGGCCGTCGGCGTCGTTGCGCGCGATCACGTCGGACTGCCAGCGACGGCGGTACTCGACGATCTCGTCGTGCGAGCGGCCGATGAAGTTCCACCACATCACGAGTTCCTCGCCGAAGGGCTCGCCGCCGAGCAGCAGGACGCGGACGGGGTCGGCGTCGGCCCGCACGCGGACACGCTCGTGCCCGAGTTCGAGGTGCGCGAGGCGCGACCACGGCACCTCGGTCGCCGACTCGGATCCCGGCACCTCGACGAACGCGGGACCGACGTCGACCAGGATGCCGTGCTCGAACGTCGGGTCGAGCGCGAGGTCGACCGAACCGCCGGCCGGGAGGTCGACCTGGGCGCCGAGGAGCGGTGAGAAGACCGTGACCGCCGCGGCCGCGGCATCCGTCGTCTCGCCGTCGCCCGCGAGCTCGCCGACGAAGACGCGCACGGTCGCGTCGCCGACCCGGAACGGCGTGGTGTCGGCGTGCTCGAAGAACGGGGCGACCGATCGGTCGCCGTCGGGGAGCGCGACCCAGAGCTGGACGCCGTGCAGGCGCGTCGTGCCCGGCGTGGAGACCTCGGAGTGCGAGATGCCGCGGCCCGCGGTCATCAGGTTGACGCCGCCGGGACGCACGAGCTCGTGGCTGCCCGTCGAGTCGCGGTGCTCGATCTCGCCCTCGAACAGCCAGCTCACGGTCTGGAGGCCCGTGTGCGGATGCGGCGGGACGACCATGCCGCCCGTCTCGGCGACGTCGTCGGGCCCGTAGTGGTCGGCGAAGCACCAGGCGCCGATCGTCGTGCGCCCGCGCTGCGGGAGCGTGCGCCGGACGGGCATCGCGCGCGGTCCGCCGAGCGGGACCTCGCGGTAGTCGTAGACGGCGACGCCGGGGCCGGTCGCCTCGTCGGGCGGGCAGAGCAGTTCGACGGGATCGCGCTCGAGGTTGCTCATTCCCGCATCCTACGCGCGGGCGCCGACCGCGCTCCCAGCCCGCCGCGCCGGCCGCGCGAGCACGCCGGGCCCGCCGACGGTAGGGCCGGAGGTCCCGTCCGTGGAGGGCGACCGCGTGGCAGCATGGCGCCATGACTTCGCTCACCGGACCTCGCCGTCTCCTGCTCGCCGGGCTCGCGATCGCCTCGGCCCTGGTGCTCACCGGCTGCAACCCGGGTTCCGGCGCCGTCGAGGACTTCCCCGGCCTGCCCGTCGCCGAGGAGGAGGCGACGGACGAGGCCGGCGGCGAGGAGACGAACCTCGGCGGGGGCACCGAGGAGGAGACCGACGAGGAGGACACGATCGAGGTCCCCGAGCCGACGGGCGACGAGCCGTTCGTGCAGTACCTCGACGACGGCGGCAAGCTGGCCGTCACCATCTGGGGCTCGTCGACCTGCCCCGTGGTGCCGACCGAGATCACGGTGCTCGCCGAGGCGGGCGAGGGCAACGCGGTCGAGGTGAAGCTGCCCGAGCCCGAGACCGGGCCCTGCACAGCGGACTACGTCCCGCACACCACGGTCTTCTGGACCCCGGTGTTCACGACGACCACCGAGCCGCTCGAGGTGACGATCGGCGACCAGGTCGTCACGGTGCCGATCAAGTAGCGGTCACGGCGCCCACGGCGTCGCCGCGCGCCGGCGTCAGCCGTGCCCGAGCGTGAGGTCGACGAACAGCTCGCTCGCGACCCGCTCGAGGTCGTCGCGCACGTCGGCGGGGTCGCCGCCCGGCGGCACCCGCACCACGAGGTGCGCCTCGAACAGCCGGCCGCCGGCCATCGGCGCGTCGCGCTGGCCCGTCGTGATGGTCTCGATGCTGAGCCCGTGACGTGCGAGGACCGCCGAGATGTCGCGCACGATGCCCGGGTGGTCGTTGCCGATGAGGTCGATGCGCAGCGGCGTCCAGGCGGATGCCTCGACCTCGGCCTTGGGCGGAAGGCCCGGGTGGGCCGAGACCTCCATGAGCCCGTCGAGGCCGTCGAGCGCGGCGCGGAGCGCCGCCTCCTGCTCGGCGGGCACCTCGACCACGACGATGCCGGCGAACTGACCGGCGAGCTCGGCCATCTGGCTCTGCTCCCAGTTGCCGCCGTGATCGCCGATGACGTCGGCGAGCGCACCGACGAGTCCGGCGCGGTCGTCTCCGATGACGGTCAGCACGAGTCTCGACATGCGTGCATCCAACCACGCGCCGGCGGGTGCGGTCGAGCCCGCGGCATCCGTCGTCGCGGCGGGCCGGAGGCATCCGCTCGCCCCGTCGCGACGAACCACCTCGTGAGCGTGCGCCCGTGGCGAACAGCGGCCCACCGCGGAGCCGCGGTCGTTACCGTTGAACGTAACGACGCCCCTACCCGGCGTCGGCGAGGAGTTGAGATGTTCGAGAGATTCACGGACCGAGCCCGTCGTGTCGTCGTCCTGGCCCAGGAAGAGGCCAAGATGCTGAATCACAACTACATCGGCACCGAGCACATCCTGCTCGGCCTCATCCACGAGGGTGAGGGCGTGGCCGCGAAGGCGCTCGAGTCGCTGGGGATCTCCCTCGATGCCGTCCGCGAGCAGGTGCAGGACATCATCGGGCAGGGCCAGCAGCAGCCGACCGGGCACATCCCGTTCACCCCGCGCGCCAAGAAGGTGCTCGAGCTGAGCCTCCGCGAGGCGCTCCAGCTCGGCCACAACTACATCGGCACCGAGCACATCCTCCTCGGCCTCATCCGCGAGGGCGAGGGCGTCGCCGCCCAGGTGCTCGTCAAGCTCGGCGCCGACCTCAACCGCGTGCGCCAGCAGGTCATCCAGCTCCTCTCCGGCTACCAGGGCAAGGAGCAGGTGCAGGTCGGCGCGAACGAGCAGCAGCAGCCGCAGGGCGGCTCGCAGATCCTCGACCAGTTCGGCCGCAACCTCACGCAGGCCGCGCGCGAGTCGAAGCTCGACCCGGTGATCGGCCGCGAGAAGGAGATCGAGCGGGTCATGCAGATCCTCTCGCGCCGCTCCAAGAACAACCCCGTGCTCATCGGCGAGCCCGGCGTCGGCAAGACCGCCGTCGTCGAGGGACTCGCGCAGGCCATCGTCAAGGGCGAGGTCCCCGAGACGCTGAAGGACAAGCAGCTCTACTCGCTCGATCTCGGCTCGCTCATCGCGGGTTCCCGCTACCGCGGCGACTTCGAGGAGCGCCTCAAGAAGGTCACGAAGGAGATCCGCACGCGCGGCGACATCATCGTCTTCATCGACGAGATCCACACCCTCGTGGGTGCGGGCGCCGCCGAGGGCGCGATCGACGCCGCGTCGATCCTGAAGCCGCTGCTCGCGCGCGGCGAGCTCCAGACGATCGGCGCGACCACGCTCGACGAGTACCGCAAGCACTTCGAGAAGGATGCCGCGCTCGAGCGTCGCTTCCAGCCGATCCAGGTCGCCGAGCCCTCGCTCCCGCACGCGATCAACATCCTCAAGGGGCTGCGTGACCGCTACGAGGCGCACCACAAGGTCTCGATCACCGACGGCGCGATCGTCGCGGCGGCGAACCTCGCCGACCGCTACATCAGCGACCGGTTCCTGCCCGACAAGGCCATCGACCTGATCGACGAGGCCGGCGCGCGCCTGCGCCTGTCGATCCTGTCGTCGCCGCCCGAGCTGCGCGAGTTCGACGAGAAGATCGCGGTCGTGCGCTCCGCGAAGGAGACCGCGATCGAGGAGCAGGACTTCGAGAAGGCCGCGTCGCTGCGCGACGAGGAGAAGAACCTGCTCGGCGAGCGGCTCCGCCTCGAGAAGCAGTGGAAGTCGGGCGAGGTCAAGACGACCGCGGTCGTCGACGAGGGCCTGATCGCCGAGGTGCTCGCGCAGGCCACCGGCATCCCCGTCTTCAAGCTCACGGAGGAGGAGTCGTCGCGCCTCGTCTTCATGGAGAAGGCGCTGCACGAGCGCGTCATCGGCCAGGAGGAGGCGATCGCCGCCCTCTCGAAGACGATCCGCCGCACGCGTGCGGGCCTCAAGGACCCGAAGCGCCCCTCGGGGTCGTTCATCTTCGCCGGCCCCACGGGCGTCGGCAAGACCGAGCTCGCCAAGGCGCTCGCCGAGTTCCTCTTCGACGACGAGTCGGCGATGATCTCGCTCGACATGTCGGAGTACGGCGAGAAGCACACGGTCTCGCGACTGTTCGGCGCCCCTCCCGGCTTCGTCGGCTTCGAGGAGGGCGGCCAGCTCACCGAGAAGGTGCGCCGCAAGCCGTTCTCGGTCGTGCTCTTCGACGAGATCGAGAAGGCACACCCCGACATCTTCAACTCGCTCCTGCAGATCCTGGAGGAGGGCCGTCTGACCGACGGCCAGGGTCGTGTGGTCGACTTCAAGAACACCGTCATCATCATGACGACGAACCTCGGCACGAAGGACATCTCGGGCGGCCCCGTGGGCTTCCAGATCGAGGGCGACACCCGCACGGGCTACGACCTCATGCGCGCGAAGGTGAACGAGGAGCTGAAGAAGCACTTCAAGCCCGAGTTCCTGAACCGCGTCGACGAGATCATCGTGTTCCCGCAGCTCAGCAAGGAGGAGCTGCTGCAGATCGTCGACCTGTTCATCAAGCGCCTGGGCGAGCGCATGCTCGACCGCGACATGACCGTCGAGCTCACGCTCCCGGCCAAGGAGCGGCTCATCGAGGTCGGGTTCGACCCGGCGCTCGGCGCCCGCCCGCTGCGCCGCGCGGTGCAGCACGAGGTCGAGGACCGCCTGTCGGAGAAGATCCTGCACGGCGAGCTCAACTCGGGCGACCACGTGCACGTCGACTTCAAGGACGGCGAGTTCGTCTTCACCACGACCCAGCGGGCGCTGCCCGTCGGCGTCGGCGTGAACACGGGTGCGGCCATCGGCACCGGGCCGACGACGCCCGACCTGGCCGCCGGCCAGTAACCGGCACGATACGAAGGGCGGATGCTGCGGCATCCGCCCTTCGTCGTTATCGTCGAAGGGTCGTTCCCCGGACTCGGACTGCGAGGCGAACCGCGATGAGGCATCCGCTGCATGAGTGGGCGGAGGCGAGCCTGCCCGAGATGCTGCTCGACCTCGAGCGCCTGGTGCTGGTCGAGTCGCCGTCCTCCGACCTCGCCGCGGTCGCGCGATCGGCCGACGTCGTGGCCGAGATCGGCGGCCGACGCATCGGCTTCGCACCGGAGCGAATCGTGCTCGACGGGTGCACCCACCTCCGCTGGCATCTCGGCTCGCCCGAGCCCGACGCGCCCCGGGTGCTGCTCCTCGCCCACCACGACACCGTCTGGCCGATCGGCACGCTCGAGACGCATCCGTTCTCGCTGCAGGACGGCGTGATCCGCGGGCCCGGCTGCTTCGACATGCTGACCGGACTGGTCATGGCGGTCCACGCCGCGGCCCACCTCGGCCATCACCCCGACGCCGCCCTCACGCTGCTGGTCACCGGCGACGAGGAGCTCGGTTCCCCGACGTCGCGCGCGATGATCGAGCAGGAGGCGGACGGGTGCGTCGCGGCGCTGGTGCTCGAGGCGAGCGGCGACGGCGGGGCGCTGAAGATCGGTCGCAAGGGCACCTCGAACTACCGCGTCGAGATCACCGGCCGGGCGGCCCATGCGGGCCTCGAACCCGAGAAGGGCCTCAATGCGACCCTCGAGATCGCGCACCAGGTCGGCGTCGTCGCGCAGTTCGCGGATGCCTCGGTCGGCACCTCGGTCACGCCGACGCTCATCCACGGCGGCACGACCGTGAACACCGTGCCCGCGCACGCGTCGGTCGAGGTCGACGTCCGGGCCCTGACGGCGGAGGAGCAGCACCGCGTCGACGATCGGTTCCGCTCGTTGACCTCGTCGACCGGGGCGCGCGTGGCGGTGCACGGCGGCATCAACCGCCCGCCCTTGGAGATCACGGCCACCGAGGGGGTGTGGCGTCGTGCGCGCGCCGTCGCCGACGAACTCGGGATGTCGCTGCCGGAGGCGATCGTCGTCGGCGGCGCGTCCGACGGCAACTTCACCGCCGGCGTCGGCGTGCCCACGCTCGACGGCCTCGGCGCCGTCGGCGGCGGCGCGCACGCCGATCACGAGCACGTGATGGTCGACGACATCCCGGCGCGCACTGCGCTGCTCATGGGGCTCATCCGCGACCTGCTCGGGATCGACGCGTCCGCGACCGACGCATGAATCACCATACGATGAGCGGATGACGCAGCCGCCCATCACCGTGCGCCGGGCGCGCACGCCCGACGTGCCGAAGATCGTGGACCTCGTCGAGCCGCTCGTCGCCCGACGCATCCTGCTCGGCAAGGAGCGCGTCGACCTGTACGGCGCCGTGCAGGAGTTCCGCGTCGCGGAGACCGCCGACGGCACGGTCGTCGGCTGCGGCGCGCTGCACGTCATGTGGGAGGACCTCGGCGAGATCCGCACGCTCGCGGTCGGGGACGAGTGGCTCGGCCACGGCGTCGGGCACGCCCTGCTCGCCGCGCTCGAGTCCGACGCCCGGGAGCTCGGGCTCAGTCGCCTCTTCTGCCTCACCTTCGAGGTCTCGTTCTTCGGTCGGCACGGGTTCGAGGACATGGGTGCGGAGATCGTCGATCCCGAGCTGTACGCCGAGCTCGTGCGCTCGCACGACGAGGGTGTCGCGGAGTTCCTCGACCTCGCGCGCGTCAAGCAGAACACGCTCGGCAACACCCGGATGCTGAAAGTCCTCTGAGCGTTCCTCACCCGCGTCGGGGCGCGCCGCGCGCCCGCGCGCCCCGGTTCCCCGCGCGGCCGTAGCCTGAGCCCATGTCAACCGACCGTCCCGCGCCCGGGCGCCTGCCCGCCTCCGTGTACCGACGCCGTCGGCTCATGGTGCTCCTGGGCCTCGTCGCGGTGATCGTCGCGATCGTGCTCGTGTTCGTGCGTCCGGGCGCCAGCCAGGGCGACGACGTCGGCGCGACCACGCCCGCGAGCGCGACCCCGTCGGCTCCGGCGACCGACGACGCGACGGAGACGGATGCCGCCGAGCCGCCGCCGAGCGAGCCCGCGGCCGAGCCCGCCGCCGACGGGGACCCCTGCCGGGCGGAGCAGATCACGGTGGAGGCCGTCACCGACGCGGCCGTCTACGCCGCCGGCGAGCAGCCGAAGCTCTCGGTCACGATCACCAACACCGGGTCGAACTCGTGCGTGATGGACGTCGGCACGGCCGCGCAGGTGTTCACCGTCACGAGCGGGGCCGACACCTACTGGACCTCGACCCACTGCCAGGTCGACCCGGTGAACGCCGACGTCACGATCGAGCCCGGAACGCCGGTCTCGTCGAGCGAGCCGATCACCTGGGACCGCACGCGTTCGAGCGCCGACACCTGCGGGGGCGCGCGGACGAACGTTCCGGCCGGCGGCGCGTCGTACCACCTGAACGTCAGCGTGAACGGGTTCGAGTCGACGACGTCGAAGCAGTTCCTGCTCTACTGAGGCGGCAGGAGATCGGGCGCCACCGGACGCGATGTGTCCGTGTGTGACTGCCGGCTGTTGATCGCGCGAGGAATGCTCAGCAGGATCGGAGGCGGACCAACCATCCTCCGGTCCACGGGGTCCGCGGTGTTACCTCGCGCCGCGGGCCCCCGACCGTGGGAGGGCCGCCCGAGCGTCTCGTAGGCTGGGGGGATGGCCGGTTCCAAGCGTTCGAAGCCCACGCAGCCCGTCGAGTTCCGCTCGCAGGCGCTCGCCGAGGCGCTGGAGCGACAGGACATCGCGGCGGTCGCACTGGCGCTCCGCAACGGCAACACCGTCGTGCCGCTCGTCAAGCCGGGGCCCCGCGATAAGCCGCTCGACGGCGGCGAGGTGTGGACGTACCGCGACCCGAACACGGGCGAGGTCGCGCTGCTGCTCTTCAGCGACGCGAAGCACAAGCCGGCGAACCTGCCGCCGGCGGTCGGCCTGCAGAGCCCGGCCTGGCTGAAGACCTTCCTCACCCGCTACGAGTCGACGATCACCACGGTGTTCCTCGACATCGCCGGACCGCACCCGATGCAGGCGTCGCCCGCCGAGCTGCTGAAGGCGCTCTCGGTCTAGAACGCCGCGTCGAGCTCGCGCTCGCGCGCTCCGGATGCGGCCATCATCGCCCGCTCGACGGCCGCGCGCACGCTGCCGAGGTCGTCGTCGAGGAGCGCGCGGTAGCCGAGCCGCGCCGCCTCGGCCGCGCGTTGCCTGGCCGAGGCGACCGGCCGCACCTCGCCCGCGAGGCTGATCTCGCCGACCGCGGCGAGGTCGTGCGGCACGGCACGGTCGCGCATGGCGCTGGCGATCGCGACCGCGATCGCGAGGTCGGCCGCGGGTTCGACCAGGCGCACGCCGCCGACCGTCGACACGTACACGTCGTGCTCGCCGAGCTGTCGGAGGCCGGCCCGGCGCTCGAGCACGGCGATGATCATGGCGACGCGCGACGGGTCGACGCCGTTCACCACCCGCCTCGGCTGCGGCGCCTTGGTGCCCACGACGAGGGCCTGCACCTCGACCGGTAGGGCGCGGCGACCCTCGAGCGCGACGGTCACGCACGTGCCGCTCACGGCGTTGCGCGAGCGGCTGAGGAAGAGCCCGGACGGATCGGGCACCTCGGCGATGCCGTCGCCCGTCATCTCGAAGCACCCGACCTCGTCGGTCGGGCCGAACCGGTTCTTCAGGGCGCGCACGAACCGCAGGGCGGTCTGCCGGTCGCCCTCGAACTGGCACACGACGTCGACGAGGTGCTCGAGGAGGCGCGGCCCCGCGATCGTGCCGTCCTTCGTGACGTGGCCGACGAGGAGGACGGGAAGCTGCCGCTCCTTCGCGACGCGGATCAGCGTCGACGCGACCTCGCGCACCTGGCTCGGCTGGCCCGGCAGCCCGTCGGAGAGGGCGCTCGACACGGTCTGGACCGAGTCGACGATGAGCAGTTCGGGGGAGACCTGGTCGACCTGGCCGAGGATCGTGGCGAGGTCGGTCTCGGACGCGAGGTAGAGCTCGTCGTGCACCGCGCCCGTGCGGCCGGCGCGCAGGCGGACCTGCGCGGTCGACTCCTCCGCGCTCACGTACAGCACGCGGCGGCCCGCGGCGGCCACCCGTGCCGCGACCTCGAGCAGCAGCGTCGACTTGCCGACGCCCGGCTCGCCCGAGAGCAGGATCGCGGCGCCCGCGACGATGCCCCCGCCGAGCACCCGGTCGAACTCGCCCACGCCGCTCGGGCGATGCGACGCGTCGTCGCTCTCGACGATGGCCGAGATCGGCCGCGCGGCGCGCCCGGCGCTCGGCGCCACGGGCTGGAGGCTGCGGACGATGCCGGTCTCGACGCCGGCCTCGACGACGGTGCCCCACTGCTGGCATTCGGCGCATCGGCCGACCCATTTGACGGTGCTCCAGCCGCACTCGGTGCAACGGAACGCGGTCGTGGATTTCGCCATGCCCCGAGACTAGGTCCGGCTCCCGACATCCGCCGTGTCCCGCGCCGCGGCGGTCGTCGCCGGCCCCGAGCCATCCGTCGCGGGGTCGACCGCAGGAGTCGGAGCGAGCCCCTCATCGACGGGGAACCGCGCCTCGAGCGACGCGAGCACCGCGGGCCGGAACGCGTCGGCCCAGACCTGGTACCCGTGGTCGTTCGGGTGGAACCAGTCGTTCGCGAAGTGCGTGAAGATGCGCCGCCACCCGCGGACGCGGGTCTCCCGGTGCAGCCGCACGACCTCCAGCCCGGACTCGGCGGCCACCCGGCGGAGGATCAGGTTCGCCACCGCGACCTTCCGCTCGTTGTGCGGGAAGTAGAAGAACGGCAGGTCCGCGACGAGCGCGTGCGACGGCACGGCGGCGAAGATGGTCCGGAGGTTCTGCTCGAAGGCCTCCGCGTCCCACTTCGCGATGTCGTTCGCGCCGATCGAGACGGTCATCACGTCGGGGCGGTACTTCGCGAGCTTCGGCAGCTGGTCCTGCACGGCGAGGGTCGTCGTCGCACCCGAGACGCTGAGGTTCACGACGCGCACCGTCCGGCGCGTCGTGTCGCGGATGAGCCGCGCGAGCAGGCCCACGTAGCTGTGGTCGGGGCGGCTGGCGCCGATGCCCTGCGCCGCGCTGTCGCCGAGCGCGACGTAGAGGATCTCGCCGCGGACCTTCGCGTGGTCGCGCCACCACTTCGAGTGCACGGGCAGCGTCTCGTTGAGGATCAGGCTGTTCGCGGTGACCCGCGCCCGGAACCGTCGCCAGGCCGCGCGGAGCGCGAGCACGACCCCCGCGACGAGCGCGATCGGCACGAGCGCCGAGATGACGGATGCCGCGGGCGGGGGTTCGTCGACCATGGCGCGACGCTATGGCCGGTGACTGAACGGGCGCTGAACGAGGCGGTCCGGACGGCCCGTGGCCGCGGCATCCGCTCGTTTTGGCACCTCGCGGCAAGCCCGCTATCATCGATCTCGGTACCGTGTCCGAGCGGCCGAAGGTGCAACTCTCGAAAAGTTGTGTGCGTGAAAGCGCACCGTGGGTTCAAATCCCACCGGTACCGCCAACCGAACGCCCCGCATCCGAACGATGCGGGGCGTTCGTCGTTCCGGGGTCGGCGCCGCGTCACCACCCGCCGCGCGTCGGCGTGTGGCCGTCGCGGGCGTCCTCCGGCATCGGCATCTCCGCTCGGACGCCGAGCAGGCGCACCGCACGGCTCGCGTCGCGCTTCGCCGAGAGCTCCAGCACGTGCGCGAGCACCACCTCCCGATCGCTGGTCGGCGGGCGGATGCGTCGGCTGAACGTCTTCGTCGTGAACGGCACGTAGCGCACCTTCAGCGTGAGCCCGATGACGGGCCGGCCCTCGGCGGCGACGTCGGCGAGCACCTGGTCGACGAGCTCGCGCAGGGCCCGCTCGACCTCCTCGGGCTCGGTGAGGTCCTGCTGGTAGGTCGTCTCGCGGCTGTGCCCGCGGGCGACCCACGGGGTGTCGTCGACCACGCGCGTGCCCTCGCCGCGACCGAGCTGCCGGTACCACGGCCCCATCCGCGGACCGAACTCGCCGACGAGCACGTCGAGGTCGGCGTCGGCGAGCTGCGCCACGGTCTCGATGCCGTGCGCGGCGAGCCGCCGCCCGACGCGCGAGCCGACCCCCCAGAGCGCGGTGGCCGGGCGGTCGCCCATCACGCTCATCCAGTTCGCGGCGGTGAGGCGGAACACGCCGCGGGGCTTGCCGAAGCCCGTCGCGACCTTCGCGCGGAGCAGCGTGTCGCCGATGCCGACGCTGCAGTGCAGGCCCGTGCGCTCGAGCACGGCGCGCTGGAGGTCGCGCGCGGTCGCCTCCGGGAAGGCCGCGTCGACGCCGACGAACGCCTCGTCCCAGCCGAGGACCTGCACGATCGCGCCCGGGTACGCGCGGAGCGTCTCCATGACCCGGGCGGATGCCGCGGTGTACGCGGGCGCGTCCACCGGGAGGATCACGGCGTCGGGCACCTTCCGGGCGGCGAGGCGCAGCGGCATCCCCGAGCCGACGCCGAACTCGCGCGCCTCGTACGAGGCCGTCGAGACGACCGCGCGCTCGGTGGGGTCGCCGCGCCCGCCGACGATGACGGGCCTGCCGGCGAGCTCCGGATGCCGCAGCACCTCGACCGCGGCGATGAACTGGTCGAGGTCGACGTGCAGCACCCACGCGTGCGTCCGCGGCCCCATGCAGGCCAGACTCGCGCCGCGGGGCGCGGCTCGCAAGTACAGCACGTGAACACACCTGCACAACCTCTTGCACTCAGGAAGCATTCAGGAGGACAGTTGGCACCAACGGAAGGAGAATCGATGAGTTTCCTCGCATTCCTGCTCCTCGGCCTGATCGCCGGGGCCATCGCCAAGCTGATCCTGCCCGGGAAGCAGGGCGGCGGCTGGTTCATCACCCTCCTGCTGGGCGTCATCGGCGCCCTGCTCGGCGGGTGGCTCGGGAGCGTGCTCTTCGGGGTCCAGCTCGGCGAGTTCTGGAACCTGACCACCTGGCTGCTCGCCATCGGCGGCTCGATCATCGTCCTGCTGATCTACGGACTCATCGTCGGCCGCAGGAAGGCCGCCTGATCATCGAGGCCTGACCCCAGGGGCACGACTCGATCACGGTGAACCGACACGGCGGCCGCGATCCCCGGCATCGGGGATCGCGGCCGTCGCACGTGTCCGGGTGCCGCCCGGGCGCCGCTCCGGTCCCGCTACGAACCGAGCGGCGGCGGCACGACGATCGTCGGGCAGCGCGCGTTCGTCACCATCGCGTGGCTCACCGAGCCGAGGAACAGGCGCCGGACGGCGCCGAGCCTCCGCGAGCCCACGATCACCGTGTCGTGGTCCTGCGCTCGCTGCAGCAGCGTCGGCGCCGTGGGCCCCGCCACCACGTGCGTGACGATCTCGAGGTCGGGCCGATCGTGCCGGGCCGGCGCGAGCGCATCCTCGAGCTCCTGGACGTCGGTGTCGATCGTGTGCGATCGCGATCCGACGTGGACGGCGTCGAGGCGCTGGCCGACGGACGCGGCGAACGCCGCGGCGAATCGGCAGAGGTGCTCGGCCGCCGGTCCGTGATCGACCGCGACGAGCACGCCCGAGCGAGTTCGGACGTCGCCGGACGGGATCACCGCGACCGGACCGACCGCCATGCCGCACAGCCGGACGCCCAGGCGGGAGCTGTGCCAGAACTCGTCCGTCCGCCCGTTCTCCGCTCCGACGACGACCAGGCTGTCATCGCCGGTGCGCTCGCACAGCGCGTCGCCGGGCTCGTCGCGCACGACCTCGAACTCGACCTCGAGCGAGGGATGCTCCGTGCGGACACGTGCGGCGGCCGCCTCGCCCTCCGACTCGGCCACTCGGACGAGTTCCGCGATCTCGCGGTCATCGCCCGCGATCGAGTGCGGGTCCACCGTGCGCACGATGCGGAGCGACCGCGCTCCGGCCGGCTGCCGCTCGGCGCGCGCCACGCCCCAGGCGAGCGCCGTCTCCGAGGTCCCGCCGCCGTCCCATCCCACCACCGTCTTCTCGTGCATGTCGCGCCTCCGATTCCGGTACGCGACGAGCCTGCCCGAATCGGCCGATCCGCGCAGGGCCGAAGGTCCGCCGGTGCGCGGCCGGCGCGCCGGCGCCCGGCCGGCTCGGCGGCGGTCAGCCCGCGTCGCGGGCGTCGGCGAGCTCCACGAAGCGGCGCAGCATCCGCTGCGGCTCCGTGACCGACGCCGAGTTCACCCGATCGCGCAGTGCCTCGAGCTCGTGCGCCGGGAAGTACCCGTGGTGACGGTACACGCGGGCGCGCGCGATGAAGTCGGCCGCCGAGACCTCGGGATGGAACTGCGTGGCGTAGACGTTCGACCCGGCACGGTAGACCTGCACCGGGCAACCCGCGGAGCGGGCGAGGTGGACGACGCCGTCGGGGAGCCGGCTCGTGGCCTCCTTGTGCCCGACCAGCGCGTCGAAGCGCACGGGCAGGCCGCCGAGGAGCGCGTCGGTCCGCCCGGCGTCGGTCAGCGTGATCTCGACCGGGGCGGCCGCCTCGCCGTGGAGCGTCCCGACCTCGCCGCCGAGGACCCGGGTCAGGATCCCGATGCCGTAGCACGTGAACAGCATCGGATGGTCGGCGGTCAGGGCGCGCTCGGCGAGGCGGGCGAGGTCGGCCTCGACCCGCAGCTGCGTGGCGTGCTTGCCGTGCTCGGGCGTCGTCACGTTGTACGGGCTGCCGCCCACCACGACGCCCGCGTAGCGGCGCGGGTCGAGGTCGCCGATCGACTCGACGTCGAGGCGGACGTGGTCGAGCCGGCCGGCATCCAGCCCGGAGGCGCGGCGCACCGACTCGTACTCCGGGCCGACGGCCTCGACCTCGGGACGCGCCGAGAGGAACAGGAAGTCGCGCTGGGCGGTCATCGCCGCTTGCCGCCCTTCCGTCGGCCGTGCGCTCCCGCCCGGCGGGAGCCCCTGCCGGTGCCGCCGGCACCGCGACCCGTGCGCGAGGCCGTCCCGGAGGAGCTGCGCTCGCCGCGGCCGGCAGCGGGGCGGCGCCGATCGCTCCGCTCGTCGTCGCCCGTGGCATCCGCCGGCCCGCCGCCCCGCGAGCTGCGCGCCGTGCGTCCGCGGACGACGCCGACGAACTCCTGGATCTCCTCGTCGTCGCGCTCGACGCGCCAGACGAGCGCGATGCGCGTGGTCGGGGCATCCGTCACCGGGATCGCGACGACGTCGCGGCGATGATGCAGGCGTGCGACGCCGTGCGGCATCATCGCCCAGCCCGTGCCCGCGGCGACGAGCTCGACGGTCATCGCCGGGTCGTCCTGCCCGGGTGCGCGCGCCTCGTCGGCGAGGTCGGCCAGCGCGAGCTCCTCGGCTTCGGCGAGCGCGTGATCCTTCGGGAGGACGGCGACCGCGACCTCCTCCCAGAGCGGGATGACGTGCAGGCCCTCGTCGTCGACGGGCAGACGCACGAACGCGAGGTCGGCCTCGCCGGTGCGCACCTCGGCGAGCTGTGCACCCTCGTCGACCCGGGTCGCCTCGAGCGGCAGATCGGGCCGCCGGTCGGCCCACGCCCTGAGCCACTTCGCGGGGCTCACCCCGGCGACGTACCTCAGCCGCAGCGACACGTCCGACCTCGTTCCCGCCGCGCGCGCGGCCCTCTCAGGCTAGCGCCGGGCCGCGCGACGCGACGTCCCGTTGCGCGGCGGGACGCGCACGCGACTAGCGTGGAGGGGTGAACGCCGACAAGTCCCGCCAGTCCCAGTCGATGAAGCCGGAGACGGCGGCCAAGAAACTCGGCGTCCTGCTCGACGCGACGCCCGACGAGTTCCGCGCGTCGCCGGTCACGCGCGACGAGCTCACCGCGCTGCAGGCCGACCCGCCCGAGTGGCTCGCGACCCTCCGCCGAGAGGGCCCGCACCCGCGGAGCGTCGTGGCCGCGAAGCTCGGCGTCTCGAACTCGGGGCTCGCCCGGGCCGGCATCACCGACCCGCTGACGACCGCCGAGATCAAGGCCCTGCTCGAGGCGCCGCCCGCGTGGCTCGTCGAGGAGCGCGCGCGGCAGGCCGGCGTGCGCGCCGAGAAGCGGCGCATCGCCGAGCGCGACGCCGAGCGCGCCGCGCGCGCCGACGACGGTCGCGGCGGCGGCGGAGGCGGCGCCGGCGTCTGAGCCGAGGCCGCGGCCCTCGGGCCGCGAGGCGTCAGGTCGCGTAGCGCGCGGCGAGGAAGGCCCGGACGTCCCCGATCTCGCGGTCGGACACCGAGTGGCCGAGTCCCTCGTACACGCGCTGGTCGAGCGACGAGTGCGTCGGCAGCCACTCCTGCGTCCGGACCACCGACATCGCGGGAATCACCTCGTCGGCCGTGCCGCGCCCCCAGAAGACGGGCGGCGCGAGCTCCGCCATCCGCTCGTCGCCCGCTCGCCTGCCGGGCAGCGCGAACCCGGCGAGGCTCACCGCGAACGCGAAGCGCTCGGGCGCCCGGCGCAGCAGCTCGAGCGCGATCGCGCCGCCCTGCGAGAAGCCGAGCAGCCCGACGGATGCCTCGCCCGGCGCGACCCGGTCGAGCCACTCGATCACCGCCGTCGTCGCCTCCTCGGCGCCGGTCATCGCGAACTCCTCGCCCTGCGCGAGGAGCGGGAACCAGGCGTGACCGTACCCCGTCGAGATCGGCGCGCGGAGCGAGGCGATCGCCGGTTCGAGGGGAAGGTACGGGCTCAGCCCGAACAGGTCGCCCTCGTGCGAGTTGTAGCCGTGCAGCAGCACCAGGAGGGGCCGCCCGGCCCGGTCGGCCGGCGAGGCCGACCACATCACCGCCTCGTCGTCGATCCGCATCCGGGCATCGTACCCCGCCGCGACGACCCCGCCCCTCGTCGCCCGGAGCGGTCGGTCGGGGCGCTCCGGCGGCACGTGGGGCAGAATCGAGCCATGGCCGTACGCACTCCGGACCCGGACTGGAACCCCGACGACGAACCGGTCGTCCAGCCTCCCGCGAACCCGGGCTGGCTCTCCGACCTCGAGCTCGCCGAGATCCGCGGCCGGCTGCCGCTGCTCTACGTCGAGGCCGTGCCCGTGCGCGTCGACGGCGTCGGCCAGGTCACCGAGGTGGGCGTGCTGCTGCG
The DNA here is from genome assembly GCF_009729855.1 of Agromyces luteolus. GTDB lineage: Bacteria > Actinomycetota > Actinomycetes > Actinomycetales > Microbacteriaceae > Agromyces > Agromyces luteolus. Next base: position 101,441 of record NZ_WODA01000022.1, on the reverse strand, counting down.
CGCGAACGCGGTCGGCGAGATGACCCGCACGCTCGTGTCCGGCCGCGTGATGTACGGCGAGACGATCCGCGACGCGCTCTTCCGCCACCTCGAGAAGGACCTCGGCCCGATGGCCTTCCCCCTGCTGCCGTCGAGCCCGGTGCCCGCGACGGTCGCCGAGTACTTCCCGCTGCCCGGCATCACGCCGTTCACCGATGAGCGGCAGCACGCCGTCTCCCTCGCCTTCGTCGTGCCGGTCACCGGCACGTGCGAGCCTCGCCAGGACGCGCTCGAGGTCACGTGGGTGTCGCCCGCCGAGGCCGCGAGCGACGCCTTCGGCTCCGAGATGGAGGGCGGGCGCGGCGTGCTGCTGCGTCGCGCGCTCGCCGCGGTGGGCGCGCTGGTCTGAGCTCCGGCCCGAGCGGATGCCGAGCGGTGCGCGTCAGCGCACCATCCGCACCTCGTGGATGCTCTCGCCGAGGAACGGCTCATCGTGCGAGACGCCGTCGGCCGTGAAGCCGTTGCGGTCGTAGAAGTGCACCGCGCGCTCGTTCGCCGACGGCACCCAGAGGTAGACGGCGGCGTCGCCGACGGCCGCGTCGAACAGCTTCTGCCCGATGCCCTTGCCGTGGTGCGCGTCGAGCAGGTGGATGAAGAAGAGCTCGCGCTCGCGCGGGGCGTCCTCGTCGCGCGCGGGGCCCGCTCCGGCGAAGCCGACGATCTCGCCGTCGACCAGGGCGGCGACGTGCGTGAACTCCTCGCCCTGGCTCATCCAGTGCGTCCAGAGCTCGGCCATGCGCCGCGGCGAGAGGTTCTCGAGCGTCGCGGCGCTCACCAGCTGGTCGTAGTCCTCGTGCCAGCACTGCGCGTGGACCCGGCCGAGCGCCTCGGCGTCGGAATCGCGGATGGGACGGATGACGACATCGGCAGCGACCTCGGTGCTCATGCGGCACAGGCTAACCCGGGGTGCTGTCGCGGGCGAAATCGACGACGGCCCCGCCACCCTCCTCGGGTGCGGGGCCGCCGGAGCCGTCGGCGGGCCTCAGCCCTGCGCGCGGCGGTTGGTGCGCGTGTTGCGGTTCGGCGAGACGAGGCTGCCGACGCGCAGCGGCTGCTTCTGCGAGCCGCGGGCGGACGACGCGCGCTGCGCGCCCGTGGTCTGCGCGCCGCGCGACTGGCCGCCGCCCTGCTTGGGTGCGTGCGCCTTCGCCTCGGCGGGGCGGCCCGAACGGTCGCGACGCGGCGTCGCGGGCGCGACATCCGCCTGCCCGCCGCGACCGCGACCGCGGCTGCGTCGGCCCTGGCCGGCCGGCTGCGCGCCGCCGGCCGCGAGCTCCTCGCGGGCGGCGCGCTTGCGCTGAGCGTTCGCACCCTGCGAGCGGCCGCCGCCCTGCTGCGGCTTCGCCTCGCGCGGTGCGGGCTTGACGTACGGCGCGACCTCGCCGACGAGCTGCACGACCTTCGGCGTGGTCGGCACGACCTTCTCGGGTGCGACCCGGATCTCCGCCTTGCGGAGGAGCTTGCCGAGGTCGTCCATCTGGCCGGGGAGCGCGATCGTCACGACGTCGCCCTCGCTGCCGGCACGTGCCGTGCGGCCCGAACGATGCAGGTACGCCTTGTGCTCCATGGGCGGGTCGACGTGGATGACGAGCTCGATGTCGTCGACGTGCACGCCGCGGGCCGCGACATCCGTCGCCACCATGACCTTGACGGAGCCGTCGCCGAACGCGGCGAGGTTGCGGTCGCGCTGCGGCTGCGAGAGGTTGCCGTGCAGGTCGACCGCGGGGATGCCCTGCTCGGTCAGCTTCTTGGCGAGCTTCTTCGCGTGGTGCTTGGTGCGCATGAACAGGATGCGGCGGCCGGTGCCGGACGCGAGCGCCTTCACGAGCTCGTGCTTGGCGTCGGTGTCGGCGACCTGGAAGACGTGGTGCGTCATCGCGGCGACGGGGGAGTGCGCCTCGTCGACCGAGTGCAGCACCTCGTTCTGCAGGTACCGCTTGACGAGCTTGTCCACGCCGTTGTCGAGCGTCGCCGAGAAGAGCAGGCGCTGCCCGCCGGTGGGGGTCTTGTCGAGGATGCGGGTGACGACCGGCAGGAAGCCCAGGTCGGCCATGTGGTCGGCCTCGTCGAGCACCGTGATCTCGACGGCGTCGAGGTGCGCGAAGCCCTGCTTCATGAGGTCCTCGAGGCGACCGGGGGTGGCGACGACGATGTCGACGCCCGCGCGGAGCGCCTCGACCTGGCGCTTCTGGTTGATGCCGCCGAAGATCGTGGTGACCTTCAGGTCGTAGGCCGCCGCGAGGGGAGCGAAGGTCTGGGTGATCTGGGTCGCGAGCTCGCGGGTCGGCGCGAGCACGAGGCCGAGCGGGCGGCCCGCGCGACGGCGGCCGCCGGCCAGCGAGGTGCCGAGGCGGGCGACCATGGGCAGCGCGAACGCGATGGTCTTGCCCGAGCCGGTCTTGCCGCGGCCGAGCACGTCGCGGCCCGCGAGCGTGTCGGGCAGGGTGTCGGCCTGGATGGGGAAGGGGGTGGTCTTGCCGTCGGCGGCGAGGGCCGCGACGAGGGGTGCGGGCACGCCGAGCGCGCCGAAGGTGATCTCGGTCAAGGGGGTCCGTTCCGGATGGCACGGCCGGGCGCGCCGGTGCACGATGCGGCAGCGGCGGATGGGCCCGGCGGTGGGTGATGGCGAAGACGCCGGTCGGCGAATCCGTTCGCCGTATGAAGTCAGTCGACGGGCACTCGGCCCGGAAGCGTGTCTACGACGCAGGCGGCGCGTTCGTCGCGCACGCCGCCGACCACCATAGCAGGGTCGACCTCAACGGGGCATCCGCTCGCCCACGGGGACGGGCTCGCGCAGCGTGTTGCCGGGAGGAGCGAGCGGGCACGACCACGACGGGTCGTAGGCGCACGACGGGTTGTAGGCGAAGTTGAAGTCGACCACGAGGCTGTCGTCGTTGCCGCCCGAGCCGAGGTCGGCGCCCTTGACGGTGTCGAGCAGGTACCGCCCGCCGCCGTAGGTGCCGCCCGGGGCCCCCGCGAGGCCGTCCTTGACCGGCAGGAACAGGCCGCCGCCGTAGGCGGTGAGGCGCCACACGTCGAGCGTGCCGAGGTACGGCACGCGCACGGTGCCGACCAGCGAGAACGGGATCCTCCCGTCGGAGGAGCTGTCCACGACCATCCGCTGCGGCTCGTCGGGCCGGCGCACCTCGAGCTCGAACCGCCAGTCCGGGTCGTACGGCGCCACGTCGAGCCCGGTGAAGAGCGCGCGGTCGTCGGGCAGGAGCGGGGACTGCGGATGCCCCGCGAACAGCTCGTCGCGGCCCGACCGCCACAGCTCGTGGCCCTGGGCCGGATCGTGCACGCTGAGGTGCCGGACGCCCGCGTAGAGGGCGAACACGTGCCGCCGCCAGTCGGCGAGCTGCAGCGCCCCGATGGACGCCGTCATGAGCGGGAGCTCCGGGCCGCCTCGGCGCGCTCGGCGTCCGCCGTGCCCGGCGGGTCGTAGGCCCAGGTGGGCGCGAGCTGCCGCAGCCGCTGCCCGCGGTACTGCCAGAACGCCCACGTCGGATACCAGTAGAGGGCGTCGAGCGCACCGGCGCTCGCGCGCAGCTGGTCGCGGTAGAGCGTCCGCCCGTCGGGCAGCGGCGAGATCGCCATGCGGTGGTCCCAGGACCGGAACGCCGACAGCGGCCCCGTCACCGCGCCGCCCCCGTCGCGGAGCATCCGCACGCCCGGCGGAAGCCCGCCGGGATAGGACACGTCGACGTACTCCTCCCCGCTCGGGGCGATGCCGAACGCGAGCGCGCGCATCCGGTGCGGCCCCTCGGGCCACGTCGCCGGGAAGCCCTCGGCCTCGAGCGACTCGAAGTCGAGCCACGGCGCGACGACCTCCCGCAGCACGGCCGGGCTGCGGATCGCACGCCACGCGGCATCCGCATCGCAGTCGAGGGTCAGCTTCAGCAGCACCCGCATGGCACGACCCTAGGGGCGACGGATGGCACGTCAAAGCATCCGCGCCGGATTCACCGGCGTCGCACGGCCGACGCCCGGTCCGGTCCCGGCCGATCAGGCTAGGCTCCGGGTCATGGCCGACGCTGCCGATTGGCTGCCCTCCCTCGTCGTGTTCGGCGCCGCGGCGTTCGCGTTCGCCGCGGGCGTGATCGGCTTCCGCCGGCTCGGCCGTCGGCGCGAGGCGCGCGATGCCGACGCGGCGCGCGAACTCGAGACGTCCGCCAAGACGCGCCTCGTCGGCGCCGACGAGGCCGTGCGCGACGCGATGCAGGAGATCCGCTTCGCCGAGGCCCAGTTCGGTCCCGAGACGGCGCGGACGCTCGGCGAGACGGTCGACCGCGCGCGCGGATGGCTGCGCGAGGCGTTCCTGCTGCAGCAGCGCCTCGACGACGCCGGCCCGGCCACGGCGGCGGAGCGCCGCAGCTGGAGTTCGCGCATCGCCTCGCTCTGCGACTCCGTCGAGCGCGCGCTCGCCGACGCCGAGACGGAGCTCTCGACGCGGCGGGCGGCCGAGCGCGGCGCGGTCGACGACACCCCGGCGCTGCGCGACCGCGAGCAGCGGCTCGTCGCCAGGCGCGCGGATGCGGCATCCGCCCTCGAACGCCTCGGCAGCCGGTTCTCGGCGTCGGCGCTCGCCGGGGCGCACGGATCGCTCGCGCGGGCGGAGCACGACCTGGCCGCCGCCGGCGCCGCGCTCGACGAGGCCGCCCGACGGATCGCCGAGACGCCGGGGGCGCCGGTCGCGGGCCTCCTCGACCGTGCCGCGCACGCCCTCCAGCGGACCGAGGGCGAGCTCGAACGGGTGGAGCACGTCGAGCTCGACCTGGCCCGCGCCGCGGAGGACGCCGGTCGCGAGGCGGCCGACCTCGACGCCGAGCTCCTCGCCGCGCGCCGGGAGCGCGACCTCGCCGCGGACCCCGACTCGGGCGCGGCCCTCGCGGTCGCGATCGGCGAGCTCTCGCCGCTGCTCGTCGGCCGGGAGCATCGTGCCGACGATCCGTTCGCGGAGCGGGACCGGCTGCGGGCGGCCCGCGACCGGCTCGAGGCCGCGCGCGCGACGGCCCGCCGCGCCCAGGACCGGCTCGACGGCGCCCGCGGCGCGCTTCCGGGTGCCATCGCGATCGCCGAGAGCCAGATCCGCGTCGCGGGCGAGGCGCTCGAGCGGGCTCGCGCGTTCGCCGGGGCCGACGCGCGCACGCGGCTCGCCGAGGCGGAACGCCAGCTCGGCATCGCCCGGCGCGAGTCCGACCCGGTCGCCGCGCTCGACGCGGCCCGGCGCGCGGCGTCGAGGGCGAGCGACGCCGAGGCGCTCGCGCACTACGCGGCGCTGCACCGCTGAGCCCGCGGCGCGACCGCCTACTTGCCGCCGGCGATCAGGATGTCGGCGCCCGACGTGTACGACGCGTCGTCGGAGAGCAGGTACGCGACGGCGCCGGCGATCTCGTGCGGCTCGCCCGGGCGGCGCATGGGGATGTTGCCCGCGCGTTCGTCGGGCGCGTTCGGGCGGCCCGCCGCGGCGTGGATCCCGGTGCGGGTCGTGCCCGGCGAGACCGTGTTCACGCGCACGCCGGCCGACCCGAACTCCTTCGCCAGCCCCATGGACATGGTGTTGAGCGCGGCCTTGCTCGCGGCGTACGGGATGTACGTGTGGGGTGCCCCGTGCGTGGCCGCGCCGGACGAGATGTTCACGATCGACCCGCCCTCGCCGCCTCGATCGGTGGACATGTGCGCGATCGCCGCCCGGCACAGCACCATGGGGGCGAGCACGTTGATCCGGAACACCGACTCGGACTCCTCGATCGACGCGTCGAGGAACGGCCCGATCAGGCCCGTGATGCCCGCGTTGTTCACGAGCCCGGTCACGCGCCCGAACAGGCGGACGGCCTCGGGGACGATCTCGGCCGCACGGTCGAGGTCGGCGAGGTCGAGCTGCAGGAGCTCGACGCGCGCCCCGGCGCCGCGGCATCCGTCGGCCACCGCCTCGGCCTCGTCGCGCCGCTCGCGATAGGTCAGGACCAGGTCGTGCCCCTCGGCCGCGAGCCGCTCGGCGATCGCGCGGCCGATGCCCCGGCCGCCGCCGGTGACGATCGTGACGGGACGGGCGTCGACATCCGAGGTCATGCACCCACCTTACGAGTGGGCGGCCCGGCCGCCGTCGCGTAGCCTGACGCGGTGAGCACGACGACCACCGACTCCGCCGCCACGGATGCCGCGCCTGCGGCCCAGTCGAAGTACCAGGTCCGGTTCGACCAGGGTGCCGAGGGGGTGCGCCGGATCGCGCCGGACGCCGACGTGCTCGTCTGGGTCGACCAGGTGACGGATGCCTCGGGCGAGGGGGTCGACGACGGCTCGTCGCCCGGCGCCGGCGTGCCCGACGAGGCCCTCGCCGGCACGACCGCCGCGGTGCTCGCGGCATCCGTCGCCGACGCCGCGGCCGCCGCCGCGTGGATGCTGGCCGAGCAGGAGCGCCTCGGCCGGCGCGCCTTCCTCGCGATCGTCGCCGCCGGGCGCTCCGACGGCGGCTTCGCCGCCGACGACGTGCTCGCCGCTGGCGCCGTCATCGACGCGCTGGCCGACCTCGGCATCGACGACACCTCGCCCGAGGCGGCCGTCGCGTGCGCCTCGTACACGGGGCTCCGGCGCGCGGTCGCCCATCTCGCGACAGCGTCGGTCGGCGGACGCGAGGCGATCGCCGCGGGCATCGACCCCGCCGCGATCCGGCGCGCCTCCAGCCGTGATCCGGAGGCGGCCGCGCGGGTCGTCAGGCGGCGCTGAGCGCGACCTTCCCCGCCTTGCGGGCGCGGTGCGCGCGCACCTTGGCGCGGTTGCCGCAGCGCTGCATCGAGCACCAGCGCCGGCTCGCGGCACGCGAGGTGTCGAGGTAGACGATGCCGCAGTCGCCGGCGCAGATGCGGACGCGGCCGTGGTTCGCCTCGCCGAAGCAGTCGACCGCGTCGCGCGCGATGGTGGAGAGCGCCTGGCCGACCGTCTGCACCGACCGGCCGGCCTGCCGGGAACCGCCGTCGAGCGTCGGCGGGATGTCGGGCGTCGCGGCGTACAGGTTCACCACGTCGATGTCGGAGGTGGCGAGCGACTCGCCGCGGCCGGCGGCGAGGGCCAGCCGCGCGATCGCGTCGCGCAGCGACGTCGCGTCGAACAGGTCGCGCGAGCGCGCGGGCGCGACGGGCATCGGGAAGCGCTCGCGCATCCACGAGGTGAGGTCGTCGGGGGAGTTCAGCCGTGCGGGGGCGACGGCGACGGCGACGGGGATCCCCCCGGTGTAGGCGAAGTCGAGCGCGAACGAACCGGAGTCGAACCACCACCGCCCGCTGTCGTCGGTGAACCACTGGCCGACGGGGATCGAGACGGTCGAGACGGGCACCGGACCAAACTACCGGTTCAGTCGGCGGCCGCGCTCGCGGCCGCGCGCCGCATGGCCGCGGTGATCTCGCGGCGGCTCCACACGATGAGGTTGCGCCGGTCGAAGCCCCGGCGGCACAGCCCGCAACTGAGCGGACGGCTCGGCTCGCGGTAGCGGAAGTGCTCATGCCCGACGGGGCATCGGCCGACCCACGGCGCGAGCTCGTCGGCGACCGCGCCGTCGTGCGTGCGCCGCCCGACGTAGCCGATGTCGGCGGCGATGGTCGCCCACCTGGGTCCGTGGCCCGCACGCGGGCCGGCCATCGCGTGGGCGACCTCGTGCAGCAGGATCTGGTGGATCTCGTCGTCGTCGTAGCGCGCGGCGAGGTACCGCGAGACGGAGATGCGCTTGGCGGTGTAGTTGCAGAGGCCCGCGCGCTTCTTGGCGTTGTCGTACGCGAAGCTCCACACGGCGGGGTCCAGGTGCAGGGCGATGAGCGCCTCAGCCCAGATCCGAACCCTCGCGAGATCCGCCATGCGATCGAGGATATCCCCGGGAGTACTGCCTGCAACCGTTTCCGGGGTCCCCCGAACGGGGGACCGAGTCAGTCGGCGTCCGCGAGGCGGATGCGCAGGAGCCGGTCGTCGCCGTCGCGCGGGGACCCCCGCCCGTCGGTGTTGCCGGTGAGCGCCCACAGCTCGCCGTCGGGTCCGGGGACCACGTCGCGCAGCCGCCCGAGCTCGCCCGCGAACGCGTCGTCGACCTCGGTCGGGGAGGTGAGCGCGGGTGACGCGAACCACAGCCGCTCGCCGCGGAGCGCGGCCAGGACGATCGTGTCGCCGACGATCGCGATGCCGCTCGGGCTCGCCTCGGAGGTCGGCCACTGCACGGCCGGATCGCGGAACCGGTCGTCGCCGGCGCGCCCCTCGACGACCGGCCACCCGTAGTTCCCGCCGGGTTCGATGCGATTGAGCTCGTCCCAGGTGTTCTGGCCGAACTCCGCCGCCCACATGCCGCCGGCGGCATCCCATGCGATCCCCTGCGGATTGCGGTGCCCGAGGCTCCACACGAGCGAGCCGGAGGGGTTGCCCGGTGCCGGGTCGCCGTCGGGCGTCATGCGCAGGATCTTCCCGGCGAGCGAGTCCGGGTCCTGCGACAGCTCGCGGGAGCCCGCGTCGCCCGTGGTGGCGTACAGGAACCCGTCGGGGCCGACGGCGAGCCGCCCGCCGTTGTGGCGGCCGCCGCGCGGGATGCCGTCGAGCACGGTCTCCGGGTCGCCGAGCCCCAACTCGCCCGGTTGGCCGGTGAGCGGCATCCGCACGATGCGGTTGTCGGCATCGGTCGAGAAGTAGGCGAAGACGGATGCCGCGTCCGCGCCGTCGCCCGGGAGGAACGCGAGCCCGAGCAGCCCGCCCTCGCCGCCCGCGACCACGTCGGGGAGCACCGCGACCTCGCGGAGGCGGCCGTCCGCGAGCACCTCGACGATCCGTCCGCGATCGCGCTCGCTCACGAGCACGCCGCCGTCCGGCAGGCGCAGGATCGACCAGGGCGCCTCGAGGCCGCTCGCGAGGGTCTCCGGCTCGCCGACGGGACGCAGCACGGGCGGGGCCGAGACGGCGGGCGTCGTCGAGGTCGGCGCGGACGGTGCGACCACGACCGGACCGGAGCGCGCGTCGGGTGCGCAGCCGCCGAGCATCGCGCTCGCGGCGACGAGGAGCGCCGCGGTTCCGGTGGTCGCGGCACGTGCTCGCGATCGGCCGCCCCGACTGCGCATGTCCACCTCCGCCGACCCGACGGGTCGTCATCCGTCCGACCCAGTCTGCGGGAGGTCGCGGGAGAATGGGAGCATGCAGCGCGCGATCGACCTGAACGCCGACCTCGGCGAGTCGTACGGCGCCTGGAGCATGGGCGACGACGAGGCGATGTTCGAGGTCGTCTCGAGCGCGAACGTCGCGTGCGGGTTCCACGCCGGCGACCCGCTGACGATGCTGCGCAGCGCACGCCTCGCCGTGCGGCACGGGGTCGTGCTCGGCGCGCACCCCGGCTACCGCGACCGTGCCGGGTTCGGCCGGCGTGCGCTCGACGTCTCCGTCGACGAGCTCGCGGCCGAGGTCGTCTACCAGCTGGGCGCGCTCGACGGCGTCGCCCGCACGGTCGGCGCGACGGTGGCCTACGTGAAGGCGCACGGCGCGCTCTACCACCGCCTCGGCGCCGATGCGGCCGCCGCGGCGGCCGTCGCCGACGCGCTCGCCGCGGCCGTCCCGGGCGTGGTGGTGCTCGGACCGCCCGAGAGCGAGCTCGAACGTGCGGCGGCGGGAGCCGGCATCCGCTTCGCCCGCGAGGCCTTCATCGACCGCGGCTACCTCGCCGACGGGCGCCTCGTCCCGCGGGAGCACCCCGACGCGCTCGTCCGCGACCCGGGCCGGGCGGCCGACCGGGCGCTCGAACTCGTCGAGACCGGCGGCATCGCGGCCGCCGACGGGGCGCGCGTCGAGCTCGCACCCGATTCGCTCTGCCTGCACGGCGACACGCCCGGATCGGTCGGCATCGCGAGGGCCGTCCGCGCCGCGCTCGCGGGCGCGGGCCACGACGTGCGGCCGTTCGCATGACCGGCCGCGAGCCGCGACTGCTGCCGTCCGGCCGTTCGGCGATCCTCGTCGAGTGCGTCGGGCTCGACGAGGTGCTCGCGCTCCACGACGCGCTCGCCGCCGACCCGCCCGAGGGCGTGGTCGAACTGGTCCCCGCGGCCCGGACGCTCCTCGTCGCGGTCGACCCGGACGTCCTCGCCCTCGAGTCGGCCGCCGGCTGGGTCCGTCGGGCGGCCCGCGACGGGCCGCCAGCCGACGGGCGCGCGACTCGCGACGGCCGTGCGGACCCGACCGGCGAGGCGTCGACCGACGACGTCGTCATCGAGGTCGACTACCGCGGCGAGGACCTCGCCGGACTCGCCGACCACCTCGGCGTGAGCCCGGAGCACCTCGTCGCCCGCCACGTCGCGGCGCGGTGGCGCGTCGCGTTCATCGGCTTCGCGCCCGGGTTCGGCTACCTCGTGGCCGACGACTGGCCCTTCGACGTGCCGCGCCTCGACGTGGCGCGCACGCGCGTGCCGCCCGGAGCGGTGGGCGTCGCCGGCGCGTTCTCCGGCGCCTACCCGCGCGAGAGCCCGGGCGGATGGCGCCTCATCGGGAGCACCGGCGTCGCGCTCTGGGACCCGCTCGCCGACCCGCCGGCCCTCCTCGTGCCGGGCCGCGGCGTCCGCTTCCGGGAGGCACGCGCATGACGCTGCTCCGCGTCGAGGCCACCGGCGGACTCGTGCTGGTGCAGGACCTCGGCCGCCCGGGGCGCGCGCACCTCGGCGTCGCGCCGTCGGGTGCGCTCGACCGGGGCGCGCTCGCGCTCGCGAACCGGCTCGTCGGCAACCCCGACGGGGTCGCCGGACTCGAGGTCGTGCTCGGCGGGCTCCGGTTGGCGCCAGACCGCGACCTCTGGTTCGCCGTGACGGGAGCCTGGGGGTCGGTGCGCGTCGCGGGCCGCGAGGTCGGGCCGTACCGTGCCGCGCGCGTGCGGGCCGGCGAGGCAGTCGAGCTCGGCTCGGCCGAACGGGGGCTCCGCTACCTCGTCGCCGTGCGCGGCGGGATCGACGAGCCCATGGTGCTCGGGTCGCGGAGCCGCGACACGCTGGCCGGCATCGGACCGGAGCCCGTCGGGCCGGGGCGCGTGCTCGCCGTGGGCCGCGAGCCCGCGGCATCCGTGCCCCTGCTCGACGACGACGCCGCCTACCCGCCCCCGGGCGGGCCGGTCGCGCTCGCCCTGCTGCCCGGCCCGCGCGCCGACTGGGTGACGGATGCCGCGCTCGCCGCGTTGCACGAGTCGCGCTGGCGCGTCTCCGCGTCGGCCGACCGCGTCGGGGCGCGGCTCGAGGGCCCGACGCTCGAGCGTCGCGTGCCGGGCGAGCTCGTGAGCGAGCCGACCGTCGCCGGGGCGATCCAGGTGACCGGCGCGGGCGTGCCGACCGTGCTCCTCGCCGACCGGCCCGTCACCGGCGGGTACCCGGTCGTCGCGATCGTCGATCCGGGATCGCTCGACCTGCTCGCGCAGGTGCGGCCCGGACAGGAGGTCCGGTTCCGGCACGCCTGAGCCGGGAGGCGCAGGCGGCCCGCGCGGCTACGGCCGGGACAGGAACACCGACCGCGCCGGCGGCGGCGACGGCACGGCCGTGGCATCCGTCACGATCGGCGCGCCCGCGATGAAGCGCACCAGCTCGTCGCCCTCGACGAGCTTCGCCGGAGCCGGGTCGCTCGCGAGCCGCCGTGGCATGCCGTCGAACGGGAGCGGGTCGTGCGACGCGTACATGACGACGTTGCCGAACCGGCGGCCCTTCAGCATGCCGGTGTCGGCGGCGATCGCGACGTTCGCGTAGACATGCGCGAGCGTCGCCGCCTGCGACCGGGCGAACGCGAGCCCGGCGCCGTCGGCGACGTTCACCGCGACGATGCCGCCCGGCGCCAGCCGTGGCGAGACGAGCCCGTGGAACTCGGCGCTCGTGACGTGGGCGGGCGTGCGGGCGCCCGAGAAGATGTCGACGACGGCGAGGTCGACCGCGCCGTCGAGCCCCGCCGGCAGCTTCGCGAGCACCTCGCGGGCGTCGCCGTGCCGGACCCGGACCTGCGCGCCGCGCGGGAACGGCAGGTTCGCGCGCACGAGCTCGACGAGGTCGGACTCCAGCTCGATCACCTGCTGGCGCGACCCCGGCCTCGTCGCGATCACGTACCGGGGGAGCGTGAACGCGCCGCCCCCGAGGTGCAGCGCCGTGATCGGCCGGCCCGCCTCGCGCACGAGGTCGACGGCGTGGCCGATGCGGCGCACGTACTCGAACCCGAGCCAGTCGGGCTGCTCGAGGTCGACGTGCGACTGCGGCGTGCCGTCGACCGTGAGGGTCCACGACCCGGGTCGCGTACGCGACTGCTCGAGGCGGGCGAGGTGACCGCTCACGGCGAGGCGACGTTCGAGTTCCGGCACGGATGCCACGCTACCCGCGCCGCATCAGCACGCGCCCCACAGCACGGCGTCCAGGCGCGCTCCCTGCAGCACCTCGACGGGGAACGGGCCGGCCTCGCGGAGGCGCTCGACGACCCGCGCCGGGATCGCGGGACCGGCGACGATCACGGCGTTGCCCTCCTCGGCGCCCGCGAGGACGGCCGGCGGGCCGGCGACCAGGAGCTCGGCGGCGGGGTCGGCGCGCGCGATGCCCCGGGCCTGGGCGGCCAGGCGCGGGCCGCCGGCGGCATCCGCCACGTTCACGACGACGGCCCCGACCCGGGCGAGCCGGTCGAGGCACGCTCCGAGGAAGGACGGATCGTCGACGAACGCGGGCGCCTCGACACGTGCGTAGAGGTCGACGATCACGAGGTCGAAGCGCAGCTCAGGGTCGAGGCGCGCGAGCGCGTCGCGCGCGTCGGCGACCATGATCGAGATGCGCTCGCCCTCGGGGAGCGGCAGGCGCTCGGTGACGAGCGACACGAGGCGGGCGTCGGCGTCGACCACGACCTGGGTCGAGTCGGGGCGGGTCGCCGCGACGTACCGTGCGAGGCTCATCGCACCGCCGCCGAGGTGGAGCACCGCGATCGGCGCGCCGGGGTCGGCGACGGCGTCGATCACGTTGCCGATGCGGCGCACGTACTCGAAGAACAGCCGCGTCGGCTGTTCGGCGTCGACATGCGACTGCGCGGCGCCGTCGACGAGCAGCGTCCAGCCACGCGACGAGAACACGTCGCGCTCGAACTCGATGCGGGGGGCCATGCGGGCATCGTCGCACTCGGAGCGACGCGCGGGCCAGTCGTCGGACCGTCCGATCGGCACCACGGCGCGGTTCGCGCGGGGTTATACCGGAGATGCGCACGCATTGCAAGAATCCGACTGGACATGGCGCGCCATCCGGTCTATGCTTGACCTTTGCGCTCCCAGACCCACTATGCCTTCATATTGCGGTCGGCTTCTGCGTGTCGGGTCTCCCGGCATCCGCACCACGTCTGAGGGGTCAACTCCACCACCACCGACAGTGAACCGGCCCCCGACGGGGCCATGGAGGTCATTTCCTTGGCTGCTGCGCGCAACGCATCCACGCCCACCCCCAAGAACGGACGCGGTGCAAGCCGCCTCTCGTTCGCGAAGGTCACCGACACCCTCACCGTACCCGATCTGCTCGCCCTCCAGACCGAGAGCTTCGACTGGCTCGTCGGCAACGAGGCGTGGCGGGCCCGCGTCGAGGAGGCCATCGAGTCCGGCCGTCAGGACCTTCCCGAGGCCACCGGCCTCGAGGAGATCTTCGAGGAGATCTCGCCCATCGAGGACCTCGGCGAGACCATGCAGCTCTCGTTCTCCAACCCCGAGCTCGAGCCGCCGAAGTACACCATCGACGAGTGCAAGGAGAAGGGCAAGACCTACTCCGCTCCGCTGTACGTCAACGCGGAGTTCATGAACCACCTCACCGGTGAGATCAAGACCCAGACGGTCTTCATGGGCGACTTCCCGCTCATGACCCCGAAGGGCACGTTCGTCATCAACGGCACCGAGCGCGTCGTCGTCTCGCAGCTCGTCCGCTCGCCCGGCGTCTACTTCGAGCGCACGCCCGACAAGACCTCCGACAAGGACATCTACTCGGCGCGCGTCATCCCGAGCCGCGGCGCCTGGCTCGAGTTCGAGGTCGACAAGCGCGACCAGGTCGGCGTCCGCATCGACCGCAAGCGCAAGCAGTCGGTCACCGTCTTCCTGAAGGCCCTCGGCCTCACCTCCGAGGAGATCCTCGAGGAGTTCGCCGGCTACGAGTCGATCGCGCTCACCCTCGAGAAGGACAACATCCTCACCAAGGAGGAGGCGCTCAAGGACATCTACCGCAAGCTCCGTCCGGGCGAGCAGGTGGCCGCCGAGGCCGCGCGTGCGCTCCTCGACAACTTCTACTTCAACCCGAAGCGCTACGACCTCGCCAAGGTCGGCCGGTACAAGATCAACAACAAGCTCGGCCTCGAGGCGCCGCTCACCGACTCGGTGCTGACGGTCCAGGACATCGTCGCCACGATCAAGTACCTCGTCGCCCTGCACGAGGACCGCCCGACCCTCCCGGGTCGCCGCGGCGGCAAGGCGGTCGACATCCGCCTCGACGTCGACGACATCGACAACTTCGGCAACCGCCGCATCCGCGCGGTCGGCGAGCTGATCCAGAACCAGGTCCGCACGGGACTCTCGCGCATGGAGCGCGTCGTCCGCGAGCGCATGACCACGCAGGACATCGAGGCGATCACGCCGCAGACCCTGATCAACGTCCGCCCCGTCGTGGCCGCGATCAAGGAGTTCTTCGGAACGTCGCAGCTCTCGCAGTTCATGGACCAGAACAACCCGCTGGCCGGCCTCACGCACAAGCGCCGTCTCTCGGCGCTCGGCCCCGGCGGCCTCTCGCGCGACCGCGCGGGCGTCGAGGTCCGCGACGTGCACCCCTCGCACTACGGCCGCATGTGCCCGATCGAGACCCCGGAAGGCCCGAACATCGGCCTCATCGGCTCGCTCGCCTCGTTCGCGCGCATCAACTCGTTCGGCTTCATCGAGACGCCGTACCGCAAGGTCGAGGGCGGGAAGGTCACCGACCGGATCGACTACCTCACCGCGATGGAGGAGGACGACTACATCGTCGCCCAGGCCAACGCGCCGCTCGACGGCAAGGGCCACTTCGTCGAGGAGCGCGTCCTCGCGCGTCGCAAGGGCGGCGAGGTCGACCTGTTCCCGGCCGAGGAGATCGGCTACATGGACGTCTCGCCGCGCCAGATGGTGTCGGTCGGCACGTCGCTCATCCCGTTCCTCGAGCACGACGACGCGAACCGCGCCCTCATGGGTGCGAACATGCAGCGCCAGGCCGTGCCGCTGCTGCGCAGCGACTCGCCGTTCGTCGGCACGGGCATGGAGGGCTACGCCGCGATCGACGCCGGCGACGTGATCACCGCAGACCGAGCGGGCGTCGTCGCCGAGGTCTCGGCCGACGCCGTCACGCTGCAGCTCGACGAGGGCGGCACGCAGACCTACTACCTGCGCAAGTTCGACCGCTCGAACCAGGGCACGTCGTACAACAACCGCGTCGTCGTCTCCGCGGGCGACCGCGTCGAGGTCGGCGAGGTCATCGCCGACGGTCCCGCGACCGACGACGGCGAGCTCGCGCTCGGCAAGAACCTCCTCGTCGCGTTCATGCCGTGGGAGGGCCACAACTTCGAGGACGCGATCATCCTCAGCCAGAACCTGGTGAAGGACGACGTCCTCTCCTCGATCCACATCGAGGAGTACGAGGTCGACGCCCGCGACACCAAGCTCGGCAAGGAGGAGATCACCCGCGACCTCCCGAACGTGAGCCCCGACCTGCTGGCCGACCTCGACGAGCGCGGCATCATCCGCATCGGCGCCGAGGTCCGCCCCGGCGACATCCTCGTCGGCAAGGTCACGCCCAAGGGCGAGACCGAGCTCTCGGCCGAGGAGCGCCTGCTCCGCGCGATCTTCAACGAGAAGAGCCGCGAGGTCCGCGACACGTCGCTGAAGGTCCCCCACGGCGAGCAGGGCACGATCATCGGCGTCAAGGTGTTCGACGCGCAGGACGGCGACGACGAGCTCGGCTCGGGCGTCAACCAGCGCGTGGTCGTCTACATCGCCCAGAAGCGCAAGATCACCGAGGGCGACAAGCTCGCCGGCCGCCACGGCAACAAGGGCGTCATCTCGAAGATCCTGCCGGTCGAGGACATGCCGTTCCTCGCCGACGGCACTCCCGTCGACGTCATCCTGAACCCGCTCGGCATCCCCGGTCGAATGAACTTCGGCCAGGTGCTCGAGACCCACCTCGGCTGGGTCGCCAAGCAGGGCTGGAAGGTCGAGGGCAACCCCGAGTGGGCCAAGCGCCTGCCCGAGGTCGCCCGCGAGGCCGCGCCCGGCACCAAGGTGGCCACGCCCGTGTTCGACGGCGCGCTCGAGGAGGAGATCGCGGGTCTGCTCGACTCGACGCTCCCGAACCGCGACGGCGAGCGGCTCATCGACTCCAGCGGCAAGACGCAGCTGTTCGACGGCCGTTCGGGCGAGCCCTTCCCGTACCCGGTGTCCGTGGGCTACATGTACATCCTGAAGCTCCACCACCTCGTCGACGACAAGATCCACGCGCGTTCGACCGGTCCGTACTCGATGATCACCCAGCAGCCGCTCGGTGGGAAGGCGCAGTTCGGCGGCCAGCGCTTCGGCGAGATGGAGGTGTGGGCCCTCGAGGCCTACGGCGCCGCGTACGCGCTGCAGGAGCTCCTCACGATCAAGTCCGACGACATCCTCGGCCGCGTCAAGGTGTACGAGGCCATCGTCAAGGGCGAGAACATCCAGGAGCCCGGCATCCCCGAGTCCTTCAAGGTGCTCATGAAGGAGATGCAGTCGCTGTGCCTGAACGTCGAGGTCCTCTCGGCCGACGGCACCGCGGTGAGCCTCCGCGACACCGATGACGAGGCCTTCCGCGCAGCGGAGGAGCTCGGCATCAACATCTCCGCGCGCTTCGAGTCGTCGAACATCGACGAGATCTGATCCGCCAGGCACACGAGAACGACTTCAGGAATCTAGGAGAGAAATTGCTCGACGCAACGACGTTCGATGAGCTCCGTATCGGCCTGGCGACCGCCGAGGACATCCGCAAGTGGTCCTACGGCGAGGTCAAGAAGCCCGAGACCATCAACTACCGCACGCTGAAGCCCGAGAAGGACGGGCTCTTCGGCGAGCAGATCTTCGGACCCAGCCGCGACTGGGAGTGCGCCTGCGGCAAGTACAAGCGCGTCCGCTTCAAGGGCATCGTCTGCGAGCGATGCGGTGTCGAGGTCACCAAGTCCTCGGTCCGCCGCGAGCGGATGGGCCACATCGAGCTGGCCGCGCCCGTGACGCACATCTGGTACTTCAAGGGCGTGCCCTCGCGCCTCGGGTACCTGCTCGACATGGCGCCGAAGGACCTCGAGAAGGTCATCTACTTCGCCGCCTACATGGTGATCGACGTCGACGACGAGGGTCGTCACGCCGACATGCCCGGCCTCGAGAACGAGCTCCGGCTCGAGATCAAGGCCATCGGCGACGCCCGTGACGCTCGCATCGCCGAGCTCATGCAGCGCAAGGAGGAGGAGCTCGCGGCACTCGAGGCCGAGGGCGCCAAGTCCGACCAGCGCAAGCGCGCCGAGGCCGCGGCCGACAAGGAGATGGCCGGCGTCCGCAAGTCGGGCGACGAGCAGATCGCGCACCTCGAGCGCGTGTGGGAGGACTTCCGCACGCTGAAGGTCGGCGACCTGAAGCCCGAGGACTCGGTCTTCCAGGAGCTCCAGGACCGCTTCGGCATGTACTTCGAGGCCTACATGGGCGCCGAGGCGATCAAGAAGCGCCTCGAGTCGTTCGACCTGGCCGCCGAGGCGGAGGACCTGCACCTGCAGATCGCCGAGGGCAAGGGCCAGAAGAAGATCCGCGCCATCAAGCGGCTCAAGGTCGTCAACTCGTTCCTGCAGACCGGCAACTCGCCGGCCGCCATGGTCCTCGACGTCGTCCCGGTGATCCCGCCGGAGTTGCGCCCGATGGTCCAGCTCGACGGCGGTCGCTTCGCGACCTCCGACCTGAACGACCTCTACCGTCGCGTGATCAACCGCAACAACCGCCTCCGTCGCCTGCTCGACCTCGGCGCGCCCGAGATCATCGTGAACAACGAGAAGCGGATGCTCCAGGAGGCCGTCGACGCGCTGTTCGACAACGGCCGCCGCGGCCGCCCCGTCACGGGCACCGGCAACCGCGCCCTGAAGTCCCTGAGCGACATGCTCAAGGGCAAGCAGGGCCGCTTCCGCCAGAACCTGCTCGGCAAGCGCGTGGACTACTCGGGCCGTTCGGTCATCGTCGTCGGTCCGCAGCTCAAGCTGCACCAGTGCGGCCTGCCGAAGCAGATGGCGCTCGAGCTGTTCAAGCCGTTCGTCATCAAGCGCCTGATCGACCTCAGCCACGCGCAGAACATCAAGGCCGCCAAGCGCATGGTGGAGCGTTCGCGTCCGCAGGTGTGGGACGTGCTCGAGGAGATCATCCGCGAGCGCCCCGTGCTGCTGAACCGCGCGCCCACGCTGCACCGCCTCGGCATCCAGGCCTTCGAGCCGCAGCTGGTCGAGGGCAAGGCCATCCAGCTCCACCCGCTCGTCTGCGCCGCGTTCAACGCGGACTTCGACGGCGACCAGATGGCCGTGCACCTGCCGCTGTCGGTCGAGGCGCAGGCCGAGGCCCGCATCCTCATGCTGGCGTCGAACAACATCCTCAAGCCGTCGGACGGCCGTCCGGTGACCCTGCCCTCGCAGGACATGATCATCGGCCTGCACCACCTGACGACGGTCATCGAGGGTGCGGCCGGTGAGGGCCGTGCGTTCTCGTCGATCGCCGAGGCGATCCTCGCGTTCGACCAGAACCGTCCGGGCGAGCTCGTGCTCGACCTGGGCGCCACGGTGAAGATCCGCCTCGAGGGGCTGCACTTCGCCGAGGGCCAGGAGCCCGAGGGCTTCGTGGCGGGCGAGCCGTTCCTGATGGAGACGACCCTCGGTCGCGCCCTCTTCAACGAGGCGCTCCCGGCGGACTACCCGTTCTTCAACGCGCAGGCCGGCAAGTCGCAGATCTCGCAGATCGTCAACGACCTCGCCGAGCGCTACCCGAAGACCGAGGTGGCCGCGACGCTCGACCGGATCAAGGACGCCGGCTTCCGCTGGGCGACCCGTTCCGGCGTGACCGTCGCGCTCTCCGACATCGTCGAGCTGCCGCAGAAGCGGGAGATCGTCTCGAAGTACGAGAAGCAGGCCGCGAAGGTCCAGTCGCAGTTCGAGAAGGGTCTCACGACCGACCTCGAGCGCCGTCAGGAGCTCATCCAGATCTGGACCAAGGCGACCGACGAGGTCGCGAAGGCCATGCAGGAGGAGTTCGCCGCGAACCAGGGCAACACCATCAACCGCATGGTGACCTCGGGCGCTCGAGGCAACTGGCTGCAGGTGCGCAACATCGCCGGCATGCGAGGCCTCGTGAACAACCCGAAGGGCGAGATCATCCCGCGCCCGATCATCTCCTCGTACCGCGAGGGGCTGTCGGTGGCGGAGTACTTCATCGCCACGCACGGCGCCCGCAAGGGCCTGGCCGACACGGCCCTCCGTACGGCCGACTCGGGCTACCTCACGCGTCGTCTGGTCGACGTCTCGCAGGACGTCATCATCCGCGAGGACGACTGCGGCACGTCGAAGGGCCTCGAGCTCCCGATCGCCACGGTCGACTCGACGGGTGCGCTCGTGCGCGACCCGAACGTCGAGAACTCGGTGTTCGCCCGGTCGCTCGCGACCGACGCGGTGAACGCCAAGGGCGAGGTCGTCGCCGAGGCCGGCGACGACGTCGGCGACGTGCTCATCGACAAGCTCGTCGCGGCGGGCGTCGAGTCGATCAAGGTCCGCTCGGTGCTCACCTGCGAGTCGGCGGTCGGCGTCTGCGCGAAGTGCTACGGCCGTTCGCTCGCGACCGGCAAGCTCGTCGACATCGGCGAGGCCGTCGGCATCATCGCGGCGCAGTCGATCGGCGAGCCGGGCACCCAGCTCACGATGCGCACCTTCCACACCGGTGGCTCGGCCTCGGCCGACGACATCACGCAGGGTCTTCCCCGCGTGCAGGAGCTCTTCGAGGCCCGCACCCCCAAGGGTGCGTCGCCCATCGTCGAGGCCCCCGGTCGCATCACGATCGACGAGACCGAGAAGCAGCGCAAGGTCATCCTCACGCCCGACAACGGCGACGAGCCGATCGCGTACAACGTGCTCAAGCGCTCGACGCTGCTCGTCGAGGACGGCCAGCACGTCGAGCTCGGCCAGCAGCTGATCGTCGGCACGGTCGACCCGAAGGAGGTCCTCCGGGTCAAGGGCGTGCGCGAGGTGCAGAAGCACCTGGTGAACGGCGTGCAGGACGTGTACCGCTCGCAGGGCGTGCCGATCCACGACAAGCACATCGAGGTCATCGTCCGCCAGATGCTGCGCAAGGTGACCGTGGTCGACCACGGCGACACCGAGCTGCTTCCGGGCGAGCTCGTCGACCGCTCGCGGTACAACGAGATCAACCGGGCCGCGCTCACCGAGGGCAAGCGGACGGCGTCGGCGCGCCAGGAGGTCATGGGCATCACCAAGGCCTCGCTCGCGACCGAGTCGTGGCTGTCGGCCGCGTCCTTCCAGGAGACGACCCGCGTGCTCACGCAGGCCGCCATGGAGGGCAAGTCCGACCCGCTCGTCGGCCTCAAGGAGAACGTGATCATCGGCAAGCTGATCCCGGCCGGTACGGGCCTCGCCAAGTACCGGAACGTCACCGTCGAGGCGACCGAGGAGGCGAAGGCGGAGCGGTACCCGAACCGCATCTTCGCCGACGACGCGTCGTTCACCGAGGGCGACCTCAGCTTCGTCGACTTCGACTCGTTCTCGAGCGACGACTTCACCCCCGGCAACTACAGCTGATCCCCGCGGGCGGCGGCCTCGCCGCCGCCCGCGCACCACGACGGGCCCCGGAGCGATCCGGGGCCCGTCGTCGTCCGATCGCCCCCACCTGATGACGGCACTCAGGTGCGCGGGCTAGTATCTCGGGCGGTCGCCCCCATCCGATTCCGACCCGGAGCCCACATGCCAGACGCTGCCCCCGCCACCCGCCGATCGAGGACGCTGCTCATCGTCGCCGCATCCGCGCTGGTGATCGCGGTCGTCGCGCTCGTCGTGGTCCTGGCCCTGCCCGCACCGGGCAGCGAGAACGCCGAGTCGACGGCGCAGTCGCGTCCCGCGCCGTCCGCCGAGGCGGCGCCGGCACCGGTCGCGGTCCCGACTCCGGAGCCCGTGCGCGACGAGCGCATCCCGACCGACTGCGCGGCGATCTACACGTTCGACTGGTCGAGCACCTTCGCGCCCGAGTACGTCCTGAACCCGGAGTGGTCGACCGCAGACGGGGCACCCGCCCTCTACGGCACGGATGACGCGGGCGCCCTGCCGGTGCTGCAGGAGACCTCGCAGCTCACCTGCTCGTGGCTTCCCCCCGAGGGCGGCGACGGACGCGTGGGCCTCGTGACGAACGTCGCGAGCGTCGACGAGGCCCAGACCGCGGCGGCGATCGCCGCGTTCCAGGCGGCCGGCCAGGAGTGCTACCAGGAGGAGGGCGGCACGCGCTGCATCCTCGAGTTCGAGGGCGTCGCCGGCTCGGCCGGCGAATCGCACTTCATCCGCGAGGGCCTGTGGATCGCCACGCGCTGGGACGGCCCCGCCGTGAGCGGCTACACCCTCGACATCGTCTCGCAGCTCTTCGCCTGAGACCCCGGCCGGGGCGGGCACGTCGACGCGCGGGCGACGTCCCGCGCGCGCTTCCCGGCCGCGCGGCGGCGCGTTGCTAGAGTGAGCCGCACCACGGGCGGCCGATGCTGCCCGGAAGGAGCGGACGATGAGCAGCACGACCCCCGGATCCGAGCCCGGCCGCGGCGACCTCGACCGTGACGGCCTGCCCGACGGGCCCGCCGCGGACGATGCGCCGACGACCGCCGACGCCGGCGACTCGTCGCCGGCGGACGCCGCCACGAGCGACGACGTCGCAGCCGAGCAGGCGCAGGTCGACCCGACGGCTCCCGACGCGGAGCACGTCGATCGCGTCGAGCAGCCGGTCGCCGCTCCCGACCCGACCTCGTCCGCCGACGAGCACGACTTCACCGGGAGGGAGGGGGCGGAGGAGACCGCGCCCGCCGAGCCCACTGCGGCTGCGGCGACCGCACCGGTCGCGTCGGCGGACGCCGACGCGCCCGCCGAGCGTTCCGAGCTCGACGCCGCCGTCGAGCGGGCCCGGACGGATCACCCGCCCGTCGCCGACGAGACCGCGACCATCGAGGAGCACCCCGAACCGGTGCGCGCCGAGGCGGTCCGCCGCGAGACCGGGGTCCCCGAGACGGTCGGCGCCGCAGGCGTCGGGGCCGCAGCGGGCGTCGGTGCGGCCACGGCCGCGCCGGAGGCGCCGGCCCCCCCGCTGCCGCAGACCATCTACGTCCAGGCCCCCACCCCGCCGAAGGAGAAGGGCAACCGCGGCTTCGGCGTGCTCGTCGGCCTGATCGCGACGGTCGCGTTCGCCCTGCTGTACGCGGGCATCTCCTACCTCGTGATCACGTGGTACGGAGCCGGCCGCGGCGACGGCATCCGCGTCTACACGGAGTTCCTGGCGCAGCCGGTGTTCTGGGTCCCGGTCGTCTTCTTCTTCCTCGCCTTCGCACTGCTCGCGGCGATCCTCAACCGCGCCGCGTGGTGGACCTGGGCCGTCTTCGGCCTCGCGGTCGGCATCGTCGTCTACTTCTCCTACATCGGCGGTTCGCTCCTCACGGTCGCGGCGTGGCAGTTCACGCCGCAGCAGGCCGCGGAGTTCGTCGCGGAGCGCTGGGTCGACCCGTTCGCGATCATCGCGTTCATCGTCGCCCGCGAGCTGCCCATCTGGTTCGGCGGGTGGATCTCCGCGCGCGGGCGCGCGGTCGCCGAGCGGAACGTCCGGGCTCGCGAGGAGTACGACCGGCAGCTCGCGGCCGGGCCGCAGCCGGTGACGACCTCGCGCTAGCGGAGGCGATCGTCCGGGTACCCTCGTCTGGGGTGCGCTCATGGTGAGCGCTCCCCATCGACCTGGCGCACCCGGCCTGCTTGGGTGGCTCCCTGACCCTGCACACCCGAGGAGCGCTGTTGAGCATCACGATGCGGACCGCCGATGCCGTCCCCGGCACCGCGACCGACGGCCGGCCCGATCCCGCGTACGCGGCGGCGCTCGGGCTCGTGGCCGCTCCGAACGGTCGTCGGTCCGCCGCGTTCGCGATCGACGCGGCCGTGTGGGTGCTGGTCGCGGTGCCGGCGGTCATCGGTTGGCTGCAGCTCGTCGTCGCCCTGACGGCGACCGGGGCCGGGGCGATCGAGGCGACGGCGGATGTCGCGGCGCTCGTCGGCCCCCTGGTCCTCGTCGGCGTGGGACAGGTCCTCCTCGGCGTGCTCGGGATCGTCCAGCTCGCGCTCCACGGCCGTCGCGGCGTCACGATCGGCAAGGCGTCGTTCGGACTCCGGTCGGTGAACGTCGCGACGTTCGAGCGGCCGGGGTTCTGGCGGGTCGCACTGCGGGCGCTCGTGCTGTGGGCGTCCCAGGTCGTCCTGCCCCTCGGCGGCCCCGCGATCTGCTTCGCATCCGGCCTGTGGGACCCCGGGCGTCGCGGCCGCAGCTGGCTCGACCGGATCGGCCGCTGCTGGCTCGTCGACGCCCGCAACGGCCTGGATCCGTTCGACGCCAAGGCGCTCCGCCACGCGCGGCGGCGGGTCGAGTCCGAACCGCTCGCGCAGCGAGCGACGCTGCCCTCGCTCGCGTCCGAGCGCGGGATCGACGAGCGCACGTTCATCCCCGCCGCGCGGTCGAGCTCGGGCGTCGTCGCCGCGGCTCCCTCGCTCGCGGGCGTCCCCGACGCCGGGGCGGGCGGGTGGACGCCGCCGCCGCTGGGGGCGGCATCGGTCGCGGCGTCCCCGACCCCCGCCCTCGACGCGAGGCCCGGGCCCGCGACCGCGCCGGCACCCGCCGTCACGCTCGTCTTCGCGGACGGCGCGCGGATCGCGGCATCCGGCACCACCCTGCTCGGACGCGGACCCGCGCGGGCCGACGCCGATCCGGTCGACGTCGCGCTGGTCCCGCTCGCGGACGCGAGCATGGGGCTGTCGAAGACGCACGCCGCGGTGGAGGTCGATGCCCGCGGCATCCGCGTCACGGACCGCTGGTCGAGCAACGGCACGTCCGTCGTCGATGCGGCCGGGGTCGAGCGCGACCTCGAGCCCGGCGTGCCGTGCGCCGTCGCCCCGGGCACGGCCGTCCGCCTCGGCGGGCTCGAGTTCCGCATCGAGGCGGTCGGCGCATGAGGCTCAAGCTCGGACTCCGCCGGCAGTCGGGCGCGGGCGTCGACGTCGTCGTCACGGCCGACGCGACCGCGACCGTGGGCGACGTCGCGCGCGCGGTGGCCGACACCGACCCCGCGTCGGCGCACCTTCCCGTGCATCCCGGGCCGTTGACGCTCGCCGTCGCTCCGCCGACGTCGTCGGAGCCCGTGGTGCTCGACCCCGACACGCTCGCGGCCGACGCCCCGATCGGGTCGGGCTTCAACGCGGCCGTCGTCTCGCCGGCGGCGCGCAGCGCGGCCGCGGACGCGCCGGTCGCGATCATGCACGTCCACTCCGGGCCGGACGCGGGGCGCGAGTTCCCGCTCCGCCGCGGCCACGGGGTGATCGGGCGCGCGGCCGATGCCGACGTGGTGCTCGCCGACCCCCTCGTCTCGAAGCGGCACGCACGCGTCGAGGTCGACCAGGTCGTCGAGCTCGTCGACCTGAACTCGGCCAACGGCCTCCTCGTCGACGGCGGCCAGGTCGCGCGCGTGCGGGCCCTCCCGGGCGTCCGCGTCACGATCGGCGACACGGTCGTCTCGTTCAGCGCGGTGGCCGGCACGGATGCCGCGGCCGACCCGGTGCTCGAGCGCGGCGGTGCGCTCATGTTCAACCGGTCGCCCCGGGTCGAGGCTCGCTACCCGGGCACCGCCCACCCCGAGCCCCGCGTGCCGAGCGAGGAGACCCCGCGGCTCTTCCCGTGGCCGATGATCGCCTCGCCCATCCTCATGGGCCTCGGCATCTTCGCGATCACGCAGCGACCGGCGTCGCTGCTCATCGTCGTGCTGACCCCGGTCATGCTGCTCGGCAACTACCTCGGCCAGCGCATGGGCAGCGGGAAGAAGCTGCAGCGCGAGGTCGAGACGTTCGAGGTGCGGCTCGAGGAGCTCGAGGAGACGCTCGAGCGCGAACGGCACGTGGAACGCGAGCGGCGGCACGACGAGACGCCTCCCGTCGCGACGGTGTACGAGCAGGCGATGCGCCTCGGTCCGATGCTCTGGACGCGGCGTCCCGAGCACTGGAACTTCCTGGCGCTGCGCCTCGGCGTCGGGCGGGCGCGCAGCCGGAACTCGATCCGCGACTCGGAGGGTGCGAGCGAGGGCATCCCGACGTACGCGCGACAGGTCGACGTGCTCCGCGACCGCTACCGCGACATCGACGACGTGCCCGTCATGGAGCTGCTGGCGAGCTCGGGCGCGCTCGGCATCGCCGGCCCGGCGAACCTCGCGGCGGACGCGCTGCGCGGCATCGCCGTGCAGCTCTTCGGCCTGCACGCGCCGAACGACGTCGTCGCCGCCGCGATCGTCGACCCGGCGTGGAGCCGCGAGCTCGACTGGCTGAAGTGGCTGCCGCACACGTCGGGGGAGCGGAACCCGGTCGCGGGCGCGCCGCTCGCGGACAGCGCCTCGGCGGGCGCGGCCCTCCTCAGCTCGCTCGAGGAGCTCATCCTGCAGCGGCTCTCGGCGCCGCCGGTGCGCCGAGGCCCGCTCGCCGACGAGGACGGCTCGATGGCACGGGGCTCGCGCATCGGCACGCCGGGCGGCGTCCGCGAGGAGTCCCGGCCCGACTCGGCGCTCGTCCTCATCGTCTCGGCCGAGGCGCCCGTCGACCGGCCGCGCCTCGTCCAGCTCATCGAGCGCGGCGCCGAGGTCGGCATCCACGCCGTGTTCGTCGCGCCCACGGTCGAGTCCCTGCCCGCCGCCTGCCGCACCTTCGTCGACGTGACCGCCGGGCTCGAACGCGGGCGCGTCGGCGTCGTGCGCTCGGGCCTCGAGTACGAGGACGTCGCGGTCGAGGGCGTCTCGCTCCGCTACGCCGAGGTGTTCGCCCGCCGGCTCGCGCCCGTCGTCGACGCGAGCACCGTCGTCGAGGACGCGAGCGACCTGCCGCGCAGCGTCTCGATGCTCTCGCTCATCGGCGGCGAGATGGCGCGCGACGCCGAGAGCGTCGTCGAACGGTGGCGGCAGAACGCGTCGGTCGTCGACCGCTCCGGCGTCAGGCTGCCGCGCCTGAAGCGCGCCGGGACGCTGAAGGCGTTCGTCGGCCAGGGCAGTCCGGATGCCATGACGCTCGACCTGCGGACCCAGGGCCCGCACGCGCTCGTCGGCGGGACGACCGGCGCCGGCAAGTCCGAGTTCCTGCAGGCGTGGGTGCTCGGGATGGCGGCCGAGTACAGCCCCGACCGGGTGACGTTCCTGTTCGTCGACTACAAGGGCGGGTCGGCCTTCGCCGACTGCGTCGAGCTGCCGCACTGCGTGGGCCTCGTGACCGACCTCAGCCCGCACCTCGTGCGGCGCGCGCTCACGAGCCTCCGGGCCGAGCTGCACCACCGCGAGCACCTGTTCAACCGCAAGAAGGCCAAGGACCTGCTCGAGCTCGAGAAGCGGCAGGACCCCGAGACCCCGCCCGCGCTCGTCATCGTGATCGACGAGTTCGCCGCGCTGGCCGGCGACGTGCCCGAGTTCGTCGACGGCGTCGTCGACATCGCGCAGCGCGGGCGCTCGCTCGGCATCCACCTCATCATGGCGACGCAGCGTCCGGCCGGCGTCATCAAGGACAACCTGCGAGCGAACACCAACCTGCGCGTCGCGCTCCGGATGGCCGACGAGTCGGACTCGCGCGACGTCGTCGGCGACGCGGTCGCGGCGGGCTTCGACCCCGGCATCCCCGGTCGCGGCATCGCGAAGACCGGACCCGGGCGTCTCGTGCCGTTCCAGTCCGCGTACGCCGGCGGCTGGACGAGCGACGAGCCGGAGGTCGCGGACGTGCGCCTCGCCGAACTGCGCTTCGGATCCACCGTCGTGTGGGAGCGCGACGGCGTGGCCGATGCCGACGTGCACGAGGGCGACCCGGGCCCGAACGACCAGAAGCGCATGGTCGACGCGTTCATCCGCGCGGCGGCGGCGGCCGGCATCCCGGCGCCTCGGCGCCCCTGGCTCGACGACCTCGCGACGACCGTCGCCGTCGAGGACCTGCCGATGCGCGGCGACGGCGAGGTCGTGTTCGGCCTCGCGGACGTGCCCGAGCGCCAGGTGCAGTCGCCCGTGGCGTTCGCCCCCGACCGCGACGGCGCCATGCTCGTCTTCGGCACGAGCGGGTCGGGGAAGTCCACGCTGCTGCGCACGCTCGCCGTCTCGATCGGCCTGCGACCCGAGCTCGGCGGTGCGGCGGTGTACGGGCTCGACTTCGGCTCCGGCGCGCTGCGCTCGCTCGAGGCGCTGCCGCACGTCGGATCCGTCATCGCGGGCGACGACCCCGAGCGCATCCAGCGACTGCTCCGCACGCTCGACGAGCTGCTCGACCGTCGCGGCCGCGCGTTCAGCGCCGCGAACGCGGCGAGCCTCAGCGAGTACCGCGAGCTCACCGGCATCCGCGAACCGCGCGTGCTGCTCGTCATCGACGGCTTCGCGCAGTTCAAGGCCGACTGGGACTCCACGACCGTGCGCATGCCGTTCTACAACGTCGTCATGCGGCTGCTGGCCGAGGGTCGCCCGCTCGGCGTGCACGTCGTCGCGACCGCCGACCGGTCGGGCGCCGTGCCGACCGCGGTGAGCGCCAACGTCACCAGGCGCATCGTGCTGCGGCTCTCCGACGACGGGGGCTACCAGGTGCTCGGCGTGCCGAAGGACGTGCTCGACGATCGCTCGGCGCCCGGACGCGCGATCGTCGACGGCCTCGAGTCGCAGGTCGCCGTGCTCGGCGGCACCGCGAACGTGGCCGAGCAGACCAGGGCGCTCGAGGCGCTCGCCGGCCGGCTCCGCGCCGCCGGCGCCGACGAGGTGTCCCCGATCCGCTCCCTTCCCGCGTCGTTCGGGGCGCGGGAGCTCCCCGACTCGGTCGAGGGCGAGCCCGCGCTCGGTCTCTCGGATGACACGCTCGCGCCGATCGGCTTCGAACCCGTGGGCACGTTCGCGATCACCGGTCCGCCGCAGAGCGGCAAGACGACCGCGATGCGCGCCGTCATCGACGCCGTGCGCCGGCACGACCCGGACGTGCGGCTGTTCCACATGGCCGGACGTCGGGCGGCGCTCACCGGGCACGCGGACTGGATGCGGAGCGCCACGAGCGTCGACGACGTCAAGGCCCTCGCCCGTGAACTCCTCGACGTGATCGGCGACCCGGCCGTGCCGGGCCGCTACCTGATCGCGGTCGAGAACGTCACGCAGTTCGCCGACTCCGAGGCCGAGCGCCCGCTCAAGGAGCTCTTCCAGGCGGTCAACCGCAGCGAGCACTTCCTCGTCGGGGACGCCGACGTGGCGAACCTGTCGAGCGGGTTCGGCTTCGTGGGCGACTTCAAGGCGGGCCGTCGCGGCGTCGCCCTGAAGCCCGACGCGTACGACGGCGACTCGGTGTTCAAGACGCCGTTCCCGAAGGTCAAGCGCTCCGACTTCCCGGAGGGACGCGGGTTCTTCGTGCAGGACGGCCGGGCCACGCTCGTGCAACTGCCGCACGGCGGATGATCGCGCGGCCGGTGGGCAGCGCTCCCCATGTCGCGGCGACGCCGGCCGAGGCTAGCGTGACGGGGTCGAGAGGAGAACGATGAGCGACGAGGTGCTGATCCCGCTCGCGTCGATGGCCGAACTGGACCGGGCGCTGAAGGACATCGTCATCGAGTTCGAGGACGCCGGCTCCCGCACGGACCCGCTGCTCGAGGCGATCGGGCGCCCGTTCGGGCGCACGGGTCTCCGCGACGCGGCCGACGCGTTCGAGGGCGCGTGGGACGACAAGCGCGAGACCCTGAGGAACCACCTCGTCGAGCTGCAGGAGCGGGTCGAGGGCGTCAGGGACGCCTGGCAGCAGCTCGACCTCGACCTGCAGTCCAGCCTCGAGCAGAACGGCGGTTGACGAGCGACATGGGGAACACCGCCTACTTCCACCGCACCATGCCCGAGTCGCCGAAGGGCCGGGACATCGACCGGATCGCCGACACCGGCTCGACCATCGTCGCGCGCGGCGGGCAGGTCGAGAGCCTCGGCGAGCGGATGCTGCGGGCTGCCGACACGCTCAAGCTGATGGTCGACGGGCAGGTCGGAACCGGCCTCTCGCTCGACGAGGTCCGCGACCAGGGCGAGGAGGTGCACGCCGACCTCAGGAAGGCCGGGGAGCGGTACGCCCCGAGCGGCACCGCGCTGAAGGCGTACGGGCAGGTCGTGGCCGACATCGCCCCCGGACTGAACCGGGCCGCGGGCGACTGCGAGTCGCTCTGGGAGGCCGTGCGCTCGCGCGCGTCCGACGTCGACGACGCGGAGCGCACTCCCGAGGGCGCGGACGGGAGCACCGACGCCCGCGACACTGCCACCGCCTCGGCGACCACGTCGCTCACGACCGCGAAGGAGGAGTGGGAGGAGGCCGCCCGCCGGTTCGACGGGTACTACGACACGTGGGACGCGGCGTACGACACCGCGCTCAGCGGCCTGCGCGACGCCAACGAGGACGGCGTGAAGGACGGCTTCTGGGACGACGTCCTCCCCTTCGTCGAGGGGCTCGTCACGGTGCTCGAGTTCGTCGGGATCGCGCTGGTGCTCGCGGCGCTCATCGTCGGCGGTCCGCTCATCGCGGCGCTCGCGACGATCGTCGCGATCCTCACGCTGCTCGGCACGGTCGTGCTCTTCGCCAAGGGCCGGAAGGACGGCAAGGATCTGGCGATGGCGATCATCGGGGTCATCCCGTTCGGCAAGCTCGGCAAGCTCGCCGACCTCGGTTCGGTCGCGAGCGCGGGTTCGCGCTTCCCCCGCCTCTCCGGGTTCCGCAACGTGATGCTCGCGGGGGAGGACTTCGCCGCGCTGCGCACCCACCTCGGCCGCATCGACGACCTCGCGCGCGCCGACTGGGGCAGCGCGGGCGTCGGCTTCGACGCCGCCACGGGCGGCTCCCGCTTCATCCAACGGATCATCTCGGGCGCGCCCTACGTCGGCGAGCAGGTGCAGGTCACGCGTGGGGCGGACATGTTCTTCGGCCGACTGCTCGGGGTCGGCGACTCCGCGACCGGCGCCGGCGCGTGGGACCTCCACTGGGGGTACCGGCAGGCGCAGGTCACGGCCTACTCCGTGTACGACTGGGCGAGCGAACAGGTGAGCACCTTCCAGCAGGACCGGACCGTAGACTCGTGGCGATGATCCCGAGCCTGCGCGACGAACTCACCGGCGCATCGAGACCCGGACTCCCGCCCTTCGTGCTGCTTCTGCCGCGCGGCTGGGCGTCGGTCCCGCCCACGCGGGAGGCGTTCTCCGACCTCGCCGCACGGACGTCCGCGGTCCTCCGATCCGCCCATCGCCCCGACCTCGACGCGCAGTTCCGGTCGATCCTCGACCGCGCCGCCGAGGAGTTCCTCCGCCGCGAGCCGGTCCGGCTGATCTACCCGGCGGACGTTCCCGCCGACGAGCTGTTCCCGCTGTCGATCACCGCGATCCGGCTCACGGCGCCCGGCGGCGGTCCGCTCGACCCGCACGTCGTCGCCCTGCGACGCGACCGCGGTGCGCGCACCCTCGGCGACGACGGCGTGCTCCTGCGCTGGGAGGAGG
Source organism: Agromyces luteolus (assembly GCF_009729855.1). Classification (GTDB taxonomy): domain Bacteria; phylum Actinomycetota; class Actinomycetes; order Actinomycetales; family Microbacteriaceae; genus Agromyces; species Agromyces luteolus. Next base: position 70,578 of record NZ_WODA01000022.1, on the reverse strand, counting down.
AGCACACGCACCGCGTGCCGGGCGGCGAGGTCTCGGTCCGGTCGTTCGACTACCTCGTCGCGGTGCCCGGAACCCAGCGGTGCGAGGCGCTGCTGTTCAGCGCGGTCGTGCCGTCCGCGGCGGCCGGCGAGCGCCTCGACGACGAGACCGTGCGCGCCGCCGGCGTGCTCGCCGACGCGATCATGTCGACCTTCCGCTGGAGCGGCGCATGAGGTACGAGGTCGCCCACCCCGGCGACACGTGGTCGATCATGCCCGCCGCCGGAGCCGGTGCCGACGGAATGTGGGTCGCCGAGCAGCGCGCCGCGTACGCGCAGGGCCCGCTCGCGGGCCTCGCCGACGAGCTCGAGGCGGCCGCGCGGGAGGCGCTCGGCCGACGTCGCGAGGGGATCGACACGTCGCTGTACTTCCGCCCGTCGACGATGCCGATGACGGGCGTGCTGCACGCGTCGTTGCGGGTGCTGCCGGAGGGCGTCGATTCCGAGGCGATCGCCTCGGCGTCGATCGAGTGGATGCTGCCCGACGACGGCCTGCTCGGCGAGCCCGTGGTCGAGGAGTTCGAGACGGAGTCCGTGCCGCACGGCTACCGCGTGGCGTACGTCACCACCCGGCCCGACGGTGCGGGAGCGACGCTCGCCGGCATCTCCTACGGCCTCGTGCTGCCGGGGATGATCGGCCTGGTGTTCTCGGAGCTCGCCCATCGCGAGGTCGTCGGCACGATGCAGCGCTTCGCCGATCCGGTCGTCGGCTCGCTCCGGGTGGTCCCGTGAGCGCGGACGGACCCGCGACGTCGTGGGCCCGCACGGCGAGCGGCGCGGACGTCGCCTACCGGCTGAGCCGGCTCGACCGCGCGGCGGTCTCCGCCGTTCCGCGCTACGCGGACCAGGTCGACGCCTGCGTCTCCGAGACCGTGGCCGGCCTCCGCACGGCGCGCGCCGAGGGCCTCGTCGAGCTCCGCGCGCGCGACGGCAGCGCGGGCGCCGAGCTCGGTCGGTCGGGCGCGCGCACCGCCGCGCTCGTCGGCGGGGTGCTCGCGGCCTGCTTCGCCGCGGCGTTCCACCTCGGCCGCGCGGTGTTCGACGCCCCCGACGTGCTGCCGTGGATCACGGGTCTCGTCTGGACGGCGGCGATCCTGATCGCCGCCGCGCTCCTGCCCCTCCGGCGCGCCGCCGCGCCGACGACCGGGGTGGTGGCGACCGTGTGGAGCGCCGCGGCGCTCTGCCTCGCCGCGCTCGTCATGAGCGCCGTCCTCGGCGGCCTCGTCGCGGCCACCGCCGGCACGTTCGTCGCCGCGGTCGCCGGCCTGGCCGTGCTCGTCGGCGTCGCGTCGGCCGCCACCGTCGTGGCGCTCGGCGCCTCGCCGGCGGAGCGCGCGGCGACCCGTCGGCGCATGGACGAGTTCGCGCGGGCGCAGGCCGACCTCGGCGGCTCCGTCCTCGCCGACGCGATCGCGCGGCTCGGTTCGGCGTGGGCCGCGGTCGACCCGGCCGTGCGCGCGCGCGTCGAGGACGACCTGGCGAGCGCCCACCGCATCCTCGACGAACGCGGGATGCCCCCGCGCGACCGACCCGGCCTTCCGGGCGAACTGGTGCTCACCTCGACCGCGGTGGCCGCCTCGCCCGAGCTCGCCGCCGCGTTCGCGACAGGGGAGCGCTGACGAGTCCGTGGGGAGTGCTCCCCATGTCCGGCCGGTGGTGCCGTCCGTAGGCTGGGGGCACCGGCTCGCAGTCGCGGGCGATGATCCCGAACGAAGGAAGGTTCCACGATGGCCGCAGATTTCGGCGCCTCGTACGGCGAGATGGAGGCGATGGCGAGCAAGCTGTCGGACGCACGCGACGACATCCAGTCGCAGCTCGACCAGCTGAAGGCGTCGGTCGACAACCTGCTCGGCAACGACTTCAAGACCCAGCACGCCTCCGGCAAGTTCGGCCAGGGCTACGAGGAGCTCACGACGGGCCTGAAGTCCGCCGTCGACGGCATCGGCGAGATGGGCGAGGCCCTCCGCGGGATGATGCAGGCCATCCAGGACCTCGACCAGCAGCTCGCCGGGCGCTGATCCGACCCGGTTTCGAGAGGTGGGCGGGACCGCACGGTCCCGCCCACCTCTCGTCGTCGGGGCGGCGTAGGCTCGGAGCATGGCGTCGAACCCGACCTCGGCGTGGGCGGTCGCCGGCTTCGCGGCCGCGCTCGACGTCGCGCTGATCGTGGCGGCGTTCGGGTTCACGAGCCTGCTCGCCGACCTCGAGCCGATCGCCGATCCCGCGGCCGGCCGCCTCGTCGGACCGATCACGATCGGCGCCGCCGTCGGTGCGCTCCTGCTCCTCCTCGGAGCGAGCCTGACGCGCGGGATCCGCGCGTGGTCGCTCGCGGGCCTCGCGTTCCTCCTCACGTGGGCGACGGGCGTCGTCGCGGCGACGATCGCGTACGCGGCGTCGACCGGGACGATCCTCGCGGCGTTCCTGTTCGCCCTGTCGTTCATGTCGGTCGGGTTCGGGCTCATCATCCCGGTCGCGAGCGCCCTCGTCGCGCTCCTCGCCGCGGTGACGGTCCGTGCCGAGGAGGGCGGGGTCGAACGGCCCCGGTGGCCCTGGGAGCGCGACGACGACGAGTGACCCGCCGCCCGCGGCGGGACATCCGTTCACCGGTTCGCGGGCGCGCACCGCCCCCCGCAGTAGGGTGAACCGCGTGGAGGGATCGGTCGAGGCCCGGGTGAGCCACGAGGTCGACCGCTGGCTGGCGTGGCTGCCGCGGTGGCGGCCGGGCACGCACCGCGGACGGGTGCGCCTCTGCACGCGCTGCTTCGGCTCGCCGATCCTCGCCGCGGCCGGGCTCGACGTCGACGTGCCGCACCCGGTGCAGCACGCGTTCTCGATGCGCATGAAGGGCATCATCGACGTCGCGGTCGACGACTACACCGCGCGCAACCTCCCCATGCTGCACCGTGAGATCCGCCTCGCCGAGGAGCGCAAGGCGCGGCGGCCCTACCGGGCGGGCGAGGGCCTCGATCCGGAGTTCCTCGGGCTCGAGCTCGATCCCGACCCGACGCCGGGCGAGCCGTTCCTCTTCACCCTGCAGGGGCTCGAGGCGGATGCCGCGGCCGAGGCCGCCGAGCCGGCGCCGCGTCCGTTCACCCCGCAGGAGAAGGAGGCGCTCCGCGAGGAGGTCCGCCTCGCCGACGACTTCGCCAAGCAGCTCGGCCGCCGCATCTGCGCGGAGCTCGCGCGGCACCGCCAGCGCATCGCCAATGCGGTCGAGCGGCTCGTCGAGCCGCAGGTGGCCGAGCTGCTCGCCGACCTCGATCGCGAGCTCGACGCTCCCGGATGGGCGAACTGAGCCCGCGGTCTCCGCACCGGCGGTCGAGTGGGACGCGAAGCGCCCCGTCGAGACCCATTTGACCGCATCGTGACGCCGCATTACCATTGATCGGGTGTGCGCGTTGCCGCGCGCTCGTGCTGTGCCCGCGGGCCCTCGGGGTCCACGGAGACGGCGCGGGTTCTCGCAGTGCGCGCACCAGGGCGGCGGTCGAACGGCCGGAAGCCCCCACGGCATACCCACCACTGAAAAGGCAGCGCCGCTCGGCGGTGCCGGTGGGTCGTGATGTGAAATCCATCAACGCTGTCACCGTGCAGCACAACAAGGAGAAGCAGTGCCAACCATTCAGCAGTTGGTCCGCAAGGGTCGCTCGCCGAAGGTCACCAAGACCAAGGCTCCCGCCCTGAAGGCCAACCCCCAGCAGCGCGGCGTGTGCACGCGTGTGTACACCACCACCCCGAAGAAGCCGAACTCGGCGCTCCGCAAGGTCGCCCGCGTGAAGCTCTCGAACGGCACCGAGGTCACCGCCTACATCCCCGGTGAGGGCCACAACCTGCAGGAGCACTCGATGGTGCTCGTGCGCGGCGGTCGTGTGAAGGACCTCCCGGGTGTCCGCTACAAGATCATCCGCGGCGCGCTCGACACGCAGGCCGTGAAGAACCGCAAGCAGGCTCGTAGCCGCTACGGCGCGAAGATGGAGAAGAAGTAATGCCTCGCAAGGGTCCCGCTCCGAAGCGCCCCGTCGTCGCCGACCCGGTCTACGGTTCGCCGGTCGTCAGCCAGCTCGTCAACAAGATCCTCATCGACGGCAAGAAGGACCTCGCGCAGCGCATCGTCTACGAGGCGCTCGAGAACGTCGCGAACAAGTCCGGCCAGGACGCCGTCGCGGTCCTGAAGAAGGCCCTGGACAACGTGCGCCCGACCCTCGAGGTCCGGTCGCGCCGCGTCGGCGGCTCGACCTACCAGGTCCCCGTCGAGGTCAAGCCGCACCGTGCGAACACCCTGGCGCTCCGCTGGCTCACCAGCTACGCCAAGGCCCGCCGCGAGAAGACCATGACCGAGCGTCTCACCAACGAGATCCTCGACGCCTCGAACGGCCTGGGTGCCGCGGTCAAGCGCCGCGAGGACACCCACAAGATGGCCGAGTCGAACCGCGCGTTCGCCCACTACCGCTGGTAGCGGGCCGAGCGGATGCCGCGGGCCGTGCGCTCGCGGACGCCACGCGGCATCCGCTCACCCCCACCCTTCCCTTCCTGACCATCCGGAGGAACCCCGTGGCACTTGACGTGCTCACCGACCTGAACAAGGTCCGCAATATCGGCATCATGGCGCACATCGATGCCGGCAAGACCACCACGACCGAGCGCATCCTGTTCTACACGGGCGTCAACCACAAGATCGGCGAGACGCACGACGGCGCGTCGACCACCGACTGGATGGAGCAGGAGAAGGAGCGCGGCATCACCATCACGTCCGCGGCGGTCACCTGCTTCTGGAACAAGAACCAGATCAACATCATCGACACGCCCGGCCATGTCGACTTCACCGTCGAGGTGGAGCGCTCGCTGCGCGTGCTCGACGGCGCGGTCGCCGTCTTCGACGGCAAGGAGGGCGTGGAGCCCCAGTCCGAGACCGTGTGGCGCCAGGCCGACAAGTACAACGTCCCCCGCATCTGCTTCGTCAACAAGATGGACAAGCTCGGCGCGGACTTCTACTTCACCGTCGACACGATCATCAAGCGCCTCGGCGCGAAGCCCCTCGTGCTCCAGCTCCCGATCGGCGCCGAGAACGACTTCGTCGGCGTCATCGACCTCATCGAGATGCGCGCCCTCGTGTGGCCCGGCGACGCCAAGGGCGACGTGACCATGGGCGCCAAGTACGAGGTCCAGGAGATCCCGGCCGACCTGAAGGACAAGGCCGACGAGTACCGCCAGCAGCTGCTCGAGACCGTCGCCGAGACCAGCGACGAGCTGCTCGAGAAGTTCTTCGGCGGCGAGGAGCTCACGGTCGCCGAGATCAAGGGCGCGATCCGCAAGCTCACCGTCAACTCCGAGATCTACCCCGTGCTCTGCGGCTCGGCGTTCAAGAACCGCGGCGTGCAGCCCATGCTCGACGCGGTCATCGACTTCCTGCCGTCGCCGCTCGACGTGCCCGCCGTCCAGGGCCACGACGTGCGCGACGAGGAGAAGATCATCGAGCGCCACGCCGACGCGACCGAGCCGTTCTCGGCGCTCGCGTTCAAGGTCGCGGTGCACCCGTTCTTCGGTCGCCTCACCTACGTGCGCGTCTACTCGGGTCGTCTCGACTCCGGCGCCCAGGTCATCAACTCGACCAAGGGCAAGAAGGAGCGCATCGGGAAGATCTTCCAGATGCACGCCAACAAGGAGAACCCGGTCGACTCGGTCACGGCGGGCAACATCTACGCCGTCATCGGCCTGAAGGACACCACCACCGGCGACACCCTGTGCGACCCGGACAACCAGGTCGTCCTCGAGTCGATGACCTTCCCGGACCCCGTCATCGAGGTCGCCATCGAGCCGAAGACCAAGGCCGACCAGGAGAAGCTCGGCACGGCGATCCAGAAGCTCGCCGAGGAGGACCCGACCTTCCGCACCGAGCTCAACCCGGAGACCGGCCAGACGGTCATCAAGGGCATGGGCGAGCTGCACCTCGACATCCTCGTGGACCGCATGAAGCGCGAGTTCAAGGTCGAGGCCAACGTCGGCAAGCCGCAGGTGGCCTACCGCGAGACGATCCGCCGCGCGGTCGACCGCCACGACTACACCCACAAGAAGCAGACGGGTGGCTCGGGCCAGTTCGCGAAGATCCAGTTCAAGCTCGAGCCGCTCGAGGTCGAGGGCGACAAGACCTACGAGTTCGAGAACGCCGTCACGGGTGGTCGCGTCCCGCGCGAGTACATCCCGTCGGTCGACGCGGGCTTCCAGGACGCGATGCAGGTCGGCATCCTGGCCGGCTACCCGATGGTGGGCGTCAAGGCGACCCTCACCGACGGTGCCGCCCACGACGTCGACTCCTCGGAGATGGCGTTCAAGATCGCCGGTTCGATGGGCTTCAAGGAGGCCGCTCGGAAGGCGAACCCCGTCCTGCTCGAGCCGCTGATGGCCGTCGAGGTCCGTACTCCCGAGGAGTACATGGGCGACGTCATCGGCGACCTGAACTCGCGCCGCGGCCAGATCCAGTCCATGGAGGACGCCGCCGGCGTGAAGGTCGTGCGTGCGCACGTCCCGCTCTCGGAGATGTTCGGCTACATCGGAGACCTGCGGTCCAAGACCTCGGGCCGCGCGGTGTACTCGATGGAGTTCGAGAGCTACGCGGAGGTCCCGAAGGCCGTGGCCGAGGAGATCGTCCAGAAGAACAAGGGCGAGTAGCGCCCGAACGCACGGACCGACAGGTTCGCGTAACATAACAACACAACCCCAGTAGCACACCGGTCGCAATCCGGCGCCCGGTGCTGCTACACGGATCCTGAGGAGGACCCACAGTGGCTAAGGCCAAGTTCGAGCGGACCAAGCCGCACGTCAACATCGGAACGATCGGTCACGTCGACCACGGCAAGACCACGCTCACCGCAGCGATCTCCAAGGTGCTCGCCGACAAGTACCCGTCGGCCACCAACGTGCAGCGCGACTTCGCGTCGATCGACTCCGCTCCCGAGGAGCGCCAGCGCGGCATCACGATCAACATCTCGCACGTCGAGTACGAGACGCCGAAGCGCCACTACGCGCACGTCGACGCCCCGGGTCACGCCGACTACATCAAGAACATGATCACCGGTGCCGCACAGATGGACGGCGCGATCCTCGTGGTCGCGGCGACCGACGGCCCGATGGCCCAGACGCGTGAGCACGTGCTGCTCGCCAAGCAGGTCGGCGTGCCCTACCTGCTCGTCGCGCTGAACAAGGCCGACATGGTCGACGACGAGGAGATCCTGGAGCTCGTCGAGCTCGAGGTCCGCGAGCTGCTCTCGTCGCAGGGCTTCCCCGGCGACGACGCCCCGGTCGTCCGCGTCTCGGGCCTCAAGGCGCTCGAGGGCGACGAGAAGTGGGTCAACTCGGTCCTCGAGCTCATGGAGGCCGTCGACGACTCGATCCCCGACCCCGTGCGTGACAAGGACAAGCCGTTCCTCATGCCGATCGAGGACGTCTTCACCATCACCGGTCGTGGCACGGTCGTCACGGGCCGCGCCGAGCGCGGCACGCTGAAGATCAACTCCGAGGTCGAGATCGTCGGCATCCGCCCGACGCAGAAGACCACGGTCACGGGCATCGAGATGTTCCACAAGCAGCTCGACGAGGCCTGGGCCGGCGAGAACTGCGGTCTCCTGCTCCGCGGCACCAAGCGCGAGGACGTCGAGCGCGGCCAGGTCGTCGTGGCCCCGGGCTCGGTCACCCCGCACACGAACTTCGAGGGCACCGCCTACATCCTCTCGAAGGACGAGGGCGGCCGTCACAACCCGTTCTACGCGAACTACCGTCCGCAGTTCTACTTCCGCACCACCGACGTCACCGGTGTCATCACGCTGCCCGAGGGCACCGAGATGGTCATGCCCGGCGACACCACCGACATGACGGTCGAGCTCATCCAGCCGATCGCCATGGAGGAGGGCCTCGGCTTCGCCATCCGCGAGGGTGGCCGCACCGTCGGCGCCGGTACCGTCACGAAGATCATCAAGTAATCTTCGCGATCGCGACCTGCAAGGGGTCGGGCCTTCGGGCCCGGCCCCTTCGTCGTCCCGCTAGCACAGTCGTGCACGGTCGTCCAGATCCGGGCGGGGCGTCCCTCTTCGAGGAGACCTCGGGTTAGCCTTGACCGGATGGTTCCCCCGTCGACCCGAACGCGTGCCGCCGTGCGGCCCGAGATCCAGGCGCTCCGCGCGATCGCGGTGTGCGCCGTCGTGCTGCACCACGGCTGGCCCGCGGTCGCACCCGCCGGCTACATGGGCGTCGACGTCTTCTTCGTCGTGTCGGGCTTCCTCATCACGGCGCTCCTGCTCCGCGAGCACGCCCGCACCGGGCGCATCTCGCTGAAGGACTTCTACCTGCGCAGAGCGCGGCGGATCCTGCCGGCGGCCATGGCGGTGCTCGTCGCGGTCACCGTGCTGACGTACCTCGTCGTGCCGAGGTTCGAGTGGCGCTCGTACTTCCGCGAGGTCATCGCGAGCGCGCTCTACTTCGAGAACTGGCTGCTCGCCGCCGACTCGCAGGACCCGGCGCGCGACGACCTCGCCTCCACCCCCGTGCAGCACTTCTGGTCGCTCTCGGTCGAGGAGCAGTTCTACCTCGCGTGGCCGCTGCTGATCATCGTCGCCGTCGGGTTCGCCGTCCGTCGTGCGAGGGACCCGCGTCGCGCCCTGCTCGTCGTCCTCGGTGTCGCGACCGTCGCGTCGTTCGCCTGGAACGTCGTGCTCACCGCTCAGGACCACAACCTCGCGTACTTCTCGACGTTCACGCGGGTGTGGGAGTTCGGGGTCGGCGGCATCCTCGCCGTCCTCGTCCCCGAGGTCGCAGCCGGGCGCGAACGGCTCAGGGCGGCCGCCGGATGGATCGGGCTCGCGCTCATCGCGGTGCCGGTCTTCACGTTCCGCACGCCCGAGGCGTTCCCGGGTCTCGTCGTGCTCGTCCCGGTCGCGGGTGCGCTCGCCGTGATCTGGGCCGGGATGCCGGACGCGAGGTGGTCGCCGGCGCGAGCGACCGGGCTGGCCCCGGTCCAGTGGACGGGCGACATCTCGTACTCGCTCTACCTCTGGCACTGGCCGATCTTCATGTTCGTGCCGTTCGTCACGGGCGTGCCGAGCCCGCCCTGGCTCATGGTGCTGCTCGTGGTCGCGGCGTTCGCGGTCGCCGCCGCGTCGAAGCGATGGATCGAGGACCCCGCGCGATTCGGCGCCGCCGGGGCGCGGCGGCCGCGATCGGCGCTCCTGCTCGGCTCGGTCGCCACGCTCGCGGCGCTCGTCGTCGCCGCGGGGATCGTCGGGCCGAGCGCTGCCGGCGCCGAGGCGTGCGAGCGCCCCGCGCACACGGGGGAGTGAGGTCGGCGGCGAACGCCGCGCCGGCTCAGATCTCGATGCCGTCGATCGTGGTCCGGAGGTCGATCGACCCCTCGACGCTCCGAGCCACGGTGCACGCCTTCGCGATCGCCCGAGCCATGATGGCCGCGAGCTGCTCGCGATCGGCGAGCTCGAGGGCCGAGAGGTCGACGACGATCTCCTCGTCGATCTCGCGGTAGCGGTTGCCGTCCTTCGAGGTGCCGTGCGCCCAGACCGTGATCGCGACGTCGTCGCCGAGGCGTCGCGCGGCGACGGAGTCGGCGCTCATGCCCGCGCAGCCCGCCAGCGCGAGCTTGAGCAGCTCGCCCGGGGTGAAGTGGCCCGGGGCCTCGACGGGCCCGATGAGCACCGTCGATCCGCGCTCGTTGAGGCCCTCGTAGGTGCGGCGGCCCGTGCGGGTCACCGACACGCTCCCCGGTCCGATCCGTTTGCCGACCGCGTGCGCGTGCTCCGTCATCGAGTCCTCCCTCGGCTTGCCGTGCCCCGATTCCATCACGACGACGGAGGCCGCGGCATCCGCTTGACTGGGAGGATGCGGTGAGCCTCGCTGCCGCGACACGCCCGGGTTGCACGGAGGCGCCCCGATGTGGCAAACTCGTTGAGTTCAACATTCCGAACGGCGTGCCTTGCTGCGCTCCGTGCGGATCACTGCCAGGCAGTGCATAGCCACCGGAAGCTCCGACGGAGCCCCACGGGTCAGGCTAGGCCGCGGGCAGCAGGACGACACAACCGACCACCACCATTCGAGCATGGGCGATGTCCCATGCCCGTTTTCGCGAGTGCGACACGCCCGAGCGCGGGGGTCGGCCAGGGCTCGAAGGTCGAGCGTGTCGAGACCACCGCGACGCGGGGTGGTTTCGACAGGCTCGATCACCGGCCTTTGACAGAAGAACAGTGGTGCTTCACACGAAGTGGCTACGCGGCGTCCGATGCCCTCGGAAGGGGTAAGACGCCTTGACAGAGAGAGAGTCAGCAATGGCGGGACAGAAGATCCGCATTCGACTGAAGTCGTACGACCACGAGGTCATCGACACCTCGGCGCGCAAGATCGTCGACACGGTGACCCGCGCGGGCGCCACGGTCGTCGGCCCCGTGCCGCTTCCGACCGAGAAGAACGTGGTGTGCGTCATCCGTTCGCCCCACAAGTACAAGGACAGCCGCGAGCACTTCGAGATGCGCACCCACAAGCGCCTGATCGACATCGTGGACCCGACGCCCAAGGCCGTCGACTCGCTCATGCGTCTCGACCTTCCGGCCGACGTCAACATCGAGATCAAGCTCTGAGGTACGACATGTCCACCACTGCAAAGAACGTGAAGGGTCTGCTCGGCACCAAGCTCGGCATGACCCAGGTGTGGGACGAGAACAACAAGCTCATCCCGGTCACCGTCATCGAGATCGCCCCCAACGTGGTCACCCAGCTCCGCACCCCGGAGCGCGACGGCTACGCGGCCGTCCAGATCGCCGCGGGCGCCATCGACCCCCGCAAGGTCACCAAGCCCCTCACCGGTCACTTCGAGGCCGCCGGCGTCACGCCGCGCCGCCACGTGACCGAGGTGCGCACCGCCGACGCCGCGGACTACGCGCTCGGCCAGGAGCTCACCGTCGACGGCACCTTCGAGGCCGGCCAGCTGGTCGACGTCGTCGGCACGTCGAAGGGCAAGGGCTTCGCCGGTGTCATGAAGCGCCACAACTTCGCGGGCGTCTCCGCGTCGCACGGTGCCCACCGCAACCACCGCAAGCCCGGTTCGATCGGCGCGTCGTCGACCCCGAGCCGCGTCTTCAAGGGCATGCGCATGGCCGGCCGCATGGGTGGCGAGCGCGTCACCGTCCTGAACCTCCGCGTGCACGCCGTCGACGCCGAGAAGGGCCTGCTGCTCGTCAAGGGCGCGGTCCCCGGTGCTCGCGGCCGTCTCGTGTTCGTCCGCAACGCTGTGAAGGGGGCCTGAGATGGCTACCGCTGACACCATCGACGTCCTCGACGTCACCGGCAAGAAGTCCGGCTCGATCGAGCTGCCCGCCGAGATCTTCGACGTGCAGACCAACGTGCCGCTGCTCCACCAGGTCGTCGTCGCCCAGCTCGCCGCGGCGCGCCAGGGCACGCACAAGACCAAGACCCGCGGCGAGGTCTCCGGCGCCGGCCGCAAGCCCTTCAAGCAGAAGGGCACGGGCCGCGCCCGCCAGGGCTCGATCCGCGCGCCGCACATGACCGGCGGCGGCGTCGTCCACGGCCCGCAGCCGCGCGACTACTCGCAGCGCACCCCCAAGAAGATGATCGCCGCAGCCCTGCTCGGCGCGCTCTCCGACCGCGCTCGCGGCGGCCGCATCCACGCGGTCGAGTCGCTCGCCAACGGCGAGGCCCCGAAGACGAAGGACGCCGTCGCGCTCCTCGCCTCGGTCGCGCCGTCGAAGCACCAGCTCGTCGTGCTCACCCGCGACGAGGAGCTCTCGGAGCGTGCGGTCCGCAACATCCCGACCGTGCACGTCCTGCCGGTCGACCAGCTGAACGCCTACGACGTGCTCGTCTCCGACGACATCGTCTTCAGCAAGGCCGCGCTCGAGGCGTTCATCGCCGCGAAGCAGGCGAAGAAGGAAGAGGTCTCCGCATGAGCGCCGCGCACAACAAGGACCCCCGCGACATCATCATCGCGCCGGTGGTCTCGGAGAAGAGCTACAACCTGATCGACGAGGGCAAGTACACGTTCATCGTGGACCCCCGCTCGAACAAGACCGAGATCAAGCTCGCCATCGAGAAGATCTTCAACGTCCAGGTCGCCTCGATCAACACCCTCAACCGTCAGGGCAAGACGCGTCGCACCCGCTTCGGCATGGGCAAGCGCAAGGACACCAAGCGCGCGATCGTCACCCTCAAGTCCGGCTCGATCGACATCTTCACGAACGTCGGCTAAGGAGCAGAGGAACTCACCATGGCTATTCGCAAGTACAAGCCCACGACCCCGGGTCGTCGCGGTTCGTCGGTCGCCGACTTCGCCGAGATCACGCGCTCGACGCCCGAGAAGTCGCTGCTCCGCCCGCTGTCGAAGTCCGGTGGCCGCAACAACCAGGGCCGCATCACCACCCGCCACGTCGGCGGCGGCCACAAGCGCCAGTACCGCGTCATCGACTTCCGTCGCAACGACAAGGACGGCGTGCCCGCCAAGGTCGCGCACATCGAGTACGACCCGAACCGCACCGCGCGCATCGCGCTGCTGCACTTCGTGGACGGCACCAAGCGCTACATCATCGCTCCCGACAAGCTCAAGCAGGGCGACCTCGTGGAGTCGGGTCCGGCGGCCGACATCAAGCCCGGCAACAACCTGCCGCTGCGCAACATCCCGACCGGTACGGTCATCCACGCCATCGAGCTCCGCCCCGGCGGCGGCGCGAAGATGGCCCGTTCGGCCGGCGCCTCGGTGCGCCTGGTCGCGAAGGACGGCCCCTACGCGCAGCTGCGCCTGCCGTCGGGCGAGATCCGCAACGTCGACGCGCGCTGCCGCGCGACCGTCGGCGAGGTCGGCAACGCCGAGCAGTCGAACATCAACTGGGGCAAGGCCGGCCGCAAGCGCTGGAAGGGCGTGCGCCCGACCGTCCGCGGTGTCGCGATGAACCCGATCGACCACCCGCACGGTGGTGGTGAGGGCAAGACCTCCGGTGGTCGCCACCCGGTCAGCCCGTGGGGTCAGCCCGAGGGACGCACCCGTCGCCCCAACAAGGAGAGCGACAAGCTCATCGTCCGTCGTCGCACCGTCGGCAAGAAGCGCAAGTAGGAGTAAGAGAAGATGCCTCGCAGCCTCAAGAAGGGCCCCTTCGTCGACGAGCACCTGCTTCGCAAGGTCGCCTCGCAGAACGAAGCGGGTTCCAAGAACGTCATCAAGACGTGGTCGCGTCGCTCGATGATCGTCCCGGCCATGCTCGGCCACACGATCGCCGTGCACGACGGCCGCAAGCACATCCCGGTGTTCGTCACCGAGACCATGGTGGGCCACAAGCTCGGCGAGTTCGCGCCCACCCGCACCTTCCGTGGACACGTGAAGGACGACAAGAAGGGCCGCCGCCGCTGACGCGGTGGCGTGAAGGAGGAGAGAAATGGTGGAGTCGATCGCCCGCGTGCGTCACATCCGCGTGACCCCCATGAAGGCCCGCCGCGTCGTCAACCTGATCCGCGGCAAGCAGGCACAGGAGGCCCTGGCCATCCTGAAGTTCGCCCCGCAGGGTGCGAGCGAGCCGGTGTACAAGCTCGTCGCCTCGGCCATCGCGAACGCTCGCGTCAAGGCCGATGCCACGAACACCTACCTGGACGAGCAGGACCTCTACGTGAAGACGGCGTACGTCGACGAGGGCACCACCCTCAAGCGTTTCCAGCCGCGCGCGCAGGGTCGTGCCTTCCGCATCAACAAGCGCACGAGCCACATCACCATCGTGCTCGGCACGCCCGAGGAGGGTACGAAGTAATGGGTCAGAAGGTCAACCCGTACGGCTTCCGTCTCGGCATCACCACCGACCACGTGTCGCGGTGGTTCTCCGACTCGACGAAGCCCGGACAGCGCTACGCCGACTACCTCGCCGAGGACGTCAAGATCCGTCGCCTGCTCCAGACGTCGCTCGACCGTGCCGGCGTGAGCCGCATCGAGATCGAGCGCACCCGCGACCGCGTCCGCGTGGACATCCACACGGCTCGCCCGGGTATCGTGATCGGCCGCCGCGGCGCCGAGGCCGAGCGCATCCGCGCCGACCTCGAGAAGCTCACCGGCAAGCAGATCCAGCTCAACATCCTCGAGGTGAAGAACCCCGAGGCCGACGCCCAGCTCGTCGCGCAGGGCATCGCCGAGCAGCTCTCCGCCCGCGTGGCCTTCCGCCGCGCGATGCGCAAGGGCCTGCAGGGCGCGCAGCGCGCCGGTGCCAAGGGCGTCCGCATCCAGGTCTCGGGCCGCCTCGGCGGCGCCGAGATGAGCCGCTCGGAGTTCTACCGCGAGGGCCGTGTGCCGCTGCACACGCTCCGCGCGAACATCGACTACGGCTTCTACGAGGCGAAGACCACGTTCGGCCGCATCGGCGTGAAGGTCTGGATCTACAAGGGCGACATCACCAACAAGGAGCTCGCCCGCGAGCAGGCCGCCCAGAAGCCGTCGCGTGACCGTAACGACCGTCGCCGCGGGCCCCGCGCCCAGGAGACGGCCGCAGCAGGAGTTGAGGCATAACCATGTTGATTCCCCGTCGAGTCAAGTACCGCAAGCAGCACCACCCCGGCCGTTCGGGCCAGGCCACCGGCGGCACGAAGGTCTCCTTCGGCGAGTACGGCATCCAGGCCCTGAGCCCCGCCTACGTGACGAACCGTCAGATCGAGTCCGCTCGTATCGCCATGACGCGTCACATCAAGCGCGGCGGCAAGGTGTGGATCAACATCTACCCCGACCGTCCGCTCACGAAGAAGCCCGCCGAGACCCGCATGGGTTCCGGTAAGGGTTCGCCCGAGTGGTGGGTCGCCAACGTCAAGCCGGGTCGCGTCCTCTTCGAGGTCTCGGGCGTCTCCGAGGAACTCGCTCGCGAGGCCATGACCCGTGCAATCCACAAGCTGCCCCTCAAGGCACGCATCATCAAGCGCGAGGAGGGCGACGCATAATGGCCGTCGGTTCCAAGGAGCTCGCTGTGACCGAGCTCGACACCTTCGAGGACGAGCGTCTCGTCGACGAGCTGAAGAAGGCCAAGGAGGAGCTGTTCAACCTCCGCTTCCAGTCGGCCACCGGCCAGCTCGAGAGCCACGGCCGCCTGAAGGCCGTCAAGCGCGACATCGCCCGCATCTACACGGTCATCCGTGAGCGCGAGCTCGGCATCCGTGCCACGCCCGCCCCGGTCGAGGCTCCGGCCAAGGCCGAGAAGAAGACGAAGAAGGCCAAGGCCGAGGCATCCGCCGACGCCGAGGCCGAGACGAAGGAGGCCTGATCATGGCTGAGACCAAGAAGGCTGCGGCCGAGGTCGCCGAGACGGCCGAGCTCGTCCGCGGATACCGCAAGGTCCGTCGCGGCTACGTCGTCAGCGACAAGATGGACAAGACCATCGTCGTCGAGGTCGAGGACCGCGTGAAGCACCCGCTGTACGGCAAGGTCATGCGCCGTACGTCGAAGGTCAAGGCGCACGACGAGCAGAACACCGCCGGCATCGGCGACCTCGTCGTGATCTCCGAGACCCGCCCGCTCAGCGCCACCAAGCGCTGGCGCCTGGTCGAGATCGTCGAGAAGGCCAAGTAAGCCCCCGGGCTTGCTTCCCAGAAGGAGTACGAAGTGATTCAGCAGGAATCCCGGCTCAAGGTCGCCGACAACACGGGCGCCAAGGAGCTGCTCACCATCCGCGTGCTCGGCGGCTCCAGCCGTCGCTACGCGGGCCTCGGCGACGTCATCGTCGCCACCGTCAAGGACGCGATCCCGGGCGGCAACGTGAAGAAGGGCGACGTGGTCAAGGCCGTCATCGTCCGCACCGTGAAGGAGACCCGTCGTCCCGACGGCTCCTACATCAAGTTCGACGAGAACGCCGCGGTGATCCTCAAGAACGACGGTGACCCCCGTGGCACCCGCATCTTCGGGCCGGTCGGCCGGGAGCTTCGCGACAAGAAGTTCATGAAGATCATCTCGCTGGCGCCGGAGGTGCTGTAACCATGGCCAAGATCAAGAAGGGCGACCTCGTCGAGGTCATCTCGGGCCGCAGCCAGGCCCGCGGCGGCGACCGCGGCAAGCAGGGTCGCGTCATCGAGGTCCTGGTCGACCAGGACCGCGTCGTGGTCGAGGGCGTGAACTACGTCACCAAGCACGTGCGCGTCGGCCAGACCCAGCGCGGCTCCAAG
Organism: Agromyces luteolus; assembly: GCF_009729855.1. Lineage (GTDB taxonomy): Bacteria > Actinomycetota > Actinomycetes > Actinomycetales > Microbacteriaceae > Agromyces > Agromyces luteolus. The sequence goes on along the minus strand of NZ_WODA01000022.1, from coordinate 54,365 downwards.
ACCGGCGGCATCGAGACCCACGAGGCCCCGATCCACGTGTCGAACGTCGCGATTGTCGACCCGGAGACCAAGAAGCCGACCCGCGTCGGCTTCCGCACCGAGACGGTCACCAAGGACGGCGTCGAGAAGACGGTCCGCGTCCGCTACGCCAAGAAGTCAGGTAAGGACCTGTAATGACTGACACCGCGACTGCCGCGCCGGCTGGCAAGATCCAGCCGCGCCTCAAGCAGAAGTACAAGACCGACATCACGAAGGCCCTGACCGAGGCGAACGGGTACACCAACCCGCACCAGGTCCCGGGCCTGACGAAGATCGTCGTCAACATGGGTGTCGGCGAGGCCGCGCGCGATGGCAAGGTCATCGACGGCGCCATCGCCGACCTCACGAAGATCACCGGCCAGAAGCCGCAGGTCACCAAGGCCCGCAAGTCCATCGCGCAGTTCAAGCTGCGAGAGGGCCAGCCGATCGGTGCGCACGTCACGCTGCGCGGCGACCGGATGTGGGAGTTCCTCGACCGCCTGCTCTCGCTCGCGCTGCCCCGTATCCGCGACTTCCGCGGCCTCTCGGACCAGCAGTTCGACGGCACCGGCAACTACACGTTCGGCCTCACGGAGCAGTCAGTGTTCCACGAGATCGACCAGGACAAGATCGACCGCGTCCGCGGCATGGACATCACCGTGGTGACCACCGCCAGGACCGACGACGAGGGTCGCGCGCTGCTCAAGGCGCTCGGCTTCCCGTTCAAGTCGAACGAGTCCGCCCAGTAGTTCGTAGTAGACTCTACGAGTTTGTGCCAGCGCCGGCGGGTCTCGGAGCCATCCGAGACCCCGCCGGCACCGGCATCCGGCGGTTCGCAACCGCGAGCCGCCACCACCACAGGTCAGTCCCCGTGTAACGGGTCCTGAAACCTGGTGAACGTAAGGAACCATTGTCATGACGATGACCGACCCGGTCGCTGACATGCTGACGCGCCTGCGCAACGCCAACTCCGCGCACCACGACACCGTGTCGATGCCGCACTCCAAGCTCAAGGGGCACATCGCCGAGATCCTCAAGTCGGAGGGCTACATCTCGGGCTTCGAGGTCGCCGACGCGCGCGTGGGCAAGACGCTCACGCTGCAGCTCAAGTTCGGCCCCAACCGCGAGCGTTCGATCGCGGGCATCAAGCGGGTGTCCAAGCCCGGCCTTCGCGTGTACGCGAAGTCGACCGAGATCCCCAAGGTGCTCGGCGGCCTCGGCGTCGCGATCCTGTCCACTTCCAGCGGTCTGCTGACGGACCGCCAGGCCGAGAAGAAGGGCGTGGGTGGGGAAGTCCTCGCCTACGTGTGGTAGTTCCATGTCACGAATCGGACGACTTCCCATCGACATCCCCGCCGGTGTCGACGTCAAGGTCGACGGCCGCGCCGTCACCGTCAAGGGCCCGAAGGGCGAGCTCGCCCTCACCGTCGCGCAGCCCATCGAGGTCAAGGTCGAGGACAACCAGGTCCTCGTCAGCCGCCCCGACGACGAGCGCGAGTCGCGCTCGCTGCACGGCCTCACCCGCAGCCTCATCGCGAACGACATCATCGGCGTGACCCAGGGCTACTCGAAGGGCCTCGAGATCGTCGGCACCGGATACCGCGTCGCGCAGAAGGGCAGCGCGGTCGAGTTCGCGCTCGGCTTCTCGCACCCGGTCACCGTCGAGCCGCCCGCCGGCATCACGCTGACGGTCGAGGGCAACAACAAGATCACCGTCTCGGGCATCTCGAAGCAGGCCGTCGGTGAGACCGCCGCCAACATCCGCAAGATCAAGAAGCCCGAGCCTTACAAGGGCAAGGGCATCCGCTACGCCGGCGAGGTCGTGCGTCGCAAGGCCGGAAAGGCTGGTAAGTAATCATGGCCGTCAAGAGCAAGTCGGCTGCGCGTTCGCGCCGCCACACCCGGCTTCGCAAGAAGATCGTCGGCACCGAGCTGCGTCCCCGTCTCGTGGTGACGCGTTCGGCCCGCCACGTCTTCGTGCAGGTCGTCGACGACAGCAAGGGCCACACCGTGGCATCCGCCTCGACCATGGAGGCCGACCTCCGTGCGTTCGAGGGTGACAAGACCGCCAAGGCGAAGAAGGTCGGCGAGCTCGTCGCCGAGCGCGCGAAGCAGGCCGGCGTCGACTCGGTCGTGTTCGACCGCGGCGGCAACAAGTACGCCGGTCGCGTCGCCGCGATCGCCGACGGAGCGCGAGAGGCAGGGCTGAGCCTGTGAGCGAGAACACTGTGAAGGAGACCGACGTGGCCGCAGAGGCACCCGTCGAGACGGCGGCGTCCTCGGAGCCGCCGCGCAACGAGCGCGAGGGCCGCCGCGGCGGCCGCGACCGCGGCCAGGGCCGCGACCGTCGCGAGCGCGACGCCGAGAAGAGCCAGTTCCTCGAGCGCGTCGTCACCATCAACCGCGTGTCGAAGGTCGTCAAGGGCGGCCGTCGCTTCAGCTTCACGGCGCTCGTCGTCGTGGGTGACGGCAACGGTCTCGTCGGCGTCGGCTACGGCAAGGCGCGCGAGGTGCCGACCGCGATCTCGAAGGGCGTCGAGGAGGCGAAGAAGAACTTCTTCCGCGTCCCGCGCGTCGGTTCGTCGATCCCGCACCCCGTCCAGGGCGAGGCGGCCGCCGGTGTGGTGCTCCTGCGCCCGGCCGGCCCCGGTACCGGTGTCATCGCCGGTGGCCCCGTCCGCGCCGTGCTCGAGTGCGCCGGCATCCACGACGTCCTGAGCAAGTCGCTCGGTTCGTCGAACACCATCAACATCGTGCACGCCACGGTCGAGGCGCTGAAGCAGCTCGAGGAGCCGCGTGCGGTCGCCGCACGTCGTGGCCTCGACTACGACGAGGTCGCTCCGGCCCGTCTGCTGCGTGCCGAGGCGCAGGCGGCCGAGGCCGCCGCAGCAGCGAAGGCAGGTGCCTGATGGCCAAGCAGCTCAAGGTGACCCAGATCAAGTCCAAGGTGAGCGAGAAGCAGAACCAGCGCGACACGCTGCGCAGCCTCGGTCTCAAGAAGATCGGCCAGAGCGTCGTTCGCGAGGACACCCCCCAGGTGCGCGGCTACGTGAACACGGTCGCTCACCTCGTGAAGGTTGAGGAGATCGACTAATGGCTGACGAGACGAAGGACGTCACCGCCGAGGAGACCCCGAAGAAGGCTCCCGCGAAGAAGGCCGCCGCCAAGCCGGCCGCCGAGAAGGCCGCCGCCGCCAAGCCGGCGACCGCCCGGAAGGCTCCGGCCAAGGCCGCCGCCGCCGAGGCCGACGACGCGAAGGCCGCCAAGGCCCCCGCGAAGAAGGCGCCGGCGAAGAAGGCCCCGGCCAAGAAGGAGTCCGAGGACGTCGTGCGCGAGCCCGTGCTCAAGGTGCACCACCTGCGCCCGGCTCCGGGTGCCAAGAAGGACAAGACCCGCGTCGGACGCGGTGAGGGTTCGAAGGGCAAGACCGCCGGTCGCGGCACGAAGGGCACCAAGGCCCGCAACACCGTGCGCCCCGGCTTCGAGGGCGGCCAGCTTCCGTACCACATGCGTGCGCCGAAGCTCCGCGGCTTCAAGAACCCGTTCCGCGTGGAGTACCAGGTGGTCAACCTGGACAAGCTCGCCGAGCTCTACCCGAAGGGCGGCGACGTCACCGTCGCCGACCTCGTCGCCAAGGGTGCCGTCCGCAAGAACGAGCGCGTCAAGGTGCTCGGCAACGGCGACATCCAGGTGAAGCTCAACGTCGAGGTCGACAAGGTCTCCGGCTCCGCCGAGCAGAAGATCGTCGCCGCCGGCGGTTCGGTCAAGTAAGGCCGCTGCACCACACACGGAATTCGAGCCTGTCGGGACCTCGCGTATGATTCACGGGGGTCTCGACAGGCTCGAGCCGCATTCATACTGACTGCGGCGTCAGTAACAGGAGGACGAGTGTTCAACGCCATCGGGCGGATCTTCCGCACCCCCGACCTTCGACGGAAGATCGGTTTCACGCTGGGCATCATCGCCCTGTTCCGCCTCGGCTCGTTCATCCCCGCGCCGTTCGTGGACTTCGGCAACGTCCAGCAGTGTCTTGCGGCGAACCAGGGCGCCTCGGGCCTCTACGAGCTCGTCAACCTCTTCTCGGGCGGCGCGCTCCTCCAGCTGTCGATCTTCGCGCTGGGCATCATGCCGTACATCACGGCGTCGATCATCGTGCAGCTGCTCCGTGTGGTCATCCCGCACTTCGAGACCCTCTACAAGGAGGGCCAGGCCGGCCAGGCCCGCCTCACCCAGTACACGCGCTACCTGACGATCGCGCTCGGCGTCCTCCAGTCGACCACGCTCATCACGGTGGCCCGCTCGGGTGCGCTGTTCCCGGCGAACTCCGACCCCGCGTGCTCGCAGCTCATCACGAACGACGCCTGGTACGCGATCCTGCTCATGGTCGTCACGATGACCGCCGGTACCGGCCTCATCATGTGGATGGGCGAGCTCGTCACCGAGCGCGGCGTCGGCAACGGCATGTCGCTGCTCATCTTCACCTCGATCGCCGCGACCTTCCCGACGTCGCTCTGGGCGATCGGCGTCGCGCGCGGCTGGGACGTGTTCGCGCTCGTCCTCGGAATCGGCCTCCTGGTCGTCGTGGCGGTCGTCTTCGTCGAGCAGTCGCAGCGCCGCGTGCCCGTCCAGTACGCCAAGCGGATGGTCGGACGCCGGACCTACGGCGGCAACAACACGTACATCCCGATCAAGGTGAACATGGCCGGCGTCGTGCCCGTCATCTTCGCCTCGTCGCTGCTGTACCTGCCGGCGCTCATCGCGCAGTTCAACCAGCCCGCCGCCGGCGAGGAGCCGCAGGCCTGGGTCGTCTGGATCACGAACTACCTGACGCAGGGCGACCACCCGCTCTACATGCTCCTGTACTTCCTGCTCATCGTCGGCTTCACGTACTTCTACGTGGCGATCACGTTCAACCCCGACGAGGTCGCGGAGAACATGAAGAAGTACGGCGGCTTCATCCCCGGCATCCGCGCGGGTCGGCCGACCGCCGAGTACCTCGACTACGTGCTCACGCGCATCACGCTCCCGGGCTCGATCTACCTCGGCCTCATCGCACTGCTCCCGCTCGTCGCGTTCTCGTGGTTCGGCGCGAACCAGAACTTCCCGTTCGGCGGCGCGTCGATCCTCATCATCGTCGGCGTCGGCCTCGAGACCGTGAAGCAGATCGACGCCCAGCTCCAGCAGCGCCACTACGAAGGACTCCTCCGATGACGCACACCGCCTCCGCACGATTCCTCATCGTCGGCCCCCAGGGCTCCGGCAAGGGCACGCAGGGCGTGCTCGTCGCCGAGGCGTTCGGCGTCCCGCAGGTGGCCACGGGCGACATCTTCCGCGAGAACGTCAAGGGCGGCACCGAGCTCGGCAAGCGCGTCCAGGCCATCATCGAGGCCGGTGACCTCGTCCCCGACGAGCTGACCAGCGAGCTCGTCCGCGATCGCCTCGAGCAGGCGGATGCCGCCCGCGGCTTCCTCCTCGACGGATACCCGCGCAACCGCGGCCAGGTCGACGACCTCGAGGGCTTCCTCTCCGGTCGCGGCGAGTCGCTCGACGCGGTCGTCGAGCTGGTGGTCCCGCGCGAGGAGTCGATCACGCGACTCCGCCAGCGTGCGATCGACCAGGGCCGCACCGATGACACCGAGGAGGTCATCGCCAACCGCCTCGCGATCTACGAGCGCGAGACGGCGCCGATCCTCGACGTGTACCGCGAGCACGGCCTCGTCGTCCGCATCGACGGCGTCGGCACGCTCGACGAGGTCACCGAGCGCATCTTCGCGGCCCTCGCCGAGCGCGGGCTGCACGCCGACGGCGACGACGCGACGCGTCGCAGCGCGGGCGTCGCGTAACCGGCGCTCGCGGTGTTCGGCCGACTGAACCTCAAGACGCCGGCCGAGCTCCGCGCCATGGTGCCCGCGGGCGAGGCGACCGCCGCGCTCCTCGCGGCGGCCCGTGAGCGGCTCGTGGTCGGGGCGACCCCGCTCGACCTCGACACCGCCGCGGACGAGGTCATCCTCGCGCACGGCGGCCGTTCGAACTTCCGCCTCGTCCCCGGCTACCGGCACGCGCTCTGCGTGTCGGTCGACGACGACGTGGTTCATGGGATCCCGGGCGACCGGCCGTTCCGCCCCGGCGACATCGCGTCGGTCGACGGCGGCGCCGAGGTCGACGGATGGAACGGCGACGCCGCGTTCACGGTGGTCCTTCCCGATCCCGAGCGCCCGGACGTGGTGCTCGCACGCGAGCAGCTCGCCGCCGCGGCCGAGCGGTCGCTGTGGGCGGGCATCGCCGCGCTCGCGTCGGCCCGGCACCTGAACGAGGTCGGCGAGGCGATCGAGGCCTCCGTCGAGGCGTCCGGCGACTACGGCATCCTCGAGGGGTACGGCGGGCACGGCATCGGCCGGTCGATGCACGAGGATCCGTCGGTCTACAACCACGCGGTCCGCGGGCGCGGCCCGCGCGTGAAGCCGGGCCTGGTGGTCGCGATCGAGCCGATGATCACGTCCGGCGACCCGGCCACGTTCGTGCGCGACGACGGCTGGACCGTGGCGACGGCCGACGGCGGCGACGGCGCGCACGTCGAGCACAGCGTCGCCGTGCACGCCGACGGGATCTGGGTGCTCACCGCGCCCGACGGCGGTGCGGAGGGTCTCGCGCCCTTCGGCGTGCGGCCGGTGCCGATCGCGTGATCGGCCGCGGCGCGGCATCCGTCACGTCGACATGAGGCCGGACAGCTCGGCCAGGAGGCCGGGGTAGTCCGTGGCGCCGCGGACGAGCCGCCGCACGTTCTCGGGCTCGGAGAACGCCTCCACGAACTGGTCGAAGACCGACTGGAACTCGGCGCGACCGTCCTCGGCGAACGCGATGAGCGCGACGACGTGCACGTTCGCGTCGCCCCACTCGATCGCCCGTTCGTCGATCGCGATCGCGATGGCGCTCCGCGTGGCGGTCATCGTCATGGCGTGCGGCACCGCGAGCAGGTCGGTGAAGGCGGTCGAGGACATGCGCTCGCGTTCGAGCGCGCCCTGCACGTAGGCGTCGTCGATGACGCCCGCATCGATGAGGCGGTCGCCGAGCAGCCGGATCACGGCCTCGCGATCGCGTCCGCCGACGCCGCGCACGAACAGCTCGGGCCCGATGGAGTGCGACAGCGTCGAGGCGAGCCGGGCCCGGCGGCGGCCGCGGCGGAGGCGCGCGACCTCGGCGCGCACGCGACCGACGTCGTCGTCCGTCGGGAAGGGCGCGACCGTGACGACCGCGGGCAGCGGGGATTCGGGCGGGAGCACGGCGACCACGAGATCAGCGTCGTCGGGGTCGTCGTCGACCAGGTCGGCCTCGTCGCCGAGCGCGCTCCGAAGGCGCGCGACGAGCAGCGCGCGCGCGTCGTGGTACTCGGGGACGTCGACGGCGACGCGCACGACGTCCCCCCGCGAGCGCGTCCGCTCGAGCTGCGCGCCGAGGTGCATCGCGAGGTAGGCGATCTCGTCGTCGTTGACGGTGATGCCCTCGAGTCGCGCGAGCTCGCTCGCGAGGTAGACCGCGAGGTCGTAGATGAGCGGGTACGCCGACTTGATGGAGGCGGTGAGCGGATTGCGAGAGTAGCTGTGCTCGGCGGCGCGCGCGGCCAGGTTCTCGACGTGCAGTGCGAGGCGCTCGATGAACCGGTCGTCGCCGAGTTCGACGAGCCACTCGCGCGAGATCCGCGCCACGATCTCGCGGACGACTGCTTCGCGCGCGGGGCCCTGCTGGGAGGTCGCGACGCGCGTGCCGACGAGGCGGGCCAGGTGGTCGAGCTCGGCGGGGGGAAGGCGCACGTCGAACCCCGTGCGGACGAGCCGGTCGAGGAGGGCGGCGAGCGCGTCGAGCGGTGCGGCATCGGCCGGCTCGTCGCCGGCCCCGGCCTCCGGGGCCGTCGGCGACGACGGGGCGGTGGCGGATGCCTCGGCGTCCTCGGTCGCGGCGAGCACGCGATCGCGGCCCACTCGGTCGAGCGCGATCGCGACGTGCAGCAGCACGTCGTCGAGTGCGTACTCGTTCGGCGCGTACCCGGCTTCCCGCAGGCTCGACACGAGTGCGGACCGGAACTCGTCCATCGGCGGGAACCCCGCGCGCAGCGACGACAGGTCGCGGATGCCGCGTCGGCCCTCCTCTCGGACGAGCGAGCCCAGCAGCCGCCGCATGGCGGTCTCGGGGCCGGCGAGCCGCACCCTGCTGCCCTCGCGCGCGAGGCCGAGGCCGGTGCCCTGGAGGCGTGCCCGGACCCGCCCGAGGTCCGCCTCGACGGTGGACTCGCTGACGTGCGCCGCCGCCGCCACCTCGTGCACGTCGAGGCCGTCGGGCGCGTCGACGAGGTCGCGGATGAGGCGGGCGCGCCGGCCGTCGGGCGTGTCGGCGTCGGCGGCGTCCGAGCGGGCGTGCAGGACCCGGGCCCAGGCCGCGCGGTCGAGCCGGTAGCCGTCGGGTCCGGACTCGACGACCACCTCGCCGGTGCGGTTGGCCTGCGCGGCGTAGGAGCGGACGGTCCGGTCGGAGACCCCGAGCCGGTCGGCGAGCCGGGCAGCCGTCACCGCGGCGTCGTCGTCGGCGAGGGCCTCGACGAGGCGCTCCCAGTTCTCCGGCACGTCCGGTCCGCTCCGATCCTCGCCGCCTCGACGCGCACGATCGCCGGGCGGGTGCAGCCCAGTCAACCACCTGCCGAGGCGCCGGGGGAGCGGATGCCGCGCATCTTCCGGGGGTGCGGAAGCGGTTCTGTTGGTGGCGATGCCCGGAACGGGAGCAGACTCGGCATGTTCGCGGCACTCGCCGTGACCGATCGAAGAGGACCGGGCAGGGCTCGGCGAGGAGGCCGATGATGCGGATCGTCGTGGTGTGCGGAGCGGGTGCGTCGAGCACGTTCGCCGCACTGCGCATCCGCCGCGCGGCCGAGGCGCGGGGCATCGCCGCCGACGTCCGCGCTGCGGGCGAGCAGACGCTCGCCGAAGCGCTCGACGGTGCCGACGCGCTGCTCGTGGGCGTCCACCTGGTGCCGCGGCTCGGATCGCTCGAGCAGCTCGCGATCGCGGCATCCGTGCCCGTCGCCGTGCTGCCCGACGAGACCCGCGCGCTCGACGGCGACGCCGCACTCGACCTCGCGATCGCGATCATCGGAGCCCGAGCATGAACACGCCCACGCCGCGCAACCCCGTTCCCTGCGCAGAGCCGCGGGTCTATGGTGATCACGGGAACGGACACCAGCGACGGAGGCCGGAGACATGGTGGAGCGCACTGTTCGAGTCGGATCGAGCCACGGACTGCACGCCAGGCCGGCCAAGCTGTTCACGCAGGCCGCCGCATCATCCGGTGCGAGCGTCACGATCGCGAAGGCGGGAGGCGCTCCCGTCAACGCGGCGAGCATCCTCGCCGTCATCGCGCAGGGCATCGACCACGGCGACGAGGTCACCGTCGTCGTCGACGGCGGCGACGAGCAGCGCGTGCTCGACGAGCTCGTCGAGCTGCTCAGCACCGATCACGACGAATAGCCCGAGGCGTCCGTCGCCCATCGAACCGAACGGGGAGGGCGAGTGATGGAGTTCAGAGGCACCGGCATCGGCCAGGGCGTGGCCGTCGGACCGGTCGTGAGGATGGCCGAGCGGCTGCCGGAACCGGTGGACCGACCCAGCCACCTCGATCCGGCCCGCGAGGAGGAGCGCGCCCGCGCGTCGGTCTCGGTCGTGGCGGACGACCTGCAGCGCAAGGGCGCGCAGGCGGGCGGCGCCGCACAGGACGTGCTCGAGGCGCAGGCCATGATGGCCGAGGACCCGACGCTCATGGACGACGTCGTGAAGCGGCTCGCCGACGGCAAGACCGCCGAGCGTGCCGTGTTCGAGGCGTTCGCCGCGTTCCGCGACCTGCTGTCCTCGATGGGCGGGTACATGGGCGAACGCGCCGCCGACCTCGACGACGTGTCGCAGCGCGTGGTCGCGCACCTGCTGAAGGTGCCGGCACCGGGCGTGCCGAACCCGGGCCACCGCTTCGTGCTCGTCGCCCGCGACCTCGCGCCGGCCGACACGGCGCTCCTCGACCTCACGCAGGTGCTCGGCCTCGTCACCATCGACGGCGGGCCGACCTCGCACACCGCGATCCTCGCCCGCGAGAAGTCCATCGTCGCGATCGTCGGGGCAGCGGATGCCACGGCCCTCGCCGACGGCGACACCGTGATCGTCGACGCCGAGAACGACCTCGTCGTCCAGGGGCCCGACGCCGACGCCGTCGCGGCGGCGAAGGAGCGCATCGCCGAGCGCGCCGCGCGCGCGGCCGCGCCGATCACGCCGGGTGCGCTCGCCGACGGCACGTCCGTGCCCCTCCTCGCGAACCTCGGCTCGGCCGACGGCGCCGCGAACGCGGTGGAGCTCGGCGCTGAAGGCGTGGGCCTGTTCCGCACCGAGTTCCTCTTCCTCGACGCCGACCGCGCGCCGAGCGTGCGCGAGCAGCAGGAGCAGTACACCCGGATGCTGTCGGCGTTCCCCGGCCGGAAGGTCGTCGTGCGCGTGCTCGACGCGGGCGCCGACAAGCCGCTCTCGTTCCTCAACGACGCGGAGGAGGAGAACCCGGCGCTCGGGCTCCGCGGCATCCGCGCCCTGCGCCATGCCGAGGTGATCCTGCGCGAGCAGCTGACCGCGCTCGCCGCGGCCGACGCCGCGACCGACGCCGACCTGTGGGTCATGGCGCCGATGATCGCGACCGTCGACGAGACGCGCTACTTCACCGACCTCTGCCGCGAGCTCGGCCTGAAGACGGCCGGCGTCATGGTCGAGACGCCGTCGGCGGCGCTCATCGCCGACCGCGTGCTCGGCGTCGCCGACTTCGCGTCGATCGGCACCAACGACCTCACCCAGTACACGATGGCCGCCGACCGGCTGCTCGGCACGGTCGCGAACCTGCAGGACCCGTGGGCGCCGGCCGTGCTGCGCCTGGTCGCCGAGGTCGGCGCCGCCGGCGGCCGCCTCGGCAAGCCCGTCGGCATCTGCGGCGAGGCCGCCGCCGACCCGCTCCTCGCCGTGGTGCTCGTCGGCCTCGGCGCCACCACGCTGTCGATGTCCCCGTCGGCACTCGCAGACGTCCGCGCCTCCCTCGCGCGGTACACCCGGGAGGATGCCGAGCGCATCGCCCGGGCAGCCCTGGCCGCAGAGGGAGCGGCCGAGGCGAAGCAGGCGGCGAAGCAGGCCGCCGAATCCGCACCCACCCCCACCGGCACGACCGTGCCGTGACCCAGCACTGGAGGCATCATGACGACGACGTCAGCTGAGGCGAAGCGACCCGGGGGAGCCCGAGTCGCCGTCCAGCGCTTCGGCACCTTCCTCAGCGGCATGATCATGCCGAACATCGCGGCATTCATCGCCTGGGGATTCATCACCGCGCTCTTCATCCAGGTCGGGCCGTTCCCGATCCCGGAGATCGGCGGGTTCCCGAGTCCGGACGGCACGGAGAACATCGGCCTCGTCGGGCCGATGATCACCTACCTGCTGCCGTTGCTCATCGCGAACATGGGCGGCCGGATGGTCTACGACACCCGCGGCGGCGTCGTCGGCACCATCGCGACCGTCGGCGTGATCGTGGGCGCCGGCATCCCGATGTTCATCGGCGCCATGATCATGGGCCCGCTCGCGGCCTGGATCATGAAGCAGGTCGACCGCCTCTGGGAGGGCAAGATCAAGGCCGGCTTCGAGATGCTGGTGAACAACTTCTCCGCCGGCATCGTCGGAATGCTGCTCGCACTCGTCGGCTTCTACGCCTTCGCGCCGGCCGTCGAGGCCGTGAGCAACGGCCTCGAGGCCGCGGTGAACTGGCTGGTCCTCGCCGGCCTGCTGCCGCTCGTCTCGATCCTCGTCGAGCCGGGCAAGGTCCTCTTCCTGAACAACGCCATCAACCACGGCGTGTTCACGCCGCTCGGCGTGCAGCAGTCGGAGGAGACCGGCAAGTCGATCCTGTTCCTCATCGAGGCCAACCCCGGCCCCGGTCTCGGGATCCTGCTCGCGTTCGCGATCTTCGGGGTGGGCCTCGCCCGCGCCAGCGCGCCGGGCGCGATCATCATCCAGTTCCTGGGTGGCATCCACGAGATCTACTTCCCGTACGTGCTGATGAAGCCGCTGCTCATCATCGCGGCCATCGCGGGCGGCATGACCGGCGTGGCGACCAACGTCCTGTTCTCGAGCGGCCTCCGCGCGCCCGCCGCGCCCGGCAGCATCTTCGCGGTGCTCATCCAGACCGCGTCGGACAGCTACGTCGGCGTCATCCTCTCGGTGGTGCTCGCCGCGACCGTCTCGTTCGTGATCTCCGCGATCATCCTCCGGGCCAGCCGCAAGCGCGACCTCGAGAAGGAGAACGCGGGCGACCTGTCGGCCGCGATCGCGCAGACCCAGGCCAACAAGGGCAAGGAGTCGAGCGTGCTCTCCGGCCTCCAGGCCGAGGGCGTCGCCGCAGGCGCCGGCCTCGTCGCGGAAGGCGAGCAGGCGGCCTTCGAGCACAAGCCGATCCACTCGATCGTCTTCGCGTGCGACGCGGGCATGGGCTCGAGCGCCATGGGCGCGACGGTCCTGCGCAACAAGATCAAGAAGGCCGGGATCGACAGCGTGACGGTCACCAACAAGGCGATCGCGAACCTGACCGACGAGGTCGACCTGGTCATCACGCACCAGGACCTGACCGAGCGGGCGAAGCTGCAGTCGCCGAGCGCGCTCCACGTGTCCGTCGAGAACTTCATGAACTCGCCGAAGTACGACGAGATCGTGAACCTCCTGGAGTCGGAGGGCGTCCGCTGACGAACTCCACCGGATGACGCGACGCCCGGGTCGCGGCCGCGCACGACGCATCGGCCGCGACTCGGGCGGTCGCGTCATCCGCCCCGCCCGCACGGAAGCGGGCACCGCGACGCAGCCGCCGCCGCACGACCGATCACGACGAAGACGCGATGAGGAAGTAGGAGCACCCATGACCGAACAGATCCTGTCGCCCGGCGACGTCCGCCTGGCCCCTGCCGCTGCGAACCGCGAGGAGGCCATCCGCGCCGCCGGCGCGATCCTCGTCGAGGGGGGCGCCGTGCGCCCCGAGTACATCGACTCGATGCTCGAGCGCGAGGGCAGCGTCTCGACGTACATGGGCAACTGGCTCGCCATCCCGCACGGCACGAACGAGGCGAAGGACCAGATCCTGCGCTCGGCGCTCTCCTTCATCCGGTACGACGAGCCCGTCGACTGGGGCGGCGAGCAGGCCCGCTTCGTGGTGGGCATCGCCGGGATCGGCGACGAGCACCTGGAGATCCTGTCGAAGATCGCGATGATCTTCTCCGACGAGGACGAGGTCGGCAAGCTCCTCGCCGCCGGCTCGTCCGACGAGCTCGTCGCACTGCTCTCCGAGGTGAACGAGTCGTGAAGGCCGTCCACTTCGGCGCCGGCAACATCGGCCGCGGCTTCATCGGGCTGCTGCTCCACGACGCCGGGTACGAGGTCGTCTTCGCCGACGTGAACGCCGAGCTGATCGATGCGCTCGCGGCATCCGATCGCTACACCGTGCACGAGGTCGGCGTCGGCGCGCGCGACCTCGTCGTCGACCGCTACCGTGCGATCAATTCGCAGACGGATGCCGCGGCCCTCGCCGCGGAGCTCGCCGACGCCGACGTCCTCACCACGGCCGTCGGGCCGAACATCCTGCGATTCATCGCGCCGCACGTGCTGCAGGCGCTCCGCGATCGCTCACCCGATGCCGCACCGCTCGCGGTCATGGCGTGCGAGAACGCGATCGACGCGACGAGCCTGCTGCGCGAGGAGACCCGGCACCTGGCCGGACCCGACGAGTGGCTCGAGCTCGAGCGCCGCGCGGTGTTCGCGAACACGGCCGTCGACCGCATCGTGCCCGGCCAGCCCGATGACGCGGGCCTCGACGTGACGGTCGAGACGTTCTCGGAGTGGGCGATCGAGGAGCCGCCGTTCGGCGATGCGCCGCCCGTGATCCCGGGCGCGCACTTCGTCGACCGGCTCGGGCCGTACATCGAGCGGAAGCTCTTCACCGTGAACACGGGGCACGCGTCGACGGCGTACTTCGGGTTCCTCGCGGGGCACGCGCGCATCGCCGAGGCGCTCGCCGACCCGTCGGTCGCCGAGCGGGTCGAGCAGGTCCTGCACGAGACGTCCGCCCTCATCGTCGCCAAGCACGGGTTCGGCGCTGGCGAGATGGCCGAGTACCGCGAGGTGATCCTGGGGCGCTTCCGCAACGAGGGGCTGCCGGACACGGTCGAGCGCGTCGGTCGCCAGCCGCTCCGCAAGCTCTCCCGCCGCGAGCGCTTCATCGCGCCGGCCGCCGAACTCGCCGAGCGCGACCTCCCGGTCGACGGGCTCCTCGCCGCGGTCGGGGCGGCGCTCGGCTTCGACGTCCCGGCCGACCCGGAGAGCGTCGAGCTGCAGGAGCGCCTGCGGACGGACGCCGCGGGCACGTTCGTGCGCGAGGTGTGCGGCATCGAGCCGGGGCATCCGCTGCACGATCGCCTGCTCGAGGTCGTCGCGCGCCGCACCGCACGCTGACACGCGGCCCGACTGGCGAATCGGGACCGATTCGCCTATAGTTGACCCTTGGTGTTTTGCACGCCCGCTTCGGCATGCCCGATGGGCCATGCCGGGGTGTGCATCATCATCGCACGACCGACAACCCAAACTCCAAGCGATAGTGAGGCTATGGCCAAGAAAGACGGCGTCATCGAGATCGAAGGCTCGGTCATCGAGGCACTCCCGAACGCGATGTTCCGGGTGGAGCTGACCAACGGGCACAAGGTGCTCGCCCACATCTCCGGAAAGATGCGCCAGCACTACATCCGCATCCTCCCCGAGGACCGCGTGATCGTGGAGCTGAGCCCGTACGACCTGACCCGCGGCCGCATCGTCTACCGCTACAAGTAGGCCCCTGTCGGAAAGTAACGGCCCGCGGCACCCCGCGGGTACGAGGACAGCGAAAAAAGGAACAACGACTGTGAAGGTCAACCCCAGCGTCAAGCGCATCTGCGACAAGTGCAAGGTCATCCGCCGCCACGGGCGCGTGATGGTGATCTGCGAGAACCCGCGCCACAAGCAGCGCCAGGGTTGAGTCGAAGGGTGAGGCCGCGAAGCGGGCTCACCCGAAGGCTCGAGGTCGAGTAGGCGCGCAGCGCCGTACCGAGACCCCTCGAGGATCTCGATACGCGGCTCCGCCGCTACTCGATCACCGGAAACGCACGACGCAGAACTGAATACCGGCACTACCAAGAACCTCCCGAGATCTCGATACGCGACTCCGTCGCTACTCGATCACCGGGAGGCGACACCCTCGGACGGAGGCCGAGGCACCGGGAGTGCTCCACACCTCCGACTCATCCAACAGGAGAAGCCAACATGGCACGTCTGGCAGGAGTCGACATCCCGCGCGAGAAGCGCGTGGAGATCGCACTGACCTACATCTACGGCGTCGGCCGTACCCGCGCACTGGAGACCCTCGTGGCGACCGGCATCGACGGGAACATCCGCGTCAAGGACCTCAGCGACGACCAGCTCGTCGCGCTCCGCGACCACATCGAGGGGACCTACAAGGTCGAGGGCGACCTCCGCCGCGAGGTCGCCGCCGACATCCGCCGCAAGGTCGAGATCGGCTCCTACGAGGGCATCCGCCACCGTCGCGGCCTCCCGGTCCGCGGCCAGCGCACCAAGACCAACGCTCGTACCCGCAAGGGTCCGAAGCGCACCGTCGCCGGCAAGAAGAAGCCCGGCCGCAAGTAACCGCTCGCGCCAAGATCTAGGAGATTTCGAACATGGCAGCACCCAAGGCGGCTACTCGCAAGCCGCGCAAGAAGGAAAAGAAGAACATCGCCGTGGGCCAGGCCCACATCAAGTCGACGTTCAACAACACCATCGTGTCGATCACCGACACGACCGGTGCCGTGATCAGCTGGGCCTCCTCCGGCGGCGTCGGCTTCAAGGGCTCGCGCAAGTCG
Source organism: Agromyces luteolus (assembly GCF_009729855.1). Lineage (GTDB taxonomy): Bacteria > Actinomycetota > Actinomycetes > Actinomycetales > Microbacteriaceae > Agromyces > Agromyces luteolus. The sequence continues at coordinate 38,365 of NZ_WODA01000022.1, read as the reverse complement.
ACCCCGTTCGCCGCGCAGCTCGCCGCCGAGTCGGCCGCGCGCCAGGCGCAGGAGCACGGCATGAAGAAGGTCGACGTCTTCGTCAAGGGCCCCGGCTCGGGCCGCGAGACCGCGATCCGCTCGCTCCAGGCCGCCGGCCTCGAGGTCGGCAGCATCAACGACGTGACGCCCCAGGCGCACAACGGCTGCCGCCCGCCGAAGCGCCGCCGCGTCTAGTTCCCCCTTCCCGGTGATCGAGTAGGCCGCAGGCCGTATCGAGATCGCACGGTCTCGATACGCGCCCGGCTGCGCCGGGTGCTACTCGACCACCGGGCCACCGTTCTCTCACACAACTCAAGATCCTCGAACTCGCAGGTGTCATATAGCGGACACCCTGCCGAAAGGAATCACACCGTGCTGATCGCACAGCGTCCGACGCTCACCGAAGAGAACATCTCGGAGTTCCGTTCGCGTTTCGTGATCGAGCCCCTCGAGCCGGGCTTCGGTTACACCCTGGGGAACTCGCTCCGTCGCACCCTCCTCTCCTCGATCCCCGGCGCCGCCGTGACGAGCATCCGCATCGACGGCGTGCTCCACGAGTTCTCGACCGTCCCGGGCGTGAAGGAGGATGTCACCGAGATCATCCTCAACATCAAGAACCTGGTCGTCTCCAGCGAGCACGACGAGCCCATCACGGCCTACCTGCGCAAGCAGGGCTCGGGCGAGGTCACCGCCGCCGACATCTCCGCTCCGGCGGGCGTCGAGGTGCACAACCCCGAGCTGGTCATCGCGACGCTCAACGACTCGGCGAAGTTCGAGCTCGAGCTCACGATCGAGCGCGGCCGCGGCTACGTCTCGGCCAGCCAGAACCGCAACGAGTACTCCGAGGCCGGCCAGATCCCGGTCGACTCGATCTACTCGCCGGTCCTGAAGGTCACGTACCGCGTCGAGGCCACCCGTGCCGGTGAGCGCACCGACTTCGACCGCCTCGTGGTCGACGTCGAGACCAAGCAGGCGATCTCGCCGCGCGACGCCATCGCGTCGGCCGGCCGCACGCTCGTCGAGCTGTTCGGCCTCGCGCGCGAGCTCAACAGCGCCGCCGAGGGCATCGAGATCGGCCCCGCGCCGGTCGACGCCGTGCTCTCGAGCGAACTGTCGATCCCCATCGAGGACCTCGACCTCTCCGTCCGCTCGTACAACTGCCTCAAGCGCGAGGGCATCAACACGGTGTCCGAGCTCGTGGCCCTGTCCGAGTCGCAGCTGATGAACATCCGCAACTTCGGACAGAAGTCGGTCGACGAGGTCAAGGACAAGCTCACCGAGATGGGCCTCTCGCTCAAGGACTCGGTCCCCGGCTTCGACGGCGCCCACTTCTACACGGGCTTCGACGACGAGAACTAGCAGGCCACGGGCCGCACCAACCCCACACCACTGGAGATAACGAACCATGCCGAAGCCCACGAAGGGCCCCCGCCTCGGAGGCGGACCCGCGCACGAGCGCCTGCTGCTCGCGAACCTCGCCGCCGCGCTGTTCACGCACAAGTCGATCACGACGACGGAGACCAAGGCCAAGCGCCTCCGCCCGTTCGCCGAGCGCCTGATCACCTTCGCCAAGCGCGGCGACCTGCACGCGCGCCGTCGCGTGCTCGCCGTGATCGGCGACAAGTCGGTCGTCCACGAGCTGTTCGCGGTCATCGCGCCCCAGGTCGCCGACCGTGAGGGCGGCTACACCCGCATCACCAAGATCGGCAACCGCAAGGGCGACAACGCGCCCATGGCCGTGATCGAGCTCGTGCTCGAGCCGGTCCAGCCGAAGCAGCGCGCCGCGAAGCCGGCCGCCGCGCCGGCCGCCGACGAGGCGCCCGCGGAGGAGGCCCCGGCCGAGACGCCCGAGGCCGAGGTGACCGAGGCCGAGGCCGCGGTCGACGAGGCCGCCGGCGCCGAGGCGTCGGAGGAGTCGTCCGAGGCCCCCGCCGACGAGACCGAGGCCGCCGAGGCGAAGTAGCCCCGCGCACCACGCACCCGGAACCCCCGCAGCGCCCGCTGCGGGGGTTCCGCGCGTCCACGGGGCATGGCGGCTCGCCCCGTAGGCTTGCCTGCGTGGACACGGGGACGACGCTGCGGATCCGGCTGGACCTCGCCTACCAGGGCACGGGGTTCGCCGGATGGAGCCGCCAGCCCGCGCTTCGCACGGTGCAGGGCGTGCTCGAGGATGCGATCGCGACGCTGTTCCGGCGGGAGGGCGCGGCCCCGCGACTGGTCGTGGCGGGCCGGACCGACGCAGGCGTCCACGCGACCGGGCAGGTCGCCCACATCGACGTCGACCGCGAGGCCTTCGCGATCGTGACGAGGCCCAGGCGCGGCGACGCGGGGGGCCCGCCGGCCGTCGACCCGTACGCCGTCCTGGTGCGCCGGCTCAGCGGCATCCTCGGCGCCTCCGACGACGACGTCGTCGTCCGCTCCGCCTGCCCCGTGCCCGACGGCTTCGACGCGCGGTTCTCCGCGGTCTGGCGTCGGTACGCCTACCGCATCGCCGACCTCGGCGCAGAGCGCGACCCGCTGCAGCGCCACCGGACGGTCTGGTACCCGAGGGTCCTCGATGCCGACGCGATGGACGTGGCGGCCCAGACGCTCCTGGGGCTCGGCGACTTCGCGGCGTTCTGCAAGCCGCGCGAGGAGGCGACGACGATCCGCACGCTCCAGTCGTACCGCTGGCGCCGCGACGCCGACGGCGTGCTCGTCGCCTCGCTGCAGGCCGACGCGTTCTGCCATTCGATGGTCCGGGCCCTCGTCGGCGCCTGCGTCGCGGTGGGCGAGGGGCGCCTGGACGTCTCGGGGCCGTCGGCCCTCATGCGGGCGGGCGAGCGCACCAGCGCCTTCAAGGTCCTGCCCGCCAGGGGCCTCACGCTGACCGAGATCGGCTACCCGGCCGAGGAGGACCTCGCCGCGCGCGCCGAGCAGACGCGCGCACGTCGTGAATTGCACGTTGGCGGCATCGTCGGCTAAGCTTTCCCTTTGGTTCCGTCGACTGCGTCGGTACCCGATGTTGAGCCCTCCACCGGAGCGTTCCACCCGCATCGCGGGAGAACCCCCACCGGAGCGGGATTCACGAACCCCTCACTCGATCAGAAAGCAGCACTACTGTGACGCGCACCTACACCCCGAAGGCGAACGAGATCCAGCGCGACTGGGTCGTCATCGACGCCACCGACATCGTGCTCGGCCGCCTCGCGAGCCACGCCGCCTCGATCCTCCGCGGCAAGCACAAGGCGATCTTCGCCAACCACGTCGACACCGGTGACTTCGTCATCATCGTCAACGCCGGCAAGGTCGCCCTCACCGGCCAGAAGCTCGAGCAGAAGAAGGCGTACCGCCACTCCGGCTACCCGGGCGGCCTCAAGGCCGTCGGCTACGCCGAGCTCCTCGAGAAGAACCCGGTCCGCGCCGTCGAGAAGGCGATCCGCGGCATGCTGCCGAAGAACTCGCTCGGCCGCGCCCAGATCAAGAAGCTGAAGGTCTACGCCGGCCCGGAGCACCCGCACGCGGCCCAGCAGCCGAAGCCGTACACCCTCACCCAGGTCGCCCAGTAAGCCCGGCGCCGAGCGAAAAAGGACTCAGACACCACCATGGCGAAGATCGCAGACCAGATCGACCAGGCTCCTGAGAGCTACACCACCGAGTCGGCTCCGGCCGCCGCCCCCGCGGCACGCCCCGTGCTGAACGTCTCGGGCGCGGCCGTCGGCCGCCGCAAGCAGGCCATCGCGCGCGTGCGCGTCGTGCCGGGTGCGGGCACCATCACGGTCAACGGCCGTGAGTTCGCGGACTACTTCCCGAACAAGCTCCACCAGCAGCTCATCACCGACCCGTTCACCGTGCTCGAGCTCTCGGGCTCGTACGACGTGATCGCGCGCATCACCGGCGGCGGCCCCTCGGGCCAGGCCGGTGCCCTCCGCCTCGCGATCGCCCGCGCGCTCAACGAGATCGACCGTGAGAACAACCGTCCGACCCTCAAGAAGGCCGGCTTCCTCACGCGCGACGCCCGCGTCATCGAGCGCAAGAAGGCCGGTCTCAAGAAGGCCCGCAAGGCGCCCCAGTTCTCGAAGCGCTAGTCTTCGGATCCCTGGATGCCTCGGCTCTTCGGAACCGACGGGGTCCGGGGCCTGGCCAACCGTGAACTCACGGCTGACCTGGCCCTGGGCCTCGCCCAGGCGGCTGCGGCCGTCCTCACGCAGGGACGTCACGCCGACGAGCTGCGCGCCGCCGGCCGGCGGCCGGTGGCGATCGTCGCGCGCGACCCCCGCGTCTCGGGCGAGTTCCTGACCGCCGCCGTTTCGGCCGGTCTCGCCAGTTCTGGCGTCGACGTGCTCGACGCCGGCGTGATCCCGACGCCCGCGACCGCGTTCCTGATCGACAGCATCGCCGCCGACTTCGGCGTGATGATCTCGGCGTCGCACAACCCGGCTCCCGACAACGGGATCAAGTTCTTCTCGTTCGGCGGCACGAAGCTCCCCGACGAGGTCGAGGACCGCATCGAGTCCTACCTCGGCAAGCAGAAGCTCGCCCCGACCGGCGACGGCGTCGGTCGCATCCGCCGTTTCGCCGACGCCGAGGACCGCTACGTCGTCCACCTGCTCGGCACCCTGCCGGCTCGCCTCGACGGGCTCAAGGTCGTCCTCGACTGCGCGCACGGCGCCGCCGCCGGCGTGTCGCCCGAGACGTTCCGCGACGCTGGCGCCGAGGTGATCGTGATCGGGGCCGACCCCGACGGCATGAACATCAACGACGGCGTCGGCTCGACCCACCTCGAGCTCCTCCGGCAGGCGGTGCTCGACCACCGCGCCGACATCGGCATCGCCCACGACGGCGACGCCGACCGGTGCCTCGCGGTCGACGCCGACGGCAACGTGATCGACGGCGACCGCATCATGGCGATCCTCGCCGTCTCGATGCAGGAGCGAGGCACGCTCACCGACGACACGCTCGTCGTGACCGTGATGTCGAACCTCGGGCTCAAGCGCGCGATGGCCGACCGCGGCATCCGCGTCATCGAGACGAAGGTGGGCGACCGCTACGTGCTCGAGGCGCTCACCGCGGGCGGCTACGCGCTCGGCGGCGAGCAGTCGGGCCACGTCATCATGACGGAGTTCGCCACGACCGGCGACGGCGTGCTCACCGGGCTCCACCTCGTGGCCGAGATGGCCCGGACCGGGAAGACCCTGGCCGAGCTCGCCTCGATCATGACGGTCTACCCGCAGGTGCTCGTGAACGTGCGCGACATCGACCACCACGGCCTCGCCGACGACGCGGTCATCGCCGAGGCGGTGCGCGAGGTCGAGGCGGAGCTCGGCGACACCGGCCGGGTGCTCCTGCGCCCCTCCGGCACCGAGCCCATGGTGCGCGTCATGGTCGAGGCCGCGGAGCAGGCCGACGCCGATGCCCAGGCGAACCGGCTCGCCGCGGTCGTCCGGAAGCGGCTCACGCGCTGACGCCGGCGCGCGGCATCCGTCTCGCCCTCTGCGGGCGGGGCCGCCTCGCCGCCGTGCGGCGCCCGCGCCCTCGGACGCGCACGCCGCGCGCCTCAGAGCTTGCGGAGCAGGACGCTCGAGACCGTGTGGTCCGCGTCCTTCCGCAGCACGAGCGACGCACGCGATCGGGTGGGCCGGATGTTCTGCAGCAGGTTCGGCTCGTTGATCGACTGCCAGATCGAGCGGGCCCGGGCGCGCGCCTCGTCCTCGGTGAGGCTCGCGTAGCGGTGGAAGTAGGAGCGCGGGTTCGAGAACGCGCCGCGCTGCAGCTTCAGGAACCGGTCCTCGTACCACCGGGCGATGTCGCGCGTGCGCGCGTCGACGTAGATCGTGAAGTCGAACAGGTCGCTGACCGCGAGGCGGTGCCCGGGCCCGGGCGGCTGGAGCACGTTGAGCCCCTCGATGATCAGCACGTCCGGTCGCCGCACGGTGATCTGGGCGTCGGGGACGATGTCGTAGGCGAGGTGCGAGTAGAACGGGGAGCGCACCTCGGGTGCGCCGGCCTTGACGTCGCTCACGAATCGCAGGAGTGCGCGGCGGTCGTAGGACTCGGGGAAGCCCTTGCGCGCCATGAGGCCGCGGCGCTCGAGCTCGGCGTTGGGGTAGAGGAAGCCGTCGGTCGTCACGAGCTCGACGCGCGGCGTGTGCTCCCACCTGGCGAGGAGCTCGCGGAGCAGGCGTGCGATCGTCGACTTGCCGACCGCCACGGAGCCGGCGACGCCGATGACGAAGGGCGTCGACTCGAAGCGCTCGCGGAGGAAGGTGCTCGTGACCTCGTGCAGCGCCTTCGTGCCGCCGACGTAGAGGTTCAGCAGCCGGCTGAGCGGCAGGTACACCTCGGAGACCTCGGCCGGGTCGAGCGGTTCGCCGAGCCCGCGGAGCTGCACGATCTCGGTCTCGCGGAGGGGCGACGGCATGGACGGCGCGAGCGCCGCCCATGAGGCGCGGTCGAGTTCGACGAACGGAGAGATCTGCGGCGTGTGCGTCGACGGGCTCTGCGGATCGGGCACCGGCACAGTCTAGCGAGCCGCGCGGGGCTCGTCCGGGCGTCCGCACGGCGGACCGGGGCGGCCGGATCGGTCCGGGGAACGCCCGGCGGTCGCCCAGTCGCGCGTGGCTACAATCGAGCCCATGTGTGGAATCGTCGGATACGTCGGAGAGCGCAACAGCCTCGACGTCCTCATGGGCGGTCTCCGCCGTCTCGAATACCGCGGCTACGACTCGGCCGGCGTGGCCGTCGTCGGCGACGAAGGCGGGCTCGACTTCGCCAAGCGCGCCGGGAAGCTCCAGGTGCTCGCCGACGAGCTCGAGCGCCACCCCGTGCACCGGGGCGGCACCGGCATCGGCCACACGCGCTGGGCGACGCACGGCGGGCCCACCGACCGCAACGCGCACCCGCACCTCGGCGACGACGGGCGGCTGGCGCTGATCCACAACGGCATCATCGAGAACTTCTCCGAACTGAAGGAGGAGCTGCTCGGACGCGGCGCCTCGTTCGAGTCCGAGACCGACACCGAGGTCGCCGCCGTGCTGCTCGGCGAGCTCTACCGCGAGACGGGCGACCTGCGCGAGGCCTTCCGCCGCACGGTCGCGCAGCTCGAGGGCGCCTTCACGCTCCTCGCCGTGCACCGGGACGAGCCCGGCCTCGTGGTCGGCGCGCGCCGCAACTCGCCGCTGGTCATCGGCCTCGGCGACGGCGAGAACTTCCTGGGTTCGGATGTCGCGGCCTTCGTCGAGTTCACCAAGCGAGCCGTCGCGATCGGCCAGGACCAGATCGTGGCGATCACCGCCGACGGCGTCACCGTGACCGACTTCGACGGCGAGGTCGTCGAGGTCGAGCCGTTCGACGTCGCGTGGGACGCGTCGGCCGCCGAGAAGGGCGGCTGGTCCTCCTTCATGCGCAAGGAGGTCTCCGAGCAGCCGGAGGCGGTCGCGAACACGATCCTCGGCCGCGTGATCGACGGCGTCGTCACGATCCCCGAGCTCGAGGGGTTCGGCGACGACGAGCTCCGCGACATCCGCCGCATCACCGTGATCGCGTGCGGCACGGCCGCCTACGCGGGCATGGTCGCGAAGTACGCGATCGAGCAGTGGGCGCGCGTGCCGGTCGAGGTGGAGCTCAGCCACGAGTTCCGCTACCGCGACCCGGTCATCGACGAGCACACGCTGGTCGTCTCGATCAGCCAGTCGGGCGAGACCATGGACACGCTCATGGCGGTCAAGTACGCCCGCGAGCAGGGCGCGCGGACCATCTCGGTCTGCAACACCCAGGGCGCGACGATCCCTCGCGAGTCCGACGCGGTCGTCTACACGCACGCGGGACCCGAGGTCGCGGTCGCGTCGACCAAGGCGTTCGTGGCCCAGATCACGGCGCTCTACCTGTTCGGGCTGCACCTCGCGCGCGTGCGCGGCACGCTGGCCGATGACGAGCTGGCCGGCCACCTCGCCGAGCTGCAGGCGATCCCGGGCAAGATCGAGACCGTGCTCGAGCAGGCCGACCGCGTCGGCGAGCTCGCGCACTGGATGAGCGACACGCGCTCGGTGCTGTTCCTCGGGCGGCACGTCGGATACCCGATCGCGCTCGAGGGCGCGCTGAAGCTCAAGGAGCTCGCGTACATCCACGCCGAGGGCTTCGCGGCGGGCGAGCTGAAGCACGGGCCGATCGCGCTGATCGAGCCCGGCCAGCCCGTCTTCGTCGTCGTGCCGAGCCCGCGCGGCTCGGCGAACCTCCACCCGAAGGTCGTCTCGAACATCCAGGAGATCCGCGCGCGCGGCGCGCGCGTCATCGCGATCGCCGAGGCGGGGGATGCCGCGGTGCTGCCGTTCGCCGACGAGGTCATCCGCATCCCGCTCGCGGCCCCGTTGTTCGAGCCGCTGCTCGCGGTCGTGCCGCTGCAGATCTTCGCGATGGAGCTCTCGCAGGCCAAGGGCCTCGACGTCGACCAGCCGCGGAACCTCGCGAAGTCGGTGACGGTCGAGTGAGCGACGGGCGGGAGTCGGCACGTCCGGCACCCGCCCGCCGCACCGGTGCGGCAGACTCGAACCGTGAGGTCGGAGAGGGACGAGTGATCGCGGGCATCGGCATCGACGTGGTCGACATCGCGCGCTTCGCGCGATCGCTCGAGCGCACGCCGTCGCTCCGCGACCGCCTGTTCGCTGAGAGCGAACGCGACCGTCCGGCGCGGTCGCTGGCCGCCCGGTTCGCGGCGAAGGAGGCGCTGATCAAGGCCCTCGGCGGCCACGCCGTCATCCGCTGGCACGACATGCGCATCGTCCAGGACGCCGACGGCAACCCCGACTTCGCCCTCTCGGGCGCGCTCTCCGCGCACGTCGCGGCGCTGGGCATCGACCGGGTGCACCTGTCGATGAGCCACGATGCCGGGATCGCCAGCGCATTCGTCGTGCTCGAACGCGGAGTCGGGCGCGCCGACACCTCGCAGGAGGCGCTCGCCACTCCGCACCGCACCGAGGAGCCCGAGTGAACCCCCGCCACGTCCGATCGCCGTTCCGCGAGGCCGTCATCGACCTCGACGCCGTGCGCGACAACGTCGCCGCGCTCGCCGCGACCGTCGCGCCGGCGGGCGTCATGGCCGTCGTGAAGGCGGACGCCTACGGCCACGGCGCGGAGCACGTCGCCCGCGCCGCGCTCGCGGGCGGCGCCGACCGTCTCGGGGTCGCCGACCTCGACGAGGCGCTCGCGTTGCGCGACGCGGGGATCGAGGCCCCGGTCCTCGCCTGGCTGCACGATCCCGCCGCGCGCTTCGACGCCGCGATCGCCCGCGACGTCGACCTCGGCGCCTCGTCGCTCGCCCAGCTCGAGGCCATGGCGGATGCCGCGGCATCCGCCCGTCGCATCGCGAACGTGCACCTCAAGCTCGACACGGGCCTCAGCCGGAACGGCATCCTCCGCGCCGACTGGGACGACGTCGTGGCACGCGCGGCGAAGCTCGAGGTGGAGGGCCGCGTGCGGGTCCGCGGCCTCTTCAGCCACCTCGCCAACACCTCGCCCGACGAGGACGCCGCGCAGCTCGCCGCGTTCGTCGACGGCGTCGCCGCCGCCGAGCGCGCCGGCCTCGCGCCGGAGGTCCGCCACCTCGCGTCCACGGCCGCGGCCCTGCGCATGCCCGAGGCGCGACTGGACATGGTGCGGATCGGCATCGGCATCTACGGCGTGCCGCCCTTCGGGGACGGGACGACGGCCGCAGAGCTCGGCCTGACGCCCGTGATGACCCTTCGCGGACGCGTCGCGGCCGTGCGTCGCGTCGAGCCCGGCACCGGTGCCTCGTACGGCCACACCTGGCGCGCGTCGCGTCCGACCACGCTCGCGCTCGTCCCGCTCGGGTACGCCGACGGCGTGCCGCGGCAGGCGTCCGGGCGCGCCGAGGTCATGATCCACGGCGCCCGTCACCGGATCGCCGGCCGGATCGCGATGGACCAGTTCCTGGTCGACGTGGGGGAGGCCGAGGTCGCCGTCGGCGACGAGGTCGTGCTCTTCGGCGACCCCGCGGGCGGCGCGCCGTCGGCGGACGACTGGGGTGACGCCGCCGACACGATCGGCTACGAGATCGTCACCCGCATCGGGCCGCGCGTGCCGCGCACCCACGTCGGAGGCGTGTGATGCGCCGGTCGGTCCCCGACACCGAGGCGATGGAGGAGCTCGGCCGCGAGCTCGGCCGCACGTTCCGCGCCGGCGACCTCGTCGTGCTCACCGGCCCGCTCGGCGCCGGGAAGACGACGCTCACACGCGGGATCGGCGCGGGCCTCGGCGTCCGCGGCCCGGTGCAGAGCCCGACCTTCGTGCTCGCACGCACCCACCCGAGCCTCGTCGGCGGCGCGCCGCTCGTGCACGTCGACGCGTACCGCCTCGCCGGCGCCGCGGAGCTCGAGGACCTCGACCTCGACTTCGCCAACTCGGTCGTCGTGGCCGAGTGGGGAGCCGGCCTGCTCGACGACGTCAGCGAGTCCTGGCTCGAGGTGGTCATCAGCCGGCGTCGCGGCCACGGCCCCGGCGGCGCCGACGATCCCGCGGACGGGTCCTTGGCCGCGCCGGAGGCCGACCTCGACGACGACGAGCCGCGGACCGTCGAGCTGCGCGGGCACGGACCGCGCTGGGCCGGGACGCCCTTCGCCGTGCAGCCCCAGCTGGAGGACTGATCGCCGCCGGGGCCCGGCCCGTTCCCGGCGGGCGCTCGGCGGCACGCCTCTAGGCTTGACGCATGCTCCTCGCGATCGACACGTCCACCGGGACGAGCGTCGCCGTGGTCGACCTCGACGGCGGGATCCTCGCCGAGACCGGCACGAACGACACCATGCGCCACGCCGAGCTCATCGGCGACGGGATCCGCGACGTGCTCGGGCGCGTAGGGGTCCGCCCGGCCGACCTGTCCGGCGTCGCCTCGGGGATGGGCCCGGGACCGTTCACGGGCCTGCGCGTCGGCATCGCCGCGGCGCGCGCGTTCGCGCTGGGCATCGGACGCCCGGTGGTGCCGGTGGTCAGCCACGACGCGATCGCGCACGCGTGGTACGCGGCGGGCGGCTCCGGACTCCTCCAGGTCGTCACCGACGCCCGGCGCCGCGAATCCGCCGTCAGCGACTACGACGGCCTCGACGACGACGGATTGCCCGTCCGGCTCGCCGTGCCGCGACTCGAGCCGCGGGACGCGGTGCCCGCGCCCCGCGGCATCCGCCTCGATGCCGACACCGTCTCGGCCGGTTCCCTCGGGCTCGTCGCCGAATTCGCCCATGCCGCCGGGCGGCTGCCGATCGCCGACGACGAGGCGCTCTACCTTCGAGCGCCCGACGTGACGCCGTCGGCGGGCAAGCGGGTGCTCCGATGAGCCTCATGCTGCGCCGCGCGCGCCGCGACGACCTCGACGCGATCATGCGGCTCGAACGGGCCACGTTCGCGACCGACGCCTGGCCCGCGAGCGCGATGCGGAGCGAGCTCGAGTCGGCCCACGCGTACTACCTCGTCGCCGTCGACGACGCGCGGCCCGACGAGCCCGTCGCCTACGCCGGGCTGCTCGCCCCTCGCGGCGCCGGGCAGGGCGACATCCAGACCATCGCCGTCGACGGCGCGCATCGCGGCAGCGGCCTCGGGCGCGCGCTCATGCACGCGCTCATCGACGAGGCCCGACGACGCGGGGCCGCCGAGGTGTTCCTCGAGGTGCGCGCCGACAATCCCGTCGCACGCGGCCTCTACGACTCGCTCGGCTTCGTCGAGATCGGCGTGCGGCGCGGGTACTACCAACCCGACGGGGTCGACGCGATCGCCATGCGGCTCGACGTGCCGCCCGCCGTGACGCGCCCGGCGGCCGACGTGCTCGAGCGCACGGAGCCCGGGTCAACCGACCCGGCGAACGCCCCCGCAGGAGGACCGCAGTGAACCGCGACGCGCCGCTCGTGCTCGGCATCGAGACCTCGTGCGACGAGACCGGGGTCGGCATCGTCCGCGGCACCGAGCTCCTCGCCAACGCGATCGCGTCGTCGATGGACGAGCACGCCCGCTACGGCGGCGTCGTGCCCGAGGTCGCCGCGCGGGCCCACCTCGAGGCGCTCGGCCCGACCATCCGGGCCGCACTCGACGAGGCATCCGTCGCCCTCGACGACCTCGACGCGGTCGCCGTGACGAACGGGCCCGGCCTCGCCGGCGCGCTCATGGTCGGCGTCGGCGCCGCGAAGGCGCTCGCGCTCTCGCTCGAGAAGCCCGTGTACGCGGTGAACCACCTCGTCGGGCACGTCGGCGCCGACCTCATCGGCGACCGCCCGCTCGAGACGCCGAGCGTGGCGCTGCTCGTCTCGGGCGGGCACACCTCGCTGCTGCTCGTGCGCGACCTCGACTCCGACGTCGAGCTCCTCGGCGAGACCATCGACGACGCCGCGGGCGAGGCGTTCGACAAGGTCGCGCGGCTCCTCGGCCTGCCCTACCCGGGCGGCCCCGAGATCGACCGCGCCGCCGTCGGCGGCGACCCCGACGCCATCCGGTTCCCGCGCGGACTCACGCGGCCGAAGGACCTCGACCGGCACCGGTACGACTTCTCGTTCTCGGGGCTGAAGACCGCGGTCGCGCGGTGGGTCGAGCAGCGCGAGGCCGCGGGCGAGCCGGTGCCGCTGGCCGACGTCGCCGCGAGCTTCCGCGAGGCGGTCGTCGACGTGCTCGTGTCGAAGGCGATCGCGGCGTGCACCGACCTCGGCGTGCCCCGCCTGCTGCTCGGCGGCGGCGTCGTGGCGAACCGTCGGCTGCGCGAGGTGGCCGAGGCCAGGGCGGATGCCGCGGGCATCGCGCTGCGCATCCCGCCGCTGTCGCTCTGCACCGACAACGGCGCGATGATCGCCGCACTCGGCGCACGCCTCGTCATGGCCGGGCACGAGCCGTCGTCGCTGGAGTTCGGCGCGGATTCGACGCTCCCGGTGACGGACATCCAGAGCTGATCCCCGGCGAGATCGCCATGGGCACTTGTGCCCGCGCCGGACCGTGGCGGCGGGCGCTATGGTGAGCGGAGAACCCCGCGATCGTGGGGGGAGACGACCCGCGTCGCGAGCGTTGACAGCATCCCGCGGCGCTGCCAGCATGGCCGGGTCCGCGCTTGCACGAGAGGAAACCGCACCATGACCGACCCCAACACGCCCGATCCGAACGCGTCGAACGTCCCGCCGCCGCCCCCGGCTCCGCCGGCGCAGCCGGCGCCGTCGTACGGCGCGACCCCGTCGTACGGTGCCCCGGCGACGCAGAAGACCAACGTCCTCGCCATCGTCTCGCTGGTGTCGGCGTTCTTCATCTCGCTCGTCGCCATCATCACCGGCCACATCGCGCTGAACCAGATCAAGAAGACCGGCGAGCAGGGCCGCGGCCTCGCGATCGCGGGCCTGGTCATCGGCTACATCGGCCTGGTGGTCGGCATCATCTTCGCGATCGTCTGGTTCGCGATCATCGGCGCCGCGATCAGCAGCGGCACCGTCACCACCTACTGATCCACCCGCAGCACGGAAGGGGCTCGGCATGAGCGATCCCACCAACCCGGACCAGCCGAAGGAGCCGGCACCGCCGACGCCGACGGAACCGACGGTCCCGGTGGAGCCGGCCGAGCCCACCGTGCCTGCGGAGCCCGTCGAACCGACGGTGCCTGCGGAGCCCGTCGAGCCGACGGTGCCTGCGGAGCCCGTGCCGCAGCCGCCGGAGGCGCCCGTGCCTCCCGTGAGCCCCGAGCCGCCGGGCGCGCCCGAGCCGCCGGCTGCGCCCGAGGTGCCGGGTGCGCCCGTGCCGCCGCCTCCGCCCCCTGCGCCGCCCGTGCCGCCGGCCGCTCCCGGCGCGCCGGCCACTCCGTACGGGGCCCCGTCCGCCGCTGCGCCGCCCGTCGGCGGGCCCTTCGACACCGCACCGCCGAGCGCGGCCGCCGGTGCCGGGTCGGTGCCGCCGACCGGCGGATACGGCGGGTACGGCGCGGCGGGGTACGCCCCCGCCCCGGCGAAGCCGACGCCCGTGCTCAGCCTGATCTCGCTCATCGCCGGCATCATCGGCGTCATCGGATCGCCGGTCGTGTTCATCCCGTTCGTCGGCGGCGTGCTGCAGCTCTTCGTCCCGGCCGCGGCGATCGTCCTGGGCTTCCTCGGCCGCACGAAGGAGCCCGCCGCGAAGGGCATGTGGCTGACGGGCATGATCCTCGGCTTCGTCGGCGTCGGCATCGCGCTCATCTCGTTCCTCCTCTGGGGGATGCTGTTCTCGATCGGCGGCCGTTACGGCTACTGAGGCGACCACGTGACCGACGAGCGACCCCCGCGATCGGACGATCCCGGCACGGACGACCCCGGGACGGACCCCGTGCCGGAGGCGGGCGCCCGGGCGCCCGATGCCGCCGTCCGGCCTGCGCCGATCGACCCCGCGCGCCGGCCGTCGGCCGACGCGCCGCCGCCCGCTCCCGACCGCGAGTTCGACGTCCCGTACGACACCGGCGCCCTCCACGGACTCCCCACCGGGCAGCTGCTCGCGGTCGGACGACCGGTCCCCGAGCCGCTCGAGACGGAGTACGAGGACGAGGAGGAGCAGCGCCGCGTCTACAGCCAGGTCGGCGCGGTCGTCGGCTCGATCGGCGCCATCGCCTCGCTCTTCGTCGGCTGGATGTTCCCCCTGTCGGTCGCGGCGATCGTGTTCGGCGTCCTCGGGCTCCGCCGCGAGGAGCACGGCCGGATCCTTGCGTTCATCGCCATCGGCACGGGCGTGGCCGGCCTCGTGTTCTCGGGGGTCTGGCTGGGGTACTACGCCATCGTCTTCGGCGCGCTGCCGACGGCCTGACGCCGCTCGCGGGCCGGGTCGCGGCCGTTCAGAGCCGTTCCACGAGGATCGCGACGTGGCGGCCCTCCTCGCGCGTGAGCACGACGGTCGCCGAGACGTCGCCCTTGAGCTTCAGGCGGGTCCGGAGCGCTGCCGGGTCGACGTCGACCCCGCGCTTCTTGATCTCGAGCGTGCCGACGCCGCGTTCCTGCAGCGCGCGCCGGAGGCTGCGCTCGTCGGCCGGGAGACGCTCGACCACCCGGAAGCCCGTTGCGAAGGGCGTGTCGACCTCGCGGTCCCCGGTCAGGTAGGCGATGCCCTCGCTCAGCATCCAGGCACCCATCGATCGGGCGAGGTCGCCGATGAGGCGCGCGCGGATGACGGCTCCGTCGGGCTCGTAGAGGTAGTCGCCGAGCGGACCGACCGGTGCGTCCTCGCTGTCGGCACGCGCGACCAGCTCCTGCGCGCCGTCTCCACGGATCACGAGCGCCGCGCGACCGATGCCCGCACGGGCGAGCGCGCCCGTCCACACGACGAGTTCGACGACGTCGCCGTCGACCGACACCCACTGCGCCTCGGCGCCGTCGGGGACGACGTCGCGATCGGTGCCGGGCCCGAGCTTCACGCCCGCCGGCATCCGCTCGGCGAGGCCGAACACGAAGTCGAGGGACGGGGAGTAGTCGGCGGCATCCGCGAGCCTCGTCGTGGTGCCGCCGGAGGTGGTGCGTCGTGCCGGATCGAGCCATGCGGCGTCGATGCCGCCGAGGGAGACGTCCTCGGCCCGGGCGTGGAGCACGCGCACCTTCGGGAAGGGGGTCAGGTTGAACGCGGCGACGGCGGCGGTGACCTCGTCGGCCTCGGCGGCGGTCACCTCCAGGTCGACCGCGGCCAGGGCCAGCGCGTCGCCGCCGATGCCGCACCCCAGGTCCGCCACGTGCCGGAGCCCGGCGCGAGCGAACCGACCGGCGTGCAGCGCCGCGACCCGCAACCGGGTCGCCTGCTCGAGGCCGGGCTCGGTGAAGAGCATGCGGTCGGCGAACTCGCCGAACTTCGGGCGCGCCCTGGCCCGCAGCCGCGACTGGCTGAGCACGGCCGCGACGAGGCCGGGATCGTGGCCCTGCTTGCGGAGGTCGGCGACGGTCTTCACCACATCGGCCTTCGTCGAGTAGGGCGGCAGGGAGTCGAGCAGCGAGAGCCCCTCGGCAGAGAGCAGCCTCACCAGCTCGTCGCGTTCCACGCCGACACGCTAGCACCGCGGCATCCGCTGGCACTCACGTTGCACGAGTGCCAGAACCGCCATAGACTCCCTTTAGCACTCTCACTCAGAGGCTGCTAACCCCAGTCTTCGTCAAGAAAGAGGTCAACCGTGTCGGTTTCCATCAAGCCGCTCGAGGATCGCATCGTCATCAAGCAGGTCGAGGCCGAGCAGACCACCGCCTCCGGCCTGGTCATCCCCGACACCGCCAAGGAGAAGCCCCAGGAGGGCGAGGTCGTGGCGGTCGGCCCGGGCCGCATCGACGACAACGGAAACCGAGTCCCGCTCGACGTGGCCGTCGGCGACAAGGTGATCTACTCCAAGTACGGCGGTACCGAGGTCAAGTTCGGCGGCGAGGACTTCCTCGTGCTGTCGGCCCGCGACGTGCTCGCGGTCGTCGTCCGCTAGTCGACACCGACATCCCGCGGCCCGGATGCCACTGGCATCCGGGCCGCGTCGTCGTCTCCGGACTCCGGCCGAGCCGCGTCGACCCGCGCACCCGCGGCGGGATCTCGACGGAGGTCGGCAGCCCGCGCGCCACGGAGCGTCGGAGGTCGCGCGTAGGCTGACACGGTGTCATTCGCTCCGTCCACCGAGGCGCCGGTGCGCGTCGGGCCAGAGGGCGTGAATCGCGCGGGCCTCGCCTACGCCGTCTCCGCCTACGCGCTGTGGGGTTTCCTCCCCGTCTATTTCATCGCCCTCGCTCCGAGCGGGCCGGTCGAGATCGTTGCACTGCGCATCCTGCTCTCGCTCGTCTTCTGCGCCGTCCTCATCGCCGTGACGCGAACGTGGCGCGCGTTCCGCGCCCTGCTGCGCGACCGGCGGGTCGTCCTGATCATGGGCCTCGCCGGCGTGCTCATCTTCGCCAATTGGCTCACGTACGTGTTCGCCGCGGTCACCGGGCAGGTCGTCGAGGCGGCACTCGGCTACTTCATCAACCCGATCGTGACCGTGTTCCTGGGCGTCATCGTGCTCCGCGAGCGCCTCAACGCCGTGCAGTGGACGGCGGTCGGGATCTCGATCGTCGCCGTGGTCGTCCTCGCGCTCGGCTACGGGCAGATGCCGTGGATCGCCCTCGTCCTGGCGTTCAGCTTCGGCTTCTACGGGCTCATCAAGAAGCGGGTCGGCCACCGCGTCGACGCCGTCTCGGGACTCACGCTCGAGACCGCGTGGCTCGCACCGGTCGCGGTGGTCCTCCTCGTCGTCGTCGCGTCGACGGGCGGCCTCACGATCGGCACCCAGAGCGGATGGCACACCGTGCTGCTGCTCTCGGCGGGCGCCGTGACCGCGATCCCGCTCCTGCTCTTCGCCGCCGCGTCGCGGCGCCTCCCGCTGATCTACATGGGCTTCATCCAGTACTTCGCGCCGTTCATCCAGTTCGTGGTGGGCGTCGTGGTCCTCGGCGAGCCCATGCCGCCGGAGCGATGGGCGGGCTTCGGCCTCGTCTGGCTCGCGCTCGTCGTCCTCACCTTCGACCTCGTCCGAGGCGCTCGAGCCGCTCGGCGGGCCGCGAACCTCGAGCCCGTCTGAGTGCCCGCGAGGCCCCCGTACTGGGGCTGGAGCGTCGGCCCTCGAAGGGTGCGCCCGCGGCGGATTTCGTGGCGGAACCGCCGGAATCATGCGGAGAATCGCGCGTCCATGACGCTCAGATAACGATTCCGTGTGCGTTACCGGGTTGTGATCGAGGCAATCTTGTTTCCGCTCTGGGCGGGCAATACGGTCGATACATCGGCGTCGCCAGACGCTGTTTCTGTACCGATCCTTCAGTCCCAAGGAGCATCATGAGCGTATTCGCGAGGGCCACCGGCTCGCGCTCGGCTCGCGCGGCTTGGACGGGCATCGCCATTGCTGGCGTTTCCGCCCTCCTCCTCACCGCGTGCAGCACGGGCGGCACCACCCCGGAAGAGTCCGAGGAGCCGGCCGACACCGGCGACGCCCTGCCCATCGAGGCTGGTGAGCGCGACCTCACCCTGAAGGTCGGCACCATCCTGCCGCAGTCCGGCACCCTGGCCTTCCTCGGACCGCCCGAGGAGGCCGGCGTCGCACTCGCCGCCGAGGAGATCAACGAGGCCGACGCCGGCATCTCGGTCGAGGTCGTCTACCGCGACTCCGGCGACACCACGACCGACATCGCCACCGTCTCGGTCACCGACCTCCTCTCGCAGGACGTCTCGGCGATCATCGGTGCCGCCTCGTCGGGTGTGTCGTTCACGGTCATCGACCAGATCACGTCGGCCGGTGTCGTCCACTTCTCGCCGGCCAACACGTCGCCCGACTTCACGGATTACGACGACAACGGCCTCTACTTCCGCACCGCGCCGTCCGACCTGCTCCAGGGCGAGGTCCTCGGCAACCTGATCGCGGAGGACGGCGCTTCGACGCTCGGCCTGCTGGTCCTCAACGACCCGTACGGCACCGGTCTCGCCGGCGCCACCACGGAGGCCTTCGAGGCCGCCGGCGGCGAGGTCGTCGCCGAGGAGCTCTTCAACACGGGTGACTCGAACTTCGACGCGCAGCTCTCGGCGATCAACGCCGCGAACCCCGACGCCGTCGCGGTCATCACCTTCGACGAGGCCAAGGTCGTCGTGCCGGCCCTCGTCGGCGCGGGCTACCCGGGCGAGCAGCTGTACTTCGTCGACGGCAACCTGGCCGACTACAGCGCGGACTTCGCGCCCGGTCTCGTCACCGGTGCGAAGGGCACGCTCCCCGGCCCGGAGCTCGAGGCCGACTTCCAGGACCGCATGCTCGGCATCGACCCCGACCTCGACAGCTACAGCTACGGTCCGGAGTCGTACGACGCCCTCATGCTGATCGCGCTCGCGGCCTACGCCGCGAACAGCACGGCCGGCGAGGACATCGGCGCCTACCTCCAGCAGGTGTCCGGCGGTTCGGGTGACGGCGAGGCCGTCACGACCTTCGCCGACGCGGCGGCACTGCTCGCCGAGGGCACGCAGATCGACTTCGACGGTGCGTCGGGTCCGATCACCCTCGACGAGAACGGTGACCCGACCGAGGCCACCATCGGCATCTACGAGTACAACGACGACAACACCTACACGCGCATCGGCTGATCAGCCGACACGCTGCGAAGGGCCCCGGCTTCGGTCGGGGCCCTTTCGCGTGCCCGCCGCCGAGGGCGCGGGCATTGTCCCGACGTGCCGCCGTCGAGAGCGGGGAACGGGCGAACGGGGCGAACGGCCTCGTGGCCCCCGTGGCCCCTCGGCGCGACGGTCAGCTTGCGGGGTCGTACAGGAACTCGCGCAGCTCCTGGGAGCAGCGGCACGCCGCCGCGATCTTCCGCGCCCAGAGCTCTGCGGCGTCGCGGTCCGGGAGCTCGAGGACGGTGAACCCGCCGTCGAGCATGGTGCCGTAGGTCTCGGCGCGGACCGTGCCGTCGGCGCCGACGAGCACCGGTCGCACCGACTCGTCGATGCCGCCGCCGAAGACGTAGACGCCGGCGGCCTTGGCCTCCTCGATGACGGCGTGGGACGCGTCGGAGACGGCCGGAAGCTCCTGTGCCGTGACGACCATGGCCGCGCTCGGGAAGGAGATCAGGTACTTCGTCACGCGACGATCCTGTCGCGGCGGGCCGAGCGCCACAAGCGGCGTCCGCGGTCCGATCGACGCGACGCGACGCGATCGTCGGGCGCGTGGTGCCGACGGGCCGGGCACGACGAAGGGGGCGGATGCCGCGGCATCCGCCCCCTGGTGGGTTCGAGCGGTGGAGCTACTCCTGTCCGAGCGTGCCCAGGTAGAGGCCGATGACCTTCGGGTCGTTCAGCAGCTCCCGGCCGGGGCCCTCGTACGCGTCACGGCCCTGGTCGAGGACGTAGCCGCGATCGCAGATCTGGAGGCAGCGACGGGCGTTCTGCTCGACCATGATGGTCGTCACGCCCGCGCGGTTGATCTCCTTGACCCGCAGGAACGCCTCGTCCTGACGGACGGGCGACAGGCCCGCGCTCGGCTCGTCGAGGAGCAGCACGTGCGGCCCCATCATGAGCGCCCGGGACATCGCCACCATCTGGCGCTCACCGCCGGAGAGCGAGCCCGCGCGCTGTGTGAGACGCTTGCCCAGCTCGGGGAAGATGTCGACCACGAACTCGAGGCGATGCTTGAGATCCTTGGGCTTCTGGAAGATGCCCATCTCGAGGTTCTCCTGGATCGTCAGCGAGGGGAAGACGTTGTTCGTCTGCGGGACGAAGCCCACACCCTTCGAGACGAGCTTGTTCGCCTTCAGGTTGGTGATCTCCTCGCCCTGCAGGAAGATCCCGCCTTCGCGGACCTTGACCAGGCCGAAGATCGACTTCAGCAGCGTCGACTTGCCCGCGCCGTTCGGACCGATGATGCCGATCAGCTCGCCCTGCCGGGCGGTCAGCGAGCACGCGTTCAGGATGTTCACACCGGGGAGGTACCCCGCCGTGACCTCCCGGACCTCGACGACCATGTCGCGCGTGTCCACCGTCGCCGTACCGGCCGTCGACTCGGCGTCGGCCGTCGCGCCGGCCGCGGATTCACTGTTCGTCATCGATGAGCTCCTTCATGGCGTGGACGTGCTCGTCGTCGCTGTCACCGAGGTCGGCGTCGTGGTGCGCGCCGAGGTAGGCGTCGATCACGGCCGGGTCGGACATCACCTCGTGAGGGTCGCCCTCGGCGACGATCTTGCCCTCGGCCATCACGATCACCCAGTCGGCGATGTGGCGGACCATGTGCATGTCGTGTTCGACGAACAGCACGGTCATGCCCTGCGACTTGAGGTCGAGGATGTGGTCGAGCAGGGACTGCGTTAGCGCGGGGTTCACGCCGGCCATCGGCTCGTCGAGCATCACCAGGGTCGGGTCGCTCATGAGCGCCCGGGCCATCTCCAGCAGCTTGCGCTGGCCGCCCGAGAGGCTGGCCGCATAGTCCTCCTGCTTCGCGTCGAGCTTGAAGCGGGTGAGGATCTCCTTGGCCTTCTCCTCGATCTCCTCCTCCTGCTTGCGCCAGAGGAAGGGAAGCACCGACCGGAAGAGGTTCTCCCCGGTCTGCTGCTTCGCGCCGAGCTTCATGTTGTCGAGCACGGTGAGCAGGCCGAGCGCCTTGGTGAGCTGGAACGTCCGGATGAGGCCCATCCGGGCGACCCGGTAGGCCGGAACGTGCGCCAGCGAGCGGCCGTCGAACTCCCACTTGCCCTCGTCCGGCTTGTCGAAGCCGGTGAGCAGGTTGAAGAACGTGGTCTTTCCGGCACCGTTCGGGCCGATGAGCGCCGTGATCGCGCCGCGCGGGATCTCGACGTGGGCGACGTCGACGGCCGTGAGGCCGCCGAAGGTGCGCTTGACGCCGTCGGCGACGATGATCGGATCGACCTTCTTGACCCCGGGGGCCGGTTCGCCGACGTGGAGGCCGGTCGTCTTGACCGGCGTCGTGGGAGTGCCGTTATCGGACAAAGGACAGCTCCTTCTTGTTGCCGAAGATGCCCTGTGGCCTGAATACCACCAAGAGCATGATCGCGATGCCGACCAGGATGAATCGCAGCTGGCCGGCCTGGACCTGCGTCATGAACGGGAACCAGCCCGCCTCGACCGCCCGGGCCATGAAGCCCGAGAAGAACGAGAGCAGCACCCAGAAGATCATCGAGCCCACGATCGGCCCGAGGATCGTCGCGGCGCCGCCGAGCAGCAGGATCGCGTAGATGAAGAAGGTGAGCGACGTCTGGTAGTTCGCCGGCACGACGGCGCGCGGCAGGATGAAGATCATGCCGGCGAGGGTGCCGAAGACGCCACCCAGGATCAGGCTCTGCATCTTGTACGAGTAGACGTTCTTGCCGAGGGCGCGCACGGCGTCCTCGTCCTCGCGGATGCCCTTGATCACGCGGCCCCACGGGCTTCGCATGATCGACCACGTGAACAGCGCGGCGAGGATGACGACCGTCCATCCGAGGATCCGGATCCACCAGTCGTAGGCGTTGTAGGTGAACGGGCCGAAGCCGTAGGTCCCCGGGGGGATCGGGTTCAGCGCGGCGATGCCGCCCTTGTACCCCTGCAGGCCGCTGGCCGACCCGGTCACGTCGTCGAACGTGTTCGTCGTGAAGATGAGTCGCAGGATCTCCGCGGCCGCGATCGTCACGATGGCCAGGTAATCGGCCCGGAGGCGCAGGGTCGGGATGCCGAGGATCAGTGCGAACACGACGGAGGCACCGATTCCGACGAGCACCGAGGCCCACACGGGGAACCCGAAGGTCAGCGTGGAGATGGCGAACCCGTAGGCACCGAGGGCCATGAAGCCCGCCTGGCCGAAGTTCAGCAGGCCGGTGTACCCGAAGTGGATCGCCAGGCCGAGCGCGGCCAGGGCGTATGCGGCGGTCGTGGGGCTGATGAGCTCCTGCGCCGCGTTCGAGAAGATCTGAATCCAGTCGATCATTGTCGGCCCCTTATCCGATTCTCTCTCGGCGACCCAGGATTCCCTGCGGTCGGAACAGCAGCACGAGGATCAGCACGAGCAGCGCGCCCACGTACTTCATGTCGCTCGGCAGCCACAGCGTGGAGACCTCGATGAAGAGACCCACGATGAGGGAGCCGACGAGGGCGCCGAAGGCCGTGCCGAGACCGCCGAGGGTGACCGCGGCGAAGACGAGCAGCAGGATCTGGAAGCCCATGTCCCAACTCACGCCGGGGCGGAAGTACGCCCACAGGATGCCCGACAGGCCGGCGAGGCCGCCGCCGAGGACCCAGACGATCCGGATGACGCGGTCGACGTCGATACCGCTCGCCGCGGCCAGCGGCGCGTTGTCGGAGACCGCGCGGGTCGCCTTGCCGATCCTCGTCCGGAGGAGGAAGTACGCCACCGCGAGCAGCACGATGACGGAGGTCGCCATGCTGACCACGTCGATCCACGAGAGCAGGATCGGCCCGAGCCGGATCTCACGGGGGAGCGTGGCGCCCGGAAGCTGCCGCGTGGACCCGCCGTAGAAGAACTGGTAGGTGTAGCGCAGCGCGAGCGAGAGGCCGATGCTGACGATCATCAGCGGGATCAATCCCACCCCTCGCTTGCGCAGGGGCTTCCAGAGGCCCGCGTCGAGCGTCCAGCCGAGCCCGGCTGCGAGCGCCACGGCGATCAGGATCGCGAGCCACACGGGCAACGCGAGGGTGGTGCTGAATGTCAGCATCATCAACGCACCGAACGTGATCATCTCGGCGTGCGCGAAGTTCGAGAGCCCGGTCGTGCCGAAGATCAGCGACAGGCCGATCGCGGCGAGCGCCAGGAGCAGGCCGAAGTTCAGGCCGTTCACGACACGGATGAGCACCTGGGCGCCGTAGTCCGTCGTGACGCGCTGGCCCTCGCCGAGGAAGAAGTTCACTGCCTTCCGGCTCGTGAGGCCGAACTCGGCCTCGACCGTGGACTGGCCGTCCTCGACGACCACGCCCTCGGGGAGCGTGTCCTCGTCGAGCGTGACCTCGTAGGCCTCCTTCTCGGGGACGCCGAGGGTCCATTGGCCGTTCTCATCGGTCTCGGTCTCGGCCTCGAAGCCGCGGCCGGAGACTGAGATGGACACCCCCTCGAGCGGCTCGTCGTTGTACTTCACGTTTCCGCTGAAGAAGTACTCGAACTCCTCGGCCTGGCCGTCCGTACCCCCTTCGTCCGCCATCGCAGGGGACGCTGCGATGCCGGACAGAGTGAGTGCGGACAGTAGGAGTCCGAGGAGGATGAGCCACCTCCCACGGGAACGTGGGCGGACTGATTGCGTGGATTCCACTGCACCTCCAAAGGTCCCGGTATGGGGGTCGACCGGGTACGCCTTTCCTGCGACGACGTCGTCACAGTACGTGCCGATTATGTCCCAGGTGTTTCGCAGCCAGGCACAAACGGCCCTCGATTGTTATCCGGGGAATGGCCGCGGCGCAAACTCGCTTAAACTCTTCTGTACCGCGACGATGCGCCCGTGCCCGCGACCCGCGGTGCGCGGGCCGTCGAGCACGACTCGAGACGAAGGGGCGACATGGATCAGGCCGATCCGTTCGGATTCACTGGATTGACGTACGACGACGTCCTGCTGCTGCCGGGGCACACCGACGTGATCCCGAGCGAGGCCGACACCAGCTCGCGCCTGACGCGGCGCATCACGGTCGCGACCCCGCTGCTCTCGGCGGCGATGGACACCGTCACCGAGGCGCGGATGGCGATCGCCATGGCCCGCCAGGGCGGGATCGGGATCCTGCACCGGAACCTCTCGATCGCCGAGCAGGCCGACATGGTCGATCGCGTGAAGCGCAGCGAGTCGGGCATGGTCTCCAACCCGGTGACCACGACGCCGGATGCCACGGTCGCCGAGGTCGACCAGCTGTGCGCGACGTACCGCGTCTCGGGCCTGCCCGTGGTCGACGCCGACGGCGTGCTGGTCGGCATCATCACGAACCGCGACATGCGCTTCGTGTCCGACTTCGAGAAGCCGACGACCAAGGTGGCCGACGTGATGACGACGGCCCCGCTCATCACCGGCCGGGTGGGCATGGACCCCGACGAGGCCGTCGCGATCTTCGCGCAGCACAAGGTCGAGAAGCTCCCGCTGGTCGACGACCGCGGCCGACTGACCGGCCTGATCACCGTGAAGGACTTCGACAAGTCCGAGCAGTACCCCAACGCCACGAAGGACTCAGAGGGCCGGCTGCGCGTCGGCGCCGCGATGGGCTTCTTCGGCGACGCCTGGGAGCGCGCCGAGGCCCTGCGCGACGCGGGCGTGGACGTGCTCGTGGTCGACACCGCGAACGGCGAGTCCGCCGGGGTGCTCGACGTCATCCGGCGGCTGAAGTCCGACCCGACGTTCGCCCACATCGACGTGATCGGCGGCAACGTCGCGACCTACGAGGGCGCGAAGGCGCTCGTCGACGCGGGCGCCGACGCCGTCAAGGTCGGCGTCGGTCCGGGCTCGATCTGCACGACCCGCGTCGTCGCGGGGGTCGGCGTGCCGCAGGTCACGGCGGTCTACGAGGCCTCGAAGGCGACGAAGCCCGCCGGCGTGCCGCTCATCGCCGACGGCGGCCTCCAGTACTCGGGCGACATCGCGAAGGCGCTCGTCGCCGGCGCCGACACCGTCATGCTCGGGTCGCTGCTCGCCGGCACGGCCGAGAGCCCGGGCGACCTCGTCTTCCAGAACGGCAAGCAGTACAAGACGTATCGCGGCATGGGCTCGCTCGGTGCGCTCCAGACGCGGGGCAAGAAGACCTCGTACTCGAAGGACCGCTACTTCCAGGCCGACGTCCCGAGCGACGACAAGCTGATCCCCGAGGGCATCGAGGGGCAGGTGCCGTACCGCGGCCCGGTCTCCGCCGTCGCCTACCAGCTCGTCGGCGGCCTCCGCCAGTCGATGTTCTACGTCGGCGCGCGGACCATCGCGGAGCTCAAGTCGAAGGGCCGCTTCGTGCGGATCACTCCGGCGGGGCTCAAGGAGTCGCACCCGCACGACGTGCAGTTCGTCGTCGAGGCGCCGAACTACACGAGGTAGGTCTCGATACGCTCCGGCCTCCGGCCGGTGCTACTCGACCACCGGGTGGAGTCGCTCCGGCCTCCGGCCGGTGCTACTCGACCACCGGGTGGGGTCGCTCCGGCCTCCGGCCGGTGCGACTCGACCGCCGGGTGGAGTCGCGCCGGCATGGGGCCGGTGCTACTCGACCGCCTGGTCGCGCGCGTCCGCGATCCGGCTGATCGCCTCCGAGAGCACCTCGGGGGAGCACGCGAGGTTCAGGCGCGCGTGCCCGCGCCCGACCTCGGCACCGAACGCCGGACCTCCGGCCAGCGCGACCCGGGCGCGCTCGAGCGCGACCTCGGCGGGGTCGTCGCCCCACCCGAGCACGGACAGGTCGAGCCAGGCGAGGTAGGTCGCCTGCGGCATCCGGTACCGCACGCCGGGCAGTTCGTCCTCGAGCAGGTCTGCGAGGAGCCGGCGGTTGTCGTCGATCGACGCGATGACGCCGTCGAGCCAGTGCGCACCGTGCCGGAACGCGGCGACCGACGCGATCGAGCCGAACTGGCTCATGCGCCAGCCGACCTCGTAGGGCATGCCGTCGCGGACGGCGTCGCCGCGGGCGCTCGCCGTGATCATCATCGCGGCCTTCAGCCCGGCGAGGTTGAAGGCCTTCGACGCCGCGGTGACGGCGACGCCGTGCTCCCGCGCGGCATCCGAGACGGTCAGGAACGGCACGTAGGGCGACTCGGGCTGGGAGAGCAGTCCGTGCACCTCGTCGGAGACGATCGTCGCGTCGAAGCGGGCGGCGAGCTCCGCGAGCGTCTCGAGCTGCTCGAGCGCCGGGACGAGCCCGACGGGGTTGTGGGGGTTGCAGAGCACCATCGCGCGGGCGCCGGACGCGAACGCGGCCTCGATGCCCGGCAGGTCGAGCGACCAGCCCTCGTCGATGCCGCCAGCGAGCGGCACCGCGACGACACCGCCGCCGGCCTCGGTGACGAGGTCGAAGAACGGCGGGTAGATCGGCGGGCAGATCACGACGCCGTCACCGGGAGCGATGACGCGGCGCAGCACCTCGACGATGCCCATCGAGACGTCCGCGGTGCAGGTGACCCGCCCGGGGTCGGGCTCCCAGCCGAGACGCTCGGCCGCGAAGGCGGCGAACGCCTCCGCGACGGGCCGGCTCCCGGAGGCGTAGCCCGTGTCGGATCGGCGGATCGCGGCGTGGAGGGCCTCGGCGACGGGCTCCGCGAGCGGGTAGTCCATCTCCGCGACGGGGAGCGGCAGCACGTCGGGGTCGTACATGCGCCACTTGGCGCTGGTCCTGGTGCGGAGGACGTCGAGCGGGTCTGCGGCGATGCGATGCATGGGTCCAGACTGCCCCACGCGAGCGTGCGGCGGGACGGTGCCGGGCGGCCGTGCCGCGGCATCCGTCTTCGGCTAGTCTGGTCAGCTGCCCGCCGGGGCGGTGCGGCGGATGCCGCGAACCGGAACGGATCGCACGGACCATGGGCTTCATCGACGTCAACGGCGTCTCCTTCTCGCTGCCGGACGGCCGGCCGCTCCTCGCCGATCTCGCCTTCCGCGTGATCGAGGGGCGGACGACGGCGCTCATCGGGCAGAACGGCGTGGGCAAGACGACCCTGCTGCGCATCGTCCGCGGCGAGCTCCGGCCCGACGAGGGAAGCGTGCAGGTCGTCGGCGGGCTCGGCGTGATGGACCAGTTCGTCGGGCGCGGCGAGGTCGTCGAGGGCGTCGACCGCACCGTGCACGGCCTGCTCGTGACGGTCGCGCCGGCTCGGGTGCGCGCCGCGGCGATCGAGCTCGAGCGAGCCGAGAACGCACTCATCGAGACGGATGACACGGCCGCCCAGATGCGGTACGCGTCGGCGCTCGCCGAGTACGCCGAGGCCGGCGGGTACGACCAGGAGGTCGTGTGGGACCACTGCACGATCGCGGCGCTCGGCATCCCGTTCGAGCGCGCGAAGTGGCGCGAGCTCGCGACGCTGTCGGGCGGCGAGCAGAAGCGGCTCGCGCTCGAGGCGCTGCTCCGCGGGCCCGAGGAGGTGCTGCTGCTCGACGAACCCGACAACTCGCTCGACGTGCCCGGCAAGCGCTGGCTCGAGCAGCAACTGCGGGCGACGCCGAAGACCGTGCTGCTCGTCTCGCACGACCGCGAGCTGCTCGCACGCGCCGCCGACCGGATCGTAACGCTCGAGGCGGGGGCCGCGGGCAGCACGGCGTGGGTGCACGGCGGCGGGTTCGGGGGCTACCACGCCGCGCGCGAGGAGCGGTTCGCGCGGCTCGACGAGCTGCGGCGGCGCTGGGACGAGCAGCACGCGCAGCTGAAGCAGCTCGTGCAGACGCTGAAGGTGAAGGCGACCTACAACGACGGCATGGCCTCGCGCTACCAGGCCGCGGTCACGCGGCTGCGGAAGTTCGAGGAGGCCGGCCCGCCCGAGGAGCGGCCGCCGGCCCAGGCGGTGTCGATGCGCCTGCGGGGCTCGCGCACGGGCAAGCGCGCCGTCGTCTGCGCGGGCCTCGAGCTCAGCGGGCTCATGCGGCCGTTCGACCTCGAGGTCTGGTACGGCGACCGGGTCGCGGTGCTCGGCTCGAACGGGTCGGGCAAGTCGCACTTCCTCCGGCTGCTCGCGAGCGGCGGCACCGACCCCGACCGGGCGAAGGGGCACGTGACGGATGTCGGTGCGACCCTCGCCGCCGTTCCGCACTCGGGCACCGCGACGCTCGGCGCGCGGGTCGTGCCGGGCTGGTTCGCGCAGGGCCACGAGCTGCCCGGGCTCCGGGGCCGGACGCTCCTCGACATCCTGCATCGCGGCGACGCGAACCGGGAGGGCATGGCCCGCGAGGCGGCGAGCTCGGCGCTCGACCGCTACGGGCTCGCGGCGGCGGCGCAGCAGGAGTTCGACGCCCTCTCGGGCGGGCAGCAGGCGCGACTGCAGATCCTGCTGCTGGAGCTCTCGGGCGCGACGCTGCTGCTCCTCGACGAGCCGACCGACAACCTCGACCTGGTGTCGGCCGAGGCGCTGGAGGATGCGCTCTCGCGCTTCGACGGCACCGTGCTCGCGGTCACCCACGACCGCTGGTTCACGCGGTCGTTCGACCGGTTCGTGGTGTTCCGCTCCGACGGCGAGGTCGTCGAGGCGGACGAGCCCGTGTGGGACGAGGCCCGGGTGGCGCGGGCGCGCTGAGCGCGCGCCCGCGCCATCCGTGTCGCACGTCGGGGCCCTTCGGTAGGGTTGACGGGTGACCCAGGAGATCGAGATCGGCCGCTCCAAGCGGGGCCGTCGCGTCTACGCGTTCGACGACATCGCCATCGTGCCGAGCCGGCGCACCCGCGACCCGGAGGACGTCTCGGTCGGCTGGTCGATCGACGCATACCAGTTCGACATCCCGTTCCTCGCGGCGCCGATGGACTCGGTCGTCTCGCCGCAGACGGCGATCATGATGGGCCAGCTCGGCGGCCTCGGCGTCCTCGACCTCGAGGGCCTCTGGACCAGGTACGAAGACCCCGAGCCGGCGCTCGCCGAGATCCGCAACCTCAGCGAGGAGCGGGCGACGGCCCGCATGCAGGAGCTGTACGCCGAGCCGATCAAGCCCGACCTCGTCACCGCCCGCCTCGCCGAGGTTCGCGCGGCCGGCGTCACCGTCGCCGGCGCGCTCTCGCCGCAGCGCACGCAGGAGCTCTACGAGACCGTCGTCGCCGCGGGCGTCGACCTCTTCGTGATCCGCGGCACCACGGTCTCCGCCGAGCACGTCTCGAAGAACCAGGAGCCGCTGAACCTCAAGAAGTTCATCTACGAGCTCGACGTGCCCGTCATCGTCGGCGGCGCGGCCACGTACACCGCGGCGCTGCACCTCATGCGCACGGGCGCGGCGGGCGTGCTCGTCGGCTTCGGCGGCGGCGCGGCGTCGACCACGCGCGCCACGCTCGGCATCCACGCGCCCATGGCCACCGCGGTGGCGGATGTCGCGGGCGCGCGCCGCGACTACCTCGACGAGTCCGGCGGCCGGTACGTGCACGTCATCGCCGACGGCGGCGTCGGCGCGGCGGGCGACATCGTGAAGGCCGTCGCGTGCGGCGCCGACGCGGTCATGCTGGGCGCCGCGCTCGCGCGGGCGACCGACGCGCCGGGCGGCGGATGGCACTGGGGCCCCGAGGCGCACCACTCGAAGCTGCCGCGCGGCCAGCGCGTGCAGGTCGGGCAGGTCGCCCCGCTCGAGGAGATCCTCTACGGGCCGGCGCCGGCCGCCGACGGAACGGCGAACCTCGTCGGCGCGCTCCGCAAGTCGATGGCGACGACCGGCTACTCCGACCTCAAGGAGTTCCAGCGCGTCGAGGTCGTCGTGGCGCCGTACCAGTCCGCGTGATCCCGGCCGGCCGGCGCGCTCGTCGGCCGACCCCGCACCGTCCGGATGCCGCTCGATCGACCGCATCGGGCTCGCCTGTCAACCCGCTCCCAACCCCGGTCGATCCCATGGCCCAGCGCTCGGCGCTCGGGTAGCGTGGGGACGGACGGGCGTGGCCGCCGCGGTCCGCCCGGGGATGGGGAGCGACGATGGCGAGACTGAAGTCGGTGACGCGTTCGAACAAGCTCGGACCGGAGGAGCGCGAGGCGGCGATCGCCCGCCTGAAGGAGAAGGAACTCGACGTCCTCGTCGTCGGCGGCGGCATCGTCGGCACGGGCGCCGCGCTCGACTCGGTGACCAGGGGGCTCTCGACCGGGCTCCTGGAGGCGCGCGACTGGGCGTCGGGCACCTCGAGCCGGTCGTCGAAGCTCGTGCACGGCGGCATCCGCTATCTCGAACAGCTCGACTTCCGCCTCGTGCGCGAGGCGCTCATCGAACGCGGCCTGCTGCTGCAGCGCATCGCGCCGCACCTCGTGAAGCCCGTCCGGTTCCTCTACCCGCTGCAGAAGCGCGTCTTCGAGCGGATCTACGTCGGCGCCGGCATGCTGCTCTACGACGTCTTCAGCTACTCGGGCGGGCGCCCGCCGGGCGTCCCGCACCACCGCCACCTCTCGAAGCGGCAGGTGATGCGCGCGATCCCGTCGCTCTCGGGCGACGCGCTGGTCGGCGGGCTCACATACTACGATGCGCAGGTCGACGACGCGCGGTACGTGGCGTCCCTCGCCCGCACCGCGTCGTTCTACGGCGCGCACGTCGCGAGCCGCGTCAAGGTCGAGGGGTTCGTCAAGGTCGGCGAGCGCGTCGTCGGCGTGCAGGCCCACGACCTGCAGACCGACGAGCACTTCGAGATCCGCGCGAAGCAGGTCGTGAACGCGACCGGCGTGTGGACCGACGACACGCAGCGCATGGTGGGCGAGCGCGGCACGTTCAAGGTGCGCGCGTCCAAGGGCATCCACCTGGTGGTGCCGCGCGACCGCATCCAGTCGGCGATGGGCATGATCTTCCGCACCGAGAAGAGCGTGCTGTTCGTGATCCCGTGGGGCCGGCACTGGCTGATCGGCACGACCGACACCGACTGGAACCTCGACAAGGCGCACCCCGCCGCGACCGCGGCCGACATCGACTACCTGCTCGAGCACGTGAACTCGGTCATGGCGATCCCGCTCAGCCGCGAGGACGTCGAGGGCGTGTTCGCCGGGCTGCGGCCCCTGCTCGCCGGGGAGAGCGAGTCGACCTCGAAGCTCTCGCGCGAGCACGTCGTCGCACACACGGTGCCCGGGCTGGTCGTCGTCGCGGGCGGCAAGTGGACGACGTACCGGGTCATGGCCAAGGACGCGATCGACGCCGCCGCCGACGCGCTCGACGGGCGGGTCCCGGTGTCGACGACGCAGGACATCCCGCTGCTCGGCGCCGAGGGCTACCAGGCCGCGTGGAACAAGCGCGGCAAGATCGCGAGGGCGTTCGGCGTGCACAAGGTGCGCATCGAGCACCTGCTGAACCGCTACGGCACGCTCACCGACGAGCTGCTCGACCTCATCCGCGCGACGCCCGAGCTCGGCGAACCGCTGCCGGGCGCCGACGACTACCTCGGCGCCGAGGTCGTGTACGCGGCCTCGCACGAGGGGGCGCTGCACCTCGACGACGTGCTCGCCCGGCGCACCCGCATCTCGATCGAGGCGTGGGACCGCGGGGTCTCCGCCGCGCCGGTGGCGGCGAAGCTGATGGCCGGAGTGCTCGGGTGGGACGCCGAACGCGAGGCGCTCGAGGTCGAGCGCTACCTGCAGCGCGTCGCCGCCGAGCGCGCGTCGCAAGAGCAGCCCGACGACGAGGCGGCCGACCGCGCGCGGCTCGAGGCGCCAGACATCGTGAAGGTCGACTGAGCAGCCGCGGGGGCTCGCAGGGGGCGCGCACCGCGCCCGGCTAGAATCTCGGGCGACATGCTCCGGATGATGCTGCGCCCACGTTGGGTGCTCGCCCTGATCGCTGCGCTCGGCATCGCAGCCGGCTTCGCGCTCCTCGCGCAGTGGCAGGTCGACCGCGCGGTCGAGCAGGCGACCGTGGTCGAGCGGCCCACCGAGGAGGTGCGACCGTTCGGCGAGGTCGTGCGGCCCGACGGGCCGACCGAGCAGGCCGCGACCGGCCAGCGCGTGTCGGTGACCGGCACGATCGTCCCCGGCGACACCGTGCTCGTGCAGGGCCGCCTGAACGACGGCGTCGCCGGTTGGTGGGTCGTCGCCCACCTCGAGGTGACGGATGCCGCGCCGGGCGGGCTGCCCGTCGCGCTCGGCTGGGCGGCCGACGAGGCCACCGCGCTCGAGGTGCTCGCCGAGGTCGACCGCGCGGCGGCATCCGGCGGCGAGCTCGAGGTCGTCGGCCGGTTCCTTCCGAGCGAGGCGCCCGTCGCTCCCGCCGAGGACGAGGACCCGCAGGCGATGACGACCGTCGCCGTCGCGCACCTCATCAACGTCTGGGCCGACTACGACGACCGGCCCGTGTACTTCGGCTACGTCACGGCGACGGAGCCGGCGACCGGCCTCGACGCCATCGATTCGCCGCCGCCGCTCCAGGAAGCCGAGCTCAACTGGCTGAACGTGTTCTACGCCGTCGAGTGGGTCGTGTTCGCGGGCTTCGCGGTCTTCCTCTGGTACCGGCTCGTGAAGGACGCCGTGCAGCGCGAGCGCGAGGAGGCCGAGCTCGAGGCCGACGAGGCCGCCGCCGCGACGGCCGCCGAGGCACCGGCCGACGCGACCCGGGACTGAGCGGACGTTTCCGCCGTCGGCGAACTCCGGACGCGGCATCCGTCGACGGGGTGAGGATGCCGGTGTGGGCGATGACGATCTCGCACCCGACGAGGGCGCAGGGCGGGCCGAGGACCCGCTCGACGCGTACTCGCGCGTCGTGACGAGGGTCGCGGGCGACCTGCTGCCGAGCATGGCGAGCCTCGCGGTGCGCTCGCGGCGCGGCCAGGGCACGGGCAGCGCGAGCGTCGTGTCGGCCGACGGCGTGCTGCTCACCAGCGCGCACGTCGTCGCCGGAGCCGAGCGGGCGGAAGCCGCGTTCGGCGACGGGACGTCGGTGGACGCCGACGTCATCGGGCGCGATCCGCTCTCGGACCTCGCGGTGCTCCGGGCCCGGGGCCCGGTGCCGCCCGCCGTTCCGTTCGGGGACGCGCGCACGCTCCGCGTCGGCCAACTCGTCGTCGCGCTCGGCACGCCGCTCGGCCTCGCCGGCAGCGTCACCGCCGGCATCGTCTCGAACCTCGGTCGTTCGCTGCCGACGGCCGCGGGCCGCGTCGTCGACGAGGTGATCCAGACGGATGCCGCGCTGAACCCCGGGAACAGCGGCGGCGCGCTCGCCGACGGGACCGGGCGGATGGTCGGCGTCAACACGGCCGTCGCGGGGGTAGGCCTCGGGCTCGCCGTGCCGATCAACCCCGCGACCCGCGAGATCATCGACGCGCTCGTCGCGCACGGGCGGGTTCGCCGTGCGTGGCTCGGCATCGCGGGCGCACAGGTGCGCCTCGCCCCGGAACTCGCCGAACGGGTCGGCTCGACGACCGGGCTCCAGGTCACGGGCGTGGTCGACGGCAGCCCCGCCGAGGTCGCCGGCATCCGGCCGGGCGACATCGCCGTGAGCCTCGACGGCACCGGCATCGTGACCGCGACCTCCATCCAGCGACTCATGGTCGAGGGCGCGATCGATCGCGAGGTCGAGATGACGCTGTGGCGCGGCGGCGCCCTCGTCGACGTGTTCGTCGTGCCGCGCGAGCTCAGCGGCTCGTAGTCGCGGCGGCCCCCGTGCGGCGCCGCAGCGCGGCATCCGTCACGGCCATCGCCCAGCCGGGCGCCCCGTAGACTGGACGCCATGCCCCTCGAGCCCAAACCGGCTGAATTCCCGCGCATCCGCGGGGCCCTGAAGTTCTACATGGTGGCCTCGGTCATCACGGGCGTCATGCTCCTCCTGCTCTGCGCGGAGATGCTGCTGAAGTACGTCTGGCACCTCGAGCTCTACGCCTTCGGCCCGAACGGCCTCCTCTCGCTCGAGCCCGTCGCCGAGACGCCCGAGGGCCTCGAGTCGACCGGCACGGGCGTGAACCTCTCGACCGGCATCCTGATCGCGCACGGCTGGTTCTACGTCGTGTACCTCTTCAGCAACTTCCGGCTGTGGAGCCTCATGCGCTGGCCGTTCTGGCGCCTGCTGGTGCTCGCCTCGGGCGGCATCGTGCCGTTCCTCTCGTTCATCCTCGAGGCCCGCATCGGGCGTGAGGTGCGCGGCTACCTCGCGACGCGTGAAGCGGATGCCGCGGCCGACGACGCACGCGCCGCCGCTCCCGCGGCCACCGACTCCGACTCCGACTCCGACACCGATTCCGAGCCCGTGGAGGCCGCCCAGTGAGCGAGACCCAGCAGCGACCCGTCCTCGTCGTGGACTTCGGCGCGCAGTACGCGCAGCTGATCGCGCGGCGCGTGCGCGAGGCATCCGTCTACTCCGAGATCGTGCCGCACACGATCACGGCCGACGAGGTCCGCGCGAAGGACCCGGTCGGCATCGTGCTCTCGGGCGGGCCGTCGTCGGTCTACGAGCCGGGTGCACCGTCGCTCGATCCGGGCATCCTCGAGCTCGGCGTGCCGACGCTCGGCATCTGCTACGGCTTCCAGGTCATGGCGCAGCAGCTCGGCGGCGAGGTCGCACACACCGGCCATCGCGAGTACGGCTCGACCGCGGCGACCGTGCGCGTCGACGACCACAACTCGCTGCTCGGCGGGCAGCCCGAGCACCAGACCGTGTGGATGAGCCACGGCGACTCCGTCGCGGTCGCGCCCGACGGTTTCGACGTGCTCGCCTCGACCGCGACCACGCCGGTCGCCGCGTTCGCGAACGACGAGCAGGGCTTCTACGGGGTGCAGTGGCACCCCGAGGTCAAGCACTCGCCCTTCGGCCAGGCCGTCATCGAGAACTTCCTGCACCGGGCCGCCGGCATCGCCGCCGACTGGAACCCCGACAACGTCATCGCCGAGCAGGTCGAGCGCATCCGCGCGCAGGTCGGGTCGGCGCGCGTCATCTCCGCGCTCTCGGGCGGCGTCGACTCCGCCGTCTCGACCGCGCTCGTGCACGAGGCCGTCGGCGACCAGCTCACCGCGGTGTTCGTCGACCACGGGCTCCTCCGGAAGGGCGAGCGCGAGCAGGTGCAGCAGGACTACGTCGCCGCGACCGGGGTGCGGCTCGTGACCGTCGACGCGGCCGACACCTTCCTCGCCGCGCTCGCCGGGGTCACCGACCCCGAGGAGAAGCGCAAGATCATCGGGCGCGAGTTCATCCGCGCCTTCGAGCAGGCCGAGCTCGACCTGATCGCCGAGGCCGAGGCGTCGGGCGAGAAGGTGAAGTTCCTCGTGCAGGGCACGCTCTACCCCGACGTCGTCGAGTCGGGCGGCGGCACCGGCACCGCGAACATCAAGAGCCACCACAACGTCGGCGGCCTCCCGGAGGACCTGCAGTTCGAGCTCGTCGAGCCGCTCCGCACCCTCTTCAAGGACGAGGTCCGTGCGATCGGCCGCGAGCTCGGGCTGCCCGAGGCCATCGTCGGCCGCCAGCCGTTCCCGGGCCCGGGCCTCGGCATCCGCATCGTCGGCGAGGTCACGGCCGACCGGCTCGAGGTGCTGCGCGAGGCCGACGCGATCGCGCGCGCAGAACTCACCGCGGCCGGCCTCGACGACCAGATCTGGCAGTGCCCCGTCGTGCTCCTCGCCGACGTGCGCTCCGTCGGCGTGCAGGGCGACGGCCGCACCTATGGCCACCCGATCGTGCTGCGCCCCGTCTCCTCGGAGGATGCGATGACCGCCGACTGGACGCGCCTGCCCTACGACGTGCTCGCCAAGATCTCCAACCGCATCACCAACGAGGTGCGCGAGGTCAACCGCGTCGTGCTCGACGTCACGTCGAAGCCGCCGGGGACCATCGAGTGGGAGTGACGCCGCGCCATCGCGCGACGTGAGCGAACGGGCGCGGACCGCAGGGTCTGCGCCCGTTCGCCGTTGCAGGGACCGCCGGCCCGTCGACTCAGCCGAGTGCCTCGAGCGCAGCGCGCACCGCGGTGCTCACCGAACTCGTTCCCCCCAAGATCACGATCTCCTTCGGACGCAGGCGCTTCAGTTCGGCGACGACCGCGTTCGGAAGGGAGTCCGTCGCGGTCAGCAGGACCGGAGCGCCCAGGATCGCCGCGGACGGTGCTCCGGACAGCGCGTCGGGGAACTTCGTGCCGTTCGCGATGAAGGCGACGGGCACTTCGGGGTCGAAGTTCGCCTCGGAGACCGCCGCTGACGTCGAGTACCGGTCAGGACCTGCCACTCGCGTGACCTGCCCGGACGTGTACGACTGGAGCTGTACGGCGACCTCCTCGCTGATGGAAGCGGTTCCGCCGAGGATCACGATGCGCCGGGGCTGGAGGCGCTTGAGTTCGTCGGCGATCACCTTCGGGATGGCGTTGGCCGGGGACAGCAGGAGCGGACCACCGTCCTCGGAGAAGTGACCCGCGACCGGTGCGCCGGAGAGGGCGTCGGGGAAGTTGGCGCCGTTCGCGATGTAGACGACGCGCTGATCCGACCCGAACTCCGCGCGGGAGATGGCGACGGATGTCGCGTACCGGTCTGCTCCTGCGAATCTGGCGGGAACGTGGTAGTTCGTCAGCGCCTCGAGTTGCGACGCCACCCTCGCGCTCACCGCGTTCGTCCCGCCGAAGATGACCACGCTGGTGGGCCGCAAGCGCTTGATCTCGTCGATGACCACGTGGGGAAGTCCCGTTGCCGGCGTCAGCAGCAGGGGTCCACCTCGCTGGCCGGTGAGGACCGCCCCAGAGAGGGCGTCAGGGAAGTTCGTCCCGTTGGCGATGTAGATCCCGTCGGCGCCGTCGGGGAACATCCGCTTCGAAACCTCGACCGACGTGGCGTAGCGGTCGGCGCCGGACCAGCGCACCACGTCGCCCCACGGCGGCGTGGGCGGCGGCATCGGTCTGACGCCGAACGTCTCGCTCGACCTCACTGCGATGGGGCTGAAGCCGGGAGCGCTCGCCACGACCCGGACCGTGAGCCGCTTCCCTTCCAGCTCCGGGCCGACGGTGAGATGCGATGCCGTCGCCCCGGGTATCGCGCCCCCGTTCCGGTACCACTGGTACTCGAGCCGTGCATCGGGTGCGGTGGATGAGGCGTCTGCTCGGATGGTGTCACCGACCGTCACGTCGCGCGGGAGCGGGGGCAGCTCGACCGGCACCGCCTCGGTCGAGAGCTCGACATCGAAGCCGGTGAGGTCTTCGCCCTCCGCGACGGCGAAGACCGTTGCGACCTCGTCGGGTCGGTCGTCCCAGAACTCGCCCAGGTGGCCGGTCCTGACCTGCCCGTTGAATCCGAGCGTGTAGGTACCCGCGAGCACGCCCCTGAGGTGGAAGCGGCCGGTCGCGTCGGTCCACCCTTGGGCGACCCGCTCCGACCACGATGCGGTGGTGAAGAGTCCGACGTAGGTGTCGACCGGCGTACCGTCCGAACCGACGACGGTGCCGGACACGCTGGCGCCCTTGGTGAGCCGGATGTCCATGTTCGCGACCGCTGTGTCCTTGGGGACCGCGAACGTCTTGGACTGCGTGGTCCCGGGTGAGCCCTCCCACCATTGGAGCAGGTGGGGATCCTGCATCGGGGGTGTGAAGCGCAGGGTGTAGTCGTCGTCCCAGAGGCCGTGGAACCGATACTCCCCCTCGGCGTCCGTCAGCGTCGATGCGGCCGAGGTGTAGCCGCTGGACGTGAGCCGGCGGAGGTCGACCGTGACGCCGGGGAGACGGACATCGTGGAATCCGGTGACCGTTCCCGAGACCGACGATCCGGTGGAAACGGCCAGGTCGATGTCGGAGCGCGCTTCCGCTGCGGCGAGTCCGATGCGGTCGGCCGTGTTCTCATCGCGACCGTCGTTCCACCACTCCGTCAGGTACGGCGCAGCGCACGGCGACACGCAGGCGACCCTGACCCCGTACGTCCCCGCGCTCAACCCGGCGAACCGGTATCGGCCGTCGGGGGCCGGTGTGCTGCGCAGGTAGAGGAGGCGACCATCGGACTCCTTGTACAGCGTCACGTTCATCTCGATCGGCGGGTCGCCGGCCGGGAAGGTCACCCCGCCCGAGATGACGGCCGTGTACGGGTCCGAGGCCTCCTCGGCCAGGGCAGCGCCCGGGAGCGACATCGAGCCGACTCCGCAGAGGAAGATGCAGAGTCCGGCGATCACACCGGGCAGACGACGACGCAGCCTCAATTCAGCTCCTCGATCGTGTCGTTGACCCTCGCGCTGAGGGCGGTCGAGCCGCCCAGCAGGATCACCTTGCCGGGCTTGAGTCGCAGGAGTTCATCGATGACGACGCGGGGAACCGCCGTCGAGGACGTGAGGAGCACGGGGCCGCCGGTGGCGCCGGCGACGGGTGCGCCGGAGAGGGCGTCGGGGAA
>NZ_WODA01000021.1 GCF_009729855.1 Agromyces luteolus | reverse complement strand
CCACGATCGCTGCAACTCCCCGAAATCCGAGGTGTTGCAGCGATCGTTAGAAGGGGCACCGCGGCATCCGCCCCGCCCTCGTTCGTCGGCTACGGCGTCGGGGTCACTCGACCGTCACGCGGTCGATCGAGTGGGTGCCCTTGCCCGCGAACGTGAGGGAGTAGCCCTGCACGTCGGTGAGCGTGAGCCCGTCGTCCGGCGCGCCGGACGGCTGCTCGTCGGCCCGCTTGAAGGCGTCGAACGGGATGGTCACCTCGTGCCACCCGGCCGTGCGGTCGACGACGCTCGCGACGAACCGCTCGGCCGTGTCGGGCGCCTGGTACACCCGGATGTAGTCGACCGTGAGCGACTGCGGGAACACGAGGTCCTCGCCGGGCGTGCCGCCGAAGTTGCCGCCCACCGCGATGTTGGTGATGAGCGAGAACGGGTGGTCGAACACCCACTCGTTCGGCGCGACATCCGCCGGGTCGGCCTGGTGGAAGACGATGCCGTCGACCTCCCAGGTGATCTCCTCGGGCGTCCACTCGACGGCGAACTCGTGCCAGCCGTCGGGCACGGGCGCACCGAAGTCGTAGATGCCGCCGTACGACTGGCCGCCCGAGTAGCCGGGGCCGTGGATGGTGCCGAAGATCTCGTTCGGCAGGCGTCCGACGTACTCCATGATGTCGATCTCGCCCGTCTGCGGCCAGCCGACCTCGCGGAAGTCGGTGCCGAGCGACCAGACCGCCGGCCAGATGCCGGTGCCCTCGGGCAGCTGCACGCGCGACTCGATGCGGCCGTACTCGAACTCCTGCTTCTGCTCGGTGATCAGGCGCGCCGACGTGACCTCGCACGGGCCGTACCAGCACTCGAGCCCGGCCGCCTCGCCGTCGACCTCGCGGGCCGTGATGACGAGGTTGCCGTCGCCGTCGAGCGCCGCGTTGTCGGTGCTGTCGGTGTAGTACTGCAGCTCGTCGTTGCCCCAGCCCCAGCCGCCGGTCTCGTAGGTCCAGTTCTCGGGGTTCGCGGGCGCGCCCGCGGGGCCGTCGAACTCGTCGGTCCACGCGAGTTCCCAGGTGTCGGGTCCGGCGTCGGGCGCCGGGTCGTCCTGGATGCCGACCGTGATGCGCGTGGGCTTGCCCGTGCCGTTCACCATGAGGCTGATGCCGTCGGCGTCCGACCAGTCCTGGCCGCCGGCGAACTCGCGCGTCATCGTCGCGGTGCCGCGGTGCGTGAAGTCGGCGACGCCCTCGTAGGCACCCTGGCCGGGCACGGCGTCGGCGTCGCCCGCCGCGATCTCGCGGGTCGTGAGCTCGGCGTTGCCGGTGACGTCGTACAGCCACGGGGCCGTCTCGAAGTCCTCGACGAGGGTCGCGTCGATCGGGTCGTCGTCCTGGATGCTGACGGTGGCGGTGCGCACGAAGCCGAACTCGGCGCCCTGCGGGTTCGAGAGCCGGACGATGAACGTCTCGTCGACCTCGTGCTTGCCGTCCTCGATGGTCGGCAGCTCGATCGTCGCCTCGCGCTCGCCCGCCGGGATGACGACCGACCCGCTCGCGGGGGCGAAGTCGCGATCGGGGGTCGCCGAGAGGTCCTCGGTCGCGGTGCGCGCGCCGGTCGCCTCGGCGGACCAGTCGACCATGACGTCCGTCTCGGCCACCCGGTTCAGGCGGATGACGCCGGTCGCCGTGTCGCCCTCGGCGACCTCGTAGCCCGACCGGTCGAACCCGACCGCCAACGCGGGCGGCTCGGCCTGGCCGTAGACGAGCACGTCGTCGTAGAGGAAGGTCTGCGGCGTCGTCGTGCGGAGCGATCCGAACGCGTACCCGTGCATGTCGGTGAGGGTCAGCCCGTCGTTCGGGGCGCCGTTGCCGATGTTCTTGCGCGAGAACTCGTCGAAGTCGAACGTGAGGAAGCGCCATCCGCGCCAGTCGTCGGAGAACGAGACGACGAAGCGCTCGGCGTCGTCGGTCGTCGAGCCCGGGTTGCGGTTGTCGAGCAGGTCGAGGAACAGGTCGGTGCCTGAGCCGTTGCCGTGCATCCAGAACCCGATGCCCTCGTAGGTCGACCAGTCCTCGGTCGTCCAGGCATCGGCCGCGTCGTTCGTGAAGTTGCGCACGACGACGCCGAAGCTCGTCACGTCGAAGTCAGCGCTCAGCACGTCGTTGCCCTCCGGGGCTCCGGGGACCGGTGCCGGCGGGGCGTCCGTGCGCTCGAACGCGACGGTGCTGCTCGGGTCCTGGGCCTCGAACCAGCCGACGGGGATGCCGCCGGCGTCGCCGCGGACGAGCGGGGACTCGTGGTCGTCCACGATCGCGGTCCGGCCGCTCGGCGGCCCGACGACCTCGCCGTCGTCGTCGAGGATCGTGACCTCGAGCGCGGTGACCGAGCCGAGCTGCGCGCCCGACGGCGCGGCGAGCTCGAGCGTGAACGTCTCGTCGCCCTCGTCGGCGTCGTCGCCGGTCGTGGCGACCTGGATGATGCGGCTGGTCTCGCCGGGCGCGAACTCGACGGTCGTGCCCGGGTCGGCGTAGTCGCCGTCGGCGAGCGTCGCCGTGCCGTCGACCGCGCCGAGCTCGACGGTCACGGGCGAGTCCGAGGCGAGGTCGAGCCGCACCTCGACGTCGACCGTGTCGCCCTCGATCGTCGATGCCGCGGCGGTCGAGAAGGAGACCGACGGGGTCAGGTCCGAGTCGGAGTAGACGGCGATGTCGTCGACCCGGATCGTGTCGGCGCCGTTCACGGCGGGGATCGCGTACCCCCAGAGCGACGTGAGCCCGAGGCCGTCGTCGGGCGCGCCACCCGGCTGGAAGTCGGTCGCGCGCGTGAAGGCCGACCACGACAGTCGCAGCTCCTTCCATCCGTCGGTGTCGTCGACGACGTCGACGTCGAACCGCTCGGAGGCGTCGGCGTTCGGTCCGCCGTCGAAGAGCTCGACCTGGTAGACGGCGCCGTTGCCCGAGCCGTCGACCATGAGGGTCACGCCGTCGAAGGCGCTGACGTCGCGGGCGCCGGCGAACGTCTGGCCGACGCCGCCGAACGAGCCGGGGGCGGTGACGTCCCAGCCGTACGAGACGACCTTCGTCGGGTCGGTCTGCCCGGGCTTCGCGTCGGGCGAGCCGGCCGCGACGTCGACGATGCCGAAGCCCGCCGCACCGTAGGAGAAGAACCCGTCCGGTGCACCGCCTTCGAAGTCGGCGAGGACGGAGATGCTGCCGGCCGCTGAGGCCGGGGCGGCTGCGGCGAGCGGCGCGACGACCACGGCCGCAGCCGCCAAGGTCGCAGCAGCTCGCCGTGAGAGCGCTCTCTTCTTCGAGTCCATTCGTGCTCCATTGCAGTGTGTGAAGGGAACGACCGAGGTGGTCCCCGACAGGGTAGGCAGGCCCCGGCGGATCTCGCAAGCCCCTTGTGGATACTGGGATCGACGCCCCCGTTGTCCGGTTCGGCGGCGCGGCGGGCCGGAAACCGCTCGCCGGAGCATCCTCGAAGAGAGCGCTCCCACAACATATCCACCGTGGCTCGTGTCGACACCCTCCCCCGCGCGGCTTCCAGCGCGCCGCCCGCCGGGCTCAGGCCCGCCCGCACACGCCCTCCCTCCCGCCGCGCTCGCCGATCGGACGAGGATCGGCGCCTCAGGAGCCCCGGCACCGCCGAATCCCGTCCGATCGACGGGCGCGGCGCGGTGCGGGGCGATGCGAGGAGAATGGCGGCATGCCGATCCTCAACAAGGACATGCAGGTCTGCATCTCGCTCTCCGGTCGCCCGTCGAACCTCGGCACGCGCTTCCACAACTTCCTCTACGACGAGCTCGGACTGAACTTCCTCTACAAGGCCTTCACGACCGACGACCTCGAGGGGGCGATCCGCGGCATGCGCGCGCTCGACTTCCGCGGCTGCTCGGTCTCGATGCCGTTCAAGGAGGCGGTGATCCCGCTCGTCGACGTCATGGAGGACTCGGCCGCGGCCATCGAGTCGGTGAACACGATCGTGAACGACGACGGCCGGCTCACGGCATCCAACACCGACTACGAGGCGGTCGCGCAGCTCATCGCCGAGCACGGACTCGACCCCGGGGCGCGCGTCGTCGTGCGCGGGTCGGGCGGCATGGCGAAGGCCGTCGTCGCGGCGTTCCGCGGGGCCGGCTTCGCCGACCTCACGGTGCTCGCGCGCAATGCGGAGGCCGGACCGGCGCTCGCGGCGAAGTACGGCTACGCCTGGGTCGGCGACGAGCCCGAGGCATCCTTCGACGTCATCGTGAACGTCACGCCGCTCGGCATGCAGGGGGCGGATGCCGCTGCGCTGGCGTTCGACGAAGCGTTCATCGAGCGCGCCTCGACGGTCTTCGACGTCGTGGCGTTCCCCGCCGAGACGCCGCTCATCGCGGCCGCCCGCTCCGCGGGCACCCCCGTGATCACGGGCGCCGAGGTCGTCGCACTGCAGGCCGCCCGGCAGTTCGAGCGCTACACGGGCGTCGCGCTCACGCGCGAACAGGTCGAGCGCGCCGCCGCGTTCTCCCGCGCCGATTGATTTCCCCGGCCCGACGCCGCGCCCCGTCGGAGTGCCGTTTCTGCGGTGGCGGGCCGCATGAACCCGCGCTCCACCGCAGAAACGGCACTTCAACGCGCCTGCACCGGCCACGCCCTGCTCACGTGAGCACGGCCGGTAGACTTGCGGGGTCCGGCATCCGCCCCGCGGCATCCGCTCGCCGCCACTCTCTGGAGCTCGCCACCCGTGACCACTGAGACCTCGCCCACCGCTGCCAGCACGACCGCGGAGCCGGGCGACCCGGCCGCGGCCGAGATCATCGAGGCGCCGCGCACCGCGCAGCTCGACACCGTCGAGGTCGCGAAGGCGACCCCCGAGAAGGAGCAGCCGTACGCAACGCTCGGCGTGAAGCCCGACGAGTACGAGCGCATCCGCAACATCCTCGGCCGGCGCCCGACGAGTGCCGAGCTCGCCATGTACTCGGTCATGTGGAGCGAGCACGCCTCGTACAAGTCGAGCAAGGTGCACCTGCGCCAGTTCGGCAAGAAGGTCACGCCCGAGATGAAGCAGCACCTCATGGTGGGCATCGGCGAGAACGCCGGCGTGCTCGACATCGGCGAGGGCTGGGCGGTCACGTTCAAGATCGAGTCGCACAACCACCCGAGCTTCATCGAGCCGTTCCAGGGCGCCGCGACCGGCGTCGGCGGCATCGTGCGCGACATCATCTCGATGGGCGCGCGCCCGGTCGCCGTCATGGACGCGCTGCGCTTCGGACGCATCGACGACCCCGACACCGCCCGGGTCGTGCACGGCGTGGTCGCCGGCATCAGCTTCTACGGCAACTGCCTCGGCCTGCCGAACATCGGCGGCGAGACCTGGTTCGACCCGGTGTACCAGAAGAACCCGCTCGTGAACGCGCTCGCCGTGGGCGTGCTGCGGCATGAGGACCTGCACCTCGCGAACGCCAAGGGCGTCGGCAACAAGGTCGTGCTCTTCGGTGCCCGCACGGGCGGCGACGGCATCGGCGGCACGTCGATCCTCGCGTCCGACACGTTCGCCGAGGGCGGTCCGACCAAGCGCCCGGCGGTGCAGGTCGGCGACCCGTTCGCCGAGAAGGTGCTCATCGAGTGCTGCCTCGAGCTCTTCGCGGGCGACCTCGTCGAGGGCATCCAGGACCTGGGCGCGGCCGGCATCTCGTGCGCCACCTCCGAGCTCGCCGCGAACGGCGACGGCGGCATGTCGATCGTGCTCGACGACGTGCTGCTGCGCGACCCGTCGCTCACGCCCGAGGAGATCCTCATGAGCGAGAGCCAGGAGCGCATGATGGCGATCGTGAAGCCCGAGAAGCTCGCCGGCTTCATGGAGGTCGTCGAGAAGTGGGACGTCGAGACGAGCGTGCTCGGC
Source organism: Agromyces luteolus (assembly GCF_009729855.1). Lineage (GTDB taxonomy): Bacteria > Actinomycetota > Actinomycetes > Actinomycetales > Microbacteriaceae > Agromyces > Agromyces luteolus. The sequence continues at coordinate 24,555 of NZ_WODA01000021.1, read as the reverse complement.
GAGGTCACCGACACCGGCCGCCTCTCGATCACGTGGCGCGGCCAGGAGATCGTGAACGTCGACCCGCGCACGGTGGCGGTCGACGGCCCGGTGTACGAGCGCCCGATGACCACCCCGTCGTACCTCGACGCGCTGCAGGCCGACACGGCCGCCGCGCTCGAGCGCCCGGCCGACGACGACGTCGACGGGCTCCGCGCGCAGTTCCTGCAGCTGGTCGGTTCGGCCAACCAGGCGGACGCCGCGTGGATCACCAACCAGTACGACCACTACGTCCTCGGCAACACCGCGCTCGCGGCGCCGGACGACGCGGGCATGATCCGCGTCGACGAGGAGTCGGGCCTCGGCGTCTCGGTCGCGACCGACGCGAACGGCCGCTACTGCCAGCTCGACCCGCGCCGCGGCGCGCAGCTCGCGCTCGCCGAGGCCTACCGCAACGTCGCCGTGACCGGCGCGACCCCCATGGGCATCTCCGACTGCCTCAACTTCGGCAGCCCCGAGAATCCGGAGGTCATGTGGCAGTTCGCCGAGGCGGTCACCGGTCTCGCCGACGGATGCCTCGAGCTGGGCATCCCCGTCACGGGCGGCAACGTCAGCTTCTACAACCAGACCGGCGACGTGCCGATCCACCCGACGCCGGTCGTCGCGGTGCTCGGCGTGATCGACGACGTCGCGCGCCGCATCCCGTCGGGCTGGCAGGACGAGGGCCACAACATCTACCTGCTCGGCGAGACGTACGCCGAGCTCGACGGCTCCGCGTGGGCGGGCGTCGTGCACGACCACCTCGGCGGCATCCCGCCGTTCGTCGACCTCGGCCGTGAGAAGCAGCTCGCCGAGCTGCTGCGCGCCGCGGCGCTCGAGGGCCTCGTCGACTCGGCGCACGACCTCTCCGACGGCGGCCTCGCGATCGCCCTCGCCGAGGGCGTCGGCCGGTTCGGCGTGGGCGCCCGCGTCTTCCTCGGCGAGGTCATGGAGGACGCCGGCATCGACCTCGCGACCGCGCTCTTCTCCGAGTCGACGGGTCGCGTGATCGTGACCGTGCCGCGGGAGGACGACGTGAAGTTCCGCGGCCTCTGCGAGGGTCGCGGCTACCCGGTGCGCCGCATCGGCGTGACGGATGCCGCGTCGGGCTCGCTCGAGGTCCAGGGCGCGTTCACGGTGTCGATCGACGAGCTCCGGGGCGTCAACCGTGCACCGCTCGCCGACGCGTTCGGCCCGGTCGTCGGGTACTGACGGCGACGCCTCGATCCGGTCCCGCGCCGGCCGCGACCTCACGCGAGGTCTCGGCCGGCGCGTGCGTTCAGGCCCTGCCGCGGGCGAGGCCCCACAGTTCGAGCCAGTCGTCGGTCGTGAGCCGGCTCGGCGGCGTGTCCGCGGCGATGCCGCGGTCGCGGAGCATCCGGCGGGCGGCGCCGGCGGTGATCGGCCGGGACGTGCGCCCGAGCACCTGCACGAGCCCGCGCCCCGGACCCTGGAACACGTCGCCGACCCACGCACGGTAGGCACGGCGCTCGGGCGTGCGCGCGAGCGGCTCGGGCCGCCGGTCGATTCGGAACACCCCGCCGTCCACCGACGGCACCGGCCGGAACGCCCGCGCCGGAACCCGACGGTCGAGCGTGAACCGGTACCACGGCGCCGACTGCACGGTGAGCATGCTCGCGCCGCCCACCCCACAGCGTCGGCGGGCCACCTCCCACTGGGTGAGCAGGATGGCGCTCCGCCAGCGATCGGCGTCGAGGATCCTCCGCAGGATCGCCGTGGTCAGGTGGAACGGGACGTTGCCGACGAGCACGAACGGCTCACGTGGCAGCGGCCAGCGCAGCACGTCGGCCTGCACGACGGTGGCCGTGCCGCCCAGCTCGCGGCGTAGGGCGGCGGCGCGACGCGGGTCGAGTTCGACCGCGGTGAGCGGTCGGTCGAGGCGCGCGAGTGCGCGGGTGAGCGCGCCGCCGCCGGCGCCGAGCTCGACGATCGGGCCGGGGGTCGTCGCGACGAGCGCGGTCATGCGGTCGATGACGTGGCGGTCGACGAGGAAGTTCTGGCCGAGCTCATGGGCGCCGCCGTGGCTCGGGCAGGAGGAGGAATGGTGTCGTGATGGTCGCAAGGGGATGCTCCGCTGGCTGGAATCGTCAGCCGGGTACGGCGAACCGCACCGCGGCCCTGGGTGAGGGCCGAGGCGGAGCAGCGGTCAGATGGTCCGGTCGCTCCGCCTCAGGCGGTGCGGGGCCGGATGATGATCGCGAACGTCATGCATGACACGGTCGGTGAGACTAGCAGAACCGGTCGTCGACGGCACCCGGTAGGGTCGCCGCATGAGCAGGACGGACCTGGCGAGCCTGTTGATCCATGCCGACCGGGCGACCGTGTTCGACGCGCTCACCACCCCTGACGCGATCCTCGGCTGGCTTCCGCCGCACGGCATGCGCGGGCGCCTCGAGCGCTTCGACCTGCGCGACGGCGGCTCGTACCGCCTCGTGCTGACCTACGAGGACGCATCGGATGCACCGGGCAAGACCGACGCGGACTCCGACGTCTCGGAGGTCCGGATCTCGCGCGTCGTTCCCGGTGAACTGATCGAGCAGCTCGTGGACTTCGAGTCCGACGACCCGGCCTTCCGGGGCACGATGCGGATGACCTGGAGCCTGCGCAGCACGTCGGAGGGCACGCTCGTGGAGTTCGAGGCGCGCGACGTCCCGGAGGGCATCCGCGCGCACGACCACGCCGAGGGACTCACCTCGTCGCTGGCGAACCTGGCCTCGTACCTCGAGCCGGACCGGACGGCCGACGTGCCGGATGCGGCCGACGAGTCGGATGCGAGCGACGTGCCGGACGCGGCCGACGCGGCCGACGTGGCCGACGTGGCCGACGACGGACGGCAGACCTACCCGGCCGAGTACGCCGCGTCGCACGGCACGTTCGCGCTCATCCCCGCCGCGTACGTCTTCCTCGTCGAGTCCGATCGCGTGCTGCTGCAACGTCGCGAAGGGACCGGGTACTACGACGGGTGGTGGGCCGCCTCGGCCGCAGGCCACGTCGATCCGGGTGAGACGCTCATGGCCGGCGCGGTGCGCGAGACGCGCGAGGAGATCGGGGTGGACGTCGCGGAGGCCGACCTCGAGGGGATCACGGCGATGCACCGCACGGCGCCGACCGGACTGCCGATTGACCAGCGGCTCGACGTGTTCTTCGTGGCGCGCACCTGGCGCGGCATCCCCTCGCTGCAGGAGCCCGACAAGGCGAGCGCGCTCGAGTGGTTCGCGCTCGACGACCTGCCCGAGCGGCTCGTGCATCACGAGCGGTTCGCGCTCGAGGGCTGGCGCGACGGCGGCCTGCCCGCCGTCACCGCGTTCGGGTTCTGATGGAGATCGTGGTCGGCGGCCTCATCGCGCTGTTCGGCGCGGCGCTCGTTGCAGGCATGACGGTGCGCGCCATCCGCGCTCCCCGGGGCCGGCGCGCCCGCCGAGTTGCCACGTGCGGGCGTGAACCAGGCGGGAGCCGCGCGGCAGGTGGCAACTCGATGCATGCGAGGGGGATGGCGCTCCAGGGCGGGCCCGCCGCAACGGGTCACGCGCCCTGCGGCGGGTGGGCGAGCAGGTCGACGCGCTCGGCGAGGTAGGACTCGAGCGGCAGCACCGCGTCGGGTGAGGTCGGGTTCCAGCTCACGCCGACGGCCGCCGAACCGTCGATGCTCGTGGTGAGCACGAGCGGTCCCGACCCGGGGAGGGGCGCATCGGCGTCGAGTTCCAGCGGCACGGCGTCGAACACGACGCTCGCGCCCGCGGGGATGCCGCCGCGGATCGCGGCCGCACGGTACGCCCGCTGCTCGGCGACCGATTCGGCGAGCACGCTCCGCCGGACCGCCTTCTCGGCGCGGACGACCCGCCCCGTCGAGTAGAGCCGGCCATCGGCATCGAGCAGCAGCACGCCGAGCCGCCAGACCGGCCCGACGACCCGCATGCGCGGCGCGCGCGGCATCCCCAGCACTCGGCGCCCGGGGACGAACTCGGCGAGCGTCTCGGTCCGAGCGGATGCCTCGGCGAGCGCCCGCGCGGCCAGCTCGACGGCCGCGCGAGCCCGAGCGGTCGCGGCTGCCGCTGCCGCTGAGCTCGGCCCCGACCCGTCGCCCGTGGCCGGACCGTCAGCATCCTCGTCGTGCACGGGATCGAGCCTACGCACCGCGCTCGCACGCTCGTGAGGGCGTGTCGCCGAACCGTGAGCCGGTCGAACCTCCCTCCGCCAGCACGATGGTTCCCCGGCGAGAGGTGGGGGAAAGGTGGAACAGGGATACCTTTCTCCCTGCTCCGAACGCGAGACCGTCTCGGCACCTCGATCGCCGCAGCCCCGGATGGGCATCTGGGCCGGCCGGCACTCGCGCGGTCATCACGACGCGCCGCCGGGGAGCAGCGCGCCCCGTCCGCACGTGCGGCGTCAACGCGTGCGCGGCGTCAGCGCGTGCGCGGCGTCAACGCGTGCGCGGCGTCAGCGCGTGCGCGGCGTCAGCGCGTGCGCGGCGTCAGCGCGTGCGCTCGATGAGGGCCAGGAGCGCCATGCCGTACGCCTCAGCGGCGTCGGGATGCTCGAACGCGAGCGACTCGCCCGTGACCTCGATCGCCACCTCGAACGCATCGGGCAGGCGGCGGAGGCTCCGGAACGTGGCGCGCAGCAGGTCGCGCAGCTGGTCCTCGCGAGGCAGCCAGACCGCATCGGCGAGCGCGACGGAATCGAGCGCCCACTCGGTCGTCCCGTTGAAGGCGAGGATGGTGCCCGTGGGGTAGCGGCGCGTCTCGATCGTCATCTCGCTCACCGTGAACGTGTCGGCCTCGACCTCGGCCTCGACGTCGCTCGGCAGGTCGAGCTGGAACCGGTCGCCGGAATCCGGATGCCAGACCAGGCCGGCGTCGCGCAACTGCAGGGCGAGGTCGCGGCTGATCATGCGGACACGCTACGCGCTCGCGCTGCCCGGAACCTACTCGCGCCGCTTCCGGATGCGCGCCGGACCGAGACCCGCACCGAGCCCGACGACGATGATCCCGGCGAAGAGGAAGCCGTAGCGCCCGCTGAGGACGCCGAACAGGCCGAGCGCGACCCCGACCACCACGACGACTCGAGCGATCCGCAACCGGACGCCCGGCTGCGACCACCAGCGCGAGACCATCCCGCGGATCACGAGCGCGCCCCGACGTCGAACCGGCGGCCGACGGCCTCCTCGGCGAACGCCCACACCCGGGCGCCGATGCGCGCATCGCGGCTCGTGCGCGTGGGCGTCGCCAGCCGCGGAGCACCCTTGACCATCCACTGCGGGCCCCAGAACTGGCCGCCCTCGACCTCCTCGGAGGTGACGCCGTGCACGATCGCCTCGGCGCCGCGGTGCTTGCCCTGCGCCCACGCCGCCTGCAGGGCGTCGGCGAACCGATCGGCGGTCGGCGGCTGGTTCACGCCGGGCACGCGCGGCGTGCGGCCCGAGATCGAGTAGCCCGGGTGGGCGACGATGCTGTGCACGCGGGGCGTGACGGATGCCGCGCCGACCGCCTCCGCGGCATCCGTCGCCGCACGGCGCAGGCGCCGGTCGAGCTCGAACGCGAGCGAGGTGGCGGCGATCTTCGACTGCGCGTAGGCGCGCCAGGAGTCGTAGGTGCGGGTCAGTTGCAGGTCGTCGACCCGGAACGTGGACAGCCTGGTCGAAAGGCTGCCGACGGACACGACCCGGGCGCCGCGCGCGAGGTGGGGCACGATCTCGGCGAGCAGCGCGAAGTGGCCGAGGACGTTCGTGGCGAGCACGAGCTCGTGGCCGTCGACCGACTCGCGGCGCTCGCTCGGGGTGTGCACCATGCCGGCGTTCAGCACGACGGCGTCGAGCGGCGCGCGGTCGAGCAGCCGGTCGGCGCCGGCGCGCACCGACTCGAGCGAGGCGGTGTCGATCACGAGCGTGTCGACCGAGGCCCGCGGCATCCGGGTGCGGATCGCGGCGACGGCCGCGGCGAGGCGCTCGGGGCTGCGGCCGGACAGCGTGACGTGCGCGCCCGCGCGCGCGAGCCGCGCGGACGTGAAGAACCCGAGGCCGGCGTTCGCGCCCGTGACGAGCACCTGCCGCCCGGCCTGCGGCGGCACCCGGGTCGGGTACCAGCTCACGCGCGGTCCGACCCGGAGCCGTCGGCGATCTCCTCGTGGTGGCGGATCACCTCGGCCACCACGAAGTTGAACCACTTCTCGGCGAATGCGGGGTCGAGGTGCGCGTCCTCCGCGAGCGAGCGGAGCCGCTCGATCTGCCGCTTCTCGCGGTCGGGATCGCTCGGGGGAAGGCCGTGCTCGGCCTTCAGTCGTCCGACCTGCTGGGTGAACTTGAACCGCTCCGCCAACAGATGGATGAGCGCCGCGTCGATGTTGTCGATGCTCGATCGGATGCCGAGCAGCATGCTGATCACCGCGTCGCGTTCGTCGACCGCGCCGTCGCCCGGGCTCGGGCTGGGGTCGGCGGCGCGGTCGGGAGTCTCGGCGGTCATGCTTCGACCCTAGGCGGTCGGGACCGCCGATCGGAACGCGCGCAGTCGCAGGCTGTTGCCGACGACGAACACGCTCGAGAACGCCATGGCCGCGCCGGCGAGCATCGGGTTCAGCAACCCGAGCGCCGCGAGCGGGATCGCGGCCACGTTGTACGCGAACGCCCAGAACAGGTTGCCGCGGATGATGCCGAGCGTGCGGCGCGACAGCCGGATCGCGTCGACCGCGGCGAGCAGGTCGCCGCGCACGAGCGTGAGGTCGGCGGCCTCGATCGCGACGTCGCTGCCCGTGCCCATCGCGATGCCGAGGTCGGCCTGCGCGAGCGCCGCCGCGTCGTTCACGCCGTCGCCCACCATCGCGACCGAGCGCCCCTCGCCCTGCAGTCGGGCGACCACCGCGGCCTTGTCGGCGGGCAGCACCTCGGCGATGACCCGCTCGATGCCGACCTCGCCGGCGACCCGCCGCGCCACGGTCGCGTTGTCGCCCGTGAGCAGGATCGGCTCGAGCCCGAGCCGCCGCAGTCGCGCGATCGCGTCGGCGCTCGTCGGCTTCACGGCGTCGGCGACGGCGAGCGCGCCGCGCACGCGGCCGTCCCAGGCGACGACGACCGCCGTGCGGCCCTCCGCCTCGGCGGCGACGACGGATGCCGCGACCCGCGCGTCGGGCTCGATCGCCCAGTCGGCGAGCAGCGCGGGCTGGCCGACGAGCACCAGGTGCCCGTCGACCACGCCGTGCACGCCGAGCCCGGGATCGTTCTCGAAGGACTCGGGCGTCGGCAGGTCGCCGACCCGCGCGGCCGCGCCATCCGCGATCGCCTTCGCGACCGGGTGCTCGGAGGCGTGCTCGAGCGCACCCGCGAGGCGCAGCAGGTCGGCCTCGTCGACGCCGTCGGCCGCGTGCACGCTCGGGAGCGACATCCGCCCGCTCGTCACGGTGCCCGTCTTGTCGAGCACGATGGTGTCGACGCGGCGCGTGGACTCGAGGACCTCCGGCCCCTTGATGAGCACGCCGAGCTGGGCGCCGCGACCGGTGCCGACGAGCAGCGCCGTCGGGGTCGCGAGGCCGAGCGCGCACGGGCACGCGATGATGAGCACGGCGACCGCCGCCGTGAACGCGGCGGCCGCTGGGAACCCGGCGCCGAGCCACACGCCGAGCGTCGCGAGCGCGATGGCGATCACGACCGGCACGAACACGCCCGCGACGCGGTCGGCGAGCCGCTGCACCTGGGCCTTGCCCGCCTGGGCGTCCTCGACGAGGCGCGCCATCTGCGCGAGCTGCGTGTCGGCGCCGACGCGCGTAGCGCGCACCACGAGGCGTCCGCCCGCGTTCACGGTGGCGCCGATGACGGAGTCGCCGACCTCGACTTCGGCCGGCACCGACTCGCCGGTCACCAACGATGCGTCGACCGCGCTGCGACCGTCGACGACGACGCCGTCGGTCGCGATCTTCTCGCCGGGCCGGACGACGAACGCATCGCCGACCGCGAGCCGCTCGACCGGGATGCGGGTCTCGACGCCGTCGCGGAGCACCGCGACGTCCTTCGCACCGAGCTCGAGCAGCGCCCGGAGCGCCGCGCCCGCAGCACGCTTGGACCGCTTCTCGAGGTAGCGGCCGAGCAGCACGAACATCGTCACGCCCGCGGCGACCTCGAGGTAGAGGTTCGAGGCGCCGTCGCTCGGGGCGACGGTGAGCTCGAAGCCGTGCACCATGCCGGGAGTGCCGGCGGTGCCGAGGAAGAGGGCGTACAGCGACCAGGCGAACGCCGCCGTGACGCCGAGCGAGACGAGGGTGTCCATGGTCGCGGCGCCGTGCCGCAGGTTGACGAGCGCCGCGCGGTGGAACGGCCAGGCGGCCCACGTCACGACCGGCGCGGCGAGCGCGAGCGACGCCCACTGCCAGTACGTGAACTGCAGTGCGGGCACCATCGCGAGGAGGATCACGGGCACCGAGAGCACGACGGAGGCGACGAGGCGCGTGCGCAGCGAGCGGAGCTCGGCGTCGGCGCGTGTCTCGGCGGTCGCGGAGGCGGGGGCGGAGGCGGCACCCTGGCCACCGGCGTCGCCGGTCTCGCCGGCCGGAGCCGGAGGCGGCGGAAGCTCGGCGCGGTAGCCCGCCGCCTCGACCGTCGCGATGAGCTCGGCCGCGTCGACGCTCCCGGGCGCCGACACGCGCGCCTTCTCGGTCGCGTAGTTCACGGCCGCCGTGACGCCGTCGAGGCGGTTGAGCTTCTTCTCGATGCGCATCGCGCAGGAGGCGCAGGTCATGCCGCCGATCTCGAGCTCGACGATCCGCTGGTCGGCGGATCCGGTCGCGAGGTCCGTCATCGCCGTCAGACGCGCACGGCGGAGTAGCCGGCCTCCTCGACGGCGGCGATCACGCCGGCGTCGTCGAGCTCGGCCGGAGCCGAGAGGGTCAGCGTGCCGGCGGCGGCCGAGACCCGGATGCCGGTCACGCCCGACACCTGCTCGACCTCTTCGCGCACCGACAGCTCGCAGTGCCCGCACGTCATGCCGGTGACCTGGTACTCGCGCTCGGTCATGGAGTTCTCCTCATCTGGATCGGATCGAGTTCGAGGATACCCCGATGGGGTACCTCTTCCAAGTCGAACACTATACCCCTTGTGGGTATTCCGATCCGGCGGTGCGATGACGAAGGGCGCGACATCCGATTCGGATGCCGCGCCCTCGCCGCGCCCCTCGGACGCCGCGACCCCCTATCGCGGCGTGGCCCGCCGGATCACCAGCAGGCCGGCGACCGCCCACAGCAGGGCCTTCGCGAGCACGAGCGTGAACACCCCGACGACCCCGATCGATGCGAGCCAGGTGCCGAGCGGCTCCCACGTCTCGGTGAACGTGAGGAACGCGATGATCGCGAGGATCAGGGCGACGCCGCCGAACAGCACGGTCATCATGCCCCTCATGCGCCAGCGCATGTACACCGTCGTGATGCCCGCCCCGATGAACAGCACGAGGAGCTGCAGCGCGAACGTCGTGTAGAAGGCGGTGCCCCAGTCGGCTCCCACGTACCAGAGCGCGTCGAACATCCCGGCACCGATCCCCCAACCGTTCGTCGCCCGTTCGACGAGCAGGAGGGTCGCGATCGCCGCGGCGTTCACCACCGAGACGATGACGAACATGAGCCCGGTCCCGAGCCAGTAGTCGCGCCGCGTGGCGCCGAAGCCGAGGGCGAACGGGAACGTGTACGACACGGCCTGCACGCCGACGACGATGAGGTACCACTGCGGCGAGAGCACGGCCCAGCTGTACTCGAAGCCCGTCTCCGCCTGGTCGAGCGGTCCGGCCGCGGCCTGGATGATGAGCGCGATGACCATCGTGACCGCCCACGCGCCGGCGAGGATCAGCCACGGCACCCCGAAGAAGATGGCCGGGTTGACGGTGTGCAGGCGCACGATGCGCAGGATCTCGTGCGGCCGGGCTCGACGCGACGACTCGGCGACGCGCACGGACTCGGTGGTGACGGCGGTCATGCCGCGACCTCCCTCTCGGTCGACTCGGCGAGTTCGGCGCCGGTCAGGTGGACGATGAGCTGCTGGAGCGAGACGGGCGCGAGCTCGAGGCCGAGTTCGGCCGCGCGGACGCGCTCGTCGTGGTCGAGGCGTCCGTCGATCGTGACGGATGCCAGGCCGCCGATGGCCTCACGGCCGATCACGGGTCGGTCGGCGACGAACTGATCGACCGTGGCGCGCGCGCCCGCCACCGTCGTCGCGCTGCCGCGGACCTCGTCGGCGTCGCGATCGAGCAGGATCCGCCCCTGGTCGATGAGGATCACGTGCTCGAGGAGGTTCGCGACCTCGTCGATCAGGTGCGTGGAGAGGACCACCGTGCGCGGGTGCGCCGCGTAGTCCTCGAGCAGCCGGTCGTAGAAGATGTGGCGCGCGACGGCGTCGAGGCCGAGGTACGGCTCGTCGAAGAACGTCAGCGGCGCGCGGGACGCGAGGCCCACGATCACGCCGACGGCCGAGAGCTGGCCGCGGCTGAGCTTCTTGATGCGGCGCTTCAGCGGCAGCCGGAAGTCGGCGACCAGCCGCTCGGCGAACTCCGCATCCCAGTGCTCGAAGAACCACGGCGCGGAACGGAAGACGTGCGCCGGCGTGAAGTCCTCGGGGTAGCGCTGGGCCTCCGCGATGAAGCACATGCGACGGAGGACGTCGGCGTGCTCGGCCGGCTGGCGGCCGAACACCTCGAGCTCGCCGCCGTTCGGGAAGATCTGCCCGGTGAGCAGTTGCATCACGGTCGTCTTGCCGGCGCCGTTCCGGCCGAGCAGGCCGTAGATGCGGCCCTCGTCGATCGAGAGGTCGATGCCGTCGATCGCGGTGAACGATCCGTAGCGCTTGGTGAGCCCGTGCGCACGGACGACGGTGGTGGTCATGTCAGGATCCTTTCCTCGCGGACCATGCCCGCGAGCTCGTCGACGCCGATGCCGAGCTTCGCGGCTTCGACGATGAGCGGTCGGAGGTACTCGGCCGCGAACTCGGCGCGGCGACGTTCGATGAGCCGTTCGCGGGCCCCCGGGACGACGAACATGCCGACGCCGCGGCGCTTGGCCACGAGCCCCTGTTCAACGAGCCGGTTCACGCCCTTCAGCGCGGTCGCGGGGTTGATGCGGTGGAACGCGGCGAGCTCGTTGATCGACGGGATCGCGGCATCCTCGGCGACGTGGCCGTCGACGATGTCGTTCTCGATCTGCTCCGCGACCTGCAGGAAGATCGGCCGGGATTCGTCCACGGCGCCTCGCTTCGGTTCATTGGTTAGTTACTTCAGTAATTAACCAACCATGTTCTGGCGCGGATGTCAAGACCCCACGGGTGCCGGAGGCACCGCGGCATCCGCCGGCCGCTCGCGCTCCCACCACGCGGCGAGCGCGAGCACCCGCACGTCCGCGAAGCGCGGGCCCACGACCTGCAGGGCGATCGCGCGCCCGTCGGCCGTCCGGCCGGCGTTGATGCTGACGGCGGGCTGGCCCGACATGTTGTAGGGGAGCGTGAACGCGATGTGCGCCATCCCGAGGTCCTCCTCGCCCCACGGCATCGGCCGTTCGGCCGGGAACGCGGCCATGGGCGCGACGGGCGAGAGCACCGCGTCGAAGGGCGCCGTGGCGAGGACGGTGCGGTGCCGGAGCTCCCCGATGTCGTCGTAGGCCGCGAGCACGTCGGTCCCCGACACGCCGGCGCCGGGAGCGACCCACCGTGCGATGTACGGCAGCACCCGATCGCGCGCCTCCGGCGGGAGCTCGTCGAACGTGCGCCGGAACCGCACGCGCCAGAACAGGTCGACCTGCCCGAGGAGTCCGTCGTCGAGGAACGGCGCGAGCTCGACGACGTCGGCGCCGGCCGCGGCGAACCGCTCGGCCGCGGACCGCACCGCCGCGGCGACCTCGGGGTCGACGGGCAGTCCGGCCCCGGCGTCGGCGTGCACGGCGATCCGGAGTCCGCGCACCTCGAGCCCGGGATCGGTCCAGTCGAGCTCCTCGTACGGCAGCGACGTGTGGTCGCGCACGTCGGGTCGCGTGACGACGGCCATCGCCGCGGCGAGGTCGGCGACCCGGCGCCCGATCGGCCCGGCGGCGCGCCCCAGGTACGGCGGGTCGATCGGCACGCGTCCCGCACTCGGCTTCAGGCCGACGAGGCCGAGCCACGCCGCGGGGAATCGAACCGACCCGCCGATGTCGGTGCCCAGGTGGATCGGCCCGAGGCCCGCGGCGGCCGCGGCGCCCGCGCCCGCGCTCGACCCGCCGACCGTGAGGGCCGGGTCGAGCGGGCTCCGCGTGATGCCGTGCAGGCTCGACACGCCCGACGAGAGCATGCCCCAGTCGGGCATCGTCGTCGAGCCGAGGATGACGGCACCGGCCTCGCGGAGCCGGGCGACGATCGGCGAGTCGGCCTCGGGCACGACCGGGGCGGATGCCGCGGAGCCCGACCGCGCCGGGACGCCCGCGCGCAGCATGTTCTCCTTGACCGTGACCGGCACGCCGTCGAGCTCGCCGAGCGGTGCCCCGCGCCGGAAGCGATCGGCGCTCGCCGCGGCATCCGCCCTCACCTGGTCGGGATCGTGGTCGGAGAACGCGTTCACGACCGGCTCGAGCCGCGCGATGCGCGCGAGCGCGTCCTCGGCGATCGCGACGGGCGTCGTCGCGACCGTGCGGAAGGCCGCGGCGAGGTCCGCCGCGGAGGAGGTCGCGTCGACGGCGGGATCGGGGGCGGGCTGCGAGGCGCTCGTCACCTGCTCACCCCATCACATCGGGCGCCGACTGGACAGGGGCCGGCGGCCCGCCGGCGCGGCGGCCCGCGCCACGGGACCGCACGCGAGCCGCGCGTCAGGCGGCCGTCGCCGAACGTCGCGCGAGCGGCATCCGCACCCGACCCTGCGCCAGCAGGATGCCGAGCATGACGACGAGCGCGCCGACGGGCTCGTTCCACGACAGCGGCTCGCTGAGCACCAGCACGCCGAGCACGACGCCCACGACGGGCGTGACGTAGGTGACGGTCGAGGCGTTCGTCGGGCCCCAGTCGCGGATGACGCCGATGTTCCAGACGTAGGCGAGCCCCGTGCCCAGGATGCCGAGGATGGCGAGGCACACGACGATCGCGGCGTCGAGGCGCACCGGTCCGACCGCGAGCAGCGGCGTGAGGAGCAGCATCACCGCGGCGCCCATGCCCACCTGCAGGAACGCGAACGTCGTCTGCGCGATCGGCCGGCCGCTCAGGAACTTGCGCGTGTAGCCGAACATGACGCCGTAGCAGGCCGTCGCACCGAGGCATGCGAGCTGGCCCGCGAGGCTGCCCGCGAGCTCGGTGCGCCACGGCGCGATGATGACGACGACGCCCGCGATGCCCACGAGGACGCCGAGCCAGCGCGACGCGTCGAGCTTCTCGACGCGGAACGCGAGCGTCGCGATGATCGCCGTCATGATCGGCGTGGTCGCGTTGAGGATCGACGCGAGGCTCGAGGTCACGCTCTGCTGCGCCCACGAGAAGAGCAGGAACGGGATGACGCAGCCGAGCACGCCGATCACGAGGAAGTGCAGCCACACCACCGGCTGCCGCGGGAGCACCGGCCCGCCCGCTACGCGCGGCCGGGCGACCAGCACGACGAGGCCGAGCGTGAGGCCGCCGAGCACCGTGCGCGTCCACGCGACCTGCGTGAACGAGATGCCGGTGAGCGCGACCGCCATGAAGAGGAAGCTCGCGCCCCACACGAGGCCGGCCGCGAGGAACTGGGCCCAGGTGCGGATGCCGCCCGCGCGCGGTGCGCGGCCGGTGGTGGACGGGGTGCGGGAGGCGGTGCCGGTGGTGGTGCTCGTGCTCACCCGTTCACGGTACGACCGGCGGCGCACGTCCACGAGGGCTGCCGGATGCGATGTCCGGAACCCGCCGAAGGTTGGCAGGCAGGTGCCCGGCCCGCGCACCATCGGGCACGTCCGCCCACGCATCCGATCCGTGCCGATCCCGCTCGCCCCGCCTAGGCTTGGCGCCATGACCAGCCATTTCGACGTCATCGTCCTGGGCGCGGGTCCGGGCGGCTACGTGGCCGCCATCCGCGCCGCCCAGCTCGGCCGGAAGGTCGCCGTCATCGAGGAGAAGTACTGGGGCGGGGTCTGCCTCAACGTCGGCTGCATCCCCTCGAAGGCGCTGCTGCGCAACGCCGAACTCGCCCACATCTTCCACGCGCAGGCCTCGACCTTCGGCATCTCGGGCGATGTGCAGTTCGACTTCGGCGCGGCATACGACCGCAGCCGCCAGGTGTCGGAGAAGCACGTCAAGGGCGTGCACTTCCTCATGAAGAAGAACGGCATCACCGAGTTCGACGGCCGCGGCTCGTTCACGGGCCCGAACGCGATCGACGTCGCGAAGGGCGACGGCACGGTCGAGTCGCTGACCTTCGACCACGCGATCATCGCCACGGGATCGAAGGTCCGCCTGCTCCCCGGGGTCGAGCTCTCGGACAACGTCGTCACGTACGAGACGCAGATCCTCACGCGCGACCTGCCGCGCTCGATCGCCATCGTCGGCGCGGGCGCCATCGGCATGGAGTTCGCGTACGTGCTGCGCAACTACGGCGTCGAGGTCACGGTCGTCGAGTTCCTCGACCGCGCGCTGCCGAACGAGGACGCGGAGGTCTCGAAGGAGATCACCCGCCAGTACCGCAACCTCGGCATCCCGATCCTCACCTCCACGAAGGTCCAGACCGTCACCGACCAGGGCAGCCAGGTCACCGTGACCTACACGGGCGCCGACGGCCAGCCCGGCTCGCTCGTCGTCGACAAGGTGCTCATGGCGGTCGGCTTCGCGCCGAACGTCGAGGGCTTCGGCCTCGACGCCGCGGGCGTGCAGCTCACCGAGCGCGGCGCCATCGCGATCGACGAGCGCATGCGTACGAACGTGCCCCACATCTACGCGATCGGCGACGCGACCGCGAAGCTCATGCTCGCGCACGTCGCCGAGGCGCAGGGCGTCGTCGCGGCCGAGACCATCGCCGACGCCGAGACCATGGAGCTCGGCGACTACCGGATGATGCCGCGCGCGACGTTCTGCTCGCCGCAGGTCGCGTCGTTCGGGCTCACCGAGCAGCAGGCGCGCGACGAGGGCCACGACGTGGTCGTCGCGAAGTTCCCGTTCACCGCGAACGGCAAGGCGAACGGCCTCGGCGACCCCGTCGGCTTCGTGAAGCTCGTCGCCGACAAGACCCACTACGAACTCCTCGGCGGCCACCTCATCGGCCCCGACGCCTCGGAGCTCCTCCCCGAGCTCACCCTCGCGCAGAAGTGGGACCTCGGCGCACTCGAGCTCGCCCGCAACGTGCACACCCACCCGACGCTGTCGGAGGCGCTGCAGGAGGCGTTCCACGGGCTGACGGGGCACATGATCAACATGTAGTCATCGGTGGTCGAGCAGGGCGCCCGCGCCCGTATCGAGACCGGGAAGGGGACTCGCGATGAACCGGCTCATGATCATCCTCGGCGCCCTGCTCATCCTGATCGGTGCGGTGTGAACCCTGCAGGGGCTCGGCGCGCTTCCCGGCTCCGTGATGAGCGGGGTCGCCATCTGGGCGGTCGTCGGGCCGATCGTCGCGATCGTCGGCCTCGTCCTCCTCGGCGTGGGGATCGCGCGGCTCCGGCGCGCGTCACGGTAGTCGGGGGAACCGTGGAGACCGAGCGCTTCGTGCGTCATCGGCCTCCGGCCCGGATGCCACGTGCCGAGCGCCGCGGCATCCGCCCATGGGCGTCTCACCACCACCGCTGCTCGGCGCGGTCACCCGCGGCCCGGGGCCGAGCTCGGCCATGCCCTCACCCTCGGATGAGGGAGAAAGGTATCCCCGGAATACCTTTCTCCCTCCTCTGGCGGAGAGACCATCTCGACCGTGGCGTTCCTGCGCGCAGCGCAACGGGGGCGGATGCCGGGCCCTGGGCCCGAGGCATCCGCCCCCGTCGTGCCGGCGACGAGGTCGTGGGCAGGCGGTCCCACCCCGTCGCAGTCGTGTCCGGCGGCCGCCCGCTACCCCATCCCGGAGCGGCCGCCGGAGTCTCTAGTGGCTCACCGCCTTCTCGGCGCCGAGGCCGGTGAGCGAGCGGACCTCCATCTCGGCCTGCTTCTCGGGGCTCTCGACCGTCTTGTCGAGCTTGCTCACGATCCATCCGAGGAGGAAGGCGAGCGGGATCGAGACGATGCCCGGGTTCGACAGCGGGAAGATCGCGAAGTCGATCGCCTCGGTCTTCAGCATCGACGTCTCGGAGCCCGAGACCACCGGCGAGAAGATGATGAGCACGATCGCCGAGATCAGGCCGCCGTACATGCTCCAGAGGGCGCCCTTGGTCGTGAAGCCCTTCCAGAACAGCGAGTAGACGATCGTCGGCAGGTTCGCGGACGCGGCCACCGCGAACGCGAGCGCCACGAGGAACGCGACGTTCTGACCGTTCGCCCCGATGCCGCCGATGATCGCGACGACGCCGATGATGACGACGGTACGCCGCGCCACCTTGACCTCGGCGCCCGGCTCGGGCTTGCCCTTCTTCACGACCGACGCGTAGATGTCGTGCGCGAACGACGCCGCCGCGGTGATCGTGAGGCCGGCCACGACCGCGAGGATCGTGGCGAACGCGATCGCCGAGATCAGGCCGAGCAGCACCGGGCCGCCGAGCGAGAACGCCAGCAGCGGCGCCGCCGAGTTCGGGCCGCCGGGCGCGGCCGCGATGACCGCGGGACCGACGAGGGCCGCCGCACCGTAGCCGAGCACCAGCGTGAACACGTAGAAGATGCCGATCAGCCAGATCGCCCAGACGACCGACTTGCGGGCCTCCTTCGCGGTCGGGACCGTGTAGAAGCGCATGAGCACGTGCGGGAGGGCCGCGGTGCCGAGCACGAGCGCGAGGCCGAGCGAGACGAAGTCGATCTTGCTGACCTCGGAGACGCCGTACTTCAGGCCCGGGTCGAGGATCGCCGGGTTCTCGGCCACGGCGACGGCCTTGTCGAGCAGCGCCGAGAAGTCGAAGCCGTTGAGCGCGAGCACCCAGATCGTCATCACGCCGGCGCCCGCGATGAGCAGCACGGCCTTGATGATCTGCACCCAGGTGGTGCCCTTCATGCCGCCGACGAGCACGTAGAGGATCATGAGCGCGCCGACCACGGTGATGACGACCGCCTGGCCGACCTGGTCGCCGACGCCGAGCAGCAGCGACACGAGGCCGCCGGCCCCGGCCATCTGCGCGAGCAGGTAGAAGAAGCACACCACGAGGGTCGTCGTCGCCGCCGCGATGCGGACGGGCCGCTGCTTGAGGCGGAACGAGAGCACGTCGGCCATCGTGAACTTGCCCGTGTTCCGGAGGAGCTCCGCGACGAGCAGGAGCGCCACGAGCCAGGCCACGAGGAAGCCGATCGAGTACAGGAACCCGTCGTAGCCGTTCAGGGCGATCGCGCCGACGATGCCGAGGAACGACGCCGCCGAGAGGTAGTCGCCCGCGATGGCCGAGCCGTTCTGGCCGCCCGTGAACGAGCGCCCGGCCGCGTAGTAGTCGGCCGCGGTCTTGTTGTTCCGGCTGGCGCGGAACACGATGACCATCGTCACCGCGACGAACGCGCCGAAGATGGCGATGTTGAGCCAGGGGTTGCCGGGCGAGCTCGTCGCCGCTTCGAACGCGAACATCAGCGCACCGCCCCCTCGGTCTCGAAGTCGCCGGACTCGATCTCGGTGCGGATCTTCTCCGAGCGCGGGTCGAGCTGCTTGTTGGCGTAGTGGACGTACCACATCGTCACGGCGAAGGTGGTGACCACCTGTGCGAGCCCGAGGAGCATCGCCACGTTCACGCTGCCGAACACCCGGGTCGACATGAAGTCGACCGCGTAGACGGCGAGCAGCACGTAGGCGAAGTACCAGACGAGGCACGCCGTGAGGACGGGGAACACGAAACTGCGGTGGGTCCTGCGGAGCTCCTGGAACTCCGGTGATTGCTGCACGGCGGGGTAGTCGACGTGGCTCAGGTCGACATCCGCTCTCAGGGCCTCGTTGCCCATGGCGTCTCTCCTTCGAGGGGGGTGCGGCCGGGGCTGGCCCCGCGCCGCTGCGGTCGCGATGCGTCCATGCTGAACCTGCGGATGCCGCGCCGGGGGGCCCGACCGCTCGTCGTCGGTGAACGGCGCCGACCGTGCGACGAACGGCGCGAGGCGACGACGAACGACGGCTACAGTCGGACGCATGCCCGAGTCGATGCTGCTCGCCGCCGCTGCCGGCGTCGTCGCGGGCGCGCTCGCCGTGGGCGTCGTGGTGCTGCTCCGGCGGCTCGCGGTGCAGTCGAAGGAGCTCGGCACCGACGCCGAACGGGCCACCTACGAGACCCTCCACCTGGCCTCGCGGGCCGCGAAGCACCTGCGCGGCGACATGACCGAGGCGGATGCCGTGCGCGCAGCGCGGCACCTCCGGTCGATGCTCGGCGCCGACACGGTCGCGCTCGTGATGACGGGCGGGCCGGTCGCGGTCGACGGCGACGAGACGCTCGTCTCCGCCGCGGAGCGGCTCGCCGACGAGGCGGTCGAGACGGGCCGGCCGCAGGTCGAGCGACGCGTGCCGACCCCGTCGGGCGAGACGGATGCCGCGGCCGCGCCGATCCTCGCCGACGGCGTCGCGGTCGGTGCCGTCGTCGCCTTCGCCGGCCGTGTGCGCGCCGGGCTCGTACGGGCGACGGGCGAGGTCGCCGAGTGGGTCGCCGCGCAGGTCGAGCTCGGCGAGCTCGACGCCTCGCGGGCGGCGCTCGCCGAGCTCGAGGTGCGCGCGCTGCGCGCGCAGATCAGCCCGCACTTCATCTACAACTCGCTGAACGCGATCGCGTCGTTCATCAACACCGACCCCGCGAAGGCGCGCGAGCTCGTGCTCGAGTTCGCCGACTTCACGCGCTACTCGTTCCGCCGCCACGGCGACTTCACGACCGTCGCCGAGGAGCTCCGCTCGATCGACTCCTACCTGAAGCTCGAGCGGGCGCGCTTCGGCGACCGCCTGCGGGTGACGCTGCAGGTCGCGCCCGAGGTGCTCTCGACCGTCATCCCGTTCCTGTCGATCCAGCCCCTCGTCGAGAACGCCGTGCGGCACGGCCTCGAGGCGAAGGAGGGCGGCGGGCGCATCACGATCATCGCGGAGGACCGCGGCGCGTTCGCCGAGATCACGGTCGAGGACGACGGCGTCGGCATCGACCCGGAGGTCGCCGCGCAGGTGCTCGCCGGGGGCACGCCGGGCGAGCACGTGGGCCTCCGCAACGTCGACGCGCGGCTCCGTCAGGTGTACGGCGACGAGCATGGGCTCGTCGTGGAGACGAACGTCGGTGCCGGCACGCTCGTGCGGATGAGCGTGCCGAAGTCGCAGCCCGGCCGCTCCGCGGCATCCGTCGACGCCCGCGCGGGCCGGCCCGCCGAGCCGGATGGGAGACTGGTGCCGTGATCTCGGTCCTCATCGCCGACGACGAGCAGCCCGCGGTGGACGAGCTCGCGTTCCTCCTCGGCCAGGACCCGCGGATCGGCACGATCCACCGCGCGACGTCGGGCGCCGAGGCGATCAGGATCCTCACGCGCGAGCCCGTCGACGCCGCCTTCCTCGACATCCACATGCCCGGCCTGTCGGGCTTCGACCTCGCCCGCGCGCTGCAGCGCTTCGAGCACAAGCCGGCGTTCGTCTTCGTGACGGCCGACGAGGAGGGCGCGCTCGAGGCGTTCGACCTCGCCGCGGTCGACTACCTGCTGAAGCCCGTGCGCACCGAGCGGCTGCACCGGTCGGTCACGCGCGTCGTCGAGTCGATGGGCCAGGGGCCGGCGACGGATGCCGCGGCCGCGCGCCCCGAGATGATCGCCGTCACGCTCGGCGGCACGACCCGCATGATCCGCCGCGACGACGTGCGCTACGTGCAGGCGCAGGGCGACTACGCACGCCTGCACACCGACGAGGCGAGCTACCTCGTGCGCGTGCCGATGTCCGACCTCGAGCGCCAGTGGGCGGAGGCCGGCTTCGTGCGCGTGCACCGGTCGTACCTCGTCGCGCTCCCCCACGTCACGCGGGTCCGGCTGGGCGGCGACCGCCCGACGATCGTGGTCGGGCAGGCCGAGCTGCCGGTGAGCCGCCGGCTGCTGCCCGGCCTCCGCGAGCGGCTCGAGGCGGCAACGCCGCGGGCGCGGCCGTGAGCGACGACCCGCGCGACCCCGCGCCGCTACCCCCCGGTGGTCGAGTAGGACGCGAAGCGCCCGTATCGAGACCCCCCTCCGCCGACGACCCCGCGCCCTCGCCCCCACCTCCCCGCGTCCGCATCACCGCGCCGCGGAACGGCCCCGCCGCGACATCCGATCGCCGCCCGGTCGCGCGCCTGCGCGGGCCCGGGACCGACACGGGACCGACCGACATCCAGTCGGTCTACGTGCGCTCGCTGATCCGGTCGCAGCTGCGCCTCGCGCTGATCTGCGCGAGCGGGTTCGTGGTCGCGACCGTCGTCTTCGTCGGCGTCGTGGTGTTCGCGCCGGCGCTCGACGACGTGCTCGTCGCGGGCGTGCCCGTCTCGTGGCTGCTCCTCGGCTTCGGCGTGTACCCGCTCGCCGTCACCGTCGCCGCCCTCTACGTGCGCGCGGCGTCGCGCAACGAGGCCCGATACCGCTCGCTCGCGGAGGACGCGTGAGCCCCGCGATCGGCTATGCGGCGATCGTCGCGGTCGCGCTCGTCTCGGTGCTCATCGGGTTCTACGGGCTGCGCATCTCGCGCACGACGAGCGACTTCTACGTCGCGAGCCGCACGGTGCGGCCGTGGTGGAACGCGTCCGCCATCGGCGGCGAGTACCTCTCCGCGGCGTCGTTCCTCGGCATCGCGGGCCTGATCCTGCTCACCGGCTCGGGCGGCATGTGGTTCCCGATCGGCTACACCGCCGGGTACCTCATGCTGCTGCTCTTCGTCGCCGCGCCGCTGCGACGCTCGGGCGCCTACACGATCCCCGACTTCACCGAGGCGCGGCTCGAATCGCTCGCGGTGCGGCGCGTCACGAGCGTGCTCGTCGTCGTCATCGGATGGCTCTACATCGTGCCGCAGCTGCAGGGCGCCGCGCTCACCGTGCGGATCACGACCGGCCTGCCGAGCTGGGTCGGCTCGGTCGCCGTCGCGGCGCTCGTCGCCATCGTCGTCGCAGCGGGCGGCATGCGCTCGATCACGTTCGTCCAGGCGTTCCAGTTCTGGCTGAAGCTCGCGGCGATCGCGGTGCCCGTCATCGCGCTGCTCATCGTGACCGGCGCCGTCGAGCCCGAGCTCGCGCCCGCCCAGGCGTTCCCGGCGTCCGACGGCCCCGGAGCGCTCGACGCGTACCGGACCGTGTCGCTCATGGTCGCGCTGCTCCTCGGCACGCTCGGCCTCCCCCACGTGCTCGTCCGGTTCTACACCAACCCCGACGGGCCCGCCGCGCGACGTACGACCGTCATCGTGCTCGTGCTGCTGTCGGTGTTCTACGCGTTCCCGACGCTCTTCGGGCTGCTCGGCCGGGCGTTCGCCCCCGACCTCGCGACGCCCGGGGATGCCGACGCGCTCGTGCTCGTGCTGCCCGACCGGCTGCTGCCGGGCGTCTGGGGCGACCTGCTCACCGCCCTCGTGATCGGCGGCGCGTTCGCCGCGTTCCTGTCGACCTCGTCGGGCCTCGTCGTCTCGGTCGCGGGCGTCATCTCGCAGGACCTCCTCGGCGGCAGCGTCCGCGGCTTCCGCATCGCGGCGTTCGCCTCCACGGCCGTACCGCTCGTCGTCGCGTTCGCGACCGAGCCGGCCGGGCTCGCGGGCAGCGTCGGGCTCGTCTTCGCGTTCACCGCGTCGACGCTCTGCCCGGTGCTCATCCTCGGCATCTGGTGGCGCGGGCTCACCGCGCGCGGCGCCATCGCGGGCATGGCCACCGGCGCGACGCTCTCGGGGGCGGCGATCCTCGGCGGCGCCCTCCTCACGGCGGCGGCGCCCGCCATCCGCCCGCTCATCGAGCAGCCGGCCGCCTGGACGGTGCCGATCGCGGTCCTCGTGACCGTGCTCGTGTCGAGGGCCGACCGGCGACGGATGCCGCGCGGCACCGACGCGTTCCTCGCGCGGCTGCACCTGCCGGAGCGCGACCGGGGCTGAGCGCCTGCACGAACGCATCGCCCGTGCGACGCGAAGGGCACGCATGCCGCGGCCCCGCCCGCGCGAGGCGGACGGGGCCCGGCATCCCCCGTCTACTGGTGGACGACGATGTTCCCCTTCAGCAGCTGCACCGCCGGGTCGAGGCTCCAGACGACGGCCCC
Organism: Agromyces luteolus; assembly: GCF_009729855.1. Lineage (GTDB taxonomy): Bacteria > Actinomycetota > Actinomycetes > Actinomycetales > Microbacteriaceae > Agromyces > Agromyces luteolus. Next base: position 2,279 of record NZ_WODA01000021.1, on the reverse strand, counting down.
CGTGTCGTCGGTGATGACGATCGAGACCGTGTCGGGTGCGCCCTTCTTGGCCGAGTTGCCGTTGCGGTTGTCGACGACCGTCACCTCGAACGAGTAGCCGTCCTCGCCGTTGAAGCGACCGTCACCCGACCACGTCGCCTCGTTGCCGCTCTGCGAGAACGCCAGCACGTCGGAGCCGTGGAACTTGTCGCCCGTGCGGTGGTCGTTGACCTGCAGGTTGCCGCGCAGGCCCTGCTCGTCGCGGATCACCGTGGTGCCGAACGTCACCGCGCCGTCGGCGAGGTCGAGGCGCCCGCCGCCCGTGACCTTGCCGCTGCCGGCCGGCGGGGTGATCGAGAGCGAACCCGCCTCGATGAAGACCGCGCTGTCGAGGCGCAGGTCACTGGCGTCGGCGATCGCGAGCTTCATGTGGTTGGTGATGTTCGGGTCGACCGGGGCCATGCACGTGAGCGGGATCGTGAGGCCGTCGAGTTCGGTGGGGAACGGGTTCGGGGTCGCGGTGTTGTCGCGGTACAGCGCGGGGTTCGTCGGCGTCGGATCGCCGCCCGGGTTGCCGTTGTTGACCGAGTTCACCGTCACCGGCAGCGTGCCGCCGGGGATCGCAGGATCGGGCACGACCGCGCAGTTCACGCCGTTCACGTAGAAGGCGAACGTGTCGTTGAACTCCGTGTTCACGAACTCGTTGTACTCCTCGGAGCCGAACGTGTACCGGAAGTAGATCGTGGTCGCGCCGGCCGGCACGGTGAAGTCGAACTCCATGACGGCGGCGTCGTACGTCGGGAACCCGGCGAGCGCCGTGAGATCGGCGTCTCCGCCCGTGCCGACCAGGGTCTCGGTGCCCGGCGCGTCGTTCGTCGGCCCGACCGTGTCGGCGATGTCGCCGCTGCCGAGCGTCACCCCGGCGTCGAAGCCGACCGATGCCGCGCCGCCGCTGAACGACCCGGCGCTGACCGGATCGCCGACGTAGGTCACGTTCGAGATCGCCACCCCGGGGCCGACGAGCGTCTGCGCGAGCGCCGCCGGATCGACGGGGTTGATGTACGCGGTCGCGCCGATCGCGACCGCGGGAGTCGCACCGCCGATGAGGGCGGCGACCGAGAGTCCGGCGACCGCGACGATCGTCGTTCTGGTTCGTTGCATGTTCGTGCCTTTCGACCTCGAACGGGCGCGCCGATGCCACCGGCATCCGCACCGCGGGCGTTCCCCCGAGCGCCCACTCCCCCGTGTCCGATGCCAGAGAGTCCCCCCTGACACGCACTGCCTACTCGCGGCGATGGACCGCGGCAAGACGATTGCGGAGCATTTCCCCCGTTCTGGGGACACGGCGTCGGCGACTCGGGCAGCGGCGGGACTACGCCTCGCCTCCCTCTGCGCCGAGAACCTCGCCCAGCGTCACCGGCCGGTCGCCCCAGGCCGCGAGCCGCGCCTCGAGCCCGGCCCGCACCGCGGGCCACTCGTCGACGACGATCGCGTAGACCGCGGTGTCGCGCCAGGTGCCGTCGGGCCGGCGCATCGCGCGACGGTGGATGCCCTCGAACGTCGCGCCGAGCTTCGCGATCGCCGAGCGCGAGCGCGCGTTGACGGCATCCGCCTGCAGCTTCACCCGGCCGAAGCCGTGGTCGAACGCGAGGCCGAGCATGAGCAGCTTCACCTCGGGGTTCACGGCCGTGCCCCAGACCCGCGGGTCGAAGCCGGTCCAGCCGATGTGGGCGGACTCGTTCGGGAGGTCGAGGTCGCCGAGCTTGGATGCACCGACGAGCGCGCCGTCGTCGGGTCCGCCGCGGAGGCGCACCGCGAACGGGATCGCGTCGGCGGCGGGCGTGTACGACGCGCGGGCGAACGCCTCGAACGCCGCGTCGTCGGCCGGCAGGCCGGACGGGCCGCCGCTGAACCCGCCGGCGAACACCTCGGGTCGCCCGATCGCGGCGCGGAGTTCGGGGAAGTCGCCCTCGCCGAGCGGCGTCAGCGCGACGTGGCGGCCTTCGAGCGTGTGGACGAGCGGACGACTGGCGGGCACCCGGCAAGTCTGGCACGCGGTCGAACGCGCGATCGGCCGGGCCGCGCGACCGCCCGGAACCGGCAGGCCCCAAGCGCTCGGGCGGGCGTTGGCGGGCGCCTCCCGACGGATTCGCAGGATGACACGGGCGATGCCCGTCCAGCGGGGGCCATGAGCCACCGCGCCCTGCGAACTCGCGCGACGGGCCCGACGACGCGAAGGGCGGATGCCACGTGGTGCCCCTTCTAACGATCGCTGCAACACCTCGGATTTCGGGGAGTTG
>NZ_WODA01000020.1 GCF_009729855.1 Agromyces luteolus | reverse complement strand
CTAACGAGCACCTAACAGGCAAGGTGTTGCAACGACCGGCAGAAAGCGCCCGGCATCCGCCCCGCCCTTCGTCGTGCCGGTCGTGGCGAGTGGTCAGTCGCGGCCGCCGGGCGGGCCGATCAGCAGCAGGATCGTGAAGACCGCCGCGATGCCGAGCACGGCGGCCACGGTCAGCAGCAGCGGGCGTGCGAGGAACCAGCGCAGCATCCGGTTGACGACGTTCGCGTCGGCGGGGTGGTCGGTCGCCTCGCGACGCCACGGACCGTCGAGGCGTCCGCGTCGCAGCAGCCACACCTCGAACGGGATCGTCGCGTAGGGGACGATCGCGAACACGACGCCCAGCACGATGAGCCCGAGCGGCCACCGCTGGTTCACGCCGACGAGCGCCGCCGTGAACGCGTACGCGAGGAACACGAAGCCGTGGACGGAGCCGCCGACCAGCACGGCCCAGTCGAGGCCGAGCGTCGCCCGCATGATGAGCGCGGTGATGAGGATCGTCCACGTGATCGCCTCGGCGACCGCGAGGAGGCGGAACAGCCGCTTCGGCGTGAGGCCGGGGGCGACCGAGGTCACGGGCGTCGTGACCGGCGGAAGCCGGAGCGGATCGGAGGTCGTGGTGGTCGAGGGATTCGGGTCGGGGGAACTCACCGAGCCATCCTCTCAAGCGCGCGCGACCGACCGCATCGAACGAAAGGATGGAAGCGACCCGGGAGTAGGGTGATCCGGTGAACGAAGCGCAGGTCCGCGACCTGGTGGAGTCGAAGCTCGCGACGATCCCCGACTTCCCGGAGCCCGGCGTCGTGTTCCGCGACCTGACGCCGGTCTTCGCCGACGGGCCCGCCTTCCACGCCCTGTCCGAGGCGCTGACCGCGCCCTTCGCCGGCCGCTTCGACCACCTCGCCGGGCTCGAGGCGCGCGGGTTCCTCCTCGCCGGCGCCGCGTCGGCGCTCTGCGGTGCGGGCGTGCTCCCCATCCGCAAGGCGGGCAAGCTGCCGCGCGCGGTGCTCCGCGAGGAGTACGACCTCGAGTACGGCACGGCCGCGTTCGAGGTGCACGAGGGCGAGCTGCCGCCGGGATCCCGCGTGCTGATCATCGACGACGTGCTCGCGACCGGCGGCACGGTCGAGGCCGCGGCGGCGCTGATCGAACGGGCCGGATGGCTCGTCGCCGGCGTCTCGGTCGCGATCGAGCTGCCCGCCCTCGGCGGCCGCGCCCGGCTCCGCGACCGGTTCGAGGTCTCCAGCCTGCTCCGGTACTGAGCGGTGCGGGGCTCCCAGTGCGGGGCTGAGTCGTCGGACGCGGCGCCGCGGTACCGCGCGTCCGGGGCGCCGTCAAGGACGCGCGACCTCGGGACGCGCGGGCGTAGCGTCGGCCGCATGGCAACAGCAGCGGACTTCAGCGACCTCAGGGCCGCCTTCGTGAACTGCACGCTCAAGCGTTCACCGGCCGTGAGCAACACGCAGGGCCTCATGGACGCGAGCATGGCCCTCATGCGTCAGCACGGCGTCGCCGTGGAGGCGTTCCGATTCGTCGACCACGACGTCGCGACCGGCGTGTACCCCGACATGCGCGAGCACGGCTGGTCGACCGACGCCTGGCCCGACGAGATCTGGCCGAGCATCCGCGACGCCGACATCCTCGTCATCGGCGGGCCGATCTGGCTGGGCGACAACTCGTCGGTCACGAAGCGGCTCGTCGAACGCCTCTACGCGATGAGCGGCGAGCGGAACGACCGCGGCCAGTACGTCTTCTACGGCAAGGTCGGCGGGGTGATCGTCACGGGCAACGAGGACGGCATCAAGCACTGCGCCATGGACCTGCTGTACTCGATGCAGCACATCGGGTACACGGTCCCGCCCGCGGCCGACGCCGGGTGGATCGGCGAGGCGGGTCCCGGCCCGAGCTACCTCGACGAGGGCTCCGGCGGCCCGGAGAACGACTTCACGAACCGCAACACGACGTTCATGACGTACAACCTCATGCACGTCGCGAAGCTGCTGAAGGACGCCGGTGGCATCCCCGCGTTCGGGAACCTCCCCGACGACTGGGAATCGGGGGAGCGCTGGGGCTACCGGCCGACGCCGGGGCATCCGAACCCGGAATACCGCTGAGGGCCGCCGGACGCCTCAGCCCACGGCGTCCGCGGCGCAGCGGAAGCCGAGGTGCGTGGTCGACGAGTCCTCGGCCTGCGACGAACGCGCGGCCGGTCGGTAGCGACGGCAGTACTCGGGCGCGCAGAGGTGCGAGCCGCCCTTCGTGACGTGCAGCGCGCGCGAGGGTGCGAGCCCGGCGAGCAGGTCGGCGCGCTCGCCGCGGTCGACGGATGCCGCGCCCGGCGGCACGTGGCGGGGCGTGAACGGGTCGGAGGTCCACTCCCAGACGTTGCCGACGACGTCGAGCAGCCCGAATCCGTTCGGCGGGAAGGAGCCGACGGGCGACGTGCCGCCCCAGCCCTCGTTGCGGTACGGGAACGATCCCTGCCAGGTGTTCGCCATGACGACGCCGTCGGGCGTCCGCTCGTCGCCCCACGCGAACTCGGCGCCGTCGAGGCCGCCGCGCGCGGCGTACTCCCACTCGGCTTCGGTGGGCAGGCGGCGTCCCGCCCACTCGGCGTAGGCCGTGGCATCCGCGTAGGCGACGTGCACGACGGGGTGGTCGGCTCGGCCCTCGAGGTCCGAGTCCGGGCCGAACGGATGGCGCCAGTCGGCGCCCGTCACCCACCGCCACCACTGGCGCCAGTCGCGCAGGTCGACGGGGCCGTCGGTCGGCGTGAAGACGAGGGATCCCGGGGCGCGGTCGGGTTCGGGGACGTCGGCGAACTCGACCGGGTCGAGGGGGCGCTCGGCGGTGGTGAGGTATCCGGTCGCGGCGACGAACTCGGCGAACTGCGCGTTCGTGACCGGGTGGCGTTCGATCGCGAACGGCGCGACGACCCGCTCGTGCTGCGGCGCCTCTTCCGGGTAGTGGACGTCGCTGCCCATGCGGAACGTGCCGCCGGGGAGGGGGACGAGCTCGGTGAGCGCCATCCGTTCAGGCTACCCGCGCGCGGCGGACCATCCGCCGCCCCTCTGGTCGCGGCGCCGAACCGGTGCGATACTGCGGGCATGGTGCGGCACGATCCGACGGTGGACGCCTGGTTCGAACGCTACGACAACCCGCAGCGCGACCTCGTGATGGCGGTGCGCGATGCCGTGCTCGACGCCGACGAGCGGGTGACCGAGACCATCAAGTGGCAGGCGCCGACCTTCGTGTACCGCGGCAACATCGCCTCGTTCTATCCGAAGTCGAAGGCGCACGCGAGCCTGATGTTCCACCGGGGCGCCGAACTGCCCGACCCCGAGGGGCTCCTCGAGGGCGAGGGCGACGTCTCGCGCGTCGCGAAGTTCGCCGACGCCGCCGAGCTGGCGCAGAAGCGCGACGCGCTCCAGGCGGTGGTCCGCGCCTGGATCGCCGCCCGCGACGCGGGCTGAGCGCGCCGAGCGGCGCGCACAGCGGGAGGCATCGACCGGGCACGCCGGCTCACTGGCCGTCCCCTCAGCATGGGCTGGGCAGACCCCGAGAGGTTCGCGCTCGGTTTGCATCGGCCGCGGGGGCCCCGCCTACGCTGGGGAGCCCGACCGGAGGGAGCCCCCCGTGCCCGACGCCACCACCTGGGAGACCGTGCTGGTCTTCGCGATCGCGCTCGTGATCGCGGTCATCGCCACGTTCGTCGTCTCCGCAATCGCCTCGATCATCGTGCGCGCCGTCGCACGCCGCCGCGACTGGGCGGCCATCCTGATCCGGCGCGCCAGGTGGCCCTTCCGCACGGTGCTCTTCGTCGCGGGCGCCTGGATCTCGATCGCGCTCGCCTTCCCCGACGCGGACTGGCGGCCGCCGGTCGACCATGCCTTCCTCATCGCGATGATCGCGGCGGGCGCGTGGCTCGTCGCGCAGCTGTTCCTGTTCCTCGCCGACATGGGCGTGAGCCGGTACCGGATGGATGTCGCCGACAACCGGGTCGCCCGACGCGTGCACACGCAGTTCCAGATCGTGCGCCGGCTCGTGGTCGTCGTCATCGTGATCCTCGCCGTGGGCGCCATCCTGCTCACCTTCCCCGGCGTGCGCGCGGTCGGCGCCAGCGTGCTCGCCTCGGCCGGAATCGCGTCGATCGTCGCGGGCCTCGCGGCGCAGTCGGTGCTCGCGAACATGTTCGCCGGCATCCAGATCGCCTTCAGCGAGGCCATCCGCGTCGACGACGTGGTCGTCGTCGAGGGCGAGTGGGGCCGCATCCGCGAGATCACCCTCACCTACGTCGTGGTCGTCACGTGGGACGAGCGGACCGTGGTGCTGCCGTGCACCTACTTCACGACGAAGCCCTTCCAGAACTGGACCAAGTACGGCAGCGCGCTCATCGGCTCCGTCGAGCTCGACGTCGACTGGCGCATCTCGACCGATGCGATGCGCGAGGAGCTCGACCGGATCCTGGAGGACGAGGAGCTCTTCGACGGTCGCACCAAGGTGCTGCAGGTCACCGAGGCGACCGGCGGCCTCGTGCGCGTCCGGGTGCTCGTGAGCGCGGCCGACTCGGCGGCGCTGTGGGACCTCCGCTGCCTCGTGCGCGAGGACCTCGTCGAGTGGATCCGCGAGCAGGATGCCGAGGCGCTGCCGCAGCAGCGCGTGCTCGTCGGGGCGGAGCCGGCGACAGAGCGGGCCGATGCGGACGAGCGCGCGGGCCGGCAGGGGCAAACGGATGCCGCGTCCGAGCCGGAGCGGCCGGCCGGTGAGGCGCCGGGGTCGCGTCCGGTGACCGGCTCCATGCCGCGAGCCGGGCTCTTCTCCGGGACGGCGGACGGCGAGCAGCGCGCGTCGGAGTTCACGCAGGCGATCCCGGTGCAGCGCGCGGACGAGGCCGACGCCGCGGGAGCGGGCGCCGACGTCGACGACGGCGAGGACCAGCCGGCCGAATCGACGCGCTGACGCACTGAGGCGTGCGTCGGGCGCCGGGCGCGCAGCGCGCGACGTCCGCTGCCGGACGAACGGTGCGGACGGGCGGCGAACCGCGGACGCACGTCCCTTGAAGAACGGAGTCGATCCTCCGTAGGCTCACAGCACGCTCTTGGGAAAGCCCCTTCCGGGTGATCCCCGGAGCTCGTGCCGCCTTCACCGGCACGTCGCACTCACAGGGGAGACATCGATGTCCACAGGCCCGACGCCGACGCACCACCGATCCCGAACCGCAACCCTCGCCGCGGCCGCCGCGCTGGCCGTGGCGGCACCGCTCATCGCCGCAGCCCCGGCGGTGGCCGATCCGAACTTCCCGTCGACCGAGGGGAACACGAACACCGCGAGCATCGCGACCTACGACGACCTCGTCGCGGAGCTCCAGAAGCTCGAGGACACCGCGCGCTTCGGCGTCGACGTCCAGACCCTCGCCGAGGTCGGCACCGCGGTCTCGACGTCGGAGTCCGGTCGCGACCTCTACGTCGCCACCGTCGGCGACGGTCCCGAGGCCGTCTGGCTGCAGGGCCGCATCCACGGCAACGAGCCCTACGGCACCGAGTCGCTCCTCGCCGTCCTCAAGGAACTCGGCACCAACGGCTCGCCCGACTGGACGCTGCTCCGCGACACGTACACGTTCCACGTGATCCCGATGTACAACCCCGACGGGTCGGAGTTGAACATCCGCCACACGATCCTGCAGGACGGCTCGGACACCCGGATCGACCTGAACCGCGACTGGGGCGAGGGCAAGTTCGTCGCCGCGGAGTCCGAGGCCTTCTACGAGTACTGGACGATGGTCGACCCGGCCTTCGCGGTCGACATCCACCACCAGGGCCTGAAGCGCGAGTACGGCACGGGCGACGACGTGACCCTGTCCCTCGGCATCTCGCTGGCCCCGGGCGGTCCGACGCTGCCGGGTGTCGAGGGCGGCGCGTACGACGTGCTCACCCGGCAGATGCACGTGCACGTCTACGACGAGCTCGCGAAGTACGGGTACGTCAACATGGACCGGTACCAGGTCGGCGGCAGCCTCGAGATCGACATCAAGGGCGGCGTCGTCTCGGCGATGATGCTCGGCCTCGACCACGACGGGCTGAACCCGGAGGGGCACAGCAACCCGGCGATCTTCTTCGAGACGAGCGGCAACACGAGCGACGGCAGCCTCGGCCAGAAGGCCCGCGGCAAGTCGATCAAGCAGAACGTGATCGCGCTGCAGGAGCTCCTGACCGGCATGGCCACCGGCGAGGTGCAGCAGGAGGACCCGGCCCGCTGGGAGGAGATCCCGCACGCGCCGGTCACCGGCTACCAGACCGACACCGGCGTCATCCCGCTTCCGTAGGTCGCTTCGACAGGGCCGGGCCGCTGCGTGCGGCTCGGCCCTCGCCATGCCCGGGGAGTGGGCCGGACGGACTGGGGAGTGGGTCAGAAGGCCTGGGCCGAGCCTGTCTCGGCGTCGCCGTCTCCGTCCTGGTCCTCGAATCCGGGACGCTCGCCGGGTTCGCCGAAGCCGGGGCGCCCGCCGCCCGGGGCGAAGCCGTCGCCGTCCCGGTCGCCACCGAAGCCCGGGCCAGCGGGGACGCCGGTCTGGACGCCGACGACGCCGTTGAAGAGTGCGGCGGCGTTGCCGGCGACGAAGCCCGCGCCGAAGAACACGAGCGCCGCGACGAGGGCGCCGACGACGACCACCCAGACACGGCGGTACCACGGCGTGGGCTCGACGACGGCGGCCGGCCCGTCGTGCGCGGGCGGCGCGCCCGCCGCGGGCTCGGCCGGCGAGGCCGGATGGAAGAGGGGCGGCGTCTGCGCTGCGGGCGGCGTCTGCGATGCCGGCGGCAGCGGCTCGGTCGCAGCGGTGGCGGGAGCGTCCGGCGACGTCGTCGGGTCGGCCGCATCCGTGGTGGTGGTCTGGGAGGTCATGATCGGTCCTTCGAGCGTGGTCCGGCTCGGTGCGGGCGCACCGGTCCAGTACGGATGCTCCGCCGCGAGGCTATGCGCGGGCTTTGGCGCAGCCCGGCGCGCGCCGCGAAACCCGGCCGCGTCGGCGGAGTTGTTTTGAATCACTCAAAACAACTGCTACGTTTGACGCATGGACACCGAGACCCACCGCGACGACGCCGCAGGGCGCCTTCGCGCCGCGGGCCTCAAGGTGACGGCGCCGCGCCTCGCCGTGCTCGACGCCGTCAGCGGCCACGGGCACCTCGACGCCGACGCCGTGCTCGCCCGCGTCACCGGCACGCTGCCCGGCACCTCGTTGCAGTCGATCTACAACGTGCTCGGCGCGCTCACCGACGCCGGGCTGCTGCGCCGCATCGAGCCCGCCGAGTCGCCCGCGCTCTACGAGAGCCGCACCGGCGACAACCACCACCACGTCGTCTGCACGAGGTGCCACGCCGTCGCCGACGTCGACTGCGTGGTGGGCGAGCCGCCCTGCCTCGCACCGTCCGACTCCGCCGGCTTCGCCATCCACACCGCCGAGGTCACCTTCTGGGGCCTCTGCGCCGACTGCCAGCGGGAGCTCGCCGGCTAGCCCGGAGGCATCCGCTCGCCCAGGCGCGCTCGCGCGCCGACCGCCCGACCGGGGCGGTGCTCGTCGTGCCCGCACGCCGTGCTCCGCCGCGCCGCGGCATCCACCCACCGAGAAGAGAAGGACGACATGTCGAACCCTACGACCCCGCCCGTGACGACCACCCAGACCGGCACGCCGGTCGCCAGCGACGCGCACTCGCTCACGGTCGGCGCCGACGGCGCCACGGTGCTGCACGACCGGTACCTCGTCGAGAAGCTCGCCCAGTTCAACCGCGAGCGCATCCCGGAGCGCATCGTCCACGCCAAGGGCGGCGGCGCGTTCGGCCGCTTCGAGGCGACCCACGACGTCTCGGCGTACACGCGGGCCGCGGTGTTCCAGCCCGGCACCGAGTCGGAGACGCTCCTGCGCTTCTCGTCGGTCGCCGGTGAGCAGGGCTCGCCCGACACGTGGCGCGACGTGCGCGGCTTCTCGCTGAAGTTCTACACGACCGAGGGCAACTACGACATCGTCGGCAACAACACCCCGGTGTTCTTCATCCGCGACGGCGCGAAGTTCCCCGACTTCATCCACTCGCAGAAGCGCCTGCCGGGCTCGGGCCTGCGCGACGCCGACATGCAGTGGGACTTCTGGACGCTCTCGCCCGAATCGGCGCACCAGGTCACCTACCTCATGGGCGACCGCGGCCTGCCGAAGTCGTGGCGCGAGATGCAGGGCTACGGCTCGCACACGTACCAGTGGATCAACGCCGAGGGCGAGCGATTCTGGGTGAAGTACCACTTCCGCTCGCAGCAGGGCGACCTGCACCTCGACGCCGAGACCGCCGAGGCGATCGCGGGCGCCGACGCCGACTTCTACCGCCGCGACCTGTACGAGGCGATCGAGCGCGGCGACCACCCGAAGTGGGACCTCTTCGTGCAGGTCATGCCCTACGAGGACGCCAAGACCTACCGCTTCAACCCGTTCGACCTCACCAAGGTGTGGCCGCACGCCGACTACCCGCTGATCCCGGTCGGCACGCTCACGCTCGACCGCAACCCGCAGAACTTCTTCGCCGAGATCGAGCAGGCGGCCTTCTCGCCGGCGAACACGGTGCCGGGCATCGCGATCAGCCCCGACAAGATGCTCATGGCCCGCGTGTTCAGCTACCCCGACGCGCAGCGCTACCGCGTCGGCACGAACTACAACCAGCTGCCGGTGAACGCGCCGCACGCGGCATCCGTGCACAACTACTCGCAGGACGGCGCCGCGCGATACCACTTCAACGCGCCGAGCGCGCCGGTCTACGCGCCGAACTCGGTCGGCGGCCCGGTGGCGTCGGCGGATGCCGCGGGCGAGGGCGGCTGGGAGGCCGACGGGTCGCTCGTCCGCACGGCCTACACCCTGCGCGCCGACGACTCCGACTTCGGCCAGGCCGGCACGCTCTACCGCGACGTCTACTCGGCCGAGGCCAAGGCGCGCCTGCTCGAGACCCTCTCGGGCCAGGCGAACGCGATCACGGTCGAGGCGATCCGCGAGCGCTTCTTCCAGTACTGGACGAACGTCGACGCCGGGCTCGGCGCCTCGCTGCGCGAGGCGTACGCGGCCGGCGTGAACGCGGACGCGCCGCAGCAGCCCGAGGCCGACGAGCCCGAGACCGCCGAGGAGGCTGCCGCCTGAGCCGGCGGCACCGAGCATCGGCAGGCGTCCGGGTCGCGTGGCAGCGCGGCTCGAGCGCCGGCCGGACCGGTCGTGCGACCCGCACGCCCGGAGAAGCGCGATGCCGGGGTGGCAGCCCCGGCATCGCAGGACCCAGGTCCACGAACCCCGTTGAAGGACGAACGATGAACCACGGATCACTCCAAGCCTACGTCGACCGGGCCGAGCGCCCGACCGCGGCGGCGGCCGCGGCACCGGACGTACCGGCGCCCGCGACCGCGCCCCACCCGCTCGGCGGTCAGTACGTGCCGATTGCGGAGCCGGCCGTGCCCGGCCTGTATGCGAGCGACGCCGTCGCCGGCGCCCCCGGCTCGTACACCGGAGCACCGGTCGGCGATCCCGGTCGCTACACCGACGTCGCGTCCGCCTGAGCGAGCACGTCGCGGGCGCGACCCTCGAGGCGCGCGAACCCGGCGCGCTCGTGCGGGTCGTAGTCCGCGGCGGCGACGCTCGCCACGAGGCGATCGAGCTGGCCCTCGAGCACGCGCCGGTGCTCCGCCCGGGTGGCGTGGCGGCCGACGTCGTCGATCAGCTCGAACAGCCGGGAGGCGACGTCGGGGTCCGAGGCGCCGTACCGGCGCACCTGCTGCACGCCGACCTCGACGAGCTCCGCGAACTCGTGGCGGACCGGGATGACGCGTGCCGCGCCGTCCTCGTCCGCGTAGGCCGACGGCGCCTCGGGCAGGTCCGCGAGGTCGCTCAGGACGGCCGCGATGTGGCTCAGCGCGTGCACGGCCGTCGTCGGGTCGTTCACCCCCGGCGAGAGCGCCTTGGCCGCGATGTCGGCGAGCTGTCGCAGTCCGAAGCCGATGTCCTGAGGCGAGGTCCGCTCGTAGCCGACGTGGTACGCGTCGACGACGGCGGCCTCGAGGGCCGCTCGATCGGCGCGCGTGCCGTGCTCGCCGGCGACATCCGACCCCGCCCCTCCGTCGCGTTCCGGCCACCACTCCGCGACGGGCGTGCCCTCGATGACGCTCGCGCCGACCTGGCGGAGCTCGCGGACGACCGCGCCGTGGTCGCGTGCGGCCTCGACCAGCGCGTCGCGATCGATCCCGGTCACGAAGCCCGATCGGCGGGCGAGCACGGGCCGGGAGTCGGCGGGCCGCTCGGGCGCCGCCGCCGTGGGCCGGTCGTCGGCGCCGACGAGGGCGATCGTCCGCGTCGTCTCGCGGTGCACGTCGCGCAGCATCGTCTCGACGCGCAGTCGGCTCGCGAGGTGGGCCAGGAAGAGCACGAGCATGACCACGCTCGCGAGGGTGAGCGCGAACGCGACGGTCACCGCGATCCGCGGCACGAGGTCGCCGGTGTCGCTCACCGTGCGCAGCACCGTGAGCGCGTAGGCGAACGTGCCGAGGAACACCGCGAGCGTGACGTGCACCATCCGGTCGGAGGCGAAGGTGCGCAGCAGGCGCGGCGAGGCCTGGTTGCTCGCGAGCTGCAGTGCGACGACGGTGAGGGAGAACGTCAGCGAGGTCGCGGTGATCAGCGATCCGGCGATGGTCGTGAGCACGGCTCGCGCGGCGTCGGTCCCGCCGCTGAAGAGGATCGCCCCGAGCCAGCCGGGGAGGTGCTCGTCGACCGCGGCGTCGAGGATCGGGAGGAGGATGCCCGCGATGACCGCGGCGACGATCGCGGCCACCGGCAGCGGCCAGATCCGGGACGAGATCGACTCGGAGAGCGTGGCCCACCAGCGGCGGGTTCCGTCGGATGTCGGCATCGGCACCTCCCGCGCGCCAGCCTACGGGAGGGGTGCCGCGCGGGGAGGGGCCTTGACGAGGCGTGGTGAGCTGCGGGCTACGCCTCGACGAGGGTGCGGCGGATGACGCTCGTGAAGAAGCCCAGCCCGTCGACGCCCGACCGCATCGCGGCGGCGGTGTCGGGGCCGAAGCCCGGCTCGACCGCGTGCTCGGGGTGCGGCATGAGGCCGACGACGTTGCCGGCGGCGTTCGTGATGCCGGCGATGTCGCGCAGCGACCCGTTCGGGTTCACGCCCACGTAGCGGAAGGCCACGCGGCCCTCGCCCTCGAGGCGGTCGAGCGTCTCCTCGGACGCGATGAACCCGCCCTCGCCGTTCTTCAGCGGGATGATGATCTCCTGGCCCGCCTCGAACTCGCTCGTCCACGCGGTCGACGCGTTCTCGACGCGCAGGACCTGGTCGCGGCAGATGAACGAGCCGTGGTCGTTGCGGATCAGGCCGCCCTCGAGCAGGTGCGCCTCGGCGAGCATCTGGAACCCGTTGCAGATGCCGAGGACCGGCATCCCCGCGTTCGCGGCGTCGACGACCTCGGACATGATCGGGCTGAGCGAGGCGATGGCGCCGCAGCGCAGGTAGTCGCCGTAGCTGAATCCGCCCGGGAGGATGAGGGCGTCAACGCCCTCGAGGTCGTGCGAGCCGTGCCAGAGCGCGACGGGCTCGCCGCCGGCGAGGCGCACCGCGCGCTGCGCGTCGCGGTCGTCGAGCGAGCCGGGGAACGTGATGACGCCGATGCGCATGGGCTGGCTCCCCGGGCTCAGTGGGTCTCGCCCGCGGGGGCGTCGTAGCCGTCGTGGTGCTCGGCGGCCTCGGCCGCCGCCTCGGCGTTGGACTGCTCGTAGTGGATGCCCACGACGTCCTCGATGACCGAGTTCGACAGCACGTTCTCGGCGAGCGCGGCCACCTCGGCCCGGAGGTCCTCGTCGACGGGACCGTCGACGGTCAGTTCGAAGCGCTTGCCCACGCGGACCCCGCTGATCGAGCCGTGACCGGTGCGGGAGAGCGCGCCGACGACGGCCTTCCCCTGCGGGTCGAGCAGTTCGGCCTTGGGCATCACTTCGACGACGATGGTGGGCACCGCGGTTCTCCGTTCGGTGTCGAGGGGGTGGATGCGTCGATTCTATCCGCCGCCGGGGCGCGGTTCGTCGCCCGCCCGTTCCGATCCAGCGCCCCGACCGCGCGACGCCCCGCGCGGTCGGGGATCCCGGATCAGTCGCGCGTGATCGCGCGGATGATCGCGCCGACGCCGACGAGCAGCACCGCGCCGACGGCCGCCGCGACACCCAGCACGAGCGCGGGGTTCTCGCGGTACTTCTCCTGAATCCAGTCCGTCGTGTCGTCGATGAACTCGCCGGCGTCGTCCATGGCGTCGGCCGCGAGCGCCTTCGCCTGTGCTGCGGCATCGGATGCCGCGGCCTTCGCCTGTGCTGCGGCGTCGGACGCCGCCGCCGTCGCCTTGCCGATCGCGTCACTCGCCGCGTCGGCGAGGTCGTCGAGACGATCTCCCGCCTCGTCGGCCGCCGCATCCGCCGCGGCCATCGCGTTCTCGACGGCCTCCTCGACCTGCTCGTCGAGGTCGTCGATCTTCTTGTCCGTCGCATCCGTCATGGAACATCCCTTCCATCGGTGTCACGTGTGCGGCCATGCTACGCGCGACGTGTTCCGGTCAGGTGAACGCGGCGAGGGATTGCCGGGGAATCCGTCGCGTGCTACTCGCGCGAGCGGGCCGGAATCGGCCCGGCTATCCGAGTCCCGCGCGCTCCGCGAGCACCTCTCGCAGCACCTCGCGCGTGGCCTCGAGGCCGCGGTGGACCTCCTCGAAGCTCGTCGACAGCGGCGCGAGGCCGACCCGCAGGCCGCCGACGTCGCGGTAGTCGGGGATCACGTCGCGCTGCCACAGTCGGGCGGTGACCTCGCGCATGGCGTCGTGCTGGAGGATCACGTGCCCGCCGCGCTCCTCGGCGTCGCGCGGCGACCCGACGGTCACGCCGAGCGGTGCGAGCCACTCGTCGGCGAGTTCGATCGCGTACGCGGTCAGCGCGACCGACTTGGCGCGGATCGCCGCCATGCCGACATCCTCGATCATCGCGAGGGTCTCCTGCATCGCGATCATCGCGCTGATCGGCGACGTGCCGCTGACGAACCGGCGGATGCCCGACGCGGGCACGTACTCGGGGCCCATGGCGAACAGGTCGGCCGTGCCGAACCATCCCTGGATCGGCTGCCGGAGCACCTGCTGCAGGTCGTCGCGCACGTACGCGAACGCGGGCGAGCCCGGGCCGCCGTTGAGGTACTTGTACGTGCACCCGACGGCGAGGTCGAACTCCCACCGGTCGGCGTGCACGGGCACCGATCCCGCCGAATGGCAGAGGTCCCAGAGGATCAGCGCGCCGGCGTCGTGCGTGATGCGCGTGAGCTCGGGGGCGTCGGCGAGGTACGCCGAGCGGTACGAGACGTGGTTGATCACGACGAGCGCGGTGTGCGGGCCGGCGACCTCGGCGAGCTGCTCGGGCGTGACGCCGCGCTCGAGGTCCACGTCGATCCAGCGCAGGCGGCATCCGGTCTCGGCGGCGATGCCCTCGAGCACGTACCGGTCGGTGGGGAAGTTGTCACGGTCGACGACGATCTCGCGGCGCTGCGGGTCGCGCGCGATCTGCGCGTCGACGGCGGCGCGCGCGAGCTTGTAGAGGAGCACCGTCGTCGAGTCGCCGATCACGGTCTGCCCGGCTTTGGCCTCGATCACGGCGCGGCCGATGCGGTCGCCGATCTCGTACGGCAGCTGGAGCCACGACTCGTCCCAGCCGCGGATGAGGCGCCCGCCCCATTCCTCGCGCATGAACCGCTCGACGCGCTCGATCGCCGAGACCGGCGGGCGGCCGAGCGAGTTGCCGTCGAAGTAGACGAGGTCGGTGTCGGCGCCGACGAAGCGCTTGCGCAGGTGCGCGAGGCCGTCGGCGCGGTCCTGGCGTCGAGCGTAGGCGAGCAGCGAGTCCATGGTCAGCGGGGCTCCAGTTCCTCGGTCGGCACGAGGCGCGCGGTGGCGAGCCATCGTGCGACGGCGTCGGGGTCGACGAGGTCGTCGTCGGCCGGTGCGGGGTCGGGGACGAAGGTCGCGACGCCCGCGTCGGCCCAGCCGGTCGTCCGCTCGGGCCACGGGTCGGCGAGGGCGGCGACGACGGCGGATGCCGCGAGCCCCGCGCGCACGAGGGCGGCGACCTCGACGTGGTTCACGCCCGGGTCGAGCTCGCCGTTGCCGGCGTCGGTGCCGTAGAGCACGCGCCCGCCGGCGGCGTGGAAGCGGCGCAGGTTGTCGATCGCGGTCTCGGCAACGGATGCGTCGTCGCGCACGTGGATCGCGAGCGTCGAGATCCACGCCTGGCCCGCGGCCGCGGCGCGTGCGACCACGTCGTCGTCGAGCCGTTCGGTGAAGGGCGCGTGCACGAGCACGTCGGCGCCCGCGTCGATCGCGAGCTCCGCCATCCCGGCGCCCTCGGCGTGCACCGCGACGGGCAGCCCGGTCGCGCGGGCGGCGCCGACGATCGCATCGAGCGTCGCCCGGTCGAAGACCGGGCCCGCGGCCGAGTTCAGGGCCACCTTGACGACGGAGGCCCCGAACCGCCGCTGCTCGTCGACCGCGGCCTCGACGGGCCCGCTCAGGGCGTGGTGCCGGCGTTCGCGCACGTCGTCCGCCTCTCCGGAGACGGCGTCGAGCTCGCGCACGCTCCCGGCCGGCGCCCACGGACGACCCGCCGGGTACCCGCCGCGTGCGGTGAGGAACGCGCCCGCGTAGCGCACGTGCGGCAGCCCGTCGGCCCGGGCGATCGTGGCGATCGCCCCGGGGTCGGCGCCGAGGTCGACGACCGCGGCGATGCCGTGGGCGACCGCCGGCGCGGCGTCGGCCAGCTGCAGGTGCACGTGGTGGTCGATGAGGGGCGGCAGCATGACCCCGGTCTCGCCGGGGTGGTCGCCGTTCAGGGAGCGGCGCACGCGCCGCGCGAGCGGGCCGAGCGGCTCGAGCGGGCCGAGCGGATCGGGGGAGTGCGCGGCATCCGTCATCTCGGTCACCCGGGGATCTCGGTGCGGACCGCGTACAGCTCGGGGAAGAAGGTGAGCTCCAGCGCACGCCTGAGGAACGGCGCACCGCTCGACCCGCCGGTGCCGGTCTTCGACCCGATGATGCGCTCGACGGTCTTCAGGTGCCGGAACCGCCAGAGCTGGAAGTTGTCCTCGAGGTCGACGAGCTCCTCGCAGGTCTCGTAGGCGGCCCAGTTGTGCTCGGGGTCGGCGTAGATCGCCGCGAACACCGGCACGAGGTCGGCGTGGAACGTCCAGGCCTTCGTGACGTCCCGCTCGAGCACCTCGGCGGGGATGTCGTAGCCCGCGCGGGCGAGCAGCCGCAGGAACTCGTCGTAGAGGCTCGGCGCCTCGAGGGCGCGGCGCACGACCGCGCTCGCCGCGGGGTCCGCCTCGAAGACCTGCAGCATCCTGGCGTTCTTGTTGCCCAGCGTGAACTCGACCGCGCGGTACTGGTACGACTGGAACCCCGACGCGTTGCCGAGCACGCCGCGGAACTGCGCGTACTCGCTCGGCGTGAGCGTCGCGAGCACCGACCACTGCTCGGTGAGCGTCTTCTGGATGTGCTTCACGCGCGCGATGCACTTCAGTGCGGGGGCGAGGTCGTCGGCGCGCATGAACTCGCACGCGGACTCGAGCTCGTGCAGCACGAGCTTCAGCCACAGCTCCGTGGTCTGGTGCTGGATGATGAACAGCAGCTCGTCGTGGTGCTCGGGCCGCGAGATCGGCCGCTGCGCGGCGAGCAGCGTGTCGAGGTCGAGGTAGCCCCCGTAGCTCATGCGGTCGCTGAAGTCGGTGACGACGGATGCCTCGATGCGCCTGGTGTTCGCCTCGACGCCTGGTTCGTCCGCCTCGACCGCTCGGTCGTCGTTCGGTGCTGCCACGCGGCCAGCCTAGCCACCGGGCCCGGTCGTTCGTCAGGGGCGTCGAGCTGGCATCCGTCCGGGCGCCCGGACGGGTGGCTCGGTGCCGTGATCGCCGTCGGAGGCCTGTCGTAGGGTCGGTCGCATGCGCGAGGAGTACCGGTTCACGGCGGTGGTCTACCGGTGGGAGGAACGCGCCGCCGACTCGTGGTTCTTCGTCGACGTGCCCGAGGAGCTCTCCGACGAGATCAGGGACCGTCCGCGCATGCCGCGCGGCTTCGGGTCGGTGCGGGTGGCGGCGACGATCGGCGGCACGACGTGGCGCACCTCGATCTTCCCCGGCAAGGAGCGCTACGCGCTCCCGCTCAAGCGCGCCGTGCGCGACGCCGAGGGCATCGAGCCGGGCGAACCGGTCGACGTGCACCTCGAGACGCTCGAGTAGCAACCGGACGGGTTCCGGGCAGCCGGCCGGCCGTCGCCCGGTGAAGTGGGTGCGGCGGGCTCCCCCAGAGCGGAACCCACCCCGACCCGCCGCACCGAACGCCCCTCCCCCGAGTGGGCGCGCGTCTCCCGCTCTAGGGAAGCGGAGTCGACGCTCCGAATACTATCCGATCCGGACAGCGACCGCGTCATGATGACTTCGGTCCCGACGCCGACCGGTTTCGCGGGCGTACGCTGGAGTCGTGACCACGACCGTGTCGTCGCGTCGGGATGCCCGACGCAACCATGAGCGCCTGCTCGTCGAGGCGAGGCGACTGTTCGCCGAGCGCGGCATCGAAGCCCCCCTCGACGAGCTCGCCAGCCGCGCCGAGGTCGGCGCCGGCACGGTGTACCGTCACTTCCCGACCCGCGACGCCCTGATCCGCGAGCTCTACGACACGGGGGTCGACGACCTCCGCGCCTTCACGGCGAAGATCGTCGAGGCCGAGAGCGGATGGCACGCGATCGAGATCTGGCTCGAGACCCTGTCGGCCTGGCTCATCGAGCGCCCCTACCTGCCGGCCGTCATGCGCCGCGTGGCCGAGCTCGATCCCGACCACCGCCCCGGCACGGAGCTGCAGGCGGTCGCCGACGGCATCGTGGCGCGCGCCCAGGCCGAGGGGGCGCTGCGTCCCGACGTCACGTCGGTCGACATCAGCGTGCTCGTCGACATGCTCGGTTCGCTCGGCCAGTACGGCGGAACCTACCTGCCGTTCTGGCGGCGCCAGCTGGCCGTCGTCCTCGACGGGCTGCGCGCGCGGCCCGACGCGCGCGAGCTGCCGGGCGCCGCGCTCGACTTCGGCGAGTTCCACGACATGTCGCACCGGAAGCGCCCCGAGGACTGAGGTAGTCGGGCGCTACTCCGCCGAGCGCACCTCGACGACGTTCGCCCACGGGTCGTCGAACGTCACCGTGCGTCCGTCGTCACGCGCCGGAAGGCGGAAGTGCGCCATCCGCTCGCCCAGTTCGCCGAGGTCGTCGGCCGTCGGCACCAGGATCTCGACCTTGCCGAGGCCGAGCGCGAGCTGCCGGCGCCCGGCGCCGAGGCTCTTCCACGTGTTCATCGCCATGTGGTGGTGGTAGCCGCCGGCGCTGACGAAGAGCGCCTGGTCGCCGTAGGTCGCGGTCTGGTCGAAGCCCAGGCGGTCGACGTAGAACTCGCGCGCGCTCGCGACGTCGCCCACCGACAGGTGGACGTGCCCGACGCCGGCGCTGCCGAGCCCGGTGCCCGCGGCCGCGGCATTCGCCCCACGCTCGGTCAGGTGCTCGCGGAGGTAGCCGTTGGGGTCGAGGAAGATCGTGGCCATCTCGACCGTGCCGTGCGTCCAGCTCCACGTCGACCGGTCGCGGTCGAAGTAGAGCTCGACGCCGTTGCCCTCGAGGTCGTCGAAGTAGAACGCCTCGCTCACGAGGTGGTCGGCGCTGCCCGTGAAGGTTCCCGGGTGCTTCGACGCGACCGAGAGGAGCGCGGTCGCGAGCGCCTCGCGGGTGTCGAACAGGATGGCGGTGTGGAACAGCCCCGCACTGCGGGGCGACGCGTGCTTCAGTTCGGGCGCGTGCTGGAGGATGACGGCGGGCACGCCGCTGCGGCCGAGGACGGCGACGGGGCCGTCGTGGCTCAGGAGCTCGAGGGTGACGCCGTCGCGGTAGTACCGGATCATGGCGTCGAGGTCGGCGACGCGGAGGGTCACCGGGCCCATCGCGGTGTCGGCGGCGAGGCGGTCGGGAGCGGCGCCGGATGCGGCGCCCGAATCAGTTGTAGGCACAACCATTTCAACCACGTCCTCCCGGCGGCTATTCCCGCCGCGCCGGACCGTCCACCGATCCGGCCTAGAGCCCGAGCGTCAGCCGCTCCACGAGTGCCCGATAGCGCTCGGCCGTCTGCTCGACGATCTCCGACGGCAGGGTCGGCGGCACTGCCTGCGCGGACCGGTCCCAGTTCGCCGCGAGCCAGTCGCGCACGATCTGCTTGTCGAAGCTCGCCATGCGGATCTCCGGCGTCGCGCCGGTCAGGTACGCCTCGAGGTCCCAGTAGCGACTCGAGTCGCTCGTCAGCACCTCGTCGGCGAGCGTCACGATGCCGAGCTCCCGGTCGGCGCCGAACTCGAACTTCGTGTCGGCGAGGATGAGGCCGCGCTCCTCGGCGACCTCGGAGGCGTGCTGGAAGACCGAGAGCGAGATCGCGCGCAGCTGCTCGGCGACGGTCTCGCCGACGAGCTCGACCGTGCGCTCGTACGAGATGTTCTCGTCGTGCTGGCCCAGCGGGGCCTTCCACGCGGGCGTGTAGACGGGCTCGGGGAGCCGGTCGCCGTCCTGTAGCCCCTCGGGGAGCCGTAGCCCGCCGATCCCGCCCGTCGCGACGTACTCCGTGTAGCCGCTCCCGGTGAGGTAGCCGCGCACGACGCACTCGATCGGGAACATGTCGAGCGTCCGGCAGAGCATCGCGCGGTCGGTGACGCCGGCCGGGATCTCCGGCAGGTCGTGGTAGCGATCGTCCTCGGCATACGCGAGGTGGTTCGGCACCTCGGGCAGCCGGTCGAACCACCAGCGCGTGAGCGAGGTGAGGAGCGCGCCCTTGCCCGGGATCTCGGGCTCGAGGACCTCGTCGAACGCGCTCACGCGGTCGCTCGCGACGACGAGCACGACGGGCGACAGCTTCAGGGGGTCGCCGGTCCAGGTGTCGTCGTCGGTCATCAGGGCGGTGGGCACGTACAGGTCGCGCACCTTGCCCGAGTAGACGAGGGTCCAGCCGGTGAGGTCGTTCACGTGGGTCATGTCCGTCTCCTTCGCGTCGCGGATGCCGCCGCCCGCCCGGGTGCGCGCCTGCTCAGTCCGCGACCCGCGCGGCGATGTCGGTGCGGTACTGCCCGCCGTCGAGGCGGAGCTGCCCGATCGCCTCGTACGCCCGGCGGCGCGCCTCGGCGAAGTCGTCGCCCAGCGCGACGACGTTGAGCACGCGGCCGCCGGTCGCGATGAGGTGCGGCTCCGCGTCGTCGTCGGTCGAGCCGACCGCGGTGGCCGCGTGCGCGAGGTGCACCCCCGGCACGGATGCCGCGGCGTCCAGTCCGTCGATCCGGCGCCCGGTCTCTGGCGACTCGGGGTAGCCCTCGCTCGCGAGCACGACCGTGACGGCCGCGTCGGTGCGGAACTCCGGGCGCGGCAGCTCGCCGAGCCCGCCGGTGGCGGCCGCGTACAGCAACCCGGAGAGCGGCGTCGCGAGCCGAGGCAGCACGACCTGCGTCTCGGGGTCGCCGAAGCGCGCGTTGAACTCGATCACGCGGATGCCGCGGCTCGTCAGGATCAGCCCCGCGTAGAGCAGGCCGATGAACGGCGTCTGCTCCTCGGCGAGCTGCTTCACGGTCGGGAGCGCGATGGTATCGATGACCTCGTCGACGAAGGCCTCCTCGCCGCCGAAGCGCTCGTCGAGCCACGGCAGCGGCGAGTAGGCGCCCATGCCGCCGGTGTTCGGGCCCTCGTCACCGTCGCGGAGCCGCTTGTAGTCCTGCGCGGGCGAGAGCGGCAGCACGTTCGTGCCGTCGGAGAGCAGGAAGAGCGAGACCTCCTGGCCGTCGAGGAACTCCTCGATGAGCACCGGGCCCTGCTGCAGGTAGTGCGCGGCGTGCGCCAGGGCAGCCGAGCGATCGTCGGTGACGAGCACGCCCTTGCCGGCGGCGAGGCCGTCGGCCTTCACGACGTACGGGGCGCCGAACTCGTCGAGCACCTCGGTCACCTTCGGGAGCGAGTCGACGAGGCTGGCGCGGCCGGTCGGCACGCCGGCCGACTCCATGACGCGCTTGGCGAACGTCTTCGACCCCTCGAGCGCGGCGGCGGCCCTGCCGGGACCGAACACGGCGATCCCGCGAGTGCGCAACGCGTCCGCGACGCCGGCGACGAGCGGAGCCTCGGGGCCGATGACGACGAGCTCGATGTCGTTGTCCATCGCGTAGTCCGCGACGATGACGGGATCGGTCGGGTCGAGCGCGATGGTCTCGACGCTGCCGCGCGCCGACGAGGTGGGGGATGCCGCGATCCCCGCGTTGCCGGGCGCCGCCACGAGCTCGTGGGCGGCCTCCTCGTCGAGCAGGGCGAGGATGATGGCGTGCTCGCGCGCGCCCGAACCGAGGACGAGGATTCTCACCCGCTCAGGCTACCGGACCCCCTCCTCCCGATCCGGGTCCGTGACCGCGACCGCGAGCGCCGCGCGGTGCGGGAGGATGGGAGGATGCCACGCCGGATCGGAGACGTCGAGGGGCGCGACGCCGTCGCCTCGGTCGTGCGAGCGGATGCCGCGACATCCGTCGACCGGAGCACGCTCGCGCTCGCGGTGCGCTACACCCTGCAGCTGCTCGCCGAGCGCGCACCCGGCGGGACGGTCGAGGTGCGCGTGCCGCCCTTCGGGGCGGTGCAGTGCATCGAGGGACCGCGGCACACACGCGGCACGCCGCCGAACGTCGTCGAGACGGATGCCGCGACCTGGCTCGGACTCGCCACCGGCTCGCTCGCGTGGGCCGACGTCCGCGCGGCGGGCCGGGTGCACGCGTCCGGGCAGCGCGCCGACCTCGACGGCGTCGTGCCCGTGATCGACGCCGCGCGCCTCGCCTGAGCGTGCGGGAGAATGGACGGGTGAGCGATGCGAACCGTCCAGAGCCCGCCGAGCCCGCCGAGCCCGAGGCACCCGCCGGCCCCGAGGCATCCGTGGGCCCCGAGGCCGCGGCGACGCCCGAGGCATCCGTGGCGCCCCTCGAACGGGACGCGCCCGGCGATGACGCCACAGGTGACGGCACCCGCCCCAAGGTCGAGCGCATGGACGTCGACCCCGAGACGGGCGAGCACCTCGAGACCGACGTGACGAACGACGCCGTGACGGTGCGGCGGTCGCCGAGGTATGGCAGCTTCCTGGTGCTCGGCGCCGCGCTCGGCGTGCTCGTCGCGCTGATCCTCACGTTCGCGTTCCCCGAGAACGACCAGTTCGACCGCGGGCAGGTGTTCGGGTTCCTGCTGCTGTGGTGCGCGGCGGGCGGGCTCGCCCTCGGCGGCGTGGCCGCCCTCGTGATCGACCGGGTGCTGTCCAGGCGCCGGGGCACGGCCGTCGCCGAGCACGAGTCGACGCACTACGCCGACGGCGACCCCGAGTCCTGATCCGCGCGGGCGGCGAGCAGCAGCCGCTCGAACTCCGCGACGCGACCCTCCGCGCGCTCGAGGTCGACGCGTCCGAGCAGCGGATGCCACGCACCGTCCGCGTCGCGCCCGAGCACGACCGGCAGGCCCGTCGCCTCGACCACGGCGGATGCCGCGGCATCCGTCACCTCGTCGCGATGCCGGAGGACGAACGGAACCCCGAGGCGGCGCACCATGCCGTCCCACTCGGGCTTGCGCCGCCAGGTGTGCGTGATGTCGCAGAGCGCGCATTCCGCGGTGCCCAGGAGGTGCCCGACGAGGTAGGCGAGCTCGCCGCGGACGCCGCCGTCGGCGTCGTAGACCCCGAGGTACTCGACATGCTCGCCCATGCCGTCAGCGTGGCAGGGTCCGCCGAGGACGCGCTGTGAGCGCCGGCGCTCGGCCTCAGCTGAGCTGCGTGCGCTCGACCTGTCACGCGGAGCGCGAAGCCGACTGCCGGGTCGCGGGGTCGGCGCCGCCGTCGGCGACGAGGGCAGCCATCTTGTCGAGGCACTGCTCCAGGCCGGTTCGCGACAGGTCCCGAGCCTCAGCGGTGGCATACCCGTGCTCGGTCATCTCGAGCCGCGCGCGACGGTCGGCGAGCTCGGTGATCACCACTTCGTGCTCGCTCGACTCCGGGACGCCGGCGGGGATCCCGGCGTCGGCCGGGGTGATCGCACGGCCTTCCGCATCGGCGAAGCGGAAGACGTAGCGGAGGCGGTGCGGAGCGGACGCCTCGGTGATGTCCCACCTCGAGTGCTGCTCGAATCCACCCCATTCGTCGGGCGCGCGCATGGTCACGAGGATGCGGCCCCCCGCCCGTACGTCGGCCTCCGCGCGCGTGCCGGTGAATCCCTGCGGGCCCCACCAGGCGCGAAGGTCCTCCGGCTCGGTCCATGCCCGCCACACCCTCTCGACCGGGGCATCGAATTCGCGGACGACATGCACATCGAACGTCGTCATGACACTCCTCGGAATATCGGTTTTGAAATGCAACCAATGTGAAGCTACGCTTGAAGCGTGGCGACGTCAAGAGGGAGCCGATGAAACACTCGCAGGCACGACGATCGCTCTGCCCCATCAACTTCACCCTCGAACTCGTGGGCGACCCCTGGTCGCTGCTCGTCGTGCGCGACATCGTCTACTTCGGCAAGCGGACGTTCGGGGAATTCCACTCCAGCGCGGAGGGCATCGCGCGCAACATCCTCGCGGAACGGCTCGACCGGCTGGTCGGGGCCGGCGTGCTGACCCGCCGGCCGCTCGAGAGCGATCGCCGCAAGCAGGAGTACCGACTCACCGAGGCGGGCCTCGACCTGATCCCGTTGCTGCTTGCAGCCGCCGACTGGGGCGCAGCGCACGCCGATGAGACCGATGCGCCGCCGTGGTGGATCGCGTACGTGCGAGCGAGTCCGACGGACGCCGCCGACCTCGTCCGCGAAGTCGTGCGAAGCGGCGGATCGATCTTCTCGGGCGAGCAGACCGTGGTCGAGCGGCTCACGCGCAGCGGCGCCATCCGAATCGACGACGGACTCCGCCTCAGCTGAGCTGCGTGCGCTCGACCCACTCGAGGTACTCGGGCGTGACCGTGCCGGTCACGTACTCGCCCGTGAAGCACGACAGGTCGAGGCGATCGATAGACGTGCCCTCGGTGATCGCGGCCTGGAGGTCCTCGACCTCCTGGTAGATCATGTGGTCGGCGCCGAGCTCGCGGGCGATCTCGGGGATCTTCCGGTCGTGGGCGACGAGCTCGGCGCGGCTCGGCATGTTGATGCCGTAGACGTGCGGGAACCGAACGGGCGGCGCGGCCGAGGTGAACGTGACCTTGTTCGCGCCCGCGGCGCGGGCCATCTCGACGATCTGCTTCGAGGTCGTGCCGCGCACGATCGAGTCGTCGACGATGAGCACGTTCTTGCCCCTGAACTCGGTGCCCATCGCGTTGAGCTTCTGCCGCACCGAGCGCTTGCGCGCGGCCTGCCCGGGCATGATGAACGTGCGGCCGACGTAGCGGTTCTTGTAGAAGCCCTCGCGGTACTCGATGCCGAGCTTCTGCGCGACCTGCATCGCGGCCGGGCGCGAGGAGTCGGGGATCGGCATGACGACGTCGATGTCGCCGTGGTCCATGTGGGTCGCGATCGTGTTCGCGAGACGGTCGCCCATCCGCAGGCGCGCCTCGTAGACCGAGATGCCGTTCATGATCGAGTCGGGGCGCGCGAGGTAGACGTACTCGAACGAGCACGGCACGAGGCGCGGGTTCGCGGCGCACTGGCGCGAGATCATCTGGCCGTCGAGCGTGATGAACACGGCCTCGCCGGGCTCGACGTCGCGCACGATCTCGTAGTCGCCGTTCTCGAGCACGAGCGACTCGGAGGCCACGATCCACTCGTCCTTGCCGGCCTCCGTCGTGCGCTTGCCGAGGATGAGCGGCCGGATGCCGAACGGGTCGCGGAACGCGAGCAGGCCGTAGCCGGCGATCATCGCGATGACGGCGTACGAGCCCTCGACGCGCTCGTGCACGTGCGACACGGCCTGGAATACCTGGTCGGGGTCGAGGTCGAGGCCCGTGATCTGCCCCTGCAGCTCGGTCGCGAGCACGTTGAGGAGCATCTCGGTGTCGCTCGTCGAGTTGACGTGCCGGCGGTCGATCCGGAACAGGTCCTCCGAGAGCTCGCGCGTGTTCGTGAGGTTGCCGTTGTGCACGAGGACGATGCCGTACGGCGCGTTCACGTAGAACGGCTGCGCCTCCTCCTCGCGCTCGGCCGCGCCCTTGGTCGTGTAGCGCACGTGGCCGAGGCCGATGTTGCCGAGCAGCGAGCGCATGTCGCGCGTGCGGAACGCCTCGCGCACCTGCCCGCGCGCCTTGTTGATGTGGAACACGGGGCCGTCGGCCGTCGCGATGCCCGTCGAGTCCTGCCCGCGGTGCTGCAGGAGGAGGAGGCTGTCGTAGATCTGCTGGTTGACGGGCTCGGTGGAGACGATGCCGACGATGCCGCACATGCGAGCGATGGCTCCTCGGGAGGTGTGGTGAAGCGTCCGAGCTGGACGATACATCCTCGCATATGCGCGCGTGTGAGCCGGCTGAACGGATGCCGCTGCTCACCTGAGCGAGGGCCTGCTCGGGAAGGCAGCCGGCCGGCTCCGCAGGCGCCCCGCGGCCAAACGATGAACCTACCTCGCGAGCGAAGCCTGCGGGGAGCCTTTTCCGGTTTCCTCGCGCCGGTTCTCGATTTCCGCGAAGGATGCCTCCGGCTCTCCCCCCGAACGGGGGACGTGTGCCACGCTCTCCCGCATTCGCACATCTGCGGCGCGGCGACCTCTGGGGGGACCGCCGCCGCCTGCTCAGAAAGGGCTCGTCCATGAAGCTCACCTCCTTGCGCGCGGCACTCGCCGGCGCCGCCCTCGTCGCCTGCGGGCTGCTCGCCGCGCCGACCGCCGCGTCGGCCGCGCCGCCCGCGGTTCCGCAGGGCGTCGACCAGCGGGTCGTCCCCGCCGCCGAACGGGCGGCCGCCGCCGGCTACTGGACGGCCGAGCGCATGCGCTCCGCCGCTCCGGCCGACGTGCTGCTCGCCGGCAGGTCGGCCTCGACGCCGGCCGCAGACGTCGCCGCCGGTGCGCCCGTCACGTACGGCAAGCCGGCTCCGGCTCCGACGCCGGAGATCACGCCGATGGCGGCGAACGAGTCGCCGGTGCCGAACATCGGCAAGGTGTTCTTCACGCTGAACGGGCGCAACTACGTGTGCTCGGGCAACTCGGTGAGCTCGGCGAACGGCAGCGTCGTCGCGACGGCGGCGCACTGCGTGCACGGCGGCAAGGGCAAGTACGCGACGAACTGGACGTTCGTGCCGGCCTACGAGAACGGCGCCGCGCCGTACGGCCAGTGGGTGGCGGCGAAGCTCGCCGCGCCGCAGCAGTGGACCAAGGGCGGCGACATCACGTACGACACGGCCTTCGCCACGGTCGGGCAGGTCGCCGGCAAGACCCTGCAGGCCACCGTCGGCGGCACCGCGATCTCGTTCAACCAGGCTCGCGGCCTCTCGTACGAGGCGTTCGGGTACCCGGCGGCGGCGCCGTTCAACGGGCAGACGCTGAAGTCGTGCGCGGGCACGGCGACCGCCGACCCGTACGGCCAGACGCAGTCGCAGGGCATCCCGTGCGACATGACCGGCGGCTCGTCGGGCGGCCCGTGGTTCCTCGGCAACGGCTCGCAGAACTCGGTGAACAGCTTCGGCTACAACAACATCCCGAATGTCATGTTCGGGCCGTACTACGGCTCCGTCGCCCAGTCGACGTACGCCACGGCGGCGGCATCCTGATCGCACGCCGAGGTCGCTGAGCGCGGCCGTCAGATCGCGAAGCGCCTCGCACCGAGGGACCGGTGCGGGGCGCTTCGTCGTGCGCGGAGGAAATCAGGGCTTGCTTTCCGACTTTGTTTAGTTCTAAATTAACTCTCGACCCCGCAGGACGACCTGCTCCACGGACACAGAGGCATCGATGGCGATCCACACCAGCAACCGAACCGACGTCAACCGCTCGGCGATCCTCGCCCGGCTCGGCGCCGACGGCCCCGCCTCGCGTGCCGAGCTCGCCCGGGTGCTGGCGCTCTCGCCCGCGCTCATCACCCAGCTCGTGAAGGAACTGCTCGCCGACGGACTGCTCGTCGAGCTGGAGCAGGCGCCCTCGAACGGCGGACGCCCGGCGCGGATGCTCGGCCTCGCGACCTCCGCGGGCCACGCGATCGGCGTCAAGGTCGTCGCCGACCATGTCGCGTTCGTCGAGGTCGGCGTCGACGGGCGAGTGGTCCGCTCGGCGAGCGAGCCGTTCGACGCGACCGCGAGCACCTTCATCGCCGAGCTCATCGAGCGGATCCGCGACTTCATCGCCGCCGGCGACGGGACCACGGTGCTCGGCCTCGGCGTCGGGGTGCCGGGCAGCGTCGACCGGCTGGGCAACGGCGTCGTCGACTCGGCCCAGCTCGGCTGGACCGGGGTCGAGCTCGGCGACGCCCTGCGTCGCGCGACCGGCCTGCCCGTCGTCGTCGAGAACAACGTGAACGCGCTCGCGGTGGCCGAGCGCCTGTTCGGCCTCGGGCGCTCGCACGACAACTTCCTCGTCGTCACGATCGGCACCGGCGTGGGCGCCGGCATCGTCGTCGACGGCAACGTGCTCCGCGGGGCCTCCGGGGGAGCGGGCGAGATCGGCCACACCCCGGTCGCCGACGACGGCCCGCGTTGCGGCTGCGGCAACGACGGATGCCTCGAGGCGCACATCGGCGAAGGCGCCCTGGTCCGCGACGCGCGCGAACGCGGCGTGATCGCGCCCGACGGCGGCATCGACGACCTGCTCGCCGCCGCCGACGCGGGCGAGCCGGGGGCGATCGCGATCTACCGCGCGGCCGGCGGGCTGCTCGGCCGGACGCTCGCCGGCGTCGTGCACGCCGTCGATCCGGCCTTCGTCGTCGTCCTCGGCGAGGGCACCGCCGGCTGGCGCCACTGGTCGCCCGGCTTCGAGCCCGCGTTCCGGTCGCACCTCCTGCGCCACCGCCGCAGCCTCCCCGTCGAGATCGAGACCTGGCAGGACGAGAGCTGGGCGCAGGGCGCGGCCGCGCTCGTGCTCGCGATGCCGTTCGACGCGGCCGGATCGGCCGGCGACCAGGGACGACTCATCCGCGAACGACTCGTCGGCCAGGCGGTGCGCCGATGACCGCGCTCATCGGCGAGGCCGCCGCCGAGGTCGGCGCCGAGGCCCGATCGACGGGATCGCGCACCCGCGGGCCGCGCACCTCCACCCGGCGCTCGCGTCGCGTCCGGTACGCGCTCACCGTGCTCGCCTTCCTCCTGCCGAGCGCCGTCCCGCTGCTGCTCTTCGTCCTCGGCCCGATGGTCGCCGCCGCGTGGATCAGCCTCACCGAGTGGAACCTGCTCGCACCCGCGGAGTGGGTCGGCTTCGAGAACTACGCGAACCTGCTGACCGACCCCGAGACGGCCGACGTGTTCCTGCACACGCTGTACTACATCGTCGGCTACCTGCCGCTCGTCTACGTCGGCGGGCTCGCGATCGCGCTCGCGCTGAACACCGCGCTGCGCGGCCGGACGGTGCTCCGCGGCGTGTACTTCCTCCCCGTCATCACGAGCTGGATCGTCGTCGCGCTCGTCTGGCGGTGGCTGCTCAACCCGTCGAACGGCGTGGTCAACACGGTGCTCGCCTGGTTCGGCATCGATGGACCCGGCTGGTGGACCGACCCGGCCTGGGCGATGCCGTCGATCATCCTCGCCTCGGCGTGGAAGGACCTCGGCTTCGTCATGGTGATCCTCCTCGCGGGACTCCAGGCGATCGACCCCGAGCTGCTCGACGCCGCCCGCGTCGACGGCGCCGGCTGGTGGCGCCGCCTGTTCTCGGTGACGCTCCCCCTGCTCTCGCCCGCCACCTTCTTCGTGATCGTCATCTCGCTCATCAACGGGTTCCAGGTCTTCGACCAGGTCTACGCGATGACCGGCGGCGGCCCGGGCGGTGCGACGCAGGTCGTCGTGCAGCAGATCTACGACCTGACCTTCCGGTACGGCAAGGCCGGTGAGGCGTCCGCGCTCTCGTGGCTCCTGTTCGTCGTGATCCTCGCCGTGACGGTCATCCAGATCCGCGGCCAGCGCAAGTGGGTGAACTATGGCTGAGACGACGCTCGCGCCGACGACGGCTCGGACCGGAGGCATCCGTCGTCGCACCGACGCCGCGCGCGCGGCGCTCGCCCGCAGCGTGGTGCTGCACGTCGTGATGGTCCTCGGCGCGCTGGCGATGTTCTTCCCGTTCTACTGGACGGTCGTCACCTCGTTGACCCCCGGCAGCGGCTTGAGCTCGACGCCGTCGCTGATCCCCGCCGACGCGAGCCTCGAGGCGTACCAGCGGCTGTTCGCCGACCTGCCGTTCGCGCGGGTCGTCGGCAACAGCCTGCTGCTCGCGACGATCACGACGCTCGCGCAGCTCTTCACGAGCGCGACCGCGGCCTACGCGTTCAGCCGGCTGCCGTTCCGCGGGCGCACGGTCGTCTTCGGCATCTACCTCGCGACGATGATGATCCCGCTGCAGGTGCTCGTCGTGCCGCTCTTCGCCGAGCTGCGAGCGTGGGGCCTCGTCGACACCTACCTCGGCGCCCTGCTGCCGACGCTCGCCGCCGCGTTCGGGGTGTTCCTCCTCCGCCAGGCGATGAACCAGGTGCCGTTCGAGCTCGACGAGGCCGCCGCGCTCGACGGCGCCGGTCACTTCCGGATCTTCTGGACCGTGATCCTGCCCAACATCCGGCCGGCGCTCGCGACGCTCGCGGTGTTCGCGTTCATGGGGAGCTGGAACAGCTTCCTGTGGCCGCTCGTCGTGCTGCGCTCGCCCGAGCTGCAGACGCTGCCGGTCGCCCTCGCGGGCCTGCAGGGCCAGTACACGACCCAGTGGGACATCGTCATGGCCGGCTCCGTCGTGAGCATCCTCCCGATGCTCGCCATCTACCTGTTCGCCCAGAAGTACGTCATCCAGGGGGTCGCGAACACCGGCCTCAAGTGAGGCCGCGGTCCGCGGTCCCGTCCCGAACACCCGCCCGATCCATCCACCCGTCCCCCACCCACGCCTCACCCCTATCGAAGGAGATACGCACCATGAGGACCACAGCACTGGCCGGCGTCGGCATCGTCGCCGCCACCGCACTCGCCCTGACCGGCTGCTCGGCCGGCGACTCGTCGACCGAGGCCGACGGCCCCGTCACGATCACGTACACGAACTTCATCTCGAACGGCGGCAACGAGGAGAACCTCCAGGCCATCGTCGACGCGTTCGAGGAGGAGAACCCCGACATCACCGTCGAGGTCACGACGCTGCCCTACGCCGACTACGGCACGGCGCTGCAGACCGACCTCGCCGCGGGCACCGTGTCGGACGTGTTCGACATCGAGTACGCGAACTTCGCGCAGTACCAGGCGAACGGCGTGCTCGCAGAGCTCGATCCCGAGGACCCGTCGGCGTACCGCGAGAGCGTGCTCGAGGCGTACCAGGCGGATGGCACGCAGTACGCACTGCCCAGCTCGTTCTCGACCGTCGTGCTGTTCTACAACGCCGACCTCTTCGAGGCCGCGGGCGTCGAGACGCCGACCGCCGACTGGACGTGGGCCGACGAGCAGGCCGCGGCCGAGGAGCTCACCGACGAGGGCGCGGGCGTCTGGGGCGACCACCAGCCCGTGAGCTTCTACGAGTACTACAAGGTGCTCGCGCAGAACGGCGGCGAGTTCCTGAACGAGGACGGCACCGAGGTCGCGTTCAACACGCCCGAGGGCGTCGAGGCGGCCGAGTGGCTCGTCGGCAAGAGCGGCACGGTCATGCCCACCATCGAGGACGGCCAGGGCACGCCCGACTTCGACACCAACCTGTTCCTCGACGGAAAGCTCGCGATGTTGCACACGGGCATCTGGATGTTCGGCGCGTTCGCCGATGTGCCGTTCGGCTGGGACATCGCGGTCGAGCCGGGCAACACGCAGCAGGCGAGCGCCCTCTTCTCGAACGCGGTCGGCGTCTCGGCCGGCTCGGAGCACCAGGAGGCCGCCGCGGCGTTCGCCGAGTACCTCACCTCGAGCGACGTCATGGTCCAGACCCGCCTCGATGCGGGCTGGGAGCTGCCGGCGACCTCCGACGAGGCCGCGCTCGACAGCTACCTGACGCTCGGCAGCCCCGAGAACCGCCAGGCCGTGTTCGACTCGCTCGAGAACGTCGCCCTGCCGCCCGTGGTCGCCGAAGGCCAGCAGGAGATGCAGGACATCATGACCGAGGAGCTCGTCGAGGCGCAGGCCGGTCGCAAGAGCGTCCAGGAGGCCCTCGACTCCGCCGAGGAGCGCATCAACGCCGCGATCGGCGGCTGACCGCTCGCACCAACTCGGGGCCGGGCGTCCACGCGCCCGGCCCCGCCCATCCACGACGCACGAAGGCAGCACCACGATGACCCTTCCCACGACCGACCGCGCCGCCGAGCAGACCGGTCTCGCCGCGCTCGTCGCCTCGAGCGCCGACCTCATCTCGTCGCTCCAGGACGCCGGCGGCGCCTACCCCGCGAGCCCCACGTTCTCGGCGTACGCCGGGTACAGCTGGTTCCGCGACGGCGCGTTCATCGCCGATGCGATGTCGGCGTACGGCCGAGCCGAGTCGGCCGAGCGGTTCTTCGACTGGTGCGCCCGGGTGCTCGAGTCGCGTCGCGACGAGATCGGCGCGATCGCGGCCGCGGCCCGGGCCGGCGCGCCGGTCGAGGACGCCGCGATGCTGCCCACGCGCTTCACCTTCGACGGCCGCGCCGGCGACGACGAGTGGTGGGACTTCCAGCTCGACGGCTACGGCACCTGGGTCTGGGCCGTCGCCGAGCACGTCCGCAATCATGGGGCGGATGCCGCGCGCTGGGCGCCGTCGATCGCGCTCACGGTCGACTACCTCGCCTCATCGTGGCAGCGGCCCTGCTTCGACTGGTGGGAGGAGCACGCCGAGCACGTGCACGTGTCGACACTCGGCTGCATCGCGGCCGGGCTCCGTGCGGCGGCGACGCTCGGCGTCCTCGACGACGCGCGTGCCGCGCTCGCGGCCTCGACCGCCGACGAGGTCGAGGCGTTCATCCGGGCGCGCGGCGTCGCGGACGGCCACCTCTCCAAGTGGGTCGGGTCGACGGCGGTGGACGCGAGCCTCGCCGCGGTCGTCGGGGTCATGGACGTCGTGCCGGCGGCATCCGCACTCGGCACCGCCACGATCGCCGCGATCGAACGCGACCTCGCCGTCGACGGCGGCGTGCACCGCTTCCTCGGCGACACCTACTTCGGCGGCGGCCAGTGGCCCCTGCTCTCGTGCTTCCTCGGGCTCGCGCACGCGCGCGCCGGCGACCCCGACCGGGCGCGCGCACTGCTCGCGTGGGCGGCGAGCACGGCCGGGCCCGACGGCTCGATGCCCGAGCAGGTCGAACGCCACCTCCTCGACGCCTCGCGCGTCGACGAGTGGGTCGAGCGGTGGGGCACGTCGGCCGATCCGCTGCTCTGGAGCCACGCCATGCTCATCCGCCTCGCCGTCGAGCTCGACGGCGCCACCGCCCCCGCACCGCAGGAGACCTCCGCATGATCCGCCACCGCCCGTTCGGCTCCGGCCACCCGTACTCGATCGACACCGAGCAGCGCTGGCCGCTCGACCCCGTCGCCGGCGCGCCCCTCCGCCTCGGCGTCCGCACGACGCCCGACGTCGAGTCCGTCGAGGTCGAGCTCGAGACGACGGATGCCGCGGGCTCCCGCCGCACCGAACGGCTCCCGCTCGCGCGCGTCGCGCGCACGTCCCGCGGCCAGGCGATCGACGGCGGGCACCTCGCGTCCGCGCAGGCGCGGCTCGCCCGCAGCGCGGGCGGCTGGGCGGTCGAGGTCCCGGCGCCGGAGGCGGGCAGCGCCATCCGCTACCGCTTCGTCGGACGCATGGCCGACGGCGGCATCCAGCGCACGCGCCGCTTCGAGACCGTCGCCTCGGGTTGGCGCGATGCGCCCGACCACGTCGTCGCGACCGACGGCGCTCGCCGCGTCATCCCGGGCAGCGTGCAGGTGCTGACCGACGGCGTGCGGGTTCGCCGCATCCGCTTCGCGCTGCCGCTCGCCGACGGCGAGCACGTCACGGGCTTCGGCGA
The DNA here is from genome assembly GCF_009729855.1 of Agromyces luteolus. Taxonomy (GTDB): domain Bacteria; phylum Actinomycetota; class Actinomycetes; order Actinomycetales; family Microbacteriaceae; genus Agromyces; species Agromyces luteolus. Next base: position 18,450 of record NZ_WODA01000020.1, on the reverse strand, counting down.
GCGCTTCGACGCACTCGACCACCGCGGCACCGAGCTCGACTCGGTCGTGTTCGAGCAGTACAAGTCGCAGGGCGCCGAGCGGAAGACGTACCTCCCGATGCCGTTCGCGCACGTCGTGGGCGGCGCGGGGTGGGGCTTCCACGTGCGCACCTCGCGCCGCGTGTGGTTCGACGTCGGCGCGAGCGACCCCGATCGACTGGTCGTCGAGGCCGAAACGGATGCCGCGGCCGGCGAGCCCGCCGTGACGGTCGCGTTCTACGACGGCGATCCGCGGGCCGTGCTCGACGCCTTCCTCGCGGAGGTCGGCCGCCCCGAGGAGCTGCCCGACTGGGTTTTCCGGCTGTGGGCGAGCGGCAACGAGTGGAACACGCAGGCCGAGGTCGTGCGGCAGATGGACCTGCACCGCGAGCACGACGTGCCCGTCGGCTCGGTCGTCATCGAGGCGTGGAGCGACGAGCGCACCTTCACCGCGTTCCGCGACGCCCGCTACGAGGTGACCGAGGACGGCGCACCGCACCGGCTCGCCGACTTCGACTTCCCGGCGGACGGCGCGTGGCCCGACCCGAAGGGCATGGTCGACGACCTGCACGTCCGCGGCATCCGCGTGCATCTCTGGCAGATCCCGCTGCTGAAGGCGCGCCCGCACCCGACCGGCCAGGCCCGCGCCGACGCGCTCGCCGCCGATCGCGAGGGCGTGCTGATCCGCGAGCCGGACGCGCGCGGCCAGCTGCGGCCGTACCGCAACCGCGGCTGGTGGTTCCCGCTGTCGACGATGCCCGACCTCACCGACGAGCGGGCCGCGCGGTGGTGGACCGAGAAGCGTCGCTACCTCGTCGAGGAGGTCGGCATCGACGGCTTCAAGACGGATGGCGGCGAGCACGCGTGGGGCCGGGAGCTCGCCTACCTCGACGGCACGCGCGGCGACGAGGGGAACAACGTGTTCCCGGTCGCCTATGCGAAGGCCTACGGCGACCTGCTGCGCTCGGCGGGCAAGGCGCCCGTGACGTTCAGCCGCGCGGGCTTCACGGGGTCGCAGGCGCACGGCGCCTTCTGGGCCGGCGACGAGAACTCGACCTGGGAGGCGTTCCGCTGGTCCATGTTCGCCGGGCTCTCGGCGGCGGCAAGCGGCATCCTCTACTGGGGGTGGGATCTCGCGGGCTTCTCGGGCCCGCTGCCGAGCGCCGAGCTGTACCTCCGCGCGACGGCCGCCTCGACGTTCGTGCCGATCATGCAGTACCACTCGGAGTTCAACCACCACCGCCGACCGGTGCGCGACCGCACGCCGTGGAACATCGCGGAGCAGACGGGCGACGATCGGGTGCTGCCGGTGTTCCGATCCTTCGCGCAACTGCGCGAGCGCCTCGTGCCGTACCTCGCGGCCGAGGCCGCCGAGAGCGTCCGGACCTCGGCGCCGCTCATGCGCCCGGTGTACTTCGACCACCCCGGGCTCGAGACGGCGTGGAGCCATCCGCTCCAGTGGTTCCTCGGCCGCGACCTGTTCGTCTCGCCCGTGCTCTCGGACGGCGATACCGAGCACGAGGTCGCGTTGCCGCCCGGCGATTGGGTGGACGCGTGGAGCGGCGAGCGGCTCGACGGCGACGCGACGATCCGCGTCGACGTGCCGATCGACCGGATCCCGGTGTTCGTCCGCGCGGCCGCATGGCCCGTCCTGCGCGAGGTGTTCGCATCGTCCTGACGAAACGACCCGACGCATGAGGATCCGGGTGACGGGCGGCTGAGGCGACTCGTGCGGCGGATTCTCATGCGGCGGCAGTGCGCCGCGCGCGGCGCGCGCCGCTACCGCGCGTGCAGCTCGACGAAGGTCCGCAGCATCCGGCTCGGCTCCGACACGACCGCGCGGGCCGCCGCCGCGAGCGTGAACTCGAGTTCGTCGGCCGCGAAGTAGCCGTAGCTCGCGTAGGCGCGGATGCGGACCTGGATGCCCTCGAGGTCGAGCTCGGGGTGGAACTGCGTCGCGTAGACGTTGGAGCCGACGCGGAAGACCTGCACCGGGCACGTCGGCGACGACCCCAGGAGCGTCGCCGACGGCGGCAGCACGCTGATCGCCTCCTTGTGGCCGACGAACGCGTTGAACGTCTCCGGCAGGCCGGCCATCAACGGGTCGGCCGCGCCCGCATCCGTCAACGTGACCGGCACGACCCCGATCTTCTCGGCGTACGTCGCGTCGATCACCGCGCCCTGGTGCGCGCCGACGGTACCGACGCCGTAGCAGGCGCCGAGGAACGGGAAGTCGCGGGCGACGACCTCGTCGAGCAGCGTCGCGAACTCGGCCTCCACGCGGTGCTGGACCGCCGACTTCCGCTCCGCCGGGTCGGAGGCGTTGAACGGGCCGCCGCCGACGAAGATGCCCGACAGTGCGTCGAGGTCGAGCTGAGGCATCCGCTCGGCCTCGAGCCGCACGCGGATCAGGTCGGGTTCGTCGAGCCCGGTGCCGCGGAGGAAGAGGGCGTACTCCTCGTCGGCGGGCTGGTCCTCTGCGCGGGTGGCGAGGAGCACGAACGGCTTCACGGCCCCAACATACGCGGCGATCGGCCCGCGTCAGTACTGCGACGGCGTCGGCAGCACCGCCATGGTGCACCGCGAGACGCACACGAGGCGCCCCTGCTCGTCGGTGATGCGGATGTCCCAGACCTGCGTCGTGCGGCCGCGCGTGATCGGGCTCGCCTCCGCGTGCACCCACCCCTCGGAGACCGGGCGGACGTGGTTCGCGTTGATCTCCATCCCGACGCAGTAGTACTGCGCGGGGTCCACCGTGAACGACGCGCCCCAGCTCGCGAGCGTCTCGGCGAGGGCGACGGATGCTCCGCCGTGCAGCACGCCCGCCGGCTGGCGCGTCCGGTGGTCCACCGGCATCCGCCCCTTCAACGACCCCTCGGTGATCTCGGTCATCTCGATGCCGAGGGCGCGGATCAGGGCGTGCTCGCCGCGCGAGTTCGCCCACTCCAGTGAGGGCTCGCCGAACCAGATGCTCATGCGATCGAGTCTGCCACGCGTGGATGGTGCGCTCTGCGCAGCCGGGCGGCCATGATGGTGCCGTGGGCGACGACGAGGAGACCCGTGCGCTGGAGGAGCCCGTGCGCGGTCCGGTGCCGGCCGCGACGTCGGTGCTGCGCGACCCGGTCGTCGACCTCGCCCGGGTCGCGTGCATCCTCCTGGTCGTGGTGGCGCACCTCCTCATGGTCGGCGCCGGCCTCGACCCGTCGGGTCGGATCGTGCTGTCCCGCCCCGTCGAGGAGCAGCCGTGGTTCGTCGCGGCGACCTGGGTCGGGCAGGTCATGCCGCTGTTCTTCGCGCTCGGCGGCTTCACCGCCGCGACCTCGTGGCGTCGCCGCCGCGCGCTGGGCGACACGGCCGCCGACTTCGTCCGCTCCCGCACGTTGCGGCTGGCGGCGCCGGCGCTTCCGCTGTTCGCCGTCGTCACGACCGCGCTCGTCATCGCGACGTTCGCCGGCGCCGACCCCGCGCTGCGCGACACGATCGCGGCGGGCATCGGGGTGCCGCTCTGGTTCCTCGCCGCGTACCTCCTCGTGCAGTGCCTCGTGCCGTGGCTCCTCGCGCTGCACGAGCGCGCGCCGCGCGGCACGCTCGTCGCGCTCGCCGCGGCCGCCGCGATCGTCGACCTCGCCCGCTTCGCGACGGGAAGCCGCGAGGTCGGACTGATCGACCTCCTCTTCGTCGGCGCCTTCGTGCAGCAGCTCGGGTTCTGGTACGCCGACGGATGGTTCGGCCGGCGCTCGCGTCTGCAGCTCGCGGCCATCGCGGTCGCGGCCTACGCGCTGGCCTGGCTGGGGGTCGTCGCGGGTTGGCACGCGCCGAACATGCTGACCAACCTCGACCCGCCGACCGTCTCGCTCATGCTGCTCGGCATCGCCCAGATGAGCCTGCTCACCCTGTTCCACCCCGCGCTCGGGCGGCTCATGGCCTCCCGATCGGTGCGGGCCGCCGTGTCCTTCGTGGCGAGCCGGGCGCTGACGCTCTACCTCTGGCACATGCCGGTGATCGTCGTCGTCGCGGGCGCCACGCTCCTCCTGCCCGGCCTCGCGCCGGCGCCGACGGATGCCGCGTGGTGGCTCGGACGCCCGGCCGTGTTCGCCCTCGTGCTCGTCGTCGTGTGGCTCATCTCGTCACCGCTCGCCCGATTCGAGCGATTCGTCGAGGCCGCCCCGGCCGGGTCGCGCGCTCCGTCGACCGCGGCGATCCTGGTCGCCGCCGTGCTCGCGCTCGTCCCGCTGCTCGGGGTGATCCTCCGCTCGCTCGACCTCGCGCTCGCCGCAGCCGGGACCGTGCTGCTGACGGCGGCCGTCGTGCTCGATCGGGCGCGCCCGGCCCGGACACGGTGACGAACCTCTCTCAGGCCAGCTCGGCGATGATCGGGTGGATCGCGTCGTCGAACGCCGCGGCATCCGATCGCAGCGAGTCGGTGACGGCGACGGTCTTCTCGCCGATCCACCAGATGCCGGATGCCGCGAGCGGCAGCACCTCGACGTTCAACTCGAACGAGTGCGCGCGCCGGCCGACCTCGCGCTCGTGCTCGGCGATCGAGCCCGCGTAGGCGCGGTAGGTGTCGCCCGAGCGGGCGGCGGAGGCCGTGCGGTAGCGCTCGTGCGCCCACTCGGCCCAGGCGAGTCCGGCCTCGGCGTGCGGGCGGATGGCGGCCGCGAGCGCCTTTGCGCCGGTGACGGGAAGCGCGACGGCGGTGCCGAACTCCTCGACGAGCTCGAGCGGCACCGGCGACGGGTGCGCCTCGGGCTCGATGGTCATCGACCACCACTCGCGCCACTGCTTCTCGAGGGTGTCGTGCGCGTCGACGTCGCGCGAGCCCTCGGGGCCGATGCGCCCCACGTCGCGGAGCCGCGGAAGTTCGGCGGGCGACGCGACGCCGAGCACCTCCCGCAGGTAGAGGGCGAGGAGGGCTCCGGTGCTCGCATTCTCGCGAATCACCCACGATGGCGTGGCACCCGCGTGCATGCACGGATTCTACCGCCGGCCTCCGACAGCGGGCCCGAGCGGCGCGCGCCGCGCGGGTACCCTTGTCGGGTGAGCGCGAACTCGTCCTATGCCGCTGCCGGAGTCGACACCGCCGCCGGCGACCTCGCCGTCGAGCTGATGAAGGAAGCGGTCGCGAACACGCACGGCCCGAACGTGCTCGGCGGGGTCGGCGGCTTCGCCGGCCTCTACGACCTCTCGTTCGCGAAGGACTACGCGCGCCCCCTGCTCGCGACCTCGACCGACGGCGTCGGCACCAAGATCGCGATCGCGCAGGCGCTCGACATCCACGACACGATCGGCCAAGACCTGGTGGGCATGGTCGTCGACGACATCGTGGTGGTCGGCGCGACCCCGCTCTTCATGACGGACTACATCGCCTGCGGCAAGGTCGTGCCCGACCGCATCGCGGCGATCGTCACGGGAATCGCGCGAGCGTGCGCCGAGACCGGCACGGCGCTCGTCGGCGGCGAGACCGCCGAGCACCCCGGCCTCATGGGCGTCGACGACTACGACGTCGCGGGTGCCGCGGTGGGCGTGGTCGAAGCCGACCGCGCCCTCGGCGCCGAGCGCGTGCGAGACGGCGACGTCGTCGTCGCGATCGAGTCGTCGGGCCTGCACTCCAACGGCTACTCCCTGGTCCGGCACATCCTCTCGAACGCGAAGCTCTCGTACGCGGATGCCTCGGCCGACCTCGGCACGACGTGGGGCGAGGCGCTCCTCGAGCCCACGCGCCTCTACTCCGGACCGCTCGTGCGCCTCCTCGCCCACGACACCCTCGGCACGGCCGTGCACTCGCTCTCGCACGTCACCGGCGGCGGGATCGCCGCGAACCTCGCGCGCGTGCTGCCGCGCGGTTCATGGGTCGAGGTCGACCGCTCGACCTGGTCGCCGCAGCCCGTGTTCCGCGTGCTGAACGACCTCGCGGGCACGACGCTCGAGTCGACCGAGGGCACCTGGAACCTCGGCATCGGCTTCTTCGCGGTCGTCGCAGCGGATGCCGCGGCATCCGTCATCGCCGAGCTCGGCACGCTCGGCCTGCCCGCCTGGCAGGTCGGCACGGTCTCGACCGGCGAGCGCGACGCCGCGGCATCCGGCTGGGAGCAGGGCGCCAAGGGCGTGGACGGCGGCGCGGTCCGCCTCGTCGGCGGCTACGCGGGCTGATCGCATGCGCGCCGCCGTCTCGATCGGGCTCCCGGGCACCACGTCTTCGGAGACGCTGCGGGCGCTCGCCCCACGGATCGAGCGCCTCGGCTTCGACGGGCTCTGGCTGAACGACGTCCCGGGCGGTGACTCGCTCGCGGGCCTGCGCGTGGTCGCCGCGTCGACCGAGCGTCTCCGACTCGCGACGGGCGTGATCCCGATCGACCGTCGCCCGGTTGCGAACCTCGACCTCGCCGGCATCCCGGCCGAGCGCACGACGATCGGCATCGGATCGGGCGGCACGCACCACCCCGTCGGCGCGATGGCCGACGCCGTCGCAGAGCTCCGCGGTCGCACCGACGCGGGCATCGCGGTCGGCGCCCTCGGGCCGCGGATGCGGCGGCTCGCGGCCGAGCTCGCCGATGCCGTCGTGCTGAACTGGCTGACGCCCGCCGCAGCGGCCGACGCCATGGACGACCTGCGACGAGACGCCGGCGCGCGCGCCGGGCGAGTGCGCGGGGTGTTCTACGTGCGCACGATCTCCGACGGCGCCGCCCGCGCGGCCCTGCAGAAGGAGGCCGACCGGTACGGCTCGTACGTGTCGTACGCGGCCAACTTCGCCCGCCTCGGCGTGCAGCCGATCGACGCGACGATCAACGGCGAGTCCGCCCTGCACGCCTACGACGGCGTGGTCGACGAGGTCGTCCTGCGGGCGATCACCGCGGGCGGCACGCTCGACGAGCTCGAGCGGTTCGCGGAGGCCACGGCCGAGTGGCGCGCGGCGCAGTCGGACGGCTGAGCGTCCGGAGCCCGAGCCCGAGCTGGTGCCCGGGGGACCATCGGCCGTGAGACGGCGTCGCCGCGGGAACTAGCGTCGGCGGTGTGAGCGACATCTCCCCGGCTCGGACCGAGGCTCCTGCCGCGGCGCGCACGTTCCGGCTCGCCCGCTGGGTCGTCGGCACGGTGCTCGGCGAGAGCGTCGGCTTCCTGGTTCCGGTGACGGGCTTCGCGCTCGCCGACGCCGCCGAGCTCTCGGGGTGGTCCGCCTGGTTCCTGCTGGTCGCCTTCGGCGCGGGAGAGGGGGCCCTGCTGGGCCTCGGCCAGTCCCTCGGGCTGCGCGGCGGACCGGCCGCGGTGCCGGTCGGCCGGTGGGTCGCGGTGACGGCGGGCGCGGCATCCGCCGCCTGGGCCATCGGGATGCTGCCCTCGACGCTCGCCGACCTCGGGGTCGCGGTCGACTGGGCGCTGCCGACGACGTGGATGCTCGTCGGGATCGGCGGGCTCGGGCTGCTCGCGAGCATCCCGCTCGCGCAGTGGCCCGTTCTCGCCGCGGTCGGCGTCCCGCGCGCATGGCGGTGGGTGCCGCTCGGCATGGTCGCCTGGCTCGCGGGCCTGCCGTTCACGTTCGCGCCGTCGCCGATCGTCGACGTGGGCACGCCCGCACCGGTCGTGTTCGCCCTCTTCGCGGCATCCGGTGTGCTCATGGCGGTCACGATGGCGCTCGTGACGGGCCTCGGGCTCAGGCGGATGCTCCGGGGCTGACGCGCGCGCCGCGACCGCGCCGCCGGGACGCGGGGCGATCGCGCGGGCACGCGGAGAACCCGGAACGGCGACCGCTGGGGTGCGCCGCTCAGCCGGGGATGATCAGGAGCGGTGGGACCCGTCGTCGTGGACGTAGGAGTCGTCGTCGGCGTATTCCGCCCACTTCGACATCTCTTCGTCGGTGTGGTCATGCGAAGCCGTGAGCTCGCGCTCGAGCGCGCTGTAGTCGGTGGCCGGGCTGAAGTACTTCAGCTCCCGAGCGACCTTGGTGTGCTTGGCTTTCTGACGGCCGCGCCCCATGCGTGACCCCCTTACGACGTCTGGCCGGATGGGATGGACGTCACCCGGCTCTTTGATATGAACAATCCCGGCTGGTAGTTTACCACCGCCTCAGGGGCCGATCGGATGCCACGGCGGCGCTGTGGAGGCCCTGTGGACGCCGCGAAGTGGCCCGGAGCACCCCTCCGGACATGGTGGGATGGTGGGGTGGATGCGATCCCCGACCGCGTGAAGGTCGCGGTGATCGGTGCCGGACAGGCGGGGCTGTCTGTCGCCTTTTACCTGCGACGCTTCGAACTCGTCGCCGACGAGGACTTCGTCATGCTCGATCGCGCCCCCGGACCGGGTGGCGCGTGGCAGCATCGTTGGTCGTCCCTGCGCCTGGGAACGGCGCACAAGGTGAACGACCTGCCGGGCATGGGGGAGCTCGGCATCAGCTTCGAGACCGCCGACCGCACGCTTCCGGCCAAGGAGGTCGTCGCGGACTACTACGGCAGGTTCGAGGAGCACTACCGGCTGAACGTGCACCGCCCGGTCGACGTCCGGCGCATCACCAACGACGGCGTCGACCTGCGCATCGAGTACGAGGACCTCAGCCCGCAGCCCGTCGAGGAGCTGAAGAGCCGCGGCTTCTTCGGCCGTCGACGCAAGACGTTCGAGGCGGCGGCGCCGCCGCCCGCGCCGCGCGGCGAGCTGCGAGCCCAGTTCCTCGTCAACGCCACGGGCACGTGGGGGTCGCCGTTCGTGCCGTACTACCCGGGCATGGGCGACTTCCGCGGCCGTCACCTGCACACGTCCGACTTCGCGTCGGCCGAGGACTTCCGCGACGAGAACGTGATAGTCGTCGGTGGCGGGACCTCGGCCATCGGCTTCATGCTCGAGCTCGAGGGCGTGGCATCCGGCCTCACCTGGGTGTCGCGCCGACCGATCGACTGGCTCGACCGGCAGGAGCTCGACCTCGAGGGCGCATCGGCCGCGGTGTCGCGGCAGGACGAGGCCGCCCGCGCGGGCCGCGCGCTGCCGTCGATCGTGAGCGGCACGGGCGTGCCGAAGAACCGCCGCATCGCGGCCGGCATCGATCGGGGCCTGCTCGTCGCCAAGCCGATGTTCGACCGCATCGAGGCCGACCGCGTGGTCTGGTCCGACGGCAGCGAGGCGAAGGCGGATGCGATCATCTGGGCCACGGGCTTCCGGCCCGAGTTGCGTCACCTCTCCCCGCTGAGGCTCCGCGAGAAGGCCGGCGGCGTCACCGTCGGGCAGGGTGCCGCCTGGCACGATCCGCGGATCTTCCTCGCCGGCTACGGACCGCAGGCCTCGACGATCGGCGCGAGCCGCGCCGGCCGGATGATCGCGCGCCAGATCATGGCGATGATCTAGCGGCATCTCGCGCCGTCAGCGCACGAGCAGGTAGAGGCCGAGTGCGGCGCCGATGCCGAGTGCGAGCGTGACCAGCACGTTGAGGATGGCCGCGCGCCAGCGCCCGCCGTCGGCGAGCTCGATCGTCTCGACGCACCACGTGCTGAACGTCGTGAGCCCGCCGCAGAACCCGGTGACGAGCACGAGCCGCACGTCGTCGGAGACGGCGGCGCGCTCGGCGAGCCCGATGACGGCGCCGGCGAGGCCGGACCCCACGACGTTGACCACGAGGATGCCGCCCGGCAGGTGCCCGGGTCGGACCGGGTACGCCTTCGAGAGCAGGTACCGGATGACGGCGCCCACGGCGCCGGCGACCAGCACCGATGCGGCGACGAGCGCGCTCACAGCGTCGCTCCGTCGTCCGTGACCTCGGTCGGCATCGGCCGGTGCGCGATCGCCGAGCCGAGCTTGAGGCCGGCTGCCGCGAGCGCGAGTCCCGCCACGAGCGACACGCCGAGGTAGAGCGCGGCGAGCGCCGTCGCCTCCTCGCGGTCGAGGATCGCGACCGCGCCCATGACGGCCGAGAGCGTCGTGAACGAGCCGATGAGGCCGGAGCCGATGCCCGCCTTGAGCCAGGGTGGGATCGCCGGCCTCGTCCAGAGCCCGCCGGCGAGCCAGCCGAGCGCGAACGTGCCCACGAGGTTCGCGATCAACGTCGACCACGGGAAGCCGTCGTCGGCGTGCGGCAGCACGGTGTCGAGCGCGAGGCGCAGGCCCGTGCCGGCGAGACCGCCGACGAAGACCGCGAGGGAGGGGGGCACCCGTCGAGGCTACGCCGTGGCCGGCCCCGGGGCGGGCAGCACCCACACGTTCGACGCGAGCCAGGTGCCCTTCGGGTACTCGAACTCCTCGACGCCCTCGAGCACGAACCCGGCCCGGCGGCAGAGCGCGATCGACGCTTCGTTGTCGACGCGCGGGTAGGCGGCGATCGGCCGCGCGGCGTCGGCGGCGCCGGCCTCGTCGATCACGAGCGCGAGCGCGGCCCGCGCGTACCCGCGCCCCTGGAACGCGGCCTGCACGGTCCAGCCGACCTCGAACAGCGCCCGCCCGCCTTCGTCGCGCGGCCAGAACCCGATCGCGCCGACGCCCTCCGGATGCTCCGGCGTCACGATCGCGTACATCTGCGACGAGCCGTCGCGCCATCCGCGCAGGTATCGCTCGTGGCGTGAGACGACCTTCTCGTCGGTCTCGGGGCCGCCGAGGTGCTCCATGAGCTCGGGCGCGTTGTTGCGCCGCAGCAGGTCGAGGTCGCCCTCGGACCAGGGGCGCAGCGCGACATCCGTCATGCCCTCATGCAAGCGGATGCCGCCGACATCCGTCATGCCCTCGACGCGGGCGGATGCCGCCGCATCCGCTCGGGCGGCGTCTCCCGCACATGAGAATCCGCCAGATGGCGCCGCACGCGCATGTGTCGGCCGGATTCTCATGCGTTTCCGGTCGGGTGGGTGCTTATCGCTGGGCGAGCTCCCGCAGGACCTCGGCGCGCACGTCGGCGAGCCGGGTGCGAAGCAGCGACACCGTGTCGGCGCTCACCCGGCCCCGGTTGGCCTGGCTGCGCAGCTCGAGCCGGATCTGCTGGCGGAACTCGGTGATGGCGAGGTCGGCCTCGTGCATGGCCCGCGTCGACTCGGCGGTCGGCTGCGGGGTCGCCGGCTCGGTGGTCGCGGCCTTGCGCGCCTCGCGCGCGGCGCTCGCCAGTTCGGCCCGGAGCGTGCGCATGGCCGAGTCGACCTCGGCGCGGACGCCGTCGGCGAGGCGACGGATCGAGTCGGTCATGTCGTCCTCGATGGCGTCGAGCTCGTGCCGGCGGGACTCGAGCTCGGCGCGGCCGGCCTCGGTGATCTCGTACACCGACTTGCGTCCGTCGGTGCGCTTGCTCACGAGCCCCTCCTCCTCGAGCTTGGCGAGGCGCGGGTAGATCGTGCCGGCGCTCGGCGAGTACGTGCCGCCGAACCGGTCGGACAGGGCCTGGATCAGCTCGTACCCGTGACGGGGCTGCTCCTCGAGCAGGGCGAGCAGGTAGAGGCGCAGGTTGCCGTGGGCGAACACCGGCGGGTTCATGCCGAGGCCTCGCCGGAATCGGCGGGAGCCGTCGCCGGCTGGCGCCGGATCACCGAGATGCTGCCCGACACGCTGTTCGCGCCGAGGTCGAGCCACGTGCCCTCGAGCTCGCCCGTGACGCGCTCGAAGCCCTTGCCCAACGTGCCCTTGATCTGCGCGTCGTCGAGCAGCAGCCTGCCGCTCACCGTGTTCACGCGGTAACGGGCGCCGCTGCCGGGATCGAAGCGCAGCGTGAGGTCGCCCGAGACGCTGTTCGTGTCGACGCGGCTCGGCGTGCCCTTCGCGTCGAGCACCATGTCGCCGGACACCGTGTCGACGTTGAACGTGCCCACCTCGCCGGTGACGGTCACGTCGCCCGAGACCGTGTGCGCGGTGACCTTGCCGGTGTGGTCGCCGACCGAGATCTCGCCCGAGACGCTCGAGCACTCGACGTCGCCCGCGTGGTTGTCGATGACGAGGTCGCCCGAGACCGAGCTGAACCTGCCGTCGTTGTCGAAGCCCGACACGAGCGCGTCGCCCGAGACCACGCCGAGCTTCATCGCGACGTGCCGCGGCGCGAGGATCGACACCTCGGCCTTGGCGCTGCCCGTGAAGCCCTTGAAGACCTCGAGGAAGTTGTCCCACCGCAGCTGCGGGTGGTCGATCTCGAGGGAGTCGCCGTCGATCCGGATCATCAGGTCCTTCCCGGTGACGTTCGACACCTCGACGCGCGCGCCGGGTTCGTCGTGCGCGATGACGTCGACCTTGCCCCCGATGAGGCCGACCTTGAGCTTGCGGACGAGTTCGAGGTCGATGACCCGGCTCTCCCCGGGGTTCACGACCCACTTCTCGATGGCCATGTGCGTGCTCCTTCTGATGGACGATTCGAGATCACGATATATCGCGTTTGAGAGCAAGTCAAGATATATCGCGTTTCGACCCGGCTGCGGCGACCACGAAGCATCCGCTTGACCTTGACGCTACGTCAAGTTCTACCGTGGGACCGCGACGATCCGCCGGACACGAGAGGAGGCATGGCATGGACTGGTCGATCCAGGAGATCGCGAAGCTCGCCGGCACGACGAGCCGGACGCTGCGGCACTACGACGACCTCGGCCTGTTGCCGCCGAGTCGCATCGGCGGCAACGGCTACCGGTACTACGACCGGGCGGCGCTCGTGCGCCTGCAGCGCATCCTGCTGCTGCGCGAGCTCGGCCTCGGGCTGCCGGCGATCGCCGACGTGCTCGCCGGGCAGACCGGCGAGGCCAGGGCCCTCGAGGGGCACCTCGGATGGCTCCGGCACGAACAGGACCGGCTGGCGCGCCAGGTCGCGTCGGTCGAACGGACGATCGAGGCATTGGAGGGAGGTGAGGAGATCATGGCGAAGGACATGCTGGACGGCTTCGACCACACGCAGTACCGCGAGGAGGTCGAGGAGCGCTGGGGCGCCGACGCGTTCGCGGCCGGCGACCGCTGGTGGCGCGGCATGCGCGACGACGAGCGTGCCGCGTGGAAGGAGCGCAGCGCCGCGCTCGGCCGCGACTGGGCCGCCGCCGCCGAGTCGGGCGTCGCGCCGGACTCCGCGGAGGCGCAGGCGCTCGCGAAGCGCCACGTCGAGTGGCTGACGGGCATCCCCGGCACGCCCGCGGGCACGCCCGGCGGCGACGTCAGGGCGTACGTGCTGGGTCTCGGCGACATGTACGTCGCCGACCCGCGCTTCGCGGCCAACTACGGCGGCGAGCAGGGCGCGACGTTCGTGCGCGACGCGCTGACGGTGTTCGCGGAGGCGAACCTGTAGGCGCTGGCGCGCACGCGGCGTGACACGACGGATGCCGCGGGGGAATGGCCCCGCGGCATCCGCCCGCACCGGTGGAGCGAGGACTCAGCGAGCGTGCGTCAACCGACGTCGCACCGGGAGGCCAGGCCGGCGATCGCCGGTCCGAAGCCGGTGCCGGCGAAGCCGCGGATCTCGGCGATCCGCATCGCGATCGCGCCAGGGTCGCCGGTCGCCTGTGGCACGAAGATCTGCCCGACGCACGACGCGTTGGCGCTGGGTCCGGACTCGGCCGCCGTGGCCGGGGCCGCGAGGCCGATCGAGCCGATCACCGCCAGACCGGTCGCCCAGACGGCGATGGTTCGTGTGCGCATGTCTTCCCCCTTCTGCTCTCGTCGCGAGGGGTGCACGCGGATTGGAGCGACCCCGATCCACGACGGCTGGCGCACACGGTAGCAGTGCGGAGTGCGTTCTCCGCATCCCCCGAATCGGGGCTTGACTCGCTACGCGTACGCCGGGCCGGCGTCAGGCCTGCGCGGGGGTGGCGCCCGTGGCGGGGTGCGGGAGGTCCCGAGCCCGAGCCCCGCGACGGACGGCAGGGCCGCGGCGCACCGCGAAGAGCGGGATCGTCCACCCGCAGAGCGGGCCGATGAGCAGCGCGAACGCGAGCGTGCCGATGCCGACGTTGCCGCCGAGCAGGAACCCGGTGACGAGGACCGTCACCTCGATGCCCGTGCGTACGATCCAGATCCTCCATCCGGTCCGGCGGTGCAGGCCGGTCATGAGCCCGTCGCGCGGGCCGGGGCCGAAGTGGGCGCCGATGTAGAGGCCGGTGGCCGCGGCGAGCACGACGATGCCGCCGAAGAGCATGACGATCCGGAGCCAGAGGTCGAGGCCGGTGGGGATCATCCAGAGCGAGAGGTCGGCGAAGGGGCCGACGAGCACGGCGTTCATGAGGGTGCCGAAGCCCGGCTTCTGCCGGATCGGGATCCACAGCAGCAGCACGATGCCGCTCGTGATGACCGTGATGAGGCCGAAGCCGAGGCCGGTCTGCTTCGCGATGCCCTGCGTGAGCACGTCCCACGGGGCGACGCCGAGCTCGCCGCGGACGATCAGCGCGATGCCGAGCCCGTACAGGTACAGGCCGACGAGCAGCTGCACGAGGCGGCGCCCGAACACGGGCGCCGGGTCGGTGGTGCGAGGGAGTCGGAACGACATGATGGCAATCCAATCCTTGAATTGGCCTTTCGGCAAGAAGCCAATTCGCCTAAAGTGGCCCGCACCATGGAAGCCACCCTGAGCGCCCGCGCCCTCGAGAACCTCCTCGGCGCCTGGCGCGGCGACGGCGGCAGCGTCTACCGGGCGCTCGCCGACCGCATCCGCCTCCTCATGCTCGACGGCCGCATCCCCGTCGACACGCGACTGCCCGCCGAGCGCGACCTCGCCGAACGTCTCGGGCTCAGCCGCACGACGGTCACGGCCGCGTACCGCGAGCTCCGCGAGCAGCGGATGCTCCGCAGCATCCGCGGCTCCGGAAGCGTCGCCCGCCTGCCCGGCGCCCCCGCCGTGCTCCCCGTGCCGCCCGCGGCCGACTACGTCGACTTCTCCAAGGCCGCCCTGGCCGCGCTGCCCTGGCTGCCCGAGGTCGCGCGCGAGGCCGTCGAAGACCTCCCCGCGCACCTCGGCGACTCGGGCTTCGACCCGATCGGCATCCCGCAGCTGCACACCGCCATCGCCGAGCGCTACACCGCCCGCGGCCTCCGGACCGATCCGGAGCAGGTGATGGTCACGCTCGGCGCGCAGCACGCCATCGCGCTGCTCTCCCGCGCGCTCGTCGGTCGCGGCGACCGCGCGCTCATCGAGGCCCCGACCTACCCGCACGCCTACGAGGCCCTCCGCGCCGCGGGCGCGCGCCTCGTCACCGTCGCCACGTCGCCGCACGACGTCGGCCCCGACGGATTCGGCGCGGGCGACGAGGCGGGCGACCTCGTGCGCGCGATGGGCCACGCGAACCCCGTCGCGGCCTACCTCATGCCCGACTTCCACAATCCGACCGGGCGGTCCCTCGACGCCGAGGCGCGCGAGCGCGTGCTCGATGCGGCCGCCCGCCAGGGCACGGTCGTCATCGCCGACGAGACCACGGCCGAGCTCGACATCGACCGCGGGCTCGAGCTCCAGCCGCTCGCCGCGTACGGCCCCGCGGTCATGGTCGGCTCGGTCGGCAAGACCGTCTGGGGCGGCATCCGGGTCGGCTGGATCCGCGCCGATCGGCCCCTCATCCGGCGGCTCCTCGCGGTCCGCTCGCCCGGCGACCTCGGCACGCCGATCCTCGAGCAGCTCATGGTCGCGCGCCTGCTGGACCGGATGGACGACATCCTCGACCTGCGCCGCGAGCAGCTCCGCGCCGGCCGCGACCACCTCGAGCGCCGGCTCGCCGACGCGTTCCCCGGCTGGCACGTGCCGCACGTCGACGGCGGCATCGCGACGTGGGTCGGCCTGGGCGCGCCCGTGAGCTCGCAGCTCGCGCTGGCCGCGCGCACGCAGGGCCTGATCGTCGCGGCCGGGCCGCGCTTCGGCATCGACGGCGCCTTCGAACGGTTCCTGCGCCTCCCGATCTGCTACGACGCCGAGACGACGGATGCCGCGGTGCAGGCGCTCGCACGCGCGTGGGGCTCGCTCGCCCGCACGCCCGTTCCCGACCAGAGCGTGCTCGCCGCGGTCGTCTGAAACGGAGCGAACGTTCACCTTCCGGCAATCCGGGGTTCGTCGGGCGGGACGAGAGTGAGGGCCGTCCCGTGTCCTCAGACCGAAGGTGATCCATGCTCTCCACCCGACCTCGCATCCGGCGCGCCGCAGCGCCGATCCTCGTGGGTGCCGTCGTCGCGGGCTGCCTCGCCGCAGCCCCGGCCGTCGCACTGCCCGTCCGCACCGCCATCGTCGACGCACCCGTCGAGGTCGTCGCCGACGGCGCCGCGCTGACCCTCTCACCCGTCGGCAGCTACGAGACCGGCGTGTTCGACGAGTCCGCGGCCGAGATCGTCGCGTCGTACGACGGGCGGCTCTACGTCGTCAACGCCCAGGCCGGGCTCGTCGACGTCCTCGACGTGAAGAAGCCGTCGAAGCCGAAGAAGGTCGGCGAGGTGCAGGGCGACGGCATCGCCAACTCCGTCGCGATCAGGGCCGACGGCCTAGGCGTCGTCGCGATCGAGGACGCGGACGACAAGACCGCTCCCGGCAGCATCGTCTTCTTCGACGCGACGAAGAGGAAGCCCCGCGTGCTCGGCTCGGTCGAGGTCGGTTCGCTGCCCGACATGGTCGCGATCTCCGAGGACGGAACCCGCGCAGTCGTCGCGAACGAGGGCGAGCCCGCCGACGACTTCTCGAGCGACCCGGAGGGAACGGTCTCGGTGATCGACCTGCCCGGCACGGTGTCGGCCGCGACCCAGGCGGACGTCCGCTCCGCGGACTTCCACGAGTTCGAGGTCGGCGGTTCGAAGACCCTCGCCGACGACGTGCGCGTCTTCGGCCCGGCGCCCGAGGCCGACCTCCCGGTCTCGCGCAACCTCGAGCCCGAGTACGTCGCCGTGGTCGGCGACACCGCCTACGTCGCGCTGCAGGAGGCGAACGCCGTCGCCGTCGTGGACCTCGACATGGCGACCGTGGACGAGATCCTGCCGCTCGGGTTCGTCGACCACTCCGAGCCCGGCCACGGCATCGACCCGTCGGACCGCGACCCGCAGGGCGCGCCGACCTTCGGCATCCGCACCTTCGATGGGCTGAAGGGCATGTACCTGCCCGACGGCCTCGTGGCGTACGAGGCGGCGGGCGAGACCTACCTCGTCACGGCGAACGAGGGCGACGCTCGCGAGTGGGGCGACTACGTCGAGCCGGCCCGCGTGAAGGACCTCGGCGACGACGGCCTCGCGCCCGTCTGCGAGACGAGCCCCGCCGCGTCGCTCACGGGCGACGCCGACCTCGGCCGACTGAACGTCTCGACCGCGATGGGCCTCAGCGAGGACGGCACCTGCTACGAGGAGCTCTACGCGTTCGGGTCGCGGTCGTTCTCGATCTGGACGACCGACGGCGAGCAGGTCTTCGACTCCGGCGAGGACTTCGAGCGCATCACGCACGAGGCCGCCCCGGAGTTCTTCAACTCCAACCACAGCGAGTCGAACCTCGAGGGACGGAGCGACGACAAGGGTCCGGAGCCGGAGAGCCTCGCGATCGGCGAGGTCGACGGACGCACGTACGCGTTCATCGGCTTCGAGCGCGTCGGCGGCGTCATCGTCTACGACATCACCGACCCGGCGGCATCCGGCTTCGTCACCTACCTCAACAACCGCGACTTCTCGGTCTCGGTCGAGGACGACGGCGTGGAACTGCTCTCGGACGCGGGCGACCTCGGACCTGAGGGCCTGGCCTTCATCCCCGCGGAGGCGAGCCCGACCGGTGGGCCGATGCTCGCGGTCGCGAACGAGGTCTCGGGCACCACGACCCTCTTCGCGATCGACTCGATCTCGTAGTCCGAGGCGCCGCAGGCGGACCGCAGGAATGACGGGGCGGTGGGACGACGTCCCACCGCCCCGTCCGGTCGCGACCCCCGGGCGCGACCGACCGTGCCGCGGCCCGAATGTGCGGCACGGGGGATCGTGGGGCGGTCGAGCCGCCGACGGTGGACCCGGCGCCGGTAGGGCGGCGCCGGGCCGTCACCGGATCAGCGGCGCAGTGCGAACCGCCGCACGCCGACGAGCAGGCCGCCCGTCAGCAGGAGGAACAGCGCGAGCCGCTCCCAGAACCCGGCGTCGATGCCGGTCGAGGCGAGCGAGCCGGAGCCGCTCGCGATCGCGGTGGTGCCCATCGAGGCGACCGTCGAGCCGGCGCCGTTCGAGCCCGTGGTGCCCGAGTCGCCGCCGTCACCCGGCGTGCCGGGCGTCGTCGGGTCGGTCGGGTCGACGGGGTCGACCGGGTCGACGGGGTCGGTCGGGTCGACGGGGTCGACCGGGTCGACCGGGTCCGTCGGACCGCCGGGCGTCACGACCGTGGTCGAGCCCTCCGAGTGGGAGTCCCCGATGACCGAGACGGCGTTGCCGCCGATCGTGATCGGCAGGGAGAGGTCGGGCAGGATCTGGGTGCCGCCGAGGATCGAGTCCTCGCCGGTGGTCCAGGCGTCCGTTCCCGAGCCGGTGCCGGTCGTGACCTCGGTGGTGGCGCCCTCCGAGTGGGAGTCGCCGATGACCGAGACGGCGTTG
>NZ_WODA01000002.1 GCF_009729855.1 Agromyces luteolus | reverse complement strand
CCCCCCGGATGACGAGTCCCGGAAGCCGGCGATCGCGTCGGCGAGGGGGGAGAGGTCTTCGCGGCCGTGGGGGGAACGGCCCCGAAGGAGTGCCTCCGCGATCTCGTCGGTGATCCGGTTCGTCGTCATCTCACTTCCCGCCATCGTCGAAGGCCCGCGCAGGGGTACGGCCGGAGGAGATCTTCCTGCGAAGGGATTCCAGCGCACGTCGCTGCAGCGCCTTCACGGCGCCGGGTCGCTTGCCGACCACGACCGCGACCTGATCGACGGTCAGGTCGCCCAGGATGCGCAGCACCATCACGTCGCGCTGGTCGGGCGCGAGCGAGTCGATGAGCTCGCGCGCGGCTCGATCGCCGAGGCGTCCGAGCGCCTCGTCCTCGGCGCTCGGCGCACGGCGGTCGTCGAGCTCCTCCTGCCATTCCTCGTGATCGCCCCGGCGCCCGCGCCGGCGCAGCTCGTCGGTGAGCCGGCGGTACGCGATCGTGAACACGAACGCCCGGAACTCGGCCTCGCCGCCGTGGAAGGCGCCGATCCGGTCGAACACCGCGAGGAAGACCTCGCTCGTCAGGTCGTCGGGCTCGCGCGATCCGCGTGCACGGAGGAATGCCGCCACGGCGGGCGCGTACTCGTTCCAGAGTTCGGTGTTCGCCCATCGCGCACCCGCCTGCGCCGCCGCGAGGATGGCGTGGAACGGCTCCGCTCCCATCGCGCGGCGCACGCGCGGCGCGAGCTCGGCTCGCATCGGGGGGTGCGCGAGTGCGCCGTCGGGGTCGGCCACCCGCCGAGTGTATGGCACCCGGAGCGGGGGACGACAGTCTACGTTTCCGCAGCCGTCAGCGACGGCGGCGCGGACCCGTCCGCCGCATGGTCCACGCGAGGTAGCCGCCGAGCGAGCCGATCACGCCGAGGCCCGTCCCGAGCATGACCCCCTCCCACGACCGCCAGCGGCGTTCGCTCGCGACGAGGCTGCCGACGCCGGTGATGAACGCGGCGCTGAGCATGCCCGCGACGAGCCGGTTGCCGATGCGCTCGGCGCGGCCCATGAGCGGCTCGAGCTCCGCGGCGCGGAGGTGCACCTGGATCCCGCCCTCGTCGGCGTGCTCGAGCAGGCGCCGCAGCGTTCCGGGCAGGTCGAGCGCAAGCTCCCCGAGGTCGGCGGAGGCCCGGGCGATGCGCTTCGCCAGCACGATCGCGCTGAGCCGCTCCCGCGCGAGCCGCTGCGCGTAGGGCCGGAGCGTCTCGCCGAGCCGGAACTCCGGGTCGAGCCGGAGGGCGAGCCCCTCGATGACGAGCAGCGCCTTGAAGAGCAGGGCCATCTGGCGCGGCAGGCGCAACCGGTGCCGCCGGAGGATCCCGAACAGCTCGGCGATCATGCGGGCGAACGGGGTGTCGCGCAGCGAGTCGAGCCTGTAGCGCATGAGGAAGTCGGCGAGGTCGTCCCGCAGGAGTTCGCGATCGGCGCCGGCCGAGGTCGGCGACAGGTCGATGAGCGCCGACGCGAGCCGTTCGGGATCGCCGCGCACGAGCGCGACGAAGAGCGCGCCCAGCTGGTCGCGCAGCGGCTCGTCGATCTCGCCCACCATGCCGAAGTCGATGAGCGCGATCGTGCCGTCGGGCTGGACGAACAGGTTGCCCGGGTGCGGGTCGGCGTGGAAGAAGCGGTCCTCGAACGTCATCTTCAGCACGATCTCGGCGCCGCGGCGCGCCACGCGCTTCCGGTCGACGCCCGCCGCGTCGAGCGCGGCCGCATCGCCGACGTTGAGTCCCGTCATCCGTTCGAGGGTCAGCACGCGCGAGGTCGTGTAGTCCCAGTAGACGCGCGGGATCGCGACATCCGCCTCGAACTCGAAGTCCTCGGCGAAGCGCTCCGCGTTCCGTCCCTCCTGGAGGTAGTCGAGCTCGGCGAGCAGCGTCTGCGCGAACTCCTCGGCCAGGCCCGGCGCGTCGTGCTCGCGGGCGAAGCTCCACGTGCGACTCGCCCGCTCGGCGAGGTTGCGGAGGATCTCCAGGTCCTCGTGCACCTGCGCGACGGCACCGGGCCGCCGGACCTTGACGACGACCTCCGTGCCGTCGTCGAGCACCGCGACGTGCGCCTGCCCGATCGAGGCGGAGGCCAGCGGCACGTCCTCGAACGAGGCGAACAGCTCGTCGGCGTCGGCGCCGAGCTCGCTGCGGATCACCGCGCGGACCTGCTCGACCGGCACGGGCGGGGCGGCATCCTGCAGCTTCGCGAGCTCGTCGGCGTACGCCGGCGGGACGAGGTCGGAGCGCGTGGAGAGCAGCTGCCCGAACTTGATGAACGTCGGCCCGAGCTCCTCGAGGGCTCGGCGCAGGTGCTCGGGCCCGACGGCCGCGAGGGCGTCGGCGGCACCGTCGTCCGACGACGCCGACGACGACGCCCGCCGGAACGGGTTGCGGCGGCCCGCGCCGGCCAGCCCGGCCAGGACGCCGAAGCTGTGCCGGCGCAGGACCGCCGCGATCTCGCGGTACCGCGCGGTGTGCCGCGCGTCCGCCGGTCCGGCGTTCAGAACTTCGACCCCAGCGCCTTCGCCTTGATCGCCTCGAACTCGCCATCGCTGATGACGCCCTGGTCGCGCAGCGCCTGCGCCTTCGCGATCTCATCGGCCGGGTTCGCGAACGAGATCTGGCGGTACTCCTCCGCCGTGTGCGTCTCGTACTCCACCTGCTTCCGCGCCGACCGCTCGGCCATCCCGCGGCCGCGCGCGATCAGGTACACGAGTCCCGTGAGCCACGGCAGGAACACGAGGAAGACGATCCACACCGCCTTCAGCCACCCGTTCAGCGAGTGGTCGCGGAAGATGTCGATCACGATGTAGATGAGCACCATCAGGTACGCGACGTACGCGAAGATCCAGAAGAAGAACCAGAACCACTGCCAGAGATCCACGGGGAATTCCTTTCGACGGCTGCCTCGACGAGTCACACGGTACTCCCGCGGCCCCGGGATCGGCGGCCTTTCGTCCCGGTGTCCCGAGCGCGTCGTCGCGGGAACGCGGTCGGTTCACGCGACGCGGATCGCGCCCATCATGCCGAGGTCCTCGTGGTCGAGGATGTGGCAGTGGTAGACCGTGCGCCCGGTGATGCCCTCGAACGCGATCCGCACCACGACCCGCCCGCCCGCCGGCACCGGCACGACGTCGCGCCGGTCCACGCCCGACACGGGTGCTCCGTCGACCTCGACGAGCTGCATGGGCCACACGTGCAGGTGGAACGGATGGTCCATGGTGCTCGTGTTCTCGATCGTCCACTCCTCGATCGCGCCCGCCGACGGTTCGAGGTCGGTGCGGCCCTCGGCGAACGTGCGTCCGTCGATCGTGAACGCCATGCCCTGCCCCATGCCGCCGCCCATCCCGCCCATCGCGAGCGTGAGGGTGCGGCGCCCGGTCACCTCCTCGTCGCGGAGGTCGC
Source organism: Agromyces luteolus (assembly GCF_009729855.1). Classification (GTDB taxonomy): domain Bacteria; phylum Actinomycetota; class Actinomycetes; order Actinomycetales; family Microbacteriaceae; genus Agromyces; species Agromyces luteolus. Next base: position 464,200 of record NZ_WODA01000002.1, on the reverse strand, counting down.
GACGGTCACGAGGTGCGGATGCCGCGGGCGGCGGTGCGGCGGAGGCCGCGGCATCCCCCCGCACCACGAACCGCGCCAGGTCGGCGCCGGTCGTCGCGCTGCGCGGCGCGCCCATCGCGCCCATGCGGCCACGGTCGAACGGCAGGGTCTGCAGCACGGCCTCGCCCGCCGTCGCGTCGACGAGCACGTCGGCGCGGTTGCCGGGCAGGAGCACGATCTCGTCGACCTCGCGGGGTTCGTCGTACCGGCCGGCGTCGATGCCGAGCAGTCGCATCCGCTGCCCGTCGAGGCGCAGCCGCAGGTAGCGCGACGTGCAGGCGTTGACGATCCGCCAGCGCTCGCGCTCGCCCGGCGCCGCGACCATCGTGGGCAGCAGCAGGCCGTTCACGAGCACGAGGTCGCCCTCGCGGCCGAGCATGCGCTCGGGGCGCGACGCGGCGGCGACGTCGCCGTTCGCGTCGAACGCGATGTCGGCGATGACGAGCACCCGCTCGCGCGCCACCGGGATCGGCTCGGCGTCCTCGACGACGATGGCACCGTACAGGCCGGCGAACAGCTGCTCGGCGGTCGTGCCGTGGTGGTGCGGGTGGTACCAGAAGACACCGGGCGGATGGTCCGGGCCGAGCTCGTAGGCGTAGTCGAACGTGCCGCCAGCCGGGATCATCACGAAGACGTTGTCGGAATTGCCCTCCGGCGAGACCTCGAGCCCGTGAGTGTGCAGGTTCGTCGCGGCGCCGAGGTCGTTGCGGTACCGGAGTGAGATCCGGTCGCCGGGCCGGACCCGCAGGGTCGGCCCCGGCATGCCGCCCTCGAAGCCGAGGACGCGCACCTGCCGGCCGCCGACCGCGACGGTCGCGACCGCCGCCGCGAGTTCGAGGTCGAGGCGCCCGCCGGAGCTCGCGCGCACCTCGGGCTCGGAGAAGGTCTCCTCCGCGGCGTCGCCGGGAGCCGTGTCGGGCGATCCGCCCCCGTCCGTGCCGGTCGGGGCACCCGGCTCGGCGTCGCCGACGCGCGACCCGGTCCACCAGGCGAGGCCGCCGGCTCCGACGGCGATCGCGCCGACCGCCGCGGCGCCGCCGATCAGGACGGTCCGACGGCTCGGACCGGACGTTCCCGTGCCCGGGTCGGCGCCGCTCACTCGCCGAGCGCGGCGAAGAGCTCGTAGACCATGAACGCCGGCCAGAACAGGCCCTGGAAGATCGCCCAGACGTACTCCCAGAACGCGTCGGCCTGCTGCCAGAAGTACACCCAGGCCCCGAAGATCCCGAGACCGTAGATCGCGCCGCCGCCGGCGAGACCCGCGTTCGACCCGTTGCTCATCGCGCACCTCCCGCCTCCGAGGCTAGGCGGCCTCCTGCCGTGACCGCGGGTCCAACGGCCCGCGCCGACGTTGGCCGGGGCAGCCGACCGTCAGCGGGCCGGCTGGTCCGGCGCGTCCGGCCGCTCGGGCTCGTCGTCGTCCCACTTCGTGCCCTCGAGGTCCCCGCGCAGCGTGCCCGTGATCTCGTCGACCGCGGCGCCGACCGTCGGCGCGAAGCGGTCGGGCGTGAAGCGATCGGCGAGGCCGTAGCGCCGCAGCACGTCGACGACCGGGTCCTTCATCTCCGCGATGACGAGACGGATGCCGCGGCTCGCGAGCCAGTCATCGAGCTCGACGAACTCGTCGACGGCGGTCGTGTCGATGTCGGTGATCGGCTCAGCGGCGAGGATCACCGTGCGGACGTCGGGACCGGCCGCCTCGACGCGCGCGCGGACGAAGTCGTCGAACAGGCCGCCGTTGGCGAAGAACAGCGGCGCGTCGAACCGCACGATCACGACGCCCGGGATCCGCTCGCCCTCCGGGTTGCGCGAGAGGTCGTGGTACCCGCGCAGCCCGGTCACCCGGCCGAGCTCGGCCCGGTACGGACGCCACGAGTGGTACACGAACGCCAGGAGCGAGAGCCCGATCGTCACCGCGATGCCCTCGATGACCCCGAACACGAACACGCCGACGAACGCGGCCGCCGAGAGCGCGGCATCCACCTTGTCCATGCGGACCAGCCGGGCGAACCCGCGCACGTCGATGAGGCGCGCGGCCGCCGTGACGACGACAGCGGCGAGCGCGGCCGACGGCAGGAACTCGGTCACGCCCGGCGCGAGCAGGATGAACAGGACGAGGAGCACCGCACCCACCACGCCCGTCAGCTGCGACTTCGAGCCGGCCTGCTCGGCGACCGGCGTCCGCGACGACGAGGCGGAGATCGGGAACCCGCCGAGCAGGCCCGCGGCCACGTTCGCCGAGCCGATGGCCGCCATCTCCCCGCTGCCGCTCACCGTCTCGCCGCGACGTGCCGCGAGCGAGCGCGAGAACACCGCCGTGTCGGTGAAGGCGACGAGGGCGATGCCCGCGGCGGGCAGCGCGAGCCCCGCGACATCCGCCCATTCGAGCCCGCCCAGCGCGGGAGCGGGCAGCCCCGACGGGAGCGCGCCCACCACCGGCAGCCGCTCCCCGAGGCCCAGGATCCAGGTGAGGAGGGTCGCCGCGACGACGGCCACGAGCACGCCCGGCACGGGCGATCGGAGCAGGGTCAGGCCGACGATCACCACGAGCGAGCCGAGCCCGAACGCCACCGCGAGCGGGTCGGCCTCGCCGCCGACGAGCGCCGACCAGATCGCGCCGACCTCGGCGACGGGCGAGTCCTCGTCGACCGAGAAGCCGAGGAGCGGCGGGACCTGCGAGATGAGCACGAGCAGGGCGATCGCGTTGAGGTACCCGACGCGGATGGGCTTCGAGAGCAGGTCGGTGACGAAGCCGAGCCGCAGCAGCCCCCCGACGAGGAGGATGACGCCGACCATGATCGCGAGCAGCCCGGCGAGCGCGACCGCCCGCTCGTCGTCGCCGACCGCGAGGGGGAGGATCGCGGCGGCGATGATCGGCGCGAGCGCCGAGTCCGGACCGAGCACGAGGATGCGGCTCGGCCCGAAGACGGCGTAGGCCAGCAGGGGCACGATCGTCGCGTAGAGGCCGGTCTCCGGCGGCAGCCCGGCGACCCGCGCGTAGCCCATGCCCGCGGGGATCAGGAGCGCCGTGACCACGATCCCGGCGCGCAGGTCGGGCACGAGCCAGTCGCGGCGGTAGTGGCGCGCCACCTCGACGCCGGGCGGCACCCAGCGCGGCATCCGTCGCGGCCTCGCCTGCCGCCGCCCGTCGTCGCTCGCGCCCATTCGGCCTCCGGTTCCGATGATGGCGGATGCCGCGGCCGCGCGTCAGGCCTTCGCCGACGTGTCGACCGATCGCCAGATCGGGGGGTGCGGCAGCCGGTTCTCGCGGTAGAGGCGGTACGCGAGCGGCGCCCACACGATGAGCGCGACGCCCGCGCCGACGAGCGCGCCGCCGATCGTGTCGCTCAGCCAGTGCGCGCCGAGGTACATGCGGCTGAGCATCATGAGCACGGTCCACGCGATGCCGACGACCCACACCCAGGTGCGCATGAACACGAGCCCCAACGCCGTCGCGATGAGCGCGGCGGCCGAGCTGTGCCCCGAAGGGAACGATCCGAAGTCGGGCTGCACCAGGATGTCCTCGGGTCGCACCCGGCCGACCAGCACCTTCACGAGCCGCGTCACGCCGGCGCTCGCGAGCGCGGCGATGCCGAAGTAGAGGGCCGCCCACGGACGCCGCCAGAGCAGGAGCCCCGCGACGATGACGATCGGGAGGACCACGTTCGAGAGGACTCCGCCGCCCAGCAGGTCGAGCGCGAGGGCACCGGAGGTGACCGCCGGAGTCCGCGCTGCGGCGAGCGCGGTCATCAGGTCGAGCTCGAAGCCGAACGGCCGTCGCTCCGAGTACACGATCACCGTGCCGACGAGCGCGACGGCGATGAGCGCGATGATGCCCGCCGCGAGCCAGGGGCGCCGACTGACGCGGAGCGGCGTCGGGGCGTGGGCGTGATGGCCTCCCTGCGCGCGCTCATGGTCGGTCGCGTCGCCGGGCGGCGGCGCCCCCGGTCCCGCGTCGCCGGCGTCAGCGCCGCTCATCGCGCCCCCACGCCTCCGGCCGCCGGTCGGACTCGGCGATCTGCTCGGACGTGCCGACGCGGACCGTGCGCCACGTGTCGACGCCGATCACGAGGCCGAGGACCACGAGCGACAGGAAGATCGAGCCGAGCGCGTCCGTCGCCCAGTGGTAGCCGAGGTAGATGCGGCAGGCCGCGGTGAGCAGCACCACGACCGCGGCCGCGGCGAACGCCAGCGTCGTGATGACGGGACGGCGGTGCCGCGAGAACACGAGGTAGGTCCCGATGAAGAGGAAGTCGGCGACGCCCATGACGTGGCCGGACGGGAACGACGAGCTCGGGTCGTAGCCGAACAGCATCTCGTCGGCCGGGGGCCTCTCGCGGTCGATGAGCGGTGCGAGCAGCTGGACCGTGATCACGCCGAGGATCATGCCGCCCGCGAGGAGCAGCGGTCGCCAGGCGTGCTTCGCGAACACGCCCCACGCCACCGTCGTCACGAGGATGACGATGGGCATCGCGATCGGGCCGAAGCCGACGGCGAGCACGATCATGAAGACCGTCAGCCAGTCGTCGCGGCCGGAGTCGAACCACGCCTCGATCGGCGCGTCGATGTACGAGAGGTCGTCGGACTCGAGGATCGAGTCGAGCACGACGAAGAACCCGACGAGCCCCACGACGACGAGCGCGGCGGCGGTGACGTACAGGTTGCGGCGCGCCCTCGACGACAGGTACCGCTCCTCGACGATGAACCGCTCGTGGAACCGCCGCCAGCGCCCCGGCCGGTCGGCTCCGTTCCCGTCCGCGTCCGTCCGCGGGGCGCCCGGCGCCTCGCTCCCCTGCGTCCCGGCCTCGGGTTCGGCCACGGCGCACCTCCTCTCGGCCTCCGCGCCCGCGGAGGTCCCCACAGTATGCCGCGAGTCGACGCGACGGCTCAGGGGGTTGCGCCCGCGGCGGCTACGTGTCCCGCTCGACCGGGCCGATGTCCTCGCGGTGGTCGTCCTCCCCGCCGGGCGGGAAGTCGTGCCGGTCGGGCTTCCTGCTGAGGGCGAGCACGCTCACCGTGAACCCGCCCCACACGAGCACGATCGCGAGCACGAGGAAGAAGATCGCCGTCCCGGTCATGACCGGCCCCCCTCCGTCGTCGTGGTGGCATCAGCCTGCGACATCCGCTCGGGCAGTGGCGGCCACGGCCGGAACGCATCGGGGCTGCGCCGCCACCGGACGCCGGTCAGCACGAGCGCGGCGACGATGAAGAAGACGACCGTGCCCCAGCCCACGACGGCGAGGTACCACTCCGGGTACCCGCCGTAGCCCTCGACGAGGAGCGACACGATCCGCTGGATCAGCATGTAGCCGAGCACGATCGGGGCGAGGATGCCGGCCAGCAGCGTCCACACCCCGCCGACCCGGAACGTCGAGACCGCGTTCAGGTGGTACCGGAGCTCGGGCCCCTTGCGCAGCACCCAGAACGCGAAGATCCCGGCGAGCACCGCCGAGAGCACGATGCCGATGTTGTTCGCCCAGTTGTCGACCGTGTCGAGCGCGATGAGCCCCGTCGTCGTCGAGAAGAGCAGCACCGAGAGGAGCATCGAGACGATGCCCACCCGCGTGGCCGCCTGGCGCGGGGAGAGCCCGAACTTCTCCTGGAACCCGGCCGACACGACCTGCAGCACCGAGAGCAGCGACGTGAACCCGGCCATGGCCAGGGAGCCGAAGAAGAGGATGCCGAAGATCGGCCCGCCGGGCATCTGCGAGACGATCGCGGGGAAGGTGATGAACGAGAGCCCGACGCCCGTGAGGCCCTCCAGCTCGGCGACGTCGACGCCCTGCTGGAACGCGAAGAAGCCGAGCGTGGCGAACACGCCGATGCCGGCGAGGATCTCGAACGACGAGTTCGCGAACGCGACCACCAGGCCCGGCGTCGTGAGGTTCGCGCGCCGCTTCCGGTAGGAGGCGTACGTGATCATGATCCCGAACGCGATCGAGAGCGAGAAGAAGATCTGGCTGTACGCCGCGATCCAGACGTTCGGGTCGGCGAGCGCCGAGAAGTCCGGCGTGAACAGCGCGTTCAGCCCGTCGCCGGCGCCGTCGAGGAAGAGCGAGCGGATGACGAGGGCGGCGAACGCGACGACCAGCAGCGGCAGGAAGATCACGTTGATGCGCTGCACGCCGCGCGCGACGCCGAACGCGAGCACGACGATCGCGGCGATCCAGATGATCACCAGGGGGATGAGGACGGCCGGGACGAACGTGAACGAGAACCCGGGGTCGCCCACCTGCAGGTACTCGCCGACGAGGAAGCCCGCGGTGTCGTCGCCCCAGCGGAGGTCGAACGAGAACACGAAGTAGCTCGCCGCCCACGCGATCACGACCGTGTAGTACAGCGCGATCACGAAGCAGATCATGACCTGGAACCAGCCGAGGCTCTCGAGCCACTTCAGGCGCCCTCCGCCGAGCCGGCGGAAGGCGGTCGGGGCCGCGCCGCGGAACCGGTGCCCGAGCGCGTAGTCGAGGAACAGGATCGGGATCCCCGCGGTCACGAGCGCCACGAGGTAGGGGATCAGGAACGCGCCGCCGCCGTTCTCGTATGCGACGCCCGGGAAGCGCCAGATGTTGCCGAGCCCCACGGCCGACCCGATCGCCGACAGGATGAAGCCGACCTGCCCCGTCCACATCTCGCGCGGCTGCGCCGCCCCGTGCTCGCCTGCGGTTGCCGACATTCGCGCCTCCCCGGCCCGTCGCCTGCGGTCGCGGCGTCATCGCCGTGCGACCCGAACGACTGAACGCTACCAAGGGCGGGGCGGATGCCGCAGCCTCCGTTCGGCGAGCGCGCCGGCGCCATCCGCCGCACCTCGCCCTCGAGCGGTCAGAATCGCTCGGCGACCGGCAGCCGCCCGGAGGCGATGGCGGCGGTGAAGGCGGCGAAGTCGCGGTCGTTCTGGTCGGCGTAGTCCTCCGCGAAGGCGAGGATCGCGCGGTCGAACCGGTCGGACGAGCCGAGGTACTCGGCGATCGCCACCCGGTCGCCGGCCCGGGCGTGCGCGCGGGCGAGCGTCTCGCCGCAGGCCTCGGCGTACATGGCCGCGCCGACCGGCTGCTGGTTCTCGATGTCGGCCGACCCCTTCCAGTCGTGGAGCTGCCGGATGTAGAAGTCGCGCTCGACGCCGTCGACGCCGGTGACGCGCTGCCACCCGAGGAACAGGTCGCTCGCGGACTGCATCAGGCGCTGGCCCTGCACGACCCGTTCGCCGTGCTGCGCGTACCGGCTCGCCGGGAGGAACCGCTCGAGCACCGACGCCTCGGCCTGCTTCGCCTGGAGGATCAGCGGATCGTCGTCGCCCCGGCCGCGGAGCAGCACGATCCAGGCACGCGTGCCGACGCTGCCGACGCCCACGACCTTCCGGGCCATGTGCACGTACTCGTACTCGTCGACCGGATGCCGAGGCAGTCGCAGCGTCGTCCGGTAGCCCCGCAGGATGCCACGGACGATCCGCTCGATGTCGGCGTCCTCGAGGCCGGCAGCGACCAGGTCCTCGACCGGGACGATGAGCGGCGGGTCGGCGATGATCCGCATCCGGCCGCCCTCGATCGCCACGAGCTTCGAGAATGCGCGGACGCTGTCGCGCGTCCGCGACTTCGCGAGCACGGCCTCGGTGCGCTTGACCTGCGCCTTGCCGACGCGGTTCGCCTCGCGTGCGCGTCGCAGCCGGACGCGGATCTCGTCGGCGTCGAGCCGGTCGTACCAGGCCTCGAGCACGCGCTCGCGGGCCGACCGGCGCATCTGCCGCCGGTACGCCGCGGCGGCGCCGAGGACGATCCTCCGACGGTCCTCCACCGTGAAGCCGCGGTGGCGGCCGGCGACCTCGAGGCTCGCGGCGAGCCGCTTGAGGTCCCACTCCCACGGCCCGGGCAGCGTCTCGTCGAAGTCGTTGATGTCGAAGACGAGGTCGCGCTCGGGCGAGGCGAACACGCCGAAGTTCGACAGGTGGGCGTCCCCGCAGATCTGCGCGGTGATGCCCGAGACCGGGGTCGTCGCGAGGTCCGCCGCCATGATGAGCGCGGCGCCGCGGAAGAAGTCGAACGGCGTGCGCGCCATGCGCGCATAGCGGATCGGCACGAGCTCGGGTACGCGCGTGATCGCCTGCTCCTCGAGGAGGGCGACCGGGTCGGGCCGGTCCGGAGGCGGCGTCCAGCCGGCGTGCGACCGCCGTGGGGAACGCGCCCGGGCGGCCCTGCCGGCCGAGGCGCGGGCGCCGAAGTCGTCGCGCGGGGCGAGCTCGTCGATGCCGGTCGCAGCGGCCCCGTCCGCGCTCGCGCCGTCGAGGGGGACGCCGTCCGCTCCGAACGTGGTGCTCATGGTCGTTCCTCGATCTCCTGCGGGACCGTCCCCTCGGGCTCGTCCGGCGCCTCTGGCTCCTCGGGCGCCTCTGGCTCCCCGGGCTCCCCGGGCTCGGTCCCATCGCGCCCGGCGCGCGGCGAGGCGCGCCCCTCGACCTCGTCGGGGATGCGCCGCGAGAGCAGCAATGCGAGCAGCGCGATGGCGATGAGGCCGACGAACGCGACCCGGAGGGCCTGGAGCTGCGCGTCGCCGTAGACCCTCGTGAGCTCGGCCGCGTCGTCGTCGGACAGCCCCGCGTCGGTCCCGATCTCGGCGACGGTCGACGCCGGCACGAGCTCGACGCCCTCGCTCGTGGCCTCGGCGACGGCGGTGCGGACGTCGCCCGGCAGGTCGCTCGCCGCGACCCCGCCCGAGAACGACGTGGCGAGCGCGCTGATCAGCATCGAGCCGATGAGCGCGGTCCCGAGCGACGAGCCGAGGTTCTGGAACACGCCCTGCATGCCGCCGACCTCGCTCGACTTCTCCGGGCCGACGCTCGACATGTTGACGTTGCCGAGCTGGGACGCGAGGAGGCCGAGTGCGGCGCCGGCGATGAACATCCCGACGCTGAAGGCGAGCTGCCTGAGCTCCTCGTCGACCGAGGCCAGCAGGAGCACTCCGGCCGCCGCGAGCACCACCTGGCCGATGACGACGATCCGCTTGGGCGACCAGCGGGTGGACAGGCGCGTGCCGGCGAACGAGAACAGGATCAGCGAGACCGAGAGCGGGAAGATGCGGAGCCCCGTCTCCAGGGCGTCCAGGCCGAGGGTCATCTGGAGGTAGACCGGGACCATGAAGAACAGCCCCGCGGTCACCGCGTACTGCGCGCCGAGCGAGGTGAGGCCGCTCCGAAGCCGCCCGATGCGCAGCAGCCGCACGTCGAGGAACGGCTCGCGGCCGGACTCGATGAGCCGCCGCTGCCGGAGCCCGAACCAGGCGAGCAGCCCGACGCCGGCGATGACCAGCCAGGCCGTGAGCGAGACCCCGAGGGGGGCGATCTCGACGCCGCCGATCTCCGGCGACTGCAGCGGGATGATCCACCCCCACGTCTTGCTCTGCAGCATCCCCAGCACGACCGCGATGAGCCCGGCCGACGAGAGGAGCACGCTCAGGACGTCGATGCGGACCCGCACCGGCTCGTGGCGGTCGGCGATGCGCCGCGCGAACAGCACCACGATGGCCATGACGACCACCTCGCCGATGAACACGTACCGCCAGGAGGCGTAGGTCGTCAGGAATCCGCCGATGAGCGGACCCGCCGCGACCGCCGCTCCCGAGGCGGCGCCGATCATCGCGAAGGCCGTGACGCGCTGCCGCCCCTCGTAGTTGTCCGCGATGAGCGCCGCGATCGCCGGGATGACGAGGACCGCGCCCACGCCCTCGATGACCGACCAGCCCGTGAAGAGCACCGCGATGTTCGGGCTGAGCGCCGTCGTGAGCGATCCGACGGCGTAGATGATCGCGCCGATCACGAAGGCGCGCAGCCGGCCCCACACGTCGCCGAGCTTCGCGCCGACGAGCATGAGCGCGGCCATGGTGAGCGTGTAGAACGTGATCGCGGCCTGCATGGCCGACACCGTCGTGTCGAGGTCCTCGACGACCTGCGAGATCGACACGTTCATGACCGTGCTGTCGAGGACCATGACGAACTGGGCGGAGGAGAGCGCCGTGACGACGACCCACGACGCCTTCGGGGGCGCGTCCGACGCGGATGCCTCGGGCGCGGATGCCTCGGGCGCGGGTGCGTCGGCCGGCGGGCCGCTCTCGGGCTCCGCAGTCGGGGCGGGAGGCTCAGGCTGCGGATCGGAAGGGCTCATGGTGGTATCCGTCTCGGTCGAGGATGGCGATCGTGGACTCCGGGACCTCGATGAAGACGCCCGGCAGGTCGTTCAGCGGTTCGGACACGACGACGTGGGCGTGCTCGCCGAACTCGCTCAGCCGCTCGGCATCCGGGTACATCTCGCGGAGCGTCGGGATGTCGGCCGAGTGGAACAGGGTCCGCGACCGGCCCTGCGTGGAGTAGCGCAGCGCCCAGATCGTCGCGCCGTCGGCGACCGCGACGGTGCCCTGCATCGGGAACATGATGCCGTGGTCGCGGCCGACGCGCTCCACGAGGTCGACCGTGGCGCGCAGCGCGGCGACGGGATCGTCGACGAGCCCGTTCGTGAGCGCGAGGTGGAACAGGACCTCCGAGTCGGTCGTGCCCGTCACGTGCGGATAGAGCGACGGATCGATCGCGAAGGTGAGCTCGCGCTTGACCTTGGCGAACTCCGACAGGAACCCGTTGTGCATGAACAGCCAGTTCTCCCAGCGGAACGGGTGGCAGTTCGTCCGCTGGATCGGCGGGCCCGCGGCCGCGCGCACGTGGCTGAAGAACAGCGGGCTCTCGACCGCGCGCGCGAGTTCGCGCACGTTCTCGTCGTTCCAGGCGGGCTCCGTGCTGTGGAACACGGCGGGGATGCTGCCCGCGACCGCCCCCGGCGGGTACCACCCGATCCCGAACCCGTCGCCGTTCACGGTCTCGGCCCCGAGGGGCGAGTCGAGCGACTGCGCGACGAGCGAGTGCTTCGCATCGAGCAGCACCGCGGAGGTCCTCAGCGGCTCACCCGAGTACGCCAGCCATCGGCACATGCGAACGCCTCCCCCCGTCGCGGGGCACGCCCCTCGTGGGCGTCATTCTGGACCCGTCCGGACGGCGCCGATGGGTCCAAGGTCTCATTCGCCGGATTCGTCCGGGAGCGGACACGGCGCGGCATCCGTCATGCGCTGCGTCGCCTGCTCGAGCGACCACGGGAGCTCGACGAGCGGGCGGTCGCGGCCCTCGGCCGGCGCCGCCTTCGAGGCGATGGAGGCGAGCGCGAAGGCCGCCTCGCGGACGAGGGTCTCGCCGCCCGTGGAGTTGTTCAGCGCGACGACGACCGTGAGGCCCGTCGCCGGGTCGGTGAACATCGCGGAGAGCGCGCCGATGGACTCGCCGGCCACGCCGCGCAGCGGCCCGTACTGCTGTGCGCCGATGCCCTGCGCCTGCCATCCGGGCGCGTCGCCGCCGAACGGCGTGAGGGTCCACACGTCGCGCGCGGTCGCCTCCTGGAACATCGCGCCGGTCGCGAACGACTCGCTGATGGCCTTCGCGTCGGTGAGCGTCGTGCGCGCGCCCGAGGCGGTCCCGCCGATCGAGCTCGAGCGCTTCGAGACGTCGACGATCGCATCGCACGCCGGCTTGCCGTCCGCGTACGTCGCGGCGTAGCCGCCGAGCGCATCGGCGTACGACGTGTCGGTCGCCGCGGGCAGCGACGTGTCCTCGAGCTCCAGGGGATCGAGCACGTACTGCTCCGCGAGCTCCGACCAGGAGCGTCCGGTCCGCTCCTCGAGCGCCGCGGTCAGGAGCAGGATGCCGGTGCGGGACTCCGCCCAGGTCGTGCCCGGGTCTCCCTTCCGACCGGCCGCGAGGCCGCTCGCGAGCAGCTCGTTCGCGGGCCAGATCCGCTCCGGGTTCTTCACGAAGTGGGCGCGGAGCGGGCCGTAGTAGTCGGCGATGCCCGAGCGGTTGCGGCAGAGCTGCTCGAGCGTGATGCCCTCGAGGCCCGGGATGCCGTTCACCATGTCGGACACCCGGTCGTCGAGTGAGACGACGCCGGCGTCCACGAGCCGCAGCATCACCGCGCAGGTCAGCTCGCCCGTTCCGTCGGCCAGCTGGAACCGCGTGGCGGTCGTCACCGGATCGGCGCCGTCGGAGCGGTCGACCGTGCCGACCCCGGCGGTCCAGCTGCCCGCCCAGGGCGCCCACACCCCGGCGACGGCGCCGCTCGACCCGCTCAGCCGGACGGCTTCGGCGAGGGTCGCGTCCAGCTGCTCCGCGACCTCGGCGGCGAAGCCGCCCTCGACCTGGTCGAAGTCCGCGGAGGGGCTGTCGGATGCGGTGCACGCGCCGAGCACCGCGACCACGACGGCAGACGCCATCGCCGATGCGACCAGCCGACGCATCCGCCCTGTCCGTGCAGCCACCGTGCCCCCCGCCGTGTGTCCGCTGCGATTGTAACCCGATCGCCGCCGCCGGCAGCGCGGCGATCGCCCGTGCCGTCCGGGCATCTGCCGCCCGCCCTCCGGCGGTGTCCCCCGATCGGAGGACCCACCGATCCAATCCGGTCGCGCCGTCGTGTCGAACCCCTCGCAGCACGGCACCGGCCGCGCACCCACAAGGAGGCATCGCCATGAAGAACTCACCCAACCGCATCGCCGCGACCGTGTTCGGTGCGGTGTACGTCCTCGTCGGACTGCTCGGCTTCGCCGTGACCGGCGGCGTCGACCTCATCGCCACCGAGGGCGGGCTGCTCCTCGGCATCTTCGCGGTGAACCCGCTCCACAACGTCGCGCACCTCGCGATCGGCGGCGCGCTGCTCATCGCCGGGCTGTCGACCGTCGCCGCGGCCAAGACCGTCAACACGATCGTGGGAGCGGCCTACCTGCTGCTCGGCGTCGTCGGCTTCTTCATCGCCGGCACCCCGGCCAACATCCTCGCGCTCAACACGCCCGACCACTTCCTGCACCTGGCCAGCGCGATCGCGCTGCTCGGCGTGGGCCTCGGCGCCGAGCGCACCGCACGCGTGGCGACGGCCTAGGGGGCCGGCCATGCACGCACCGGCGACGATGACGCGGACCTGGCCGATGCTCGCCGCCCTCGGCGGCGGGCTCGTCCTCGCGGCCCTCGCCGCCGGTGCCGGGGGTGCACCGCGGGTCGTCCTGGCCGGGCTCGGCGTCGCCGCGCTCGGCTGGGGCGTCCTGTCCCTCCGCTCCGGCCGCCCGCTCGCCCCGAGGACGGTGCTCGCGACCTCCGTCGCGTCGCTCCTGCTGGGCGGCGTCGCCGTCGCGACCGGCGGCCTCGCGGATGTCCCGGGCCTCCCGCTCGCGGCGGCCGGCCTGTTCCTCGCCGCGGTGGCGCTCCCCGTCGCCCGCGCCGCGCGGGGGCGCGCGCGCGATCGACGCGGGCCGGAGGCATCCGCCGCCGCACGCACCGCTCACGCCGCCCCGGCGACCGCGCCCGCGCGGGAGGCCCGGCGCTCCCTCGTCGGCCTCGCGATCGGCGCCGTCCTCGTCTCGGCGCTCGCGACCCCGGCCCTCGCCGCCACCGAAGCCGGCCGGACCGCCGTCCCGCACGGGGAGCACGGCGGGCCGGGCCTGCACGGCGGGCCCGGCGGGCCCGGCGGCGACGGGACGGGCGCCGACCCCGCGCCGTCCGACCCGGCGCACGACCACTGACCACCCAGACCGCGGCCGGGGGCGCGTGGCGATGACGCCCCCGGTCGCTTCCCCGCCGGGCGGCGCACTCAGGCGGGCAGCTCGTCGGCCGTGCCGACGTCGCGGGTCGCGCCCGACATGAACCGCTCGACGTCGCGGTCGACGATGATGTCGCGCGGCACCAGCGGGCGCGCCAGGTAGAGCCCGTCGAGCGACGTGAGTCGCGAGAGCGCGACGTACGTCTGCCCGGGGCTGAACACGCGCGAGCCGAGGTCGACGATCGCGGCGTCGTAGCTCGCGCCCTGCGACTTGTGGATGGTGACCGCCCACGCCAGCCGCAGCGGGAACTGCGTGAACTCGGCGACGATCTCGCGCTCGAGCTTCTTGGCGACCGGATCCCACGTGTACCGGTACTTCTCCCACGTCGCGGGCTCGACCTCGTGCTCCTCGCCGTCGATGTCGACCCGCACCTCGCGTTCGAGCGACGTGACGGTGCCGATCGTGCCGTTGACCCAGCGCGGGGCTTCGCCCCACCCCGCGGTGTCGTTGCGCAGGAACATGACCTGCGCGCCGACCTTCAGCTCGAGGTGCTCGTCGGCGGGGTAGCCGCGCCCGCCGAACTCGCCGTTCACGTCGGCCTCGTTCGCGATCGAGTGCCCGGGGAGCCGGTGCAGCGCGGCCCGGTTGATGCGGTTCACCGTCTCGTTGGTCGTCGCGAGCGTGATCGCGCCCTGCTCGGGCAACGGACGGCGCGCGCCGGTGTCGTTCAGCACGCCGGCGATCTCGGCCGTGACCATGCCGTGCCGCACCGCGTTCAGCATGTGCTTGAACGCGTCGTCGTGCTGCCGGTGGATCTCGCCGAGCTCGTAGATCCGAAGGTCGGCCTCCTGCCAGACCTTCGCGTCGAAGAACCACATCGACCGGTAGGTGTCGGCGAAGTAGCGGCGCTCGTCGCCCGAGCCCGGCACCGGCGCGAGCTGGTACGGGTCGCCGAAGAGCACGACCTGCACCCCGCCGAACGGCTCGTGCGGGCGCTGCCGCGCTTGGCGGAGGGAGCGGTCCATCGCGTCCATGAGGTCGGCGTTGACCATCGAGACCTCGTCGACGACGAGCGTGTCCATCGCGTTGAGGATCTTGCGGACCGCGTCGTTCTGGTCGATCTCGTGGTCGGCGACGACGCCGATCGGCAGCCGGAACAGCGAGTGGATGGTCTGCCCGCCCACGTTCAGCGCCGCGACGCCCGTCGGCGCGCAGATCACGATCTGCTTGGACGTGTTCCAGTTCAGGTGGTTGAGCAGCGTCGACTTGCCCGTGCCCGCGCGGCCGGTGACGAACACGTGCTCGCGCGTGTGCTCGATCGCCCGGAACACCGCCTGCTGCTCGGCGGTGAGGGTCACGTGCTGCAACGGTCGGCCTTCGGTCTCGCGGGTTCGACGGGGTTCGGCGCGCCGCGGCGCTCCGGATCGTGGGGCGGATGCCGCGGGCGGGCGTCTTCACTGTAGACCGCGATCCCCGGCCCGAGGCCCGCGGTCGCGGCATCCGTCGACGCGTCACGCGGCGTTGTGGAGAGACCGAACCGTGATATCGGCCTGTCTAGACTTGCCGGGTGGGGAGCTCGGGCCGACGTGAGGGACGCCTGTCGCCGGTCGCGATCGTCGGGTGGACAGGCCTCGCCGTCATGCTCGTCGCCGGGTTCCTCGCCGCACTCGGCGGGCTGAACCAGAGCCTCTACGGCGCCCCCGCGTTCGTCGAGCGCTACCTCGACGCGATCGCGCGCGACGACATCGTGAGCGCCGCGGCCACGCCCGGCGTCCGGCTCGACGAGGGCGACCTCGCCGGCGCTGGGCTTCCCGCCGACATCTCCACCGCGATGCTGCGCTCGAACGTGGTCGACGCCGGCCCGGAGGACGTACGCGTGATCTCCGATGAGGCGCACGACGACGGGCGGCACACCGTGACCGTGAGCTACC
This sequence comes from Agromyces luteolus, assembly GCF_009729855.1. Taxonomy (GTDB): domain Bacteria; phylum Actinomycetota; class Actinomycetes; order Actinomycetales; family Microbacteriaceae; genus Agromyces; species Agromyces luteolus. The sequence continues at coordinate 448,622 of NZ_WODA01000002.1, read as the reverse complement.
GGCTCGACACCGCGATCGTGCAGACCGCGTTCGACGTGCGCCCGATCGAGCCGCTCTACGGCGTGCTGCACCGGTGGGAGTTCGCGACGAGCCCGCTGGCCGTGATCGAGGTCACGTCGGCGCAGAGCCCGCTGTTCACGGTCGGCTCGCTGACGCTCGACGCCCGGGCCACGAAGACCGGCGACGAGCTGTCGGCGTTCACGCAGACCGCGCAGTACCTCGCGATCGCCCCCGCGGTGTACGAGTTCGGCTACCAGTCGACGCTGCTCGAGGCCGTCCCCGTGCAGGTCATCGCCGAGCCCGGTGCGAGGGCCGAGGTCAGGGTCGATGCGCTCCCCACCGAGGCGTTCGTCGAGCGCGTGCAGGTGAAGGTCGACGAGTACCTCGTCGACCAGTGCGCGAGCCAGCCCGTGCTCCAGCCGGCGGGGTGCCCGTTCGGCGTCGTGATCGACGACCGCGTCGTCGGCGAACCCGCGTGGAGCATCGTCGAATCCCCCGTGGTCACGCTCGTCCCGGGCGACACCACGTTCGAGATGCCGCCGACGCCCGGCCTCGCGCACATCTCGGTCGAAGTGCAGTCGCTCTTCGACGGCACGTTCTCGACGCTCGAACAGGACGAGTCGTTCACGCTCGCACTCGACGCGACGGTGCGTCCCGACGGTTCGATCTCGATCCAGCTGCGCTGACCGCGCGCCGGCGCCGACGGGTTCAGCGCACGCCGTCGCGCTCGGCGAGCGCCGCGAGCCGGGCGTTGTACTCCTCCAGCTCGGCCTCGCCCGTCCGGTCGGCGTGGCGGTCGCGGCGCTTCGTCTCCTTGGCGTCGGACCGCGACCACTGCACCGCGACGGTGATCGCCAGCGCGACCGTCGGGATCTCGCCGATCGACCAGGCGATGCCGCCGCCGACCTGCTGGTCGGCGAGCGCGTCGGTGCCCCACCCCATCGCGCCGTACCAGTCGGCGAGCATCAGGCCGGTGCCCATCATGATCGCGAGCCCGAAGAACGCGTGGAACGCCATCGTGCCGAGCAGGAGCAGCAGCCGGAAGGGATACGGCAGTCGATACGGCACCGGGTCGATCCCGATGAGCGACTGCACGAAGAGGTACCCCGTGATGAGGAAGTGGGTGATCATCCACTCGTGCCCGATGTGGTCCTCCATCGACCACCGGAACAAGGGCGAGTAGTAGAACACCCAGAGCGAGCCGGCGAACAGCACGGCCGCGACGATCGGGTTCGCGATGATCGATGCGAACCGCGAGTGCACCGCGAGCAGGATCCACTCGCGGCCGCCTCGACTGCCGTCCTTCCTGGGGCGGATGGCGCGTGCCGCGAGCGTCACGGGCGCGCCCGGGACGAGCAGCACCGGCACGGCCATCGTGAGCGCCATGTGCCCGAGCATGTGCGCGGAGAAGAGGTACTGCTCGTACGCGGCGACCCCGCCGCTCGTGATCCACGCGAGCAGCAGCAGGCCGGCGACCCAGAGCACGGTGCGGTAGATCGGCCAGCGGTCGCCGCGGCGGTGGAGGCGCACCACGCCAGCCACGTAGAAGAAGATGCCGAAGCCGCACGCGAGGAGCCACAGCAGGTCGGGGCTCCACTCGGTGAAGTAGCGCAACGCGTCGGGCGCGGGCGGCAGGGGCTCGCCCGTCAGGATCTCGGCGGGCGTGCGGGCGAGCCCGCCGGAGACGTCCTCGTCGACGGGCGTGGCCGTCCGGGCGAGCGCCGCGGCGACGCCGGAGGCGATGCCCATGAAGGCCAGCTCGATGACGACGAGGAGCCAGAAGGTGCGGTTCGCCGATGCGCCGGGCGCACCGCGGCCGTTCCGCGCGGCGTCGGCGCGCAGCATCCGCCCGATCATCACGCGTCGCTGCCCGGCGCCGAACAGGCCGAGCGCGATGAGGGCCGCGACCTTCATCACGACGAGCACGCCGTACTGGGTGGCGAGCTGGTCCCACGTGCCGATCCGCAGCGCGGCGCTCGCGTACCCCGAGATCGCGACGACGATGAAGGCGATGAGCGCGACCGTCGAGTAGCGGGACAGCACGACTCCGAGGCGATCCCCGTCGAGCGCGGGCTTCAGGAGCACGATCGTGAGGAGCCCGCCGAGCCAGGCGGCCGCGAACACGAGGTGGAGCCCGAGCGCGGTGATCGCCTCGTTGTGGCCCGTCGCGCCGGCCGCGTGACCCTGCTGCGCCATGGGCACGAGCGCGACGACCGCGAGCACGGCGACGAACACGAGCGCGGTGTGATTGCGCACGGCGAAGCAGAGCACGGTGACGGCCGCGGCGATGAGCGTCGTCGCGAGCCACGCCTGGCCGAGCTCGATCGAGGTGACGAACTGCCCGAGCTGCTGGCCGAACCGGTCGTCGACCGAGAACTCGGCGCCGGTGACGAGCATGAAGGTCAGCACGCCGGTCGCGGCGCTCGCGACCGTGAGCACGGCGGCGGATGCCGCCGCCACGTCGAGCGCGAGGTCGAACTCGCGGCGCTTCGGGCTCAGTGCCCAGACGGCGAGCACGAGCGCGCCGATCATGCCGGCGGCGCCGAGGTTCACGAGGAGCTTCGCGACGGGGACGCCCCACCGTGCCACGGGGCCCGGGTCCTGGATCGGGTACGGCTCCGCGCCGCCGCCGTACGCGAGTGCGGCGATCATCGCGGCGAGCGCGACGGCGACGAGGGCGGCTGGGCCCAGCACGCGGGCGGAACGGATCACCGTACGAGCCTAGGCGAGCCGGCTGGGAGCGGGCGCCCGGCGCCGCGGCCCCGGGCGCGCGCCGGGCGCGCGCCCCGCAGCTCCGCGACATCCGCCCACCGCCTCGAGAAGTCGCACATGGCGAACCCGACCCTGCATCCGCGACTTCTCGGCACGAATGCCGCCGCGGCAGAAGCCCAGCCCCGCAGCGCTCACTCCTCGAGAAGTCGCAGATGGCGGGGCTGACCCTGCATTCGCGACTTCTCGGGACCGAGCGCGCGCCCGGCGGCGCGCCTGAGCAGGCGGGCTTGGCCCGCCCGGGCACGACGAAGGGGCGCACCGGACCAGCCGGGCGCCCCTTCGGGAGTCGCGGAATGCGTCTGCGGACGCGCGCGGGTTACTTCGCGGCGGCCTTGAGCTTCGAGCCCGCGGTCACCTTGACCGAGTTGCCGGCGGCGATCTGGATGGTCTCGCCGGTCTGCGGGTTGCGGCCCGTGCGGGCGGCGCGGTGGGTGCGCTCGACGGCGAGCCAGCCCGGGATCGACACCTTGGTGCCCGAGCCGACCGACTCGGCGAGGGTGTCGAAGAAGCCGTTGAGCACGGCGTCGACGGCCGTCTGGCTCTGGCCCGTCGACGCGGCGATCTTGGCAACGAGCTCCGACTTGTTGAGCGACTTGTCAGCCATTGAATGTCCTCCTCGGACCTTCGCTGTTGGTACAGCTGTCGTGTGGAAACACGGAGAACCGATCGCATCGATCGCCCCCGTAGCCGTTCAGGCCGCCTCGAATGTAGCAGAGTCCCGCGGAAACACGCGGATTTCCGGCCCATTCGGGCAGGTTCGCAGGGGGCTTGACGGATGCCGCGGCATCCGTCGCCCGTTGCCCCCACCACATCGACGCGCAGACGACGAGAGGGGCGCCCCGGAAGACCGGGACGCCCCTCTCGGAAGCGGTGCTTGTGGTTACCAGCTCGACTTGGTGATGCCGGGCAGCTCGCCGCGGTGCGCCATGTCACGGAAGCGGACGCGCGAGACGCCGAACTTCGTGAGCACGCCGCGGGGGCGGCCGTCGATGGCGTCGCGCGAGCGGACGCGCACCGGCGAGGCGTTGCGGGGCAGCTTCTGCAGGCCGACGCGGGCGGCCTCACGGGCCTCGTCGGTCGCGTTCGGGTCGACGAGCGTCTTCTTCAGCTCGGCGCGCTTCGCGGCGTAGCGGTCGACGACCACCTTGCGCTGCTCGTTGCGCGCGATCTTGCTCTTCTTGGCCATGTCCTAGCGCTCCTCTCGGAAGTCGACGTGCTTGCGCACCACGGGGTCGTACTTCTTGAGCACGAGACGGTCGGGGTTGTTGCGACGGTTCTTGCGGGTCACGTAGGTGTACCCGGTGCCGGCCGTCGAACGGAGCTTGATGATCGGACGGATGTCCTGCTGCTTCGCCATTAGAGCTTCACCCCACGAGCCTGGATGTCCTTGATGACGGCCTCGATGCCACGGGCGTCGATCACCTTGATGCCCTTGGCGGACACGTTCAGGGTGACGTTACGACGAAGCGACGGCACGTAGTAGGTCTTCTTCTGCACGTTCGGGTCGAAGCGGCGCTTCGTCCGGCGGTGCGAGTGCGAGATGTTGTGGCCGAAGCCGGGGACGGCTCCGGTCACCTGGCACACTGCTGCCATTGGTCTTTCCTCCAATACCGAGGGGCCGGACGGCCCCTCCCAAGGTCTCTTGTCTGCAGGCGGATCCCCTCCGCGCGAGCGGGAGATACAGGGGATTCGTCCACGGTCCGGGCGGTGGAAGCGCCCAGCCAAAGGGAAAGCCTAGCAGATCAGGCCGTTCGGCCCGAATCCGCCCGCTGCGGGCCGGCCGGTGCCGACGCGTCCACGCGGGTCGGCCCGTCGCGCGTCGGCTCGCCCCGGTCGACCCACCTCCGCGACAGCAGCGCGGCGAGGAGGAAGCAGAGCGCGCCGAGCATCGTCCCGAGGTTCGCCCAGAGGAGGCTCAGGAGCGTCCCGGTCTCCGGGATCACGTAGGCGCCGATCGCGGAGAGGCCGAAGAACACCGAACCGAGCATGCCCAGCCACGTGCCGTGCCAGGTGCGGGCGTCGGTGTCCCACAGCTCGCCGCGGTGCGTCGTCGCGACCATCGCGAACGCGCTCGCGGCGAGGAACGCGAGCGAGCCCCACGCATCCGGCTTCCAGCCCGCCCCTACGTAGTCGGGCGCCGCGATCGCGGCCAGCAGGGCCAGCGTGGTGCTCAGGTTGAACAGCAGCGTGCCGACGAACTGCACGGCCGCCGCCCACCAGTCCCACCAGTCGGCCCGGTTCGTCACGCGTCGGCGCGGCAGGTGCCGGCCGCTCAGGCTGAGCTGCACGAACGCGGCGAGGGTGAAGAACACCGACCCGACCACGAACGTGATGTTCACCCCGACCGGCCCGAGCCATTCCGCGTAGAACGGGAATGCCGCCACGAGGAAGCACAGCGAGCCGATCGCGAAGCCCCACGCCTCGCGACGCAGTCGTCGCACCCTGCCGACCCGGCGCGCGGCCATGCCGTTCTGGTCCCGGTCGCTCAGTGGTGGAAGGTCTGGACGAGGCCCTCGTGCGGCATCGGCGCGTCGAGGCCGTCGAGGAACTCGGTCTCCTCGCGGATGTCGCGCAGCAGGTCCTCGGCGAGGTCGTGGCTGAGGCCGTTGCGGCACACGATGCGCATGACCGTCTGGTCGGACTGGTCGCCCGAGAGCGGGTACGCCGGCACGAGCCATCCCTTGATCCTCAGTCGCTCGGCCAGGTGGTACAGCGTCCACTTGTCGGTGTGGCCGGGCGCCTGCCGCCAGGCGAAGACCGGGATGTCCCGGCCCTCGGTCAGCAGTTCGTACGCGTCCAACTTGCCGATCTCACCGGAGAGGAACACCGCGACATCCTGCGAGGCCTGCTGGATCGCCCGGTAGCCCTCGCGGCCCAGCCGCAGGAACCGGTAGTACTGCAGGAGCACCTGCGCGCCCGGACGTGAGAAGTTGATCGCGAACGTCGGCATCGAGCCACCGAGGTAGCTCACGCGGAACACGAGGTCCTCGGGCAGGGCCGCGGTGTTCCGCCACACGACCCAGCCGACGCCCGGGTACACCAGCCCGTACTTGTGGCCCGACGTGTTGATCGATTGCACGCGCTCGACCCGGAAGTCCCACTCGAGGTCGGGCTGCAGGAAGGGCGCGACCATGGCGCCGGAGGCGCCGTCGACGTGGATCGGGATGTCGAGGCCGGTGGCCGCCTGGATCTCGTCGAGCTTCGCGGCGACCTTCGTGACGGGCTCGTAGGAGCCCGTGTAGGTGACGCCCATGATCACGACGACGCCGATCGTGTTCTCGTCGACGACGTCCTCGAGCCCCGTGCCGTCCATCAGGGGGTGCTCGTCGCTCGTCGGGATGAACCGCATCTCGATGTCGAAGAAGTTGCAGAACTTCTCCCAGCACACCTGCACCGCGCTCGACATGATCAGGTTCGGCGTCTCGGTCGACTTGCCGGCCGCGCGGCGGGCGTGCTGCCAGCGGCGCTTCAGCGCGAGGCCGCCGAGCATGCAGGCCTCGGACGATCCGATGGTCGACGTGCCGATCGCGTCGTCGCGATCGGGCGCGTTCCACAGGTCGGCGAGGATCCGCCAGCAGTACTCCTCGATCGCCGCCGTGGCGGGGTACTCGTCCTTGTCGATCATGTTCTTGTCGAACGCGTCGTGGTACAGCCGGTCGCCGTGCTCGTCCATCCACGTCGTCACGAACGTCGCGAGGTTGAGGCGCGCGTTGCCGTCGAGCATCGACTCGTCGTGGATGATGCGGTACGCCGTCTCGGGCAGCATCGGCCACTCCGGCATCTGCGTGTACCGTGCGGTCGTCGCCTCCCCCGCCCGCGTGAACGTCGGCTCGAGCTGGTCGTCCTGGCGCATGGTTCCCCCTCCATCGCGTCGGCCGTCGGCGGCCGCACCGATGCGGACGATAGTCCCCGCCCTCCGCCGTCTCAAGGGCCGAAGGGACCAGGGGCTGAGACGACGGATGCCGCGGGCACGACGTGCGCCCGCGGCATCCGCTCGGCTGATCTGTGGAGGAGGCTTCTCGTGCCACAGCCTGCCGACCGCGTGCATTTCCGTCGAGCGCGTGCGCGGACGCAATCGCGCTCGTCGGATCTGCACGCGCTCGCGGTCCGAGCGCTCCGGATCAGGAGGTCAGGGAGTCGACGTACTCCTGGTTGTCGGCGATCCACTGCTCGACGACGGGACCGTAGTCGTCGCTGTCGTTCTCGTTGAACATGGCGTTCTCGAGCGAGTACAGCAGCTCGCTGTCCATCCGGAAGTCCTTCAGCCAGCCGGCGAGCGTCGGGAAGTTCTCCTCGAAGCTCTTGCCGCCGAAGGAGTGGATGCCCTCGGCGTCGCCGAGCATGCCCTCCGGGTCCTCGAGGTCCTTGATCGGGAACGCGTCGTAGGCCCAGTGCGGACGCCACAGGGTCACGGCGATGTTCTCGCCCGCGTCGGTCGCGGCGGTCAGCTCGGCGAGCATCGCCGGGGTCGACGAGGTCAGGTAGTCCATGCCGTCGAGGCCGTAGGTCGGGATGACCGAGTCGGTCGTGACGCGGTTGAGGCCCGAGCCGGGCTCGATGCCGACGAGGCGGTTGTCGAACGCGTCGGCGTTCGCGGCGAGGTCGGCGAGCGAGTCGACGGGGGCGTCCTCGTTCACGGCGATCGTGAGCTTGGCGTCCTCGTTCCAGGCGCCGAGGTCGACGAGCTCGTCGCCGTACTCGTCGATGTAGTCCTGGTGGGTGATCGGCAGCCAGGTGTCGAGCACGACGTCGTAGTCGTCGTCGCTCAGGCCCTGGTAGACGGGGGCCACGTCGGCGTACTCGAGCTCGACGTCGTAGCCCTGCTCCTCGAGCACGGCCTTCCAGAGCTCGCTCGCGGCGATGCCCTCGTCCCAGCCGTTGAATACGGCGATCGTGAGGTCCTTCCGGTCGCCGTTGTCGAGCGTCTCGGCCTCGGCGCCCGAGGCGCAGCCGGAGAGGGCGAGCGCGGCGGCACCGCCGAGGGCGAGCGTGGAGATCAGGTGACGCTTGGTCATTGCAGGGTGTTTCCTTTCCTCCCGTGTGCTGTGGCACGGGTGTCGGGGTTTCCGCGCGCGGGTCCGCGCGGGTCCGGGGCGACGGATGCCGCACCCCGGGCATGCCGGGCACCGCCGTGCCGCCGAGGCGGCCGTGCGGTGACCGGATGGTCTGGTTACGAGCTGCGGGCCAGGGCCGGCTCGCGCTCGGGCGCATCGGCGGATGCCGCGGCGCCGCCGTTCGCGGGCTCGTCGGTGCGGCGAGCGGATGCGGCATCCGCTCGTCGCCCGCGCGGACGCCGCCGATCGCGGGCGCCGAACGCGCCCGTGATGCGGTCGAGCACGATGGCGAGGATCACGACCGAGAGGCCCGCCTCGAAGCCGAGCCCGACGTCGATGCGCGTCAGCGACTGCACGACGTCGCCGCCGAGCCCGCCCGCGCCGACCATGCCGGCGATGACGACCATCGAGAGCGAGAGCATGATGACCTGGTTGACGCCGGCCATGATCGACGGCATCGCGAGCGGCAACTGGATCTGGCGGAGGATGCGCCACGGCGACGAGCCGAACGCGTGCCCCGCCTCGACGACCTCGCGGTCGACGCCGCGGATGCCGAGCTCGGTCAGGCGCACGCCGGGCGCCATCGCGAACACGATCGTCGCGACGATGCCGGGCACGACGCCGACGCGGAACAGGATCAGCGCGGGGATCAGGTACACGAACGCCGGCATCGTCTGCATGAAGTCGAGCACCGGGCGGATGACGCGGCTCGCCACGTCGCTCCGGGCGGCGAGGATGCCGAGGGGGATCGCCACGACGACCGCGATCGCACTCGAGACGAGCACGAGCGCCAGCGTGTCCATCGCGTTCTCCCACTGGTCGACGCCGACGATGACGAGCAGGCCGACGGCCGTGCCGACCCCGAGCTTCCAGCCCTTCGCGAACCAGGCGAGCGCGGCGATCACGAGGATCACGGCCCAGAACGGCGGGGTCGAGAGGATCACGTCGACGAGGTCGTAGAAGCCGGCGAAGACGGCGCGGATGACGTCGAACAGGCCGCCGAGCGCGTCGGTCAGGACGTCGATGGCGCCCTCGGCGAGTTCGCCGAGGGGGAGGCGGATCTCGTTCACGCGCGGCTCCCTTCGCTCGCGGCTCGACCGGGTTCGGCGGCGGCGAGCGCCTCCTCGAGGCCCGGTGCGGGCGCGGCGGCGGCGATCGGGTCGGCCTCGCCGGGGTCGGTGTTCCGCAGGGTCTCGGTGATCACCTCGACCGGCACGGTGGCCGGCGGCTCCACGATCGGGTGCTCGCCGGTCGCCGGCGCGACGTTGCCGAGCGCGGCGAGGAGCGTCACGCGCGGGACCGCGCCGAGCAGGCGGTGGCGCTCGTCGACCACGGCGAGCGGAAGCGGCTGCTCGACCGCGCTGCCGAGGAGGTCGGCGAGGTGCTCGTCGGGACCGACGGTCGCGAGGTCGTCGCGGATCGCGTCGTCGAGGCGGGTCGCGCCGCGCTGCACGAGGCGGAGCACCTCCCGGTCGTGCGCGACGCCGAGCAGGCGCCGGCCGGGCGCGACGACGAACACCGTCGAGGTCTGCAGGTCGCGCATCGTGCGCAGCGCCGCCCGCGGACCCGCCGACGAGGACACGATCGCGCGCGGCGCCTCCATGACGTTGCCGGCGGTGAGCACGCGCGCCCGGTCGACGTCCTGCACGAACTGCGCGACGTAGTCGTCGGCCGGGTCGGTCAGGATCTCCTCGGCGGTGCCGAGCTGCACGATGCGGCCGTCGCGCATGACGGCGATGCGGTCGCCGAGGAACATGGCCTCGTTGAGGTCGTGCGTGATGAAGACGATGGTCTTGCCGAGCTCCTGCTGCAGCTCGACGAGCTGCTCCTGCATCTCGCGGCGGATGAGCGGATCGAGGGCCGAGAAGGCCTCGTCCATGAGCAGGATGTCGGTGTCCGCGGCGAGTGCGCGGGCGAGGCCCACGCGCTGCTGCATGCCGCCGGACAGCTCGCTGGGCAGCTTGTCGCCCCAGCCGCCGAGGCCCACGCGGTCGAGCACGCGCGAGGCGCGCTCGCGGCGCTCCTCGGCGGGCACGCCCTGGATCTCGAGGCCGTAGGCGGCGTTGTCGAGCACCGTGCGGTGCGGCAGCAGGGCGAAGTGCTGGAAGACCATCGAGACGTGGTCGCGGCGGATGGCGCGCAGGCGCTTCGACGGGACGCCCGTGATCCGCTCCCCCATGACCTCGACCGAGCCGGCGGTCGGCTCGAGGAGGCCGTTGAGCATGCGGATGAGCGTCGACTTGCCGGAACCGGAGAGCCCCATGACGACGAAGATCTCGCCGCGGCGGACGTCGAACTCGGCGTCGACGACGGCCGCGGTGCCGAGGTGGGCGACGTCGTCCCGGGTCGCGCCGTCGGACAGCCGCTGCAGCGCTTCGGCCGGTCGGCGGCCGAAGAACCGGGTGAGCCCGCGGACCTCGAGGGCGGGTGGAGCGTGGCGGGCTGCGGCTGCAGCTGCGGCCGGGTCGGTGTGGTGGTCGGAGCCGGGCGGCGCCGTGACGTCAGGGGTCGCGACGCCGTCCGCTTCGCGGGCGGGGGATTCGAGCATGTGTGCAGGCACTCCGAGGCGCGCTCGACGCGCCGGCCATGGTGCGCTGCGGCCGGCGGGCAGGAGCGTGCTCAGGGTCACGGCCGGGTTCCGCGCGATCCGGGAGACGGGCTCGAGCCGCGGCGATGCTGTGCACCGGGCGAGCACCGAGTCCAGCGCGCCCGGCCATCCGGGCCGGACGCCACGCAGGGAACCGTACGACTCCGGTGGGCACTCGAGGAATGCCGGGCGACCGGGATCGCGGACTGGGTGGGTGGTCCACGTGGACCGTCGTCAACCGTATCCACGTCGTCGCCCGGTTCTCAAATCGTGGCGCCGGATTCCTCGCTGACCGGCGCTTTCCCCCGACTGTTCAGCCGCGCGCGCCCTCCGCGGCCTGCTTCGAGCACTCGGCGCAGAGCCCGAACACGTCGACGACGTGCGCCGGAGCGGTGAATCCCTGCTCGGCCGCGACGCGCTGCGCCCACGTCTCGACCTCGTCGGCCGCGATCTCGACGGTCAGCCCGCAGTTGCGGCAGATGAGGTGGTGATGGTGGCCGGTGCTGCACGCGCGGTAGATCGCCTCGCCCTCGGGGGACTGCAGGCAGTCGGCGTCGCCGCTCGCCGCGAGGTCGCCGAGCGCGCGGTACACGGTCGCGAGGCCGATGGGCGACCCGCTCGCGTGCAGCGCCGAGTGCAGCGCCTGCGCGCTGATGAAGCCCTCGGTGCCGTCGAGCGCATCGCGCACCGCCTCGCGCTGCCAGGTGTTCCGTTTCATGCGATCCGTGCGTCCTCCGCGGTCTCCACGGGTATCGGAGCCCGCCTCGAGGGTAGTCGTCGCAGCTGTGAGCCGACGAGCGCGACGAGGAAGAAGGCCGTCGCCGCCAGGGCGATCGCCGGCCCGGCCGCGACCGCCAGCGCGCGGGACGCGAGCACGCCGATGACGCCCGACGCCGCACCGATGACGGGCGCCGCGAACAGCACCCCGCGGTAGGTCGAGACGACGGCACGCGCCGCGGCGGCGGGGGCCGCGATGAGCGCGATCGCGAGGATCGCCCCGACGGCCGGCAACGAGCTGACGACGGATGCCGCGGTGAGCCCGAGCACGAGGAGCTCCACCGGCCACTCCCGGAACCCCGCGGCCCGGAATCCGCCGGGATCGAACGTCGAGAACGCGATCCGCGGACCGAACGCCGCCACGAGCACGACGGCGCCGACGAGGACGGCCGCCGCGAGCGCGATGTCGGCGTCGCTCACGGTGAGGATCGAGCCGACGAGCAACGATTCGGGACGGACCGGGATCCCCGGGATCACGGCCTGCAGGAGCGCCCCCGCCGCGAAGCCGCCCGTGAGCACGATCCCCGCGGCGACCTGCGCACCCTGGTGCCGCACGCGGGCGATCGCGGCCATGACCGCGACGATGGCGACGGATGCCACGGCCGCACCGAGCGGGACGCTGAGACCGAGGGCGGCCGCCGCGACCGCGCCGGGGTAGGTCGCGTGCGTCAGCGCCTGCGCGAAGAACGTCCGGCGGCGGAGCACGACGAGCGCACCGACGAATCCGGCGCCCGCCCCGATCACGACCGCGGCGAGCAGGGCCCGTTCGAAGTACCCCATCAGCGCTCCCCCATCGCGTCGGCCGACGGCCGCGCTGCGACCGACGTCGGCGCGCCCCGCGTCATCCGGTCTCGTACGAGCCGCACCGCCAGCATCAGCGCGTAGACCGCGACGAACACCGCGACGACCGTGCTTCCGGCGGGGAGGTCGATGCCGGCACCGACCGAGACGCCGAACCCGGCGGCGAGGCCGAGCCAGGCGCTCACCGCGCCGACCGCCGCCGCGATCGGGAAGAGCCGCCAGAGGTGCACGGTCGCGAGGCGGGCCGAGGCTCCGGGGACGATGAGCAGGGCGAGCACGAGGAGGGTCCCGACGGTGCTCGCGCCCGCGACCACGACGAGCGCGATCGACGCGTTGAGCACGAGGTCCAGCGCCAGCCCGCGATCGCCGGCCGCACGGCTGCCCTGCGGGTCGAAGGCGCGGAAGACCTGCTGCTTGAGGGTCGCCGCCACGGCGACGGCGGCGACCAGTGAGACGACGAGGAGCGGCACGACGTCCTCGGGTGCGATCGTGAGCACGCGTCCGAAGAGCAGCGCCTCGAGCTCGCCCGCGTAGTCGTCGCTCAGCGAGACCACGATCACGCCGACGCTGAAGGTGGCGGTCAGCACGACGGCCACCGCCGCGTCGGAGGTCACGCCCGCCCGGACGAAGAGCGTCAGCAGCACCGCGCCGATGAGCGCGGCGATCGCCGCGCCCGGCACGAGTCCCGCCGTCCCGCCCACGGCGAGGCCGATCGCGAGGCCGGGGAAGACCGCGTGCGTGAGCCCGTCGCTGATGAACTCGAGCCCACGGAGGTTCACCAGCACGCCGACGATCCCCGCCACGACCGAGAGCACGAGCAGCACGAGCAGTGCGCGACCCATGAACGGCAGCGCGAACGCGCCGAAGAGCATGTCGCCGAGGCTCATCGCGCGCCACTCCCCCGGTCGCATGCCCGTCGCGGCATCAATGCCCCTCGTGCCCTGGCACGACCACGGTGTGCTCGTCGATCTCGACCTCGACGCCCTCGAAGCACTCCTGGATGTTCTCGAGCGTGAGCACGTCGTCGACCGGGCCGCAGCCGATCTGGCTTCCGTTGACGAGGAGCACCGAGTCGCACACCTGGCGCGCGAGCTCGAGGTCGTGGGTCGACACGATGATCGCGACCCCGCGCGACTTGAGGGTCCGGATGGTGTCGATGAGCGCGTCGCGATTGGCCTGGTCGAGTCCGTTGAACGGCTCGTCCAGCAGGAGCAGCACCGGCTCGGAGGCCAGTGCGCGGGCCAGCATGCCGCGCTGCCGCTGGCCGCCGGAGAGCTCCCCGAAGCGACGCCGCGCCCGGTCGGAGAGACCCACGGTCTCGAGCGCGCCGCGGACGACCTCGCGGTCGCGCCGGCCGGGCCAGCGGAGCAGCCCGAGTCGCCGGTAGCGCCCCTGCATCACGACCTGCTCGAGGCTGATCGGGAAGTCGGGGTCGAGGTCGGACGACTGCGGCAGGAACCCGATCATGCCGTCGGCGGCATGTTCGGCGCCGCCGACGCGCATCGCACCCTCGACGAGCGGCACGAGGCCGAGGATGCCGCGCAGCAGCGTCGACTTGCCCGCCCCGTTCGGCCCGATGACCGCGACGGCCTCCCCCGGTGCGACCGTCAGGCGGAGCCCGGTGACCCCGGCCCCGCCGGGGTGGCGGAATGCCGCGCCCCGCAGGACGAGAACGGGTTCCGAGTCGGTCATGCCGTCATCCTCCCAGCACGGCGGGCGACGGGGAAGGCTCGACGCCCCACGACTCCAGGATGAGCGTCACGTTGTGCACCTGGCTGCCGAGGTACGTCTCGCCGTCGGAGCCCGGCTGGCCGAGCGAGTCGCCGTAGAGCGCATCCTCGCCCGAGTAGACCGCCACGCCGGCCTCGTCGGCGATCGTCTCGGCCGCCTTCGGCGAGATCGACGCCTCGGAGAAGACCGCCTGCACGCCGGTCTCCGCGATCCGCTCGACCAGCTCGTCGATCTCGGCCGCGCTCGGCTCGGCGTTGTCGTCGAAGCTCGGGATCACGCTGCCGACGAACGTGATGTCGTACGCGTGGAGGAAGTAGGTGAACGCGTCGTGGTTGGTCACCAGGAGGCGCTCCTCGACGGGCACCGTCGCGACGTTCTCCTCGATCCACGCGTCGAGCGCCTGGAGCCGAGCGGTGTAGTCCTCCGCGTTCGCACCGATCGCCTCGGCGTCGATGCCGGGCACCTCCCCGAGGCCGGCGGCGATGTTCGCGACCATGCGCTCGGCGAGCACGGGATCGGTCCAGATGTGCGGGTTGCCGTCGTCGTGCGCGTGCTCGTCCTCGGCATGCTCCTCGGCCGCGTGCTCGTCGGCCTCGTGGTCGCCGTCCTCGTGCTCGTCGGTCGCCTCGGCGTCGTGGTCGTGACCCTCGGCGTGCTCGTCATCCGTCGCCTCGAGCTCGATGCCCGTGCTCGCGTCGATCAGCACGCCGTCGAAGCCGGAGGCTGCGACGGCGTCGTCGATCCACGACTCGAGGCCCGCCCCGTTGACGACGAGCGCGTCGGCCGAGCCGAGCGCGAGCAGCTGCGCGGCCGACGGATCGAACGAGTGGGCGCTCTGCCCCGGCTCGAGCAGGCCGGTCACCTCGGCGGACTCCCCCGCGACCTCGCGGGCGAAGTCGGCGACCTGCGTGGTCGTCGCGACGACCTGCACGCCGTCCGACTCCGACGCGCCGGGCGTGGCGCAGCCTGCCAGCAGGGCGACGGATGCCGCGCCGAGGGCGAGTGCGGACAGGCGGATGCTTCGGGGCGTTGCGTTGGGCATGTGACGAGCGTACGCGTTATTGATAATGATTGTCAAAACCATCTACCGTCGCGCCGTGTTCGCGTGACGTTCTGTGCACTGGGGCTGTCGTTCGTCGGTCGTCCGTGCGAGAGTGTCAGCCGTGGAAACCGCCACGAGCCCCATCACCCTGCACCCGTTCACCCCCTCCGACGCCGAGCGCCTGCTCGACGGCCACGTCGATCCGCTCGACGGCTGGGAGGGCGGCTACTCGTTCACCGACGAACCCGAGCTTCTCGCCGACTACGTCCGCGCAGCGCAGCGCGACGGCGACCCGGCGCCCTACGGCCCCTACCTCGTGCGACGTCCCGGCGTCGACGGGGACGAGGGCCCCGCCGTCGGCGGCGTGAACCTCTTCGGCCCGCCCGACGAGCGCGGCGCCGTCGAGTTCGCGTTCGGACTCGTGCCCGCCGCGCGCGGCGCCGGACTGTCCCACCACGTCGTCGACGCCGCGCTCGACGTGCTCCGCGAGGCCGGCGCGCTCGTCGCGCGTGCCGAATGCGAGATCGCGAACCTGCCCGCGCGCCGCGTGCTCGAGCAGGCCGGCCTCGTCGAGGTCGGCCGGACCGACGGCGTGGTCGTCTACGAGATCCGCCTCTGAGGCGACGGCCCGAGTCGGGCCGCCGGGCCGCCGCCGCGGCAGCCGCTACTCGAGCAGGAGCGCCGGCTCCTCGATGATCGAGGCCACGTCGGCGACGAACCGCGACACGACGTCACCGTCGACGACGCGGTGATCGAACGAGCCGCCGATCGTCGTGACGAACCGCGGGCGCACCTCGCCGTCGACGACCCACGGCTTCTGCTTGATCGTGCCCAGGGCGACGATGCCCACCTCGCCGGGGTTGAGGATCGGGGTTCCGGTGTCCATGCCGAACACGCCGATGTTCGTGATCGTGATGGTGCCGCCCTGCATCTCGGCGGGTTGCGTCTTGCCCTCCCGGGCGGTCAGCGTCAGTTGCTCGAGCGCCGTCGCGAGTTCGACCATCGACATGTCCTGCGCGTCCTTGACGTTCGGCACGATGAGCCCGCGCGGCGTCGCCGCCGCGATGCCGAGGTTCACGTAGTGCTTCACGATGATCTCGTCATCGGTCCACTGCGCGTTCACCGTCGGGTTGCGGCGCACGGCCCACAGCATGGCCTTCGCCATGATGAGCAGCGGCGAGATCTTGATGCCCGCGTAGTCGGGCGACGCCTTGAGTCGCTTGAGGTACTCCATGGTGCGCGTGGCGTCGACGTCGACGAACACCGACACATGCGGCGCCGAGTATGCACTCTGCACCATCGCGGTCGCGATCGCCTTGCGCACTCCCTTGACCGGGATGCGCGTCTCGCGGTCGGAGGGCGCCTCGGGCGTCTGGATGTTGCGGAAGACGCTGGCCTGGCTGGCCTCGCGGATCACGTCGTCGCGGGTGATGTCGCCGATCGGGCCGGTCGGCGCGACGCGCGACAGGTCGACGCCGAGGTCCTTCGCGAGCTTGCGGATCGGGGGCTTCGCGATCACGGGGACCCCGTCGTCGTGCCGATCGGCCGGTTTGGCCGGCTCGGCCTGGGCGGGGGCGGGTGCGGGCGCCGCCGGGCCCGGGGATGCCGCCGAGACGGCGGGCGTCGGGGGCGGGGGCGGGGGAGCGAGGTGCTCGTGCGCGCCGCCGGGAGCGGGGTGGCGACGGCGACGGCTCCGGCTCGGGCCGCTGCTGCCGTGGCCGACGAGCACGGCGCCGCCCTCGTCGCCCGGTGCGGGCGCGGTCGTCGACGCGGGTGCGGCCGCAGCTGCGACCGGCGCCTCGGCCGGAGCGGGCGCGCCATCCGGCGAAGACATGCCGGCCGCGGCATCCGTCTGGACGACCAGGATCGGCGTGCCCACGTCGACCGTCCGGCCCTCCTCGACGAGCAACTCGCTGACGGTGCCCTCGAACGCGCTCGGCAGTTCGACCAGCGACTTCGCCGTCTCGATCTCGACGAACACCTGGTCGAGCGAGATGCGGTCGCCGGGCGCCACGCGCCACTGCACGATCTCGGCCTCGGTGAGGCCCTCGCCCACGTCGGGAAGCGGGAATCGGATCTCGCTCATCGTGCTCCTCAGGTTCGTCGGTTGGATTCGGGTGCGAGTGCGCCGCGCGATGAGCGCGACCCGCGGGTCAGTACGCCAGCGACCGGTCGACCGCCTCGAGCACCCGGTCGGCGCTCGGCAGGTACTCGGACTCGAGCGCGGCGGGCGGGAACGGCGTGTCGAAGCTCGAGACCCGCAGCACCGGCGCCTCGAGCGAGTAGAACGCGCGCTCGGCGACCGTCGCGGCGATCTCGGAGCCGACGCTCACGAAGCCGTAGGCCTCCTGCGCGACGACCAGCCGACCGGTGCGCTGCACCGAGTCGACGATCGGGCCGAAGTCGATGGGGGAGAGGGAGCGCAGGTCGACGACCTCGAGGCTCCGGCCCTCCTCGGCGGCGATGTCGGCGGCCTGCAGGAGTGTCGCGATCATCGCGCCGTGCCCGACGACGGTCACGTCGTCGCCGCGGCGGACGACCCGGCTCGCGTGCAGCGGCAGGCCGGCGTGGTCGTGGTCGACCGGCCCCTTCGGCCAGTAGCGGCTCTTCGGCTCGAAGAACAGCACCGGGTCGTTCGAGGCGATCGCCTCCTGGATCATCCAGTACGCGTCGTGCGGCGACGACGGGCTGACCACGCGGAGGCCGGGGGTGTGCGCGAAGTACGCCTCGGGGCTCTCCTGGTGGTGCTCGATCGAGCCGATGTGGCCGCCGTAGGGCACCCGGATGACCACGGGCATCGGCATTCCGCCGTCGTGGCGGAGGTTCATGCGCGCGAGCTGCGTGGTGATCTGGTCGAACGCCGGGAAGATGAAGCCGTCGAACTGGATCTCGAGCACGGGACGGTACCCGCGCATCGCCATGCCGATCGCGGTGCCGACGATGCCCGACTCGGCGAGCGGGCTGTCGAGCACGCGGCGGTCGCCGAACTCGGCGAGCAGGCCCTCGGTGACGCGGAACACGCCGCCGAGCGCGCCGATGTCCTCGCCCATCAGGAGGACCTTGGGGTCGTTGCGCATCGCCTCGGCGAGGCCCGCGTTGATGGCCTTGGCCATCGAGAGCGTGTGCACGCCGCGGAGCTCGTCCGCCTCGGCCGGCGCGCCGGCGACCGTCTCGACCGTCATGCCCGGCCTCCTTCGAACGAGTTCTCATACTCCTCGAGCCAGGCGGCCTGCGCCTCCACCAGCGGGTGCGGCTCGCTGTAGACGTGGGCGAAGATGTCGCTGCGCGGGGGAGCGGTGATCTCGAGCGCGCGCGTCCTGACGTCGGCCGCGATGTCCGCCGCCTCCTCGTCGACGCCGGCGAAGAACCCGGCGGACGCCCCGCGCCCCTCGAGCCACGCGCGGAAGCGCGTGATCGGGTCGCGTGCGGTCCAGTACGCGACCTCGTCGTCGGTGCGGTACTTCGTCGGGTCGTCGGCCGTCGTGTGCGCGCCCATGCGGTAGGTCACGGCCTCGATGAACGAGGGGCCCTCGCCGGCTCGGGCCTCCTCGAGCGCCTGCCGCGTCACCGCGTAGCTCGCGAGCACGTCGTTGCCGTCGATCCGGATGCCCGGCATGCCGAAGCCGCCGCCGCGCAGCGACAGCGGGCTGCGCGACTGGCGCGAGACCGGCACCGAGATCGCCCACTGGTTGTTCTGCACGAAGAAGACCTGCGGCGTGTTGTAGCTCGAGGCGAACACGAGCGCCTCGTTCGCGTCGCCCTGCGACGTCGAGCCGTCTCCGTAGTACACGAGCACCGCGGCATCCGCCTCGGGATCGCCCGTCGCGGTCGCGCCGTCGAACTGCAGGCCCATGGCGTAGCCGGTCGCGTGCAGCGTCTGCGAGGCGAGCACGAGCGTGTAGAGGTGGAAATTGCCGTTCTCCGCGGGATCCCAGCCGCCGAGGGTCGCGCCGCGGAGCAGCTTCAGGATGGCGACCGGGTCGAGCCCGCGGATCATGCCGACGACGTGCTCGCGGTACGACGGGAAGACGTGGTCCTGCGGGCGCGCGGCGCGGGCGGACCCGACCTGCGCGGCCTCCTGGCCGTGGCTCGGCACCCAGAGCGCGAGCTGGCCCTGTCGCTGGAGGTTCGCGCCGGTCACGTCGACCCGCCGCGAGACGACCATGTCGCGGTAGAACTGCTCGAGCGCGGCATCCGGCAACGCCTCGACGAGGGGGAGGTAGCCCTCCGCCTCGGGCGTCGGACGCAGTTCGCCCTCGGGCGTCAGGAACTGGACCGTCGGAGCGGTGAAGTCGCGTGAGGGGGCTGCCACCGTTCCACGGTACCCGCTCGGTGTGGGCCCATTCTTGTGGAGGTCAGACAAGCTCCCCGAGAAGCCTTAGGAGTACGTCCACAGACTCGTGCTCCCCGACGGAGACCCGGATGCCGTCGCCGGGGAACGCGCGCGCGACGATCCCGCCGTCGAAGAGCGCCTCGGCGACCTCGACCGTGCGGTCGCCGGTCGGCAGCCACACGAAGTTCCCCTGCGCCGCCGGGATCTCCCAGCCCTGCGCGATGAGCGCGTCGCGCAGGGCCTCGCGGCGCTCGGCGAGCGCGTCGACGCGCGCGAGCAGCTCGGCCTCGTTGGCCGGCTCGAGCGCGGCGAGGGCGCCGGCCGTGGCGACCCCGGTCACGCCGAGGGGGATCGCGGTCGCGCGCGCGGCGTCGAGGATCGGCACCGGGCCGATCGCGTAGCCGATCCGGACGCCGGCGAGGCCGTAGGCCTTGGAGAAGGTCCGGAGCACGACGAGGTTCGGGTGGCGCCCGATGAGCGAGATGCCGTCGACGGATGCCTCGTCCCGGACGAACTCGGCGTACGCCTCGTCGAGCAGCACGAGCCGGTCGGACGGCACGCGCGCCATGAAGCGCTCGAACTCCTCGGCGGTGACGGGAACCCCGGTGGGGTTGTTGGGGGAGCACACGATCAGCACGCGCGTGCGGTCGGTGACGGCGGCCGCCATGGCGTCGAGGTCGTGCCCGTGGTCGGGCCGGTTCGGGACCTGGACGCTCGTCGCCCCCGCGACGGTGACGAGCCCGGGGTAGGCCTCGAAGGAGCGCCACGAGTAGACGACCTCGTCACCCGGGCCGGCCGCGGCGAGCACGAACTGGGCGAGGAGCGACACCGATCCGGCCCCGACGAGCACCTCGTCGACGGCCACGCCGTAGCGCTCGGCCAGCCGTTCGCGGAGCGTCAGCGCGGTGGCATCCGGATACCGGTGGACCTCCGAGGCGGCGGCCGCGATGGCCGCCTCGACGGCGGCGACGGGCGGCCAGGGGTTCTCGTTGCTCGACAGCTTGAAGCCGTCCGCCGGGGCCGGCCGGCCCTGGCGGTACGGGGGAAGCGCGGCGATCTCCGGGCGCAGGCGCACCTGCGGGGGCGTGGGCTCCGATGCGGTCACGGCATCCACCGTACCCCTTCGCTCGCACGCCCCCCGCTGCCATAGTTGGGGGCATGCGCTTCCTCCTGAAGGTCATCGTCGTCGCGTTCGCCCTCTGGCTCACCACCCTCCTCGTCGCCGGCGTCAGCGTGGTGCCCTACGAGGACACCGACATCGCGACGGTGCTCACGTACCTGCTCGTCGCCGCGATCTTCGGCGTCGTGAACGCGACGATCGGGACGTTCATCCGCATCGTCGGCTTCCCGCTGTACGTGCTGACGCTCGGGCTCATCTCGTTCATCGTCAACGGACTGCTCCTGCTCCTCGTCGACTGGATCAGCGGGCTGATGGGCTTCGGCCTCGAGGTCGACGGCTTCTGGTGGGGCGTCCTCGGCGCGCTCGTGCTCGGCCTCATCAGCTGGCTCATCGGGCTGGTCGTCCGGCCTTCCGACTGAGCGCGTCGGCGCGACCCGGCCGAGCCCGTCACCGGCCCCGGCCGTCGGCGGCGCGCTCGACCCGCCAGTACGACACCTCGGCGGGCGCCGCGCCGTCGGTGAACCCCGTGACGAGGTCGCGGAACTCCGCGAGCCGCGGATCGTCGTCGCGATCGATCAGGCGCGCGGTCTCGCGGTAGCGGTCGATCGAGTGCGCGGGCACCGCGCCGCCCGTCCCGGGATCGAGGGCGCCGAGGCTCCGGCCCACCTCGATGCGCCCGCCGGCCGCGACGCCGGAACCCGCCGTGGCGGGCACGAGGTCCTCGCCGTGCGCGACCGAGAGCAGCGGAGTGTCGCCGGTCGGCACCTGCGCGACGGGTCCGCCGAGGCTGACGGCGGCGACCACGTCGAGGTCGGGATCGGCGGCCACGTTCGCCGCGACCATGCCGCCGGCCGAGTGGCCGACCACGATCACGGGATCACCCGGTTCCACCCCGGCCTCGGCCATCGCCGCGCGCAGCGCGCGCTCAGACGCGGCCGCCTCCGAGGGCAGGCCGATGAGGTCATGCAGCACGGATGCCCCGGCGACGCCGTGCAGGTTGGCCGTCATGTCGTACGGCTCGCGGGCGGGCTCCATCCCGAAGTCGGCGGTGCCGGCCGAGTAGACGATCCAGTGTGCGCCGCGGTCCGTGTCGTAGCGCTCGATCCGGACCTGCGGCCCCCGCGCGTCGGACGGCGGGATGCGCTCGGCGAGATCGGCGATGCCGCGCACCGGAGCGGCGCCGTCGGCGCCACGCCCGCCCTGGCCGGCGAGGTCCGGCGCGGACGTGCGGATCGGAGCGGAGATCGCGGTCTCGCGAAGGCCCCGCGAGCCCGTGACGAGCCCGACGACTCCGGCGGCCGCGAGCACCAGGCCGGCATTCTCCGGAGCGTCGAGCGCGGGTCCGATCGCGAACAGGCCCGGTGCGCGGAACAGGCCGGCGAGCAGCTCGTCGGCCTGGTCGGCCGCCACCCGGACGAGCTCGACGAACGCGGGGTCGGACAGGATCGGCAGGCCGTGCCGGGCGAGCACCGCCCCGACGGCCTCGGCATGGCGGTCCGGGTCCACGGCGAGGGCCAGCGTGCCGCCCAGCGCGATGGGGCCGAGCGCGAGCGCGGCCGCGGACGCGGCCGGCAGCAGCAGGCCCGACGCGGCCAGGCCGGCCACCCCGGCGCCCACCCGCCGTCCCGCCTCCACGAGCCCGGCGACGAGGCCCTCGGCCATCACGTACCGGGTCGCACCCAGCCCGAGCGCGGTCGAGAGGTCGGACGCCGCACGCTCGGCCGAGGCGA
The DNA here is from genome assembly GCF_009729855.1 of Agromyces luteolus. Lineage (GTDB taxonomy): Bacteria > Actinomycetota > Actinomycetes > Actinomycetales > Microbacteriaceae > Agromyces > Agromyces luteolus. The sequence continues at coordinate 426,675 of NZ_WODA01000002.1, read as the reverse complement.
GACCGGCATGGGCGGTGTCGAGGTCGATCCCGGCGGCCGGCGCCCCGTCGGCGGCGGACGCGGACCCGGGGTCCGTCGCCAGGCGGTCGGCCTCGGCCCGGAGCGCCGCTGCCCGTGCCGCCCATCCGGCCACGATGTGGGCGACCGCGGCGAGTCGGACCGCTTCGCCGATGAGCGCCTCCGTCTCGACCGAGTGCGGCCCGCCGCTCCGGACCTCGAGGCCGCTCACCAGCGGCCGCCCGATCCGGTGACCGGTCGATCCGGTGTCGCGACCGCAAGTGCGGCGGCGTGTGCGGCTCGCGCGCGCTCGTGCTCGACCTCGAGCCGCGCCTCCGCATCGAGCAGTGCCTGCTCCGCTCCCGCGAGCGCGAAGCGCAACTCCCTGGCACGCTCCGCGTAGAGGTCGGCGGCGTCGGCGTGCCAGCCGTCGATGCGGTCGAGCACGAGCCCCGGGCGCACCTGCTCGACCTCGACGCGCAGCCGCCGGAGGGCGAGCAGCGCCTGCTCGACCGCCCCGAGGCGGAGCGCTGCGACGGCGGGCGAGACGGAAGCGGACCGGATCACGCGACGAGCCTGCCGGCCCCCGGACGACCGCGGCGCCCGAGCGACGTGTCCGGTGAACCCGTTCCGACCGGCCGGCCTGGTGAGGACGACACGCGCCGAGCCCGCCGCTCGATCCGCCGTCGCCGAGTCGAGGCGATACCCGCACCCGATCCCGCTCTGTTCCCGCACCCGGATTCGGTCCAGAATAGGGTTCCATGACGCCTGCGGAGCCCGCCGGGGAATCCGCGCAGCGCTTCCGAGTCTCGTTCGTCTGCACCGGCAACATCTGCCGGTCTCCGATGGCGGAGGTCGTGCTGCGCGCCCTCGCCGAACGCGCGGGGATCTCCGACCGGCTCGAGATCGAATCCGCGGCGACCGGCGACTGGCACGTGGGGGAGCAGGCCGACCACCGGACGCTCGAAGCGCTCGAGCGCGCCGGGTACGACGGCAGCCGTCACCGGGCTCGCCAGTTCGATCCGGAGGACTTCCCGAGACTCGACCTCGTGGTCGCGTTCGACCGCGGCCAGTCGCGCGTGCTGCGGAACTGGGCGCGCACTCCGGTCGATGCGCACAAGGTGCGCCTGCTCCTCGAGTTCGACCACGAGCTCGCGTCGCTCCAGGACGTCCCCGACCCCTACTACAGCGACGATGCGACCTTCGACCGGGTTCTTGGGATGATAGAGCGGTCGACTCAGGCGCTCTTCCGGCAACTCGCGCCGGCTCTCAGACAAGGAAACCGATGACTTCGCTGCCTCCCCAGCCGCTCAGCCCGCTCGACGGGCGCTACCGCGCCGCCGTCGGCGAACTCGGCGAGCACCTTTCGGAGGCCGGCCTGAACCGGGCCCGCGTGCACGTCGAGATCGAGTGGCTCATCGCGCAGACCGATCGCGGCTTCTTCGGTACGAGCCCGCTGGCGGATGACGCGAAGCAGGCGCTCCGCGCCGTCGTCGCCGACTTCGGCCAGGCCGACATCGACGAGCTCGCCCGCGTCGAGGCGACGACGCGCCACGACGTGAAGGCGGTCGAGTACTTCGTCCGCGGCAAGCTCGACGAGCTCGGGCTCTCGAACCTGGCCGAGCTGACGCACTTCGCGTGCACGAGCGAGGACATCAACAACCTCTCCTACGCGCTCACGGTGCGCGACGCCGTCGCCCAAGTGTGGCTGCCGAAGTACCGTGCCGTCATCGCCAAGCTGATCGGCCTCGCCGAGGAGCACCGCGACGCCGCGATGCTCTCGCGCACGCACGGGCAGCCGGCGACGCCGACGACCATGGGCAAGGAGCTCGCCGTCGTCGCGTACCGCCTCGAGCGCATCCTCCGCCAGGTCGAGGCGACCGAGTACCTCGGCAAGTTCTCCGGTGCGACGGGCACGTTCTCGGCGCACGTCGTGGCGGCGCCATCCGTCGACTGGCCCACGGTCTCGCAGGAGTTCGTCGAGTCGCTCGGCCTCACCTGGAACCCGCTCACGACCCAGATCGAGTCGCACGACTGGCAGGCCGAGCTCTACGGCCGCATCTCGCACGCGAACCGCGTGCTGCACAACCTCGCGACCGACATCTGGACCTACATCTCGCTCGGGTACTTCCGCCAGATCCCCGCCGCCGGCGCGACCGGCTCCTCGACCATGCCGCACAAGGTCAACCCGATCCGGTTCGAGAACGCCGAGGCGAACCTCGAGCTCTCGTCGGCGATCCTCGACTCGCTCGCGGCGACCCTCGTGACGAGCCGCCTGCAGCGCGACCTCACCGACTCGAGCTCGCAGCGCAACATCGGCGTCGGCTTCGGGCACTCGGTGCTCGCGCTCGACAACATCCTGCGCGGCCTCGGCGAGATCGACCTCGACCGTGCGCTGCTGCTCGAGGACCTCGACGGCAACTGGGAGGTGCTCGGCGAGGCCATCCAGACCGTGATCCGCGCCGAGGTGGCCGCGGGCCGGTCGTCGATCGAGGACCCCTACGCACTCCTCAAGGAGCTCACGCGCGGCAAGCGCGTCGGCGCGACCGAGCTCGCCGAGTTCGTCGGCGGCCTCGACATCTCCGACGACGCCAAGCAGCGCCTGCTCGCGCTGACGCCCGCGACCTACACGGGCATCGCCGACGAGCTGGTCGACCGCCTGGGCGCGTAGCCCCGCGCCGCGCCCCACCGGTGGTCGAGTAGCGAGCGCAGCCCATCACCGGTGGTCGAGTAGCACGCGAAGCGAGCGTACCGAGACCCCTCACGAGATCTCGATACGCGCCGTCGCTTCGCGCCGGTGCTACTCGATCACCGACCGACGCATGGCGCTCAGTGCGCCGAGTCGCCCCCGGGCCGCCGCTCGGGGTCGCCGCCCGTGCCGTCGCCGTGCTCGCCCGTGTTCGGCTTCACGGCCATGGAGAGCAGCGCGAGCACCATCAGCACGATGATGAAGACGCCGCCGAGGGTGATGAGCGTGATGGTCCAGTCGCGCGTGCCGAACAGCACGATGAACGCCGTGAAGACCGCCGCGATCGCGGCGCCGCCGACGTACTCGACGGGGCGCAGCACGTCGCGCCGGCTCGGACGGTACCCACCGTCGGGGGTGTTGGTCACGATCGCTCCGATCCGGATGCCGCGTCGCCGGAGCCCGTTCGCTCGGCCGCGGCCCACTTCAACGACAACCCGCCGATCACGAGCAGCACGCCGGCCACGACGAGGTAGGCGCCGAAGAGGCCGACCGCCGTGACGGGATCGAGCGGGAGGAGGACGAATGCGAGGGCCAGCACGGCGGTGAGCCCGCCGACCGCCAGCCAGTCGCGCGCCGCGGCGATGCGCCCGCGCGCGCGGATCCCGACGAAGAGCTCGAGGATCCCGGTCACGGCCGCCCAGACCGCCACCGTGAAGGTGAAGACGCCGACACCGGCCGAGGGGGTTCCCGCGAGCTGGAGGGCGACGAGGCCCGCAGCGGCCGTGATCACGCCGTTCGCGACGAAGGTCCAGCGCGCCGCACGGTCGGCCACGAGACGCGCCGACAGCGCGCCGACGGCGACGCCCGCCACGAGTGCCCACCAGCCGAACACCGTGAGGCCGAGCACCGCCGAGTGGTCCTGCGAGAACGTGATCACCACCGACGGGAGGATCGCGAGCGCTCCGCGGGTCACCGGGAGCAGCCAGGCGCCTGCGCGCTCGGGCGCGTCATCGCGGGCATCGGCCACGGCGACCTCTTTCGACTGGGGAACCATTCAATCCTACGCGCGCCGTCGTCGAGAGGATGCTGGGCGCTGCGCCACCCCACCGTCACCGCCGAGTGCGTGACGGGCAGACGAGAACGGTGTCAGAGCGACTTCAGGATGTCCTCCACACGCTCCTTGGCGTCGCCGAAGAGCATCTGCGCGTTGTCGCGGAAGAACAGCGGATTCTGCACGCCGGCGTAGCCGGTCGACATCGAGCGCTTGAACACGATGACGTTGTCGGCCTCCCAGACCCGCAGCACCGGCATGCCTGCGATCGGGCTGCCCGGATCCTCGGCCGCGGCGGGGTTCACGGTGTCGTTCGCGCCGATGACGAGCACGACCGAGGTGGCCGCCAGGTCGTCGTTGATCTCGTCCATCTCCTCGACGATGTCGTAGGGCACCTTCGCCTCGGCGAGCAGCACGTTCATGTGCCCGGGCAGCCGGCCGGCGACGGGGTGGATGCCGAACCGCACGTCGATGCCGCGCTCGCGCAGCTTCGCGGTCAGCTCGGCGACCGGGTACTGGGCCTGCGCGACGGCCATGCCGTAGCCGGGCGTGATGATCACGCTGCTCGCGCCCTTCAGCAGCTCCGCGGCATCCGGCGCCTGGATCTCGCTGTACTCGCCGAGGTCGGTATCGCCCTTCGCGGGCGCCTCGATGCCGAACCCGCCCGCGATGACCGAGATGAACGAACGGTTCATGGCCTTGCACATGATGTATGAGAGGTACGCACCCGAGGAGCCGACGAGTGCGCCGGTCACGATGAGCAGGTCGTTGTTCAGCAGGAAGCCCGCCGCGGCCGCCGCCCAGCCCGAGTAGCTGTTCAGCATCGAGATGACGACGGGCATGTCGCCGCCGCCGATGGAGGCGACGAGGTGCCAGCCGAGCGCGAACGCGAGCGCCGTCACCAGGACCAGCAGCCAGAGCTGCGAGTCCATGACGTACCAGACGGTGAGGCCCACGAACACGACGAGGGCGCCCAGGTTGAGCACGTTCTTGCCCGGGAGCACGAGCGGGGCCGACTTCATCCGCGCCGAGAGCTTCAGGAACGCCACGATCGAGCCCGTGAAGGTCACGCCGCCGATGAAGATGCCGATGAAGACCTCGGCGTGGTGGATGTCGGCGAGCGACCCCTCCAGCGCGGGCGGGTCGAGGTGGCCGTTCCAGCCGACGATCACGGCCGCGAGGCCGACGAAGCTGTGCAGCAGCGCGATCAGCTCGGGCATGCCCGTCATCTCGACGATGCGGGCCCGCCACAGGCCGATCGAGCCGCCGATCAGCACGGTGACGACGAGCAGGCCGAGGCCGAGCAGCGTGCCGGGCTCGTCCCATGCGCCCTGGAACGTCACCCATACGGTGGCGACCAGGGCGATGGTCATGCCGGCGATGCCGTAGCCGACACCGGCTCGTGCGGTCTCGTGGCGGCTCAGCCCGGCGAGGCTGAGGATGAACAACAGGGCCGCGACGATGTACGCGGCGCCGGCGATCGATTCGGGGGTCAGGGTCTCAGGCAACAGGGGGCTCCTCGATGACGTCTTCGGTTCCGCGGTCAGCTGCTCGCCCGGTCGCCCTTGGCGAACATGGAGAGCATTCGCCGGGTCACCGCGAACCCGCCGAAGACGTTGATGCTGGCGATCAGGATGGCGACCGACGCGAGGACCTGCACCGCGAGGACCTCGCTCGTGACCTGCACGATCGCGCCGACGATGATGATGCCCGAGATCGCGTTGGTGACGCTCATGAGCGGGGTGTGCAACGCGTGGGCGACCTTGCTGATCACGTAGAAGCCCGCGACGACCGCGAGCACGAAGACCGTGATGTGCTGCGGGAGCGGCTGGGGCGCGAAGGCGTTGAGCAGGAACAGCCCGGCGATCCCGAGGCCGATGAGGGCCGCGCGGCGGGCGGGGGAGAGCTGGCGCTTGGGCTTCGGGCCTGCGGCGGATGCCGCGGCATCCGCCCCGCCCGGAACGGCCGGCGCCGGGGCCGCCGAGACCTGCACGGGCGGCGGCGGCCACGTCGTCTCGCCGTCGCGCACGACGGTCACCGCGCGCTGCACGACGTCGTCGAAGTCGATGACGAGCTCCCCGTCCTTGCCGGGCGTCAGGAGCTTCACGAGGTTCACGAGGTTCGTGCCGTAGAGCTGCGACGCCTGCGCGGGCAGGCGCGAGGCGAGGTCGGTGTAGCCCAGGATGATGACGCCGTTCGGCGTGACCGTGCGCTCGCCCGCGACCGAGCCCTCGACGTTGCCGCCCTGGCCCGCGGCCATGTCGACGATCACGCTGCCCGGCTTCATGCTCGCGACGTCCGCCGCCGTGATCAGCCGTGGCGCCGGGCGACCCGGGATGAGCGCGGTCGTGACGATGATGTCGACCTCGCGCGCCTGCTCCGAGTAGATCTCGGCAGCGCGCTTGTCGTACGCCTCGCTCGTCGCCTTCGCGTACCCGTCGGTCGACTGCTCGACGGCGACCTCGACCTTCAGGTACTCGCCGCCGATGGACTTGACCTGGTCGGCGACCTCGGGGCGCGGGTCGGTCGCGCGCACGATGGCGCCGAGGCTGGATGCCGCGCCGATCGCCGCGAGCCCGGCGACGCCCGCACCGGCCACGAGCACCTTCGCGGGCGGCACCTTGCCCGCCGCGGTGACCTGGCCGGTGAAGAAGCGGCCGAACTCGTGCGCGGCCTCGACGACGGCCCGGTAGCCGGCGATGTTCGCCATCGAGCTCAGCACGTCCATCGACTGCGCGCGCGAGATGCGCGGCACCGCGTCGAGCGCGAGAGCCGTGACGCCGCGGGCGGCGAGCGCCTCGATCAGGTCGGGGCGGAGCGCGGGGCTGAGGAGCCCGATGAGCGTGGTCCCGGGCGACAGCGCTGCGATCTCGTCTGGCGCGGGCGGGTTCACCTTGAGGACGATCTCGCTCGCGAACGCGGCTTCGCGGGTCACGATCCCCGCTCCGGCGATGTCGTAGGCCTCGTCGGGGAACGACGAGCGCGCGCCCGCGCCGGCCTCGACGACGACCTCGTAGCCGAGGCCGATCAACTGCTTCACGGTCGCCGGCGTGGCGGCGACCCGGGTCTCCGAGCCCTGCTCGGTGACGACGCCGATGCGCGTCATGCGTACTCCCTCTCATCGCTCGACCGTCAGTCGATGCGATGCGGCACCTCGTGGACGGGTCCGTGCGAGCCCGTCGTCCGGTGGGGGCCGGAGCGGCGACGGTGCTGCACGCGATCACTTTAGGTCCACGGATGCCGGTGACTCCATGTTTCACGGCCCGTGACATGGAAAGACCGGGCATTCTTTCGCGAATCGGAAAGCAGGGTCGCGCACGCCGCTCGCGGCGTACGGGTGAGCGACCTCAGGCGAACTCGGCCCGGAAGAGGTGCATCGACTCGGACACGCCCTTGAGCTCCGCCGGGCCGACGTCGCGGAAGACGATGCCCTCCTCGTCACCGGCCGCGGCGACCGCCTCCGTCACGAGCACCTCGCCGGGTCTCGCGTAGTCCGCGATGCGCGACGCGAGGTTGACGGTCTGGCCGAAGTAGTCGCCCTGCTGGAACAGGACCGGTCCGGTGTGCAGGCCGACGTGGGCCGGCGGCAGGCCGGCGGTCGTCAGCTCGTCGACCATCTCGAGCCCGGCCCGGACGGCGGGTCCGGGATCGCGGAAGTGGAACATCACGCCGTCGCCGAGCCACTTGATCGGCTTGCCGCCGTGGCGGACCGACCCGCGCTGCACGAGACGCGCGAGGGTGGAGGCCAGGTCGGCGGCGGCCTCGTCGCCGCGCTCCTGGGTGAGCCGGGTGTAGCCCGTGATGTCGAAGAAGCAGATCGCGGGCGGGCGCTCGAGGTGGCTGTGGATGCCGGCTCTCGAGAGGAGCACCTCGAAGCCCTCGATGATGTTCGAGGTCCACGCGCGCGCCTGCTGCGCGTGGTAGAGCCCGAGCATCGCCCGCTCCGCGAGCGGCGCACTCCGATCGGCGAACTCCGGGTTCGCGATCTCGTCGGCCGACCTCCCGGCGGCGATCGCCGGCTCGACCACCTCGGAGTTCCACCACGCACCCTCGGCATCCGCCATCCGGCGCGTGCTCTCGCCCTGGACCCGCAGGAGGCGCTCGATGGCCGTCGGCCGGAAGCCCTCGGCGATCTGCAGCTCGAGGAACGGCACGACGGCCATCTCGTCCTCTCGCATGAGGTCGTCGGGCGACGGCAGCGGCGATCCGATCGACTCCCGGATCGTCGTGAGGAGGTCGAGCGGCACCCCGGTGCGCTCGCTGACCTGCTGGAACGACTCGCCGGAGAGCGGGGCGAACCGCTCGTACGCCGCGGCGTCGAAGAACCCGAGCGAGACCGCGCCGTGCTCGATCGCCACCGCGAGACGCTCGAGTGGGATCGCGGCGTCCTCGAGGGAACGCGCCATGAGCATGCGGCGCACGTCGCCGGCCGAGAAGCGATCACGCTCGGGCACGACGATGCCGAGTCGCACCAGACGGTCGACGTAGGGCACGTCGACCCCGGCGCGCTCGGCCGCCTCCTCGCGTGAGAACCCGCTCACGCGGGCCAGCCTACTCGCGGGAGGCCGATGGCCGTTCGGATTCCGTGCGACGCGTTCTACTATCGACCGAGTGCCCGCGGCATCCGCTCGGGCCATCGAAGGTCGGAGGATCGACGTGGACGCAGCGAAGCCGGCCGCACCGGCCGGATCGCAGACGCTCAGCCGAGGCATCCGCGTGCTCGAGGTGCTCGCCGACGCCGACCGCAACCTCACGATCGACGAGGTCGCCGCGGCGCTCGGCGTGCATCGCTCGGTCGCCTACCGGCTCGTCCGCACGCTCGAGGAGCACACGCTCGTCACCCGCGACGCAGCGGGCCGCCTCGCGCTCGGCACCGGACTCGCCGCCCTCGCCGCGGGCGTCGCCCGCGACCTGCAGCAGGTCGCGCTGCCCGAGCTCACCGAGGTCGCGAACGAGCTCGGCATGACCTGCCTCATCGCGGTGCTCGCCGACAACGAGGAGGCGGTCACCCTGCTCAGCGCCGCGCCGAGGCAGACGATGACCGTCGTCTCGTACCGCCCCGGTCACCGGCATCCGATCACGCGCGGCGGCCCCGGCAAGGCGATCCTGCTCGCCATGCCGGAGAGCTCCTGGCCGGTCGAGGTGCCCGACGCGCTGCGCGCCGAGGTCGCCGAGAGCCGCGCCCGCGGCTACGCGCTGAGCCACGACGAGGTCGTGCCCTCGCTCCGGTCGGTCGCCGTGCCGCTCACGCTGCCCGGTCAGCCGCCGGCCGCGATCGCGGTGATCCACGTCTCGATGCCGCGACCCGAGGCCGAGATCGCGGCGCGGCTCACCGCCGCGGCGCGCGCGGTGTCCCGCAGCTACGGGGCCTGAGCGCACCGCGAGCGGCGCCGGCCGTCAGCTGCTGACGAGGTCGCCCTCGACGGCCGCGCCGGCCGAGGCATCCGTCGCCGCCCGCTGCGGCAGCAGGTGCTGCGCGAAGAACGCCGCGAGCTCGTCGGTCGCCGTGAGCGGCAGGATGCAGGCGACGTACTGGTCGGGACGCACCACGACGACGGCGCCGTCGCGTGAGATGCCCCGCTCGTCGAAGATGTCGGTCGGGCACCAGGCGCTCGGCCCGGCCGCGAACACCTTCTCCCAGTCCATGAGCGCGAGCGGCCCGGTCCTCGGGCGGAACACGTCCGGCGCGGCCATGATGTCGACGCCCTCGTGCGGCTGCTGGTAGACCACCTTGACGTCGAACACGGCGTCGACGTCGACCCCGGCCGGCGTGTACCGCGCCAGCGGGGCGTCGGGCGACGACATCCACTCGGCCCAGTCCTCCAGGGCGGATGCCTCGCCGGCGGCGGGCGCGTCGGCGAACGCGTAGACCCGCCACCGTCCGTCGGCCCTCGCGTGGTGACCCAGGTGCACGACGTTCCCGTCGCACACGAGCGAGACCGGCGACGACTTGAAGCGCATGCCGATCGGGAATCCGGTGGCGAGCGACTGGTGCTCCGCGTCGCCGGTGATCATCGACGGGCCGTAGTGCGTCATGAACCCCGACGGGAACTCGGCGGTGCCGAGGTAGTGCTTCGCCAGTTCCTGCGGGTCCGAGATCTCCTCCGGCTTGCGCGCCATGAGCGAGGACCATTCGCGGTCGAAGTCGATCAGCTGCTGCGCGACCGGCTGCCGTTCGGACGAGTAGGTCGCGAGCAGGGCGGCGGGTGCCCGGCCGGTGACGACCGAGCCGAGCTTCCACCCGAGGTTGAACCCGTCCTGCATCGAGACGTTCATGCCCTGCCCGGCCTTCGCGCTGTGCGTGTGGCACGCGTCTCCGGTGAGGAACACGCGCGGAGCGGCATCCGCCCCCTCTTCGCGGTCGTCGAAGTGGTCGGTGACCCGATGCCCGACCTCGTAGACGCTGAACCATGCGACGTCGCGCACGTCGAGCGTGTACGGGTTCAGGATGTCGTTCGCCTTGGCGATGATCGTCTCGATCGGCGTCTTGCGCACCTCGTGGGTGTCGTCGGCCACCTCGCCGAGGTCGATGTACATGCGGCAGAGGTATCCGCCCTCGCGGGGGATGTGCAGGATGTTGCCCGCGGCGGAGTTGATCGCGCACTTCGTGCGCCAGTCGGGGAAGTCGGTGTTGACGACCACGTCCATGACGCCCCACGCGTGCGCGGAGATGCCGCCGACGTGCTTGCGACCGATCGCCTCGCGGACTCCGCTGCGGGCGCCGTCGCTGCCCACGACGTACTTGGCGCGCACGGTGCGCTCCTCGCCCGCGCGCTCCCCGGCGGTGCGGCGCACGCGCACCTCGACGGGGTACTCGCCCGCGGATTCGGAGCCCTCGTCGTGCACGGTGAGTCCGGTGAACTCGACGCCGTAATCGGGCACGATCCGCCCCGGCCCGTTCGCGGCGGCTTCGGCGAAGTAGTCGAGCACGCGCGCCTGGTTGACGATGAGGTGCGGGAACTCGCTGATCTTGTACCCGTAGTCCTCGGTGCGGGAGGTCCGGATGATCTTCGTCGGGTCGGCCGGGTCGGGGCCCCAGAAGTTCATGTATCCGATGTTGTAGGCCTCGGCGATGATGCGCTCCGCGAACCCGAACGCCTGGAACGTCTCGACGCTGCGCGGCTGGATGCCGTCGGCCTGGCCGAGCACGAGTCGCCCGTCACGACGTTCGATGACGCGGGTGACGACCTCGGGGTACTGCGAGAGCTGCGCGCCGAGCAGCATGCCGGCCGGACCCGAGCCGACGACGAGCACGTCGACCTCGTCGGGCAGTTCCTCGGGGCGATCGATGCCGACGCCGGCGGCGGGCTTGACCCGGGGATCGCCGGACACGTATCCGTGGTGGTGGAACTGCACGTGGTGCTCCTCACGTCGTCGTGGTGCAAGTCGTTGCGTTCGATAATCGAATGGGACTTTCTATTATCGCGCGGGGACATGGTAGGCCGGGATCCGGCGGGACACAAGCGCGCCATCTGGAACGGGCTCTGGATGCCACGGGGCCGGTGCGTTAGCGTCGCGTTCATGTCGCTCGCCGAATCCTCCCGTCCGCGCTCCGACGCCGCCGACGACGCCTTCTGGTCCGACGTCGACCGGCACCTCGTCCGCTACGGCGCCCGCTTCACGCCGGAGGTCATCGTGCGCGCCGAGGGCAGCTGGGTCGAGACCGAGGGCGGGCGGCGCCTGCTCGACTTCACGTCGGGCCAGATGAGCTCGATCCTCGGCCACTCGCATCCCGAGATCGTGGCGACCGTGCAGCGGCAGGTCGCCGCGCTCGACCACCTGTTCAGCGGCATGCTCTCCCGCCCGGTCGTCGACCTCGCGCGGCGCCTCGCCGACTCGCTGCCCGACCCGCTCGAGAAGGTGCTGCTGCTCACGACCGGCGCCGAGTCGAACGAGGCGGCGATCCGGATGGCGAAGCTCGTCACCGGCGGGCACGAGATCGTGTCGTTCGCCGGCTCGTGGCACGGCATGACCGCGGCCGCGGCCGGCGCGACGTACAGCTCGGGCCGGAAGGGCTACGGACCGACGGCGCCCGGCAACTTCGCCATCCCCACGCCGAACGCGTACCGGCCCGACTTCACGACGCCCGACGGCGCGTTCGACTGGAAGAAGCAGCTCGACCATGCGTTCGCACTCGTCGACGCGCAGTCCGTCGGCAGCCTCGCGGCGTGCATCGTCGAGCCCATCCTGAGCTCCGGCGGCATCATCGAGCCGCCGCCGGGGTACCTCGCCGCGCTGCAGCAGAAGTGCCGCGAGCGGGGGATGCTCCTGATCCTCGACGAGGCGCAGACGGGAATGTGCCGCACCGGGACCTGGTACGCGTTCGAGCGCGACGGCGTCGTGCCCGACATCCTCACGCTCTCGAAGACGCTCGGCGCCGGCCTCCCGCTCGCGGCCGTCGTCACGAGCGCCGAGATCGAGGAGGAGGCTGCCGAGCGGGGCTTCCTGTTCTTCACGACCCACGTGTCCGACCCGCTCGTCGCCGCCGTGGGCAACACCGTGCTCGACGTGCTCGAGCGCGACCGGATGGACGAACGCGCCCGCGTGCTCGGCGATCGCCTGCGGACCGGGCTCCTCGACCTGCAGGACCGGCACGCGGTCGTCGGCGACGTGCGCGGGCGTGGGCTCCTCCAGGGCGTCGAGCTCGTGCTCGACCGCGAGAGCAAGGAGGGGTCCGACGAGCTCGGCGCCGGGGTCACGCGCCGCTGCCTCGAACTCGGCCTGCACATGAACGTCGTGCAGCTGCGCGGCATGGGCGGCACCTTCCGCATCGCGCCGCCGCTCACCTCGAGCGAGGAGGAGATCGACCTGGGTGTCGAGATCCTGGACCGCGCGATCGGCGAGGTCTCACGCGAGCTGCTCGGCTGAGCACGGCGGACCGAGGGGCGGCACGGCGGTGGAGGCATCGGACGAGACGGACGTCGTGATCGTGGGCGCCGGCCTCGCCGGCCTGCGCTGCGCGGCCCGGGTCGCGTCATCCGGCCTGGGAGTGACCGTGCTGGAGGCCGCCGACGCGGTCGGCGGTCGCCAGCGGACCGACGAGGTCGACGGGTTCCGGCTCGACCGCGGCTTCCAGGTGCTGAACCCGGCGTATCCCGCGGTCCACCGCTGGGTCGACATCGAGGCCCTCGACCTGCGGAGGTTCCCGGTCGGCGTCGAGGTGCGCCGCGACGGGCGGGCGGATGTCGCGGTGCTCGCGCACCCGTTGCGGCATCCGGGCCTCCTGCCGGCCACGCTTCGGAGCGGGCTCGCGGCACCGCGCGACCTCGCCGCCCTGACGCGGTGGCTCGCGCCGGCGATCGCGAGACCGCGCTCGGTCATCGCGGGACCCGACCGCACGCTCGCCGAGGCGTGGGACCGTGTCGGGCTTCGCGGCCCGCTTCGCACGGAGGTGCTCGAGCCCTTCCTCGCCGGCGTCCTCGCCGACGATCGCGGCGAGACCTCCGATGCGTTCGCGCGCCTGCTCGTGCGCATGTTCGCGCTCGGGCGCCCGGGCCTGCCCGCCGCGGGCATCGGTGCGCTCCCGGCGCAGCTCGCCGACGTCGCGCGCGCCGCGGGCGCGCGGGTGCGCACGGGCGCGGAGGTGGTCCGGGTGCGGAGCGGCGGCGCGGCGACGGGGCGCGGGCGGCGCATCAGGGTCGAGTTCGCGAGCGGCGGCGTCGTCGAGGCATCCGCCGTGGTCGTCGCCGTCGGACCCGAGGCCGTGACCCGTCTCGCCGACGTGCCCGCGCCGCCGACCCGCGGCCTGCAGACGTGGTGGTTCGCGACCGCCGAGGCGCCGACGACGTCCGCGATGCTCGCGGTCGACGGCCGCCGTGCCGGCCCGGTCGTGAACGCGGTGGTGCTCTCGCACACGGTGCCCGACTCGGCGCCGCCGGGCATGCACCTGGTCGCGGCGACGAACCTCCTGCCCGCCGCCGCGCGCAGCGACCCCGCCGCGGCCCCCGCGGAGACCGACGTGCGCCGCCAGCTCGGCGAGATCTGGGCGACGGATGCCTCGCGCTGGACGCTGCTCCGACGCGACGACCTGCACGACGCGCTCCCGGCGCAACTCCCGCCGCTCAGCACTCGTCGTCCGGCGCGGCTCGGCGACGGCCGCTACGTCGGGGGCGATCACCGCGACACGGCGTCGATCCAAGGCGCACTCGTCTCGGGCGACCGCGTCGGTCGGGCCGTGGTGCGCGACCTGCTCGGTGCGCACGGCGACACCGGGTCGTGATCGGCCTCAGGCCCCGTCAGCCGCCTCCTCGATCACCGGCAGCGCCCGGTCGATCGTGTCCATGGTCGCGGTGAGCGAGATCCGGAAGTGCGCCGGCTGGTCGAACAGCGTGCCCGGCATCAGGAACACGCCCTGCTCGGCAAGAGCCCCGCAGAACGCGACGGCGTCCCCGCCCGGCGCCCGGCCCCAGAGGTAGAACGTGCCCTCGGGCTTCGTCAGCGTGTACCCGGCCGCGTGCAGCGCTCCGAACATGCGGTCGCGCTTCCGCGTCAGCTCGGCCAGGTCGATCGACACGGACTCGAGTGCGGGCACCGAGTACTGCATCAGGGCGTCCGGGAAGCCCCACCCGATCGCGAGCTGCAAGGGCATGCACGCCTCGCGCAGCGCGCTTCGCTCGGCGGGCTCGAGCAGCGGCGAGATGGCGAGATAGCCGAGGCGCTGGCCCGGGGCCAGCAGCACCTTGCCGTAGCTGTAGTCGATGAGCGTCCACGGGTACGAGCCCGCCGGGCTCGCGAAGCCGATCCCGTCGAAGCGGATGCGTCGGTACGGCTCGTCCGACAGCAGCCAGATGCGGCGGCCGTGGCGGCGGGATGCCTCGTCGAGCGCTTCCGCGAGCGCGTCCCACGTCTCCTTCGGGTAGACGCGCCCGGTCGGGTTGGCCGGTGAGTTCACGATCACGAGGCGCGTCCGCGGCGTGATCGCCCGGGCGATCTCGTCGACGTCGAGGCTGAAGTCGGCGGGCGCGAGCGGGGCGCCAACCGGCACCAGGTTCCTCGCATGAAGCATCGGGGCGTAGCAGAACCACCCCGGCACGGGGATGACGACCTCGTCGCCGGCATCCGTCAGCAGCGCGAGCGCGAGTGAGATCGCACCGAATGCGCCCTGCGTCATCGCGATGTCGGCCGGCTCGAAGTCGAGGCCGAGTTCGCGTCGAAGTCCGGATGCCACTGCCTCCTGCGCTGCGGCCTCACTGGTCTTGTACGCGAACCAGTCGACCGACCTCGGCTCGAGCTGCGTCCGCATGGCTTCGGTCAGCCCGTACAGCGGCATCTCGTGCGGATTGCCGAACGTGAAGTCGAGCGCATCCGGGTCATCCGCCCCCTGGATGCTCGCGAAGAACGACGTCACCATCGCGACCGAATCCCTCGCCTCGGTCGCCCGCGTGGACAGGACCATGTCGACCGCCTTCCGGCTGCATCTCGTCACGGGTCGCTGCCCAGCATCCCAATGACCGCACGCGCCGTCAATCGACCGTTCACCGCGCGCATCTGGCCGCAGCGGGCGAACGCGCGTACGGTCGGATCACATGGGCAAGCTCATCGAGAACCTGGCGGAATCGGTCCCCTCGTGGGGCGCACGCGTGGCCTACGGCGAGAAGACCACGGTCGACGGGCAGGAGGCCGTTCCCGTCGCCTTCGTCGTCTTCGGCTTCGGCGCCGGCGAGGGCTCCGGCGACATGCCGGAGGGCGGCAAGGCGCTCGCCGGCCACGGCGAGGGCAGCGGCGGAGGGGGCGGCGGCTTCTCCGTGCCGATCGGGGCGTACATCAACGGCCCGGACGGCCTCCGGTTCCGGCCGAACACGATCGCGCTCGCGGTGGCCGCGGTACCGCTCGTCTCGGCGATCGGCGGCGCGCTGGCGCTGATCGTCGGCGCCGCGAGGTTCCGCGGCGTCCGCTGACGCGGAGATCGACCCCGGGCGCGGCCGGTGCGGCGCGCCCGGTCAGGGCGCGTCCGGTCAGTGCGCGTCCGGCTCGGCCTGCCCGGCGGCGGGCCCGGCGGGCTCGGCCGGCTCGGCCGGCTCGGCGGCGGGCTCGCCGTCCGTGGTCCCCTCGCCCGACCGACCGGCCATCCGGGCGTACACGAACTGCCCGAGCACGAAGGCCGCCTCGAACAGGTGCACCACGAGCGCGGTCGTGTAGAACGCCTGCGCCAGGTCGGGCCACACGCCGAGGACGGCGAGCAGGAGCGGCACCTGGATCGCGACCTCGAGGACGCCCCAGAACACGACGGCGAGGCCCGGGCTCTGCCGGGCCTGGGTGCGCGCCGAACTCCGGTTCTCTGGCCTCCGCAACGAGAGCACGATGACGACCCAGACCAGCACGAGGAACAGCGCACTGCTCACGCGCCAGAGCACCGCCGGGTCGAGGCGGTACGCATCGAGCGCGACCGGGACGAGGGCGGCGACGATCACGACGAGGCCGATCGTCACGACCGCGCGGACCTGCGCGAGCTGGGCCGGTGCGATCTCGTCGCGCCCGGTCACGCTGATGAGCGCCGCGAAGCCCACGAAGACCCCGGCGATCTCGGCGATCGCCACGAACAGCGCCGCGTCGGCAGTCATCGCGTCGCGCACCGCGATCGAGGTCGAAGCTGAGGCTCCCGCACGCGGGCACGCTACTGCGATCGCGGGCGGGCGGCAACGCGCACGCGCTCGATTGCTGCTCCTGCCTCACCGCTCCGTCGTGCCCGGCCGGAGCGCGGTCGGAGGACGAGCGGCCCGATGCAGCACTCGCACGCGAGCGCGCGGCCCGTCGGGGACGGGCCGCGCGCAGTGGGGGCAGCTCGGTTACACCTGCACCATGTCGGCGAACCGCGAGAAGTGGCCGTGGAACGCCACGGTCACGGTGCGGGTCGGGCCGTTGCGGTGCTTGGCGACGATGAGGTCGGCCTCGCCCGCGCGCGGGCTGTCGCGCTCGTAGGCCGATTCGCGGTGGAGCAGGATCACCATGTCGGCGTCCTGCTCGATCGAGCCCGACTCGCGCAGGTCGGAGAGGGCGGGCATCTTGTCGGCGCGCTGCTCGGGACCGCGGTTCAGCTGCGACAGCGCGAGCACCGGCACCTGGAGCTCCTTCGCGAGGAGCTTCAGCGCACGCGAGAACTCCGACACCTCCTGTTGGCGGCTCTCGACGCGCTTGCCGCTCGTCATGAGCTGGAGGTAGTCGATGACCACCATCTTCAGGCCCACGCGCTGCTTGAGCCGCCGGCACTTCGCCCGGATCTCGACGAGCGTCATGTTGGGGGAGTCGTCGATGTAGAGCGGTGCGTCGTTGATCCGGCCGCGCGTCGAGGCGATCGTGGTCCAGTCGCGGGTGTCGACGGTGCCCTTGCGCATGTTCTGCAGGGGCACGGATGCCTCGGCCGAGAGCAGTCGCATCGCGATCTCGCTGCGCCCCATCTCGAGCGAGAAGAAGATCGTCGGCAGGTCGTGCGTGATCGCCGCCGACCGCGCGAAGTCGAGCGCGAGCGTCGACTTTCCCATGGCGGGCCGCGCGGCGACGATGATCATCTGCCCGGGGTGGAAGCCGTTGGTGAGGTCGTCGAGATCGGCGAAGCCGGTCGGCACGCCCGTCATCTTGCCGTCGGTGTGCTTCGCGGCCTCGATCTCGTCGATCGCGGTGCCGATGGCATCGGTCAGCGGGACGTAGTCCTCGCTCTCGACCGAGCCGGTCACCGAGTAGATCTCGGCCTGGGCGTTGTTGACGAGCTCGACGACCTCACCCTCGCCCGCGTAGCCCATCTGCACGATGCGCGTGCCCGCCTCGACGAGGCGACGCAGCAGCGCCCGTTCGGCGACGATCGAGGCGTAGTAGCCGGCGTTCGCCGCCGTCGGCACGAGGCTCGTCAGCGTGTGGAGGTACTCGACGCCGCCGGCGCGCTGCAGTTCGCCGGTCTTCGTGAGCTCGTCGGTGACCGCGATGACGTCGGTCGGCTCGCCGTGCGAGTACAGCGAGAGGATGGCGTTGAAGACGACCTCGTGCTTCGGCACGTAGAAGTCGATGCCGCGGAGCGTCTCGATGACGTCGGCGACGGCGTCCTTCGAGAGCATCATGCCCCCGAGTGCGCTCTGCTCCGCGAGGAGGTCGTGCGGCGGGATGCGCTCGCCGCGGCGGGCCTCGGACTCGTCGACGGGCTCGGCGATCCCGATGTGCGCGATCGACAAATTCCTACCTCCGCTCGCCCGCCGGGCACGTTCCATCGCCCCGCGACCAGTCTGCTCGGACCCCCCGACACCTCGTCGAACGGCGTTGGCGGGGCCCGTTCACGGCGTCATTCCGAAGGAGACTGACTCACCATAAGGAAGGGGTTCCCACAGCACAAGCCGCCCTGTGGATAACTCTGTGGAGGACGTGGGCGAAACGCCGCCGAACATGTGAACAGACCCTGTGGACAACTGTGGAAATCTTGTGAATGACATGTCCTGAATTTCACCCTGACCTGCGATTTACGGAATCCACACCTGTGGGGGGAAAATTCTTCCGTTTCCCGGTGGGCGCCACGCCGGTCCTGTGTACAAACCTGAGGACAGCACCCCAAAGTGTGGACTTGCGTCGGCGCTTCCGACGGGTGTAATGCGGACGCCCGAACAGGCCCGCCGAGACCCGCACACGACGACGCGGCGGGGGCCTCAGCCCACCGCCGCGTCGTTCGCGTGCGTCGGAAGCGACTACTTCGCCGCGACCACCTGGAGGGTGATCGTCGCGGTGACCTCGTCGCGCAGCTTGACGGTGACCTCGTGGTCGCCGACCGACTTCACCGGAGCGGTGAACTCGACCTTGCGCTTGTCGATCTCGCCGAGACCGGCGTCGGCGACGGCCGCCGCGACATCCGCGGGCTTGACCGAGCCGAAGAGGCGGCCGCCGAGGCCGGCCTTGACGCTGAGGCGCACCTTGGTGGACTCGAGCTTGGCCTTGAGGGCCTGCGCGTCCTCCAGCGAGTGCAGCTCGCGCGCGGCGCGCGCGGCCTTGATCTGGTCGACCTGCTTCTGGCCGCCACGGGTCCACGGGGTCGCGAAGCCCTTGGGGACGAGGTAGTTGCGGGCGTACCCGTTCTTGACCTCGACCACGTCGCCGGCCTCGCCGAGACCGGAGACCTCGTGCGTGAGGATGATCTTTGCCATTGTTCCGTGCTCCTTAGCGGCCGGAGCCCGAGTAGGGCAGGAGCGCCATCTCGCGCGCGTTCTTCACGGCGCGGGCGATGAGGCGCTGCTCCTGCACGGAGACACCGGTGATGCGACGGGCGCGGATCTTGCCGCGCTCCGAGATGAACTTCCGAAGGGTCGCGACATCCTTGTAGTCGATGACGCCGACCTTGACGGACTTCGCGGGGGCGGCGTTCTTCGCGCCCTTGCCGCCGCGAGGCTTGCGGCGGTCGCCGCTGCTCTTTCCAGCCATGGTTCTTTCCTGTCGTGTGTGAGTTTCAGTGCGAGCGGATGCCACGTGGCATCCGTCGCCGGCCCGGAGGCCTAGAAGGGCGTCTCGTCGCCGTAGTTCGTGCCCGGGGTGTTCCAGACGTCGCCGCCGCCCGAGGACTGCGCGGGAGCGCTCGGCGCCCACGCGTCATCCGACGACTGCTGGCCGCCCCCGAAGGAGCCGCCTCCGCCGACGCCGCGGTTGGACTGGGCGCGCGTCACGGACGCGGTGGCGTAGCGCAGGCTCGGGCCGATCTCGTCGACCTCGAGCTCGATGGTGGTGCGCTTCTCGCCCTCCTTCGTCTCGTAGGAGCGCTGCTTGAGACGTCCGGAAGCGATGACCCGGGTTCCCTTGGTGAGCGATCCCGCGACGTGCTCGGCGAACTCGCGCCAGCAGCTCGCACGCAGGAAGAGGGCCTCGCCGTCCTTCCACTCGTTCGCCTGGCGGTCGAACGTGCGGGGCGTCGACGCGATCGTGAAGTTCGCGACAGCCAGCCCGCTCTGCGTGTAGCGCAGCTCGGGGTCGGCGGTGAGGTTGCCCACCACGGTGATGACGGTCTCGCCGGCCATGAGGACTAGGCGTCCTTCTTGGCGGGGGCCTTCGCGGCGGCGGCGGCCTTCTTCGCGGCCTTCGCCTCCTCGGCCTTCTTCACGGCGGCGACCTGGGCGATCGCCTCCTCGGCACGGAGCACCTTGGTGCGCATGACGGCCTCGCTGAGGTTCAGCTGGCGGTCGAGCTCGTTGGTGGTCGCGGACTCGGCGGTGAAGTCGACGACGGCGTAGATGCCCTCGGACTTCTTGTTGATCTCGTACGCCAGGCGACGCTTGCCCCAGATGTCGACGTGGTCGACGGTGCCGCCATCGTTGCGGATGACGTTGAGGAACTTGTCGAGGCTGGGAGCAACGGTGCGCTCGTCGATCGACGGATCGAGGATCACCATCAGCTCGTACTGGTGCATGACAGACCCACCTCCTTCGGACTCAGCGGTCACAGACGGTCTGTGACAGGAGGGTGTACATGCGTCGTGCTGCGGAGGCCCGGAGTCGGGCACGCAGACAACCGGTCAAGTGTAACGGATGCCTCGCCGCCGCGCACATCGGCGGCGCGGCCGGGCAGCCGGGCGACCTCCCGCGGCGAGCTCGCCGAGCGCGTGTAGATGCGACGATCGCGTTTGCGTATGCAATTGCGCTCGTCGGATCTACACGCGTTCGGGGACGGGCCGTGATGTGTCCCGGCCCACCATGCCACGCGGTGGCGCAGGTGTCAGCCGCGGACGATCGGGAGGCCCGCGGCGAGCAACTCGGCCTTGAGGAGCTGCGGCGTCCGGGCGTCGTCCCAAGTCCATCGACTCACCTCCAGGCCGTGCTCGCGCCGGAGTCGGCGTTCGCGCTCCTTCTCGCGCCAGACCACTTCCTCCGGCGAGAGGTCGCCCGTGTACTCCTCGCGGTGGTACTTCACGAACCCGTCGAACTCACCGGCGACCCCGTACTCGCGCCAGTGGAAGTCGGTGACGTCGTCCCCGCCGCCGCTTCGCGCGAACGGAACCTGGAGCTGCGGGGCCGGGAATCCGAGCAGGTGGATCTGCGCACGGCTGAGCGACTCTCCCGGGGACCCGGATCGCGCATCAGCGAATTCGACGGCCCGTCGAGCTGCGCGGATGCCTCGGGCACCCCGCGCGGCTGCGATGCGTTCCACGAGTCGGTCCTCGTCCACCGGTATGAGCTCCTCCGGAGCACATTCGACGAAGCGAGCTCCGTCGACTCGCGCCGGCACCGGTTCGTATCGGCCCGCCAGCATCGCGTCGAGCGCCACGGTCGCGGACGCGAAGCGGCGGGTCCGGGCGAGGTCGAACGCGGTGCGTTCCGGGCTCGTCAGCACGAATCCGCGGTGTTCGATGACATCGTCGTCGCCGAGCCGCGCCCGATGCCACACGACTCCACGCTCGTTGCGCGGAGCAGAACCCGTCCGCGAGATGAAGTGAACGGTGTCGGGACGTGGACCGACGATCGGGACGCCGAGCACGAGCGCTGCGGACTCGTGGGTGAGCACCGCGCCCTGGCGTCGCGTTCGGACCGCAGCGAGGAGCCTGACGAGCGCTCGCTGATCGTGCCCCGAGGCCGCCCACTCGCCGGCGTCGACGTGGATACCGGCGCGGATGCGTACCAGACGACCGTGCGTGACCGCCCGCTGCACCCATCGATCCCCTGCCGGGGCTCGTCGCTCGTCGGCAGTCAGGATGATGCGCGGTGCGACCGTGGTATCCACGGCGTCGACACTGACGGCGCGAGAACCATCCACCGACGTCGCGAACGTCGCCGGCACCGCCCACATTCCCCGACCCGGGTGTGGAGGACCGGTCGAATGAACACCAGGCAATGCCTCGAGAGCGTGTACTTCCGACGAGCGCGTTTGCGTACGCAATCACGCTCGTCGGAACTACACGCTCTCGGCGAATCAGCGGCGAACGAGCGCGCGGCAGCGCGCGGCGGGCCTCAGGCGCCGCCGCGCGCGTCCCACCAGGCGAGCAGGCGCTCGCGCGCGGCATCCGGACCGATCGGGCCCTCGTCGAGGCGCACGTCGAGCAGGTGCTTGTAGGCCTCGCCGACCACCGGCCCGGGGCGGATGCCGAGGATCTCCATGATCTGCTGGCCGTCGAGCTCGGGGCGCACCGCGGCGAGCTCCTCCTCCTCGGCGAGCCGCGCGATGCGCTCCTCGAGGTCGTCGTAGGCGAAGCCGAGGCGGTCGGCCTTGCGGCGATTGCGGGTCGTGACATCCGCCCGCGTCAGGATGTGGAGCCGCTCGAGCTGGTCGCCCGCGTCGCGCACGTACCGGCGCACCGCCGAGTCGGTCCAAGCGCCGTCCGTGTACCCGAAGAAGCGCAGGTGCAGCTCGATGAGGCGCGAGACCGCCTTGATGGTGTCGTTGTCGAAGCGCAGCTCGCGCAGCCGCCGCTTCGCCAGCTTCGCGCCGACCATGTCGTGGTGGTGGAACGACACCGCGCCACCCGGTTCGAGCCGCCGGGTCGCGGGCTTGCCGATGTCGTGCAGCAGCGCCGCGAGGCGCACCACGAGGTCGGGGGAGTCGAGCACCCCACGCGACGCCTCGTAGTCGATCGCCTGGTCGAGCACGGTCAGGCTGTGCTCGTAGACGTCCTTGTGGTGGTGGTGCTCGTCGATCTCGAGTCGCAGCGCCGGGATCTCGGGCAGCACGCGCGCCGCGATCCCGGTGTCGACGAGCAGGCGGATGCCGCGGCTCGCCGCGCCCGTGCACAGCAGCTTCGACAGCTCGTCGCGCACGCGCTCGGCCGAGATCCGGTCGATCTCGGGCGCGAGTGCGGCCATCGCCCCGAGCGTGCCCGGTTCGACCTCGAACCCGAGCTGGGCCGCGAAGCGCGCGGCGCGCATCATCCGCAGCGGGTCGTCGCCGAACGAGACCTCGGGGGCGGCGGGCGTCCGCAGCACCTGCCCGATGAGGTCCTCGACGCCGCCCGACGGGTCGACGAGCGTGCGCTGCGGCAGGCGCAGCGCGAGCGCGTTCACGGTGAAGTCGCGGCGCACGAGGTCGTCCTCGAGGGACGTGCCGAAGACCACCTCGGGCTTGCGCGAGGCGCCGTCGTAGGCGTCGGCGCGGTAGGTCGTGATCTCGACGGTGTGCCCCTGCACGATCGCGCCGATGGTGCCGAAGGCGCGGCCGATGTCCCAGTGCGCCTCGGCGATCGGCTTCACGACCGCGAGGATCTCGTCGGGAGTGGCATCCGTCGTGAAGTCGAGGTCGTTGGTCGACCGGCCGAGGAACGCGTCGCGGACCGGGCCGCCGACGAGGGCGAGCTCGAAGCCGGCCGCCTGGAAGGCGTCGGCGAGCGTGGCGACCGTCGGCGAGGCCGCCAGACCCGCGAGCCGGTCGAGGGCCTCCGCGACACTCTGCATTGCTCCATGTTAGGCAGGGCGACCTCGGCGCGCCGCCCGCGCGATCGCCGCGACCCTGCCGACGACCCGGGTGCCGCCCCGCGACCTCTCGGTTCGCTCACCGTAGAATCGCCAGCATGCCGGCCGAGTCGACCCACCCTCGACGCCTGCGCCGACTCCTCGCCTCCCTGTCCGCCGGGGCCGCCGCCGTGGCCCTCGGGGTCGCCGGCGCGGTCGCGCCGTTCGACGGCCCGACGGGCGCCCAGGCCGCCCGAGCGGCCGAGCCCGAGAGCGGAGTCCGCGTGAGCGTCGCACTCGCCGACGGTACCTCGGCGACCGCCGGAGCGCCGATCGACGTGGTCGTCGAGATCGTGAACGGCGGCGACGCCGCCGTCGAGGCCGGCACGCTCTTCCTCGGCGTCGCGCCGTCGGGGATCGACGACGCCGACGACCTCGACGCGTGGACGAGCGACGGCGGGCTCCCGTCCGGCGCGCGGACCGTGTTCGAGCGAACGACCGCGACCCTTCCCGTGGGCGCGGTCACGACCGTCGAGTTCACCCTTCCGGCCGGCGCGACGGATGCCGCGGATCCCGCGATCGGCCTGGCCGCGTCGCTCGAGTCGGGTGGGGCGGATGTCGCGGGCGGCACCGCGGCCGTCGCGAACCGCCTGGTCGCCGACGACGACCGGCCGGCGCTCGCGCTCGCGTACCCGCTCACGGTCCCCGTCAACGAGGGCGGACTGCTGCCCGCCGAGCGCCTCGAATCGTGGACCGGTCCGACCGGCCTGCTGACCCGGCAGCTCGAGGCGGTCTCGGGCGCCGGGGTCGCGGTCGGCATCGACCCGCGGATCCCCGTGTCCATCCGCGCACTCGGCTCGTCGGCTCCGGAGTCGGCCGTCGCCTGGCTCGAGGCGCTCGCCGAGATGCCGAACGAGGTGTTCCCCCTCGCCTACGCCGACGCCGACCTCGCCGCGCAGTCGCAGGCCGGGCTCGACGCCCCGCTCGAGCCGCTCGGGTTCGGCGACGTCGTCGACCCCGCGGACTTCGGCGGGGACCTGGGTCCCGCGGGCGCGACGACCGCACCGGGCGAGGCGCCGTCCGACGCCGACCTGCTCGACTGGGATTTCACCCGCACCGACCTCGTCTGGCCGGCCGACGACACCGTGGCGTCCGGCGACCTCGACCGCTTCGCGGCCGGAGGGCTCACGACGGCGATCCTGGCGCCGGGCAACGTCGAGGCGACCGCGGGCGGCGCGAACGCCGCAGCCACGATCGACGGTCGTGGAGCGGTCGTCGCCGACGCGCGGCTGCAGAACCCGCTCCGGCTCGCCGCGGCGGCCCAGACCGACGTCGAGTGGCGCAGCGCCGCGTCCGGCCTGCTCGCCGAGTTGGCGGTCGGCCCGGGCGACGCCGGCACCACGTTCGCCGGCACGTTCGCCCGATCGGCGGGTGCCGACGCCGACCGCGTCGCCGAGACGCTGGCCGTCCTGGACGGTTCGACCTGGTCGCGACCCGCGACGCTCGCCGAGGCCGTCGGCGCGCCGCCGGTTCCGCGCACCCTCGTCTCACTGCCCGAGGAGGCCCAGCGGCTCGACAACGTCGAACGCCTGCTCGGCGCGGAACTGGCGGTCGAGCAGTTCTCGGACGTGCTCGACGACCCGACGCTGCTCACCGCGCCGACGCGACGCGACCTGCTCGAGCTCCTGTCGGTGGGCTGGCTCGACCTGCCGACCGAGTGGAGCGAGGCGGTCGGCCGATGGCTGGTCGACCAGCGCGCGATCACCGACTCCGTCTCGGTCGTCCCGACGAGCAGCGTGCTCGTGGTCGCGAGCGAGACCGGCATCCCGATCACGATCGAGAACGACCTGCCGTACCCCGTGAACGTGGTCGT
The DNA here is from genome assembly GCF_009729855.1 of Agromyces luteolus. GTDB lineage: Bacteria > Actinomycetota > Actinomycetes > Actinomycetales > Microbacteriaceae > Agromyces > Agromyces luteolus. The sequence goes on along the minus strand of NZ_WODA01000002.1, from coordinate 401,734 downwards.
CACCGTCGATCCGTCGAACGGCCGGCTGCTCGTCGAGGATGCCGTCGAGGCGACGGTCGAGGGGGAGAGCCGCCGGACCGTGCAGGTGCCCGTGGCGGCCGGCGTCGGCAGCGGCGAGGTCGACCTCGAGGTCTCGCTCGCGTCGCCCTCCGGGACGCCGCTCGGCTCGATCGTCCGGATCCCGGCGAACGTCCACGCCGACTGGGAGGGGGTCGGCGCGACCGTCCTCGCCGTGCTCGCGGTGGTCGCCTTCGGCGCCGGCATCCTGCGCACCATCCTGCGTCGTCGACGCGAGCGTGCGGCCGCGGCATCCGGGACGCCGGAGGACGAGTCGGGGGCCGGGACCGACACGGACTCCGAGACCGCAGCGGCGCCCGAGACCGAGGCGGCGCCCGAGACCGAGGCAGCGCCCGAGACCGAGGCGGCGACCACCCGACCGGAGGACCCCTCGCATGGCTGACGACCGCATCGCCCGGGCGAGCCTGTTCCTGGCATCGGGCACGATCGTCTCGCGCATCCTCGGATTCCTGAAGGCCATCGTCCTCGCCGCGACCATCGGCGTCGTGGGCTCGGCGAGCGCCGACGCGTTCGCGGTGGCGAACGGCCTCCCGAACACCGTCTACGTGATCGTCGCGGGCGGCGTGCTGTCGGCGGTGCTCGTCCCGCAGATCGTGCGCGCCGCGGCGCATGCCGACGGCGGCAGCGCCTACATCAACAAGTTGGTCACGCTGGCGCTCGTCGTGATCGGCGCCGCGACCGTGGTCGCCACCGCGCTCGCCCCGGCGCTCGCCTGGCTCTACGGCGGCGGGTTCGCGCCCGACACCCTCGCGCTCGCCACCGCGTTCGCGTTCTGGTGCCTGCCGCAGATCTTCTTCTACGGCCTCTACACGCTGCTCGGCGAGGTGCTGAACGCGCGTCGGAGCTTCGGCCCGTTCACGTGGGTCCCGGTGCTGAACAACGTGGTCGCCCTCATCGGCCTCGTCGTGTTCGGCCTGCTGTTCGGCTTCGACCCCGCGGGCACCCGCTCCGCATCGGACTGGACGCCGGGCATGATCGCGCTCCTCGCCGGGTCGGCGACCCTCGGCATCGCGGCGCAGGCGCTCGTGCTGTTCTGGTTCTGGCGTCGGATCGGCCTGCGCTACCGGCCGGACTTCCAGTGGCGCGGCGTCGGCCTGCGATCCGCCGGGCGCATGGCGGGGTGGACGTTCGGGATGCTGCTGCTCACGACGTTCGCCGGAATCGTGCAGACCCGCGTCGTGAGCACCGCGTCCGAGCAGGGCGCCTCGGTCGCCGCGATCGAGAACGCCTGGCTGATCTTCATGCTCCCGCACTCGGTGATCACGGTCTCGATCGCGACGGCCTACTTCACGCGCATGAGCGAGCACGCCCGCGACGGACTGCTCGACCGGGTCCGCGCCGACCTGTCGGGCGCGGTGCGTGCGGTCGGCCTCATCCTGATGCTCGCCTCGGCCGTGCTCGTCGTGGTGGCCTACCCGTTCGCGGCGGTCTTCCAGCCGGGGAACTTCGCGAACGCCTCGGCGCTCGGCAACGTGATCATCGCGTTCGCCGTGGGACTCGTCGGGTTCAGCATCCTGTTCGTCGTGCAGCGGACGTTCTACGCGCTCGGCGACACCCGGACGCCGTTCATGTTCACCCTCGTCCAGGTGGTCGTCTTCACGATCGCCGCGCTGACCTGCCTGCTGCTCCCGGTGGAGTGGATCGCCGTCGGCGTCGCCCTGTCGACGACGGTCGCGGGCACGATCCAGTTGGGCCTCGCCGTGCTCCTCCTCCGGCCGAAGCTCGAGCGCCTCGACGCGAAGCGCGTGCTGACGAGCCTCGCGCGCGACGTCGTCGCGGTCATCGTCCCCGTCGTCGCGGGCGCGGCGATCGTGTGGGTCTTCGGCGGCTTCGCGGAGGGCGGCTTCGCGATCGCCGATCGCTGGAGCGCCATCCTCGTGATGGCGATCACCGGGACGGCCATGGCCGTGCTCTACGCCGGCATCCTCTGGCTGCTGCGTTCGCCCGAACTGCGCGGCTTCGCCGAGCCCGTGCTGGCGCGGCTCAGGCGTCGATGACGACGGATGACGCGGGGCGCGAGCCCGTGTCATCCGCTCGGTCTGGGTCAGCCTGTGACCCGCCCGTGAGCGCCGCGGATGGCGGAATAGGCGCCGCCTAGACTGTGTTCACCATGTCGTGGCATCCGGAATGTAGGATGCCGCGGGCATCGCAGGGAACGACAGGAGCGGGTTTGCGCGACATCATCATCATCGGGTCCGGACCGGCGGGCTTCACCGCCGCCATCTACGCGGCCCGCGCCGAGCTGAAGCCGCTGCTCATCGCCAGTTCCGTCGAGATCGGCGGCGAGCTCATGAACACCACCGAGGTGGAGAACTTCCCGGGCTTCCCCGAGGGCATCATGGGCCCCGACCTGATGGGCAAGATGCAGGCCCAGGCCGAGCGCTTCGGCACCGAGGTCGTCTACGACGACGTCGTGGAGCTCGACGTCGACGGCCCGGTCAAGCGTGTGAAGCTCGGCAACGGGGGTGAGCACGAGGCGAAGGCGATCATCTTCGCGACCGGCTCGGCCTATCGCAAGCTCGGCCTCCCCGAGGAGGAGCGCCTCTCCGGCCACGGACTCTCGTGGTGCGCCACGTGCGACGGCTTCTTCTTCCGCGAGAAGACCATCGCGGTCGTCGGCGGCGGCGACTCGGCGATGGAGGAGGCGACCTTCCTCACGCGCTTCGCCGACAAGGTCTACGTGATCCACCGCCGCGACTCGCTCAAGGCGTCGAAGATCATGCAGCAGCGCGCGTTCGACAATCCGAAGATCGAGTTCGTCTGGAACGCCGCCGTCGATGCCATCCACGGCGACACCGCCGTGACCGGTGTCACGCTGCGCGACACCGTCTCGGGCGAGGTCAGCGCGCTCGACCTCGACGGCCTGTTCGTCGCGATCGGCAACGACCCGCGCACCCACCTCGTGCACGGCAAGCTCGACCTCACGCCCGAGGGCACCATCGCCGTCGACGGTCGCTCGTCCCGCACGTCGGTCCCGGGCGTCTTCGCGGCGGGCGACGTCATCGACCCGATCTACCGCCAGGCGGTCACCGCGGCCGGCTCCGGTACGGTCGCGGCCCTCGACGCCGAGCACTACCTCGCCGCCCTCGAGGACACGAGCGGCGACCCTTCGGCGGCCTCCGCCGAAGCGGCCGAAGTCGACGAGCTCGTCGCCGTCGACCTGGCGGACGCCGCCCGCTGATCGCTCTCCCGGAACGGATGCCGGCATCGACATATGCCCGGCGGACGTTCCGGACCATCGCTTCCACCAAAGGAGATATCCAATGACTGCACGTGCAGTGTCCGAGGCCACCTTCGACCAGGAGGTGCTGCAGAACGACAAGGCCGTCCTCGTCGACTTCTGGGCCGAGTGGTGCGGTCCGTGTCGCGCGGTGAGCCCGATCCTCGACCAGATCGCGACCGAGCACTCCGACAAGCTCGACATCGTCAAGCTCAACGTCGATGAGAACCCGGGCCTCGCGATGAAGTACCAGATCACCGCGATCCCCGCGATGAAGGTCTTCAAGGGCGGCGAGGTCGTCCGCACCGTGATCGGCGCGAAGCCGAAGCCGATCCTCGAGCAGGATCTCGCCGAGTTCATCGGCTGAGCATCGCGATTGTTCCCGAGGGCCCGTAACCGTATCGATCGGTTACGGGCCCTCGTCGTGCGTGGGGGTGCGGGGCCGCGCGGGCGGCATCGCCGGGGCGGCATCGCGGGGCGGCCCCGCCGGGCGGCGTCACGGGTGCGGCGTCACGCAGTGGCATCCGGTTCGGGCGCCCCGACGCGGCTGGCTAGCATGGAATGCCTGAGCAGAACGGAATCCAGCAGTGACCTCTGACGGAGTGCCCCAGCGGGCCGGCAACAACCTCGATCCGTGGTACGCGAACTACGCCGACCGAGCCGCCGGCTTCGCCGCCTCCGAGGTGCGCGCGCTGTTCGCCGTCGCCTCGCGACCCGAGGTCGTCTCCCTCGCGGGCGGCATGCCGTACGTCTCCGCGCTCCCGCAGGAGCTCATCACCACGGCGTTCGAGCGCACGATGCGCGAACAGGGTCCGGTCGCCCTCCAGTACGGCTCCGGCCAGGGCATCCCGTCGCTGCGCGAGCACATCCTCGAGGTCATGTCGCTCGAAGGCATCCGTGCGTCGGTCGACAACGTCGTGACCTCGACCGGTTCCCAGCAGGCGCTCGACTTCGTGGCCAAGCTCTTCCTCGATCCGGGCGACGTCGTGCTCGCCGAGGCGCCGTCCTACGTCGGCGCCATGGGCGTCTTCCGGTCGTACCAGGCGTCCGTCGTGCACGTCGCGATGGACGACGACGGCCTGATCCCCGAGGCGCTCCGCGAGACCATCGCGCACCTGCGCGGCCAGGGCCGTCGCATCAAGTTCCTCTACACGATCCCGAACTTCCACAACCCCGCGGGCGTGACGCTCTCTGCCGCACGCCGCCCCGAGATCCTCGAGATCTGCCGCGCGAACGAGATCCTCGTGCTCGAGGACAACCCGTACGGTCTCCTGCACTTCGACGAGCCCGCACCCGACGCGCTTCGCTCGATGGACCCGGAGGGCGTGATCTACCTCGGGTCCTTCTCGAAGACGCTGGCTCCCGGGTTCCGCGTCGGCTGGGCGCTCGCACCCCACGCCATCCGCGAGAAGCTCATCCTCGCGGCCGAGTCGGCGATCCTCTCGCCGTCGTCCTTCAGCCAGCTCGTCGTGTCGGAGTACCTGTCGCAGGCCGACTGGCGCGGGCAGATCGACGCGTTCCGCGGCGTCTACCGCGAACGCAAGGACGCGATGGTCGAGGCGCTGGGGGAGTACCTGCCCCAGCTGTCGTGGACGAACCCGAACGGCGGGTTCTACGTGTGGGTGACCCTCCCCGACGTGCTCGACTCGAAGCAGATGCTCCCGCGCGCGGTCCGCGAGCTCGTCGCGTACACGCCGGGCACCGCCTTCTTCGCCGACGGGCGCGGTCGGCACGCGATGCGACTCTCCTTCTGCTACCCGACCCCCGACGCCATCCGCCTCGGCATCCGCCGGCTGGCGACGGTCGTCAACGGCGAGCTCGACCTGCTCGACACCTTCGCCGGGACCGGAACGCTCCAACTCCCCGATCGACCCGGCATCGAACTCGCCCCGCCCACCGACCTGAAGTAGTGGAGAACCCCTGATCATGAGCGATTCCACCGGCCTTTCCGTCGTCGTGCTCGCCGGGGGCATCTCGCACGAGCGCGACGTCTCGCTCCGCTCGGGGCGACGCGTCGCCGACGCCCTCACCGAGGCCGGCCACCGCGTCGAACTCCGCGATCCCGACGCCGGACTGCTGCCGTACCTCGCCGAGCACCGACCCGACGTCGTGTTCCCGGCGCTGCACGGATCGAGCGGCGAGGACGGCACCCTGCTCGAACTGCTGGCGGCGCTGCGGATCCCGACCGTCGGCTCGACGGGCGCGGCCGCCCGTCGGGCGTGGTCGAAGCCGGTCGCGAGTTCGCTCGTCGCCGGGGCCGGCGGTGCGGTGCCCGAATCGATCGTGCTCTCGCACGAGGCCTTCCGCGAGCTCGGCGCCGCGAGCGTGCTCCGCGTGGTCCGCGAGGCGCTGCCGGGCGACCTCGTGGTGAAGCCAGGCTCGGGCGGCTCGGCGCAGGGTGTCACCATCGTCGCGGCGCCCGCCGACCTCCCGCGTGCGATGGTCGACGCGTTCACCTACGCCGACGTCGCGGTCGTGGAGCGACGGGTCATCGGCACGGAGCTCGCCGTAGCGATCGTCGAGACGGATGGCGCAGCGCGCGCCCTCACTGCGGTCGAGATCGTCCCGTCTGCCGGCGTGTACTCGTTCCAGGCGCGCTACAACGCGGGGGAGACCACCTTCTTCTCGCCCTGCCGCCTCTCCGAGGAGCACGTCGAGCGGGCCACGGCGGCGGCGCTCGCGGCGCACCGCACGCTCGGCCTTCGCGACCTCTCCCGTGTCGACCTCATCGTCGACGACGAGGGCACCCCGTGGTTCCTCGAGGCGAACGTGCTTCCCGGCCTCACCGAGACCTCGCTCGTCCCCCTCGCGATCGAGGCCTCGGACACCGATGCCTCGACGGTCTACGACGGGCTGGTCCGCACGGCCGCGCGCCGCGGCGCCTGATCCGTCGGAGGGGCTTCGGGGCGATCAGAGCCCGTCGAGGTCCTCGCCCAGCTCGGACAGGATGCGCCGCAGGTCCTGAACGGTCGCGAAATCAATGCTGATCTGGCCCTTTCGAGCACCGATCGAGATCTTGACGCGCGTGTCGAGCCGATCGCCGAGTCGGGTCGAGAGGTCGTCGAGGAACTCCTGGCGCTTGCCCGCGGCGGGCTTGAGGCGCGCCGGCTTCGGCGCGGACGCGGCGATGGCCTCGGCGGCGCGCACGGAGAGGTCCTCGTTGACGATCTTGTCGGCGAGACGCTGCATTGCCTCCGGGTCGCCGGCGGCGAGGATCGCCCGCGCGTGGCCGGCGCTCAGCACGCCGGCGGCCACGCGCACCTGGACCGGCTCGGGGAGCTTCAGCAGCCGGAGCGTGTTGGAGATCTGCGGCCGGGATCGACCGATCCTCGTCGCGAGTTCCTCCTGGGTGATCCCGAAGTCGGCCAGCAACTGCTGGTAGGCGGATGCCTCCTCGAGCGGATTCAGCTGCGAACGATGGAGGTTCTCGAGGAGGGCATCGCGGAGCATCGCCTCGTTGGCCGTGTCCTTGACGACGGCGGGAATCGAGTCGAGGCCGGCGGCCTTGGTCGCGCGGAGCCGGCGCTCGCCCATGACGAGTTCGTACTTGCCGGGCTCGTCGGGGTGGGGTCGGACGACGATCGGCTGCAGGACGCCGAACTCGCGGACCGAATGGACGAGCTCCTCGAGGTCGTCGGCGTCGAACACCGAGCGTGGCTGCTGCGCGTTCGGGACGATGTCGTCGGGGTTGAGCCTGGCGAGGTGGGCTCCGGGCACCGTGACGAGGTTCGCCTCGACGGCGTTCTCGACCGCGGCGACCGCGGTCGTCGGGGCCTCGCTCTCCCGGAAGAAGACGTCGACGGGACGGGTGACCTTCGGCGCCGTCTCCTCGTTGGTCGGGATCAGGGCGCCGATCCCGCGCCCGAGTCCAGTGCGCTTGGTCGCCATCAGACGGACTCCTTCTGTTCGGACGCGTTCTGCACGCCTCGCCATGCGATCTCCGCTGCCGCTTCCCGATAGGAGAGGGAGCCGGTCGAGGCGAAGTCGTAGCTGATCACGCTCTGTCCGTAACTCGGGGCCTCGGAGACGCGGACCGACCTGGGGATGATCGTGTCGAGCGTCTGGGTGGGGAAGTGGTCGCGGACCTCCTGCGCCACCTGCTGGGCGAGATTCGTGCGCGAGTCGTACATCGTCAGGAGGATCGTCGTCAGCCGCAGTTCGGGGTTCAGGTGACGCTCGATGAGCTCGATGTTGCTGAGCAGCTGCGAGAGGCCCTCGAGCGCGTAGTACTCGCACTGGATCGGGATGAGCACCTCCCGCGCCGCGACGAACGCGTTGATGGTGAGCAGTCCGAGCGACGGCGGGCAGTCGATGAACACGTAGTCGTAGGGGCGCTCCATCGTCGCCAGGTGCGCGTCGAGGGCGCGGCGGAGCCGCTGCTCGCGAGCGACCAGCGAGACGAGCTCGATCTCGGCGCCGGCGAGGTGGATGGTCGCCGGCACGCAGTCGAGGTTCTCGTGCTCGGTCGACGGCTGCACGACCTCCGCGATCGCGAGATCGGAGACGAGGACCTCGTAGACGCTCTGCAGGTCCGATCGGTGATCGACCCCGAGGGCGGTCGAAGCATTCCCCTGCGGGTCGAGGTCCACGACGAGGACGTGCGCCCCGGCGCGCGCGAGTGCCGCGGCCAGGTTCACCGCGGACGTCGTCTTCCCGACCCCGCCCTTCTGGTTCGAGATCGTGAAGATGCGCGTGGTCCGGGGCAGCGGCAGCACGGCCTGGTCGAGCGCGATTCGGCGCCGGGTCTCGTCGGCAAGCTGATCGGCCAGGGGAGTTCCTCCGTATGATTCCGGTGTTTCACGTGAAACCGACCCAGCCGGGCCGGCGACCACGGCGTGACTCGTCGTCGCAGCAGCTGGGTGGGAGGCCGGCTCTGCGTGTTCGGCGTCATCGACTCCGGACTCCGTCGGCGTCTCCACACCCGCCCCGACAGCATACGGCTCCGCCGGAGCGGATGCCGCCCCGAGCGCAGTCTCGCGATCGGCCGGGATCCGTTCACGGTCGGCCGCCAGGGGAGGCTCGTCGACCTCCGACGAACGGAGTTGCGGATCACCCTCACCGGCAGGAGGGAGCGGTGCGCTCGGCGCCGACGGCATCGATGCGCTCGTCTGGCCGGTGACCGCACGCGATGGCGACTCGTCCTGCGGTCGCGGCTGCTGGAGACTCGAGACCGTCTCGGCCGTCGCGTCACCGACGATCTCGCGGATGATGTCTTCGAGCAGCTTGTCGGGATCGCTGTGGGGGAGCGGGGTGTTCGCCGGGCGGACCGCAGGTACGGACTCGTCCGAGAGTGCGGCCGCGGTCGCCGCATCCCAGTCGTACCGCGTCACCGCCCCTGCGGCACTCGACGCTCCGCCCTCGGACGACGGAGCGTGTGTCGGCGCCTTCTCGTCGCGATCCGCGGTGGGTGCCGCACCCGGTGCGCGAGTGCTCGTGTCGTCCGAGCGCGGCGCCTCGCCCGCCGCGGTCGTCTCGGGAGTGGGACGGTCACCGACACCGCGGCGCCATGCCTCTTCCGGCGGCGCCCAGCGCCGGTCGGGGTCGTCGGAACTCGGAGCACGGGAGTCGGGCGCGTCCGGAACGTGGTCGGAGGGCCGACTCGGGGCCATCGGCTGAGGTGCCGATCGTTCGCCGCTTGCGCCGTCGGACGTCGGGCGCAGGAGGGAATCGAAGTCGGGACGGGTCGACTCGTGCACCTGGCGTCTCGCTGCCTCGGCTCGCTGCTCCGCTTCATAGGCTTCGATCCGGGTGGGCTCGGGCCGGCGTTGCTCCGTCGCCGGTGCGACGGCATCGGACTGCGGCTTCCTGCGTTGGAACCAGCCGCGTCCACCGTTCGCCATGCCGTACTCCTGACCCATCCGAGACCGCACGACGAGCCCTGCGGTCGCTCCGAGTCCCCAGCCTAATCGCCGTCGCGGGTGCCGGCTGAGAGCCGTCGCCGCGGACGGTCGAACTGGTCGAATGCACCTCCGCGAGGTCCACGATCCGGCAGGTTTCTCGTGGAACGTCGACCTGGCCGAACCTCGACCCTTCGGCCGCGACGGAGCTTGAGATGGGGGAGACGGGCCCGATCTCCCTGCGGCGTCATGTCGTGACTCACCGAATGTCCGATGCCGCTCCGCCCGTCCCGGTTCGCCAACCTCAGCGGGACGACGTTCCACGTGAAACGCTTGCGAGCGCCCCGAACGATCGGCTCCGACGCCACGCGAGCGAGGATGCGGCGGCCATTCACTCCGCACGTTCAGCCGATCCTCCCTGGCACGGACCACCATCCGGATCATGTGCCCCCGGAGGTGGACGGGGAGCGAAGCCGCTACGGCTCGCGTGGTGCCGGCCGAGGACGCGCACGCGACGTCTCCGTCCAGTCGGCCGGTGGGAGGCGACCTGCGTGGCTCCCGTGGCGCACGCCACGCACGCTCGGTGCGCGGGACTGAATGGCAGAGCGTCGCCGGACGATCGATACAGCTTGCCGTGCGCACCGCCCGGGTCGACGCGCCTTCGGTGCGACCATCGCGAGCTCGTCGGCTCCGTCTGAAGGGGAGGCCGCGGCGCCATCAGCCGAATCCGGACCGCCCGCCGCGTTTCACGTGGAACCACCGTTGAGCGAAACGTCACGCACGACAGTCGAGGACAGCGCGAACGGCGGCGGTTCGTCGGATGCGGAGACGCGCCGATGCGAGTGTGCGGCCAGTACCTACTCGAGTCGTCCTTGGACGAAGCAGCAGAACCGCCCCGGCGATCGTTCAGTCCACAGCGCCCCGGACGGGCGTTCCGACGGATGACGCGTCGGACAGCACGGCGGAACCGAGACCTGATTGGCCGCATCGGAGACCTCGCGATGAGCGAACCCGACCGGCACGCCCCACCGCCGGCGTCCACGCTGCGGCGCGCTGCCTCCTCGAACTGGGCGTCGCCCGTCACCGCGCCTGAGCCGCCGCCCGCGTTTCACGTGAAACGGTGGCTGTGCAGTGCGGCGGCCCAGGATTGCCTCACCGCCCTGAGCACTCGACCGTCCGGATGGGCGGAACGTGTCGCCGGGGGCGCACGTGGCGGGCCCACCCAGTTCCGCCCGGCGCCGACCTCGCTCCATTCGATGCAGACGTCGGTAGGCGACGTCCCCAAGCCGCGTCCGCGGCGTACGGTCAAGACCGCAATCCCAGCCTCTGCACGAGGAGCCCGCGCGCGACGGACGTCCATCCCAGACAGACGACCGGGATGGCCGTCGTGCCTCAGGGCGACACTGAGGCGGTCCGGAACGCCCGCGCAGTTCCTGTCGCGCCGGGACACCGGCCCGTTTCACGTGAAACACGCACACCGCCGTCATCAGCTCACCGGGCCGTAGTCCGCCCTGATCGATCCGTCGGCCGCGTCCAGCGCAACGACGCCGCCGTACGGCAGGATCCACTGCGGCCGGGTGTGGCCGAACGGCGGCCCGACGCACACGACGGCATCCGGGTTGTACCGCGTGACCTCCGTGATGATCGCATCGCGCTGCGCAACGCGATGCGCGGCGCGGTCCTCCGAGGAGCGCATCACCTCGAGTGAGCTCGCCGGCGGCCGGGCCGCGACCACCCCGCTGAGCGGCTGCAGCAGGCCCCGCTCGCCCATGGCGCGCAGGATCCGTGTCACCCAGTCCGCGGGCGGCAGCAACTCACTCGTCTCGATCAGCAGGATCGAGCCCTCGAGCACCTCGGGGGAGAACGGGAACCGCCCGGCGACGAGCAGCTCGTCGAGGACCTCGAGGCATCCGCCCCACGTGGGGCCGCTGCGCGCACCGGTGCCACCGGCCCACGCCCACGGCTCGGTGCGCTCGCGCGCCCCGAATTCCGACAGCGAACGTGGGTCCGTCCACGGCACGCCGAAGTCCTCGGACTCGCCCGGTTCGACCACTTCGAGGATCCCGCCCTCCAGCAGCGCAGCGCGCAGCGAACGGGCATGCACGTCATCGACCCGTGCGCCCGCCCCCAGGTGGACCTGGGTGCTGCCGCCGTAGAAGCTCGCGACGCCGTTCGTCCAGAGCCAGTTGTGGAGATTCGTGTTGTCGCTGTAGCCGACGAACGGCTTCGGATCGCGCCGGACGGCAGCGGAATCCAGGTGGGGGATGACGAGGATCTCATCGTCCCCGCCGATCGTCGCCAGGACGGCCCGGATCGACGGGTCGGAGAACGCCGCCATCAGGTCCGCGGCTCGGTCGGCCGGACTCGCGTCCGGCCGACGGGTGGTCGGGTACTCGACGGGAACGAGTCCGGTCAGGTCCTCGAGCCTGCGCATCCCCTGCTCGTGGATCGCGGGGAAGTGGGCGGGCGCGGCCCACGCCGGCGAGAGGGCGGCGACGCGATCGCCCGCGCGTGCCTTGGGTGGCTGGACGACGCGATGACCGGGCATGTCGAGATCATCTCGCACAACGGGGCTCGGCGCATGGCCGCCGGCCGCTGGGAGGAACGTTCGAGACGCCGGATCCGGCAGGCGAAGCGCGCGCTACTCGGAGGGGACTCGGGCCCTGAACACCCTCGTCACATCGTCGACGACGCCCTCGCCGAGGACCATCACCTCGACGTCGGTCAATCGATACTTGCGGATCGCCTTCTCCGCCGCACCGATCTCGCCGTCGACGCCAGTGCCCTTCATGAGCACGAGTTCGCCACCGGGACGGAGCAGGGGAGCCGTGATCGGGATGAGCGTGCGGAGCGCGCTCACGGCGCGGGCCGTGACCTGGTCCAGTCGACCCGTGAGCTTGGCCTCCTCGGCACGGGCCCGGACCACGTCGACGTTCTCGAGGCCGAGTTCACCCACCTGCCGTTCGAGCCAGGCGACTCGGCGCTCCATCGGTTCGATGAGGGTCAGGTGCACGTCGGGACGGGCGATGGCGAGGACGAGGCCCGGAAGTCCTGCGCCGGACCCGACGTCCCCGACGCGACCCGGTCGGAGGAGTGGAGCCACCAGGCCCGAGTTCACGACATGGCGCGTCCACAGTCGAGGGAGTTCGAGCGGTCCGATCAGGCCGAGTTCCTCGCCGTGCGCCGCAAGGTTCTCGGTGAAGGCGCGTGCGACGTCGAGTCGGTCGCCGAACACCACGGCCGCAGCGGCCGGCTCGGGCTCGACGCCGGTCGGCTGGGCGGACTCCGCGTCAGTCATGTTCCACGTGAAACGTCGGCGGGTCAGCCGACGCGCGTGATGACGGTGTGACGGTCGGAGCCCTCGCCGCGCGATTCCGAGTGCAGGCCGCGCTCGGCGACGAGGTCGTGCACGAGCTTCCGCTCGTACGACGACATCGGCGGGAGCGCCGCCTCGGACGCACCGGCCTCGATGCGCTCCGCAGCGCGGGCGACCAGGCGTCCGAGCTCGTCGCGTCGCGCGTCGCGCGATCCGCCGACATCGAGGATGAGACGCGAGAAGGCGCCGGTCTTCGTCTGCACCGCGAGTCGCGTGAGTTCCTGCAGCGCGGCGACGGTCTCGGGACGGGAGAGCACAGCCAGGCTCGCGGGCTCGGCCGCGTGAACCGAGACGTAGGCGCGGCCGTTGCGCGCATCGATGTCGATGTCGCCGTCGAGGTCGCAGATGTCGAGGAGCTCCTCGATGTAGTCGGCGGCGATGTCGCCCTCCTCCTCGAGCTGCTCGAGGGTTCGGGTCGCGGTGTCGTGCTGGACGTCCGTCATCGCGGTCACTTCCTGTTCTGCTTCTTCGAGCGGTTCTTGCTCATGGGCTGCTGCCGCTGCGTCGTCGTCGGCTTCTGCGGCTCCGCCTCGTCGCCGTCCGACTTCGTCTCCACGACGAGCTTGCCCTTGCGGGCCAGCCGGGCCTCGCGGGCCTTGGCGGCATCGCTGCCGGGGGTCGGCATGTTCCGGATGACGATGAACTGCTGACCCATCGTCCAGAAGTTCGAGACGAGCCAGTAGAACATCACGCCGAGCGGGAAGGCCACACCCGAGAACGCGAAGACCAGCGGAAGCAGGTAGAGCAGGATGCGCTGCTGGCGGAACATCGGGCTCGCCTTGGTCTCGGGCGACATGTTCTTCGAGACGATCTGCAGCTGCGTGATGAACTGCGACGCCGTCATCAGGATGATCATCGTGACGGCCACGAACATGGTCGAGGCGCTGAACGGGTCGCCGGCGATCATCGCGTTCCACTCGCCGATGAAGGTCGAGTTCAGCGGGGCCCCGAGGAACGTCGCGTTCGAGAACTGCTCGGCGAGCTGCGGCGTCATCGCGCCGACTCCGCCCCGCTCGGCGTGGATGGACGCGTCGTTCAGCACCGAGAAGAGGCCGAAGAAGATCGGCATCTGGAGCAGGAGGGGCAGGCACGAGGAGAGCGGGTTCGTACCGGTCCGCTTGTAGAGCTCCATGGTCTCGCGCGACATCGCCTCGCGCGAGAACTGGTCCTTCTTGCCCTTGTACTTGTCCTGGATCTTCTTCAGCTGCGGCGCGACCTCGAGCATCCGCCGCTGGCTCTTGATCTGGCGGACGAAGATCGGGATGAGTGCCGCACGCACGACGACGACGAGGCCGACGATCGCGAGCACCCAGGTGAGGCCCGCGTCCGGGTCCATCCCGAGGAAGGTCCACAGCGAGTGGAATGCGACGAGGATCAGCTCGATGGCCCACTTGATGGGCCATAGGAGGATGCTGAAGATGTCCATGGGGGTGGGTCAGTCCTTCCGGGACGTGATGGGGGAGCGTTCGGGTGCGGCGGTGCTCGCCGCGACGGATGCCGCGCCGGCACCGTTCGACGCGTGGTCGTGGGCGCCGGCGGAGTGGTCGGATGCCTCGCGGCCGTGCCCGTGGCCGTGGCCGGCGTGCGCCTCAGCGGCCGAGGCGATGGCGGGGACGCCGGCACGCCGACGTCGGCTGTGGTCGACGTGCCGCCCCCGCGGGCCGGCCCAGTCGGCCGGGATGACGAGGCCGACGCGGGTGACGTGGAACCGACGGACACGCGGCAGGGGGACGTCGTCGATGCCGCCGGCGGTCCAGGGGTTGCACCGCACGATGCGCCAGGCGGTGAGCGCGGATCCGATCACCAGGCCGCGATGCTGCACCGCGCCGAGGCCGTACGCCGAGCAGGAGGGGTAGTAGCGGCAGACGTCGCCGTAGAGGGGGGAGACCACCGCCCGGTACGCGCGGATGAGCAGTACGCCCGCGTTGCGGGGCAGGAGCCAGACGAACCAGGCGAGGTTCTTCACGTCAGAGGTCTTCCACTGGGGCCGCCGTGGGCCGGGACGCGACGCGACGACCGGTGCGTGCGGCGAGCGCCGCGCCGAGCTCGTCGCGGAGTTCGGCGAACGCGGCCTCCGAGGCTGCGGGAAGTGCACGTACGACGACGTCGACGGCGGTGACTCCGCCGTCGACGAATTCGCGGCCGGCTGCCTTCAACCGCCGCCGCACCAGGTTGCGGCGGACGGCCGTGCCGACCTTCTTGGACACGATGAAGCCGAAGCGTGCGTCGGAGCCCGACTCCCGTGAGCGGATGTAGCTCACGGTGTGGGCACCGGCGACCTTCGCACCACGGCGCACGATGAACCGGTAGTCATCGGCGCTCGTGATGCGGTTGGCTTTGGCGAGCACCGAGGAACTTACGCGGAGAGCTCGGTGCGGCCCTTGGAGCGGCGGGCCGAGAGGATCGCGCGGCCGGCACGCGTGCGCATGCGGGCGCGGAAGCCGTGCTTCTTGGCGCGACGACGGTTGTTGGGCTGGAACGTACGCTTGCTCATCTTCTTCTCCGGCTGGGAAATTCCGCGCACGGACGCGTCACAGGTGCGCCGGCGGGGAGAACTCGGTGCCCGAAAGGGCTGCGGTCAACTGATTAAAACTACGGCTTGCGGATGCCACGGTCAAACCGAGCGCACTGCTGGACGAACATTCTCCACCGATCCACAGGTTGCCTCGCGGAACGACACGCCGAGCCCGGCCGGGATCCCCCGACCGGCATTTGTCGCAACAGGTCCGATTCGCTAGCGTGTGACTCCAGTTATCCCCAGCCTGTGCGGCGGAATCCCGCGGTTCTCGCAAGTCTGCCCACAGGCGGTGGACAACGTTGTGAACAGACGCCTTCGGGCCGCTCCGCCGAATCGCTCGGGGGAGCGACGAGCGGTCGCCGAACGGTGCGAGAGATTGCGGGGAGCGATGACGGAACAGCCCATCAGCGAGACGTGGGCGACGGTCCTCGAGCGACTCTCGGACGACGACGCGATCACGCCGATGCTGCAGGGGTTCCTCAGCCTGGTCGAACCCAAGGGCATCGCGGCGGGCACCTTCTACCTCGAGGTGCCGAACGACTTCACCGCGAGCATGTTGAACCAGCGCATGCGGGTGTCGCTCCTCTCGGCGATGACCGCGATCGAGGCACCCTCGCCGGTCACGTCCTTCTACGTGGTCGTCAACCCGGAACTCGAGGATCTGCGCCCGGCGGAGCCGGCCGCGAGCGGTCCGATGGGGCAGGTGCCATCCGTCGGCCCGGGCGGGCCGGGCATGGGCGGAGTCGTACCCCCGACGCTCGGCATGGACGGCGCGGACGAGGTCGCCGTCGGACCCCAGCCGATCTTCGACAGCGGAAGCGGCAACATCGACCGTCCCCGCGACGCGCGGCTGAACCCGAAGTACTCGTTCGACAGCTTCGTCATCGGCCAGTCCAACCGCTTCGCGCACGCGGCGGCCGTGGCCGTGGCCGAGGCGCCCGCGAAGGCCTACAACCCGCTGTTCATCTACGGCGACTCGGGCCTGGGCAAGACCCACCTCCTGCACGCCATCGGCCACTACGCCATGAGCCTGTACCCGGGCATCCGCGTCCGGTACGTGAGCTCCGAGGAGTTCACGAACGACTTCATCAACTCGATCGCCAACAACCGCGGCTCGCTCTTCCAGCAGCGCTACCGCAACATCGACATCCTGCTGATCGACGACATCCAGTTCCTGCAGGGCAAGGCCGAGACGCAGGAGGCCTTCTTCCACACCTTCAACACGCTGCACGACCACAACAAGCAGGTCGTGATCACGAGCGACGTCCCGCCGAAGCACCTGACCGGCTTCGAGGACCGCATGCGCAGCCGGTTCGAGTGGGGCCTCATCACCGACGTCCAGGCGCCCGACCTCGAGACCCGCATCGCGATCCTCCGCAAGAAGGCGCAGAACGAGCACCTCCAGGTGCCCGACGACATCCTCGAGTACATGGCGTCGAAGGTCTCGAGCAACATCCGCGAGCTCGAGGGAACCCTCATCCGCGTCACGGCGTTCGCGAGCCTGAACCGCACGCCGGTCGACATGCCGCTCGTGCAGACGGTCCTGAAGGACCTCATCACGGACGACACGGACAACGTCGTCGCGCCGGTCGACATCATCACGGCGACGGCCGACTACTTCAAGCTCACGGTCGACGACCTGTACGGGTCGAGCCGCTCGCAGGCGGTCGCGACGGCCCGCCAGATCGCGATGTACCTCTGCCGCGAACTGACGAGCCTCAGCCTGCCGAAGATCGGCCAGCTGTTCGGCAACCGCGACCACACGACGGTGATGTACGCGAACAAGAAGATCTCGGAGCTCATGAAGGAGCGACGCTCGATCTACAACCAGGTCACCGAGCTGACCGCGCGCATCAAGCAGAACGCCCGCTACCGCTGACCCGATCCGGTGACGGATGCCGCGCCCTCGCGCGGCTCGCCGGCGCGCCTCGCGACGGCTCGCGACGGCTCGCGCGCCGTCTCCGAGAGCCCGCCGACACGATTCCGCACAGGTGTGGAAAATCTGTGGATTGTTGACGAGCAACCGCGCCACGACTGTTGAGACGGCCCGTCGGCCTGTGCACAACTCAGTACACCGCTCGTCGACGACGGATGCCGCGACGACGTGTTTCCACACACCGTGCACAGGCTCGAGGGCCTCAGATCGGCACCAGTTCGCGGATCTCCGAACGCCATCCACAGTTTCCACACCGGTTAACACCGTTAAGAGATAGATGGATTAACCCACGGCGTTCGGCAACCTGGGATCGGGCGGGTCCAGCGCGCGGCGACGCCGCGTCCCGGCGCGCGAAATCACCCCGCCGGAATCGGGCGTCCGGATAGCATGGGAGCCACCCAGCACCTCCACGACGGGAGAACCGTGAAGTTCCAGGTCAATCGCGACGTCTTCAGTGAGGCCGTGTCGTTCGCCGTCAAGCTGCTGCCGCAGCGCACGACCCTCCCGATCCTCTCCGGGGTGCTGATCCAGGCCGAGGGCGACGGACTCGTCCTCTCCTCCTTCGACTACGAGGTCTCCTCGCGCACCGAGATCCAGGCCGACGTCGAGGAGCCGGGCACCGTGCTCGTGTCCGGCCGCCTGCTCGCCGAGATCGCCGGCCGCCTGCCCAACGCCCCGGTGCGCGTCTCGACCGAGGAGTCGCGCATCTCGGTCACCTGCGGATCCGCGAGCTTCACCCTGCTGTCCATGCCCGTCGAGGAGTACCCGTCGATCCCCGAGATCGGCGAGCAGACCGGCGTCGTGCCGGCCGAGGAGTTCGCGTCGGCCGTCGCACAGGTCGCGGTCGCGGCATCCCGCGACGACGTCACCCCCGTCATCACCGGCGTGCAGCTCGAGGTGCGCGAGACGAACCTGAGCCTCGTCGCGACCGACCGCTACCGTGTCGCGATCCGAGAGATCGACTGGGACGGCGGCGGCGTCGCCGGCGAGGGCGACGCCGCGACGACCGCGCTCGTCCCGGCCCGCACGCTGCAGGAGGTCGGGAAGACCTTCGGCCACTCGGGCACGATCTCGGTGGCGATCACGAGTCGCGACGACCGCGAGCTCATCGCGTTCTCGGCCGACCGCAAGACGGTCACGAGCCTGCTCATCAAGGGCAACTTCCCGCCCGTCCGCCGGCTGTTCCCCGAGACGGTCGACAACCACGCCGTCATGAACACGGCCGAGCTCATCGAGGCGACCCGTCGTGTCGCGCTCGTGCTCGAGCGCGAGGCGGCGCTCCGCTACTCGTTCACCGCCGACGGGCTCACGCTCGAGGCCATCGGCAGCGAGCAGGCCCAGGCGTCCGAGTCGATCGACGCGATCCTCACCGGCGACGACACGGTCGTCTCGCTGAAGCCGCAGTTCCTCCTCGACGGACTGCAGGCGGTGCCGAGCGAGTTCGTCCGGATCTCGTTCACCAAGACCGAGAACCCGAACAAGCCGGGTCCCGTGCTCATCACGAGCCAGACCTCGCGCGAGCAGGCCGGCGCCGACACCTACCGCTACCTCCTGCAGCCGAACCTGCTGCTCCGGTAGGCCGATCGCGCCGCGATGTCGGCGCGGGCGGGTACCGTGGTGGTTCGCGAGAAGGGAGCCGCACCGTGCACGTCGCGAGGCTCTCGCTCACCGACTTCCGCAACTACCGATCGGCCGAGCTGGCGTTCGAGCCCGGCGCCACGGTCATCGTCGGGCGCAACGGGCAGGGCAAGACCAACCTCGTCGAGGCGATCGGCTACCTCGCCACGCTGGGCTCGCATCGGGTCTCGAGCGATCAGGCGCTCATCCGATCCGGGGCGGATGCCGCGATCGTCCGCGCGCTCCTGTCGGCCGGGGGGCGCGAGGTGCTGCTCGAACTGCAGCTCAACCGGCAGGGCGCGAACCGCGCCCAGGTCAACCGGGGCACGGCGAAGCCCCGCGACCTGCCGCGCTACGCGCACACGGTGCTGTTCGCGCCGGAAGACCTGGCGATCGTGCGGGGCGAGCCGTCGGTCCGACGGCGCATGCTCGACGGGCTGCTCGTGCAGCGAGTCCCGCGGCTCGCGGGGGTCATGGCCGACTACGACCGGGTGCTCAAGCAGCGCAACTCGCTCCTGAAGAGCGCCCGCGCGCGCGGGATCGCCGCGTCCCAACTCACCACGCTCGACATCTGGGACGAACGGCTCGTCGAACTCGGCGCCGAACTCATCGACCGGCGCGAGGAGCTCGTGGCCGAACTCCGCGAGCCGCTCGCGGCCGCGTACCGCTCGATCGTCGACGACGACCATCGCCCCGAGCTGCAGTCGGTGCTCTCGATCGACGGAGCCGACCCCGACGCCGAGCCGGCGGATGCCGCGTCCGCGGCGCCCGACGGCGCGACCGACGCCGAGGCGTCCGTCCGGGCCCCCACGGCAGAACGGTTCGCCGCGGCGCTCGCGTCGATGCGACGGAGGGAACTCGAGCGCGGCGTCACCCTCGCCGGGCCGCATCGGGACGACGTGCTCCTCCTCCTCAACGGCCTCCCCGCGAAGGGCTACGCCAGCCACGGCGAATCCTGGTCGTTCGCGCTCGCGCTCCGGCTTGCGTCGGCCGAGCTGCTCCGCCGCGACTCGACCACCGGCGACCCGGTGCTCGTGCTCGACGACGTCTTCGCCGAGCTCGACCGGATGCGCAGGCAGCGGCTGGCCGCTGCGGTCGGCGGGTACGAGCAGGTCCTCATCACCGCGGCGGTGCTCGAGGACGTGCCCGAGCCGCTGTCCGACCGGGTGATCCGGATCGCGGGCGGCGAGGTCGTCGAGTCGCCGTCGACCGGGGGGCAGCCGTCGCACGACGAGCCCGCGCCATCCGCCCGACGCATGCCGTCGGAGGCATCCGGTGTCTGAGGCGGCGCGCACCTACCAGCACTTCCGCGAGATCTTCGGGGGCGAACCGCGGACCCGGCCCGGTCGGGCGCGCGTGCGCGCCCGCGAGGTCGAGGGCAGCGAGCCATTCACGCCGGGCCGCGACCCGAAGCCGCTCGGCGCGGCCATCGACGCACTGACGGCGCAGCTCGGCTGGACCGGCGCGCTCTCGCAGCAGGAGCTGCTCTCGGCGTGGCCCGAGATCGCCGGCGAGGACATCGCCCGGCACTCGGAGCCCATCGCGATCGAGGGCGGCGTCCTCCAGGTCCGGTGCGAGTCCACGGCCTGGGCGACGCAGCTCCGGATGATGCGCGAGGAGCTCATCCGCGCGATCCTCGAGCGGCACCCCCGGGCGGGCGTCGACACCATCCGTTTCCAAGGGCCGGATGCCCCCACCTGGAAAAGGGGTCCCAGATCGGTTCCAGGGCGCGGTCCACGCGACACCTACGGCTGAGAAGGCAAAATCGGTCACTTCGCCTCTCTCGAGCCCGCAGATCGGCGCGGAGCGGCTCGGGTGACGACCGGATCTTGATAGGATCGAGAGTCGCCAGAACGACGGTTTGGAGCCCGATTCACCCATGACAGCGGAACCGACGAAGGCCCAGGGTGCGCCTGAATACGGCGCGGACGCGATCCAGGTTCTCGAGGGCCTCGAAGCGGTTCGGAAGCGTCCCGGCATGTACATCGGCTCGACCGGGCCACGCGGACTCCACCACCTCGTCTACGAGATCGTCGACAACTCGGTCGACGAGGCGCTCGCCGGCTTCGCCGACGACATCGACGTGACGATCCTGCCCGACGGCGGCGTCCGGGTCGTCGACAACGGTCGCGGCATCCCGGTCGACACGCACAAGACCGAGGGTCGCTCCACGGTCGAGGTCGTGCTCACCGTGCTGCACGCCGGCGGCAAGTTCGGCGGCGGCGGCTACGCGGTGTCGGGCGGCCTGCACGGCGTCGGATCCTCCGTGGTGAACGCGCTCTCGAGCCGCCTCGAGGTCGAGGTGAAGCGGCAGGGGCACGTGTGGCGGCAGTCCTTCGCCGTCGGCGTGCCGACGGCCCCGCTGTCGCAGGACGAGGCGAGCAGCGAGACGGGCACAACGATCACGTTCTGGCCGAGCGCCGACATCTTCGAGACCGTCGAGTTCGACTACGAGACGCTCCGCACCCGGTTCCAGCAGATGGCGTTCCTCAACAAGGGGCTCCGCATCACGCTGACCGACATGCGGGCCGGCCACGTCGAGATCGACCCGGAGGACACCCCGACGACCGGTGCGATCACGATCCCCGTGCAGCGCACCGACACCTTCCTCTACGAGCGCGGGCTCGTCGACTACGTGGAGTACCTCAACAAGTCGAAGAAGGCCGAGCTCGTCAACGACGAGATCATCTCCTTCGAGGCGGAGGACACCGAGCGGCACATCGCGCTCGAGGTCGCGATGCAGTGGACGACGGCGTACACCGAGTCGGTGCACACGTACGCGAACACCATCAACACCCACGAGGGCGGCACCCACGAGGAGGGGTTCCGTGCGGCGCTCACGACGCTCGTGAACCGGTACGCGCGCGAGAAGGGCATCCTCAAGGAGAAGGACGACAACCTCTCGGGCGACGACGTTCGCGAGGGCCTGACGGCCGTCATCTCGGTCAAGCTGTCCGAACCGCAGTTCGAGGGCCAGACGAAGACCAAGCTCGGCAACACCGAGGCGAAGTCCTTCGTGCAGCGCGTCGTCGGCGACCAGCTCGGCGACTGGTTCGACCGGAACCCGAACCAGGCCCGAGACGTCATCCGCAAGGCGCAGCAGGCCGCCACCGCACGCATCGCAGCGCGCAAGGCGCGCGAGGCCACCCGCCGCAAGGGATTCCTCGAGACCAGCGGCATGCCCGGCAAGCTCAGCGACTGCACGAGCAAGGACCCGACCGTCTCGGAGATCTTCCTCGTGGAGGGCGACTCGGCCGGCGGGTCGGCGAAGACGGGGCGCAACCCCGAGACGCAGGCCATCCTCCCGCTGCGCGGCAAGATCCTGAACGTCGAGAAGGCGCGACTCGACCGGGCGCTCGGCAACGCCGAGATCCAGGCCATGATCACGGCGTTCGGCACGGGCATCGGCGAGGACTTCAACCCCGACAAGGCCCGGTACCACAAGATCGTCCTCATGGCCGACGCCGACGTCGACGGCCAGCACATCACCACGCTGCTGCTCACGCTGCTGTTCCGCTACATGCGTCCGCTCATCGAGATGGGCTACGTCTACCTCGCCCAGCCGCCGCTGTACCGCATCAAGTGGTCGAACGCCGACCACGACTACGTCTACTCCGATCGCGAGCGCGACGCGGTCATCGCCGACGGCCAGACGGCCGGCCGGCGCCTGCCCAAGGAGAACGGCGTCCAGCGCTACAAGGGCCTCGGCGAGATGAACCACCAGGAACTGTGGGACACGACGATGAACCCCGAGACCCGCACCCTGCTGCAGGTCACCATGGACGACGCGGCGGCGGCCGACGAGATCTTCTCGACGCTGATGGGCGACGACGTCGAGTCGCGCCGCGCATTCATCCAGAAGAACGCGAAGGACGTGCGTTTCCTTGACATCTGATCGCACGAGCCGCGTCAGCGGCGACTCGATCGAGGTCGAGTAGCCGGCCCTTCCGGCCGGCGCATCGAGACCCACACAGGCAGAAACGAGACACACGAGAATGACGGACGAGATCGACAACGGCGAGGGCTTCGGCGTCCACGGTCGCATCGACCAGGTCGACCTGCACCTCGAGATGCAGCGCTCGTACCTCGACTACGCGATGAGCGTCATCATCGGGCGCGCGCTGCCCGACGTCCGCGACGGGCTGAAGCCGGTGCACCGACGCGTGATCTACACGATGTACGACGGCGGGTACCGCCCCGACCGCGCCTTCTCCAAGTGCACGCGCGTCATCGGCGACGTCATGGGCCAGTTCCACCCGCACGGCGACAGCGCCGTGTACGACTCGCTCGTGCGGCTCGTGCAGCCGTGGGCGATGCGCTACCCGCTCGCGCTCGGCCAGGGCAACTTCGGTTCCCCGGGCAACGACGGCGCGGCCGCGCACCGGTACACCGAGACCAAGATGTCGCCGCTCGCCATGGAGATGGTGCGGGACATCGAGGAAGACACCGTCGACTTCCAGGACAACTACGACGGTCGCACGCAGGAGCCGACGGTCCTGCCGAGCCGCTTCCCGAACCTGCTCGTCAACGGCTCGGTCGGCATCGCGGTCGGCATGGCGACGAACATCCCGCCGCACAACCTGCGCGAGGTCGCCGACGGCGCCCTCTGGGCGCTCGAGAACCCGGATGCCTCGCGCGAGGAGCTGCAGGACGCGCTCATCCAGCGCATCAAGGGCCCGGACTTCCCGACGGCGGCGCAGATCCTCGGCGTCAAGGGCATCCACGACGCCTACCGCACCGGTCGCGGCTCGATCACGATGCGCGCGGTCGTCAACGTCGAGGAGATCCAGGGTCGCACCTGCCTCGTCGTCACGGAGCTGCCGTACCAGGTGAACCCGGACAACCTCGCGATCAAGATCGCCGACCTCGTGAAGGACGGCAAGCTCGCGGGCATCGCCGACATCCGCGACGAGTCCTCGGGTCGCACGGGCCAGCGACTCGTGATCGTGCTGAAGCGCGACGCGGTCGCCAAGGTCGTGCTGAACAACCTGTACAAGCACACCCAGCTCCAGGACAACTTCGGCGCGAACATGCTCGCCATCGTCGACGGCGTCCCGCGGACGCTGTCGATCGACGGGTTCATCTCGCACTGGGTCGACCACCAGATCGACGTCATCGTCCGTCGCACCGAATACCGCCTCCGGAAGGCGGAGGAGCGCATGCACATCCTGCGCGGCTACCTCAAGGCGCTCGACGCGCTCGACGAGGTCATCGCGCTGATCCGCCGCTCGGCGACCGCGGAGGACGCCCGCGACGGCCTCGTGAAGCTGCTCGACATCGACGAGCTCCAGGCCCGCGCCATCCTCGAACTCCAGCTCCGCCGCCTCGCGGCGCTCGAGCGCCAGAAGATCATGGACGAGGCCGCGGAGCTCGAGCGGCAGATCGCCGACTACCTCGAGATCCTCGCGACGCCGGCGCGCCAGCGGACCATCATCGCCGACGAGCTCCGCGAGATCGTCGACAAGTTCGGCGACGAGCGCCGAACGCACATCGTGCCCGGATTCGACGGCGACATGTCGGTGGAGGACCTGATCCCGGAGGAGGAGATGGTCGTCACCGTCACCCGCGGCGGGTACATCAAGCGCACGCGCAGCGACAACTACCGCTCGCAGCACCGCGGCGGCAAGGGCGTGAAGGGCGCGCAACTGCGCGCCGACGACGTGGTCGACCACTTCTTCGTCACCACGACGCACCACTGGCTCCTCTTCTTCACGAACATGGGCCGCGTCTACCGCGCGAAGACGTACGAGATCCAGGAGGCGGGCCGCGACGCCAAGGGCCAGCACGTCGCGAACCTCCTCGAGCTGCAGCCCGACGAGGAGATCGCCGAGATCCTCGACATCCGCGACTACCGGGTCGCGACCTACCTCGTGCTCGCCACGCGCGACGGCCTCGTGAAGAAGACCGACCTCACGGCGTACGACACGAACCGGTCGCGCGGCGTGATCGCGATCAACCTGCGTGAGGGCGACGAGCTCGTCTCCGCGATGCTGGTCGACGAGCACGACGAGATCCTCCTCGTGTCGAAGAAGGGCATGTCGCTCCGCTTCGAGGCGACGGATGACGCGCTCCGCCCGATGGGGCGCTCGACCTCGGGCGTGAAGGGCATGAGCTTCCGGTCCGGAGACGAGCTGCTCGCGGCATCCGTCGTGCCCCATTCGAACGGCGACGACGGGGCGGATGCGCCGGCGGATGCCTCGGGGCAGAAGCACAGCGCGGCGAACACGTACGTCTTCGTCGTGACCGAGGGCGGGTACGCCAAGCGCACCCGGATCGAGGAGTACCGCAAGCAGCAGCGCGGCGGCCTCGGCATCAAGGTGGCCAAGCTGAGCGAGGATCGAGGCGACCTGGCGGGTGCGCTCACGGTCGCGCGCGAGGACGAGGTGCTCGTGGTTCTTGCCAGCGGCAAGGTGGTACGCTCTGACGTCGCCGAGGTCCCGGCCAAGGGCAGGGACACGATGGGCGTCGTGTTCGCGAAGTTCGTCGCGGACGATCGCATCATCGCGATCGCGAAGAATTCCGAGCGGAACCTGGTGGAAGAGGCCGCAGAGTCCGAAGCGGCGGAGACCGCGGGAGAGGAGTGAGCGTCATGAGCAGTGTCGCCGAGAAACTGGCCGGCAAGTCCAACCGGAAGCCCCCGGCCAAGCAGGTGCGCCTTCGCCTGGTGTACATCGACTTCTGGTCGGCCGTGAAGCTGTCCTTCCTGGTGGCCGTGTGCCTCTCGGTCGTGAACATCGTGGCGACGTTCCTCGTCTTCACCATCGTCCAGTCGACGGGCCTGTTCGAGAACCTCAACAGCCTGGTGCAGGATGTCGCCGGCGCGGGCACCGACCTGCGCTCGATCCTGTCGGTCGGCAACGTCATGGGCTTCGCCGTCGTGGCATCGCTGCTGAACCTCGTCGTGACCACCGCGCTCGGCGCGGTCGTGGCCGTGCTGTACAACCTCAGCGTCAAGATCACGGGCGGGATCCTGGTCGGCTTCACCAACAACTGAGTCGCGCCGGACGCGCCAGCGTTCGGCCGGCTCAGGTCGAGTCGCGGCCCCTTCCGGGCCGCCGTATCGAGACCTCGACGGAGAGGTCACCGGCTCGATTTCACGATCCCGAACCCTTCGGGTAGTCTTTCCTTCGGCCGAAATTCGGGGATATAGCTCAGGCGGTTAGAGCGCTTCGCTGATAACGAAGAGGTCCGAGGTTCAAGTCCTCGTATCCCCACTCCGATAACTCCACACCCGGGTGCCCCAGGGCATCCGCCACGGGGCCTTAGCTCAGTTGGTAGAGCGCCTGCTTTGCAAGCAGGATGTCAGGAGTTCGAATCTCCTAGGCTCCACAGTCCAGTCCCCTGATCGGTCCGCCGGTCGACGGTCGTTCCGCTGCCATCGGCGCCCGTCGAGAATTTCTCGTCGAGGTGCATCCGATCCCGCTCCGATCCCGGAAGTAATGGGTGTCGGGTGGAAGGCACCCGCAGACAGAAGGGGAAGTCCAATGAAGCGCATTCTCGCCACCGGATTCATCGTCGGCCTCGCTGCGGTCGGTCTCGCTGCCGCCCCGGCGAACGCGGCGCCCAACGACGCCGCCTGCTTCGGCCAGATCCACAAGACCATCAACACCGAGGGCGCCCTCGGGTTCACGAACGTCGGCGACGTCGTCAAGGCGGTCGGCGGGCAGACGAAGAACGAGATCGCTCGCGGCCTCTGCGGCGACTGAGTCCCGGGGCTTCTCAGGACGGGCGGCGGCTCGGAACCTTCGTTCCGGGCCGCCGATCGTCTCCCGGCACCCTTCCGCGTCGCGAGACGCCAGACTGGGGGAGTGCCTCATCGCTCCGACCAGCGGATCGCCGCCGTCGCGTCGCGCCTCCGCTCGGCGGGCAGTGTCTTCGCCGAGGACGAGGCGGTCATCCTGGTCGAGGCGGCGGCGGATGACGCCGAGCTCGAGCAGCTCGTACGCCGTCGCGTCGCGGGCGAGCCGTTGGAGCCGATCGTCGGTTGGGTCCGGTTCGGCCGGCTGCGGCTCTCAGTCGGACCGGGCGTCTTCGTTCCCCGGCAGCGGAGCCTGCGGCTCGCTCGCCTCGCCGTGCGCCGCGTTCGAGCGACGCAGGCACCGGTGATGCTCGAGCCGTACTGCGGGGTGGCGCCGCTCGCGGCGATCGTCGCGGCATCCGTTCGGGGCGTCGAGGTGCACGCGGCGGACCGGGACCGGAACGCGCTCGCGATCGCCCGGCGGAACCTGCCGGCGGGCGCCGGCGTGCACGTCGCGGACGCGCTCGAGGGCCTGCCGGACGCACTGATCGGCAGGATCACGACCATCGGGGCCGTACCCCCCTACGTGCCGGAGTCGGACCTCGCGCTGATGCCGCGCGAGGCGCGTGAGCACGAGCCCGCTGCGGCACTCGTCGGCGGCGGCCCGGACGGCCTCGATCACGCCCGGCGGCTCGTCCGCACGGCTCGCCCGTGGATGGCCGTCGGCGGCTCGATGCTCCTGGAACTCCATGCGGCGCAGCTCCCCGTCGCGGCCGCGGAGGCCCGAAGCGCGGGCTGGCGGGCTCGCGTGCACCCGCCGAACGCGTCGCGCACTGGAGTGCTCGAGCTCATCGCAGGGTAATACAGTGGCGGGATGGACATCCGCATCGCCGCGTACGGGGTCATCATCCGGGACGGCGAGATCCTGCTCTCCCATTGGAACGAGCACGGTCGTTCCGCGTGGACGCTGCCCGGCGGCGGGATCGAGGGCGCGGAGCATCCGCTCGAGGCGGCCAGGCGCGAGATCCGGGAGGAGACCGGCTACGACGCCGAGATCGACCGGCTGCTCGGCATCGACACGATGGTCGTGCCGGCGGCGAAGCGCCACCACGGAACGGTGCCCCTGTACGCCATGCGCATCGTGTACCGCGCACACGTCGTCGGCGGGCTGCTGGCGAACGAGGTGGGCGGCTCCAGCGATGAGGCGAGGTGGTTCCCGCTCGACGAGATCGGCTCGCTGAAGCGGGTGAGCCTGCTCGACATCGCGCTTCGCATGAACGCGGAGGAGCCGGCGGACGGCGCGCCGACGCGCGGCTGAGCGACGACGCCCGGGGAGACGGGCGACGGCCCCGTCCGGCGAGCGGACGGGGCCGTCGTGTCCGGTCCGGATGCGACGTCCATGATGATCAGAGCGTCCGGGCCACGAGGGCGAGGGTGCTGAAGTTCCCCTCGCGGAGTCGGTCGGCCTCGCGCTGGAGTCGAGCCGCGCGTGCGAGATCGTCGACGCGGGCCAGCTCGGTGCGGGACCGGCGCGCCTCGGCGGCGCGGCTCCAGGCGAGCAGCGCCAGTCCGGCACGGCGTGCGAGGCGCTCCTGCAGGCGGCCGGATCCGGCCGCCAATCGTTGCGAGGTCGTGCTGGTCGCGGTAAGTGAGGTGTTCACGGTGTGTTCCTTCATCGGGTGGGGCGGATGGCGCGCGCGGGTGCGACGCGCCGGGAGGTGACGTGAGGGCTCCCGGAACATCGCGCCGCGGCATCCGTCGCCCGTTGAGGGCGTCACGATGCGGTGCGCGAAGGCGTGGCGGGAGAGGACCGGCGATCGGCACGCGTCCTCGACGGGACGCGGATCCTTCGGATCGGAGGCCGGTGGGACGGGTGTCGCCCGCGATGCGGGCATGACTCGTCAGGCGGTGGACCTGCTGCCGGCCGTCATGGCCGAGCGGTCAGCGCGGGAACGCGCGAGCTAGCAGGTCGCGAACGGAGCGCCGAGGAAGGCGACCGCGCGAATGGGCGACTGGATTCGCTGCATCATCATGGGGTCTCGCCTCCTCTCCTGTGCCGTGCCCTGCCGTGATCGGCGGGGCCGAGTCACGACCATAGCGTCGTTCGCTCCTCACACGCAAGGGGAATTCCCCATTCCGTCGGAAATCAGTGCGAGCCCTGAGCCCGCGGACGTGCCCGGAGACGACGACGGCCCCCATCCGGAGCGGATGGGGGCCGTCGGAAGACCGTGGAGTCAGATGACGGGCGACGGTGCCGAACCCGAGTCGGACGCCACGCCCGGCTCCTCGTCGGCCACCCACAGCTCGTCATCGGCGCGGAACGTCTGCCAGACCGCGTACGCGACGCCGACCGCTGCGACCACGCCGGCACCGATCGCGAGGTACGTGCCCACACCGGGACCCTGCTTGCGCTTGACCTCGGCTGCGGCGCGCGGCGAGACGCGCTCGAGCGCACGACGGACCCGCGTGTCGTTGGCGATGTCTCCGATCGACAGCAGCGAGCCGAGCGCGCTGCCGAGCGAACGCTCGACCTGGTCGCCCGCGGTGCGTGCATAGCTCCGAGCCTGGTCGAAGCCCGGCCGGACATAGGACTGGTAGCCCGTGCGCACCCGCGGAACGACCTCCTCCTGCGTGAGCAGGTTGATCTGGCGGCTCGCCTCCCGGGCGACCTTGCTCGCGTGGCCCAGCACGTCCTGCTGGTTCCCCCACAGATCCTCTGCACTGCTGCGCAGCCGCTTGAGTTCCTTCCGGCGCTTGCGTGACAGGCTCATCTCGACCTCCATCGTTGTGCAGCGAACTCCTCCATCCTGCCACCGAACGGGCTGGATGTGGGGTGGGAAGCCCGGGGGTTGCCAGCCTCGTGCCGAATCGTGCATGAGAGAATCGTCGGTATGCCGAATCCCACCGCAGTCGCGACGATCACCACCAACCACGGCGACATCAAGGTCGACCTCTATGGCAACCACGCACCGAAGACGGTGAAGAACTTCGTCGGCCTCGCGACCGGCGAGATCGAGTGGACCCACCCCGCCACGGGCCAGACCACCACCGACCCGCTGTACGACGGCGTGGTGTTCCACCGCATCATCCCCGGCTTCATGATCCAGGGCGGCGACCCGCTCGGCCAGGGCATCGGCGGACCGGGCTACCGCTTCGACGACGAGATCCACCCCGAGCTCGACTTCACCGAGCCCTACGTCCTCGCGATGGCCAACGCCGGCATCCAGGGCGGCAAGGGCACGAACGGCTCGCAGTTCTTCATCACGGTCGGTCCGACCACGTGGCTGCAGGGCAAGCACACGATCTTCGGCAAGGTGACGGATGCCGCGAGCCAGGGCGTCGTCGACAAGCTCGCCTCGGTCCCGACCGACGGCCGCGACCGCCCGCTCGACGACGTCGTGATCGAGAAGATCACCGTCGAGCAGGCCTGAGCCCGACCCCGGTGAGCGACCCGGCGCCCGAGCGCGCGAGCACCTGCTATCGGCATCCCGACCGGCTGAGCTTCGTGCTGTGCCAACGCTGCGGTCGCACCATCTGCGGGGAGTGCCAGACCCCCGCGCCGGTCGGCGTCATCTGCCCCGAATGCATGCGCGAGCAGCGCGCGTCGGCACCGCGGACGAAGCCCGCGGTGCTGACGCGCGCTCGCTCCGCCGCCGGCCGGGGCGCACCGGTGGTGACGTATTCCATCATCGGCATCACCCTCGCGGTCTACCTGCTGCAGCTCATCCCCGGGCTCGCGATCACGGACCGCCTCCTCTACGCGGGCGTGTACTCGCTGCCGTTCAACTTCGAGCCCTGGCGCATGATCACGTCGATGCTCGTGCACTCGACGCAGCTCATCTTCCACGTCGCGCTCAACATGTACACGCTGTGGATCTTCGGGCAGCTCCTCGAGAACGTGCTCGGCCGCTGGCGGTTCCTGGCGCTCTACCTCATCTCCGGCCTGGGCGGGTCGGTCGCGGTGCTATGGCTCTCCGATCCGCGGGTCGGCGTCGTGGGCGCATCCGGCGCGATCTTCGGCCTCATGGGCGCGTTCCTCGTGATCCAGCGCCGTCTCGGCGGGAACGCCACGCAGCTGCTGATCCTCGTCGGCATCAACCTCGTGATCGGGTTCGTGCCCGGGTTCAACATCGCGTGGCAGGCGCACCTGGGCGGCCTCGTCGTGGGCGCCCTCGTCGGATTCATCTACGTCGAGACGCGCAAGCGCGACCAGCAGCGCCTCCAGGTGATCCTGCTCGCGGCGCTCGTCGTCGTCCTGCTGATACTCAGCCTCAGGTACTTCCTCTTCCCCATCTTCTGAGCCCGACCCGGTCTCCCTCGCATCGCCCCCGCTGCGATCGCCGCGACCCGTCGAACCGGGGTTATCCACAACACTGTCCACAGTTGGGGAGAGTTACACCGGTGTGATTCCACACGATGTCCGGAATTCAGGGCTTTCCACGTCTCCACAGGGTGTGGACGGTGTGGAGAAACCTGTGGAAGGTGTGGATAACTCTGTGCAGAGATGAGGAAAGCGGGGCGGATGCCGCAGCATCCGCCCCGCTTCGAGGTCGTTCGGGCCGGCGTCAGCGCCAGCGCGTGGTCATGAGGAAGCCGATGAAGGCGATGCCGAAGCCGACGAGGATGTTCCACGAACCGAGCGCGGCCACCGGCAGCGCACCCTGGCTCACGTAGAAGAGGATGATCCAGACCAGGCCGAGCAGCATGAAGCCGAACATGACGGGCTTGAACCAGACGGGATTCGGCGCGTCCTCGCCGCTCGGCTGCTCCGCGCGCGCGGGCTTCGAAGAATTGGTGCGTGCCATGCCGGAGATTCTACTGCACCGAGTCCGGACCGGAATCCGAGTGCCGGCGGGCGGGCTCGCCCCGCGCAATAGACTCGCGCACATGTCGATGGATGCCACGTCGGAGCCCGCGCCGCGACGGCGGCGGGTCGGCGTCATCGGCGTGCTCGGCGAGGTGCTGCTCACCGGCGGTGCGCTCGTGCTGCTGTTCCTCGGCTGGCAGATGTGGTGGAACGACGCGATCACGGGCGCGCAGCAGTCGGCTGCGGCATCCGACCTCTCGCTCGACTGGCAGGAGCAGGCCCGTGCGCACGGCGACGGGGCGACCGACGACCTCGCGGACGAGATCGTGGTGGAGGACGGCATGGAGCCGCCGCCGGTCGACGAGGGCGCGCATCCGTACGGGGAGGCGTTCGCCGTCATGTACGTGCCCAGGTTCGGCGCCGACTCGCAGCGGACGATCGCCGAGGGGACCGGGCTCGACGTGCTGAACAGCGTCGACCTCGGCGTCGGCCACTACGAGGGCACGCAGATGCCGGGAGCCGTCGGCAACTTCGCGATCGCCGCGCACCGCAGCGCGTACGGCGGCGGAATGCACGAGATCGACCGCCTCCGGCTCGGCGACGGCATCTTCATCCAGACCGCCGACGGCTGGTACACGTACCGGTTCCGCGACCTCGAGTACGTCACGCCCGACACCGTCGGCGTGCTCGCGCCCGTGCCGCACCGGCCCGACCTCGCCCCGACCGACCGGATCATCACGCTGACGAGCTGCAACCCGCTGTACTCGACGGCGGAGCGGATCATCGCGTACGGCGTGCTGGAGTCCTGGCGGCCGGCCTCCGCCGGTCCGCCCGACGAGATCGCGGCAGCGGTCGCGGAATGGGGGCGATGAGCGTGTACGCGGCCTTGTGGCGTATCCTGCCGGGACCGGTCTGGTTCCGCGTCATCCTCGTGCTGGCCATCCTCGCCGGCGTGATCTTCGTCCTCTTCACCTGGGTCTTCCCCTGGGTGGATGGGATCGTGAACCCAATCGACGTCACGGTGGAGCAATGACCCGGATCCTCGTCATCGACAACTACGACAGCTTCGTCTACACCCTGAACGGGTACCTGCAGGAGCTCGGCGCCGAGACCGACGTCGTCCGCAACGACGACATCGCCGTCGAGGACGTCGCCGAGCGGATCGCCGAGTACGACGCCGTGCTCATCTCGCCCGGTCCGGGCAAGCCCGCCGACGCGGGAGTCTCGATCCCGGTCGTCGAGGCCGCGCTCGCCTCGGGCCAGCCCATCCTCGGCGTGTGCCTCGGGCACCAGGCGATCGCCGAGGCGTTCGGTGCCGTCGTCACGAACGCCGAGGAGCTCATGCACGGCAAGACCTCGCAGGTCGTCCACGACGACAGCCCGTTCTACGACGGCGTCCCGCAGCACTTCACGGCGACCCGGTACCACTCCCTCGCGGTGGTCGACGGCACCGTGCCCGACGACCTGGTCGTCACCAGCCGCACCGAGGGCGGCGTCATCATGGGGCTTCGCCACGCGACGGCACCGATCCTCGGCGTCCAGTTCCACCCCGAGTCGGTGCTCACCGAGGGCGGCTACCGGATGCTCGGCAACTGGCTCGCGCTCGCGGGGCTGCCCGAGGCGCGCGAGCGCGCGCAGTCGCTCCACCCGCTCGTGCGCGCGAGCTGAGGCCCGGGCCGAAGCGGTCGCTCAGCCCGCGCAGTAGACGAGCTCGACCGCGGACTTCTGCGGCACGTCTCCGGGTGCCGGCGACTGGCGGATGACGGGCGAGCCCGGCTCGGACGCGCAACTCGAATCGGGCACGGGCGTCGGCGTCAGCTGAAGCGACGACGTGCCGAGGTACGACGACGCCGCCTGCAACGACTGCCCGGTGAGGTCGGGCAGCGTGACGTTGCCCGACGAGATCGTGAAGTTCACGGCGCTGCCCTGATCCACCGACGAGCCGCCCTCCGGATCGGTCGAGATGACGACCCCGGCACCCACGGTCGGCGAGTTCTGCCGCGTCTCCGATCCCGCGGCGAGGCCGGCGTCGGTGATGGCGGTCTTCGCC
The DNA here is from genome assembly GCF_009729855.1 of Agromyces luteolus. Taxonomy (GTDB): domain Bacteria; phylum Actinomycetota; class Actinomycetes; order Actinomycetales; family Microbacteriaceae; genus Agromyces; species Agromyces luteolus. Next base: position 368,557 of record NZ_WODA01000002.1, on the reverse strand, counting down.
TGGTCGAGCTGCATGTTGACGACGTCGGGCACCGAGACCGCCTCGCGACCGGTGGACACGAACACGCTGACCGGCGTGCCGGTGTCGACGATCTCGCCCGCGGCCGGCTCGGTCTCGATGACCTGCCCCGCGGGTACCGTGTCGCTCACCCGATCCATCCGGGTGGGCGGCAGCGTGAGCGCCTGCAGCTCGTTCGCCGCTTCCTCCCACGTCGAGCCGCTCAACTGCGGGACCTCGCGGGCGTTCGAGGGGAGCGTGTCGCTCGGCTGGAGGTTGAACGCCCAGTACATGACGGCGACGACGATCACGACGACCGCGATGATGCCCGACCAGATCCAGATCGCAGGCGGCCGGCGCTGGGTCCGCGTCATCGTGTCGTCCTCGGTGAGCTGGCGCAGCGCGAGCTCGGACGTCGACAGCGAGCCCGTGGGCGTTCCGAAGAACAGCGCCGTCTCGTCGGTCTTCTTCGGGACGGGGATCCGACCGGATGCCGCGGCCTCGACGTCGGCGCGGAACTCGGCCGCCGTCTGGTACCGGGTCGTGCGGTCCTTCGCGAGGGCGTGCATGACGACCGCGTCGAGCGCCGGGGAGACCTTCGGGTTGATCACGCTCGGCTTGACCGGCCGCTCGCTGACGTGCTGGTAGGCCACGGCGACCGGGGTGTCGCCGCGGAACGGCGGACGACCGGTGAGGAGCTCGAACAGCACGACGCCGGTGCTGTAGAGGTCGGTCCGCGCATCGACGGTCTCGCCCTTGGCCTGCTCGGGCGAGAAGTACGATGCGGTGCCGAGGATCGCCGTGGTCTGGGCGACGGTCGTCGCCGAGTCGGACACGGCCCGGGCGATCCCGAAGTCCATGACCTTCACCTGGCCGCCGGTGGTGATCATGATGTTGCCGGGCTTGATGTCGCGATGCACGACGCCGGCGCGATGCGAGTACTCGAGCGCCGTGAGCACCCCGTCGATCACCCGGGCGGCGGCCGTCGGATCGAGCGGACCGTCGTGGATGATGTCCTTCAGCAGGCGCCCCTCGACGTACTCCATGACGATGAAGGGCAGCTGCACCTCGTGACCGGACGAGTCGAGCACCGTCTCCTCGCCGGCGTCGAAGACGCGGACGATCGTCGGGTGCGCCATCCGCGCCGCCGACTGCGCCTCCTGCCGGAACCGCATCCGGAACGCCGGGTCGGTGGCGAGCTGCGGCTTCAGCAGCTTGATCGCGACCTGTCGCCCGAGACGGCTGTCGGTTCCGACGTGGACGTCGGACATGCCACCGCGACCGATGAGCGCACCCACGCGGTACCGACCCGCGAGCATGCGTTCGTCATCGTTCACGGTGTCTCCGTTCGTGTAGGGCTCGTTCCGGGGATGCTAGGGCTGGATGGTCACCGCGGCGGCCGGCGAGAACGGCGAGTCGAGCTGGCCGCAGAAGTACCGGTAGGTGACCTCGAAGTCCTGGTTCCCCGCCTGCACGTTGACGCTCGTCGTGCCCGCGCCGACCGGGCTCGGCGCCGTGGCGTCGTTCGTCACGGCGACCTCGTAGCCGCTCAGCTGCTGCCCGGACGGGCAGGTCGCCGCGGGCCAGCTCACCTGGACGATCCCGCCGGATGCGACGTCCGCCGGGTTGACGGTCGGCGCGTTCGCCGGCGCGCTCGGGGTCTCGGGTGCGCCGAGGTAGGTGACCGTGATGGTGGAGCCGATCTGGACAGGACCGCTCGGGTTCACGTCGGAGACCGTGTTGGCCTGGTCGGGGGTGGTCGCCGGCGCGCCCTCCTGGGTGCTCACGACGAAGCCGAGGCCCTCGAGCTCGGTGCGGACGTCGTCGACGTTCCGGCCGATGTAGGCAGCGCGGTCGACCTGCTCCGTCGTCGGGGCCGCGGTGGTGGTCTCGGGCGGCGGCGCACTCGACGAGGTCGGCGGCGCCGTCGTCGCGGTGGTCGGCGGTCCGCTGGACGTGGACGCGGCGGGGCGGTTGCCGCTGTTCAGCGCGAGCGCGATGAGCGTGCCGATGAGGACGAGCGCGAGCAGGATGATGAGGACGATGAGCGGCCACGTCCACGGGCTGCGCTTGCGCTCGGTCGGCTGCTCCTCCTCCTCGCCCTCGGGCACGCCCGCACCGGCGGCGAGCACGGTCGTCGCGGCGGTGGGAGCTCCCGACTGGGGCATCAGCATGGTGGCCGCGGTCAGGCCGGCCGCCGCGCCGAGCACCGCCGGGACGGCCGCGGCCGCGGCCTGGACGTCGCCGCGGCGCAGGGCGGTGGCCGCGCGCGCGAGGTGCGCCGCGGTCTGCGGACGATCCGCCGGGTTCTTCGCGATGCACGAGTAGACGAGGTTCCGCACCGGCTCGGAGACCGTGACGGGCAGGTCGGGCGGGGTCTCGTTGATCTGCGCCATCGCGATCGCGACCTGCGACTCGCCCGTGAACGGGCGGCGACCCGCGAGGCACTCGTACGCGACGATGCCGAGCGAGTAGATGTCGGTGGTCGGCGAGGCCGGGTGGCCGGACGCCTGCTCGGGCGAGAGGTACTGCACCGTGCCCATGACCTGGCCGGTCGCGGTGAGCGGCACCTGGTCGGCGATGCGCGCGATGCCGAAGTCGGTGATCTTCACGCGGCCGTCAGGCGTGATCAGCAGGTTGCCCGGCTTGATGTCGCGGTGCACGAGGCCGGCCGCGTGCGCGGCCTGCAGTGCGGCGGCGGTCTGCGCGACGATGTCGAGGACCTTGTCGGTCGAGAGCACGTGCTCGCGCTCGAGAATGGTCGAGAGCGCCTCGCCGGGGACGAGCTCCATCACGAGGTAGGCGCTGCCCTCCTCCTCGCCGTAGTCGAACACGTTGGCGATGCCCTCGTGGTTCACGAGCGCGGCGTGACGCGCCTCGGCGCGGAAGCGCTCGAGGAAGCCCGGGTCGCCGAGGTATTCGTCCTTGAGGATCTTCAGCGCCACCTGACGGCCGATGACCAGGTCGGTGGCCTGCCACACCTCGCCCATGCCGCCGATGGCGATCCGGGACTGCAGCTCGTACCGTCCACCGAAGGTGAGCCCAGCACTCGGTCTCATTTGTTCAGCACCGCCTCTAGTACCTGTTTCGCCAATGGCGCGGCAATCAGATTGCCGAACCCCTCCTGACCAAGCCCTCCGCCGTCTTCCACGAGCACCGTGATCGCATACTGAGGGTCGTCGGCGGGGGCAAAACCTGTGAACCACAAGGTGTAGGGATCGTCCTCGCCGTTCTCCGCTGTACCCGTCTTACCGGCCACGCTGACGCCGTCTATTCTTGCATTACTCGCAGCACCGTTCTCGACGCCGTTGACCATCATCTCGGTCATGGTCCGGGCCGTCGACTCGCTGATCGCACGTCCGAACTGCGTGGCGTCGAACTCCTCGATCGGGCGGAAGTCGGGCGCCGTGATCGACTCGACGAGGTCGGGGTCCATCACGATCCCGCCGTTGGCGATCGCGGCGGAGACCATCGCCATCTGCATCGGCGTCGCTCGCACGTCGCCCTGCCCGAAGCCGCTCAGCGCGGTCTGCGGCGCGTCGGGGTTCGCCGGGTACGTGCTCGTCTCGGTGGGGTTCGGGATCGAGAAGTTCGAGTTGAAGCCGAACTTCTCGGCCTGCGCACGGATCGCGTCGTCGCCGAGCTCCAGCGCGAGTTCGGCGAACGGGATGTTGCACGACAGCCGGAGGGCGGTCGCGAGCGTGACCTCGGAGCCGCCGCCGCAGGTGCCGCCGCTCGAGTTCCGCACGACCGAGCTCGTCTCGGGGAGGGTGAACTCCGCTGGGTTCGGGAAGGTGCTGTCGGGCGTGTACTGGCCGGACTCGAGCGCGGCGGCGGTCATCACCAGCTTGAACACCGATCCGGGCGGGTTCATGTCGCCGCCGGTCGCGCGATTGAAGAGCGGGTCGCCCGGGTCCTCGACGAGGTTCCGGTAGGTCTGGTCGACCTCCTCGCCGTTGTGCACCGCGAGGCTGTTCGGGTCGTAGGTGGGCTTCGTGACCATCGCGACGATGCGGCCGCTGCTCGGCTGCGTCACGATGATCGCGCCCGTGTAGTCGCCGAGCGCGTCCCACGCGGCCTGCTGGGCCACCGGGTCGATGGTGACCTCGACCGAGGCGCCCATCGGGTCCTGCCCGGAGATGAGCCGGTTCAGCGAATCGAAGAACTGCGACTCCGACGTGCCGCTGAGCTCGGCGTTCAGCGAGCCCTCGAGACCGGTCGCCTCGCCGTTCACCGGGATGAAGCCGGTGACCGGTGCGTACAGCGGACCGTTCGCGTAGATGCGCTGGAACTTGTAGTCGTCGTCGGACGGCTCGGAGAACGCGATCGGGTCGCCGCCGACGAGGATCGGCCCGCGTTCGACCGAGTAGCTCTGGTAGAGCGTCCGCGCGTTGCGCGGGTCGGCGGCGAGGTTGTCGGCCTGCGCGTACTGGATGATCGTCGACGCGACGAAGAGCGTGAGGAACATGAGGAGGGAGACGATGGTCACCCGCTTGAGTTCGCGGTTCATCCGTCGATCACCAGCCTCGGGTGGTTGCGGACCGTGTCGGAGAGCCGGAGCAGCAGCGCGACGATGATCCAGTTGGCGACGAGCGAGGAACCACCGGCCGCGAGGAACGGCGTCGTCAGGCCCGTGAGGGGGATGACCCGGGTCACGCCGCCGACGACGATGAAGACCTGGAGGGCCACGACGAACGAGAGCCCGACGCCGAGGAGCTTGCCGAAGTCGTCCTGCCCGGCGAAGCCGATGCGGAACCCGCGGGCCACGAAGAGCACGTACAGCGCGAGGATCGCGAAGAGGCCGGCGAGGCCGAGCTCCTCGCCGAGGCTCGCGATGATGTAGTCCGACTGGGGGACGGGCGTGAGGTCGGGGCGCCCCTGGCCCAGGCCCGTGCCGATCAGGCCGCCGTTGGCGAGGCCGAACAGGCCCTGCACGAGCTGGAACGAGCCGCCCTGCGCGTCGTAGACGGCGGGGTCGAACGCGTTGAGCCAGTTCTGGAAGCGTCCGTTGACGTAGTCGAGGGTCTGGCTGGCGATGATCGCGCCGGCGAAGAACATGCTGAGGCCGAGCACGACCCACGAGAGCCGGCTCGTGGCGACGTACAGCATGACGAGGAAGAGCCCGAAGTAGAGGAGCGCCGTGCCGAGGTCGCGCTGGAAGACGATGACCGCCATCGACAGCGCCCAGACCACGAGGAGCGGGCCGAGGTCGCGTCCGCGCGGGAACCGCATGCCGAGGAAGGTCCGGCCGACCATCGAGAGGGAGTCTCGATTGCGGACCAGGTAGCCCGCGAAGAAGACGGCCAGCGCGATCTTCGCGATCTCGCCCGGCTGGAACGTGACGAGGTCGCCGATCCCGATCCAGACGCGCGCGCCCCCGCGGGTCTGGCCGAGCCCCGGGACGAGGGGCAGCAGCAGGAGGACGATCGCGATGAGCCCCGAGAGGTAGGTGTAGCGGAACAGCGTGCGGTGGTTGCGGATCAGCAGGATCGTCGCGAGGGCCGCGACGATCGCGATCACGCTCCACACGATCTGGCGGACCGCCGCGCTCTCCCATCCGGCGTCGCCGTAGGCGATGTCGATGCGGTAGATCATCGCGATGCCGAGTCCGTTCAGCACGGTCGCGATCGGCAGGAGGAACGGATCGGCGTCGCGCGCCACGAAGCGCATCGCGACGTGCAGGCCGAACACCAGTACCGAGAGCCCGGCACCGAGCAGCACGAGCTGGGTGTCGATCCGCCCGAGCGCGCCGAGCTGCACGAGCACGATGGCGCCCGCGTTGATCACGCACGCGACGATGAGCAGGCCGAGCTCGAGGTTCCGCAGCTTCTGCGGCATGCGGATTCGGCGGACGCTCCCCGTCGCGGGAGCGCGCTCGGGCGCGCGGGCCGCGCTTCGGTCAGTCAACGGACTCCTCCAATCGGTCCGTGATGCGCATGGCCTCCTCGAGCGTGCCCGCCGTGATCGTCTGCTCGACGCGCTGCTGGTCGTACGCCTTCAGGTCGGCGATGTCGACCGGCGTCTCCGAATGGAGTCGGTGCAGGGAGATCGGGCCGAGGTCCTGCTGGATGCCCTGGTAGATCGCGACGCGGCCGTTGTACTCGCCGACGTAGTACCGCGTCTGCGTCCACTGGTATCCGAGCGCGGTCACGGTGACGATCGCGCCGATGAGCAGCGCGATCCAGACGCCCCACATGATGCGCCGACGCCGGCGCCGGCGCTCGTCCTCCTCGATCAGCTCGTCGAAGTACTCCTCGGAGTCGGGCTCGAAGTGCGTCTCCTGCACGGGGTGCGGGCGGAAGGGCGTGAGGCGGATGCCCGGTCGGCGCGCCGGCTCGGGCGCGGTGCCGAAGGCGAGCGGTGCGGCGGCCGAGCCGACGATCAACGGCGGCGTGTCGGGTGCGGGCGGGTCGCCGATGTCCACGACGACCACGGTCACGTTGTCGGGGGCGCCGCCGTCGAGCGACGCCTTCACCAGCCGGTCGGCGACCTGCTTGGCACCGGCGTCCGCCGAGAGCATCTCGTGGATGTCGTCGAAGGAGACGACGCCCGAGAGCCCGTCGGAGCACAGCATCCACCGGTCCCCGGGATGGGTGTCGATCACCATGGTGTCGATCTCGGGGGATGCCTCGACGTCGCCGAGCACGCGCATGAGCACCGACCGGCGCGGGTGGACCATGGCCTCCTCGGCCGTGATGCGGCCCGCGTCGACCAGTCGCTGGACGAACGTGTGGTCGGTGGAGACCTGGCTGAGCTCGCCCGAGCGGAGGAGGTAGACGCGCGAATCGCCGATGTGCGCGATGACCACGCGGTCCTGCTGCACCAGCATCGCACTCGTCGTGGTGCCCATGCCGGTCAGCTCCGAGTGCTCGGCGACCGTCTCCTCGAGGTTCCGGTTCGCGGAGAGGAGCGCGGACTCGAGCGCCGCCGCGGCGTCCGCCGACGAGTCGTAGTCGGCGTCGGCGTCGGCGATGCGCCGGGTCGCGATGGCGCTCGCGACGTCACCGCCCGCGTGGCCGCCCATGCCGTCGGCGACGAGGAAGAGTCGGCGGCCGGCGTAGCCGGAGTCCTGGTTGCTCGCGCGGACCCGACCGACGTGCGAGACCGCCGCGCTCGCCTTGACGCTGGCCATCGGCTACCGTCGCAGCTCGAACGTCGTCGCTCCGACCTTGACGGTGGCTCCGAGCGGGATGGGCATCGGCACGGTGACTCGGGAGCCGTTGAGGAACGTGCCGTTCGTGGAGTCGAGGTCCTGGATCATCCAGCGCCCGTTCCACAGCATCAGCCGCGCGTGGTGGGTCGACGTGTAGTCATCGCGGATGATGATCGCCGAGTCGCTGGAGCGGCCGATGGTGATCTCGTCGCGGCCGAGCGGGAACTCCGCGCCCGACTTCGCCCCGGACGTGATGACGAGGCGCGAGGCGTTGTCGGAGGTGGCGTCGCCGCCGCCCGCGGCGGGCGGGGGAGCCGGCTTCGAGACCGCGGAGGTCGGGGCCGTCGCGCTCGCCGCCGGGGCGGGGCCGGCCGACGCGGCTGCGGCATCCGGCTGCAGCTTGCGCACGCGCTGGCCGAACAGGTCGCTGCGCAGCGAGTAGACGATGGCGAACACGAACACCCACAGGAGCAGCAGGAAGCCGAGCTGCAGGACGAGCAGCGTGAGTTCACTCATCGGTCGGGCCCCCAGAATCCGCCGTCGTCGCGGCGCTGGGAAGCCGGGTCGACGCGGCGTGCGGCCGCGGTGTCGGTCGGGTCGGCTTGGGCGAGCACCCGGAACACGATACGCGAGCGACCGATCGTGATGACCGAATCGGGCTCGAGCACCGACTCCTTGACGGGCCGGCCGTCGAGCTGGGTGCCGTTCGTGGAGCCGAGGTCGCGCACGCGCGCCCGCTGGCCGTCCCACTGGACCTCGGCGTGGCGGCGCGAGGCGCCGGAGTCGTCGAGCGTGAGGTCGGCCTCGCTGCCTCGGCCGATGACCGTGCGGCCCTTGAGGATCGGATGCCGCCGGCCGTCGACGTCGAGCACGGGCGTCCAGGCGACGCGGCCCTTCACGTTCTGCGACTCGACCGACACCATGCCCTCGGACAGGGACGGGTCGGGGTGCAGCACGATCGTGATGCCGCCGGCGAACTGGAACCGCTGGTTCGCCGCGTGCTTCTGGACGAGGTCGGTGAGCTCGTCGATGAGCGCCGGGCCGAGCGAGTCCATGCGCTGGTGGTCGGCGGGGGACATCCGCACGATGAAGCGGTTCGGCACGAGGACGCGGTCCCTCGAGACGACCGCGGCCTTCGTGTCGATCTCGCGCTTCAGCGCCGCGGTGATCTCCACGGGCTGCAGCCCCGAGCGGAAGGTCTTGGCGAACGCGCCGTTGACCGCGCGCTCGAGACCCTTCTCGAAGTTGTCCAGTAGGCCCACAGGTCTCCCGTCCGGTGCGTTTTCGACTCACATGCTAACCGCAGCCCGTGCGAACCCGCCGGGCCGCGGGCGGAACGATGCGGTTCCGAGAGCTTCGGCTCAGTCGTAGACCGCGGCCTGGTCCTCCTCGTCGAACTCGAGCGACAGCGTCGGGATCGAGGCGGTGAGCAGCGTGCCGTCGGCACGGCGCGCCCCGCGGACGTTCTGCATCGTCGGCGCGCCGACGCGTCGCGCGCCGTGGCCGTCGAGTCGCACCGTCACGGGGGTGTCGGCGGTCACGACGACCTCCTCCCCGCGGACCTCGAGCAGCATCGAGGCATCCGGCCCGCCCGTCTCGAGCTGGAACCGGATGGCCTCCTCGGTCAGGTCGACCCGGACGCGCGCGCCGCGGATCGTGAGCCGGAACGACAGTCGGTCCCACCCGTCGGGGAGCCGCGGATCGAACGTGAACCGCCCGTTGTGGTCGCGGAACCCGCCGAAACCGGACACGAGCCCCGCCCAGACGCCGCCGGTGGAGGCCACGTGCACGCCGTCGGCGGCGTTGTGGTGCAGGTCGGCGAGGTCGACGAAGAGCGCCGAGCGGAAGTAGCGCAGCGCCAGCTCGTGGTACCCGACCTCCGACGCGATGATCGACTGCACGACCGCCGACAGGGTCGAGTCGCCCGTCGTGAGCGGGTCGTAGTACTCGAAGTCGGCGAGCTTCTCCTCGGTCGTGAAGCGGTCGCCCTGGAGGTAGAGCGCGAGCACGACGTCGGCCTGCTTCAGCACCTGGAAGCGGTAGATGACGAGCGGGTGGTAGTGCAGCAGCAGCGGGAGCCGGTTGTCGGGCGTGTGCTCGAGGTCCCACAGCTCCTTCTCGAGGAACGCGGCGTCCTGCGGGTGCACGCCGAGCATGTCGTCGAACGGGATGTGCATGTACGCCGCCGCGCGGCGCCACCCCGCGACCTCCGCCGGGGTGACCCCGAGTCGCTCGACGAGCCGCTTGTGCCCGTGCGGGTCGAGCACCTGCAGGTTGTCGACGGCGGATGCCGCGGCCGCGAGGTTCGCGCGCGCCATGACGTTCGTGTAGAGGTTGTCGTTCACGACGGTCGTGTACTCGTCGGGCCCGGTCACGCCGTGGATGTGGAACACGTCGTCGGTGTTCGTTCGCCAGAACCCCAGGTCCTCCCACATGCGCGCCGTCTCGACGAGGATGTCGATCGCGCCGCGTGCGAGGAAGTCCTCGTCGCCGGTCGCGGCCACGTACTGGCAGAGCGCATAGGAGATGTCGGCGTCGATGTGGTACTGCGCCGTGCCCGCCGCGTAGTACGCGCTCGACTCGAGGCCGTTGATCGTTCGCCACGGGAAGAGGGCCCCGTGCTGGTTCAGCTCGAGCGCGCGGGCGCGGGCGGGCTCGAGCATCCGCTGCCGGAAGCGCAGCACGTTCCGCGCCACGATGGGCGCGGTGTAGCTGAGGAACGGCATGACGTAGATCTCGGAGTCCCAGAAGTAGTGGCCGCCGTAGCCGGAGCCCGAGACGCCCTTCGCGGCGACGCCCCCGCCGTCGGTGCGGGCCGTCGCCTGGACGAGCTGGAACAGGTTCCAGCGCGTCGCCTGCTGCAGTTCGGGCTGGCCCGCGATCTCGACGTCGGAGCGCGCCCAGAAGTCCTCGAGCCACGATCGCTGCTGAGCGAAGAGCTCGGCGACGCCGAGCTCGGCACCCCGGTCGAGCGTGCGCTCGCACCGGTCGACGAGTTCGCGCGCCGGCACCTTCCGGGCGGTGTGGTAGCTGATGAGCTTGGTGATCCGGATGGGCACGCCCTGCCGCGCACTGACGCGGTAGATGTGCTTGGCGAGGTCGTCGCCGATCGAGCCGCTCTCGCTGAACTCGTTGTCGGTCGTGATGGAGTGCTGCGCGCCGACCGCGATCGCCATCTTGGAGTTCGTCGTCTGGTACCCGAGGACGTAGCGTCCGTCCTCCGACCGCTTCTGCACGCGCGGCTGCAGCACGCGCTCGGTGAAGGTCTCGGCCTTGCGCGGGTCGAAGGCGCCGGGCGCCTCGGTGACGCCGCTGCGGTACTCGTCGCGCCCGTCCTGGCGGTTCAGCATCTGGCTCGAGATGGTGACCGCGGCATCCGCATCGAGCATCTCGACCTCGTAGTCGATGACGCCGAGGTGCCGGTCGGTGAAGCTCACCATGCGCCGGCTCGTGATGAGCACGCGCTTGCCCGACGGCGTGCGCCACTCGATGCGGCGGCTCACGACGCCGAGCCGGAAGTCCAGCCGTCGCTCGTACCCCATGATCTCGGCCTCGGTGATGACGAGCGGCTCGTCGTCGACGTAGAGGCGGATGACCTTGGCGTCCGGCGCGTTCACGATCGTCTGCCCGACGCGCGCGAAGCCGAACGCCTCCTCCGCGTGGCGGATCGGCCAGGTCTCGTGGAAGCCGTTGATGAACGTGCCGTGCACGTGTCCGTCGCGTCCCTCCTCGACGTTGCCGCGGAGGCCGAGGTAGCCGTTGCCGACCGCGAAGAGCGTCTCGGTGCGGCCCATGTCGTCGACGCCGAACTCGGTCTCGACGAGCGCCCACTCGTCGACCGGGAAGATCGTGCGGTTCAGCGGATCGGTGTCGGCGAACCTCATGCGCGGTCCTCCTCTTCTGGCACGGCGGCTGCGGCGGCGGTCGGGGTCTGCGGGTCGGCCGCGTCGTTGACGATGGCGGATGTCTCGCCCGCGCGCTCGAGCGCCGGGATCAGCTCGTCGAGCTCGTCGACGATCACGTCGGCCCCGAGCTCGGTGAGCGCCTGGCGCCCCACGCCGCGGTCGACGCCCACGACGAGCGCGAACGGACCGCTCGCGCCGGCCTTGACCCCCGACTCCGCGTCCTCGATCACGGCGCACTCCTCGGGCGCGAGGCCCAGGAGCTCGGCCGCGCGCTCGAACATGTCGGGGGCCGGCTTGCCGACGATGCCCTCGCGTGCCGCGACCGCACCGTCGACCACGACCTCGAAGCGCTCGGCGAGACCCGCCGCCTCGAGCACCGCGGGCGCGTTCTTCGAGCTCGACACGACCGCGACATCCCCGCCCGCACGCTCGATCGCGTCGAGCAGCGCGACGCTCGCGGGGTAGGGCTCGACGCCCTCCTCGGCGAGGGTCGCGTTGAAGGCCTCGTTCTTGCGATTGCCGAGCCCGTGCACGGTCTCCTCGGTCGGCGCGTCGGACACCGCTCCCTCGGGCAGGCGGATGCCGCGGCTCTCGAGCAGCGACCGCACGCCGTCGTACCGCGGCTTGCCGTCGATGTACGCGAAGTAGTCGGCGTCGCGGTAGGGCTCTGCGCCCTGCGCCTCGAGGAACGGAGCGAACAGCCGCGCCCACGCGTGCATGTGCACGATCGCGGTCGGCGTCAGCACCCCGTCGAGGTCGAACAGCCAGCCGCGGATGCCGCCGAGGTCGACATCGTGCGGATCGACGGGCGCATGCGCGTCGCGAGGGTGGGTCACGGGCGATCCTTTCAATCGGGGGTGGGTCGGGCGCCGGTGCCGTGGTGCAAGGGTATGCCCGCGTCGGCGGCGGCGCGAGATGTGGCGGTGGTTCTGAGCGGATGCCAAGGCGCCGCGTCGGCCGCCCGGTCCGCGTCGCGCGGCCGCGCGTGCGGGGGCGGCCCGCGGCATCCGCTCGATTCTGGCGCGCCGACCACCTGTGTTAGTCTCGGTTGGCTGGTTCGCACCTCGTGCGAAGCGGTATGCGCAAGTGGCGGAATAGGCAGACGCGCACGGTTCAGGTCCGTGTGCCCGTGAGGGCGTGGGGGTTCAACTCCCCCCTTGCGCACCACCAATCGAGGAACGGCTCGATCCCGATGGGATCGGGCCGTTCTCGTGTCAGCCCGCTCGCTGCTCGTGGATGGCCGTGCTGAAGCTCGCTCCGTTGAGTTCGAGGTAGGCGTGCAGTTCCGTGATCGAGAGCGTCATCGCGTTCCGGCGTTCCAGCGCCGTCGTGACGTCGTCGACGAATCCGGGGTCGAAACTGATGAGCGGGATCTCCTCGGCGCGGTGGATCCGCTTGCCCGCCCACGCCGCGGAGACCTTCGCCGGATCGCGGTGCGTGTAGACGGCGACGCGGTCGGCGAGCTTGGCGCCGCGGTGCAGGCGTTCCGCATCCGGGGCGCCGACCTCGATCCACGCGACCATGCGTCCGGTGAGGTCGTGCACGAGCACCGCGGGTTCGTCGACGGCGGCGACGCCCTCGCTGAAGGCGATGCCCTCCTCGTACTCCAGGCAGTAGGCGAGCAGGCGGGTCACCATGAACGCGTCCGTCTCGGAGGGGTGTCGCGCCACGCGGAGCGTCAGGTTCTCGTAGACGCCGCGGTCGACGTCCGCGAGCTGCACGTCGAAGGTGTGGATCGTCGCACCGAGGGCCATGGTCCACGAGCCTACGGGCACTAGGCTGCGGGGCATGCGCCGGGTCCTCCGCTCGTTCATCCTCCCGGCGGTCGGCGCGATCGCGGTGCTCGCCGCGGCCGGTCGGATCGTCCGACTCGTCGGCGGCGACGACCCCCGCGAGGACCGCGCGGTGCGCGCGCTCCAGGCCGCGTCCGGCCATCGGCCCGGCGGCGCCGGCGACGGCGACGAGCCGGTCGACTCGGCCGACCCGCGGGGGCCGCTCGATCGGATCACCGCACCGCTCTCGTGGTACTCGGGCGTGCCGCAGACGATCGCGAACGGCGCGCTCTGGTGCGGCGTCACCTGGTGGCTGACGCGCGACCGGCGATCCGCCGTCGCCCCCGGCGCGGCGCTCGCGCTCGAGACCGCCTGCTTCGTGGCATCCGCCGCACTCGTGGGGCGACCGCGACCGCAGGGCGTCTGGCGGCCCGAGCCGCCGCACGCGACGTCGTCGTTCCCGTCTGGGCACACCGCGGCATCCGTCGCCCTGCACACGACGCTCGCCGACCTGCTCGACCGGCACGGAGCGCGCGGCGCGCGGGTGCTCGGGCCCCTGCTCCGGTACGGGATTCCCGGGGCCATCGCGTTCTCGCGGATCCATCGCGGGCAGCACCACATCTCGGACACGGTCGCGGGCGCGCTGCTCGGTCGCTGGAGCGCCGGAGTCGTCCGGCGGGGGCTGCTCTGACGTCGTCGGCGGGCGAGTGTCCCCGACCGTGATGCGATCGATATTCGCGCGACCTACCCTGTTCACATGGCACCCGTTCCGCGGCGCACGGCCGCTCGACCCGCGATCACGTCGACGTCCCGGCGGGGGGTCCGCGGCGGGCTCGCGGTGGCCGTCGTCGCCGCGATGGCGTTCGCGCTGAGCGCGTGCACGTTCGGCCAGGACGACGTCGAAACCGGCCCGATCGACGGCGGCGACTTCGCCGACGACGGCTGCACGAGCGTCGTCGTCGCGACCTCCTCCGAGAAGGTGAACATGCTCGACGCCCTGGCCGCGGCGTTCAAGGAATCGCCGGAGCACGCGGGGCTCGACGAGTGCGCCACCATCCGTCCGGTCAACGTGTCGTCGGGCGACGCGACGCGGTTCCTCACCGCCGGCGGCGACTGGCCCGACGAGGACACGCGGCGCTGGCCGACCCTCTGGTCGCCCGCATCGACCGTGTGGACCGAGCGGGTCGCGGCCGCGGCATCCGCTTCGCTCGTCGGCGAACCGGAGTCGTTCACCCACACGCCGATCATCTTCGCGATGCCCGAGACGATGGCGAAGGCGCTCGGCTGGCCCGACGCCGAGATCGGCATCTCCGACTTCGAGGCGCTGTGCGCCGACCCCGACGGCTGGAGCAGCGCTGGCAAGCCGATCTGGGGCTCGTTCAAGATCTCGAAGACCAACCCGAACACGTCGACCACGGGCCTGTCGGCGATCCTGATGCAGTCCTACGAGGCATCCGGCAAGACGACCGACCTCACGGCGGCGGATGTCGCGGGCGCCGAGGAGTTCTCGCGGGTGTTCGAGGAGTGCGTGATCCACTACGGCGACACGACGGGCAAGGTGCTCACGACGCTCTACGACGAGACGCAGAACGGCGCGGGCGGTTCCGGCTACGTCTCGGCCGTGGCGCTCGAGGAGACCTCGATGCTCAACTACAACCAGGGCAACCCCGACTCGCACACCGTGCAGCCCGGCGAGACCCTGACGCCGCCGAAGGAGAAGCTCGTCGCGATCTACCCGTCGGGCGGGTCGATGTGGTCGGACAACCCGATCACCGTGCTCGGCGCCGACTGGGTGACCGACGCGCAGCGCATCGCGGGGGAGGCCTTCGTCGAGTTCCTCGCCACCGAGCCGGCCCAGCGCATCCTGCCCGAGTACGGGTTCCGCCCGCTCGACGAGTCGGTGCCGCTCGGGGACCTCTTCACCGAGCAGTACGGCGTCGATCCCGCGGGGCCGGCGATCACGCTGCCCCGACCGGCCGTCGACGTCGTCTCGGCGGCGCTCGACCAGTGGACGCAGATCCGGAAGCCCTCGTCGGTGCTCGAGCTCATCGACGTGTCCGGCTCGATGGACGACCCGATCGGCGACGGCCGGTCGAAGCTCGACGGCGCGATCGAGGGCGCCCAGGCGACGCTCGGCCACTTCCGCGGCACCGACGAGGTCGGCATGTGGGCGTTCACCACGGGCGTCGACTCGACGGCCGGCGAGAACCTGATCGTGCTGCGGGACGTCTCGGCGCTCGGGTCCGACCGCGAGACGCTGAGCGCGTCGATCGACGACCTGCGCTACGCCAACCGCGAGGGCACGCCGCTCTACGATGCGATCGCCGTCGCCTACGACGAGATGGTCGCGCGCGCGGAGCCCGGCCGCATCAACGCGATCGTCGTGCTCTCGGACGGGCAGGACACCGACTCGTCGATCTCGATCGACTCGCTGATCGCGAAGATCGGCGGTTCGTCCCGCGAGGGCGGCGACTCGGCGCCGGTGCGGATCTTCCCGATCGCATACGGCGAGGGCGCCGACACCGGCTCGCTGCAGCGGATCGCAGAGGCGACCGGCGGCCAGTGGTTCGACGCGTCGGATGCCGCGAAGATCGACCTCGTGTTCGCGTCGGTCATCAACAACTTCTAGGGGCGACGGATGGGAGCCCTGTTCTTCGCCGCAGCCGACGGATACGTCGACGACGCATCCGAGGCGCTGCAGTCGACCCCGGTCTACGTCTCGTCGGAGGTGGACGGGGCGTCCGCCCTGCAGGACGCGCTGCTGGCGCAGGTCGGCGACGACCCGATCGCCGTCGCCGTGTTCTCGGACAACGCCGCGCTCGAGGCATCCGGCCCCGAGATCGTGTCCCAGCTCGCCGAGACGACCGGCTACGACACGATCATCGTCGCCGTCGGCGACGACCTCTCCGCCGGGTCGCGCGTGCTCGACGCGGGCGAGGCGATGCAGATCGCGAACCAGGCGGAATCGGGCGCCGACAGCCTCGGCGCTGCGCTCACCGAGACGGTGCAGGGCGTGCAGGCCGCGGACGAGCCGGCACCCCTCGTCGGAGGCGGCAGTGGCGACGGCGGCGGCCTGGGCCTCGGGCTCGGGCTCGTGATCGGTGCGGCGGTGCTCGTCGCGGCGGGCGGGGCGGTGTTCGGGGTGATCCGGGCGCGTCGGCGCCGCGCGAGCAGTGCCGGGAGGCTCCCGGATCCGATCAGCCGGCACGTGGCGAACCTGCGGTCGCTGGCCGCCGAGTACGCGCAGGTCGGCGCGCGCGGCAACGCGGTGGCCGCGCAGACCGCGAACGAGATGATGGGCATCGCCGAGAACATCGAGGAGCTGTTCGTCAGGCTCGACCGAGCGGGCGGCGGCGCGGGCGCCGGACAGCGCGGGATCGCCGCCATCGAGTACGACGACACGCTCCGCAAGCTCACCGCTGCCCTCGACCGCGACTACCTGCTCGACATCCTCACCCACCCGCATCTCTGGGACGATCCCGAGGATCGGGTCCGCGAGGTGCGCGAGGCGGTCGTCGCGGTCTCGGGCGAGCTCGTGCAGAACATCAAGCAGGTGAACGCCCGTCGCGGGCTGCACTTCCAGGTGTCGCTCGACGGCCTCATCGGGGGTCGCAAGGAGCTGCAGGAGTGGGAGCGCGCCTTCGAGCGGGCGTCGGATGGTTCGGTGGGCGAGCTGCCGCCGGGCGGGCGGGCGTCGGGCGCGCAGGAGGACGTCCCGCCTCGGTCCGGTGACTGACCCCCGAGCCGCCTATTGCTTCCGGTACCGCGCCCGGAGCACGAGGTCGGGGTCGTGCTCCGCATCGGGGGCGATGTCGATCGTGACCGTCGCGATCGTGCCGTTGAACTCGCCTCTCGGTGTGAGGTAGTCCTCGACGACCGGGTCGAGGCTGTCGCAGCCGATGTCCATCCCCTCGTCGAACGAGAACAGGCCGGGCACCGTCCGGTCGACTCGCCCGCTCCCGATCGACTCGCCGTCGCAGAGGAGCGTGACCTCACCGCCCTTGCCGGCGCCGCCGCCGTCGTAGTCGAAGCGCATCTCGAGGACGTGCTCGCCGCCGGGTACCGGTGCCGCGCTCCGCACGGTCGACGTGTGCATGCCGACGAAGTTGTGGGCGTAGCCGAGCAGGCCGTCGCGGAAGTACAGCGCCCATCCGCCGAAGCTCCCGCCCTGCGCGACGAGGGCGCCCTGCGCGGGAGCATCCGTCTGCAGCGTCGCGACCGCCGTGACGGTGAACGAGCGGTTCTTCACGTTGAGCACCGTGTTCTCGTTCAACCGGGACATACCCGGCCGCAGCGTGAGGCGGGTGCGCCCTCGCATCAGGTCGGGCCGGCCGGCGACGACCGGGTCGAACCGCTCGCGCTGCCGGTCGTCGATCGGGAGAACGTTGTACTTCGCCCCCTCGATCAGGAACCGCTGCTGCAGTTCAAGGAGCTTCTCCGGATGCTCCGCGGCGAGGTCGTGCGCCTGGGTCCAGTCGTCGGGTCCGTAGAGCTCCCACGTGTCATCCGCCAGCGCCGGGACGACGTCGTCCGGGTCGGGCCACGGCAGCCAGTGCTGCGTGACCGCGGTCCAGCCGTCGTGGTAGATCCCGCGGTTGCCGCCGATCTCGAAGTACTGGGTATGGTGGCGTTCCGCCGCCGCCGAGTCGTCGACGGCGTACTTGAAGCTCACGCCCTCGAGGGCCCTCTGCGGGACGCCGTTGACCTGCGCCGGCTCGGGCAGGCCCGCGTACTCGAGGATCGTCGGAACGATGTCGATGACGTGCGTGAATTGCGAGCGCCGTTCGCCCGCGGGAACCCGTCCGGGGTAGCGGACGACCATGCCGGTGCGCGTGCCGCCCCAGTGCGATGCGACGATCTTGCTCCACTGATACGGGGTGTTCATCGCGTGCGCCCAGCCCGACGGCATGTGGTTGAACGCCCTGGGGCCGCCGATGTCGTCGAGCCTCGGCTTGATGTCGGCCGTCGTCATGAGGACGTTGTTCTGGTACGCCATCTCGTTGAACGTGCCGTATGCGCCCGCCTCGGCCGACGCCCCGTTGTCGCCGAGGATGTAGAACACGAGCGTGTCGTCGAGGACCCCCTGCTCCTCGAGCGCGTCGAGCAGGCGCCCGACCTGCTCGTCGGTGTGCGTCGCCATCGCCGCGTACGCCTCGAAGAGTCGCGTTCCGACGAGACGGTCGTCGTCCTCCAGGTCGTCCCACGCGGGGATCTTCTCGTTCGGCGCCGTGAGCTCTGCATCGGGCGGGATGACGCCGAGTTCGCGCTGTCGTTCGAACGTGAGCTCGCGCTCGCGGTCGTACCCGTGGTCGAACCGGCCGCGGACCGCGTCGAGGTAGCGCTTCGGGACGTGGTGCGGCGCGTGCGTCGCACCGAAGGACAGATACGTGAACCACGGCTTGTCCGGCGTGAGCGCGGCGAGTCCGCCGAGCCACGCGATCGCCTGGTCGACGAGGTCCTCTGAGAGGTGATACCCCTCCTCGGGCGTGCGCGGCGGCTCGATCGGCCGGGTGCCGTCGACGAGCGCCGGGACCCACTGGTGCGTGTCGCCGCCGATGAAGCCGTAGAACTTCTCGAACCCCTCGCCCGTCGGCCACCGGTCGAACGGACCGGACGGGCTGGTCTCCCACGGGGGCGTCTGATGGTGCTTGCCGAACATGCCGGTCGAATAGCCGTTCATGCGCAGGACCTGCCCGAGCGTGGCGCAGTCGTCGGGACGCACGCCCGTGTAGCCCGGGAAGGAGGTCGCCACCTCGGCGAGGGCGCCCATCTCGGCGGTGTGGTGGTTCCGCCCCGTCAGCAGCGCCTGGCGCGTCGGGGAGCAGAGGGCAGTGGTGTGGAAGCGCGTGAACCGCGTGCCCTCGGCGGCGACCCGCTCCGCGACCGGCATCTCGCACGGGCCGCCGAACGCGCTGCTCGCGCCGAAGCCCATGTCGTCGATCAGGATGATCAGCACGTTCGGCGCGCCGGCCGGGGGTCGAAGCGGAGCCGCAGGTGCGGGCTTCGCCGCGTCTCGTGCATCGACCGGGGTGTCCGCAGCAGCGCGCGCCCTCCTGATCGGGAGGCGGTGCCGGTCCGTCCCGTCCGACTCGTCCGATGCCATGGTTCCGCTCCTCACCGACCCGGGGCCCGAGTCGCGCGCGACCGGGCTGAGATCGTTCCCCCACGACGCGCCTCGAGACGAGAGCGTCGTGATCGATCCTGTCATCCCGACGCGACGGGGTGGGCGAGGCTGGTCCGACCGGACCCGACTCTCGCGGGGCCGATCAGTCGAGCGGCGAGCGCCAGCGGAGGCCCGGGAACCGGGCGAAGTCGCGGTCGAGGCTGATCCACGTGGCGCCGGCCTCGATGGCGGTGGCCGCGTGGGCGGCGTCGGGAACGAGGTTGCCGCGCGCCGAACCGGTGCGGCAGAGGTCGACGAGGATCTGCCAGTGCCGGGCGCCCGGGCTGACCCGATGGATCCCGGGCGCCTCGCGCAGCGCCTCCGCCTGCCCGAGCGCGATCTCGAGCGGGGTCGGGTCGACGAAGACGCGGGGGTGCGTGACGACGCGGACGAATCCCGCGAGCACGGCGTCGGTCAGGCCGAGCGCCTCGCGCCCGGTGGCGGCGGACTCGAGCCAGGCGCGCAGCCGCTCATGGTCGGGGGCGTCGGTGCGATGCGCGCCGACCAGCACGTTCACGTCGGGGATGAGCACGGGTTCACCGCTCCATCCGGTCGAGCAGGTCGGCGGAGTCGGCGAGGTCGACGCCCGGGCGGAGCCCGGTGCCCTCGAACGGCGCCACGGCGAACGGCTGCGACTCCGCGCGCGCGTCGAGCCGGGCGAGGTGTTCGCGGAGCGCCTGCTCGAGGAACGACGTGAACGTCTGGCCCTCGGCGCGCGCGCGTTCCCGGACCGCGCGTGCGAACTCGTCGGGGAGGATGATCGTGGTGCGCATATGCCTGAGCATACGCGTGTGCGCATCGATATGCGCATCGCCTCCACGCGTCGTCGACGGATGCCGCGGCCGTGGCGGTCATCGGAGGGGCGTCGGGTCCGATAGGCTCATCCAGCCGGTCGGAAGAGCGGCACCGGGGCGGCGGAGCCGCCCCGACGCGGATGTAGCGCAGTTGGTAGCGCGTCACCTTGCCAAGGTGAAGGTCGCGGGTTCGAACCCCGTCATCCGCTCCATTCCCTGTCAAGGTCTCGTCGGCCGATGCGGTTCGCCATACGCTGGGCGGACGAACGACCGCGATCGGATTGGACCGCGCATGCGCACACGGGACCGCTGGACGATCGGAACCGTGCTGCTCGTCGCGGTCGGCCTGGCCGGGTGCACGGAACCCGCGGCGCCGCCGACGGCGAGCGACCCCGCGACATCCGCCGCCGACATGGCCGAGGCCGCCGCCTACTGCGAGGAGCAGGGCGGCGAGGTGCAGCAGCGCCAGCCCGCCTGGCAGACGAACCTCGACGAGGAGGACTGGGTGCCCCTCGGCGACCCGGTCGCGGTGTGCCGCTTCCAGACGCTCGACGACGATGCCGACTCGCGCATCTACGTCGACCTCGTGACGATCACCTCCGACGAGCCGACGCTCGCGGCGCTCGCGTACCTGTCGAGGACCGAGATCCCCGACGACCCACCGGGGAACCCGGCGTCCGCGCTCTGCTCATCGCTCGGCGGCACGACGAGCTTCGGCTCGGGGACTGCCGGCGGAGGACTCACCGCACCGGACGACCCCGACGACCCCGTGGTCGCGCCGTGCACGTTCGCAGACGGCTCGTTCATCGACGAGTGGGGCATCGCCTACTACGCCGAGGGCACGGTGCGCGGCATCGACCTGGCGGGCGTCTTCAGTTTCGACCGGTCGACGCTGCCCGAGGTCTTCTGAGGCGCCGGGGCGGCTCGCCTGCCGGCGTGGTGCCCGACACGGCCCCCGAGGCCGCCTCCTCCGGCGCGAAGGTCCCGAGCTGCTCGACGAGGTAGCCGCCCGGGTAGCTCCGGATGCGCTTCAGGTCTCGGGCGTACTGCGGCCTCCGGCGCGCCGGGAGCAGGGAGACGATCCGGCCGCGGAGCCGGAGCGCGCCGTGCGACGCGCGTACGGCGAAGCGCGACGGTTCGGGGTAGCCGAAGGCCGCGCGGAGGTGCGGGTCGAGGATCGCGATCGAGAACGCACGCACCATCCGCCGCGCCATCCGAGGGTAGAAGGTGACGAGCAGGTCGAGCGTCGCGTCGGCGACGACCCGGGTGCGGGGGTCGAGGCGGAAGTGCTCCGCTTCGTACGCGTCCATGTACTCGGCGAACGCCTCGTACGTCTCGGGATCTCGCGGATGCCCATGAGCCGGCCGAGCCGCCGGTAGTACTGCACGGCGGCGTCGATCTCGACCCGCGACTGCCGGCGCCAGCCGTACGCGGCGATCCAGCGGATCGGCGTGACGACGAAGGTCGCGAGGACGTAGCGCAGGTCGTCGTTCGAGATGTCGTACCGGCCGTGCATGCGGTTCATGCGGCGGACCGCGGCTCGGCCGTCGTCGGACTAAATGCCCTCGACGGCGATCGCGTCGAGGATGAGCACGGTGTCGTCGTGGCGCTTCTGCGCGTCGCGCTCGAACTCGCCGGTCTCGTACAGGAGTCCGCCGATCGAGGGCACCGCGTAGGTGCGGAACAGGGCGAAGCTCAGCGACTGCTGCAGGTCCCACGGGAACTCGAGCGTGCCGTCGACGCGCGTGATGCGCTCGTACTCGGTCGCGGGATCGAGCCGTTCGAGTTCGTGCAGCCGGCGATGGCTGCGTCCGATGCGCATGCGCCGAGCGTAGCGGGGTCGTCCCGCCTCGTCGTCGTCCCTGCGTCGCGGTCCGCCGGGCCCAACGACCCGGTCGCATCGCTCGCGATGGGATTGGCTGGATGAGCGGCGAGGCCGGCCGGGCCGGGTGCCGATGGGAGGTGGCGACGATGATGTGGGACTACGGCTTCGGCGGTTGGTGGATGTGGCTTCCGGGGCTCCTGTTCGGCGCGCTCGTCATCGGCGGCATCGTGGTGCTCATCGTGCTGCTCGTGCGGTCGGCTTCCGGGCACGGCGGAACCGGTGCCGCTTCCGGGTACGGCGCGCCCGGGGGAGTGCAACCCGACCGCGCGAAGCAGATCCTCGAGGAGCGGCTCGCCCGCGGTGAGATCACCCCCGACGAGTTCCGCGCGCTGATGGCGACGCTCGACGAGGGGCGTCGCGGCGGCCGGACGGGGTAGACCGCGGCGGCTCCCGCCGGCGGGTGCGTCTCGCAGGCGGATTACCTACCATCGATGCACCGGCCGGAACGGACGGGAGGCGATGGCGGATGTTGGACGACCCGCGACGCGATGCGTGGCAGTACCGCCTGCAGCGATGGGAGCGCGAAACGGCGCCCTCGCGCGAGGCCGCCGCCGACGCCCGCGACGACGAGGTGACGGATGCCGCGGAGCCGGAGCCGGAGCGGCCGCCGGAGCCGGAGCGGCCCGCCGACCGGACGACGGCCGGATCCCTGGCCGCCGAACGGGCGGCGTACGTCGAGGTCGTGATCCAGCAGGCGATCCGTCGGGGCGAGTTCGACGACCTCCCGGGCGCGGGCAAGCCGCTCCCGGGACTCGGCCGCCACGATCCGGACTGGTGGATCCGCCGCAAGATCGAGACCGAGCGGCTCACCGGGCTCGGGCCGCCGGCGCTCACGCTGCGCGTCGAGGCGGCGGAGCTCGAGGAGCGCCTCGATCGCCTCAACCGCGAGCACGACGTGCGGGCGGCGCTCGACGAGTTCAACGCCCGGGTCGTCGAGGCGCGCCGGCAACTGCTCGGCGGGCCGCCGGTCGTCACTCCCACGCGCGACGTCGACGCCGAGCTCGCGGCCTGGCGCGTCCGGCGGGACGAGCGACGGCGGGTCGCCGCCGAGGAGGCGGACCGGGCGCACGCCGAGGAGGCCACCGCGAGGCGCGCGCGTCGGCGATGGTTCCGGCGCGGCTGACCGCGGCGGCCGAACGCGACCCGACGCGACCGCGGTGGGTGCTCAGTCCTGAGCGTCGAGCCGGAGCGTCACGCCTCGCACGTCGTCGCCGAGCACGGTCGCCATGATGTGCGCCGCGTGGTTGGGGCCGTACTTGCGCGAGTACTCGGCGTCGAGGGCCTCGTGCAGGCCCGCGTCCTCCGACGGGACGTCGACGAACGCGACGTCGCGGATCACGCCGGCCGACTTGATCCGGCCGACTCCGGCCTCCCTGGCTCGTCGGTACCATCCGTTCTCGGGTCCGTAGGCGGACCGGACGAACAGTTCGTCGCCGACCCGCGCGACCCACACGGTCGTGAACGGGCGCAGCGACCCGTCGTCGCGCACCGAGGCGATCTCGAGCTGGTCGGCCGCGCCCACGCGGTCGAGTTGGTCGTCGGTCCAGCCGTGCATGTTTCGGTCCTCTCTCGTACGGGAGCGGCGGGCGGAGCTCACACGAGCGTCGGCTCCTCGCCGAGCGGTTCGATGAGCGATGGGTCGTGCGGGTCGATCCGGCGGTGGTTGTTCACCCGCGGGTCGACCTCGTACTCGGAGATCGTCGGCGCCACGCGATCGGACTGCGCGATGAGGAAGTCGATCATCGCGGACGCGTCGGCGGGCGAGAGCTTCTCGGGATCGAGGTAGTGGTCGATCGCGTCGAGCGGCAGGTAGACCGGCATCCGGTCGTGCACCTCGCCGGAGGCGTCGCGCGCCTCGCGCGTGATGATCGAGGTCGACACCTCCCACGTGCCGTCGTCGAGCTTGCGCGCGGTGGAGATGCCCGCCGCGGCGAGCAGTTCGTCGGGGCCGTGCAGGTAGTGCGCGCGCTTCTTGCCGGGCTCGCCCGTCCACTCGAAGTAGCCGCGCATCGGCACCACGCACCGCCCCGAGGCGAACGCGCCCTTCCACAGCCCGTTCGTCGCGACCGTCTCGATGCGGCTGTTGAACTGCGGCCGCTTCGAGTCCTTCATGAAGGCGGGATGGAAGTCCCACCGCGCGGGTTCGAGCCGACGGACGAACTCGCCCGTGTCGCTGCGGGCGCGTTCGCGCACGATCGGCACCGTGTCGGTCGGCGCGAGGCTGTACGACGGCCGCCAGTCTGCGAAGTCGTTCTCGGCGTCGAAGACCGCGGTGAGGTCGTCGGCCTGCTGCGAGACCACGAATCGTCCGCACATGTCGGGTCGCCCTTCGATTTCCGGATGTCGCGAGCCTACGCCGCGCCGCCGACGCCCGTCACGGGCCCACCATCCGAGTCGACCGGAAAACGCATCCTGTTGGAAACGCGTTCGCATCGGTACCGTGAGACCCAGAGATCGGCCCGTCCGGGGCCGGCGATCCGCACGACGACGTGCGGATCGTCCTTCGGAGGGTGTCGACCGACATGTGAAGCACGTTTCGTGAAGCGAACAGAGAGGGCACCACCGATGAGATCCTCACCAAGACCCGTGCCGTGGCGCAGACGCGCGCTCGCGGCATCCGGAGCACTGCTGCTCGGGGCGTCGTTGATGACGGCCACGGCAGCGGCCGCCGGAGACGACCCGCGCGAGGGCCTCGGCGGCGGCCTCGAGAACGCCGAGATCGCCGCGAGCGGCGTCGAGCTGCTCGAGAACCTGCCGCTCCCGGCGGGCTTCGTGATCAACTCCGACCTGGCGTTCACGGGCGACAAGGCCGTCGTCGGCAGCTTCTCCGGCTTCCAGGTCTTCGACATCTCCGACCCGGCGGCACCCGTGCTCGAGACGGCGTTCGTGTGTCCGGGTGGCCAGGGCGACGTCTCGATCCACGGCGACCTGATGTTCATGTCGGTCGAGGCGACGAACGGTCGCATCGACTGCGGAACGCAGGGCGCGCCGGGCGGGGTGAACCTCGAACGGTTCCGCGGCGTGCGGATCTTCGACATCAGCGACCTCTCGAACCCGGTGCAGCTGCCGGGCGTTCAGACCTGCCGTGGTTCGCACACGCACACGATCGTGACCGACCCGGATGACGCGGCGAACGTGTACATCTACAACTCGGGCACCTCGACCGTGCGCTCGCCCCTCGAGCTCGAGGGCTGCGAGAACGCGGCGCTGACGACCGACCCGGTCACCGAGGGCAACCCGACGCAGTGGCGCATCGACGTCATCCAGGTGCCGCTCGCGGCACCCGAGACGGCGGCGATCGTCAGCCAGCCCCGCATCTTCACCGATGTCGACTCGGGCGCGTACAACGGCCTGCAGAACACGCTGCCGGGCACGGAGCAGCACCCGAGCGGCAGCTTCTACAGCCCCACTCCC
This sequence comes from Agromyces luteolus, assembly GCF_009729855.1. Taxonomy (GTDB): domain Bacteria; phylum Actinomycetota; class Actinomycetes; order Actinomycetales; family Microbacteriaceae; genus Agromyces; species Agromyces luteolus. Next base: position 343,474 of record NZ_WODA01000002.1, on the reverse strand, counting down.
AACACCAACACGTGCCACGACGTGACGGCGTTCCCCGAGATCGGGCTCCTCGCCGGAGCCTGCCAGGGCAACGGCATCCTCGTCGACATCAGCGACCCGGTGAACCCGGTGCGCATCGACGCGGTGTCCGACCCGAACTTCTCGTACTGGCACTCCGCGACGTTCAGCAACGACGGCAGCAAGGTGATCTTCACGGACGAGTGGGGCGGCGGCACCGGTGCACGATGCCTCGACACGCACCTGCCGGAGTGGGGCGCCAACGCGCTGTTCGACATCGTCGACGGCGAGCTGGAGTTCGCGAGCTACTACAAGCTCCCGGCGGCGCAGACCGCGGCCGAGAACTGCGTGGCGCACAACGGCTCGATCATCCCGGTGCCCGGCCGCGACGTCATGGTGCAGGCGTGGTACCAGGGCGGTGTGTCGATCATCGACTTCACCGACACGGCGAACCCGGTCGAGATCGCGTACCTCGACCGCGGCCCGATCAATCCGAACGCGCTCGTCCTCGGCGGGTACTGGTCGACCTACTGGTACAACGGCAACGTGCTCGGCAGCGAGATCGCGCGCGGCTTCGACAGCCTCGCGCTCTCGGAGACCGACATGATGTCGGCCAACGAGATCGCCGCCGCCGGTGAGATCCAGCTCGACGTGTTCAACGCGCAGACGCAGTCGATGCTCGTCCACGCGCCGAGCTTCGCAGTGGCCGGGTCGTACGTCGACCAGGCTGAGCGATCGGGTGACCTCACCGCCAAGCAGCTCGCACAGGTGCGCAAGCACCTGGCCGAGGCCGAGGCGCTCGAGGCCGACGGTTCGAGCAACCGGGCCGTGATCGCGCAGCTCGACAACGCCATCAAGAAGTCGGGCGCTGCGTCCGACTCGGCCGTCGTCCAGGCGATCGCCGCGCTGAAGGCGACCTTCAGCTGATCGACCGGTGGGGAGGCCTCCGGGTCTCCCCACCGCTGAACGACGAGGCCCGGTGCTCCGAGGAGCACCGGGCCTCGTCAGGTTCCGGGTGGTGGGCGATCAGGACGCCAGCTCGGCGAGCATGCCCTGCATCCGGGCGATCTCGATGGCTTGGTCGCCTTCGACGTCGGCGGCGAAGCGCGACACCGAGATCTCGTTGCCGCCGCCGGCGGACCTCAGGTCCGCGACCATCTCGAGGGCGCCGGCGTGGTGCTGGATCATGAACTCCAGGAAGAGCCGCTCGAACTCCTCGCCGTCGGCCGCCTCGAGCTGCTCGAGCTGCTCGTCGGTCAGCATGCCGGGCATCAGTTCGCCGCCGTGCGCATGGTCGCCCTCAAGCGGGGTTCCACGGTCCCGCAGCCATCCGGCCATGTAGTCGATCTCGTCCGACTGGCTCACGCGCATGCGCTCGGCCATGAGCCGGAGATCGCGATCGTCCGTACGGTCGTCGACCCACTCCGTCATCGTCACGGCCTGGTCGTGGTGCAGGATCATCATCTGCATGAACTCGACGTCCGCCTCGGTGTGCTCCGGCGGTGCGATCTCGGCGGCCTCCTCGGGCGAGAGGGTGCGGTTCTCCTCGCCCGGAGCGCCCAGCTGGACCACGGGGCCGGACGACTGCGGGGCGTCGCCGCCCGCGGTGCAGGCGGTCAGGCCGAGCGCGAGCAGGAGCGCCGCCGCGCCGCCGAGAGACCGAGCCCAAGCCGCCATCCGAGTACCTCATCCACGTCGAAGGGAACGTCACGCGTGCGGTCGGGTCGCCCCGCCGTGCCGCAGGTCACGTCAGGCTAACCCGGATCACCGGCGTGCGCGAACGGCGAGCCCGCGGCATCCGCCCGCCGCCGCCCACCCGGGTGCAGGATGAGCGCATGACCATCGGACTGCGCGCCGACGTGCTGCGCCCCACGGACTCGGAGCGCGCCGATCGCGTCACCTACGTCGAGCTCTTCTTCGACCTCGTCTTCGTGTTCGGGCTGACCCAGCTCGGCGCGTACCTGTACGAGAACCAGACGCTCCTCGGCGCGCTCGAGGGGGCGATCATGGTCTGCGCGCTGTGGTGGGCCTGGGTGTCGACCACGTGGGTGACGAACTGGCTCGACCCGGTGCGGCTGCCCGTGCGCGTCGCGGTCATCGCGCTCGCGTTCGTCGCGTTCGTGATGAGCGCCGCGATCGTCGAGGCGTTCGGCGACCGCGCCTGGGCCTTCGCACTCGCGTACATCGTGCTGAAGCTCGGCCGGGCCGCGTTCATGGTCTGGGCGACGGCGCGGCACGACGCGCAGGTCTCGCGGGAGTTCGGGAACGTGCTCGTCTGGGCGCTCGCCGGCTCGGTGCTGTGGATCGTCGGCGCGCTCCTGCCGCTGCCCGCCCAGCTGCCGTTCTGGGCGGCGGCGCTCGGGCTCGAGCTCGTCGGCAGCATCCTCGGCTATCCCGTGCCGGGCCGGGGCCGCATGGAGATCGGGCGGTGGGATGTCTCGGGGGCGCACATCGCCGAGCGCACCGCGCTCTTCGTGCTCATCGCGCTCGGCGAGGGCCTGCTCGTGACCGGCTTCGCGTTCGTGGCGGAGGAGGCGTCGGCCGACCGCGTGATCGGGGTCGCGACGGCGTTCGTCGCGGCCGCCGCCTGCTGGTGGATCTACTTCGACCACGGTGAGCGGATCGGCTCGGAGGCGATCGAGGCGGCGGACGCGCCGGGGCGCGTGGCGCGCACGGCGTACTCGTGGGTGCACCTGCTCATCGTCGGCGGCATCGTGCTGCTCGGCGTGGGCGACAAGGAGGTCCTCGGGCATCCGCACGAGCAGAGCGTCGCCGCGGTCGTGACGGTGCTCGGCGGGCCGCTGCTGTTCCTCGTCGGCACGGTGCTCTTCCGGCGGGTGCTCGAGCGCCGCTGGATGCGCGCCCAGCTCGCGGGCATCGCCGCGCTCCTGCTCGCCGCGCTCGCCACCCCGTGGCTGGATCCGCTCGGCACCGGGGTGATGGCGGCGCTCGTGCTCGTCGCGACGGCGGTCGGCGAGAGCATCGAGCGCGTGCGGCGCCGCGCGCCGAAGGGCGGGTGAGCGGGCCGGCGGACCGTCGTTGCCGATTCGAGACTTGACCGGATTGCGTTCTGTATACAAAATACTGAGTGCTGGGATGCTCCCGGTGAAGTACCGATGACGGAAGAGGTGGGGCGCGATGCGCCGTGCGAACTCAATGACGAGGCGTCTGCTCGCGATCGGAGCGGTCGGCGCGATGACGGTCGGCCTGGCGGCCTGCAGCGGTGGCGGAGGAGGCTCGGACGAGAACACCGTCGTCTGGTCGACCTGGGGCACCCCCGAGGAGCTGACCCGCTTCGAGGAGTTCAACGAGGAGTTCATGGAGCGCCACCCGGACATCACGGTGGAGCTCCAGCCGGTCGCGAGCTACGGCGACTACCACTCCAAGCTCCTTGCGCAGCTCACGAGCGGCACCGCTCCCGACGTGTTCTACATCGGCGACGACAAGATCGGCCAGTTCGTCGACGCCGACGTGCTCCTGCCGCTCACCGGGCTCATGGAGTCCGACGTCAGCGAGACGCACCCGGACGACTTCTTCCCCGGCCTGTTCGGGGCGGCCGAGACCGACGGCGAGATCTACGCCGCGCCGAACGACTCGAACCCCGACGTGCTCTGGTACGACACGCAGGCCCTCGAGGCGGCGGGCATCACCGAGGACCCGGCGACCCTCGCCGAGAACGGCGAGTGGACCACCGAGAAGTACCTCGAGATGAACGACGCGCTCGCCGAGGCCGGTCTCGTCGGCTCGATGTTCTGGAACTACTGGGCGACGCACTACAGCTGGATCTCGGCCCAGGGCGGCACCGCCTACGACGAGTCGGGCGCGTTCGTCGGCAACGACGACGCCGCGACCGTCGACGCGGTCGAGACGCTCGGCGACTACTTCCAGGACGGCACGTTCGTCGTCGCCGACACGATGCCCGAGGGCGCAGGCGCCGACAGCGTGTTCGTGACCCACAAGGCCGGCTTCTTCGCCCAGGGCCGTTACACGATCGGCACCGTGTCGAGCGCCGGCGAGCAGGACAGCTACGACATCGTGCGCTGGCCCACGCCCGACGGCCAGGCCGCGCCGACCGGCGTCGCCACCTCCTACCTCGCCATCAACGGCAAGACGGATGCTACGGACGCGGCGTTCACGTTCTGGACCGAGTTCCTCTCGGCCGAGGGCCAGGTCTTCCGCCTCTCCGGCGGCGGCAACGCGGTGCCCTCCATCGCCGGTGCCGACGAGGTCGTGCTCGAGGACGGCTACCCGGCCCACGCGCAGACCTTCCTCGACATGCGCGACATCGGCTTCGAGGACTACGCGCCGGAGGCGCGCGTGCCGGGTCTCTCGACCGACATCAGCGACCTGTTCCTCAAGCTGTACGAGGGCAAGTCCGATGCGCAGTCGACCCTCGACGAGGTCGCCGGCCTCGTCGCGGAGAAGACCGCGGAGTGAGACCGAGATGGTGATCACCACGGGCGGCGCGGCCGGAGCTCCGGCCGCGCCGCCCGCGCACCCCGCGGCGGGTGGCGCACCCACGATGGCCGCGGCAGCCCCGGGATCCGTTCGCCCGGGGCGCCGTGCGCCACGGCGCGAGGCCGCCTGGCGCCGCCGCGACCGTCGATGGGGCTACGTGTTCGTCGGCCCGCAGCTCATCGGCATGGCGCTCTTCGTCCTCCTGCCGTTCGTCGCGAGCCTCGTGCTCGCCTTCGCATCGTGGGACGGCCTGACCGAGCTCGAGTGGGTCGGATTCGAGAACTTCACGGCTCAACTGCAGGACGAACTGCTGCTGCGCTCGATCGTGAACACGCTGCTGATCGCGCTCATCACGGTGCCCGTGGGCCTCGGCCTGGCGGTGGTCGTCGCGGTCGCGCTGGAGAAGCTGCGCACCCGGACGCTGTACCTGATCCTCTTCTTCGCACCCGTCGTCACGAGCACGGTCGCCGTGGCCATGATCTGGCAGCAGCTGTTCCGCGCCGACGGAGTGCTGAGCGGCGCGATCGCGACCGTGTTCGGCGTGGCGCCGCCCGACTGGCTCGGCGACCCCCGCCTCGCCCTCATCGCGGTCTGCATCGTCTCGATCTGGTCGTCGCTCGGCCTCAACGTGATCATCTTCCTGGCCGGGCTGCAGAACATCTCGCCCTCGGTCATCGAGGCGGCCCGCATCGACGGTGCCGGAGCGTGGCGGCTCTTCCGGAGCATCCGCCTGCCCCTGCTCTCGCCGATCGTGTTCTTCTCCTCGATCGTCGCGTTCATCTCATCGCTGCAGACGTTCGACACCGTGTTCGTGCTCACCGCGAACGCCGGGCCCGACAACGCGACGCGCACGATCGTCTACCACATCTACGACCTGGGCTTCGGGCGGTTCGAGTTCGGACCGTCCAGCGCCGCCTCCGTGATCCTGCTGCTGCTGACCCTGGTCATCACCGCGATCCAGTTCGGCGCGCAGAAGAAGTTCGTGCACTACGAGGACGATTCCGCATGACCGCCGCAGACCTCGAGTCGACGCTCGTCGGCCGCCCCGACCTCGAACGCCCCCGCCGCCGGGCCGCCGGCGGCGGGACTCGCCGCACCCTCGGCCGCGTGGCCATCCACGTCGCCCTCGTCGTCGCGGGCCTCGCCATGGTGTTCCCGTTCCTGTGGATGCTGCTCACCTCGTTCAAGACGCTGCCGCAGCTGCTCCAGGACCCGCTCAGCCTCTGGCCCGACCCGTGGACGATCGAGAAGTACGTCGACGCGTGGAACGCGGTGCCGTTCGGGCAGGCGTACCTCAACAGCATCTACATCTGCGTGCTGTCGGTCGTCGGCACGCTGCTCACGGCGTCGATGGCCGGGTACGCGTTCGCGCGCATCCGGTTCCGCGGCAGTCGGATCCTCTTCATCGTGTTCCTCGCGACCCAGATGATCCCCAAGCAGGTCACGCTCATCCCCTTCTACCTGCTGATGGCGAAGTTCGGCTGGGTGGATTCGCACCTCTCGCTGATCGTGCCGGCGATGCTCGTGAACCCGTTCGCGGTGTTCCTTATGCGCCAGTTCGTGCTGAGCCTGCCGAAGGAACTCGAGGAGGCCGCGCTCGTCGACGGCGCCGGCCGCTGGAGGACGTTCTGGAGCATCATCCTCCCGAACCTGAAGCCGGGCCTCGGCGCGCTCAGCATCATCGTCGCGCTCGACGTCTGGAACAGCTTCCTGTTCCCGCTCGTGCTGCTGAACTCGCCCGACCTGTTCACCGTTCCGCTCCTGCTCGCGAGCTTCCGCGGCCAGTTCGGTTCGGTCGACTACGGCCTCGTGATGGCGGCCTCCGCGCTCGCGACGATCCCGATGCTCGTCGCGTTCGTGATCGGTCAGCGTCGGATCCTCAACAGCATGGCCGCGTCGGGCCTCGGCGGCCGATGAGGGCCGAGTCGACGCTGCCTCGTCGGGTCGTGGGGCGAGCGGATGCCGCGGCCGCCGCGGCGCGCGCGGGCGAGCACCTCGACCTGGTCCGGGCGCCGTTCACGCTGCCGCGGTCGCGCCTGATGGTGTTCCGGGACGGCGATCGGTTGCGCGTCCACACGTCCGAGTACGAGCGGTCGCTCGAGGACTGCGTGGCGATCGACGCGCTCGTCGTGCGCGATCGCGACGGCGCGCGGCTCGCCGTCACGAGGGTGCTGCCGCACGTCGTCGAACTCGGCGACGGCGCCGTCACCCTGACGTTCGCGGGCCCGCACGCGCTGAGCGTCGGCGTCGCCGACGGTCGCGAGGCGGTGGTCTCCTGGCGGGCGCGCGAGGGGGCGGAGACCGAGACGCTCAGGATCGGCGGGCGGCACGCGGCATCCGTCGTCCTCACCGTCGACGCCGAACGCGGCGTCGAGTTCGCGCGGGGCGACGCCCATGTCGCGCACCTCGCGTCGACGCGCGCGACCTGGCTCGACTGGTTCGCCCGCTGCCCCGTGGTGCGCGAGGACCTGCAGGGCATGGCCGCGTTCTGCTGGTGGGTGCTCGGGGCGAACATCGCGGAGCTGCCGCAGCTCGGCGATGCGCGCGCGGTCGTGCCGTCGAAGATCGGCTACGTCGGGCTGTGGCAGTGGGACGCCTACTTCATCGCGGCCGGGCTGCGGCACGGCGACCCCGAGCTCGCGCGCGAGCAGCTCGACCTCGCGCTGCGCTTCCCGACCGCCGACGGGCAGTTGCCCGACGTCGTGCACGAGCTCGGGGTGCTCGCGTCGAGCGACGACCTGCCCGCATCGGATCGCGAGAACCTGCGTCGTGCCGGGTCGGCCGTCGCCGACCCGAGCGCGCCCGTGCCGCTCACGAAGCCGCCGCTCGCGGCGTGGGCGCTCGCGAAGGTGCTCGAGGTCGAGCCTGCCGAGGGCGGGACGGCCGAGTGGGCGCGACGGATGGTCGCGACCATCCGTCGGTCGCAGGACTGGTGGTTCGTGCACTCCGACCTCGACGGCGACGGGCTGCCCGAGTACGGGCACCCCTACTCGTCGGGGCTCGACGACAGTCCCGTGTTCGACGGTCCGCTGCCGACGACGACACCCGACCTCGCGGCATACCTCGTGCGACAGGACCTCGAGCTCGCGGAGCTCGTCGAGCGGTTCGGCGTCGACGACGCGGAGGTCGCGGGCGCGGCATCCGCTCACCGCGATCGCGCGGCGCGCACGCTCGATCGGATGCTCGCGCGCCTCTGGGACGACGGATCAGGGCGATTCCGGTCGCTCGCGGCCGGTCGCCCGGTCGACAGCGACACGGTCGTCGGGCTCATGCCGCTGCTGACCGGCATGCTGCCCTTCAGGGTCGTCGACCGGCTCGTGGACGCGATCGCGGATCCCGAGCGTTTCGCGACGCCGTGGCCGATCCCGACCGTCGCCGCCTCCGACCCCGACCACGCGCCGCAGCGCATGTGGCGCGGTCCGGTGTGGGTCAACACGAACGCGCTCGTGGCCGAGGGGCTCGACCGTTCGGGTCGTTCCGAGACGGCCCGGCGGCTCGCCGAGCGCACCGTCGAGCTGGTCGTGCACGCCGGCGGCCCGCACGAGTACTTCGACCCGCGGACGGGCGAGCGGGCTCCGACCGCGACGACGGCGTTCGGCTGGTCCGCGGCGCTGTTCATCGACCTCGCCGTCTCGCTGTCGGACGACGACTGAGTGCCGGCGGGGGATCGGACGGGACGATGCGCGCGGACGTGCGGCGCTCAGGCGCTGAAGTAGGAGCTCGACGCGTTGTCGAGGATGCGGCGCATGCCGTTCATCCAGTTCGCCTTGAGGGCGACGGATGCCGCGGCGACGTCGCCGTCGGCGAGGTGGCGGGCGATCTCGGCGTGCTCGGCCGCGACGCGCTCGATCATGACGTCGTTCGGGACGAGGAGCGACTCGTAGCGGTGGAACGCTCCGCGCGTCGCCTCGATGGTCTCGAGCAGGCGGCGGTTCGGGCACGCGGAGAGCATGATCGCGTGCCACTCGTCGTCCTTCGTGACGACCAGCGCGTGCTCGACGACCTCCTGGTGGAAGTCGGCGGCGAGCTCGGAGAGCCGGCGACCGATGTCGCGGAGCTCGTCGCGCGGGCTGAGCTCGAGCGCGAGCGATTCGAGCGCGGCCATGACTGGCGCGAGCTCCTCGAACTCGGTCGCCGAGAGCGGCACGAATCGGAATCCCTTGCCGTTCTCGCTCGTGATCTGCCCCTCGCTCTCGAGGGCGATCAACGCTTCGCGCAGGGGCGTGCGGCTGACGCCGAGCTCGGCCGCGAGCTGCACCTCGTTGATGCCCTCGCCGGGGCTGACCAGCCCCGCGCGCATGCGGGCGAGCAGCTCTTCTCGCACCTGGGAACGCAGGTTCTTGCGTTCGATCGCCATCCATCCTCCAGCCGGTCGGCCGACGCCGTAAGCCTAGGGGTTGACCCGATTCGACTCGCGGCATAACGTGTCTGTATACAAAATACAGTGCGCAGGGCGATCTGACCACCCCGAACGAGAGGACACGACGTGACGAACGCGATGACGAGGCCCCTTCGCCTCGACGCGCTCGCCTACGGCGGCGACTACAACCCCGACCAGTGGCCGGAGGAGGTCTGGCACGAGGACGTCCGGCTGATGCGCGAGGCGGGCGTCAACCTCGTCAGCCTCCCCGTGTTCTCGTGGCCGCAGCTCGAGGTCGCGCCCGGCGTGTACGACTGGGCCTGGCTCGACCGGGTCATCGAGGTGCTCTGGGCCGGAGGCATCCGCATCGACCTCGCGACCGCGACCGCGACCCCGCCCGCCTGGCTCGTGCGCAGCCACCCCGAGATGCTCCCGTCGGACTCGGACGGCCGGCGGCTCGAATTCGGCTCGCGACAGGCGTACTGCCCGAGCTCGCCGGTCTGGCGCGCGAACGTCGCCCGCATGGCACGCGCGATGGCCGACCGCTACGGCGAGCACCCGGCGGTCGTGCTCTGGCACGTGTCGAACGAGTACGGCGACCACGTCGCACGCTGCTGGTGCCCCGAGTCGGCCGCGCACTTCCGGCGCTGGCTCGAGGATCGCTACGGCGACCTCGACGGGCTCAACGAGGCGTGGGGCGTCAACGTGTGGGGCCAGCGCTACACCGCGTGGGAGCAGATCGAGCCGCCCCGGCGCGCGACCGGGCCCGTCAACCCGACCCAGCTGCTCGACTTCGAGCGGTTCTCCTCCGACGCGCTGCTCGAGCTGTTCCGCATCGAGGTCGACGTGCTCCGCGAGGTCACGCCCGACCTTCCGGTGACGACGAACTTCATGAGCCTGCTGCGCGACCTCGACTACTGGCGCTTCGCCGAGATCGAGGACCTCGTCACCGACGACGCCTACCCCGACCCCGCCGACCCCCGGGCGCACGTTCCCGCCGCCCTGAACTACGGCCTCATGCGCTCGCTGAAGGGCGGGCGGCCGTGGCTGCTGCTCGAGCAGGCCGCGAGCGCCGTGAGCTGGCGCGACGTGAACGTGCCGAAGGCGCCGGGCCGCATGCGGATCGACAGCCTCCAGGCCGTCGCGCACGGCTCCGACGGCGCGATGTTCTTCCAGTGGCGCCAGGCCCGGTACGGGCAGGAGAAGTTCCACTCCGCGATGCTCGGCCACCGCGGCGAGCAGTCGCGCACGTTCCGCGAGACCGCGGCGTTCGGGCGGGAACTCCAGCGGCTCGCGCCCGTGAAGGGCACCCGCGTGCGCAGCCGTGTCGCGCTCGTCGTCGACTGGGACTCCTGGTGGGGATCGAGCGCGACCGAGTCCCTGCCCTCGCAGCGCCTCGGATGGCTCGCGCAGGCCCGCGCCTGGCACGCCGCCCTGCACGCGCTCGGGCACGCCGTCGACACCGTGCGGGCGACCGGGCCGTTCCACGGCTACGACCTCGTGGTCGTTCCGAACCTCTACATCGCGGATGCCGCGCAGGCGGCCGCGCTCGAGGCGTTCGTCGCCTCCGGCGGCAGCGTCGTCGTCGGGCCGTTCTCGGGCGTCGTCGACGCGACCGAGAAGGTCCACCCCGGCGGCGCCCCCGGGCCGCTCCGCGGCCTGCTCGGCATCGAGGTCGACGAACCGTGGCCCGTGCCCGACGGCGCGGCCGAGCTGGTCGAGCTCGACGGGGAGCGCTTCGACGCACCCGTCTGGTCCGAGTGGATCGAAGCCTCCGGCGAGGCATCCGTCGTCGCCCGCTACGCGACCGGCGTGCTCGCCGGCCGGCCCGCGGTGACCCGCCGTGCGCACGGCGCGGGTGTCGCATGGTACGTGAGCGCGGCGCTCGCCGAAGGGGGACTCGTCGCCGTCATGCGTCGCGCCCTGGCCGACGCCGGCCTGCCCGCGCGCACCCGCATCGACCCCGACGTCGAGGCGGTCACACGCGCCGACGACGAGACCGACTACACCTTCGTGCTGAACCACGGCGCACGCGAGGTCGCCGTCGACGTGCCCGAGGGCGCCGAGGACCTGCTCGGCGGCGACGCCACCACCGGCCGCCTCGTGCTGGCCCCGCTCGGCGTCGCCGTGCTGGCGACCCCGCGTGCGGCCGAGCCCCCGTTCGTCACCCTGTCCGAGACCACCGACTGAAGGCACCACCCATGAGCGAACCCTTCGTGCATCCGTACATCCCCAACACCGCGCCCGAGGTGCGCGCCGAGATGCTCGCCGCCGTCGGCGCGGCATCCGTCGAGGAGTTCTACGCCGACGTCCCGGCGGACCTCCGCCTCGGCCGCGCGCTCGACCTGCCCGAGCCGCTCGTCGCCGAGCAGGACCTGGCTCGGCACGTGTCGGGGCTCCTCGCCCGGAACGTGCCGACGACCGAACGGCTGAGCTTCCTCGGCCAGGGGACGTACGCGCACCACGTCCCCGCCGTCGTCGACGAGGTCATCGGCCGCAGCGAGTTCCTCACCGCCTACGCGGGCGAGCCGTACGAGGACCACGGCCGCTTCCAGGCCCTCTGGCAGTACCAGTCGCTCATGGGCGAGCTGCTCGCGATGGACGTCGTCAACGTCCCGACCTACGACGGGTTCCAGGCGACGGGGACCGCGCTCGCGATGGCCGGCCGCATGACCGGCCGGCGCCGCGTGCTCGTCGCGAGCGACGTGCTGCCCGCGAAGCTCTCGAAGGTGCGCGACTACGTGCGCGTGCACCTCGACCTCGAGACCGTCCCGCCCGTCGACGGCACGGCGGATGTCGCCGGCATCACCGACCGGCTCGGTGGCGACGTCGCCGCCGTCTGGATCGAGACGCCGAGCCGCACGGGCGCGGTCGAGCACCGGCTCCAGGCGATCGCCGACGCCGCCCACGCCGTCGGCGCGATCCTCGTCGTCGGCACGGACCCCGTCGGGTACGGCGTGCTCACGCCGCCCGCCGAGCAGGGCGCCGACATCGTCTGCGGCGACATCCAGTCGCTCGGCCTGCACCAGTGGTACGGCGGCGCGCACGGCGGGTTCATCGCGGTGCACGACGACCCGCGTTTCGTGATGGAGATGCCCTCGCGCCTCTTCGGCCTCGCCACGACCGACGTGCCGGGCGAGGTGGGCTTCGGCGACGTCGCCTACGACCGCACCTCGTTCGCCCACCGCGAGGAGGGCAAGGAGTGGGTCGGCACCGCGGCCGCGCTGTGGGGCATCGCCGCGGGCGTGCACCTCGCGCTCATGGGACCGCAGGGCATGCGCGACCTCGGCGAGGTGCTGCTCGCCCGCACCGCGTACGCGCAGCGCGCCCTCGGCGCCATCCCCGGCATCCGCCTCACCGACGGCGCCGTGCACCTGCGGGAGTTCGCGATCGACGTCGCCGGCGCCGGCCTGACCGCGTCTGGCGTCGTCGACGCGCTTCGCGCCGAGGGCATCGAGCCGGGCGTCCCCGCGGGCGAGCACGAGCTCGTCGTGTGCGTCACCGAGCTGACCTCGCAGCGGGACATCGACCGGCTCGCCGCCGCCGTCACCGGCCTGGTCGCGGCATCCGCCGCCGAGGCCGCAGCCACCCTCGACACCGTCGCGACCCCCGAGGAGCACCGCGCATGAGCCTGCCCATCGCCCCCAAGCCCGCACACCGCCGCTTCCACCAGGCGCGCTGGGACGAGCCCGTCATCTTCGAGCTGTCGACGCCGGGCGAGCGCGGCGTGCTCGTCACCGCGGTCGAACCGGGCGTCCGCGACACGGTCGGCGACGTCGTCGCGACCCTGCCCGAGGGCCTCGCCCGCCGGACCCCGCCCGCACTCCCCGAGATGGGCCAGATGCGCGTGCTGAAGCACTACCTGCGCCTCTCGCAGGAGAACCTCGGCGCCGACCTCAACGTCGACGTGGGCCAGGGCACCTGCACCATGAAGTACGCGCCGAAGGTCAACGAGCAGCTGATCAGCACGCCGAAGCTCTCGGCCATGCACCCGCTCCAGGACCCGGCCGACGCGCAGGGCGCGCTCGAGATCATCTGGCGCACCGAGCGCATGCTCGCCGAGATCTCCGGCATGGAGGAGGTCTCCCTGCACACCCAGGGCGGCTCCGCGGCGATCTGGGCGAACATCGCCATGATCCGCGCGTACCACGAGGCCAACGGCGAGGGGGCGCAGCGCCGCGAGGTCATCACGACGATCTTCAGCCACCCCTCGAACGCCGCCGCGGCGAAGGCCGCCGGGTACGACGTCATCACGCTGCATCCCGACGCCGACGGGTACCCCGACCTCGCCGCGCTGAAGCGCGCGCTCTCGCCCCGCACCGCGGCGATCATGGTCACGAACCCCGAGGACACCGGCATCTACAACCCGGCGATCCGGGAATGGGTGGATGCCGCGCACGCCGTCGGCGCCCTCGCCTCGTACGACCAGGCGAACGCGAACGGCATCCTCGGCATCACCCGCGCCCGCGACGCGGGCTTCGACGTCTGCCACTTCAACGTGCACAAGACGTTCGGCACCCCGCACGGATCCGGCGGACCGGGCACCGGGGCGAACGGCGTCAGCGCCGCACTCGCGCCGTTCCTGCCCGGGCCGCGCGTCGTGCGCGACGGCGATCGGTACCGCGTGGAGGAGGGCGGACCGCGCTCGATCGGCGCGATCGGGCCGTTCCACGGCGTCGTGCCGAACATCGTCCGCGCCTACGCCTGGATCATGGCCCTCGGCGCCGAGGGTCTCCGTGCCGTCGCCGAGACCGCGGTGCTGAACAACAACTACCTCATGAAGCGGATCCTCGAGATCCCGGGCGCGTCGGCGCCGTACGCGACCGGCCGCCGCCGCATCGAGCAGGTCCGCTACTCCTGGCAGGAGCTGTTCGAGGAGACGGGCATCAGCTCGGAGGAGATCGGCATCCGCGCGAGCGACTTCGGCATGCACTACTGGACGAGCCACCACCCGTACGTGGTGCCGCAGCCGTTCACGCTCGAGCCGACCGAGTCGTACTCGAAGGCCGAGCTCGACGAGTACGCCGACGTCCTCGCCGAGGTCGCGCGCGAGGCGCGCGAGACGCCGGAGGTCGTGCGCACCGCGCCGCACAACCAGACCGTGCACCACACGCACCACGACGACCTCGACGACCCCGAGCGCTGGGCGATCACCTGGCGGGCGTACCGCCGCAAGTACCCGGACGCCGTCGGGGCCTGACGTGATCGGCCTCATCGTGAACCCCGTCGCCGGGATCGGCGGGCCCGCCGGGCTCGCCGGCAGCGACGGTGCGGACGTGCAGCGGCGCGCGGGCGAGCGCGGCGCTCGATCCCGTGCGGCCGGACGCGCGGCGGCGGCCCTCGCGGTCGTCGCGGCGTCGCGGCCCGACGAGCACGTCGTCACCGCGGCGGGTCCGATGGGGGAGGACGCCGTGCGCGCGGCCGGCCTCAGGCCGATCGTGGTGTGGCACCAGCGGAGCCCGACGTCGCCGACGGACACGACGGACGCGGCCCGGGCGCTCGCCGACGTCGGCGTCGAGCTCGTCCTCTTCGCCGGCGGCGACGGCACGGCACGGGATGTCGCGGCGGGCCTGCCGTCGTCGGCGGTCGCGCTCGGCATCCCGGCCGGCGTCAAGATGTACTCGCCGGCCTTCGCGGTCGGCCCGAGCGCGGCCGGCGCCCTCGCGGCCGCCTGGCTCGACGAGCGCGGACTGCCCACGGCCGAACGCGAGGTGCTCGACGTCGACGAGGAGCAGCTGCGCCGGGCCCGCGTCGAACCCCGCCTGTTCGGCACGCTCCGCGTGCCCTACCGCGCCGGACGGACCCAGGCCCGGAAGGCCGCGACGCCCGCCGACGAGCAGGCCGCGGTGCGGCTCGCGGCCCGCGGTGCAGCCACGCGCCTGCGGCCCGGCATCCGCTACCTGCTCGGACCCGGCGGCACCATGGCCGAGGTCGCGCGCGAGCTCGGCGTCGAGAAGACCCCGTTGGGCGTCGACGTCGTGCTCGACGGTCGTGTCGTCGTCGCCGGAGCGAGCGAGCAGGAGCTGCTCGCCGAGGTCGCCCATGGCCCCGCCCGGGCGGTCGTCTCGATCATCGGCGGGCAGGGTTTCCTCCTCGGCCGCGGCAACCAACAGCTCTCGGCCCGCGTCGTCGAGGCGATCGGCGACGATCCCGTGATGGTCGTCGCCCCGGAGCAGAAGCTCATCGACCTCGGCGGCCGTCCGCTCCTCGTCGACACCGGCGATGCAGGTGTCGACGCGCGGCTCGCCGGCTTCGCGCACGTCGTCACCGGACCATCCACCACCAGCATCTATCCAGTCCACGCACCAGAGAACGAGGGAGCAGTCCATGCGCCTTGAGCAGAAGAAGGCCATCGTCACCGGCGGAGCGGGCGGCATCGGCCGCGCGACCGCGAAGGCCCTGGCGGCCGAGGGGGCCGCGGTCGCCGTCGTCGACCTGGACGGCGAGGCGGCCGAGGCCGTCGCCGCCGAGATCCGCGATGCGGGCTTCACCGCGATCGCCGTCCGGGCCGACGTGTCGATCGAGCCCGACATCGAGCGGGTCGTCGCCACGACCGTCGCCGAGTTCGGCGGCGTGGACGTCGTCTTCAACAACGCCGGCATCATCCGCCGCACCACCGCGGTCGAGACGACCGTCGAGGAGTGGGACCGGGTCTTCGGCGTGAACGTGCGTTCGATCTTCCTCATGTGCAAGCACGTCGTCCCGGTCATGGCCGCCGCCGGCGGCGGCTCGATCGTCAACACCGGATCGGGCTGGGGCCTGAAGGGCGGCGGGCAGGCGATCTCGTACTGCGCGTCGAAGGGCGCCGTCGTGAACATGACCCGCGCGCTCGCGATCGACCACGGGCCGCAGGGCATCCGGGTGAACTCGGTCAACCCCGGCGACGTGAACACCGGGATGCTGCGCGACGAGGCCGGCCAGCTCGGCCAGGACGCCGACGCGTTCCTCGCCGAGGCCGCCGACCGGCCGCTGCGGCGCATGGGCGAACCGCATGAGATCGCGTCGGCGGTCGTGTGGCTCGCGAGCGACGAGTCGAGCTACGTCACCGGATCGGCGCTCGTCATCGACGGCGGCGGGATCGCGTAGCCGCCGCGCCGTCGGGTTCGGCGGGTCGCTCAGCGCCCGCCGAACTCCTCCTCGTCGTCCTCGGGGTCGGCGACGTCCTCCATGACGACCTCGACCTCGTCCTCGCCGAGGCCCTCGGCCTCGAGCTCCTCCTCGAACTCGATCTCGGCCTCCTGGCCACGGCTGAACGGGCCCTCGAGCGGGTCGACGAAGCTGGTCATGGCATCCTCCTCCGGCGGGCCGTCCCGGCGGTCGGGCGGCCGCGTGCCCTCAGGCTAGACCCGCGGGCGCGGGCGGCGGAACGGGGTCGCAGGAAGCTCACACCTCATCGGCGGGGGAGTGCGAGGATCCGCTCGAACGCGGCATCCGCCACTCGGTCGACGACCTGGAGCCCGGGGTTCGCGTCGTGGAAGTCGACGATGCGGCGCGCGCCCTCGTCGAACGTGATGGTGGTGCGGAACTCCGGCACGAGCGCCTTCACCTTCGCGTTGTCGAAGACCATCGAGTGCGCCTTGTCGCCGAGCAGTCCGGGTCCCCAGTCGGGGTGGACGGCGGCGATGGTCTCGGATGCCACGTGCACGAGCTCGGCGTCGGGCACGCCGGCCGCGTCGGCGAGCCGGCGGTAGATCTGGTTCCAGGTCGGGGCGTGGTCGCCCGTGATGTGGAAGGCGTCGCCGACGGCCATGGGGTTGCCGAGCAGGCCGACGAACGCGACGGCGAAGTCGTCGTGGTGGGTGATCGTCCAGAGGCTCGTGCCGTCGCCGTGCACGACCACGGGGCGTCCGGCGCGCATGCGCGCAAGGTCCGTCCAGTGCCCGAGCGTCGGGATGAGGGTGGCGTCGTAGGTGTGCGACGGGCGGACGATCGTCGCGGGGAACGCGCGGTCGCGCACGGCGTCGACGAGCAGCTGCTCGCACGCGATCTTGTCGCGCGAGTACTGCCACTCGGGATTGACGAGCGGCGTGGACTCGGTGACCGGCAGTCGGCTCGGCGGCGTCTGGTACGCCGACGCCGAGCTGATGAAGACGTACTGCCCGATCCGCCCCTCGAAGAGGTCGAGGTCGGCCTGCACGTGCTCGGGCGTGAAGGCGAGGAACTCGCAGACGACGTCGAACTCCAGTGGGTCGCCGGTGCCGCGGCCGAGCGCGGCGCGCATCGTGTCGGGGCGACGGATGTCTCCGACGACCTGCCGCACGTCGGCGGGCAGCGGGCGCAGGCCCGACGAGCCCCCGCGGTTCAGCACGGTCACGTCGTGCCCGACCTCGACCGCGCGTCTCACGCAGGCCGAGCTGATGACGCCGCTGCCGCCGATGAACAGGATCCGCTTCGCGCTGGTGCCCATCGCTCCATGCTGTCACGGGGCCGCCGTCGGTGGTCGAGTCGTTCCGGTGGTCGAGGAGCGCCGCAGGCGCGCATCGAGACCGCGTGCGAGGTCTCGGTACGGGCGCTTCGCGTGCTACTCGACCACCGAAGGGGTCAGGCGGCCGACCAGCCGCCGTCCGACGCCAGCACGACGCCGTTGATGTTCACGCCGTCGTCCGAGAGCAGGAAGGTGATCGACGCGGCGAGGGCCTCGGCCTCCGCGGCATCCGGCAGCACCGCCATGGCCTGGCGGACGCGCTGCGCACCGAGCGGCGAGGCGAAGGTCGCCTCGATGTTGGTGATGGTCGGGCCGGGGGCGACGGCGTTCACGCGCAGGCCGCTCGGGCCGTACATGAACGCGGTCGACTTGGTGAGGCCGACCACGGCGTGCTTCGAGGCCGTGTAGGCGACGCCGGCGGCGGAGCCGCGGAGCGCGGCCTCGGAGGCGGTGTTCACGATCGAGCCGTAGCCCTGCGCGAGCATGCCGGGCACGACCGCGCGCATGAGCTTCATGGTGCCGTCGACGTTCACGCGCATGACCCGCTCCCACACGGCGTCGGTGAGCTCGCCGATCGGTGTCATGTCGTCCATGATCCCGGCGATGTTGGCGAGGCCGTCGATGCGGCCGCCCGCTGCCGCGATGATCTCGGCGATCTTCGCGTCGTCGGTGATGTCGGCGACGAGCGTCACGACCTCGGCGCCGTCGTGCTCGGCGCTGAAGTCGTCGAGGCGCTCCTGCGAGACGTCGACCGCGACGACCTTGCCGCCCTCGCGGACGATGCGCGAGGCGGTGGCCCGTCCGATGCCCGAGCCGGCGCCCGTGACGATGACGGTCTTGCCGGTGAAGCGGCCCTGGTCGATGCGCTCGACCCACTCGGGGCGCTCGACGGCGTCGACCTCGTCGGCGGCCGGCGCCTCGGGGGCGGCGGCCTCGGGGGCGGATGCCGCGGCGGCACCGGCGGGGACGTCGCCCGCCGCGGCACGCGCGACGAGCTGGTCGACCATCTCCTGCGAGAACGAGCCCTTGCTGAGCTTGATGAGGCGCTTGAGCGCGAGGCGGTGGACCGGGCGGAGGACGTCGGGGTCCTGTCCGGCCTGCGAGAGGAGGTCGCGGATGATGGGCCCGCCGACGGGGTCCTCGAGCCAGGTCTTGATCGAGGAGTCGCCGGTGAGGGGCTTGCTGGGGCTCATGAGGGGTTCCTTCTGTTTCTCTCGGTCCGTGTCCTCGGAGGACACCGGACAACTCTGTCCGGTAGTAACCTAGCACCCATGTCCGAGCGTCGACAGGGAGAAGGTCCCAAACCGCGCAAGCCGAACCTCGGCCCGAGCGCGGGGCCGGCGAACCGGCGCGCCCTCCTCGCGGCGGCGCGCGAGATCTTCGCCGCCGACGGCCTCTCGGCGCCCTTCAGCGCGATCGCCAAGCGGGCCGGCGTCGGGCAGGGGAGCCTCTACCGGCACTTCCCCGACCGGCTCTCGCTCGCGGTCGCCGTCTACGAGGAGAACCTCGACGAGCTCGAGGCCGCCGTCGCCCCGCCCGACGCCGGACTCGACGCCCTGCTCCAGGGCGTGATCGCGCAGGCGATCGTCTCCACGGCGCTGATCGACCTCATCACCGCGCACCCGCACGACCCCCGCGTCGAGCGCCTCGGCGCACGCGTGCGGGACATCGCCGTGGCCGCGGTCGAGCACGAACGGGCCGCCGGCCGGTTCGGCGCGCACGTCGACGTCGAGGACGTGCTGCTCGCGATCTCGATGCTCGCCGGCCTCGTGGCGCGGACCGAGCCGGCCGAGCGCGCCGCGACCGCCGATCGGGCCTGGGAGCTGCTGCATTCGGCCTTCGCGCCGCGGGCCGGCTGATCGGCCGTCGGCTCGGGGCTCAGTCGACCCCGTCGCCGTCGACGCTGCCACCGCTGCCGCCGCCATCGCCGGACCCGCCCGGCCACCGCCCGGCCCACGGGTCGTAGTCCGCGAGCAGCGGACCCTGCTCGGGTCGCCCGGCCTCGGGCACGTGCTGCAGGTTCACCCGCACCCGATACCAGAGCGAGCTCGACCCGCGCATGCCGTCGACGAGCACGTCGGCCGGCGTCAGGTGCGGCACCACCTCCGGGTTCGCCGCCTTCCACCGGTCGAGCGCGTCGAGCGCCTCGGGCTTCGTCTCGGTGCGGGCGACCTCGATGAGCGGCATCGTCGAGACGCGGCGGCCGGATCCGTCGCCGCGGGATGCGCCCCGCGGCGCCTTCTCGGCCGGGCCGAGCTCCTCCGCCAACCGCAGCAGGCCGTCGAGTGAGCCGACCGCGTCGTCGATCCCCGCGTGCGGGTCGCCGCGCTCGCCGAAGCGCTCGAGCACCGTCGCGACGGTGAACTCCGCGGGCCGCCGTGAGCGGACCTCGTCCCAGTCGAGCGGCGTCGACACCCGGGCGTCCGGCAGCGGGCGCACCGAGTAGGCGGATGCCACGGTGCGATCCTTCGCGTTCTGGTTGAAGTCGACGAAGACGCTCTCCCCGCGCTCCTCCTTCCACCACCGCGCCGACGCGAGGCCCGGCGCGCGCCGCTCGACCTCGCGCGCCAGGGACTCGGCCGCGAGCCGCACCGCCCGGAAGTCCCACCGCGGTTCGATGCGCACGAGCAGGTGGATGCCGCGCGAGCCCGACGTCTTCGGCCAGCCGACGAGTCCGTGGTCCTCGAGCACGTCTCGCGCGACCATCGCGACGTCCACGATCTGCGACCAGTCGACGCCGGGCATGGGGTCGAGGTCGACGCGCAGCTCGTCGGGGTGGTCGAGGTCCTCGGCGCGCACGGGATGCGGGTTGAGGTCGAGGCATCCGAGGTTCACGACCCACGCGAGGCCGGCGGCGTCCCGCACCACCGCCTCCTCGGCCGAGGTGCCGCGCGCGTACTGCAGCGTGGCCGTGTCGATGAAGTCGGGGTGGTTCTCGGGCACGCGCTTCTGGAAGAACGGCTCGGCGCCGATGCCCTTCACGAACCGCTTGAGGACCATCGGGCGTCCGCCGGCGCCGCGCAGCGCGCCGTCCGCGACGGCGAGGTAGTACTCGACGAGGTCGAGCTTCGTCAGGCCCGGCTCGGGGAACACGACCCGGCCCGGGTGGGACACTCGTACCTCGTGGCCACCGACCTCGAGGACCACGGCATCGTCGCTGCGTGCAGCCATGACACCACGCTAGGGGGTCACGGCCGCCGGCGCGTCCTCGATCCCGCCGGGGTTCGCGGCCGGGTCGTCGTCGCGCACGGGGGCGCGACGCAGCTGGAGGAGGATCGCCGCGGCGAGGCAGGAGGCCCCGACGAGCGCGAGCAGCGAGCCGACCGACGAGACGTCGCCGCCGACGGTCGCGAACGCGTCCGCGAGGTTCAGCCCGAGCGCGAACCCCGCCCACCAGAGGAAGAACGTCGTCGCGTGGATGAGGAGCAGTCCGACCGTCACCACGTCGTGGGTGGACACGATCCCTCGTCGGGCGCCCTGGATCGCCACGATCGACCCGGCGACCGTGGCGAGCGTGGCGCCGAACGCCCACACGAACGGTCCGCCGTCGACCACCCCGTACCGCTCGACGAGGATCCCGTAGATCTGCGCGAGCGAGAGTTCCGGCACGGCCGCCATCGGGTTCCACACGAGGAGGTGCAGTGCGCCGAGCGCGACCACCGCGAGCTCGGCAGCGGCGAGGACCGCCACCGCCACCGCGACGGACTCGGGACGACCCGGATCGCCGCGCCGCTCGGACAGGCCGAGCGCGATGAGCGCATACCCGCCGACGGCGGCCGCGAGGGCGAGCAGGATCAGGAATGGCGAGTCGCCGACGCCCGTGAACTGGACCGCGATCGGCGCGGCGACCGCCGCGACCACGGCCGCCCAGCCGCGCCAGGCCCGCGGCTCGCCCGCGGTGAGGAGGAGCAGGAGCCCGAGCGGGAGCGCGCCCCACACGGCGACGACCTCGACGACGTCGGACAGCGTGCCCACGACCGAGCGCTGGACGGCGGAGGCGAACCCGGGGACGGCGAGGTCGACCGACACGCTCGTCGCCGCGAGCACGACCGCGACCGCGAGGAACGAGGCGCCGGCGCGGGCCCGGCGCCCGGCGAACACTCCGTTCCGCGGCATCCGGGTCATGACGACCTCATCTCGTGTCCGGCAGCAGGTGCCCCTGGTCCCCACCATGGCACGGATCACGAGGCGGCGGAAGCGCCGCCGATGCGGCTCAGGTCGGGCGCTCGGCGCCGGCTTCGGACGCGTGCTCGCGGTGCACCGTGGCGTGCGCCCACGGGTGCAGGATGTCGAGCTGCACGAGCGTCGCCGCGAGCTCGAGGAGCCCGAGGCCGAAGTAGACCGACTGCAGGGGGCTGAACGGGATGAACACCATCTGGACGAAGACCCAGACGAGCATGCCGAAGCCGGCCACGGCCGACGCGACCATGGCCCACCGCATGCGCCGCGCGAGCATCGCGAACGCGAGCAGGTGCGTGCCCCCGACCACGATCGCGAGCGCCAGGCCCGGGATCACGAACGAGGTGAACGGCGAGCCCTCGAGGACGTCGCGCGGGATGGCGAGCGCGGTCCCGCTGAGGTCGATCACCCCGCCGAGCACGAGCGCTGCGCCGCCGAGCACGCTCGTGATCCCGACGAAGACCTGCACGGTGAGCAGCACCCGGCGCGCGATGCCCTGCATGGTCATCGTCGACACCCCCTTCGACGCGGGCCGGGTCGGCACCAGCATGTTCCGCGCCCGCTCGTGCGCGGTGGGCCGAAGGTCACGCGGATGCCGCGGCGCCCGCGCCGTGGTCAGTGACCGGATGCCGCGGGCGGGGCCGTCCTCGCCCGCGCACCGTCCGCGCCGTCGCCCGGGTCGGCCGCGTGCCCGAGCGCCTGCTCGAGGTCGCGGGCGAGGTCGTCGACGTGCTCGAGGCCGACCGAGAGGCGGACGAGGCCGTCGGGGATGGTGTCCGCCTCGGCGGGCCAGCGGCGGCGGCGCTCGAGCTGCGACTCCACGCCGCCGAGGCTCGTCGAGTGCACCCACACGCGGGTGGAGGCCGCGACGCGCTCCGCGGCATCCGCCCCGCCCGCGACGACGATCGAGATGATCGTGCCGAAGCCCGGATAGCGGACCTCGTCGAGCGCCGGGTGGTTCGCGAAGCGGGCGGCGAGCTCGCGCGCGTTCGCCTGCGCGCGCTCCAGTCGAACGGGCAGGGTGCGCAGCCCGCGGAGTGCGAGGAACGCGTCGAGCGGGCCCGGGATGGCGCCGCCGAGGCTGCGGCGCGTCGCGATGCGGTCGCGCAGGTCGGCGTCGCGCGCGATCACCGCGCCCATGACGACGTCGCTGTGGCCCGAGATCGACTTCGTCGCCGAGTGCACGACGAGGTCGGCGCCGGACTCGAGGGGCAGCTGCAGCAGGGGGGTCGCGAAGGTGTTGTCGACCGCGTAGAGCGCGCCCGCGGCGCGTGCGGCGCGGCCGATCGCGGCGAGGTCGGCCACCTCGAGCGCGGGGTTGGTGGGCGACTCGACCCAGACGAGGTCGGCGCCCTGCGCGGCATCCGCCACCGCGTCGGCATCGCGGACGTCGACGTACCGGACCGAGACGCCGCGGGTCGCGACGAGGTCGTCGAGCAGGCCGATCGTGCCCGTGTACGAGTGCCGCGGCGCGACCACGACGCCGCCCGTCGGGACGAGCGCGAGGACCGCCGAGATCGCGCCCATGCCCGACGCGAACGCCACGCACGCTCCTCCCTCGAGGGCGCCGAGCGCCTCCTCGAACGCGGTCCACGACGGATTGCCGTACCGTCCGTAGGCGGTCGGGCCGCCCTCGTGGAACGTCGATGCGAGGTGCACGGGCGTGCTCATCGGGCCGTCGGGCTCGCGCGGCGGCCGGCCGGCGTGCACCGCGACGGTCTCCGGGTGCATGGCGGGTGCGTCGTCGTGGTCGTGCATTCGTGCTCCTCGTGTGCGGCGGTCCCCCGATCCTCGCAGAGGCGGGGCCGCTGAGCGCGCTGGTCGGCCCGCCGAGCGCGTGTACTTCCGCCGAACGTGAATGCGAACGCAATTGCGCTCGGCGGAAGTACACGCGCTCGCGGATCAGCGCTCGCGGATCAGCGCTCGCGGGTCGGCGGTGGCGACCGGGCGTCAGTCCCGTTCGATGACGGGGTGCACGACGGCGTCGGTGACATCCACCTCGACGGCGACGATCGAGGGCACCTCCGACTCGAGCGCGTCGCGCAGTTCCGAGACCGGCGGGATCCGCCCCCCGGGCGCCTGGACCGAGATGCGCGCGACGAGGCTCTTCCAGGTGATGCCGTCGATCTCGCCCTCCCCGTCGGCGATCCACGCGGACGCGGCGGTCTGGATCCGGGCCGTCCACGTGGCCTGGGCCACGATGACGAGCGTGTTCAGGCCGAGCGGGATCACGGTCAGCACGGTGAGCACCGAGATGATCGAGTACGCGCGCCGACGCCGCCCGGGCTGCGCGAGCGCGTCCCGCGAGTAGCCCGCGAGCGTGAACACGATCGCCCCGGCGATGATGAGCGAGACCACGTTCGAGAAGAACAGCAGGAACGCGCCGATGGCTCCGTCGAAGTCCCCCTGGCCGAGCGTGACGCCGACGACGGCGAGCGGCGGGACCAGCGAGATCGCGATCGCGACGCCGGGCAGCACCGCGCTGAGGTCCTTGCGGCTCATCGCGAAGGCGCCCGCGACGCCGGTGGCGAGCGCGGCGACGAGGTCCATCAGCTGCGGGGAGGTCCGCCCGGCGATCTGGGCGTTGGCGCTGAGGTTCGCGCCCGACGGCAGCACGATCGAGAACGCGGCGCCGATGAGGATGACGGCGCCCACGGCGCCCGCGACCCAGACGACGGATGCCACGACGAGCCGCGCGCGACCGGTGACGATGCCCGCGGCGATGCCGAGGATCGGCGTGCCGAGCGGCGCGATGATCATGGCCCCGATCACGGTGGCCGTCGAGTCGAGCAGCACGCCGGCCGCCGCGATGATGCCCGACAGCACGAGCATGATCACGAAGCCGCTGCGCTTGCCCACCCGATCGCCCGACCCGAGGTCGAGCTGGTCGAGCAGGTCGGTCAGCGGGTTGCGCTGCAGGCTCGGAAGCAGCAGCGCGGTGAACTTCGCCACATCCGGATGATCCCATCGGGGGCGTGCGGCGACAACCGCCCGCGCCGCGACTCCGGCAGCCGTTCGAACGGCGACGGTGGCGGGGCGCACACTGGAGGGGTGAGTCCCGACCTCGCGCTCGACTGGCGCGCCCCGCACGAGACCGACGTCGCGCAGACGCTCGGCGTGCTGCGACGCGGTCCCGGCGACCCGACGTTCACGCGCACGCCCGACGGTGCGGTCTGGCGGGCGACGCTGACCGACGCGGGGCCGGCGACGCTGCGCATCGTGCAGCGCGACGTCGACCTGGTCCGCGTCGAGGCGTGGGGGGCGGGTGCGGCGGCCGCGATCGCCCTCGCCCCGTCGATGCTCGGCGAGCGCGACGACACGACGGGCTTCCGCACCGGGGTCGAGGAGCTCGACGCCGCGCACCGGCGCAACCCCGGCCTGCGCGTGCCGCGCACCGCGCGCGTGCTGGAGTCGCTCGTGCCGGCCATCCTCGAGCAGAAGGTGATCACCCTGCAGGCGCACGCGTCGTGGCGCCGCCTGGTCCTGGCGTTCGGCACGGTCGCACCCGGTCCGGTGCCCCGGCCGATGCGGGTCGCGCCCTCGGCCGACGGATGGCGCGCCGTCCCGGTCTGGGAGTGGCACCGGGCGGGGGTCGACCCGAAGCGCGCGGCCGCGATCCAGCGCGTCGCCGCTCGCGCCGCCCGCGTCGAGGAGGCGGCCGACCTCTCGCACGCCGATGCCGCCGCCCGGCTGACGCTGTTCCCGGGCGTCGGCGCGTGGACCGCCGCCGAGGTCGCGCAGCGCGCGCTCGGCGACCCCGACGCCGTGTCGGTCGGCGACTACCACCTGGCGAACTACGTCGGCCACGCGCTGTTCGGCCGCGACCTCACCGACGACGGGATGCTCGAGGCGCTCGCGCCCTGGGCCGGCCAGCGCTACCGGGTGATCCGGCTGATGATGGCGGCGGGGCTGCACGGGCGTCCGCGGCGAGGCCCCCGGATGTCGTTCGTCGACCACCGCGGGCGCTGAGGCCCGGCCGAGTGACCTTCGGCCCGGAGGCCGCGACGGTGCTCGGCGAGGCTGGGGGCACGCAGTCGGCAGAGCCACGAAGAGGTGATCGGACGTGTTCACGCAGGTCGTCGTCGGGTGGGACGCCTCCCCGAACTCCGAGGCAGCGCTGAGGTGGGCCGCGGCGCGCGGCGACGCGGCGCCGCTGCTGATCGTGCACACGGTGCCCGGCGCCGACACGTCGAGCGAGTACCTGCGTGCGACCGGCGACCTCCCGGAGGCCCGAGTCGAGCTCATCGACCGCGCGGAACGGCTTCGGACCGAGCACCCGGGGCGCACCGTGGACACGCTCACCGTCCACGGCCGTCCCGACAAGGAGCTGGCCGCCTACCTCGACGGCGGCGCGCTCGTCGTCGTCGGCGCGTCGCAGAGCGGCCACGAGACCGCCTGGACGCTCGGCGCCCGCCTGGCCGGCCGGCGCGGTCGCGGCGCGGTCGCCGTGATCCCGCCCGACTGGGAGGCGGCGGAGCGCCGCGGCGTGGTCGTCGGCGTCGACGGGTCCGCTCGCGCGAAGGAGGCCGTCCGCTTCGGGATCGAGGAATCGGTGCGACTCGGCGAGCCGCTCGAACTCGTGCACGCGTGGCTCGTCCCGACGAGCTGGAACTCGGCCTACATCGAGTACCTCAGCGACGTCTCGCTCATGGAGGACATGCGTCGCGACGTGCTCGACGACGCGATGGCGTTCGCCCGCGAGCACTCGGCCGATCCGAGCGGACGGCTCGAGCGCGGCGCGGCGGCGGCGATCCTGGCCGAGGCCACCGAGTCCGCGAGCGTCGTGATCGTCGCGAGCCACACGGCCGGGGGCATGGCACGGTTCCTCCTCGGTTCGGTGAGCCACGACCTCCTGCTCCGCGCGACCGGGCCCGTCATCGTGGTCAGCGACGTCGGGTAGGCCATGGGCGCGCGGACCATCCGGTTCCTCGGCGCGGCGGACACCGTCACCGGGTCGCGTCACCTCGTCGAGTCCGACGGTGCGCGCGTGCTCGTGGACTGCGGGCTCTTCCAGGGCTACAAGGTGCTCCGTGCGCGCAATCGGCAGCCCTTCCCCGTCGAGCCGGCGTCGATCGACGCCGTCGTGCTCACGCACGCGCACCTCGATCACTCGGGCTACCTTCCGGCGCTCGTGCGCGACGGCTTCGCCGGCCGCATCCTCGCCAGTCCGGGCACGATCGAGCTCGCCGAGATCATGCTGGCCGACAGCGCGTACCTCATGGAGGAGGAGGCCCGCCACGCGGCATCCCGCCACTGGTCGCGGCACGCCGACCCCCGCCCGCTCTACACGTCGGAGGACGTGCGCCGGACGATGCCGCGGTTCGAGCCGCTCGACTTCCACGAGACGCGGGGCCTCGCCGCCGGGATCGACGTGCGCCTCGTGCACGCGGGCCACATCCTCGGCGCGGCGCAGGTGCGGCTCGACGTCGACGGAGCGACCGTGCACGTCACCGGCGACCTCGGCCGCGCCGACGACCCCCTGATGCGGCCCCCCGAGCCGCTCGAGTCGAGCGACGTGCTCGTCGTCGAGTCGACGTACGGCGATCGGACGCACTCGGCCGACGACCCCGAGGACCAGCTCGGCGACGTCATCCGGCGAGTGACGCGGCGGGGCGGGGTGGTGCTCATCCCGGCGTTCGCGGTCGGCCGCACGGAGACCGTGCTGCTGCATCTCTCGCGCCTCGCGGACCGCGGCGAGCTGCCCGACGTCCCGATCTACCTGAACAGCCCGATGGCGGTCGACGCCGTCGAGATCTACGAGCGCCACCCCGAGGAGCATCGGCTCGGCGATGACGAGCTGCGGCGCATGTACGGGCTCGCGAGGCGGGTCACGTCCGTCGACGACTCGAAGCTGCTCAACCTGCGGGGCGGCCCGCTCGTGATCCTCTCGGCGAGCGGGATGCTCACCGGCGGGCGGATCCTGCACCACCTCGAGGCGTACGGCTCGGATCCGCACAACGCGATCGTGCTGACCGGCTTCCAGGCCGGCGGCACGCGCGGGGCGGCGTTGCAGGCGGGCGAACGTTCGCTCCGGCTGTTCGGACGGGACCTCCCGATCCGCGCCGAGGTCGTGATGGTCGAGTCGATGTCGGCGCATGCCGATGCCGAGCAGGTCCTCGCCTGGATGCGCGGCACGCCGGAGCCGCCGGGCATGACGTGGGTCGTGCACGGCGAGGCGCACGCGGCCGACACGCTTCGCGCGCGGATCCGGCGCGAGCTCGGCTGGGCGGCACGCGTGCCGGACCACCACCAGGCCGCGGAGATCGTGCCGAGGTCGGCCCGCGCGGCGCCGCTCGACCCCGTCGCGGCCATCGACGCGTCGATCTGACGGAGGCGGCCTCGCGATACGCTCCGACCACCGGACGACTCAGGAAAGGAAGCCCCATGGACGAACAGGACGACCTGCGGCCCCCCACGCAGCACCTCAGCGAGGAGGAGTGCTGGAGGCGCATCGAGGCGGCGCCGTTCGGGCGCATCGCGGTGTTCGCGGCGGGCGAGGTCGACATCTTCCCGGTGAACCACGTGGTCGACCCCGGCGGCGTGGACGGACCCGCGATCGTCTTCCGCACGGCGGCGGGGACCAAGCTGCTCGAACTCACGATCCACTCGCACGTCGCCTTCGAGGTGGACGGCTACACCGACGAGGACGCCTTCAGCGTCGTCGTCAAGGGCGAGGCGCGCCAGCTCGAGCGGCAGAGCGAGATCGAGCACGCCGAGACCCTCGGCGTGCACCCCTGGGCGCCGGAGTCGAAGGACCGGTGGGTCCGGATCCAGCCGACAGACGTGCGCGGGCGCGAGTTCCGCCGCTGAGGCACGGCCGCTCGGCGGCCGACCGGATCAGCCGACGAGCGCGTCGAGCGTCGGGTGCAGGTGGCGCGTGACCAGCACGGATGCCGCGTGCTGCGCGCCGACCTCGAGTGCCGCGTCGACGCCGGCCCCATCGAGCATCGCGTGGAGGACGCCCGACATGAAGGCGTCGCCGGCCCCGTTCGCGTCCAGCACCTCGACGGGCACCGCGTCGGCGCGGTGCCCGGTCACCGCGCCGTCCGACGAGGAGAGCGCCACGGCGCCCTCGGCGCCCAGCGTGCACACCGCGAGCCGCGAGCCGCCGTCGACCGCGCGCCGCAGGAAGGGCATCGGGTCGCCCCCGAGCCGGTCGGCGTTGAGGAACACCGCGTCGGCCGCGTCGAGGAACGGCCGGTGGAACTCGCTCTCGCCGTCGTAGTCGTGCAGGTCGGTCCAGATCGGTCGCCCCGAGGCGCGCGCGTCGGGGATGAGCCGGCGCGACCGCTCCGAGAGGTCGAGCACGATCGCCGCGGCGTCCTCCATGGCGGCGGTCAGCCGATCGTCCTCGGGCGAGTCCCGGTCGTCGGGCGTCGACAGGTAGATCGAGACGCGCTCGCCGAGCGGCGTCATCAGGTTGAGGTGGCGTTCGGTGCGCACTCCGTCGACGACGTCGAGCCCGAGCCCGTCGACGCGCTCGAGGATGCCGCGCAGGCGTTCGCCGTCCGGGTCCGACCCGATGAGCGTGAACAGGGTCACCGGGCGCCCGAGCGCGGCCAGCCCCAGCGCCTTGCCGGCGGACGTCCCGCCGACCGTCTCGTGGTCGCCGAGCGCGAACTGCATGTGCGGCACGGGCTCCGGCAGGTGCTCGACCTGCACGATCCGGTTCCACGACGCCGGTCCGGAGACCACGACCCTGCCGCTCACGCACTGCTCCCGTCCGGCCGCGCGGGACGCGGCATCCGCCCCCCATCCTGCCGTGGACCACGGCAGGCCTGCGAACGGGGCTGCGCCGGGCGACCGCCCTGTGGTGGGATGACCGGGTGGGCACCGGAGAGACGGCCATCGACGAGCGCACCGACGGACTGACCGGGGCGGAGGTCGCCGAACGCGTCGCGCGCGGCGAGACCAACGCGTTCGAGAGCCCGACGAGCCGGAGCGCGTGGAGCATCGTCAAGGCGAACGTCTTCACGCTCTTCAACGGCATCATCGCGGCATGCTTCGTGGTGCTGCTCCTGATCGGCCGCTGGCAGGACGCGCTGTTCGGCTTCAGCGCGATCGCGAACACGATCATCGGCTCGTGGCAGGAGTTCAACGCCAAGCGCGCGCTCGACCGGCTCGCGCTGCTGCACGCGCCGAGCGCGCGCGTGCGCCGCGACGGGCGCGAGCTCGACGTGCCGCTCGCCGACGTGGTGCTCGACGACCGGCTCGTGCTGCGCGCGGGCGACCAGGTGCCGGCCGACGCGAGGGTCGTGGCATCCGAGCGCCTGCAGCTCGACGAGTCGATGCTCACGGGCGAGTCCGACCCGGTCGACAAGCAGCCCGGCGACGAGGTGCTGTCCGGCTCGATCGTGATCGGCGGTGCGGGCGGCGCCGTGGTCGACCGCGTCGGCGCCGACGCCTTCGCGAACAAGCTCTCGAGCGAGGCCAAGCAGTTCTCGCTCGTCGCGTCCGAGCTGCGGTCGTCGCTCAACCGGCTGCTCGGGTGGATCGCCTGGATCATCGGGCCCGTCAGCCTGCTCGTGCTCAACGCGCAGATGGTCGCGGCCGGCGGCTGGGCCGAGGCGATCGAGGGCGGCACGTGGGACGACGCGGTCGTCGCGACCGTCGCCGCGATCGTCGCGATGATCCCGCTCGGCCTCGTGCTCATGACGAGCATCGCGTTCGCCGTCGGCGCCGTGCGCCTGGCGAGCCGCAAGGTGCTCGTGCAGGAGCTGCCCGCGGTCGAGGGCCTCGCGCGCGTCGACCTGATCTGCCTCGACAAGACCGGCACGCTCACCGAGGGCGACATCGTGTTCGACGCAGCGCACCCGGTCGCGCTCGATCCGCCGGAGGGCTGGACCGACGTGCTCGCCTGGTACGGCGCCGACCCCGAGGCGAACGCGACCGCGCGATGCCTCGTCGAGCCGTACCCGGTGCGGCAGGCGCTCGAGCCGCAGGCGCGCGTCGCCTTCGCGTCCTCGCGCAAGTGGAGCGCGGTCGGCTTCCCGGGCGGCGGCACGTGGGTGCTCGGCGGGCCTGAGATGGTCTTCCCCGCGACGGATGCCGCGGGCGAGGCGGATGCCGCGGGCGAGCCGGGCACCGACGGACTCCGTGCGCGCGCCGCCGAGCTGGCCGCGACCGGCCGCCGGACGCTGGTGCTCGCGCACAGCCCGGAGGAGCTCACCGCCGAACGCGCCGCGGCCGAGCGGCTGCCCCGGTCGCTGGCGCCGGTGGTGCTCCTCACGTTCCGGGAGAACGTGCGCGGCGACGCGCGGGAGACCCTCGAGTACTTCGCCGAGCAGGGCGTCGCCGTGCGGATCATCTCGGGCGACAACCCGCAGACGGTCGCCGCGATCGCCCGCGAGGTGGGCGTGGACGCCCCGCACGGCATCGACGCGCGGACCCTCCCCGACGACCTCGACGAACTCGGCGACCTGCTCGAGCGCGAGGTCGTCTTCGGTCGCGTGACCCCGACGCAGAAGCGCGACATCGTGACGGCGCTGCGCCGCCGGGGGCACACGGTGGCCATGACGGGCGACGGCGTGAACGACGCGCTCGCGATCAAGGAGGCCGACATCGGCATCGCGATGGAGTCGGGGTCGTCGGCCACCAAGGCGGTCGCGCGGCTCGTGCTCCTCGACGGGCGCTTCTCGCACCTGCCGGGGGTCGTCGCGGAGGGCCGCCGCGTCGCGGCGAACATCGAGCGCGTCTCGATGCTCTTCCTCACGAAGACCGCGTACGCGACCGGCCTCGCGGTGCTGTTCGGCGTCATGCTGCTGCCCTTCCCGTTCCTGCCGCGCCAGCTCTCCGTCACCGACGCGCTCACGATCGGCTTCCCGGCCTTCTTCCTCGCGCTCATGCCGAACGCGCGGCGCTACGTGCCGGGATTCCTGCGACGATCGCTGAGCTTCGCCATCCCCGCGGGCGTGGTCATCGCGCTCGTGCTCGCGCTGTACAGCCGCATGGCGACCGACGCCGGCATCCCCGAGGACGAGCTCCGGAGCGGCTCGACCCTGATCCTCGGCATCGTCGGGCTCTGGGTGCTCACCGTGCTCTCACGCCCCATCGACGGGTGGAAGATCGTCATCATCGGCGGCATGGCGATCGGGTTGATCGCGATCTACGCGATCCCGCTCGCCGCCGACTTCCTCGAGCTCGTCGAACTGAGCGAGACGACCGCGGTCCTCGCGCTCGCCGCGTCGCTCGTCGCGATCGCGGGCATCGAGGTCGTGCGGTTCGTGCACCGCCGGGCCGTCGCCCGCATGACGCCGACCGTTCCGGCGGCGCTCGTCGCCACGGTCAGGAGGACGGCACCGGGCGTGCCGAGCGACCCTCCCGGAAGAACCGGGCCCCGCGACCGGTCCACAGCACGAGGATGACGGCGATCGGCACGACCGCGCCGACGAGGGTGGACCAGATCGCGTCGGTGTCGCGCACGAGGTCGAGCACCGACGTCGCGAGAGAGAGGCCCATGAGCGCGGTGACGAAGATCCGCGCGGAGTTGCGCGCCCGCGTCAGCCCGGAGGCCATGGCGATCGTGAGCAGGCCGATCAGGATCAGCGCCGCGCCGAGCAGCGTGACGGCGAGCTGCTCGCCGTCGCGCCGGACCTCGGCGTCGTAGCGGGCGAGCACGAGCAGCACGCCGAGCACGATGTCGACGAAGCCCGCGAGGTAGGTGAGGACGACCACGGCGATGATGCGCTTCGGCGGGCGCGGAGTCGACCGGGTCTCGTCGCTCATCAAGTCCTCCCGAGGCGGTGATGCCGCCCAGCCTACGGGTACGCTGGCGACCACCCCGGCCGCCACTCAGCGAGGAGTCCCGCATGCCGTTCTTCGACCTGCCCGCCGCCGAGCTCCGGGGCTTCCGCCCCGAGGTGGCCGAGCCCGACGACTTCGACGCGTTCTGGGCCGAGACGCTCGCCGAGTCGCGCGCCGTCGCGCAGCCGCCGCGGCTGACGCGCCTCGACTCGCCGCTCGCGCTCGTCGAGGTGTACGACGTCGAGTTCTCCGGGTACGCGGGCGACCCCGTGAAGGGGTGGTTCCTGGTGCCGGCGGATGCCTCGGGGCCGCTGCCCGCGGTCGTCGAGTACAACGGCTACGGCGGCGGGCGCGGCCTCCCGCACGAGCGGCTGCAGTGGGCGGCATCCGGGTACGCGCACTTCTTCATGGACACGCGCGGGCAGGGGAGCGCGTGGGGCACCGGCGGCGGCACGCCCGACCCGCACGGCACCGGTCCGTCGTTCCCGGGGTTCATGACGCGCGGCATCCACGACCCCGCCGAGTACTACTACCGCCGCGTCTTCACCGACGCGGTCCTCGCCGTCGACGCGGTGCGCTCCCTGCCGGCGGCGGACGAGACGCGGGTCGCGGTCACCGGAGGGTCGCAGGGCGGCGGCATCGCGCTCGCCGCGGCCGGTCTCGTCGACGGGCTCGTGGGCGCGATGCCCGACGTGCCGTTCCTCTGCTGCTTCGAGCGGTCCGTCGGCCTGACCGACCGCGATCCGTACCAGGAGATCGTCCGGTACCTCTCGATCCACCGGGATGCCGCGCCGACCGTCTTCCGCACGCTCTCGTACTTCGACGGCGTGAACTTCGCCAAGCGCGCGAGCGCGCCGGCGCTGGTGTCCGTCGCGCTGATGGACCCCGTGTGCCCGCCGTCGACCGTCTACGCCGCGGCGAACCACCACGCGGTCGGCGCCGAGGTCGTCGAGTACGCCTTCAACGAGCACGAGGGCGGGCAGGGCGTGCACTGGGAGCGGCAGGCCGCCTGGCTCGCCGAGGTGCTGTCGCCGTGGTCGGCGACGCACTGACGCCCTGCGGGCGGATCAGAGCTCGCGCGCGACGTACCGCTCGATCTCCTCGTCCGACGCGGTGATCCCGGCCTCGGCCAACCGCTGGCGGAGCTCGGCCTCCTCGTCGTGCGCGTGCCCGAGGCGCACGTCGCTCCGCACCTGGTCCAGGATTCCCGCGATGCGCTCGGCGCGACTCGCGTCGCCCGCGCCCTCCTCGACCGGCTCGTCCTGCGTTCCCGGCGTCTCGGCCATGGCTCCTCCCTCCGGCGGCGTGCTGGCCGCCTTCCTCGATGCTCGTCGCGTGCGCGGCATCCGTCGAGGCATTGACAGCTCAGGTCACGGTGATCAGCGTGCGCTGCCAGCCGGTCGAGCCGTCGGGCGCGATCGGCGCGCGCTCCTCGACCTGGACGCGCCCGTCACGGTCGACGGCCCGCACCGTCGCGTAGTGCGTGCCCGGCGCGGCATCCCACTCGAGCACCCACTGCACCCAGGTGTCGGCGTTGATCGGCGTCGACAGCGTGGCCGGTCGCCAGTCGCCGTCGTCGATGCGCACCTCGACCCGCTCGATGCCGACCGTCTGCGCCCAGGCGACACCGGCGACCACGGCGGGACCGGCCGGGACCGGGCGGCCGGGCTTCGGCGTGTCGATGCGCGAGGACATCTTGATCGGCGCCTCGGCGCTGTACCCGCGCGGCGTCCAGTAGGCCTCGTCGTCGGCGAAGGTCGTGACCGTCAGCGCCGTCAGCCACTTCGTCGCAGAGACGTAGCCGTAGAGTCCCGGCACGACCATCCGCACGGGGAAGCCGTGCTCGAGGGGCAGCGGCTCGCCGTTCATGCCGACCGCGAGGATCGCGTCGAGCCCGTCGTCGGTCAGCGACGCGAGCGGCGTCGACGCGGTGAATCCGTCGACGCTCCGCGAGAGCACCATGTCGGCGCCCGGCTGCGGTCCGGCCAGGCGCAGCACGTCCCGAACGGGCACGCCCAGCCAGATCGCGGTGCCGACGAGGTCGCCGCCGACCTCGTTCGAGACGCACGTGAGCGTGACCGCGAACTCGTCGAGCCCCATCGACACGAGGTCCTCGAAGCCCAGGTCGATCCGCCGGTCCACCATCCCGTCGACGACGAGTCGCCAGGTCGACGGGTCCACCTCGGGGACGGTCAGCGCGGTGTCGACCCGGTAGAAGTCGTCGTTCGGCGTGATCAACGGGCTGAGGCCGGGCACGTCGAGCTCGGCGCCGGCCGGCACGTCGACGACGGAGCGCGGTCCCGGGAGTCGCAGCGCGCCGCGGATCGCCGCGATGGACGACGAGGCGGCGTTGCCGAGGCGCGCGCCGATGCCGACGACGAGGGCGGATGCCGCGGCGACGCCGGTCAGCGCGAGGAAGCGCCGTCGGTCGAGCCGCGGGGCCGCGTCGTCGCCCGCCGCGTCGGGCCCGGCCCCGACCCCGTGGTCGCGCCAGCGGCGGAGCCGGGCGACGGCCTCGCGCAGCAGCAGGACCGCGACGACGGTGCCGCCGACGGCGGGCAGCCACGACCAGCCCGACGCCCCCGCGCGCGTCAGGGTGGCGGCGACGGATGCCGCGCCCGCGACGCCCAGCGCGACGAGCCCGAGCGGCGGCCTCGCGAGCTGCAGGATCCCGCACACGGCGCTCGCGACGACCACGGCGATGCCGAGCCCGCCGAGCAGGACGGGCTTGTCCGCCTCGCCGAAGGTCGCGATCGCGAACTCCTTCAGCGGCTGCGGCACGACGTCGATGACGAACGCGCCGACCGCGAGGACGGGGCTCGCCTGGCGCGCGACGCCGAGCGCGACGAGCTCGGCCACCGCGAGGAAGGCGGCGCCCGCCGTGATGCCGGCGGCGGCGGCCCAGGCGACGAATCGCAGCCGCGCTGCCCGGGTCGGTGCGTTCGTGCGCGACATGGTCCCTCCGCGGTCGCGGGGAGTCGGATGCCCGCTGCGAGTGGTTCGGCGCGGTCGGCGATCCGGTTCGGCCCGCGGGCGCCTCGCCGGGCCGCGGCGCCCGCGGTGTCGGCGGCGCGTGGTGTGCTGGGCGCATGGGGTTCGATGCGCGGTTCCTGGGGGTCGACGCGCCGATGCCGACGGTGCCCGAGGAGGATGCCGCGGCATCCGTCGCCCTCGACTACCTGCACTTCACGATCGTGCTCGACACGCGCCGGCGGTTCGCGCGCATGACCGGCGTCAACGTCGACGGCGCGGCGCTCGTCGAGGTCGAGCGAGGCGACGACTGGGAGTTCGACGCCCGGATCCCCGAGGACTGGCAGGCCGGGCCCGAGGTCTACGCCCGCAACGACCTCGACCGCGGGCACCTCGTCCGGCGCCGCGACCCGGTGTGGGGTCCGCCCGAGGTCGCCGTCCGTGCGAACGCCGAGACCTTCCGCTACCCCAACGCCGCGCCGCAGCAGGCCGAGTTCAACCAGTCGCTCGAGCTGTGGAACGGGCTGGAGGACCACGTGCTCGCCTTCGCGCGCGTCCACGAGCAGCGCCTCAGCGTGTTCACCGGGCCCGTGCTCGCGGCCGACGACCCGCCGTACCGGGGCATCCAGGTGCCGCTGCGATTCGTCAAGGTGGTCGCCTGGCGCTCGGGCGACGAGCTCGCGACGGCCGGGTTCCTCCTCGACCAGGCGCCCGTCGTCGACCTCGACGATCCGCTGCGGAGCCGGGCGGGCATCGCCGCGCGCGAGCGCGCCCGCGTCGCCTCCGGCGCGACCGAGGTGCCCGACCTCGGGCCGTTCCGCACGTTCCAGGTTCCCGTGGCCGACGTCGCCGCCATCACCGGTCTCGAGATGCCGGCCCTCGTCGCCGCCGACCGCATGCCGCGGGCCCTCGCCGCCGCCGGCGCGCGGGAGGTCACGCGGCCGGAGGACCTGCTTCTCGGCGCGCCGTAGCCGCGACGTCCTCGAGCAGCTGCAGCCCCTCCGGCCACTCGCCGAGGCCGCTCGCCGCGTTCACGTGCCCGCGGGCGCCGAGCTCGACGAATCCCGCTCCCCAGGCGGCCGCGACCTCCGCGCTCCGCGCGAGCTCCGCGTACGGGTCGTCCGTCGAGGCGAGCACGGTGGCGGGGATGCCGAGCGGCCCGCCCGGGAGTGCGAACCCGCCGGTGACCGCCGCGGCGGGGAAGGCCGCGCCGGCGGGGTCGGGAGGTGCGACGAGGAACGCGCCCGCGATGCGGGCGGACGCGCCATCCGTTCGCACCGCCCAGTGCGCGACGGCGAGGCAGCCGAGGCTGTGCGCGACCAGCACCGGCGGCGCCGGGCTCGTCGCGACCGCGCGGTCGACGGCGGCGACCCAGTCGGCGAGCTCCGGTTCGTCCCACGACGCCGGGTCGATGCGGAGCGTGCCGGGGAGCGCCGCCTCCCAGCGCGACTGCCAGTGATCGGCGCCCGAGCCGCCGATGCCGGGGACGATGACGAGGGGGTGGGCCACGGGCCAAGCCTCGCATCACGGGCCGCGCCGCGTCGACGCATTCCGTCATCGACCACGCGGTGACAGGCTGGGGTCATGGCGGAACCCGGGATCCTCCGCACCGACGTGCTCGTCGTGGGCGCGGGGCCGAGCGGGCTCATGGCCGCGGCGGTGCTCGCGCGTCGCGGGGTCGACGCGATCGTGGTGGACGGCAAGGACGGTCCGACGCACGAGTCGCGTGCGCTGCTCGTGCAGGCGCGATCGATGGAGCTGTACGACCAGCTCGGCCTCGCCGACCGCGTCCTCGCGGGTCGTGCGGACGCGCAGGGCGCCGTGCTCTGCTTCCGTCACCGCGAGCTCGGCCGCATCCCGTTGCGCCGGTTCGGCGAGGGGCTCACGCCGTTCCCCGACCTCACGGTGTTCGAGCAGTCTCGCAACGAGCGCCTGCTCGTCGACGCGCTCGCCGAGGCCGGGCGCGAGGTGCGCTGGCGCCACCGGCTCGTGGGGCTCCGGTCGCAGACCTCGCTGGTCTCCGCCACGCTCGACGGGCCCGACGGCCCCGTCGTCGTCGAGACGCGGCACGTCATCGGCGCCGACGGCGCGCACTCGGCGGTGCGCGAGCTGAACGGCATCCGCTTCGAGGGGGTGACGAACCAGCACACGTTCTTCGTGGCGGACGCGCTCGGAGTCAGCGGCCTCGTCGAGGGCTGGGTGAACGTGCGCTTCGCGCCCGACGACCTGCTGCTCTCGTTCCCGATGGGAGGGGAGGGGCACCACCATATCCTGGGCGTCGTGCGCGACACCGAGCTCGAGGGTGCCGACGAGCTCTCCGAGAAGCTGCTCCGCTCGCGCCTCGCCAGGGGATTCACGGTCGGCTACCGGTCGTCGACCTGGTTCGCGACGTATCGCCTGCATCACCGGGTGGCGGCGCGGTTCCGCAACGGGCGGTGCTTCCTCGTCGGCGATGCGGCGCACATCCACTCGCCGGTCGGCGGGCAGGGCATGAACACGGGCCTCCAGGACGCGCACAACCTCGCGAACGCGCTCGGCGACGTGCTGGTCGGCGGCATGCCGCCGGCGCGCCTCGACCGGTACGAGGCGGAGCGGCGGCCGGTCGCGCTGAAGCTGGTGGCGACCACCGATCGCCTCTTCGGGGACGTCACGTCCGAGTCCGGGCTGGCGCACACGATCCGCGGGCGGATGATCCCGACCCTCGGACCGGTGATGGCGCCCATGCTTCCCCGCATCCTCGGCGGCGCCCGGATCTTCGGCCTCATCTCCCAGATCCGGATCAGGTACCGGATGTCGCCGCGCACCCCGTCGCGTTCGCAGGTGCGCGACGACATCGTCGGCAAGCGTCTGCCGTTCGCGGGCGGCGACCCGTCGAACTTCGACGCCCTGCGCTCGTTCCGGTGGCAGGTGCACGGCTACGGCGCCCCCGCGGAGCTCGTGCGAGCCGTCGCCGAGCGACTCGGCCTCGAGCACCACGTGTTCCCGCCCGCTGCGGGTCGGCTGCGGTCCGACCGGCTCTACCTCGTGCGGCCCGACGGGTTCGTCGCGGCCGAGGCGAGCGTGCCGGCCGGGCGCCGCGCGCGACGGGGCGCGGTCCCGTCGAGCTTCCTCGAGCAGCTCGACGGCTGAGCGTCGCGCCTATCCTCCCGCCGGCGCCTCCTCCGCGGCGGCGACCGGCACGGGCGCGACGCGCGCCGACCAGGCCGCAGCGTCGCGCGACATCGTCCACGGCTCGGTGCGCCGCAGGCCGTGGCATCCGAGCACGACCTTCGCGACGCCGTCGGCGAGGTCGCGCGACGACGGCGGGTTGATGCGGTCGAGCTCGTCGAGGCTGAAGGCGTCGACCGCGATCGGCTCGATGCCGCCGGCCGTGTACAGCAGCAGGTCCCACGACTCGACGTCGTCGGTCACCACGACCCGGCGCAGTTCCACCCTCCCCGCGTGCTGCACCTCGTCGTCGGTCAGGCTTCCGAATGGCTTCGTCATCGTGCACCCCTGCTCCCAGCCAACCTCAGGGCGGGTCGGCCCGGCGGCAGGCGCGGGGGCGAGTCGCGCACCGCGCACCGTCGGGGCGTGTTGCTCGGCGGGTGCCGATGTCGGGCATCGGGGTGCCGGGCCCGCAGGCCGGGTCGCGACGCCGACACGGCCCGCCGGCCGGGTGGAGACGCCGACACGGCCGCCGGTGGGGTCGAGACGCCGACACGGCCCGCGGCCGGACCGAGAGGCCGAGACGGTCCTCCGCTCGATCGTGGGAGAAAGGTATTCCCGGGATACCTTTCCCCCTGTCCCGACGGAGGGACCGTGTGCGGGTGCGGGTGCGGGTCCGCGTGCGGGTAGGGCCCGCGGGTGCGTGCGCGGGCCCGCGCGTCGTCGTAGCGTGGGAGCGGATGCGGCAGCGGAGCCGCCCGAGACGTCGAGGAGGACGCGATGGCCGTGATCGGGTGGATCGGGCTCGGGCACATGGGCGGGCCGATGGCCTCGCACCTCGTCGAGGCGGGTCACGATGTCGTCGGCTACGACGTCGACGCGGGCATGGCCGAGCGCGCGGCGGCCACGGGCGTGCGGGTCGTGACGGATGCCGCGGCGGCGGCGCGCGACGCCGATGCCGTGTTCACGTCGCTGCCGAGATCCGAGCACTCGCGCGCCGTGCTCATCGGCGGGGAGGGCGGCCGGATCGGCCTCTTCGACGTCGTGCGGCCCGACGCACTCGTGCTCGACACGTCGACCGTGGACGTCGCCACGTCGCGCGCGTGCCATGACGCGGCGGAGGCACGCGGCATCCGCTTCGTCGACGCGCCCGTCTCGGGCGGGATCGCGGGCGCGCACGCCGGCACCCTCACGTTCATGCTCGGCGGCGAGGAGGCGGCGACCGGCGAGGCCGCCGGGCTCGTGGGGCCGATGGCCGGCCACGCGTTCGTGGTCGGGGGGCCGACCGCGGGCATCGCGGCGAAGCTCGCCAACAACCTGATGCTCTTCATCACGCTGCAGGCGTCGTCGGAGGGGGCTCGGCTCGCCGAGGCGCTCGGCCTCGACCCGACGATCTTCCACGACATCGCGACCGTGTCGTCGGGCGACTCGTGGCCGCTGCGGACCTGGTACCCGGTTCCCGGCGTCGTGCCGACGAGCCCGGCGAACCGCAACTTCGACGCGACGTTCACGACCAGGCTCGCCGAGAAGGACCTGTCGTACGCGCTCGAGGCCGGCGACGCCGCCGGACTCGACCTCGCCGCCGGCCGACTCGCGATGGAGCGCTTCACGCGCCTCATCGACGAGGGGTACGGCGACCTCGACTGCAGCCTCGTCGTGAAGTACGTCGGTCGTGACGGCCGGACTCCGGGGTTCGATCCGGAGGCGTAGTCGCGACGGGAACCTGTCGAGTTCTTGCGCTCGTTCGCGTAGCATTGCCGCCGTGTCGAGGAGGCTGGCGGACGTCGCGCGCAAGGTCGGCGTGAGCGAGGCGACGGTCAGTCGCGTCCTGAACGGCAAGCCCGGCGTCTCGGCGTCGACGCGCGACGCCGTGCTGACCGCGCTCGACGTGCTCGGCTACGAGCGGCCGACCAAGCTGCGCGGCGAACGCGCGCGGCTCGTGGGGCTCATGATGCCCGAACTGCAGAACCCGATCTTCCCCGCGCTCGCCGAGGTGATCGGCGGCGGACTCGCCCAGAACGGCTTCACGCCCGTGCTCTGCATCCAGACCGCGGGCGGGGTCTCGGAGTCCGACTACGTCGAGCTGCTGCTGCACCAGCAGGTGTCGGGCGTGATCTTCACGGGCGGCGCGTACACGCAGGCCGAGGCGAACCACGACCACTACGAGCGGCTGCGCGAGCTGAAGCTGCCGACCGTGCTCGTCAGCGCCCCCGTCGACGGACTCGGGTTCGCGACCGTGTCGTGCGACGACGTCGTGTCGATGGAGCAGGCGTTCGGGCACCTGCTCCAGCTCGGGCACGAGCGCATCGGCATCCTCCTGGGGCCGCGGGACCACGTGCCCTCGCAGCGCAAGCACGCCGCGGCGCTCGCGATGGCCGAGCGGAACGGCGTCGAGCTCCCGGACGAGTTCGTCGTGCACTCGCTCTACTCGCTCGAGTCGGGGCAGACCGCCGCCGCCAAGCTGCTCGCCGCGGGCGTCACCGGCATCGTGTGCGCGAGCGACCCGATGGCGCTCGGCGCGGTGCGCGCGGTGCGCCGCGCGGGCCTGCGCGTGCCCGAGGACGTGTCGGTCATCGGCTACGACGACTCGGCCCTCATGAACTGCACCGAGCCGCCGCTCACGACCGTGCGCCAGCCGATCGAGTCGATGGGCAAGATGATCATCGAGCTGCTGATGCGGCAGATGACGAGCGACGGCCCGGCCGGCGACGAGGTGTTCTTCGCCCCGGAGCTCGTCGTGCGGGCCTCGACGGCTCCGGCCAGGCGCTGACCCCGCGGCCTCGCGCCGGCGGTCGCGCTCGCGCCCATGGCGCTCCCGCGCTCGATCGGCGGTCGCCGTTCCGCAAGCGAGTGCCGCAATCGCGCGCAAGTCGTCGCAAACTTTTGTTGCGATGTTGAAAAGTTGCATCATCCTGTTGCTCTCATTACGTTGACGGGCATCGACGCCGCAGTCCAGCCGACTCGGCGCGCCGCCCGCCGACGACAGGAGCACGACCGCCGTGACCACGCCCCTCACCGAGGCCGCCGCCGCCGACGTCACGGCGTCCGCGATCGCACCGGCGACGATCCCCGCGGCGCTCACCGTCGACCCGCTCTGGTGGCGCAGCGCCGTGATCTACCAGGTGTACGTCCGCAGCTTCGCGGACTCCGACGGCGACGGCACGGGCGACCTGCGCGGCGTGCTCGCGCACCTCGACCACCTGCAGGAGCTCGGCGTCGACGCGCTCTGGTTCAACCCCTGGTACCCGAGCCCGTTCGCCGACGGCGGGTACGACGTCGCCGACTACCGCGACATCCACCCCGCGTTCGGCACGCTCGCCGACGCCGAGGAGCTCATCGGTGCGGCGCTCGAGCGCGGCATCCGCACCATCATCGACATCGTCCCGAACCACGTCTCGAGCGAGCACCCGTGGTTCCGGGCGGCCCTCGCCGCCGGTCCGGGCAGTCCCGAGCGCGAGCGCTTCTGGTTCCACCCGGGTAAGGGCCCGAACGGCGACGAGCCGCCGACCGCCTGGGTCTCGAACTTCCAGGGCGGCACGTGGACGCGCACGACGGACCCCGACGGCACGCCGGGGGAGTGGTACCTGCACCTGTTCGCACCCGAGCAGCCCGACCTGAACTGGAACCACCCCGACGTGCGCGCCGAGCACGAGGACATCCTGCGCTTCTGGTTCGACCGCGGCGTCGCGGGCGTGCGCATCGACTCGGCCGGCCTGCTCATCAAGGACCCTGCGCTGCCCGAGGTGCCCGAGTTCGTCGAGCCCGGCGGCCACCCGACCGAGGACCGCGACGACGTCCACCAGGTCTACCGCTCGTGGCGGCGCATCGCCGACTCGTACGAGGGCACGCGCGTGCTCGTCGGCGAGGTGTGGGTGCCGGATGCCGCCCGCTTCGCGGCCTACCTCCGCCCCGACGAGATGCACACGGCCTTCAACTTCGACTTCATGGGCCGCCCGTGGGATGCCGCGGAGCTGCGCGCCTCGATCGACCTCATGCTCGACGCCCATGCGCCGGTCGGCGCACCGAGCACGTGGGTGCTCTCGAACCACGACGTGACGCGCCCCGTCACGCGGTACGGCCGCGAGGACTCGGGGTTCGCGTTCGCCCGCAAGCGCTTCGGCACCCCGACCGACGTCGCGCTCGGCACCCGCCGCGCCCGCGCCGCGGCCCTCCTCACCGCCGCCCTGCCCGGCTCGCTCTACGTCTACCAGGGCGACGAGCTCGGCCTCCCGGAGGTCGACCTACCGCGCGAGGTGCTCGAGGACCCGATGCACTTCCGCTCGGGCGGCGTCGACCCGGGGCGCGACGGATGCCGCGTGCCGCTGCCCTGGCGCGGCACCGCGTCACCCTTCGGCTTCAGCCCCGACGGCGTGAGCGCCGCGCCCTGGCTCCCGCAGCCCGCCGCATGGGCGTCGCTCAGCGTGCAGGCGCAGGAGGCCGACGCCGGCTCGATGCTCCGGCTCTATCGCGACGCGCTGCGCATCCGCCGACGCGAGCCGGGATTGGGCGACGGCCCCATGGCGTGGCTCGACCTCGGGCCCCACGTGCTCGCGTTCTCCCGGGGCGACGACCTCGTCTCGGTGACCAACCTCGGCCGCACGCCGGTCGAGCTCCCCGAACACGAGCGGATCCTGCTCGCGAGCGCCCCGCTCGCGGACGGACTGCTCGCGCCCGACTCGACGGCCTGGCTCCGCGTGCGGACCGGGACGGAGAGCCCGCGGCACGCCGCGGAACGCACCCACCTCCGCACCACCACCTGAACACAGCATCGAAAGGACCACGACAATGAAGTCATCACGCAGGATCGCGATCGCGGGCATCACCGCGCTGGCGGTCGCGGGCGCCCTGGCCGGATGCACGTCCGGCAGCGGCTCGGAGGACGGCAAGCTCGAGCTCCGCGTCGCCACCTTCCCGCCCGGCGCCGACCAGGCGGCCTACGACGCGTTCGCCGAGCAGGAGGCGCAGTTCGAGGAGGCGAACCCCGACATCGACATCGTCGGCGTCGAGTACGAGTGGACCGCGCCGACCTTCGCGGCGCAGCTGGCCGGCGGCAGCCTGCCCGACGTGTTCACCGTGCCGTTCACCGACTCGAAGACGCTGCTCGAGAACGGCCAGCTCGCCGACGTCACCGACGAGATCGACGAGCTCGGCTACGCCGACAAGTTCAACCCGATCATCCTCGAAGAGGTCACCGACGCGGACGGCCGGGTCTTCGGCTTCCCGCGCCAGGCCTACGCCAACGGCCTGCACTACAACCGTGCCCTGTTCGAGGAGGCGGGGCTCGACCCCGACAGCCCGCCCACCACCTGGGACGAGGTCCGCGCGGCCGCGAAGCAGATCTCCGAGGCGACCGGCAAGGCCGGGTACGCGACGATGGCGACCGGCAACACCGGCGGCTGGCAGCTCTCGGTGCAGGCCGACTCTCGCGGCGCATCGCTGCAGACGGCGAACGACGACGGCACCTACACCTCGACGATCGACAACGACGCGACGCGCGCGACGCTGCAGTACCTGCACGACCTCCGCTGGGAGGACGACTCGATGGGCGCGACGTTCGACCTCGACTGGGGCACCATCAACCAGGAGTTCGCCGC
This sequence comes from Agromyces luteolus, assembly GCF_009729855.1. GTDB lineage: Bacteria > Actinomycetota > Actinomycetes > Actinomycetales > Microbacteriaceae > Agromyces > Agromyces luteolus. Next base: position 299,601 of record NZ_WODA01000002.1, on the reverse strand, counting down.
CGGCAACGTCGGCATGTACACCTCTGGCTCCGACGTCTACACGGCGCTCGTGCGCGACTTCGGCATGGCGCCCGACGACTACGGCCTGACCGTCATCCCGACGGAGGACGGCGGCGGGGTCCTCGGCGGCGGCGACATCGCCGTGATGCCGCCGAACCTCGACGACGAGACCACGGCCGCGGCCGTCGCGTGGATCGACTGGTACTACATGCAGAAGCTCCTCGACGAGGACGCCGCGGTCGCCGACGCGAAGGCGCTCTCCGACGCCGGCCAGGCCGTCGGCACGCCCGTGCTGCCGGTGCTCGACCGGGAGACGTACGAGGAGTCGCTCACCTGGATCGAGCCGTACGTCAACGTGCCGCTCGACCAGATGGCGGGCTTCACCGAGGGAATCTTCGAGCAGACCCCGATCGGCGAGTTCAAGGGCCAGACCCAGCCGATCTACGCGCTCATGGACAACCTCGTGCAGGCCGTCCTGACCGATGAGAACGCCGACATCGACGCGCTGCTGCAGCAGGTCGACGTCGACGCGCAGGCCCTGCTCGACCAGTAGCCCGCACCATCCGGTGGTCGAGTAGCGGCGGAGCCGCGTATCGAGACCTCCCTCCCCATGGTCTCGATACGCGCTTCGCGCTACTCGACCACCGAACCCCACCGACCCAGGAGCACCGATGACCATGACGACCGACCCGGAGGTCGCCGAGGCCGCCGACGACAGGCCGACCGCACCCCGGCCCGTGCCCGAGCACCGGAAGCGACGCCGCACGCCGATGACCTGGCTCCGCGGCGGCGGCCTGTCGAACCTCGCCTTCGTCGCGCCGATGCTCGTCGTCTTCGCCGTCTTCAGCTGGGGTCCGATCGTCCAGGCGGTCGTGATGAGCTTCCAGAGGACGAACCTCGTCTCGCCGCCGGTCTTCGTCGGCATCGACAACTTCGTGCGGGTGCTCTCCGACCCGAACCTCGGCACGGCCGTCGTCAACACGCTGTACTTCGCACTGCTCGCGCTGCTGTTCGGCTTCCCGCTGCCGCTGCTGCTCGCGGTGATGATGAGCGAGGTGCGTCGCGGCAAGGGCCTGTACAGCGCGCTCGCCTACCTGCCGGTCGTGATCCCGCCGGTCGTCGCGGTGCTGCTGTGGAAGGTGTTCTACAACGCCAGCCCCGACGGCGTGTTCAACACGATCCTCGGCTGGGTCGGCATCCCGCCGCAGCCATGGCTGCAGTCGTCGGCGACCGTCATGCCCTCGCTCGTGCTCGAGGCGACGTGGGCCGCCGCCGGCGGCGCGATCATCATCTACCTCGCCGCGCTCATCGCCGTGCCGCCGGAGCTGTACGACGCGGCCGAGGTCGACGGCGCCGGCATCTGGCGCAAGATCTGGCACGTCACGCTGCCGCAGCTGCGCGGCGTGCTCTTCATCATGCTGATCCTGCAGGTCATCGCGACGAGCCAGGTGTTCCTCGAGCCGTTCCTGTTCACGGGCGGCGGGCCGAACAACGCGACGCTCACGATCCTGCTCCTCATCTACCGGTACGCGTTCCAGAACAGCCTCGGCGGGGCGTATGGCGAGGCGACGGCCCTCAGCCTCATGCTCGCGATCTTCCTGGCGCTCCTCAGCTGGGCGTACTTCAAGCTCACCGAACGTTGGAGCACGAATTGACCGACGAACTCGCCGACCGCGGAGTCCTCTCGACCGCCGACCGCCGCCGCGGGAGCGTCCGCGCCTCGATGACGTTCGTGCACGGGTTCCTCTTCGTCGGACTCGTGGTCGCGGGGCTCGGCCCGCTGCTGTGGCTCGCGAAGGCCGCGGTGACGCCCACGCAGGACACGCTCTCGCAGCCGTTCGCGCTCTGGCCGAACGGCATCGACTGGGCGAACCTCGAGACCGCGTGGAACGACATCCACATCGACCAGTACTTCCTCAACACGATCTGGGTCGCGGCCGGCTCCTGGTTCTTCCAACTGCTCATCGCGACGACCGCGGGCTACGCGCTCTCGGTGCTTCGGCCGAAGTACGCGCCGATCCTCAATGCGCTCGTGCTCGCGACGCTGTTCATCCCCGCGGTGGTGCTGCTGGTGCCCCTCTACCTGACGATCCTGAACCCGCCCGTGATCGGCACGTCGCTCCTCAACACGTACTGGGCCGTGTGGCTGCCCGCGGCCGCGAACGCCTTCAACATCCTGCTCGTCAAGCGCTTCTTCGACGGCCTGCCGCGCGAGGTGTTCGAGGCGGCGAAGACGGATGGCGCGGGGCCGTTCCGCGTGTTCTGGTCGATCGTGCTGCCGATGTCGAAGCCCATCCTCGGCGTGGTGTCGGTGTTCGCGGTCATCGCGGCGTGGAAGGACTTCCTCTGGCCGCTGCTCGTGCTGCCGGATCCCGCCGTGCAGCCGCTGTCCGTCCGCCTGCCCGCGGTGCAGTCGCAGACCGAGCTCGACGTGTTCCTCGCGGCGCTCGCGATCTCGACGCTGATCCCCGTCGTCCTGTTCCTCCTGTTCCAGCGGCTCTTCCTCCGCGGGGCGGGCCTCGGCGGCGCGGTCAAGGGCTGAGGGGGCGCGAGCTCGCGGCATCCGTTCACCTCGATCTGGGTACCCTCGACAGTGGCGACGCGAGGAGGTGCGGATGGGGGGAATCCCGTGGCCGTGGCGTCGACGACGCCGGGTCAAGATGGCGCCGTTCGACCGCTCGCGGCTGCCCGAGGCGCGCCTCGCCTCCTTCGACGAGATGCTCGAGGAGGGCATGCTCATGGCCGAGTCGGCCGGGCGGATGGCGCTGAAGAACCGCCTGATCGTGCACGCCCTCCGCACCGACGAGCCGTTCTCCGACGAGCACGCCGCGTCCGAGGCGCGGGCGGTGCTGTACGAGCTGGTCCAGGAGGCCGACGAGGCCGCCGAGCACGTGGCCGAGGAGCGCGCCGCCGCGGGCAAGCGCGAGGGTCGCTCGCAGCACCAGCACGACTACCACCGCGACGACCTGCTCAACCTGCGTCGCCGCGAGAAGGTCTACGCCTCGGTCGCGAAGGAGCTCTGGACCAAGCGGTCGGATGACGCGTACGTCGCGCACTTCGTCGAGCGCGCCCGCGACGACGCCTGGCAGGAGCTCGGCACCGCGATCGAGCACGAGCTCGACCGCCGTTGGCCGCGCTACGACGAGGAGCCCGACTACGCCGAGCACCGCGCCGAGCGCATGTCGGTCGTGGGCGACGACCTCCTGCGCGATCTCGCGCGGCTCGAGGCGCAGCGGGCGGTCGAGGCGATCCCCGAGTACTGACGCGCGGACGCGGCATCCGTCGCCCCACCGGCCCGCCCGGCACACTGGGCGCATGACCCGCCACTGGACCCCGCTCGCCGTCGTCTACCTCATCGCCGCGGTCGCCGGACTCGTCGGCACCTGGACCTTCAACGCGATCGCGATCGCCGAACGCAACGACTTCATCGGCGACCTCGTCTCGAGCGGACCGGCCGTCTCGTCGATCACGACCGACCTGCTCGTGGTCGCCGTGGCGGGCAGCATCCTGATCGTCGTCGAGTCGCGCCGGCTCGGCATGCGGTTCGCGTGGGCGTACATCGCCGGCTCGGCCTTGACGGCGTTCGCGTTCACGTTCCCCCTGTGGCTCGCGATGCGCGAGCGGCGGATGGCGGCGCTGCGCGACGCTACGCCCGGGGGACCGGCATGACCGGCGCGCGGGCGACGATGGCTTCGACGTCGGAGCGGACGCGGGCGCGAAGGTCGGTGCCGGTGAGCGAGGGCCGGAGGCCGGTGGGGGCCTGGATCCAGGCCGCGACGGCGCCGGTCACGCGGACGAGGAGCTCGGCGGGCGGGCCGTCGGCCGCGAGCCGTCCAGACGCCTGGGCGGCGCGGATGGCGTCGAGCTTCTCGCCGTAGAGCTCGAGTTCGCGGAGGGTGGGGTCGTGCGCCTCGAGCGTTCGGCGGGCCTGGAACCGCACGACCTCCGGATGGCTCAGCGCGTAGTCGAAGAGCGCGACCGCGTAGCCGGGGAGATCGTCGGGCGTGAACGGAACCTCGGCGTGCACGCGCTCGATGACCTCGTCGGCGACGGCATCGTACAGCCCCTCCTTGCTGTCGAAGTAGGCGTAGATCATGCGCTGGTTCGCTGCCGCGGCATCCGCGATTCCGGCGATGCGCGCGCCGGCGAAGCCGCCCTCGGCGAACTCGGCGAGGGCTGCGTCGAGGATCCGGCGGCGGGTCTGGGCGGCGTCCCTGGCCACGGGACCTCCTTCCCGGCCGAGCCTCGGTCGAGGGGCGCGGCACGTGCGGCTGGCAAGTAAGTAAGTGCTTGTTGACATATTAGCCGACGTCCGCCTATGCTTAGTAAGCAACCAGTTACTTACACGGAGGATCCATCATGGCCAAGACCGCTCTCGTCACCGGCGCTTCGTCGGGCATGGGCCGCGAGATCGCACTGCGGCTCGCCGCCGACGGCTACACGGTGTACGGCGCCGCGCGCCGTGTCGAGCGCATGCGCGACCTGGAGGGCTCCGGCATCCGCGTGCTCGGCATGGACATCACGGTCGACGGTCAGGTCGTGGCCGCGGTGGAGCGCATCATCGCGGAGACGGGCCGGATCGACGTGCTGGTCAACAACGCCGGCTTCGGGCTGTACGGCTCCGTCGAGGACACCTCGATGGAGGACGTCCAGTACCAGTTCGATGTCAACTTCTTCGGGGTCGCGCGCCTCACCCAGCTCGTGCTCCCGCACATGCGGGCGCAGAAGGCGGGACGCATCGTGAACATCTCGTCGATGGGGGGCGCGATCTACACGCCGCTCGGCGCGTACTACCACGCGACCAAGCACGCGCTCGAGGCGTGGTCCGACGCGCTCCGGTTCGAGGTCGCGCCGTTCGGCATCGAGGTCGTCGTCGTCCGCCCGGGCATGATCGACACGGAGTGGGCGGGCGTCATGGCCGAGCCGATCCTCGCGCGGAGCGGGAGCGGGGCCTACGCAGCGCTCGCGCGCACGGTGGTCGACTCGACGACGCGCACCTACGACGGTGGCGGCTCGTCGCCGACGGTCGTCGCCGATGCCGTTGCGAAGGCGGTGTCGGCGCGACGCCCGCGCACGCGCTACGCCGTCGGCCGCATGGCCAAGCCGCTCATCGCGGCCCGCCGCGTGCTGAGTGACCGCGCGTTCGACCGACTGCTGGCCGCTGCGGCGCGCTGAGCTGCCGTGGGGTCTAGCGTTGGCCGCATGACCGACGACGCAACCGACTCCGACGACGCGACCGACCCGGGCGAGACCGCCGCCGGACCCGCCGCCCCCTGGGACGCGGGGATCTGGACCCGCGAGCCCGTCGCCGTCATCGCGGACGGCGACGGGCTCGTCGTCGAGGCCGCGGAGGGCAGCGACTTCTGGCGCACCACGCAGTACGGCTTCGTCCACGACGACGGCCACGCCCTCCTCGGGCCCTGGCCCGCGGATGCCGCGGTCGAGGTCGCCGTCGACACGTCGACGCTCACGGGACTCTACGACCAGGCTGGCGTGTTCCTTCGCGGCGGCGCCGATCTCTGGATCAAGGCGGGTCTCGAGGTGACCGACGACGTCCTGCACGTCGGCGCGGTCGTGACGAACCGCGCGTCCGACTGGTCGCTCGCGCCGGTACCCGAGTGGGCGGGCGAGGTCGTGACGATCCGGGCGAGCCGGTCGGGCGTCGACGGCGATGCCGTGACGATCCGGGCGCGCGCCGGCGACGGACCGTGGCGCACGATCCGGGTCGCCCCGTTCGAGGCGGATGCCGCGACCGCCGGGCCGATGGCCTGCGCGCCGACGCGCGCGGGTCTCCGGGTGCGCTTCACCGGGTGGGCGTTCGTGCCCGCCGACGTCGACCTGCACGAGGACCCGCCGAGCGCCTGAGCCGTCCGGCCGAGCCGTCGGCCGAACGGTCGGCCGCGCCCGCTACGGCGTGATGTGGTGGCTGGGCCGGAAGACGTCGTCGGGGTCGACCTCGCGCTTGATCGCGCGCAGCCGCGCGAGCGTCTCGGGCGGGTAGATCTCGGTCACGATGTCGTCGCCGAACTCGGGCGTGAAGTTCGAGTAGCGGCCGTTCGTGTACGCCATCGCCGCCGCGACCCCGTCGTGGGCCGAGGTGAACGCGTCCGGTCCGGCGCCGTCCGGGACGAGCCGGTTCACGGCCACGAGCACCTCGCCGTCGCGCTGGGCGACGGCCGTGGCATCCGCCGCCACCCGTGAGAACGCGCCGCCGAGCCCGCGCAGCAGCAGCATCGTCGGCAGGGCGTGGTCGAGCGTCGCGGCGAACGCGTCGAGCGCCGCGTCGGAGAGATCGGGCACGAAGCCGTTGCCGCCGACCATCTCGAACGGCGGCTTGCCGGGCGGGCCGTCCTCGAGCAGGTCGGGGTACTCGACGGGCCCGAGCACGACGTCGGTGACCGAGGGCAGCGAGAGCAGCGGCTCGAGGAGTCGCCGGAGCTCCTCCTCCGAGCCCCGCAGGGCGACGAGCAGCTGCGGCCCCGCGGGCATCTCGGGCATGATCGGCGGCATCACGAGCAGCGTCGAGTTCAACTCGTCGGGCCCGTCGCGCATGACGTCGCGCCAGGCGCCGAGCACGGCGCGCGGGTCGGACTGGTCGAACATGACGTGTCCGCCGACGAGACCGTCGACCGGGGCCGCCTGGAAGGTGAAGCGGGTGGCGACGCCGAAGTTGCCGCCGCCGCCGCGCACCGCCCAGAACAGCTCGGGGTGGTGCTCCGCGTCGAGCGTCAGGACCTCGCCGGTCGCGGTCACGAACTCGACCTCGCGGAGGATGTCGACGGTGAGCCCGTGCATGCGGACGAGCCATCCGATGCCGCCGCCGAGTGCGAGCCCGCCGACGCCGACGTCGCGCGTGTCGCCCGAGGTGATGCCGAGCTCCTGCGGGGCGAGGGTCGCCGCGACGTCGCCCCACTGGGCGCCCGCGCCGACGTGGACGAGCCCGCCGTCGGCGAGCTCGATCGCCGCGAGGCCCGAGAGGTCGATCACCAGGCCGCCCGCGGCGGGATCGGATCCGTGCCCGCCGGCGCGGACGGTGATGGGGACGCCCGCCGCGACGGCGGACCGGACGGCCTCGGCGACCTCGGCGGCGGAGGTCGGGCGCACGACCGCATCGGGCGTGCCCTGACCGGCGAAGACGCGGGCGCCGGCCTCGTACTCGGGGGTGCCGGGCGCGTGCACGCGCTGCGGCATCCGCTCACTCAGTTCGGTGACGAACGACATGACGGCCAGTCTGTTCCCGCCCGCCGACATCCGCGACCCCACTTCGAGCGTCGCGCCGTCGACATCCTGCCGAAGTCGTCTCCGGTCCCAGCGCGCGCGAGCGGATGCCCCGACGACTCGCCGCTCGGATGCGCCCCCCGGATCACGAGCGGGTTCGTAGGACAACCGGCGTGCTGTAGGACGAAGTCGCACCTCCGCGTCCTACGGACCGCCGGTGGTCCTACGAACCCACCGGTACCGGCCGCCGAGTGGCGCCGCGCACGGCGGCGCGCACGGCGCGCACGGCGCGCGAGCGGATGCCGTGGCTACTCGCCGCTCGGATGCGCCCCCGCCGCGTCGATGATCCACGCGTTCGCGAACGCACGCTCGCGCCAGGCCGCGTAGCGGCCCGACACGCCGCCGTGCCCGGCGGCCATCTCGACCTTCAGCAGCGGATCGGCGCCGACCTCCCGAAGGCGGGCCACCCACTTCGCGGGCTCGACGTAGAGCACGCGCGTGTCGTTCAGCGAGGTGATCGCGAGGATCCGCGGGTAGCCGACCGCGTGCACGTTCTCGACCGGCGCGTACGACTTCATGTAGGCGTAGACCTCGGGGTCGTCGAGCGGGTTGCCCCACTCGTCCCACTCGATGACCGTGAGCGGCAGCGACGGGTCGAGGATCGAGGTCAGCGGGTCGACGAACGGCACCTCGGCCACGATGCCGGCGAACAGGCGCGGCGCGAGGTTCGCGACGGCGCCCATGAGCAGTCCGCCGGCCGAGCCGCCCTGCGCGACGAGGTGATCGGGCGTCGTGACGTCGCGGTCGATCAGGTGCTCGGCGGCGGCGATGAAGTCGGTGAACGTGTGCTTCTTGTGCAGCTTCTTGCCGTGCTCGTACCAGAGCCGGCCCATCTCGCCGCCGCCGCGCACGTGCGCGATCGCGAACACCATGCCGCGGTCGAGGAGCGAGAGCCGGGGGATCCCGAAGCCCGGGTCGATCGCGTGCTCGTACGAGCCGTAGCCGTACAGCAGCGTGGGCGCGGGCTCGCCGAGCGTGACGAGGTCGTGCCGGTAGACGAGCGAGATCGGCACCTTCGTGCCGTCCGGCGCCGTCGCCCATTCGCGCTTCTGCGCGTACCGCTCGGGGTGGTAGTCGCCGAGCACGGGCTGCTGCTTCCGAATCGTGCGGTCGCCGGATGCCACGTCGACGTCGATCACCATCGACGGCGTGACGAAGCTCCCGTAGCCGATCCGCAGCGACGGCTGCTCCCAGTCGGGGTTCGCGCCGACGCCCGCGGAGAAGAGCTCCTCGTCGAAGGCGAGCTCGTGCAGGGTGTCGTCGACCGTCGCGTCGGCCGGGATGCCCTGCGGCGGGACCTTGGCGATCGCCACGCGCGGCAGCCCGTCGCGGCGGTACTCGAGCGCGACGAAGTCGCGGAAGCCATGCGCGGCCTCGATGCGCATGCGCGGGTCGTGGGGCAGCAGCATCCGCCGCTCGCCCTGCGGGTCGTCGGCCGCGACGCTCACGAGCTCGAAGTTCACCGCGTCGCCCTCGTTGTGGATGACGAGGAGGCGGTCGTGGCCGCCGGCGACGACGTGCTCGACGTCGTACTCCACGCCGTCGCGGCGCGGCCAGACCACGCGGAACTCGCCCGTCGGGTCGTCGGCGTCGAGCAGCCACGACTCGCTCGTGACGTGCGAACCGGCCTCGAGCACGAGGTAGCGGCGGCTGCGGGTGAGGCCGACGCCCAGCCAGAACCGCTCGTCGGGCTCGTGGAAGACCTTCACGTCGGCCGAGGCGGGCGTGCCGACCTCGTGCCGCCAGACCGTGTCGGGCCGCCAGGCGTCGTCGACGGTCGTGTAGAAGACGTACCGGCCGCTCGGGTCGAACAGCGCGCCCGCCGCCGTGCCGGGGATCTCGTCGTCGAACGCGCGACCCGAGCCGCCGAGGTCGCGCAGCCGGATCGTGTACCGCTCGTCGCCCTCGACGTCGACGCCGAACAGCAGCGTCGAACCGTCGACGGTCACGTCGAAGCTGCCGAGCGAGAAGAACTCGTGGCCCTCGGCCTCGACGTTGTCGTCGAGCAGCACCTGCTCGCCCGGCAGCGGCGAGCCGTCCTCGGGGATCGCGGGCGGTTCCCAGTCGTCGGCGGCGCGCGCGGCGACGCGGCAGTGGATGCCGTACTGCAGCCCCTCGACCGTGCGCGAGTAGTACCACCAGTCGCCCTCGCGGGTGGGCACGCTGAGGTCGGTCTCCTTGGTGCGGTGCTTGATCTCGTCGAAGACCTGCTCCTGGAGGAGCGAGAGGTGCTTCGTCCTCGCCTTGGTGTAGGCGTTCTCCTCCTCGAGGTGGGCGATGACCGCTGGGTCGTCCTTGTCGCGCAACCACTCGTAGTGGTCGATCACCACGTCGCCGTGGTGGCTGCGTTCGGTCGGTCGCTTGTCGGTCACCGGAGGAGTCAGCACGGGGTCAACCGTACGCCGACCGGCCGGGCCGCGGCATCCGCCCGCGACGATCGAGGGGCGAGCGGATGCATCGTGGCCGGCCCCGTCAGCCGATGCCGGCCTTCTCCCAGTCCAGGTTGAGGACGTCGCCGATGTAGACGGTCTCGCCGAAGTCGTGCACCTGCGGGTTCATGCGCAGGAGCTGCTGCTGCGGCAGGTTGAAGCGCTGCGCCACGTCGAAGAAGCTGTCGCCCGCGACGATGACGTACCGTTCCGGCTCCCCGCCCGCATCGAGCTCGGGCGTCCCGGTCGCTCCCGGGATCGGTCCGTCGTCGACGGCCGGACCCCACTCGTAGACGGGCGCGGGGGCGTTCGGGACGGGATCCGGCACGGGCGCGGTACCGGGCTCGCCCGTCGGCGGCTCGGCGGTCACGGTCATGGTCGCGGTCGCGGTGGTCGTGACCGTGGCCGTCACGGTGACCGGCGCCGCCTCGATCCGCTCGGGCGGCGCGCACCCGGCGAGCAGCGTGAGCACGCCGCACAGGGTCAGGAGCCCGGCCGCGAGCAGGGTCGCCGGCCGCGCGGGTCGCCGATGACGCATACCGCCCCCCGAATTCGCCGCGGTGTTCGGGACCGCGGACGGGGTCAGGCTAGCGCCGTCGGCGCGGCGTGGGAAGTGCCGGGTCGGAGCGCATGCTCGACGGCGGCTCGCACGTGCGCGAGCGCGCCCGCGAGCTGCGCGTCGGGCGGCGACGCGTAGCCCAGCACGATCCCCGACGGCCCCTCGCCCGGCACGGCCGAGTAGTCGGCGAGCGGCGCGACGAGGATCCCGGCGTCGGCGAGGCGGCCGACGACGCGAGCGGACGCCCCGGCGGACGCGAGGCCGACGACCGCGTGCAGCCCGCCGTCGAGGCCCGAGAGCGGAGCGCCGTCGATGCCGTCGAGGGCCTCGATGACGAGGGAGCGGCGGTGCGCGTAGTCGCGCTTCGCCGCGGCGATGTGGCGCCGCACGGCGCCGGTCGAGAGCAGCTCGGCCATGGCCGCCTGCGCGATGCCCGGCACCGGGCAGGTCTCGTCGTCGCGGGCGGCGGCGACGGCCTCGCGCAGCGCCGGGTTCGCGGGCAGCACGAGGTACCCGAGCCGCAGCCACGGCGTGAGCACCTTGGAGAAGCTGCCGAGGAGCACGGCGTGCCCCGACCGGTCGAGCGAGGCGAGCGCCGGCAACGGCGGCCCGACGTGGCGGAACTCGCTGTCGTAGTCGTCCTCGAAGACGAGGGCGTCGGATGCCTCGGCCCACTCGAGCACGGCGAGCCGCGTCGCGACGGGCAACCGGCCGCCGAGCGGGTACTGGTGGCTCGGGGTCAGGAGCACGGCGTGCGGTGCGGGGCGGATGCCTCGGAGCGCGCCGACCTCGATGCCGTCGCGATCGACCGGCACGGCGACCGTCTCGAGTGCGCCCCGGCGCACGAGCACGCGCCGCGCGGAGGGGTAGCCGGGGTGCTCGACGGCGACCCGCGGGGTCCCGTCGACGAGGATCCGGAGCGCGGTCGCCAGCAGCGCGACGGCGTCGCTCGTGCCCGCGGTGACGACGACGTCGTCGGGCGAGCAGGTCACGCCGCGGGCGTGCCGCAGGTGCTCGGCGATCTCGGCGCGGAGCCGTGGTGCGCCGAAGTCGGGCGCCGTGTCGTCGGGCACGGGCCGGCGGGCCGCCGCGCGCCAGGCCGCGCGCCAGGCGCGCTCGTCCAGCCGCGCGGTCGACGGCCGCCCGGGTCGCAGGTCGACGGTCGCACGGGGACCGGTGCCGGCCGTCGCGAGACCGGTGCCGGCGCTCGTCGCGGGTGCGCCCGGGCCGGCACCCGCGACGACCGTCGACCCGGGGGTCCGGGTCGGGGGAGCCGGCGGCATCGCGAGCGGCGCGACCCGCGTCGGAGCGCCCTGGCGCACCTCGAGGTAGCCCTCGCCGGCGAGCTGGTCGTATGCGGCGACAACCGAGCTGCGGGCGACGCCGAGCTCGGCCGCGAGCGCGCGCGTGGACGGCAGCGGATCGCCGGTCCGCAGCCGGCCCGACAGGATGCCGCGGCGCAGCCCGTCGACGAGCTGCACGCCGAGCGGACGCTCGTCCTCCCGGTCGATGGTGAGCAGCGGTCCGTCCATCACATCCCCTACTGGACTGCTCGGTTGGGCGAGAACTGGTCTGCTCACCATACCAGCGGCGGACGCACACTGGTCGCATGTCCACCACCACCCCGAGCCCGACCAGCGGAACCGCCCCGGCCCCGGCCCGCCGCATCCGCCGCCTGCCCGACCGCGAGACCGTCGACCGGTTCGCACTCCACGAGCTGCTCGACACCGAGCTCGTCGGCCACCTCGCCGTGGTCGCGGGCGGCGTGCCGGTCGTCGTCCCGATGGGCTTCGCCCGCGTCGGCGAGCACGTGGTGCTGCACGGCTCGACCGGGGGAGGATTCGCGCTCCGCGCGGCATCCGCCCGCACGCCCGTCGCCTTCGCGGTGACCGCGCTCGACGGGCTGGTCTACGCGCGCTCGCTCTTCGACAGCTCGATGAACTACCGCAGCGCGACCGTGCAGGGCGTCCTCGAACCGGTCCCCGAGGCCGAGGCGGATGCCGCGCTGCTCGCCCTCTCCGATCGGCTCATGCCGGGGCGCGCGGCCGAGGTGCGCGGCATGCGGCGCAAGGAGGTCGCCGCGACGCGCGTGCTGCGGCTCGCGCTCGACGACGTGGTCATGAAGCAGCGTTCCGGCGGGCCCTCGGAGGACGAGGGCGACGGCGAGGACCACGCGGCATGGGCCGGCGTCGTGCCGCTCGAACGGCGGTGGGCCGCCCCGATCGCCTCGGGGCTGACCCCTCCGGGCACGCCCGTACCCGAATCGGTGCGTGCGCTGACGACGCGCGACTCGCCTCCGGCGACGCTCGACGAGGCGTCCGAGCCGGCCGCCTGAGGGGCCTCAGGGCCCGGTCGGCCGACGGAGATACGCCGAACTCCCGATGAGCGACCGGTACCTCAGCGCGCACCATCGTCTCATCGACCCGGACCGGCAGCTTTCCGGAACCGACGGGAAACCGAAGCAGACAAACACGGAAGGAGGTGCGTGATGTTCGCAGCGATGCTCGTGCTCGGGCTCGTCACGGCTGGTGCCGTGATCGCGTCGGTGGTCCAGTTCCGCAGGGACGGCTACCACCGCATGCCCACACTGTCGCACTGAGGTCGGAGCGACCCGGACATCCGCATCCGATCGATCGGGGCCCTGAGGACCACCTCAGCGGCCCCGCCCCACGAAATACGCACATCTCCCGATGAACGCGGGGCACCTCAGGGAGGAGCCTCGGACCATCACCCGGATCAGGAGGACACCATGGACTACTCGGCAGGATTCGTCGCCCGGCAGGTGCACGAGGTGAACCTCCTCGGCGCGGAGCAGCGGATCGCGCACGCGCAGGCCGCGGCGGAGCGCGAGGCCGAGGCGCCCGCCGCCGGCCGTGGCGGCCGTCGCGTCCGTGCGCCGCACCGCCGCTTCCACCTTCCGCTGTTCGCGCGGTGAGCGCGCACGACGGCGCGGGTCCGGCGGCGGCCGCGGCGGCCGCCGCGAGCGACGACACCACGCCACGGCGTCGGCCCGATGGGGCCGGCGCCGTTGTCGTCGGTGCGTGGGACGATATGGGTGTGACCAGCTCTTCGTCGAGCCCCACCATGATCGCCCGCGACGCCGAGCTCGAGTGGCTCAACAGCCTGCTCGATGCCGTGCGCGCCGGCACGCCTGCGACCGCCGTCATCGGCGGCGAGGCCGGCATCGGCAAGTCCCGGCTCGTGTCCGAGTTCATCGCGGGCCTCGGCCCCGACGTCCGCCTGATCCTCGGCCAGTGCGTCGACCTCGGCGACGTCGCCGCGCCCTACGCCCCCGTCAAGGGCGCCCTCCGCCAGCTCGTCGCCCAGGTCGGTGCGGAGCGCGCGCTCGAGGCCGTCGGCCCGGGGCGTGCGGCGCTCGTGGCCCTGCTGCCCGAGCTCGCGGCATCCGACGCCGTCACCGCCGGCGAGATCGTCGTCACGCCGGGCGGCGCCGGCAGCGGCCAGCTGCACGAGGCCGTCGCGGTGCTGCTCGAGACCCTCTCGCGCGACCTCCCGATCGTGCTCGTCATCGAGGACCTGCACTGGGCGGATGCCGCGACCCTCGCGCTGCTCCGCTTCCTCCTGCGTTCGCTCGGCTCGAGTCGCCTGCTCATGCTGCTCACGTACCGCACCGACGACGTGACGCGCGGCCACCCGCTCCGCCTGTTCCTCTCCGAGGCCGAGCGCGACCGCTGGGTCGAGCGGCGCGAGCTCGCCCGATTGGACGAGGCCGAGGTCCGCGCCCTCGTGGGCACGCTGATCGACGACGAGGCGCCGAGCGACCGCGTGCTCGAGGCCGTGTTCCGACGCAGCGACGGCGTGCCGTTCTTCGTCGAGGAGCTCGTCGGCATCGACGGGTGCCGCGACGAGGGCTTCGTGCCCGCGACGCTGCGCGACCTGCTGCTCGCACGCTACGAGCGGCTCTCCGACGATGCGCAGGAGCTCCTGCGACTGCTCTCCACCGGGGGCGTCCGCGTGCCGCACGCCCTGCTCGCCGCCGTGTACCGCGGCTCCGACGAGGCGCTCGAGTCGGCGGCTCGCGAGGCCGTCACCTATGGGGTGCTCGTGATCGACGGCGACGACTACGCGTTCCGCCACGCGCTCGTGCGCGAGGCGATCCTCGCCGACCTGCTCCCCGGCGAGCGGGCGCGGTTCCACGCCCGCTACGCCGAGGCGTACGAGGCGCAGGCCGCCGCGGGCGGCCGCCGCCTGGCAGCGGAGATCTCATACCACTGGCTCGGTGCCCGCGACCCCGTGCGCGCGTTCCCCGCGACGATCCAGGCCATGCGGGAGGCCCGCGCCGCGGTCGCCTACGCGACCTCGTCCCAGCTCGGCGAACGTGCGCTCGAGCTGTGGGAGACCGTGCCCGACGCCGAGCGCATCGCCGGCATGACCAAGCTCGAGCTCATGGGCCGCACGGCCTCCCAGCTGCGTCACGCCGGCGAGGGCGAACGCAGCGTCGCCCTCGTGAAGCTCGCGCTCGCCGAGTGCCCCAGGAGCGATCCGAACTACCCGCGGCTGCTGCGCGACAAGGCGCTCTACCTCGCCAACGTCGGCCGGGGCGGGTCCATCGAGATCCTCGAGGAGGCGCTCGCCGCGATCCCCGACGACGACTCCGAGGAGCTGCGCGCCACCATCATGACGGGGCTCGCCGGGCGGCTCATGATCGAGGCCCGCATCGACGAGGCCGTCGAGACGGCCGACGCCGCGTACGAGCTCGCGAGCTCGCTCGGGTTCGCCCGGTACGCCTCCGTGGCGATGAACATCAGCGCCGTCAGCCGCGCGTCGCGCGGCGAGGTCGAACGCGGGCTCGCCGACATCGAGCGTTCGCGTCAGCTCGCCGAGGGCGACGGCGCCGCGCTGCTGCGCTACTGGGTCAACGCCTCCGACCTGCGCTACCTCGTGGGCGACTTCCCCGAGGCCGTCCGGCTCGCGGAAGAGGGCCTCTCGCGCGCCCGGGCGCAGGGCGTGGAGCGCAGCTCGGGCGTGATCCTCGCCTCGAACGCCGTCGACCCGCTCTTCGCGCTCGGGGAATGGGACCGTGCAGACGCGCTCATCGAACGCGCGCTCGCGCTCGACCCGCCCGGTCCCGTCCGCACGTACCTCGAGCGCGCGAAGCTCTGGGCGCTCGTGTGGCGCGGCGATGCCGAGCACGCGGCCGCCCAGTTCCGCCAGGTCCGCCCGGCGATGCTACCCGTGATGCAGGTCGAGATGCAGACGCGGCTCGCCGTGGGCCGGGTCGCCGTCGAGATCGCGCTCGCCGTCGGCGACCTGTCGCAGGCGTGGCGCGACGGTCGCGGCGTGCTGCGCGAAGAGGTGCTGCCGCTCGCCGGCTACGCGGAGCCCCTGCTCTGGGCGCTCGCCCGCGTGATCGCGGCGGTCCGCGCCGACCCGGCGCGGGTCTCGGAGGCCGAGGCCGCCGAGATCCTCGACGCCGAGCCCGAGGTGCGAGCGCTCATCGACCGGCTCTCGTTCTGGCCGACGCATCCGCTCTGGAAGGCGTTCGTCGAGGCCGAACTGGCGCCGACGGATGCCGCGTGGCGGGCGGCCGCGGAGCGGGCGACGGCCGACACCGCGCCGAGGTTCCTCCGCCCGTACGCGCTCCTGCGCCTGGGCGAGGCGCTGCTCGACGGCGGCGAACGGCAGGCCGCGCGCGACGCGCTGCAGGAAGCGTTCGACGGAGCGGTCGAGGGCGGCGTCACGGCCGTGCAGACGCGCACCGCGCGCGTCGCGATGCAGGCCGGCCTCGCGCTCGACGGCGCGACGCACCGCGACACCCGGCAGGGCGCCGCGGGCGTGGCCGGAGCGGACGACCCGGCCGACGCGGTCGCCGAGCTCACCGCTCGCGAGCGTCAGGTGCTCGACCTCATCGCCGAGGGCCTCAGCAACCGGCAGATCGGCGAGCGTCTCTACATCAGCGGCAAGACGGCGAGCGTGCACGTGTCGGCGATCCTCCGGAAGCTCGGGGCGTCGAGTCGCACCGAGGCGGTCTACCTGGCGCGCGCGACGCACTGACGCCCGAAGCGGCGTCGACGGCCCGCAACCGGAGCCCGATCCCCGGAACTGCGAGCCGACTCCCAGCGCTGCGCGCTACCGTGGATGCACCGAACCGGAGGAGCAGCGACGCATGACCGAGCTCGAGACGATCCCGTTCCGCACCATGACCGGCGAGACCCGCACCCTCGGCGACTGGGCCGGGCAGGTGAGGCTCGTCGTGAACGTGGCATCCCGCTGCGGGCTCTCCCCGCAGTACGGCGGGCTCGAGGAGCTGCAGCGCAGGTACGGCGACCGCGGGTTCACCGTGCTCGGCTTCCCGAGCAACCAGTTCCTGCAGGAGCTCTCCACGAACGAGGCCGTCAGCGAGTACTGCTCGACCACGTGGGGCATCACCTTCCCGATCCTCGACCGCGTGAAGGTCAACGGGCGGAGCGAGTCCCCGCTCTACACCGAGCTGAAGCAGGCGGCGGATGCCTCCGGCAAGGCCGGCCGGGTCACCTGGAACTTCGAGAAGTTCCTCGTCCTCCCCGACGGCGAGGTCCTCCGGTTCCGCCCGGCGGTCGAGCCCGACGATCCCGCGATCGTCGCCGCGATCGAGGCGGCGCTTCCCGACGCCGCGGGCCGCGGTGCAGGTGACGCCGGGGCCGGCCGGTCCACAGCCGAGTGAGCCGGGGCCGATCGTGACCGCGGATCGTCTGCCCGACGGGTCGATGGGCCCCGGCGACGGGTTCGCGCCCGACGAGCGCCTGTTCCCGCCCGAGGCCTTCGCCTTCTACGCCGGCCTCGAAGCCGACAACTCGCGCGACTGGTGGCAGGCGCATCGATCCGAGTACGAGCGATTCGTCCGGATGCCGCTGGAACGGCTCGCGGCGGTCGCCGGTGAGCGCTACGGCCCGGCGAAGGTGTTCCGGCCGAACCGCGACGTCCGCTTCAGCGCCGACAAGTCGCCGTACAAGCTCAACGGTGCGATGACCGCGGGCCGCGTCGGCGGAGTCTACGTCTCGATCGCGGTGGAGGGGCTGCACGCCGGCGGCGGCCTGTACGAGCCGTCCCGCGAGCAGTTGCAGCGCGCACGCGAGGCGATCGCGGCCGACGGGCCCGCCGCCGCCGCGCTCGACGAGGTCGTGCGGTCGATCGAGCAGGACGGGCTCGAGCTCGCCGGTCCGTTCCTGAAGACCGCGCCGCGCGGGTTCGATCGCGACCACCCGCGCATCCGCCTGCTGCGGCTGACGCACTTCGCCGGCCTCGCCACCCTCCCGGCCGAGGCCACCATGGCCGACCTCGATCGCGTGTGGCGCGCGGTCGAGCCGCTGCTGGGCTGGGTCGGCACGCACGCCGAGCCCGCCGTCTGACGCGTCGCGGCGACGCCGGGCCGCGGCGTCGGCACGCGGCATCCGTCACCAGACCGGCGTGAAGCCCTTCGCGACCTCGACGAGCAGTCGCGCGCCGTAGCCCGTCGCGCCCTTGGAGCGCCACGAGTCGTCGCTGTCGGCGCTCATCGTGCCGGCGATGTCGAGGTGGGCCCACGGGGTCTCGCCGACGAACTCCGCGAGGAAGAGCGCCGCCGTGGTCGCCCCCGCGTTCACGCCGCCGAGGTTCGCGATGTCGGCGACGTCCGAGTCCATGAGCTTGCGGTACTTGCGCACGAGCGGGAACTGCCACGTCGCCTCGTCCGTCGCGTCGCCCGCCTCGACCAGTCGGTCGACGAGCGGCTGGCTCGTGCCCAGCACGACCGAGTGCGTCTCGCCGAGCGCGCGCAGCGCGCTGCCCGTGAGGGTCGCGATGTCGACGATCGCGTCGACGCCCTCCTCGGTGGCGAGCACGAGGCCGTCCATCATGACGAGGCGCCCCTCGGCGTCGGTGTTCTTCACCTCGACCGTCGTCCCGCCGCGCGCGGTGAGCACGTCGCCGAGCTTGTAGGCCGAGCCCGACGGCATGTTGTCGGTGCACATCAGCCAGCCCGTCACGCGGGCGGTCGCGCCGAGGTCGCGGAGCCCGGTGAACGCGCCGAGGACCGCTGCCGCCCCGCCCATGTCCATCTTCATGAGCAGGTGCATCGGGTCGCTCGGCTTCAGGCTGATGCCGCCCGAGTCGTACATGATGCCCTTGCCGACGAGGCCGAGGTGCCCGGTCGACGTGCCCTCGGGGAGGAAGTTCAGGACGACCATGCGCGGCTCCTCCGCGCTCGCCGCGTTGACCCCGAGGATGCCGCCGCAGCCGAGCTCGATGAGCTGCTCCTTGTCGAACACCTCGACGTCGAACCCGAACCGGCCGCCGAGCAGCTCGGCGACCTCGGCCAGGTCGCTCGCGGTGAGATGGCTCGGCGGCGTGTTCGCGAGGTCGCGCGCGATCGCGGTGGCGCGGGCCGTGACGACGCCCTCGGCGATGCCGGCGGATGCCGCCCCCGCGTCCACGCCGTCGAGGAGGAACTCGACCCGCTCGAGCGCGGGCTCGCGCGCCTCGGCCTTGAGCGCGTCGTAGCGGTAGCGGCCGAGCAGCACGCCCTCGGTGAGCGCGCGCGCCGCGGCCGCGCCATCCGTCGACCCGATCGAGGGCACGCGCAGCCCGACGGTCGTCGCCTTCTTCACCGCCCGGACGAACGCCGCGCCCGCATCGCGGAGCGTGGCCTCGGTCGCCTCGGCCTCGGGGCCGCCGCCGACGACGATGATCAGGCTGTGCCCCGGCTGCGGCAGCATGAGCGCCTGGCCCGGCTTGGCCTCGAACCCGGCCCGCGCGAGGGCCTCGCGGTCGAGGCCGATGCCCTCGGGAAGCGGTCCCTCGTCGAAGACGAGCACGCCGATCGCGTCGAGGCCGGCGCCGCCCGTGCCGCCGCCGAACTCGTCGACGGCGGACACCTCGACCGCGTCGTACGCCTCGAGCGAGGGGACGGGCGAGAAGCCCTCGGAGATGAGCTTGACCGGGTTCCGCGTCATGATGTTCCCTCCACACGTTCGGGTCCGACAGTATCGGGGCACCGCCGGGCCCGGAAGGGATCACGACGATAGACTCGGGGAGTACCCACGACCGCGACGTCCGGGCGGCGGTCGCCGCCCCCGGCGGTCGACGACGGCGACAGGCGGTGCGGTGGAGATCTTCGAGGGCTGGCCCCTTCCGGCGGCGATCGGCGCCCTGTTCCTGATCGTCCTGCTCCGTGCCGGAGGCACCTACGCACTCGGTCGGGGCTCGCGCGCCGGCGTCAAGCGGCTGCTCGAACGGCGGGGGCGGATGGCTCCGCAGCTCGCCCGCGCGGAGGCCGTGATCGAGCGGTTCGGCGCCCCGGTCGTCGCGCTGTCGTTCCTCACGGTCGGGTTCCAGACCGCCGTCAACCTCGCGGCCGGCGTGCTGCGGATGCCGCTCGTCAAGTACATCCCCGCGCTCGTCGTCGGCGGGGCGATGTGGGCCACGCTCTACGGGGTCCTCGGGCTCGCGACCGTGAACGCGATCATCCAGGCCGCCCAGCGCGATCCGGTGGCCGCGATCGTCAGCGTGCTCGCCGTCGCCGCGCTCCTCGTGCTCATCGAGTTCGCCACGCGCAAGGCGCGCGCGATCTCGGCGCGGCACGCCGACGCCGTGGAGCCGATCCTGCCCGACGAGGCCGGTCAGACCGAGTAGCCGCCGTCGTAGGACGCGATCGCGTCGTGGCGCACGAGTGCGTTCACGAACCGGATGAACACCGAGATCCAGCCGAAGATCGTCGCGAACGCGAGCAGCTCGAACGCCGTCAGGTTGTAGTAGCCGACCGGTTCGAACAGGATCGCGCCGCCGAGCAGCAGCGCGGCGCCGCCGCCGCAGAACCAGAAGAACCGCCCCGGCATGCCGGCGAGGGTGAAGGGCGCGGTGAGCAGCAGCGTCAGGAACGACAGCGACATGCCGATCGCGCAGGCGTTGTGCAGCGCCAGGTTCACGTCGAACGGGAACACGCCGACGCCGGCGAGCAGGACGCCCATCACGACGAACGCGACGGAGATGAATCGCGGCGCCCACGCGTGCCGCAGCACGCCCTGCTGCACGAGGATCCTGAGGTCGCGGTCGACGTACAGCGCGAACGTCGTGACGAACCCGCCGGCCACGATCAGCGCGATGTTGAAGAGTCCGCTCGAGAAGTCGTTCGCCGTGCCGAGCTTGCTGAAGTGGTACTCCCACCACTGCGGATCCTGCGCGGTGGCCATGCTCGCGAGCGTCGCCGAGGCCATGAAGAACACCAGCAGCGACGCGAGCCGGTTGGTCGTGATCGCCGACACCGACAGGGAGATCCAGTACCCGGCGAGGCCGGCGGATGCCGCGACCGCGCCGGTTCCCGTCAGTGCGTCGACCACGAGCCCTTCGAAGCTGCGCTGGAGCATCGTGTACGTGACGACCGTGAGGATCGCGGCGATGATGCCGTGCACCGTCGAGACCGTCGCGACGTCGAGCGAGAACTTCCACGGCCCCAGTTCGTGACGCCACTCCTGCCCTGGGAGGTTCCGCGAGCGCCAGTAGCCGACCGCGCCGAGCAGGATGCCGCTCGCGAGCACGCCGATCGCGGCGACCGCGCCCACCGACCAGCCGCCCCAGAGCGGCCAGACGTCGCCCGCGAAGACCACGGCGGCCGCGAGCCCGGTCACTGCCGCGGCGATGAGTCCGCCGACGACCGCCTCGGTCTCGACGGCGACACGACGCCCGACGGGCGCCTCGGTGGTGGCGGGGGCGCCGGGCGACGGATCCGCCACGGGCGCGGCCTGCGATGACGCGGTCATGTCGTCATGCTAGGGACGGCGGGCGCGCGGAGGGAAGGACCGGAGCCCGCGGGCCCCGAGTCAGCCGGTCAGCCCGCCGAGCACTGGTTGTAGTTGCTGCTGTTCCCGTCGCGTCGCTTCGTGACGAAGCCGGTGGCGTCGCCCTCGACGGTCACGCCCGAGATCGCCGTCACGGTGGCCGTCACGGTGCCCTGCTGGTTCGTGCCGAGCGAGAAGGTGATGCCGAACTGTCCCGTGAAGTTCGCGCCGGCACCGGTGATCACGTAGGTCGTGCCGCTCTGGCTGGTGGGCGTGAAGTTCGGCGTGGCGCCGAACCCGCCCTGGCCCGAGTGCGTCAGGGAGATCTGGATGAGCGACCCGACCGGCAGGTTCGGGAGGGTGACGCTGATCGTCCCGGTCGGGCCGGTGCCGCAGCTGCCGACGACGGAGGCCAGCGTCACGCCGCCGGGAGCACCGCCGCCGCTCGCGGCGTACGCCGGAGCCGGCGCGGCGACGAGGATGGCGGGCACGCTCCATGCGGCCGCCTTCGCGACCGCCCGTCGGCTGATCCCCGGCTCGTTCCCGGTCGTGCCGGTGTTCAGGTCATCCACGTGCGTCCCCCGATCGCTGCGAAAGCATGGAATGCGATCCTAGCCCGTCGAGGTGACGGGCTGGAGCGGGTCGACGATCCGATGGACGACTGCTATTGGGTGGCGCCGGGCGGCCCGCCCGGGCCCTTCTCCTTGACGGCCGACGACTTCGCGCTGGTCGTGTCGCCCCCGCCTGCGGTGACCGAGTTCGAGGTGTAGCCGATCGTGAGGCCGTTCACCGACCCGCGGATGGCGAAGTTCGCCGTGCCCGTGCCGTCGAGCACGCCCTGGATCAGCACGGCGCCCTTGTCGAAGATCGTGAACGCTGCGCCGGGCGGGCCGGCGACCGTGAGCGGGCGCCATCCGGCATCCCCCGGCTCGCCGACCGAGAACGAGAGCCCGGTCGCGGGAGCGGTCGGCCCGCCCACCGGGGTGGTCACGCCGTCGTCGGGTGCCGGCGCCGGCGCGCTCCCGGGTTCCTGCTGGGGCGGAGGGGAGGAGTCGGCGTCGGCGTCGGGCGTGCCCGTTCCCGGTGATCCGCCGTCGGCGGGGGGCGAGGACCCGTCGGGTGCCGATGCGTCCGGCGCGGCCTCGTTCGTGGGAGCGGGTCCGGCCTCATCGTCCGGCGTCGGCCGGGGGTCGGCGGGCACGTCCGTCGAGATGATCTCCGGGGCGGCCCGGCCGGTGGGCGGTGCCGAGATGTCGGCCGCACCACCGTCGGCGTTCGGAACGGAATCGAGCGAGCCGAGGCCCGGTGTGCCGCCGGAGATCGCCGCGACGACCACGACGGCGGCGGCCGCGGCGGCGAGCGTCGCGCTGGTCGCGAGCAGCGGGGTGCGGGGCATCCGTGCCATCGACCGGACCAGGCTCCCGACGGTCGCCGCGAGTCCGGTCGGTGCCGCGCTCGCCGACGCCGCGCCCGACGCCGCGAGCGCTGCGCTTCCGGCGGCGGCGCCGACGGTCGTCGCCGCGACGGCGCCGCGGTGGCGCTCGAGCGGCGGGATCGGTGCCAGCACCCGGGCCGACGAGCCCGCTCGCGTCGCCTCGAGGAACGCGATGCCGGAGGGTCCGCCCAGCACGAGCAGCGGCACGAGCCCGACGAGTCGATGCGCGAGCTCGGCCGCGGGCAACGCCGCGGCGCGGCATCCGTCGCAGGACTCGACGTGTGCTCGGACACGACCCGGCACACGGTGCCCGCCGGTGCCGGGGGCGCCGAGCTCGGCGAGCACGCCGTCGCAGTCGCTTCCGGCCGGGACGGCGGCGCCGACCTGGCGGATCCAGGCGTTGCGGATGCCCTCGTGCGCGGTCGCGACGAGGCCCTCGGTCTCGGTGGAGGTGAGCCCGAGTTCGGCGGCGACCTCGACCGGGGGGAGGCCGTCGATCTCGGCCAGCCAGAGCGCCTCCTGGGCGGCGGTGCCGAGCGACGTGTAGGAGACGGCGATCGCCTCGCCGTCGGCGAGCCCGGCCGGGAGGTCGTCGGCGTACCACGCCGCCGGCGCCACGAGCGCCGGGGCCGGGCCGACGGTCGAACCGCCACGGCCGTCTGCGGCGGAGGCGGCCTCGCGCACCGCCGCGAGGACGTGCGGCCGCATCGCCCCGGCGGGGGCGGTCGGCGCCAGGATCGAGGCCGAGAACCGCGCCGCGGCGGCCTCGACGACGAACTCGACGTCGGCCGAACCCGGGGTCGCGGCGGCGGCGGCGGCCGCGGCCGGCTCGTGCCGATGCCAGAGCCGCGTCACGGCGAAGCCGTCGCCCGCGCGCGCCGAGCTGATGAGCCGGTCGTCGGTCGGGGTGGCGACGACGGGGAGCGCGAGCGGCGAGGTGGCCGGGTGGCCGCCGGCGGCATCGGGCACTGCCACTCCTCTCGTCGCACCGTGCGCGTGGGTGGGCGCACGGCGATCCGACGCGGGTCTCGTGGCGCGCGCCGGGGAACTCGGCTCGCCTCCGGCGTGGCACGGTGCCGAGATCGGGTCCGCGGGGGTGGGCGCCGATCGGGGGTGCGCACCGGGCCGATGTCGCCATCAGCGGTTGGGCCGAGTCTACGACCCGGTCCCGGGGCCGATGCAATACCCCCGTTCGGCGCGTCAGCTTCCCAGTTGCGGCGACGTCGCGCCGGTGCGGAGCAGCGCGCCCTCGTGGCGGACGGTCGCGGCCGCGATCGTCATCGCCTCGCCGAGCGCCGCCTCCCAGGCCGCCCGATCGGCCGGCATGCCGTCGCGGGCGACGTGGTGGACGATCGCCGCGAGCGTCGCGTCGCCCGCGCCCATGGTGTCGACGACCCGTCCCGGGAGGTCCACGATGTCGGCGTGGACGTCGAGGTCGCCGTGGTGCACGTCGGCCCCGCTCCGGCCGGCCGTGGCGAGCACCGCCGGCCGTTCGGACCGGCCCGGGCGGAGTCGCCGCACGAAGGCATCGAGCGGCTCGTGGGCGAGCAGTTCCGCGTCCTCGTCGCCGGCCTTCACGAGCAGCGACGAGGCGGCGACGCGCTCGAACGCCGCGAGGAACGCGTCCCGATCGTGGAGCATGCCCGCGCGCGGGTTGCCGTCGACGACGAGCCGCCGCTCGGGCTCGCGCACGGCGTCGAGCAGCGCGTCGACCTGCTCGGCGTCGTCGAACGGGTAGCAGCTCACGACGACGAGGTCGGCCTCGCCCAGCGCCTCGCGGGTGTCGGCGTCGAACGAGAGGCGACGGTGCTGCGCGGCGTCGTTGAACACGTACCGCGGCTCGCCGCCCTCGCTGCGGTCGGAGACGGCACGCGACGTGCCGAGGGCCGACGGGCTCTCGACCAGTCGCACGCCGTAGTCGGCCAGGAAGGCGCGGATGCGCTGGGCGGGTTCGTCGTCGCCGAGCATCGCCACGAGCGTGACGTCCTCGCCGAGGAGGGCGAGGCCGACCGCGACGTTGAGGGCGGCACCGCCGACGAACTCACGCGAACCCGACGGGTCGCGCAGCTCGTCGATCAGGGCATCGCCGACGACCGTGATCCGTGCGGCGTCCGGCTGCGTCATCCGCTCGACCTCCTCGTCACGTGTCCGGGCGGAGGCTCCCCGCCGCCCGACTCCAGCGTGGCACGCGGGCGCCCCCGCGTCCATGCGACCGCGATCGGGCCGACGGGTCGGCCGCAACGCTGTACGGTGTGTCGAGTCCCCTACGGAAGGCCCCATGAGACCCGGACCCCGACGAAGCCTCACGCACGCCGAGATCCTCGAGGCCGCCTTCGCGCTGCTCGAGACGAAGGGGTTCGAGGCGGTCTCCGTCCGCGGCGTCGCGGGCGTGCTCGGGCTGACGCCGACCGCGATGTACACGTACTACCCGAACAAGGGCGCGCTGCTCGCCGGCATGGTCGAGCAGCTGCTCGGCCGGGTCGACACGAGCGAAGCGGATGGCGCCGCGACCCCCGAGCACGCCCGCACCCGAGTCGTCGAGCTCGCCCAGGGCCTTCGGTCGATCCTCGTCGAACGTCCCGGGGCCGTCGGACTGCTCCTCGCGACCCCGCTCGACGGACCCAACGCGCGGCGGCTCGACGAACGCCTGCTCGCGGCCTTCGCCGACGCGGGACTCGACCCGGTCGCGGCGAGCCGCGCGACGCACGCCGTGCGCGTGCACGTGCTCGGCGCCGTCGCGTTCGACGCGGCCGAGGAGGAGCGCTCGCCCGGGGGGCCGACGGCCGCCGACCCGGGGCCTGCGCCCGCGGCATCCGCCACCCTCTGGGACGACGCCGAGACGTTCCCACTGGGCGACCGCTCCCGCGGACTCGGAGACGATCCCGCCGGTCGGTTCGCCTGGGGCATCGAGCGACTGCTCGACGGGCTGCTCGCGCCCGCCCCGATCGCCCGCGGCTGAGCGGCCGACCTGTCGGCCGCGCAGAATCCCGACACGCGACGAGGCGCCGACCCCCGAGGGGGCCGGCGCCTCGCCGGTTCGGGTCGCTCGGGATCAGCCCGCCGAGGGCGGGGTCACCTCGATGAGCGCCGCGGTGTTGCCGGTCAGGGCCTTCTTCACCGAGATGACGGTGCCGTAGCCCACGCCGTCGTCGGCCGGGTCGCCCGAGCCGAACGGACCGAGCCCGATGTCGAGGCCGTAGTACTCCGTCGCCGGCGTGCCGTCGAGGTAGGTCAGCGGCACCGAGTACGGCGCGTTGCCCACGGACGGGACGACCACCGAGGCGTCGCGGTCGCGGTAGAACAGCGCGCCGTCCGACGGACGGACCGCGAAGCCGGGCACCCAGCCCTGGTCGTCGGTGAAGGTGCTCACCGCGGGCAGGGACGGGACGTCGGTGCAGTACTCCGTGTCGGAGCCGGCGACCGTGAAGCACTCCGTGAAGGGGTGCGTCCCGGTGAGGCCGAACGCCGCGTTCGACGACTGCGCGCGCGAGGGCATCACGTTCAGGGTCGTCGGGTCGGCGTCGGCCGCCGCGCCCGTGCGCTGCAGCGGGTCGAAGTGGCTGTCCACGATGAGCAGACCGCCCTTCGCGCCGTAGCTCGGCAGGGCCGCCTCGTTCGAGATGATCTGGTTCGAGTTGCCGTACGTCGTGTCGCGGTACCAGACGAGGGCACCGGGCGCGTTGTAGGCGACCTTCTCGACCTTCCAGGCGCCGTCGCTGTAGACGGTGTTGTAGCCGTACTTCAGGCCCTCGTCGAAGCCGTCGAAGTTGCGCCACTCGACGAGGTAGTACTGCGCCTTGACCGAGGTGCCGGTGTCGATGCGCCAGCCGGGCCCGGTCGTGTCGACGAAGGTCGACACCTCGGGGGTCCAGCCGTTGTCGCCCGACTCGACGTCGTCGCTCCAGACCGTCGCGCCGTCGGCGACGAGCTCGAAGTCGTCGGCGAACCAGCCGCGGTCGAGGTAGGCGGCGTCGGTCGCCTGGCGGAGGCGCAGCTGCACGGTGGTGCCGGCGTACGGGGTCAGGTCGACGTAGTGGTGCTGCCAACCGTGCGTGTCGCCCGTGAGGCCGTACTCCAGCCCGCCGTAGTCGGCGAGGCGGTTGTTCGGGTCGCCGTAGGCGTCACTCGTCGAGACCTCGGCACCGCTCTCGTCGTAGACCTTCTGCTGGCTCCAGGTGGTGCCGCCGTCGGTCGAGACCTCGATGAAGCCGTAGTCCCAGTCCGCCTCGATGACGTAGTCGTTCCACATCCAGAACTTCGCGTCCGCTGCGGCGGGCACGTCGACCGAACGGCTGAGGCGGATGTCCGCCCAGTCCTGGTCGGCGCCGGAGTACCACATGTCCTCGCCGCTGTGCGCGTCCGCGAGGGTGATCACCTTGTCGGGGAGGTTGACCTTGATGCCGTCCTCGGTGCCCTTCTTGGGACGCGAGGTCTGGCCGACCTTGATGGTCCGCGGGTCGTCGCCGGGGTTCACGACCTCGGGGTCGGCCCAGCCGAGGACCCACTTGTCCCAGAGGCCCATGTGCGTCGGCATCGACTGGAAGATCGGGCCGGAGTGCGAGCCGGACGACATCAGGTCCCAGAAGTCGACGTCGGAGCTGCCGGCGCCGGAGACGTCGTACAGGTCGGGGAGGCCCAGGTCGTGGCCGTACTCGTGCGCGAACACGCCGACGCCCGAGTCCTCGGGCTGCACGATGTAGTTCGACAGCTTGAGGTCGGTGCCGGGGATGTCGGCGCCGCCGGCGACGGCCGAGGAGTGCGCCCAGACGGCGTAGGTGCCCTCGGCACCGCCGCCGCCGGACTTGTCCTCACCGGCGTGCACCAGCACGACGTGGTCGATCACGCCGTCGGGCTCGGAGTAGTTCCCGTCCCCGTCGCGGTCGGCCTGGTCCTCGATGTCGTAGTCGGCCCAGGGGAAGTCCGGCTGCGCGGCGGCGAGCGCCTCGACCGCGTGGATCGGCAGCGCGTTCGCGCCGATGGGGTTGTCGGGGTGGCCCTGCATGCCCTGGTAGGCGCCCGCCTCCCACTCGCCCTCGTCGTTCATGAAGCACGTCGTCGCGCCGTACCAGCCCTCGGAGTGCGGCAGGGTGACCCACTGGGTGGCCTCACCGGTGACGGTGTACGCCCCGCGCGACATCTCCTCGTACATCGACTTCATCGTGTAGCCGGAGATGTCGATGCCGGGCTGTCCGTCGGGGCCGGTCAGGTCGGTGCGGACGCGCTCGGTGATCCCCTCGTCCGTGAAGAGCATCTTGTCGAAGTGCTCCGGCGAGAAGTCCTCGACCCACATGGAGTTGTTGTCGAGCTCCGGGTAGTCGGCGGGGTTCGGGATGTTGTTGTGCAGCGGGCCGTTCACGACCTCGCCGGGCTTGCACGTCGAGGCGCCCCAGTACTCGGGCACCTGGACGTCGGTGAAGTCGTCGTTCGCCTCGTCGTTGAACTCGATGAGGATCGTCAGGAGCTTGGCCTCCTGCGTCGACTTCGCCTGCTTCAGCGCCTTCGGGCTCTTGCCGGTCTTGATCGACTTCGCCTCGAGCTTGGCCAGCTGGCGAGCCGTGGCCGGGTTGCCCTGCGCGTACTTCTTGTCGAGCGCGTCCGACAGCTCGGCGACCGAGCCGCTGACCTTCCCCGCCTTCGCGGCGGCGCCGTCGACGGTCGCGTCGAGCGCCTCGTCGGTCTCGAACGCGGCCTCCGCCCGTGGGGCGGCGTAGTTCATGTAGTACTCATCGGCACCGATGACCGGTGCCGGTGCGGCGGTCGCCGTGCTCGTTCCCACGGTCGCCAAGCCGGCGGCCGCGAGTGCGAGCACGGGGATCGTCGCAACCACGCGACGACGCGCGCGGCTGGTCTTCCCTGACATGCTTCTCCCTCCGAGTGCCCGCGACGGTGACCGCGGGACACGAAACGTCGTCCGCCGGTGGGCGGACGTACCCGGCATCCTGCCCCCCATCCGGGGGCGGAGGGAAGGGTCCGGATGGGAGGGACCCCGAATCGTTGCTATCGAGGTTTTCTCGCGTTCAAGGGGAGCGTGACGACGGATGCTTCGACGGATCCGGGCGAGGTCGAAGCATCCGTCATGAGCGGCGGCGCATGAGAATCCGCCCGACGGCCGTCCTCGGGCGCCTGTCGGGCGGATCCTCATGCACGTCGGAGCAGCGGCGAGCGGATGCCCGGCGGCTCGCCGGGGCCGAGGCGGTCAGCCGACGAGCAGGGCCCGGAGCTGGTCGGCCGAGTGCACGACGGCGATGGCGTCGGCGGCCTCGGCCGGGGAGCCGTACCCCCACTCGACGAGGATCGTCGGGATCTCGTGGGCGGCCGCGCCGAGCGCGTCGTAGCCGCGGTCGCCGACCATCACCGCGTCGGACGTGTCGAGCCCGAGGCCGTCCAGCCGGCGCAGCGCCTCGGCGACGACGTCGGCCTTCGTGCTGCGCTCCTCGTCGTCGCTGGCGCCCGCGATGACCGTGAAGTACCGCTCGAGGCCGGTGTGCGCGAGCACCGCGCGCGCCATCGACTCGGGCTTGCTCGTGGCGAGCGCGATCGGCAGGCCGGCGGCCTGGACGGCCTGGAGCACGCCCTCGACGCCGGGGAAGACGGGGGAGTGCAGGAGGTGGTCGTCGTAGTGGTCGCGGTAGACGTTCAGCGCCTCCCAGGCGTCGACGTCGCTGAAGCCCGCGGTCATGCGGAGGCTGTCGAGCAGGGGCGGGCCGACGTAGGAGCGGAGCGTCTCGCGATCGGGCACGGGCACGCCCATCTCGGTGAACATGTGGGCGAGGGAGTCCATGATCTCGCTCGCGGAGTCGATGATCGTGCCGTCGAGGTCGAACAGCACGGCGGACCACTCGCGCGGGGGAGCGACGGTGGTTGCGGGGAGGAGGGAAGTCACCGCGTCATACTAGGCGCACGAAATCCGAGGAACACTCGGGAATGCTGTGTGCGGGCTGAATGCCGGGCGTCGGCGGCACCAGGGGCGGGGCACCCGACGCGGGCTAGAAGAGCCGCGCGTGGCCGCTCTCGACGCCCTTCATCGCGTCGTAGTCGAGCACGACGCAGCGGATGCCGCGGTCCTCCGCGAGCGTACGGGCCTGCGGCTTGATCTCCTGCGCCGCGAACACGCCCGTCACGGGCGCGAGCAGCGGATCGCGATTCATCAGCTCGAGGTACCTGGTGAGCTGTTCGACGCCGTCGATGTCGCCGCGGCGCTTCAGCTCGACCGCGACCGAGGCGCCCGCGGCATCCGTCGCCAGGATGTCGACCGGGCCGATCGCCGTCATGTACTCGCGGCGCACGAGCCGGTAGCCGTCGCCCAGCAGCTCGATCTGCTCGGCGAGCAGCCGCTGCAGGTGCGACTCGACGCCGTCCTTCACGAGCCCCGGGTCGACGCCGAGGTCGTGCGCCGAATCGTGAAGCACCTCGTGGATCGACACGACGAGCTGGTCGGCGGTCTTCGCGTGCGTGACCTTCCACACCTCGGTGACGCCCGCCGCGCGCTGGTCGTCGTCGGGCTCGCCCGCGGCGAGCGTGCACGGCGGGCTCATCCAGTTCAGCGGCTTGTAGCTGCCGCCGTCGGAGTGCACGAGCAGGCTTCCGTCGCCCTTCACCATGAGGAGGCGGGTCGCGAGCGGCAGGTGCGCCGAGAGCCGGCCGGCGTAGTCGACGGAGCAGCGGGCGATGACGAGACGCACCCGACGAGTCTACGTTGGACGTGGGGCGGGTCGCCGTGGGCGCGGCCCACGACGGACGGGGGCGTCATGGGGCGCGTGGTCTACGGCAACCAGATGTCGCTCGACGGGTACGTCGCCGATCGGGAGGGCCGCTTCGACTGGGCCGTGCCCGGCGAGGACGTGCACGCGGCGGTCAACGACGACGTGCGGAACGTCGGCACGTTCGTGCTCGGCCGGCGCGTCTGGGAGGTGCTCCGCGCGTGGGACGTCATGGACGTGGCCGACCAGGGCGGCGCCGTGCGCGACTTCGCCGGGATCTGGGCCGCCGCCGACAAGGTCGTGTGCTCGCGCACCCTCGAGGAGGAGGACCTCGCCAACGCGCCGCGCACGCGGCTCTCGCGGACCTTCGACCCCGACGAGGTGCGCGCGCTCGCCGCGGCATCCGACCGCGACGTCGCCGTCGGCGGGCCCGAGCTCGCGTCGCAGGCGCTCGCCTCCGGGATCGTCGACGAGGTGTCGCTGCACGTGCACCCGGTCGTCGTCGGCGCGGGCACCCCGGCGTTCCCGACGCCCGTGCGGCTGGCCCTCGAGCTCGTCGAGGAGCGCGGATTCGCCGGCGGGGTCGTCGGCCTCCGCTATCGGCCGCGCGGCTGAGCGCCGCCTCTGGGTGCCATCGAGTGATACCGCTACCGCCGAATGATGCCGCGGCACCGGTATCAGTCGGCGGAACCCGTATCACTCGGCGGTACCTGGACGACTCGTGGGCTCGAGCCGCCGGGTCGGCCGGCGCCGACGGCGTCAGCCGACGCGGCGGCTCCGCTCGCGCGCCGCGGGCGCGGCGATGCCGGCCATCACCATCAGGCCGAGCAGCACGAGCATGCCGTTCAGGATGCCGAACTCCTCGCCGAGGAACCCGATGAGCGGCGGTCCGACCAGGAACGCGCAGTAGCCGATCATCGCGACCGCGGAGACGCGAGCCGCGGCATCCGCTCGATCGGGCACGTCGGCCGCGGCCGACATGCCGACGGGGAACGCCAGCGAGCAGCCGATACCCCAGAGCAGGGTGCCGACGACGAGCATCCACGGCTCGGTGCCGAAGATGAAGAGCGAGAGGCCGATCACGCCGATGCCGGCCATGACCTGCAGCATGAGCACGCGGCCGAAGCGGTCGATGAACGGGCCGCCGAGCACACGGGCAGCGGTGATCGCGATGGTGAACACGGTGAAGACGGCGGCGCCCGTCGTCGCGTCGAGACCGTGGCCGTCGACCACGGCGAGGGCGATCCAGTCGTTGGCGCTGCCCTCGGCGAACGACATGCCGAGCATGACCACGCCGATGAGGAGGAGCCGGACGTCGGTCCAGACCGAGAGGCTGCGGCGGATGCGGACCCCGAGCGGCTCGCGCGGAGTATCGGCGTGCGTGTCGTCGCCGAGCTCCTCGCGGAGGGGGACGAACCGCACCGCGATCACGACGCCGACGGCGATGAAGCCGGCGATGACGCCGAGGTGGATCGCGGTCGCGATCCCCAGGGCGGATGCCGCGGCCGCGAGCCCCGCGCCGGCGACCGTGCCGAAGCTGAAGAACGCGTGCATGAGCGGCATGACCGTCTTGCCGAGTTCGCGCTCGGCCTCTGCGCCTTCGACGTTCATCATGACGTCGACGGCGCCGTTGCCGAACCCGAAGAGCGCGAGGCCGACGACGATGAGAGCGACGCTCGGCAGCACCGAGCCGCCGAGCCCGACCGACACGAGGCCCGCCGCGGCCGTGGCCAGGACGCCGATCATGCCGAGGCGCGCGCCGAAGCGCGCCATGAGCCACGGCGCCGCGACGAGGCCGACGATCGAGGCGATCGAGCCCATGAGGATGACGAGCCCGACGCCCTGCGTGCTGAGCCCGACGGCGTCGCGGAGCGCCGGGATGCGGGCGACCCAGCTGGCCAGGCCGAAGCCGGAGAGGAAGAAGATCGCGAAGATCGCGTTCCGCCACGCGACGAGTTCGTGGCGAGGGCGAGCGGATGCCGCGGCGCGCGTCTCGGCGTCGTCGGTTCCGGGTGCGTGCTGGTCGTGCTCGCTCATGGTGTCTGCGTGGTCTCGGTGCTGCGACATTACTGCCTCGTCGTCGGGGTGGTCTGCGGGCCGGGATCGGCGTCGTGGGTCGAATCGATTCGAGTCGAATCGATTCGAGGATAGACCGGGCGCGCGCAGGGTGCAAGCGCGAGATCGTGCCGGCCGGGCGCGACACGCCGATGGGGGCGAAACGGGGGGTACCGGCGCGTGCGCCGGTCGTGTGATGATGACCGCAATCGAGGACGGATGCCACCGGAAGGGGTGCCGTCCTCGTCCATGTCCGCGGTGCACGCGCGCCCGGGGCGGCGCCGCGGGTCCGCGCCCGAGTCGGCCGCCCGGGTCGGCCGCCCGAGTCCGCCGCCCGAGTCCGCAGTCGGAGTCCGACGGCCGGGTCGACGCCCGTCGTCGCCGCCCCGCGGCATCCGCTCGCCCCGCTCGTTACGATGATCGGGTCACCTCGACGCGCGCCGTGACCCTCGGCGGGCGAGCCCGGCACCCGCACACCCCGTGGGCGCCCGTACGAAGTCAGGACACCGACGCCGATGAAGGCCCTGTACAAGTCCGCGCCCGGCGCGGGATTCGAGTTCGTCGACCGCCCCGAGCCCGAGACGGGCCCGGCCGACGTCAAGATCCGGGTGCTCCGCACGGGCATCTGCGGCACCGACCTGCACATCGACCAGTGGGACGACTGGTGCTCGTCCGAGATCCGAACGCCCCTCATCGCCGGCCACGAGTTCTACGGCGAGGTCGTCGAGGTGGGCGAGCTCGTGCACGACGTCTCGGTGGGCGATCGCGTCTCCGGCGAGGGGCACATCGTGTGCGGCATGTGCCGCAACTGCCGGGCGGGCCGCCGCCAGATGTGCATCCGCACCAAGGGCGTGGGCCTGCACCGCGACGGCGCGTTCGCGGAGTTCATCGTCCTGCCCGGCGAGAACGTCTGGGTGCACCACGACGACGTCGATCCCGAGGTGGGCGCGATCTTCGACCCGTTCGGCAACGCCGTGCACACCGCGCTCGCCTTCTCGCTCGTCGGCGAGGACGTGCTCGTCACCGGCTGCGGGCCCATCGGCCTGATGTCGATCGCGGTCGCCCGCCACGTCGGCGCCCGCTTCATCGTCGCGTCCGACGTCTCGCCCGCCCGCCTCGAGCTCGCGATGAAGATGGGGGCGGATGCCACGGTCGACGTGTCGCGCGAGCGCGTCCGCGACCTGCAGCCGCGCCTCGGCATGCGCGAGGGCTTCGACGTCGGCTTCGAGATGTCGGGCTCGGCGAAGGCGCTGCCCGAGATGATCGACAACATGAACCACGGCGGCCGGATCGCGCTGCTCGGCCTCCCGAGCGAGCCCTTCGCCATCGACTGGGGCAAGGTCGTGACCCATATGCTCACGCTCAAGGGCATCTACGGCCGCGAGATGTTCGAGACGTGGAACTCGATGAGCGCCATGCTGCAGACCAGCAGCGAGCTGCGCGAGCGCGTGGCATCCATCATCAGCGACCGCTACCCCGCGCGGGAGTGGCGCGCGGCCTTCGACGCCGCGGCCTCGGGCGGCGCCGGCAAGGTCATCCTCGACTGGACGGAGGTCTGAACGTGTACGGATCGGTGAAGGAGCAGCTGCGCGCAGAGCTCGACGAGATCGAGGCCGCGGGCCTGACCAAGCGCGAGCGCGGCATCCACGGACCGCAGTCCTCCGAGATCGAGGTCGCGGGCCGCACGGTGCTGAACTTCTGCGCCAACAACTACCTCGGCCTCGCCGACGACCCGCGGATCGTCGCCGCCGCGCACCGCGGCCTCGACGAGTGGGGCTACGGCCTCGCGAGCGTCCGGTTCATCTGCGGCACGCAGGAGCTGCACCTCGAGCTCGAGCGCGCGGTGTCCGACTTCCTCGGCTACGACGACACCATCCTGTTCTCGTCGTGCTTCGACGCGAACGGCGGCGTCTTCGAGGTGCTCTTCGGGCCGGATGACGCGATCATCTCCGACGAGCTCAACCACGCGTCGATCATCGACGGCATCCGCCTCTCCAAGGCGCAGCGCTTCCGGTACCGCAACCGCGACCTGGCCGACCTCGAGGCGCAGCTCGTCGCCGCGTCGGGCGCGCGCCGCCGCGTGATCGTCACCGACGGGGTCTTCTCCATGGACGGGTACATCGCGCCCCTCCGCGCGATCTGCGACCTGGCCGAGCAGTACGACGCGCTCGTGTTCGTCGACGACTCGCACGCGGTCGGCTTCGTGGGTGCCCACGGGCGTGGCACGCCCGAGTACTGCGGCGTCGAGGGGCGCGTCGACATCACGACCGGCACGTTCGGCAAGGCGCTCGGCGGGGCGTCCGGCGGGTACGTCGCCGCCCGGCAGGAGATCGTCGACCTGCTGCGGCAGCGCGCGCGGCCGTACCTCTTCTCGAACACGCTCGCGCCGGCGATCGTCGCCGGCACCATCGAGGCGCTGCGGCTGGTGAGCGAGTCGGGCGAACTGCGGCAGCGGCTGACCGCGAACGCGGCGCTGTTCCGGTCGCTCATGGACGAGGCCGGCTTCGAACTGCTGCCGGGCGAGCACCCGATCGTGCCGGTGATGTTCGGCGACGCCGCCCTCACGGCGCGCATCGCCGACGCGCTGCAGGAGCGCGGGGTGTACGTGACCGCGTTCTCGTACCCGGTCGTGCCGAAGGGCAGGGCGCGAATCCGCGTGCAGCTCTCGGCCGCGCACTCGGAGGACGAGGTCCGTCGCTGCGTCGCGGCGTTCACGGCGGCGCGCGACGCCGTGCTCGCGGGCGCGCCCGCGTGATCGATCGGCCCGTCGCGCGCAAGGGGGCTGTGGACTCGCCGCGGTCGGCGTAGCGTCGGCAGTGCGCCGACGCGCGATCCGCGTCGGGCGCGAGGGGCTCGCGTCGCCGGCGGCTCCGGGCCGTCTGCGGCGTCGACGCGGAGGTCGACCCGACCCCGCGCAGCGGGCGCCCGACGACGACGGGAGGCAGGAGATGCTGGAGGACCTGGTCGTGACCTCGGCGGTCGAGATCGATGCGCCGCCGGAACGCGTGTGGGCGGTGATCACCGACCCCGAAGCGGCGCGCGAGTACATGTTCGGCACCCGGCTCGACGCGGACTGGATGGTCGGCGGAGCGCTGCGGTGGAGGGGCGAGTGGCAGGGCCGGCCCTACGAGGACCACGGGACCGTGCTCGAGATCGACCCTCCGCATCGCCTCGTGCACACGCACTTCAGCCCCCGCCGCACGAGCGGACTCGAACCCGACGACCACCACACCCTCACGTGGACGATCGACGGCGGCGGCGATGCGCCGACCGTGCTCTCGCTCTCGCAGGACAACAACGCGACGCCCGAGTCGGCGGCGCACGCGAAGCGCATGTGGGACTCGCTCGTCGCGAAGGTCAAGGAGATCGCCGAGCGCGGCTGACGCCGAGGCGCCGCCTCGCGCGCGCTCGCCTGCCCGCGTGCCTCGCGCCGCATCGCCTCGCCTCGCCTCGCCGCGCCTCGCGCCTCGCGCCGCCTCGCCTCGCCTCGCCAGCTTTGTAGGACCATGGGCGCTTTGGAGGACGCAAAGGTCTGCCGGCGTCCTACAGACCGAGGGAAGGCCCACAAACTCCAACGCCGGAATGGCTCAGGGCGCCCTCGAATCGATTCGACCGTACAATCGAAGGGTGAGCCCCGAACCCGCCGCCACGACCGCCGCCACCA
This sequence comes from Agromyces luteolus, assembly GCF_009729855.1. Classification (GTDB taxonomy): domain Bacteria; phylum Actinomycetota; class Actinomycetes; order Actinomycetales; family Microbacteriaceae; genus Agromyces; species Agromyces luteolus. The sequence goes on along the minus strand of NZ_WODA01000002.1, from coordinate 263,730 downwards.
CGCGCGTGACGCTCGCCGACGTCGCCGCGCTCGCAGGCGTGTCCGCATCGACGGCGTCGCTCGCCTTCAGCGGCTCCGGCCCGGTGTCGGATGCCACGAAGGAGCGCGTCCTCGCCGCGGCATCCGAGCTCGGCTACGCCGGCCCCGACCCGCGCGCCAGGTCGCTCCGCCGAGGCCGCTCAGGCATCGTCGGCGTCGTCCTCGAGGAGCGGGTGCGCGCCGCGTTCCTCGACCCGGTGAAGATCCAGACCCTCGACGGACTGACCGAGGGCATCGCCCCGCTCGGCGCCGGCCTGCTCCTCTTCACCGACTCGGGCGACCCCGACGCGCCCGTCAGCCTCGACACCGCCCCGGTCGACGCCGTCGTTCTGATCGGCTGCAGCCCGAAGTTCTTCCGCCAGGTCGAGGCGCTCCAGCGCCGCGGCATCCCGCTCGTCGCCATCGAGGGCGCGCCCGGCGGCGACATCCCCGAGATCACGATCGACAACCGCGAGGCCACGCGGCTCGGCGCGGAGCACGTGCGCGCGCTCGGGCACACTGAGGTCGCGACGGTCACGCTGCCGTTCGAGCCCACGCGCGCGCGCGGCGAGCTCACGCCCGAGATCGAGGCCGGCGCGACCGTCGACACCGCCGTCGAGCGGCTGCGCGGCGCGCGCGACGTCTTCCCCGGCATCCGGGTGAGCGTGGCGGGCGCGAGCTCGATCGAGGAGGGCCTCGAGGCGGCGCGCCCCCTGCTGGCGGATGCCGCGGCGCGGCCGACCGCGATCATCGCGCAGTCCGACCTGCTCGCGGCCGGCGTCATCCAGGCGGCTGAGGAACTCGGCCTCGAGGTGCCGGGCGACCTCAGCGTCATCGGGTTCGACGGCATCCGCGTCGACGGCCTCCAGCACGACCTGACGACGCTCGTGCAGCCGTCGGTCGCGAAGGGTCGCGCGGCTGGCGAGGCGATCGTCCGCATGCTGTCGGGCGAAGCGGCATCCGGCACCGACTTCACGAGCACGCTGCACGTGGGCGACACGACCGCGCCGCCCCGCGCCTGAGCGCCCGACGCTCGGTCGAGCCGCGCTCGGGGCGCGCTTCCGCATCTCGAGCGCGTGTACATCCGACCAGCGCGCGTGCGTCCGCGAACGCGCTCGTCGGAGATACACGCGCTCGCGGAGGAGGCGTGAATCGGCTGGGGCGGGCGTCGCCGCTCAGGACGGCGTGATCTCGCCCGAGCCCGAGACGGTGCTGCGGATCTCCGGACGCCCCGAGTACCGCACCGTGCCGCTGCCCGAGAGCACGACCTCGAGCGAGTCCGACGCGTCGACCGAGATCTCACCCGATCCCGAGAGCACGACGCGCGCGCTGTCGGCGCGGAGCTGCGAGGCGTCGACGTCACCCGATCCGTCGACCTGGACCTGGAGCTCCTCCGTGGTCCCGGACGGCACGATCGACCCCGACCCGCTGATCGAGGCGCGCACGGATGTCGCGTCGAGCTCATCGGTCTCGATCTCACCCGAGCCGCGGATCTCGAGCGCCACGTCGTCGGCGTCGCCGAACTCGGCGGTCACGTCGCCGGAGCCCGAGATGAGGACCGACTCGAGCGAGGTCAGGGTGATGTCGAAGACCAGGTCGCGCGCGCCGACGACGATCGGGCCGCGCTGGACGTCGATCACGAGCTGGTCGCCCTCCACCTCGGTCGTGAGGCGGTCGAGCACGTTCTCGCCGCCCGTCACGGTGAGCGACGGCGACTCGCCGAGCCGGATCGTCATGTCGCCCGCGCCGCGGAGCACGACGCCCGACGCGTCGTCGATCTCCCGCGTCTCGGTGCGGGTGTCGCCGGCCGTGACGAAGGGCACGCACGCGGTGAGCCCCACGAGCACGCCGGCGGCGAGGATCGCCGCCGAGGTGCGGGCGATCGCACGGTTCGGGGCGTGGACGGCGGGGCGGGGCAGGGCGCGACGCGCGGGCATGTCGGCCTCCTTCGAACGGCGCTGCCTCGAACCTAGGCCGTGCGTGCGCGCACGGACGGGCCATTGGTCACGCGGGGGCACGGTCTCGCGCGGGGCGACGGTCAGGCCGGCGCGCCCGTCACCATCCACGCCCGCCCGCGCGCCCGCAGTGAGAGCGTGACGGCGCGCGCGGCGAGGTAGCCGAGCGAGAACGCGGCGGTGAGCGCCGCGAGCGCCGCCGCGCCGGAGACGGCGGCGCCGGAGGCATCCGCCCACCAGACGACGCCGAACGCCATCGGGACGAACGCGGCGAGGTTGACCAGGCCCGTCCACGCGAGGTAGCGGGCGTCGCCCGCGCCGATGAGCACGCCGTCGAGCACGAACACGAGGCCGCCGAGCGGCGCCGACAGGCCGAGCACGACGAGCGAGGGCGGCAGCAGCGCCGCGACCTCGGCCGACGAGGTGAAGACCGCCGGCAGCACCCACGCGGTCGCGACGACGAGGGCGCCGATGACCGCGCCCGCGCCGACGCCCCACTCGATGCACCGTCGGAGCACGGCTCGCACCACGTCGACGTCGCCGGCGCCGAGCCCCTTGCCGATGAGCGCCTGCGCGGCGATCGCGAGCGCGTCGAGCGCGAACCCGAGCGTGAAGTAGATCGTGATCGCGACCTGGTAGGCCGCGAGCTCGTCGCGCCCGAGCGAGGTCGCCGCCCACGTCGCGAGCAGCAGCGCCACGCGCAGGCTCGCCGTGCGCAGGAACAGCCACCCGCCGTCGCGCGCGCCGCGCAGCACGCCCGCGTGGTGCGGCCACGGGCTCGCGCCGACGCGGGCGCGATGGCGCGCGACCACGACGAGGTAGACGAGCACCATGCCCCACTGCGCGACCACGGTGCCGATCGCCGACCCCGCGATGCCCCAGCCGAGGCCGTAGATGAAGAGCGCGTTGAGCGCGATGTTCGCCGCGAAGCCGAGGCCGGCGACCCACAGCGGGGTGCGGGTGTCCTGCAGGCCGCGCAGCAGGCCGGTCGCGGCGAACACGACGAGCATCGCCGGCAGGCCCGCCATCGAGATCGCGAGGTAGACGGATGCCTCGGCGGCGACGTCGGCGGAGGCGCCGAAGGCGCCCACGAGCATCGGTGCGGCGAACCACCCGGCGAGGGCGAGCAGGGCGCCGAGCCCGAGCGCGAGCCAGAGGCCGTCGATGCCGGCCGCGACGGCGCCGCGCTCGTCGCCCGCACCCAGTCGCCGTGCGACCGACGGGGTCGTCGCGTACGCGAGGAACACCATCAGGCCGACGATCGTCTGCAGCACGGCGCTCGCGAGGCCGAGGCCCGCGAGGGGCGCCGCGCCGAGGTGCCCGACCATCGCGGTGTCGGCGAGCAGGAACAGCGGTTCGGCGATGAGCGCGCCGAGCGCGGGGACGGCGAGTCGCAGGATGTCGCGGTCGACCGCACGGCGTGCGGCCGGTCGGGAGCGCGGGGTGGTGGTGCTCATCGAGCGATGAGCCTACGCGCGACGGCTGACACCGCGGCGTGCGGACCGCTCAGTCCGACGGTGTCGTCACGACTCCGAGCTCCGTGCCGATCACGTGCGCCATGCCGCGCGCGAACGTCGCGGTGACGTGGTGGCTGTCGCGGTACACGAGCACGTCGCCCGAGACCGGCGGGCACCGACGGTCGTCGCAGAACCAGTCCGTGAGGTCGAGCAGCGCGGCGCCGGAGCGCTCGGTCGCCTCGCGTTCCGCCGCACGCGCGGCCTCGTCGAGCGCGCTCGCGCGCGTCGGCGCGCACGGCGAGGCGTCCTCGAGGTGGACCGACAGGCACGTGGCCGGGTTGAAGCCGAGGTCGGGGGTGTCCGCGATGACGACGACGGCGCTCGTCGGCGGGAGCGCCGCGATCGTGCGCTCGAGGCCCGCACGCCAGCGCTCGGCGACTTCGTCGCGCGGTACCGCGAAGTCGTTGCCGGCGTAGTTGGCGAGCACGACGAGGTCGGGTGGGTCGGTGCGGAGCCCGTCGAGCACGGCCGCGCGCCACGTGTCGCACTCGGGGTACGCGCCCGATCCGCGGAACGTCGCGGGGATGTCGATCGACGGGCACGAGCTCTTCGAGTGGTTGGTGAGTCGGATGAGCCCGCGGTCGGCGAGTTCCTGGAAGGCGGGGACCCAGTGCGCCATGTGCGAGTCGCCGAAGGTCGCGACGGACGGTCCCCGGTCGCCGAAGCTGCACCCGGTCGGGTCGGTCCCCGCACGCCCGAGCTGGCAGCCGGTCTCCATGATCGAGGGAAGGTCGTGTTCGGCGCCCGCGAGGGAGGGCACCACGTCCGCGTCGACCGGCCGGTCGGGGCTCGGCGAACTGGCGATCGGCGGCGGGGCGATCGTGTCGTCGGGAGCGGACGCATCGCCGACGATCTCGCGCGAGGTGCCGAACGACGCCACGGCGAGGCATCCGACCGCGAGCGCCGCCGAGGCGACCACGCCTGTCGCGGCGACGACGACCGGGGGACGGCGTCGCTCGGGCCGCGGCGTCCGGAACGGGGTCTCGACCCACCGGTGCACGAGCCAGGCGACCGGGACGCTCGCCGCCGCGAGCGCGAGGCGCACCTCGGGCGGCAGCGAGCCGCCGGTGACGAGCGTGGCCTCCGGGATCGTCTGCATTGGCCAGTGCACGAGGTACAGGGAGTAGGAGATCGTGCCCACGAACACCATCGCCCTGACGCTCATGACCCGCCGGATCGACGCCGGATGCGCCGAGTCGCCGCCCGCGATCGCGAGGGCCGCACCGGCGACCGGCAGCACCGCCCAGCAGCCGGGGTACGCGAGGTCGCCGGTATAGGCGAGGGCGGCCGTCGCGATGCCGACGACGCCGAGCCAGCCCAGGGCGGCGCCGAGCCATCCGTCGACCCACCGGGGCCGGATCGCGAGCACCGCCGCGAGCAGGCCGCCCGCTGCGAATTCCCAGGCCCGGGCGTGCAGGCCGAAGAACGCCCAGGAGGGCGACGAGGCGGTGAGCGCCACGGCGGTGGCGAGCGATGCGACGAGCACGACCGCAGCGGTCGCGCCGACGACGAGTCGCGCCGGGCCGAGGCCGTCCGAGCCGAGCCGGTCCGCCCGCGGGCGCAGCCGCGACCACCGTGCGCCGCCCCGACGCGGTCGTCCGAGGCGGCCGAGCACCACGGTCGCGACGACGCCGAGCAGCACGGGCCATGCGAGGTAGAACTGCTCCTCGACGCCGAGCGACCAGTAGTGCTGGAAGAGGCTCGGCGCCTCCTCGGCGAGGTAGTCGGTGCCCTGCACTGCGAAGAGCACGTTGGGCACGTACAGCACGGCCGCGGCCGCGTCGCCCAGCAGTCGGGCGTGCTCCAGCGGCGGCACGACGACGAGGGCGATCGCGACCGTGGCGGCGGCGACGGCGAGCGCCGCGGGCAGGATGCGGCGCGCACGGCGCGCGAAGAAGTCGGACAGGTCGATCCGCCCTCGGTCCGCGAGCGATCCGATCAGGTGCCCGGTGATCAGGAAGCCGGAGACGACGAGGAACACGTCCACGCCGACGTAGCCGCCCGGCAGGAGCCCGACGCCCGCGTGGTAGACGACCACGAGCAGCACCGCGATCGCGCGGAGCCCCTGGACGTCGGGGCGGAACCCGCCGCGCGGCCGTGCGGAGCGCTGCCGCAGCACGCTCGTCGAATCCCCCATCGGGATCACGCTAGGCGCGGTGGCCGAGGATGCAACCGGTTCCGGCTGGGCATCCGCTGGAACCGACGGGGAGTTCGCCCGCCGTTCACCGGGACGCCGCCACGGCGACGTCGACGCGTCGGCTACGCGTCGACGATCTCCTTGCCGAGCGGTGCGAGCGAGACCGGGATCAGCTTGAAGTTCGCGATGCCGAGCGGGATGCCGATGATGGTGAGGCACATGATGACGCCCGTGACGAGGTGCTCGAGGGCGAGCCACCAGCCCGCGAGCAGCACCCAGACGACGTTGCCGATGAACGACCAGGCGCCCGACGTCGGCTTGGACACGACCTGCCGGCCGAACGGCCAGAGCGCGTAGTTCGCGATGCGGAACGACGCGATGCCCCACGGGATCGTCACGATGAGGATGCACATGAGCAGGCCGGCGAGCATGTAGCCGATCCACAGCCAGATGCCCGCGAGGACCAGCCAGACGACGTTCAGGATCGTGTTCAGCATGGCCCGATCATCGCATCGCCCGACGGCCCGCGGAATCGGGTTGACCCCCGTGGACCGGACATGGGTTGCGCGCGAGCGCGACGGGCGTATGATTCCGCGGTGACCTTCAGAGGGTCGGTCCGCGAACGGCGGCCGCACCGCTTCCGACGGGGCATCCGTCTCCACCCGGCCCAAACCGTCGTGGTCGGCTTCGCCGCCGCCGTCATCGTCGGCACCCTCCTCCTCTGGCTGCCGCCGATGACGCTCGAGCCGGGCGGCACGAGCTTCATCGACGCGCTCTTCACGGCCACGAGCGCCGTCTGCGTGACGGGCCTCACCGTCGTCGACACCGAGCTGCACTGGAGTCCGCTCGGGCACGTCGTGATCATGCTGCTCATCCAGCTCGGCGGCCTCGGCATCATGATCTTCGCCTCGCTCATCGGCCTGGTGCTCGCGCGCAAGATGAGCGTGCGATCGCGCCTCAACACGGCGGCCGAGGCGAAGGCGGTCGGGTACGACGACGTGCGCGGCCTCGTCCGCGGGATCGTGCTGATCTCGTTCGCCATCGAGGGCCTGACCTGGCTGTTCCTGTTCCCGCGGTTCCTCTTCGGCTACGACTACAGCCCGGCGGATGCCGCGTGGCACGCGCTGTTCCACTCGGTCTCGTCGTTCAACAACGCGGGCTTCGCGCTGTACTCGGACAACATGATCGACTTCGTCGCCGACCCGTTCATCTGCATCCCGATGTCCGTGGCGATCATCCTCGGCGGCCTCGGCTTCCCCGTCATCATGCAGCTGCGCAAGGAGTTCACGCGGCCGCTGCACTGGTCGATGAACACCAAGCTCGTGCTGTGGGGCACGATCGTGCTGCTCGTCGGCGGCACGGCGTACCTCGCGATCGCCGAGTGGGACAACGAGGGCACGTTCGGCCCGCTGGCGCCGGGCGCGAAGCTGCTCGCCGCGTTCTTCATGTCCACGCAGACCCGCACCGCGGGGTTCAACAGCATCGACGTCGGCCAGATGCACGACGAGAGCTGGGTCGTGATGGACGTGCTCATGTTCATCGGCGGCGGCCCGGCCGGCACCGCCGGCGGCATCAAGGTGACGACGTTCGCGGTGCTCTTCTTCATCCTGATGACCGAGTTCCGCGGCGAGGGCGCCGTCAACATCTTCGGCAAGCGCCTGAGCCGGGCCGTGCACCGGCAGGCGATCACGGTCGCGCTCGTCGCGGTGGGTGCCGTGATGGCGGCGATCATCCTGCTGATGCACCTCACGAAGCTCGACCTCGACCTCGTCGCGTTCGAGGCCGTCTCGGCGTTCGCGACCGTCGGGCTGTCGACCGGCATCACGGGCGACCTGCCGCCGACCGCCCAGCTCATCCTCGTGGTGCTCATGTTCCTCGGCCGCATCGGACTGCTGACGCTCGGTTCGGCGATCGCACTGCGCGACAAGCGCATCCTCTACGAACTCCCGAAGGAGAGGCCCGCCATTGGCTAGGTTCACCCTGTTCGGCGGCGCGAGCGACACGTCGCGCCGCATCGCCGAGGCCGACTCGGTCGCCGTGATCGGACTCGGCCGCTTCGGCAGCTCGCTCGCCCTCGAGCTCATGGCGGGCGGCACCGAGGTGCTCGGCATCGACGCCGACGAGGAGATCGTGCAGGCGCTGAACGGCGAGCTGACCCAGGTGGTCCGCGCCGACTCGACGAAGTCCGAGGTGCTGAAGCAGCTCGCGGTCGACGAGTTCGACCGGGTCGTCGTCGCGATCGGCAGCGACATCACCGCGTCGATCCTGACGTGCTCGGTGCTCCTGGGCATGAAGATCCCGGTGATCTGGGCCAAGGCCGTGACCGAGCAGCACGCCGTGATCCTCGAGCAGCTCGGCGTGCACCACGTGATCCGCCCGGAGGCCGAGATGGGTCGCCGCGTCGCGCACCTCGTCCGCGGCGCCGCACTCGACTACATCGAGATCGAGAAGGGCTACGCGATCGTCAAGACCGCCCCGCCGGCGCGTCTCCACGGCGTGCCGCTCGGGCAGACGGCGCTGCGCAAGGAGCTCGGCGTCACGGTCGCCGCGTTCAAGCGGCCCGGCGAGGAGTGGCGCAACGCCGACGCCGAAACCGTGCTCGGTCCGGGCGACACGGTGCTCATCGTCGGTCCGACGCGCAAGGCGGAGGGGTTCGCGCAGCTCAGGTGACGTGCCGCGCGCCGTTCGCGGCATCCGCTCAGCACTGCCGGCCGGGTGCCGCCTAGGCTGTGGGGATGAGCGATGCGACGAAGCCCAGCGGCATCATCCTCGACGAACTCGACGCCGACGTGCGTCCGCAGGACGACCTCTTCCGCCATGTCAACGGCAAGTGGATCGACCGCACCGAGATCCCCGACGACAAGGCCCGGTACGGCAGCTTCATCGTGCTCTACGAGGAGGCCGAGCGGGCCGTCCGCGAGATCATCGAGGAGGCCCGGGCCGCGGAGCCGGGCACCGAGGCGCGCAAGGTCGGCGACCTGTACGCGTCGTTCATGAACGAGGAACGTGCGGAGATGCTCGGCGCGACCCCGATCGCGAGCCAGCTCGTCGAGGCCTCGCTGCCGGGCACCGTCGCCCAGCTGCTCGAGGCGATCGGGCGCCTCGAACGGCAGGGCGTCGGCGGCTTCGCCCAGCTCTTCGTCGACAACGACCCCGGCGACCCCGAGCGCTACCTCGTCTTCGTCGAGCAGGGCGGCATCGGCCTGCCCGACGAGAGCTACTACCGCGAGGAGCGCTTCGCGCCCGTCCGCGAGAAGTACCTCGGTCACCTCGAGCGGATGTTCGGGCTCGCCGCGCTCGACGACGCGGCAGCGCGCGCGCAGCGCGTGTTCGACCTCGAGACCGAGATCGCGAAGGTCCACTGGACGAACGTCGACTCGCGCGACAGCCAGAAGACCTACAACCTGATGCCGTGGTCCGACGTCGCGGACGCGTCATCCGTCGACCTCGACCTCTGGCGCGACGCCATGGGCGTCCCCGACGGCGCCTTCGCCGAACTCGTCGTGCGGCAGCCGAGCTTCGTCGAGGGGCTCGGCGCGCTGATGACCGTCGACCGCCTGCCCGCCTGGCGCGACTGGCTGGCGTGGCAGGTCGTGCACGCCGCGGCACCGTACCTCGGGAGCGCGTTCGTCGAGGAGAACTTCGACTTCTACGGGCGCGCGCTCACCGGCACGCCGCAGCTGCGCGAGCGGTGGAAGCGGGCCGTGTCGTTCGTCGAGGGCGCCATGGGCGAGGCCGTCGGCCGCATCTACGTCGAACGCCACTTCCCGCCCGCGGCGAAGGCCGCGATGGACGAACTCGTCGGAAACCTCGTCGAGGCGTACCGCGACTCGATCACCGGGCTCGACTGGATGGGCGAGGAGACGCGCGCGAAGGCGCTCGAGAAGCTCGAGAAGTTCACGCCGAAGATCGGGTACCCGGTGAAGTGGCGCGACTACTCGACGCTCGAGGTCTCGGCGTCCGACCTCGTCGGGAACGTGCGCGCGGCCGCCGAGTTCGAGTTCCAGCGGCAGCTCGGCAAGATCGGGAAGCCCATCGACCGCGACGAGTGGTTCATGACGCCGCAGACGATCAACGCCTACTACAACCCGGGCTTCAACGAGATCGTCTTCCCCGCCGCCATCCTGCAGTTCCCGTTCTTCGACGAGACCCGCGACGCCGCGGCGAACTACGGTGCGATCGGCGCGGTCATCGGGCACGAGATCGGCCACGGCTTCGACGACCAGGGCTCGCGCTTCGACGGCGACGGCCGGCTCATCGACTGGTGGACCGCGGACGACCGCGCCGCGTTCGAGGAGCGCACGAAGACGCTCATCGAGCAGTACGACGTGCTCGTGCCGGCGCAGCTCCTCGACGGCGACGGGTCCGACGCCTCCGGCGACGCCGACGCCTCCGACGCCTCCGGCGAAGCGGGTGAGGCGGATGCCGCGGGCGCGCCCGCGCACGTCAACGGCGCGCTCACGATCGGCGAGAACATCGGCGACCTCGGCGGACTCGCGATCGCGTGGAAGGCGTACCTGCTCTCGCTCGGCCGCAGGAAGGCGCCCGTGATCGACGGCATGAGCGGCGCGCAGCGGTTCTTCCTCTCGTGGGCGCAGGCCTGGCAGATGAAGGGCCGCGACGCCGAGGTCGAGCGGCTGCTCGCGATCGACCCGCACTCGCCGAACGAATTCCGGTGCAACCAGATCGTCCGCAACATCGATGAGTTCTACACTGGCTTCGAGGTCACGCCCGATGACGAGCTCTGGCTCGACCCGGCCGACCGCGTCCGCATCTGGTAGCACCTCACCCCAGACCCCGTCCGATCCCGTCGAGCGCGCCGCGATGCCGCGGTGGGGGAGCGCGAGACCCGAACGAAAGCCGCTGTTCCTGTCGTGGTGACCTCGTCCCAGGGTTCCGAGCGCCGTGCTCGGCACGCATCCTTCCGACGAAGCCGCCACCGCACCGACGAACATGTCGAGGATTTCTCGCGTGGCTTCGACTCGCTCGGTGAGCTCGCGCTCGGCGGCGTGCAGGTGTCGGCGCGTGCGACCGACCTGGCGACGGGTCGCGTGCTGTTCTCGGTCGACGACCACGTGGTCATGCCGACCGCCTCGATCGGCAAGGTGCTGCTGCTCGTCGAGGTCGCCTCGCGCCTCGGGCACGCGAGTCCCGAGGCGTTCACCGTGCTCGATCGCGCGCCGCGCGACGCGGTCGGCGACTCGGGCATCTGGCAGCACCTCCAGACGCCCTCGCTGCCCATGTCCGACCTCGCGGCGATGGTCGGCGCGACGAGCGACAACCTCGCCACGAACGTCCTCATCCGCCACATCGGGCTCGAGTCGGTGCGCTCGCGCACCGAGACGCTCGGGCTCACCCGCACGGCGCTGCTCGACCTCGTGCGCGACCACCGCGGCCCCGACGACGCGCCGCAGCTGTCGATCGGCTCGGCCAAGGAGCTGACCTGGCTCTTCGCCTCGCTCGCTCGCGGCGAGATCGTGAGCCCCGAGGTCTCGCAGCGCGTCGTCGGCTGGCTCTCGCTCAACGCCGACCTCTCGATGGTCGCCTCGGCGTTCGGCCTCGACCCGCTCGCCCACCGCACGCCCGACCACGGCCTGCTCCTCATGAACAAGACCGGCACCGACGGCGGCGTACGCAGCGAGGTCGGCGTGCTGCGCGGGCCCCGCGCGGGCGTGGCCTACGCGGTCTCGATGTACTTCGCCGACACGCAGCTCGCGTCGCGCCTCGCGGTGCTCGACGGCATGCGCCGCGTCGGGGCCGACCTGCTCGAGTACGTGCACTGATCGAACGCCGGGCCCAAGGTCCCCGTGGCGAGGTCGCCGGCGACGTAACGTCGGGCCGTCGTCGATCGAGGGGGAATCATGGACGGGGACATCACGGACGTGCTGGTCGCGGGATACCAGGACCTGGGGGCCGCACGCACGGACTTCGACGGGCTGGTCGAAGGTGTCGCGGCGAAGCGGTTGAAGATCGAGGGGGCGATCCTCGTTCTGCACGACGCGGACGGCGAGATCACCGTCGCCGACACCGGCAGCCACCTGGGCCGCAAGGGGGCGGGCTGGGGCGCCGGCGTCGGCGTCGCCGTCGGCCTGCTGTCGCCGCCGCTCCTGGCGTCCGTGGCGCTCGGCACAGCCGGCGGCGCCGTCGCCGGCCGGTTCACCGAGCATCGGCTGACCTCCGGGATCGGGGACCGGATCGGCAGCAACCTGCCCCCCGGATCCGCCGGGATCATCGCGGTGTTCGACGCCTCCCAGCGGCTCGCCGTGGAGCAGGCGCTTCCCGGCTCACCGGCGAAGTCCGTCGTCGAGTCCGACCGGACGAGCCTCTCGGCGTTGAAGGACGCGCTCGCGGAGGCGATGGGCAAGTTCGCCCCGGACCGCACGGTCCTGCCGATGCCCGACCCCGCCTTCGGCGGCACCATCGGACGAACCGTCGACGCATCCGTCGCCGACTGGACGATCGTCGGCTCGCCGAAGCCGCCGCCCGGCTCGCCGAACGTGCTCATCGTGCTGATCGACGACGCGGGCTTCGGCAACCCGAGTACGTTCGGCGGGCTCGTGGACACGCCGAACATGACGCGCGTGCAACGGATGGGACTCACGTACAACCGCTTCCACGTGACGGCGATCTGCTCGCCGACGCGCTCCGCGCTGCTGACGGGGCGCAACCAGCACCGCGTGGGATTCGGCTCGATCGCCGAGTTCCCGGGTCCGTTCCCGGGCTACACGGCGTCGGTCCCGAAGAGCTGTGCACCGCTCGCACGCCTGCTCAAGGAGAACGGCTACCTCACGGGCGGGTTCGGCAAGTGGCACCTCACCCCCGACCACGTGCAGGGCGCTGCGGGACCGTTCGACCGGTGGCCAACCGGATGGGGCTTCGACCACTGGTGGGGCTTCCTCAGCGGGGCGGCCGGCCAGTACGACCCGATCGTGACCCAGGACAACTCGACGCTCGGGGTACCCGTCGGCGAGGACGGGGCGCAGTACTACTTCCCCGACGACCTCACCGACAAGGCCGTCGAGTGGCTGCACGCCGCGCGGGCCCAGGACTCGGAGAAGCCCTGGTTCATGTACTACTCGACCGGGTGCGCCCATGCGCCGCACCACGTGGAATCCGAGTGGGCCGACCGTTATCGCGGGAAGTTCGACGGCGGATGGGACGAGTACCGTCGCGTCGTCTTCGACCGCCAGAAGCAGCTCGGCGTGATCCCCGCGGACGCGGAGCTCACGGAGCGACCGGACCTGTTCCCGGCCTGGGACAGCCTCTCGGCCGACGAGCGGAAGCTCTACGCGCGGCAGATGGAGGTCTTCGCCGGGTACTCCGAGAACGCCGACTGGAACGTCGGCCGCCTCCTCGACGCGATCGACGAGATGGGCGAGACCGACGACACCCTCATCTTCTACATCTGGGGCGACAACGGGGCCAGCATGGAGGGCACCATCACGGGCTCGTTCAACGAGCTGACCTTCCTCAACGGGATCCCGCTCCGCCCGGACGAGCAGCTTCGCCTGATCGAGGACCACGGGGGCATCGAGGACCTCGGCGGGGTGGACACCGCGCCGCACTACGCCGCAGCGTGGGGGTGGGCCGGCAACGCGCCGTTCCAGTGGGGCAAGCAGACCGGAAGCCACCTCGGCGGTACGCGGGATCCCATGGTCGTGGCGTGGCCCGGTCGCATCCCGGGCGGGGGCGAGCTGCGCTCGCAGTTCACGCACTGCATCGACATCGGCCCCACGATCCTCGAGGCGATCGGGCTGCCCGAGGCGAGGCTCGTCGATGGGGTGGAGCAGGAGCCCATGGACGGCACGAGCTTCCTGTACACGTTCGAGGACGCCGACGCCGAGGAGCGCCACGACGTGCAGTACTTCGAGTCGTTCGGCAGCCGCGCGATCTACAAGGACGGCTGGTGGGCGTGCGCGCGGCTCGACCGCGTGCCGTGGGACTTCTCGCCGGCGACGATCGCGAGGTTCGCCCCGGGCGTCTACGACCCGGACCAGGACACCTGGGAGCTGTACTACCTGCCGGACGACTTCAGCCAGGCGAACGACCTCGCGGCCGAGCACCCGGAGCGGCTCGCCGAGCTGAAGGAGCTGTTCTGGCAGGAGGCGGAGCGCAACCGGGTCCTGCCGCTGCTCGGTGGGTTCGCGGTGTTCTTCGGGATGCTGCCGCCCATGCCGACCCACACGAGGTACACCTTCGCGGGCGACGTGCAGAACGTGCAGCGGGGCATGATCCCGCGGATCTACGGCCGCTCGTACGCGATCGAGGCCCGGCTCGAGGTGCCCGAGGGCGGTGCGGAGGGCGTGATCGTCGCGAATGCCGACGAGATCGGGGGCTTCGCGCTGTGGATGGACGGCGAGGGGCGCCTGCACCACACGTACTCGATGCTCGGAGTCGAGCAGTACCGGCAGGTCTCGGACCGGCCGGTCCCGACGGGGGAGGTGGTCGTGCGGATGCGGTTCGACGCGGACGAGCACACGCCCGGAACCGGCGGCGACGTCACGCTCTGGGCGGGAGACGAGCAGATCGGCGGCGGGCGGATCGACCGCACGGTCCCGGTCGCGTTCTCGTCGTACGCGGGCATGGACATCGGCCGCGACAACGGCCTCGTCGTCGACCGGGCCTACCGCGACCGGGCGCCGTACGCGTTCACCGGACGCGTCCGCGACGTCGTGTTCGACCTCGAACCCGCGCCGCACTCGGTCGAGCAGCGCCTGCATCACGAGTCCGGCGCCACGGGGATGGGGGCTGCCGCCGCGGGCTGAGCTCCCGTGCGGGGATCTCGCCGAGCCTGCGCGACGGCGGGACCCCCGTCCGGCGTGCCGGGCGCGCGGTCGATCGGCGGGTACGATCACCGCATGGCAGTGGCCCGGACGAGGCGGGCGCGGGCCCAGCGCCGCCGGAAGCGTCGGATGGACGCGGCCGACAACGACCTGACGGCCGAGCAGTGGCTCGCACTCCGCGAGGCGTGGGCGGGATGCGCGTACTGCGGCGCGATGCCCGCAGAGCCCGGCGCGCTCCAGCGCGACTGCGTGCTGCCGCTGTCGCGGGGCGGGCGGTACACGCTCGAGAACGTCGTGCCGGCGTGCCGGTCGTGCAACGCGAGCAAGTGCAACGACGAGGTGACCGGATGGCTCCGCCGCAAGCGGCTCGACGAACCGGCGTTCCTGCTGCGGCACCGTGAGGTGGTCGGGATGCTCGCCGCCCGGTTCGGCGCTGCCGACTCGCCCTGAACGCGAGACCTCACCATCCGGTGTGGAGCAGGTGCTGGACGACGAGGGCGAAGCCGAGCTGCACGACGAAGCCCGCACGCCGCCAGCGCAGGGGCAGGAGGGCGGTGCCGACGAGCAGCCACGGCACGAACGGCAGCCAGATCCGTTCGACCTCCGAACGGCTCATCTGCGAGGCGTCCGCGAGGAGAACGGTCGCGAGCGCGGCCGCGGAGAGCGAGGATGCCACGAGCAGCTCGCGGCCCGAGGGCCGATGGCGCAGGGAACGCGCGAGACCGCCCACGGCCGAGGCCGTCGCGGCGCCGACGACCGGTCCGGCGGTGCAGGCGAGCGCGGCCAGGTTCGCCCACGTCCAGTACCAGCCGGGGCGGACCGCGGCGCCCTCCCAGTACCGCTCGACGAGGACGGGGAACGCCTCCCACCAGGCGAAGCCGAACGGCACGAACGCGAGCACGACGACGAGGGCGGATGCCGCAGCCAACGGCAGCGGCCACCAGGAGCGGCCGAGGGCGAGCACCGTGAGCGAGAGGACGCCGAGGAGCGGCAGCCCGTACGAGAGCATCACGCACCACCCGAGCAGCAGGCCGGCGCCGACGGCCCACCACGCGAGCGCGCGGGCCATCGAAGCCGTCGCGGCGTGCGCGAGCAGGCAGAGCCCCCAGGCGGCGGTCGCCGCGAAGACCGCGTCGGCCGACGTCGCCGTCCAGATCGCCGCCGGTCCCATCGCGAGGAACGGCGCGGCCCGCCGAGCCGCGACCTCGGCCCCGAGACGGCGCATGGCCACGAGCACGGCGACCGCGGTCGTCGACGCGATGAGGATGACGACGGCGCCCGCGACGACCCACGATCCGAGCCCGAGGCGGACGAGCGCCACGAAGAACAGCAGCGCGCCCGGCGGGTGCCCGGCGACGTGGATCGGCCAGTTGTCGGGGGCGTCCCACGGGATGCGCGAGGTGAACTCGCGCAGCATCGCCGGCACGTCGTCGACGACCTGCTCGGCCGTGGGGAGGTACTCGTGGCGGGAGGCGAGGATCGCGCCGAGGCCGGAGGCGGTGTCGACGAACGCCAGGCTCGCCATCCAGAGCGCGCTCGCCCCGAAGACGACCCAGAGGAGGGCGCGCCACGGCACTCGTCGCGCGAGCCCGACGCCCCATCGGGCGGCCGCGACGGCGAGCACCAGGGCCGGGATCGTCCCGGGCCCGAGGCGCGGCATCCACTCGGCGTGCAGCGGCGGGAACGAGTTGACGTGCACGTCCACGCCCGTGACCGCCGGCACCAGGATCGCGAGGGCGATGAGCGCCGCGACGACGCCGGTCGCCCACCACAGGGCGGCGGTCGACGCAGCCCCGCGCCGGGTCGGGCGCTCGGGCGCCCGAGACCGGGGCGACTCGGCGGTGGACATGCCGCGAGGCTGTCACGAGGTCGGCGCCGACCGCGACGGCCGGCGCCATCCGTTCACCCGATCGTCACCGATCGCTGCGACCCGGCATCAGCCCTTCTCGGCCCCCGCCGTCGTGTTCATGATGCGGCGCTGGAATATGAAGAACAGCACCGCGACCGGGATCGTCATGAGCACCGCCGCCGCGAGCTGCAGCGGGAACTGGTTGCCCGAACCCAGCTGGCCCGAGACCAGCGACGCGACACCGGTCGTGAGGGTGTTCAGCTCGGGGCTCTGCCGGGACACGATGAAGTGACCGAGCTCGTTCCACGATCCCTGGAAGCTCAGGATGATGACCGTGATGAGCGCCGGCCGTGCCATCGGCAGCACCACCGACCAGAAGGTGCGGAAGGTGCCGGCGCCGTCGATCCGTGCGGCCTCCTCGATCGACACCGGGATCGAGTCGAAGAACTGCTTCATGATGAACACGCCGGCCGCCGTCGAGAGCAACGGCACGATCATGCCCGAGTACGTGTCGTACATGCCGAGCTGCTGCAGGATCAGGAAGCGGGGGATGAGCAGCACCACGCCCGGTACGGCGAGCACGCCGATGAAGAACAGGAACACGAACGTGCGGCCCCGGAACTTCAACCGTGACAGCGCGTACCCCGCGAGCGAGTCGAAGAACACCCGCCCGAGGGTCACGATGACCGCGACCAGCAGCGAGTTGCCGAACCACAGCGGGAACGGCACGTCGGTGAACAGCCGCTCGTACGCGGCGAACGTCACCGTCTCCGGGACGAGCGCGAGCGGGTTCTGCGTGGCATCCGCATCGGTCTTGAAGCTCGCCGCGATCGAGAGGATGAACGGGTAGACGTAGATCAGCGCGAGCCCGATGAGGATCAGGTAGCTGGTCCAGAGCCCGGCGCGGACCCGCGCGGGGGTGCGCTTGCGTCGCCGGCCGGGCCTGCGGGGCGGGGCGGCGGCATCCGCCGCCCGACCGCCGGTCGCCGTCGTCGCGGCGGTGCCGGTGCTCATGAGCGGTCTCCCTTCGAGAGCTCGTCATCGACGTCGGCGGACGAGAGTGCGCGGGTGGTCGGGTCCGTCGCCGGCCCGGAATCCGCCGCGAGCGTCGCCGCCGCGCGCGAGATGCGCGGCGTGCGCATGCGCGGGTTCCTCTCGCGCAGGAGCCATCGCTGGAACAGGGTCAGCAGGATGATGAACACGAACAGGATGAACGCGATCGCCGCGCCCTGGCCCCACTGCAGGTCGTTGAACGACGTCTCGTAGGCGAGGAACGCCGGTGTCGTGATCGTGCCGCCGGCCGTCGAGCCCCCGAGCACGTAGATCTGGTCGAAGACCTGCCACGATCCGATCAGCCCGAGGGTCAGCACGGTGAACGTCGTCGGCCGGAGCATCGGCAGGGTGATCGAGAAGAACGTGCGGACGGGGCCGGCGCCGTCCACGCGTGCGGCCTCGTCGATCTCGCCGCCGATGTTCTGCAGCCCGGCGAGGTAGAGCAGCATGAACGTGCCCGACGTCGTGAAGATCGCGAGCATGATGAGCGACGACATGGCGACGGATGGCCCGGCGAACCATTCCCACCAGGTGATGCCGAGCGGGCCGTCCTGCGCGAGCGCGGGCGGCGGGCTCGTCACGCCGACTGTCGCGAGCAGGTTGTGGAAGATGCCGCTCGGGTCGTTGAACCAGTTCGGGCCGTCGATGCCGAAGAAGCCGAGCACCGCGTTGACGGCGCCCGACGCCGTGAACAGGAACTGGAACACGATCACGATCGCGACCGTCGAGGTGACCGAGGGGAAGTAGAACGCAGTGCGGAAGAAGCCGCGCCCGCGGAGCACGGCCCGGTTCACCTGCACCGCGAGCAGGAGTGCGACGATCGTCTGCAGCGGCACGACGAACACGACGTACCAGAGGTTGTTCCGCACCGCCCGGCCGAAGTTCTCCTGGTCGAGGCCGGGATCGACGGTGATCGCGGCGTAGTTCTCGAGGCCGACGAAGTTCACGTTCGGGTTCAGCGGCGACCGGAACCCGTTCCAGTCGCTGAAGCTGACCCAGAGCGCGAGCACGATCGGGATGGCGAGGAAGACGCCGACGATGACGACTGCGGGCGCGACGAAGATCCAGCCCGCGCGGGCCTCGCCGCGGCGGATGCCTCCACCGCGACGAGACCCGGACGCGACCCCGCTCATGCTCAGCCGTTCGCCTCGTCGGCGGCGGCCTGCAGGTTCTCCTGGAACGGACCCAGCACGGCGGCCGGGTCGGAGAGGCCCTGCGTCTCGAGCGACGCGTTGAAGTCGGCCACGGCGGTCGCCGAACCGGCGAACGCGACGGGGCTCTGCGCGTACTCGACGCCCGCGACGAAGGCCGCGTTGTCGGCGAACTGCTCGGCGTACGCCGCGGAGCCCGACTCGGTCGACGGGATCACGCCGAACGCCTCGGCGAACGCCAGCTGCTGGTCGTCGGCGGTGAGGTACTCGACGAGGTCGACCGAGGCGTCCAGCGTCTCGGAACCGGCGGGGATGCCCCAGCAGTTGCTGAACGCGAACGTCGAGGGTCCGCCGGGGCCGGCGGGCAGCTCGACGCTGATGAAGCTGCGGTCGGGGAAGTCGTTCGCCATGGCGCCGTTGATCCACGGCCCCTCGACGACCATCGCCGCCCGGCCGAGGCCGAACGCCTCGCCCGACCATCCCGCCTCGAGGTCCTGCGGGTACGCCAGGCTGCCGGCGTCGACGAGGCCCTGCAGGTAGTCGAGCGCCTCGACGTTCTCGGGCGAGTCCGCGGTGACCTCGCCGTCCTCGTAGACGCCGCCGCCGGCCTGGCCCATGAACGCGCCGATGCGGGCGTACTCGCGCCCGAGCCCGAGCCCGACGGTGTCGCCGGTCGTCAGTGCACCGGCGACCTCGGCGAGCCCGTCCCAATCGGTCGGCACGTCCGCGTCCGTGAGGCCCGCGGCCTCCCAGGCATCCGTGTCGATCTGCAGCGCCAGCGTGGAGAAGTCCTTCGGGGCGCAGTAGAACTGCCCGTCGTAGGTGAACTGCTCGCGGAGCGCGGGGAGGAACTCGTCGGCGTTCCCGAGGTCCTCGGCGTACGGCTCCAGGAAGCCCTGCCCGGCGTACGTCTGGAACTGGTCCCACGGCATGTAGAACAGGTCGGGCGGGTTGTTGCCCGAGAAGCCCTGGCCCAGCTGCTGCACGAGGTCGTTCGCGGCGACGACCTCGACCGTGTTGCCGGTGTCGGCGGCCCACGCCTCGGCGGCCTCGGTGACCGCCGTCGTCTCGGCGTCGCCCGACGAGCCGATCAGGATGCTGAGCTCCTGACCGCTCGTCTCCCCGCCGTCGCCGTTCCCGCCGGGGGAGCAGGCGGCTAGGGTGATGACGAGTCCCGTCGCGAGAGCGACGGCGCTCCATTGTGATGTCCTCACGATGTATCCCTTCTGGTGATTGCCGGCCTCAGGTGCCGGGGATCGCGTCGAGCGCCAGGTGTCCAGGCCGTCGCTCGACGAGTCGGGGCGCGAGGAGCCGGTGCGCCGGCTCCTCGTCGCTGCTCGGATTCGGCCGGACGTCGTCGCCCGTCGGTCCGAACAGCAGCTCGAGTGCCGCGGCGACGACGTCGTCGAGGGGCTGCTCGATGCTCGAGAGCCCGACCGCCGCGGCGATGGGGGTGTCGTCGAAGCCGACGACGGGCAGCGCGGGGAGCCCGGCGCTGCGGGCGGCGATCATCGCGCCCAGGGCGAGCGAGTCGCTCGCGCAGACGATCGCGTCGGGCGGCTCGGCGAGGGCGAGCAGCTCGCCCGCGCACCGCGTGCCCTCGGTCACGCCGTCTTCGGTGTGGCGGGACAGGCTCGCCCGCTCGCGGTCGCCGAGGCCGCTCTCGGCCTCCCAGCCCGCGCGCCGTTCGTCGCCGGTGCCGGAACCGTGCGGCCAGCCGATCCACGCGACGCGGCGCGCGCCGTGGGCGCGGAGGTGCTGCACGGCCGCGGCGACCCCGACGCGGCCGTCGACGTCGACCCAGCGGTGCGGGACCGCCCGGGTCTCCGGGTCCCACGGGCGGCCGAAGGCCACGAACGGGACGCCCTGGTCGGTGAGCGCGCGGATGCGCTCGTCGTCGTGGGTCGTCGCGGTGAGCACGAAGGCGTCGATGTCGGAGCCCTCGCGGAGACGGCGGATGCGCGCGAGCTCGTCGGCGTGGTCGTCGGCCGAGAACACCATGACGCGGAGCCCACGGCGATCGGCCTGCTCGGTGAGCTGGTGCAGGAACCGGTCGAGCACGATGCCCGAGATGCCGTCGCGCCACGGGTCGATGCGCACGGCGATCGTCGAGGACTTCCGGGTGCGCAGTCGACGCGCCGAGGCGTGCGGGCGGTACCCGAGTCGATCGATGGCGTCGAGCACCCGCTCGCGAGTGGTCTCGCGGACGATCTCGGGGCTGTTCAGCACGTTGGAGACCGTCTGCCGCGAGACCCCGGCGGCCCTGGCGACGTCGTCGACCGTGGGCATCCCTGACACGTCGCCCCCTTCGGCTCATGCGCGGGTCGTCGTCTGCGACGATCTTCGGAATCCGCTGATTTGATCGATCAAATCTTTGCTAATGTTGCCCCCAACCGACACCGGTGTCAACCCGTACGGTCGTCACCGTTCCATCACGAAACGGAATCGAGCTCCTCGTGACCGCACCACTCCAGCCACTCCTGAACGACGCGCTGGCGGTCCTGCGCGCCCCCACCCAGGTCTGGTTCGCGACCGACGGCCGACTCGGCGACGCCCCGATCCACGGGGTGTACGTCGGCGACGTCCGGCTCGTCCGAGCCGTCCGGATCTCCGTCGACGGACGTCGACCCGAGCACCTCGCCACCGGCGGCGAGCGCGCCGATCGCGTTCGCATCGACGCGCTCGTGCGAACGCTCGACGACCCCACGCCCGACCCCGGCGTGCGGCTCGTCCTCGACCGCGAGGCCACATCGAACGGGTCGACCGACCGCATCACGCTCCGCAGCCGGCTGCCGGAGCCGGTGGTCGCCCGGGTCGAGATCGAGATCCACCCGGACGCCGCGCCCATGGACCGCGTCAAGCTCGGACTGTCCGATCCGCCCGCGGCGGCTCCTGAGCTCGAACGTGCGGGCAGCGCCGTCGAGTGGACCGCCGAGCAGGTCCGGGCGCGACTCCGCGCCGACGGGCTCGACGTGCGACTCGACGCCGGCCTCGTCCGGCTCTCGGGCACGATCGACGTGCCCGCGATGGGCGAGGCCACCGTCGGGTGGGCGATCGAGACCGTGGACGCCGGTGCGGTCGTCGAGGGCGTCGACACGCCGCCGTCGTGGAGCCCGCCGGCCGTGGCATCCGCCGACGATCGGCTCGGCCGCTGGATCGAGCGCGGCCTCGCCGACCTCGACGCCCTCAGGATGACGACCACGTCGGACCCCGGCGACGAGTTCATCGCGGCCGGGGCGCCGTGGTTCTTCACCCTGTTCGGCCGCGACTCGATCTGGACCGCGCGCATGCTCCTCCCGCTCGGCACCGAGCTCGCCGGCGGCACGCTGCGAGTCCTCGCGCGACTGCAGGGCGTGACGACGGATGACGCGACCGCCGAGGAGCCGGGCAAGATCATGCACGAGCTCCGGCGGGGGTCGCTCGCGCTCGACGGTGCGGACGGCGAACTGCCGCCGCTCTACTACGGCACGGTCGATGCGACCCCGCTGTGGATCCTGCTCCTGCACGATGCGTGGCGCTGGGGCATGCCTGAGGAGGAGGTGCGCGCGCTCCTCCCGAACCTCCGGGCGGCGCTCGGCTGGATGCGCGACCACGGCGACGCCGACGGCGACGGGCTGCTCGAGTACGTCGACCGCTCCGGGCGCGGCCTCGCGAACCAGGGCTGGAAGGACTCGGGCGACTCCGTGCAGTGGCGCGACGGCACGCTCGCCGAGGGTCCGATCGCGCTCGCCGAGGTGCAGGGGTACGCCTTCGAGGCCGCGAGGCGCGGCGCCGACCTGCTCGAGGCGCTCGGCGAGTCCGGTGCCGACGAATGGCGTGCGTGGGCCGATCGCCTGCGCGGGCGCTTCCACGCCGCGTTCTGGATCGAGGACCCCGCCGGTGCTTACCCGGCGATCGCGCTGGACGTCGACAAGCGGCCGGTCGACACGGTCACCTCGAACATGGCGCACCTGCTCGGCACGGGCCTGCTCGACTCCGGCCAGGTCGACCTCGTCGTGCGCCGGCTCGTCGACCCGTCACTCGACTCGGGCTACGGACTGCGCACGATGTCGACCGACTCGGCGGGCTACTGGCCCATGAGCTACCACGGCGGATCGGTGTGGGCGCACGACACGGCGATCGCCGTGCTCGGCCTCGCCCGTGAGGGTCGGGGCGACGCCGCCGCGAGCCTGGTGGACGGACTCCTCCGCGCCGCCGCCGGGTTCGGCTACCGCATGCCCGAGCTGCACTCCGGGGACCCTGCGACCGAGGTGGCCGTGCCGGTGCCCTACCCCGCCGCGTGCCGGCCGCAGGCGTGGTCGGCCGCGGCATCCGTCGCCGTGCTCACCGCGGTGCTCGGGCTGGAGCCGGACGGCGACGGGGTGAGCGTCCGGCCGATCTCGTCGTTCGGGCGCGTGCGCGTCGACGGCGTGCGGATCGGCGGGCGGTCGATCACCGTCGAGGTCGACTGACTCCTACTCGGGCGCGACGGAGAAGCGCCGCCAGACCTCGAGGATCTCGCCGAGGTAGCGGACGATCACACGCTGCTCCTCCGCGTCGAAGCGCTCCTCCACGCCGCCGAGCGCGGCGAGCAGGGGGATCAGCGCCTCCTCGACCGCCGCGTCCGCGCTCGGCGTCATCTCGAGGACGATGCGCCGTCGGTCGGTCGCATGCGGTCGCCGGAGCAGGTGCCCGCGGGCCTCGAGCCGGTCGACGACCCCCGTGGCCGCCGCCGTGCTGACATCGAGCCGTCGCGCGAGGTCGGCGGGGCCGATCGGATGCCCCGGCTCGGCCTGCACGACCGCCTCGAGCGCGGCCAGGTCGTTCGCGCCGAGCTGCATCCGCCGCGCGACGGCGGCCGCGCCATCCGTCATCGCGATCTGCAGTTCTCGGAGGAGGAGCTGGAGTTCGCTGACCTCGGGTCCGCTCTTGACGTCATCCATATCGCTATCTAGCTTAGTAGCTAATCAAGTTAGCGAGGTACAGCCATGCCGGCGATCGCCACCCAGGCCCTCTCGCGCAGGTTCGGGGAGTTCACCGCGGTCGACTCGTTGGACGTGTCGGTCGAGGAGGGCGAGATCTACGGCTTCCTCGGGCCGAACGGGGCCGGGAAGTCCACCACGGTCCGGATGCTCGTGACCCTGCTGAAGCCGACATCGGGCGACGCGACCGTCGCCGGGTCGTCGGTCACGGACCATCCGGGCGACGTGCGCCTGCGCATCGGCGCCGCCCTCCAATCCACGGCGCTCGACCCGAACCAGACGGGACGCGAGCTGCTCGCCCTCCAGGCCCGCCTCTACGGGCTGGGGCGCGGGCGAGCGCGCCGACGCATCGACGAGCTGGTCGAACTGGTCGACATCGGCGATGCCGTCGACGCCCGGATCAGCACGTACTCCGGCGGGATGCGTCGTCGCATCGACCTGGCGGCCGCGCTCGTGCACTCGCCCGAGATCCTGTTCCTCGACGAGCCCACCACGGGACTCGACCCGCTCAGCCGGGCCCGGGTGTGGGAGGAGGTCCGCCGTCTCAACGCCGAGGCGGGGGTCACCGTGTTCCTCACCACGCAGTACCTCGAGGAGGCCGACCGGCTCGCCGATCGCGTGGCGATCATCGACCGAGGTCGGATCGCGGCGGAGGGGACTCCGGTCGAGCTCAAGCGCACCGT
Source organism: Agromyces luteolus (assembly GCF_009729855.1). GTDB lineage: Bacteria > Actinomycetota > Actinomycetes > Actinomycetales > Microbacteriaceae > Agromyces > Agromyces luteolus. The sequence continues at coordinate 239,623 of NZ_WODA01000002.1, read as the reverse complement.
CGGCACCGACGTCATCCTCGTCCGCACGCCGGCGGCCGACGATGCACTGGTACGGCGCCTGCAGGAGATCCCCGGCGTCGACCGCGTCGATCGGCACGGGCACGACCTCACGATCGCCGCGCAGGACGGGTCGCGTGCCGTCGGCCCGGTCGCCGTCGCCCTGCACCAGGCCGGCGTCGACGTCGAGGAACTCGTCCTCCGAACCGCATCGCTCGACGACGTGTTCCTCGAGGTCACCGGAACCCGCTTCGCCTCCGACGACGAGGAGCAGGAGTCATGACCGCCGTCGCCACCCGCCGTGCGACCGCACGCCCGGCCGGATTCGCCACCGACCTCATGAGCATCGCGGGGCGAGCGCTCAGGGGGGCGCTCCGCGAGCCCGAGGCGGTGCTGCCGGCCCTCGTCATCCCGATCTTCTTCTTCGCGGTGAACGTCGGGGCGCTCGAGAACATCGGGCCGGCGGTGGGCATCGAGGACTACCGCGCGTTCCAGCTGCCGGTCGCGATCATCTTCGCCGTCACGGGCGTCAACCGCGCCCAGGCGCTGCAGCAGGACATCGTGGGCGGCTACTTCGACCGCCTGCTCATCGCGCCCGTCAAGCGGTCGGCGCTACTGCTCGGGCTGCTCGTCGCCGACTTCGTGCTCGTCATCGTGCTCTCGATCCCGGTGCTCGTGCTCGGCGCCGTCGTCGGCGTCGAGTACGCGACCGGTGCCGCAGGGCTCATCGTGTTCCTGCTCATCGCCGGCCTCTGGGGGATCGCCTTCAACGGCTTCTCGTACGCGATCGCCCTGCGCACGGCGTCGGCCGGCGCCGTCGGCGCGAGCTTCATCCTCTTCTTCCCGTTCGCGTTCCTCACGACCACCTTCGTGCCCGAAGACGCCCTGACCGGATGGCTCGCCACCGTCGCCGTCTACAACCCCGTGACCTACGTGCTCGCCGCGCTGAGATCGCTCATCTCCGAGGGATGGGACGCCGCCGCACTCGCGGGAGGGCTGGTCGCCATCCTCATCGTCGCGGTCGTCTCGTTCACGCTCAGCACGCTCGCGCTCCGCGGGCGGATCAGCCGCGGGTGACGGCGCTGCGGCGTCAGTTCGCGGTCGTGGCGTCGAGGATGGTGCGCAGCGAGGGCAGGGCCGCGCGGACGCGGTCGGCGAGGGGAGCGGCATCCGGTGAGGCATCGGCGAGCCAGGCGTGGAGCTCGCGCCGGAAGAGGGCGAATCCGATCGCGGCGAGGAGGCTCGCGTCATCCGCCCGGAACCCGCGCTCGGTCAGCGCCGTCGCGATGGTGCCCTCCCATCGCGCCTGCTTGGCGAGTTCGCGCCCGGAGAGCGCGACGTCGGTGTCGATGACGGCCTGACGCCGGCGCAGGGCCTCGTGCGCCGGCTGCATCCGATCGGCGAGGGCGACGAGCGCACGCTCCATGAGGGTGCCGGCCTCGATCGGGCCGCTCGGCTCGGCGATGGTCTCGAGCAGGATCGGCAGGAGCAGGTCGTCGTCGGCGAAGAGCACCTCCTCCTTGTCCTGGAACTGGCGGAAGAAGGTGCGTGCGGTCACCCCGGCGCGGTCGGCGATCTGGTCGATCGTGACGGCGCCGTACCCGTGCTCGGAGAACAGGTCGAGGGCGGCGGTCGCGAGACGTTCGCGCGAGTCGGCGGGCCAGCGGGGCATGCGGATATCGTAGCCAACCCTTGTGTCATGATCTGACATCGGTCATGATGAACCCATGACAGATCATGACATCACTTCGCCGACGGTCGTCCTGACCGGCCCCACGCGGGGCATCGGGGCGTCGATGCTCGATCGACTGCTCGAGCACCCGTCCCGACCGAGCCTCGTCCTGCTCGCCCGCGATCCGTTCGCCCTCGAGCGCGCGGTGCGACACGCCCACGCCGCCGGCGTCGCCGCGACGGGCATCCCACTCGACCTCGCCGACCTGCGCAGCGTGGATGCCGCGATCGACGAGCTCCGCGAGCTGATCGAGCTCGGCGAGCTCGCCGCGCCGAACGCGGTCATGCTCAACGCCGGCGCCCAGTTCGGCGATCGCCGCGGCACGAGCGTGCAGGGCGTCGAGCAGACCTTCGCCGTCAACGTCGTCGCCCAGCACGCGCTCGTCCGCGGGCTGCTGCCGCTGCTCGCGCCCTCATCTCACCTGCTGCTCATGGGGTCCAGCACCCACCGCGGCCGGCTGCAGTCCTTCGGGCTGCTGCCCTCCCCGCGCTCCGCGCCGCCCGCCGAGCTCGCCGCGGTCGATCGATCCGAGGCGGGCGCGACGCGGCAGGCCGGCGGTCGCGCCTACTCCGACAGCAAGCTCGCGCTCGTCACGCTCGCGCACGCGTGGGCGCGCCGCGCCGCGGCATCCGGTCACCGCCTGAACACCTACGACCCGGGTCTCGTGCCCGGCACCGGGCTGACGCGGACGCTGCCCGACTTCGCCTTCTGGGGATGGGAGCACGTCATGCCGGTCATGGCGATCCTGCCGAAGGCGACCACGCCCCGCACGACCGCGCGCCACGCGATCGAGCTGCTCCTCGGCGACCGGCACGCGGGCCTGCACGGCGGCTACGTCGAGATCGGGCGGACCACCCTCGCCGCCGAGCCGACCTTCGACCTCGGGCGGCAGGAGGAGCTGTTCGCCTGGATCGAGGAGCGGTTCCCGGTCGCGGCGGAACGGAGCGACGCGGCATCCGTCGCATAGTGGCCACGACTCACTGCCGCGGCCACTGGTTCGCGCGCCGGCCCTCCTCCGCGAGCGCCGCGGTCTCGGCGATCCGCGACGCTCGCGTCGCGTCGCGCTTGGCCGATGCGATCCATTCGAGGATGCCGCGGCGCACCGACCGCGGGAAGCCCTCGAAGTTCGAGCGGGCATCGGGGTACTCGTCCAGCGCCGCGGCGAGGTCGTCGGGGACCTCGAGCGATTCCACCGCGTCGAGCGACGACCACGAGCCATCCGCCTTCGCACGCTCGATCGCGGCGAGGCCCGCCGGGGCGACCAGGCCGTCGGCGAGGAGGTGCTCGATCCGATCCTTGTTCACCTTCGACCAGCCGCTCCCCGGCTTACGTGGCGTGCAGAGCAGCGCGGTGCGGGTCTCGTCGACGGCTCCGGGCCGGGAGTCGATCCACCCGAAGCAGAGGCACTCCTCGTTGAGGTCCTGGGCGCTGACGTGTTCCGCGCCGGGCTCGAGCGCTGGCTTCCGGACGGTGACGGCCCACGCGCCCGGCGCGTCCGCGTGATGCCGTTCGAGCCACGCGCGCCACTGTCCGCGACTCACCACTACGACGAGTTCGTACGGAGGATTCAGCTCGCTGCCGGTCATCTCTCGCCCTCGCCTGCCGTGACACTCGGAACCGGGTCGATTCCGCTGCACATCCTGCGCCGGTTCCGCTCGCGCGGTCACCGACTTTCGGCTGATATCGAAGCCCGCTGCAACAGGAAGGCCGAGGTGGAGGGTTGGACGTCAGCCCGGCTCGCTCGTTCGCGCGATCCGGACCTGCGCGGAACTGAGGCGACGCAGCACTCCGCGCTCGCGTCGGTGGGTCCATGGCTCGAAGAGGAGCAGGTCGACCGGATGCCACAGGGCGATCCAGCCCACGATGACGAGACCCTCGGCCAGGAACTCGGTGACCCAGAAGGAGCCGTCGGAGACCGTCGCGAGCACGCCGCTCAGGGCGAGGCAGGCGGCGAGGAAGATCGAGCCCGCGACGAGTTCGATGAGTCCGCGTCGACGGATACGGGCGAGCCGAGCATCGAGCGCGGTGATCCGTTGGCGGCTGTAGCCGCGCAGGGCTCCGGCGATGGCGGCAGCATCCGGTGCCGGGCTCGTGGAGGTGGGCGCATGATCGGGAAGCCTCAGATCCAGCACGATCCGGGGCCCGTTGGCGGTGACGCCCGGATCGTCGAGGATTCGATCGACTCCGGACCGCGACTCGTACCGGCCGTCCAGCGGTGCGAGTTCCGGCGCCTCGAACAGCTCCGCATGATCGTGGAGTTCGAGCGAGACGACGGCGGCCGGCTCGAGCCCGGTCATGATGCCGACTCCGAGCGGTTCGTCACCGGGACCTCGTCGATGACGTCCCCGTCATCCGGTTCGAGCTTCTCCGGCAGGTCGCCGGGTCGGTAGTCCGGCATCCGGAGCGCCGGGACGATGGCGAGGAGCGACAGGAGGGCGAGGCCGAGGAGGGAGATCTGGAGCGCTCTGAGCCGTGCCTCCTCGTTGATCTCGATCGCCGCCGCGACCTCCGCCTCCGACGCGGACGTTCCGGCGAGCACCGCTTCGAGCTGCTCGTTGGTGAGGAAGTCCGCGTCGTCGAAGTTGACCTCGCTGATGAGCTCGCCACTGATGTCCGGGTTCTGGACGGCCGAGGTCGCGAGCGAGGTGGCGAGCACGCCGACCGCGAACGCCGTCGCGACCGCGATGCCCACCGATCCGGACAGGTTGTGCACGAGGCCGCGCCAGGCGCCGACGTCGCCGGCGAGCTGCTTCGGGGCGGCGGAGAGCAGGGTGTTGAAGACGAGTGCGACGATCGAGCCCTGTCCGAGCCCGAGGAGGACCAGGCCGATCACCACGAACAGCTGACCCCAGTCCCCGCGCACGGTGAACGCGAGCAGCGTCAGTGCGGATGCGACCACGACGAACCCGGCCGAGCCGAGCACGCGTGGGCTGAACCGGCCGTAGAGGACCGCGATGAAGGTCGACGACAGGAAGATCGAGAGCGTGTACGGGATGATCGAGAACGACGTCTCGATGCCGGACAGGCCCTGGACGACCTGCATGTAGAGCGGGATGAGGAAGTTCGCCGCGGTGCCGACGAAGAGCATGGTCGCCATGCACGCCGTGACCGCGCGCTCGGCGCCCGTCGCGAGCACGCGCAGGTCGAAGATGCGCGGTTCGCCGCGTGCCGCTCGACGCCGTAGCCACAGGAAGAACACCTGCCCGGTGACGATGCCGATCGCGATCAGGATCGGGGCCGGTGAGACGCCGAGCACGTCGAATGGCGCCTGCTCGGTCGCATTCCACACGCCCCACGTGTTCAGGCCCGAGAAGCCGAAGCTGAGCAGGACGATCGCGGATGCCGCGAGCAGCGCGCCGGTCCAGTCGATCGTCAGGCCGGGCTGCGCCGGAACCGGCTTCAGCTGGAAGCTGAGCAGGAGGTTCACCGCGCCGAGGGCGACCATCAGCCAGAACGACCACCGCCAGCCGATCGTCGTGGCGAACTGGCCCGCGATCAGCAGGGCCAGCACCCCGGCTGCAGGGATCGCCGCGGCGAGCAGCCCGATCGCCCGAGCCTGCTGGGCACCGTGGTAGTTCGTCGCGATGAACACGGTGAGAGCCGGGGCGATCAGCGCGATCACTGCGCCCGAGGACGCCTGGGCGATGAACAGGACCGCGGGCGTCGGGGCCAGCGCGACGCCGGCCATCGCGGCGGCGTGGATGGCGACCGCGATCTGGAACACCCGACGCGTGCCGAACCGGGCTCCGACCTTCGCCCCGAGCAGGATGAACGCCGCCATCGAGAACGTCCCGGCCGTGATCGCGATGCCGACCGAGGATGCCGCGGTGTCCAGGTCGCTCGTGATGCCCGCCATCGACACGGTGAGCGCGTTCACGGCGAACGACGCTTGGATCTGCGTCAGCACCACGACGATGAGCGGGAGCCATGAGGTCGGCTGACCGACTGACTGGACCACGCCGTCGTTCCGGCTCGATGTCGTGTCAGCACCCATCCCGACCCCCAGCGGACGATGAGCCCAGGCGAGCGCCGGGCGCTAGACACGACAGTAGCCGCAGCGTGCTCGGGCCGACAGATTCCACTCGACCGACCGGGTGGTCGGTCGGTGTGCGATGATGAGTGCATGGAGATGCGTGAACGGATCCTCGAGGTGACCCGGAACCTGACGATCGAGCGCGGCGTGGTGCCGTCGCTGAACGCGGTCGCCGACGCGGCCGGGGTCTCGAAGGGCGGCCTCATCCACCACTTCCCGACTCGGGCGGCCCTCGTCGACGGCCTCGCCCGTCAGGCACTCGAGCAGGTCGACCGCGCCATGTCGGCGGCCGCCGGCGAGGGCCGCGCGGCATCCGCCTGGCTCCGGCTCTCGGTTCCCGAGGGCGACGACCTCGACCTGTTCCGGGCGATGGCGGTCGCGCACCGGGCGATGGAGTCGCCGGGCGACGAGACGATCGCCGCAGCGACCGAGGCCGCCGAGCGGTGGGAGCGGCTCATCGCCGACGAGGTCGGCGACCCGGTGCGGGCGCGCATCATCCGCCTCGTCGGTGACGGCCTCGCGTTCAACGCGTTCGCGGGTACGGATGCCGCGCCGGCGGGCGACCTCGACCGGCTCGAGCGCAGCCTGCTCGGCGAGCCGACCGCAGCGGGCCGGGAGTGAGCCTCACCCTGCTCCTCGGCATCGCCGGGCTCGCCGCGCTCGACGCGTTCAACCCCGCGACGATCCTCACCGTCGCGCTGATCCTGATCGCGGCACCCCGCCGCCCCGGTCTCACCGCGGCCGCCGCCGTCGCCGGCGCCGCGCTCACCGTGTTCGCGGCAGGAGGGGTGCTGTTCCTCACCGCCGGGGCCGCGGCCGGCGCCGTCGACGGCGTCGTGACGCTGCTGCGCTTCCTGGCCTTCGGTGCCGCGTCGGTCGCGCTCGCGATCGCGGGAATCCGACGATTCCGCGACCGCGCGCGCCGACCCATCGGACTGCCCGCCTGGTTCACGCCCTGGACCGCGCTGCCCTTCGGCGCGGTGATCACCGCGGCCGACCTGCCCAACGCGTTCCCCTACTTCATCGCGATCGAGCGGATGGTCGACGCCGGGCTCGGCCCGGGGGAGGGGCTGGCCGTCCTCGCGGGCTACACCCTCGTCTACTGCCTGCCCTGCCTCGTCCTGCTCGCCATCGGACTCGCCGCCCGCGAGCCGACCCGCGCGCGGCTGCAACGACTGATCGACCGCTTCGGCAGCGGCGTGGTGCGCCGGTCCGTCCCGATCGGCCTGCTGCTCCTCCTCGCCGCGATCGCGGTGGCGGTCGTTCCGTTCCTGCTGCGGTGAGCGGCCCGGCTGGATCGCCCGGCGGCCGGAGATCCAGCGCGGCGCCTCACCCCAGCTTGCGGATGACGCGTTCGAGCCGTTCGGCGAGGTGCTCCGTGCCGATCGGCGGCGGCGTCCCGGCGGCGGCCGCCCGCGCCCAGCTCATGCCGACGTAGCGCATGAGCCCGGCGAGCAGGTGGGTGACGATCTCGGCCTGCTCGGGGAGGTCGGCGAGCTCGGCCTCGTCTGCGCCGTCGCGCAGCGCGTCCTGGCGGAGCCGGAGGGCGATGATCTGGCGGAGCTCGTCCTCGATGGCCGTGAGCCGCTCCATCTGCCGCGCGAGCAGCACGGGGTTCTGCGAGACGGCGTTGATGCGGCGCATGATGAGCGACGGGTCGGCCGGCAGCCGGTCGGGCTCGATGCGCACGAGGCCGGCGGCCTCGGCGAGGAGCGGCCCGTCCGAGACGATGAACTCCCGCGCCGCCTGCTGGTCGATGGCCGGTTCGTCGGTGCCGAGCAGGGCGGCATCCTTCGTCTTGAAGTGGTTGAAGAAGGTGCGCTGGCTGATGCCGGCGGCCTGGCAGATCATGTCGACCGTGACCTGGTCGTAGCCGTGCTCGGTCACGAGGTCGATCGCGGCGCGTTCGATCGCCGCGGTCGTCTCGGCGACGCCTCGGCGTCGGGGTCCGGGCTCGGTCGACATGATCCGCCTCCTCGTCGATTACTCGTACCGTAGCGAGTCGATCGGGTCCTGGCGTGCCGCCCGGCGGGCGGGCAGCACGCCGGAGAGGAACGCGACCAGCATGATCACGAGGATCACGACGACCACGTTGACGGGGTCGAACAGCAGGATCGTGAGCCCCGGCAGGTCGGCGAGCGGGCCGGCCGAGAGCGCCGTGGAGATCGCCGATCCGAGGCCGATGGCCGCGAGCGCGCCGATCGCCGACCCGAGGAAGCCGATCACGACCGCCTCGAGGCTGAACAGCGAGAACACCTTCCCGTTCGACATGCCCATGGCCTTCATGAGCCCGATCTCGCGTGTTCGCTCCTGCACGCTCATGAGCAGCGTGTTCACGATGCCGAAGGATGCCGCGAGCAGCGCGATCACCGAGAACGCGCTGAGCACGCCGATGATGCCGTTGATGACGGTCTGGATGACGCCGAGCTGGTCCTCGACGGTCTGACCCGCGAGGTCGGCGTCGGCCAGCTGCGCCTTGACGTCGTCGACGTCGGACGCGGTGACCGCGCCGTCGTCGCCGGTGCCGGCGAGGGTGGCGACGGCGACGACGTACGCGTCGGGCTGTCCGGGGATCGCCTGCGCCTCGGCGATGGTGTCGGTGAGACTCTGGTTCACGCCGGCCCCGGCGGCGAGCAGGCTCGTGCGGGCGACGCCGACGACCTCGGCCTCGATCGCCTGGTCGGCCTGCGCGGCATCGGTGTAGCCGAGCTCCACCTTCTCACCGATCGCGGACTCAGCGTCGGCGAAGCCGAGCGCGTCGAGGTAGTCCTCGGGCAGCACGATCTGCGCCTCGTCGGCCTCCTGGTCGAGCTGGTCGCCCGCGACGAGGTCGCTGCGCCCGATCGACGATGTCGGGTTCACGTCGAGCTCGTACCGCTCGTCGTCGGCGCCGCCCGATGGGGCGACCCAGTCGACGGCGATCTGCCGGACCGGCTCGACCCGGTCGACGCCGTCCATGTCGCGCATCGCGTCGAGGTCGTCGTCGTTCAGCAGCGTGCCGGCGCCGAGCGGGTTGGCCTGCGCGGACTGCTGGCGGCCGTCCGGATCGTACGCGTCCGGTCCCTCGGTGGTGTCGGTCGACGCAGCCGGCGTCACGATGAGGACGTCCCCGGTGCTGATCGTGGCGACCTGCTTGGTGACGTAGTCGTTCACGCCCGCGCCGAGCGCGGTCGTGAGCGTGAGCGTGAAGGCGCCGACGAACAGGCTCAGCACGGTGAGGGTGGTGCGGAGCTTGCTGCGGAACGCGTTCCGCGTGGCGTTGGTGATGACATCCGCGGTCCTCATCGTCCCGCCCCTTCCACGATCAGGCCGTCGGCGATGGTGACCCGGCGGTCGCACCGGGCGGCGAGGTCGTCGTCGTGGGTGACGACGACGAGGGTGATGCCGCGCTCGCGCTGGAGGCCGAACAGCAGGTCCTCCACCTGGCCGCCGGTGGCGGTATCGAGGTTGCCCGTGGGCTCGTCGGCGAAGATCACGTCGGGCTCGTTGATGAGCGCGCGGGCGATCACGACGCGCTGCTTCTGCCCGCCGGAGAGGTCGTTCGCCTTGTTCTTCGCCTTGTCGGCGAGGCCCAGGGACTCGAGCACCGCCATGCCGCGGTGGGTCCGCTCACGCGGGGCGACGCCGGCCACGAGCAGCGGCAGCGTGACGTTCTCGAGCACCGATTGCTGGGCCGTGAGGAAGAACTGCTGGAACACGAAGCCGAAGCGCTCGTTGCGCAGCCGGTTGATCCGCTTCACCGGCGCGGATGCCGCGTCCTCGCCGTCGATCTCGACGGCTCCCGCCGTCGGCCGGTCGAGGAGGGCGAGCAGGTGCATCAGGGTCGACTTGCCCGAGCCCGACTTGCCGACGATCGCGAGCGACTCGCCGCGGCGGACGTCGAGCGAGACGCCGCGCAGGGCTTCGAACCTCGACTGCCCGCTTCCGTAGGTCTTGGTCAGCGCCTGAGCGCTGAGCACCGGCGGGGCGCCCGGTGCGGGGGAGGTGGTCATCACGGAGTCCCTTTCACTGATTGCAGGTTTGAATGCAGTGACTGCAACAGTGACTGATCGAACTGGGAAACCGCCCGGAACGGCGACGGGCGGCGGACGGCACGCCGTGCCATCCGCCGCCCGCGGCCTCGCCGAGGCTCAGCTCGCCGGCGCGACCACCTCGATGCGCAGGTCGAGGCGTGCGAACGAGACGGTGCCGGCCGGAGTGGTCCAGGCGCGGGTGCCCGGCTCGCGCGCCAGCGTGGTGCGGAACTGCGGGGACTCCTCGAAGCTCGTCCCGCTTCCGGTGCGCGACGCGGAGGCGACCGTCTCGCGCGCCAGGTCGCGCAACGAGTAGACCCCGCCCTCACCCTCGAGCGAGTCCCAGACGTCGTCGCGCTCGGCCACCGGACCGCCGGACGGCTTCACGTTCGAAGAACCGTCGGCCGCGAGTGCGAGGCCGCGCTTGAGGTTCACCTTGTCGCCGGCGGTGGCGTAGCTCCAGCGCACGCCGGTCACGCCGCCGTCGGCCTCGCGGGCGCCCTTCAGGTCGAGCAGCGACGCGCCGTGCTCGCCGATCACGCGGCCGACGCCGGTCGTGCGGTCCAGCACGACGGCCGTCGTCTCGTCGACGCCGAGCACGAGGTCGTGCCCGGTCTCGAGGCCGAGCTTCACGGCGCGACCCTGGCGGCCCCAAGTGGTGAAGTGGCTGTCGATCTGCACGCCCTCGACGAAACCGAAGCCGCCCGAGGGCAGGTAGCCGAGCTCGGTCGGGTCGTCGAGGTAGCCGGCCGTCGCGCCGTCGCGCCAGGCCTCGTACGACTCGCCGCCGGTCACCATGTCGGCGCCCTGCTGGATGGCGAGGCCGGCGCTCACGCCCGCGACGACGCCGCGATCGGCGGCCGCGCGGAGCGCGGTGAGGACCGGGGTGTCGGTGCACGAGGTGAACGCCTCGAGCGGGGCGGGCTCGCAGTCCTGGAGGGTCCGGACGTAGCGCATCTGGTCGCCGCCCCCGAAGAACACGCCCGTGGCATCCGCGAGCTCCGCGACGACGGCGGGGTCGTCGGCGCGGTCCGGCCGGTACTCGTCGCCCGGGTAGTCGATCGCGGTGTCGACCGGCACCGCGTACGTCTCGGCACCGTACTGCTGGAACAGGTCGGAGTAGTACAGGCCGTTCGCCGCGGCGTTGTTGAGCGACGAGTCGGCCGCCTGCTCGGGCGTGCGTGCCGTGCGCGCGGCCGCGGTCACGATCGCGATCCGGGCCTTCGCGGGGCCGGCGCCGTCGGGGTCTGCGAGGTCGACGATGGATCGCAGGATCTCCGCGTTCTCGTCGAGGTTGCCGCCGATGAGCACGGCGTGCGGTGCGCGTGGTGCCGCAACGGATGGCGCGGCGCTCGCCGCCGTCGCTGGAACGGCGGCGAGGATGAGCGCGGCTGCGGTGCAGGTCGAGAGTGCAGCGGGGAGTGTCCGCACGATTGCCTCCTTGGAATGTGCGTTACAGGATGGTCACTTGTGAGCGAGAGGCTAACGGACGATACGGCGAGAGGGAAGGGCTCACGGACAATCGTGCGAAGATGACGCCGCGACTGGGCGGATCGCGGCCGATCTATTACAGATTGAAAAAGTTCTGGCAAATTCGGAACACCTGTTACATACTCGATCCTGCACCGATCCCACCGCAGTGATCCGACGAAGGACCCCACATGACCCAGTCAGCCACCCTCACCCGCACCACGTTCGCCGCCCTCGGCCTCACCGGCGCACTCCTCCTCGCCGGCTGCAGCTCCGCCGGCACCGCCTCCGAGGCCGACTCCTCCGCCGAGGGCGTCGAGATCGCCGGCGTCGAGATCGCCGTCGACCAGGCCGCCGCCGACCTGCTCCCCGCCGAGATCGCCGAGGCCGGCGCGGTCAAGGTCGCCACCGATGCGCCCTACGCGCCGTTCGAGATGTTCAAGGAGGAGGGCTCCGACGAGCTCACCGGCGTCGACGTCGACCTCGGCCACGCCATCGGCGCGAAGCTCGGCATCGACTTCGCGTTCGAGCAGCAGGCGTTCGACGGCATCATCCCGGCACTTCAGGCCGGCAACTTCGACGTCACGATCACGGCGATGACCTCGAGCGTCGAGCGCATGGAGGTGCTCACGTTCGTCGACTACTCGGCGTCCGGCACCGGCATCCTCACCACCGCGGGCAACCCGGAGGGGATCGAGGGCTACCTCGACCTCTGCGGCAAGAACGTCGCGGTCCAGGGCGCGACCAGCCAGGTCGACCTCGTCAACGACGTCTGGCAGGGCGAGTGCGAGGCCGAGGGCCTCGACCCGATCGCGCTCAGCGAGTTCCCCTCCGACGCCGACGCGCAGCTGGCCATCACGAGCGGCAAGGCCGTCGCGTCGCTGCTCACCAAGCCGAGCGCCGGATACGTCGCGAAGACCACCAACGACGGCGGCACCTTCGAGGTCGTCGAGGACCCCGAGGCCCCGAACGGCTACGACGCGACCCTCAACGGCATCGGCGTGCTGAAGGAGAACCAGGAGCTCGCCGAGGCCATCCAGGCCGCCCTGCAGTCGCTGATCGACGACGGCACCTACGAGGCGATCCTCGACCAGTACGGCGTCACCGGCATCGGCATCGACGAGGCCACGATCAACGGCGCGGCCGACGCCAAGTAGCAGCAGCCCCTCGGGCTCGTACCGAACAGGAAGCACCAACCCATGACCGCAACGCAGCCGTCATCCACGGCGGCGCCCGAGAGGCCCTCCGGCCCCTCGGGCGCCCGCCCGGGCCCGATCGAGGCCGTCCCGGTCCGCCACCCGGGCCGCTGGATCGCCGCCGTCCTCGTCCTCGTCCTCGGCATCGGCGCCACCGCCTCGATCCTGCAGAACCCGAACCTCGACCTCCCCACGGTCGCGGAGTACCTCTTCAAGCCGCTCACCATCAACGGCGTGCTCATCACCATCTGGCTCACGGTCGCCTCGATGGTCATGGGCGTGCTCGGCGGCATCGTCGTCGCCGTCATGCGGCTCTCGGCCAACCCGGTCCTCTCGGTCGCCGCGTGGCTCTTCATCTGGATCTTCCGCGGCACGCCGCTGCTGCTCCAGCTCATCTTCTGGGGCTTCATCGGGGCGTTCATCCCGAAGATCGTGATCGGCGTGCCGTTCACGTCGATCGAGTTCTGGTCGTTCACGACGAGCGACCTCATCCCCGCGACCGTCGCCGCGCTGCTCGCCCTCGGCCTGAACGAGATGGCCTACGCCGCCGAGATCGTGCGTGCGGGCATCCAGTCGGTCGACCACGGCCAGACCGAGGCCGCGCACTCGCTCGGGATGTCGCCGACGAAGACGCTCCGTCGCATCGTGCTGCCGCAGGCGATGCGCGTCATCATCCCGCCGATGGGCAACGAGACCATCACGATGCTGAAGAGCACCTCGCTCGTCGCGATCGTCGCCGGCGACGACCTCATGTCGAACATCCGCGAGGCCTACACGCAGAACTACAAGATCATCCCGCTGCTCATCGTCGCGGCGATCTGGTACCTCGCGCTCACCTCCATCCTCTCCATCCCGCAGATGTGGCTCGAGCGCCGCTACGGCCGCGGATTCACCGGCCCGCGCCCCACGCTCGGCTCGCGGGTCGCCACGATCACGCAGAGCATCGCGCTGCCGACCCGCGAGGCGCGCTCCGCTCGCGCGTCGAAGAAGGGAGCGGTGTCATGACCGCCACGATCCCGCAGGCCGCGCCCGCGGCATCCGTCGTCGAACGCCCCATGGTCGAGGCCGTCGAGGTGCACAAGCGATTCGGCAGCCTCGAGGTGCTGAAGGGCATCACGATGTCGGTCGAGCGCGGCCAGGTCGTGTGCCTCCTCGGCCCCTCGGGCTCGGGCAAGTCCACCTTCCTCCGCTGCATCAACCACCTCGAGCAGATCGACGCCGGCATGATCCGGGTCGCCGGCGAGACCGTCGGCTACCGCGAGCGGAACGGCAAGCTCTACGAGCTCCGCGAGAAGGAAGTCGCCGCGCAGCGTCGCAGGGTCGGCATGGTCTTCCAGCGCTTCAACCTCTTCCCGCACATGACGGCCCTCGAGAACGTGATCGAGGCGCCCGTGCAGGTCGCCCGGCGTTCGAAGGCGGATGCCAGGGCGCACGCCATGCGCCTGCTCGACCAGGTCGGGCTCGCCGACAAGGCCGGGACCTACCCGGCGCAGCTCTCCGGCGGGCAGCAGCAGCGCGTCGCGATCGCGCGAGCCCTCGCGATGGAACCCGAGGTCATGCTCTTCGACGAGCCCACCTCGGCGCTCGACCCCGAACTGGTCGGCGACGTGCTCGACGTCATGCGCGGACTCGCCGAGTCGGGCATGACGATGATCGTCGTCACCCACGAGATCGGCTTCGCCCGCGAGGTCGGCGACGTGGCCGTCTTCATGGACGGCGGCGTCGTCGTCGAGGCCGGCGATCCCGCCCAGGTGCTGGTCGACCCCCGGGAGGAGCGCACCCGCGCGTTCCTCTCGAAGGTGCTGTAGTGGCGCGCGGCACCGCCGAGACCACTGCCCGTCCCCCTGTCGCCTTCCCGCCCACCCCGGCCGAGCTGTTCGACGGCGCGGTCGCGCTCGATGCGCGCTTCCGTGCGGACCTCGGGCGGATCGTCGGGATCGACTCGGGCTCGCACGACGCCGAGGGCGTGGCGCGGGTCGCCGACTGGGCGGCCGGCGAGCTCCGGCGGGACGGCTTCGGCGTCGAGGTCGTCCCGACCCCTGAGCGCGACGGGAGTCGATACGGCCCCGTCGTCGTCGGGCGCCGAAGCGGCACGGGGAGGGCGCGCGTGGTCCTCTTCGCCCACCTCGACACGGTCTTCCCCGCGGGCACCGTGGGAGAGCGGCCGTTCCGCATCGCCGGCGGCCGCGCCTACGGTCCCGGGGTCTGCGACGACGGCGCGGGCGTCGCCGCCGCGCTCGCCGCCGCCCGCGTGCTCGACCGGGCCGGGTACGCCGGTTTCGGCGAACTCGTCATCGTGTTCACTCCCGACGAGGAGGTCGGCTCGCCCGCGAGCCGCGAGATCCTCGCCGAGCTCGTCGGCGGGGCGGATGCCGCGCTCTGCCTCGAGTGCGCACGCGAGAACGGCGACCTCGTGGGTGCGCGAAAGGGCGTCGCCGACGTGCTCGTGACGGTCCACGGTCGTGCAGCGCACTCCGGCGTCGAGCCCGAGCGCGGCGTGAACGCCGCGGTCGAGGCCGCGCGGCTCGTGCTCGACCTGCAGGCGCTCTCCGGATCCGTCCCGGGACTCACGGTGAACGTCGGGCGGGTCGCGTCGGGCACGCGGGCGAACATCGTCCCCGACGCCGCCGAACTGCACCTCGAGGTCCGTTCGGTCGGCCTCGCCGAGCTCGTCGCGACGCTCGACGCGATCGAGGCGCGCGCCGCCCGGCCGTTCGTCGAGGGCGCGCGCATCGACGTGGAACGGCTCGACGTGTGCCCGCCGCTCGAGCGCGGGGCGACGGACGCCCTCGCCGCCCTCGCTCGGGCCGTGGGCGACCGGCTCGGCCTGGACTTCGACGTCGCGGCGACCGGCGGCGCCTCCGACGCGAACTTCGTTGCCGCGCTCGGCGTGCCGACGCTCGACGGCCTCGGCCCGGTCGGCGGCGGCGACCACGGCGTCGACGAGTGGCTCGACCTCGAGAGCGCGCCGGAGCGGATCGCCCTCCTCGCCGGACTCGTCGTCGCGGTCTCGGAGGGCGGGCCGATACGGTGAGCACGATGAGGGAGGTGGACGTGGCAGCCGACGCACCGGTTCCGATGGCGGAGGCCATCCGTCGCGGCATGGCCGACTGCAGCCCCGCCGAGCGCAAGGTCGCGCGCGTGCTGCTGTCGTCGTACCCGTCCGCGGGCTTCGAGACGGTCGCGAAGCTCGCAGCCCGCGCCGGCGTGAGCGGGCCCACGGTCCTCCGGTTCGCGAATCGCCTCGGCTATCGCGGATTCCCCGACTTCCAGCAGGCGCTGCGCGACGACCTCGACGAGCGGTCGGCGTCCCCGATCGACCTCTACGACCGGCATCGCTCCGACGCGGGCGCCGGGTCCGAGTCCGGGCTCGGGCGGGCGGCCTCGATCACGCGTGGCACGCTCGACCGCACGTTCGACGCGCTCGTCGCCGACGAGTTCGATCGCGCGGTCGACCTCCTGTGCACGCCGCGCACGCGCGTGCTCGTCGCGGGCGGGCGGTTCAGCGGGCTGCTCGCGCGCCTGCTCGCCCAGCACCTGCAACTGCTCCGCACGGGCGTCACGGCCCTCCCCGAACACGACGCCGGGCGGATCGAGGCGGTCGCGGGGCTGCGTCGCGGCGACGTGGTCGTGCTCTTCGACTACCGGCGCTACGAGGAACCGACCCGACGGCTCGCCGCGGCGGCTCGCGACCGCAAGGCCTCGGTCGTCCTGTTCACGGATGCCTGGCTCTCGCCGATCGCGAGCGAGGCCGACGTGGTCCTGCCGAGCGAGACCGACTCGCCCTCCGCCGCGTTCGACGCGATGACGCCCGTGCTCGCCATCGTCGAGGCCCTCATCGCCGAGTGCGCCGAGCGGCTCGGGGGAGCGGCCTCCAGCAGGATGCGGGAGGTCGAGGAGGCCGGCCGGGAGCTGGGTCTCTACTGAAGCGCCGCGCGGTCACGCGCCGTCCGAGTCCGGTCCCGTCCGCCCGCCGCCTCCGAGGAGCTCCACGAGTTCGTCGATGCGACGCGAGCGGGCGCCATCGGTCCGCGCCGAGTCGATCGAGTACAGCCGGCGTCGTCGCGTCGCGGCATCGAGCCCCTCCCAGCGTGCTCGGACGCCGGCGCGGTCGAGGCGGGCCGCGACATCCGCCGGGGTGTCGACCTCGTCGGGATCGACCGGCCGGAGCCGGCAGAAGACCGCGACCCCGGGCTCGACCCCGAGGCGGCGCAGCAGCGACCGCCCGGCCCACACGAACGGACCGTCGATCACGGGAGCCCGCGTCACCGCGAGGTTCACCCGCACGTCGTCCATGGTCCCGCCGATGCGCCGCGTCCCCACCTCGCGCGCCGCGTCCGCCAGCTCCGGCGGGATCCGGATGACCGTGTAGGTGCTCCGTCCCCACGCGAGCGGCTCGACCACGCCGACGAACTCCCACTCCGGTTCAGGCTCGCCCATGACGCTCTGCTCCCTCCCGATCCGAGCGTCGCCCACACGGCGCCGGGACGGCTGGGAGAACGCCCCGAGAACGACGTGAGGATGCCTCGGCGGTGTCGCGGGACGCGGCATCCCTCGCGAGCACGACGCCCCCGGAACTGGGGGCGCGCGAACGCCGGCCGGCGGGACCTGAGTCCCGTCTCGCGCCCGACGACGCCGATAGAACTGGTGACGACCCGACCGCACCGCCGTCGCCGCCCTGCGCCCCCGCTCCGGCTCGAAACCAAGGGGAAGCAGGATGTCAGAGGCGACGCCCATGGGGCGACCCATCAGCCGACGCACGTTCATCGCCGCCGCAGGCGCGGCCGGCGCCGGATTCATGCTCTACCTGATGCTGCCGGGCGGCGAACGCGTCGCGCTCGCGCAGATCCCCGGCGGCACGCTCCCGCCGGGCGATGTGACGAAGTTCGTCACCCCGCTGCTCGTTCCGCCCGTCATGCCGAGGGCCGGCACGATCAAGCGCAAGGGCGGCAAGCCCGCCGACTACTACGAGATCTCGGTGCAGCAGTTCGCCCAGCAGATCCTGCCGGCCCCGCTCCCGATGACGACCGTCTGGGGCTACGGCGCGATCACGTCGGCGAGCAAGAAGGGCCTGCTCGTCCACAACGCGCCGTCGCTCACGATCGAGTCGAAGTGGGGCCGCCCGGTCCAGGTCAAGTGGATCAACGACCTCGTCGACGGCGACGGCAACGCCCTGCCCCACCTGCTGCCGGTCGACCCGACGCTGCACTGGGCGAACCCGCCGGGCGGCATCGCCGGTCGCGACAGCCGCCCGACGTTCACGGGCGACACGCCGGACGCCTACACCGGACCCGTCCCGCTCGTCACGCACCTGCACGGCGCGGTCGGCGTCGGCGACGAGAGCGACGGCTACGCCGAGGCGTGGTTCCTGCCCGACGCGAACGACATCCCCGGCGGGTACGCGACGCACGGCACCTGGTACGAGTTCTTCGCCCTCAAGGCCGCCGCCGCGTTCGGCGTGAGCTGGGGCCCGGGGCACGCCGTCTTCGAGTACCCGAACGACCAGCGCGAATCGACGCTCTGGTACCACGACCACACCCTCGGCATGACGCGGCTCAACGTCTACGCGGGGCCGGCCGGGTTCTTCATCGTCCGCGGCGGCCCGGACGGCGAGGCGGCCGTGCTCGATTCGCGAAGCGGGACGACGGCCGTCCTGCCCTCGCCGGCGCCGAACGAGGGCGACAAGTTCCCGCCGAACAAGACCTACTTCGAGATCCCGATCGTCGTGCAGGATCGCTCGTTCGACGTCGACGGGTCGCTCTTCTACCCGGACACGCGCGAGTTCTTCGACGGCGTCGTCGGCCCCTACATCCCCGACGGCGAGTTCTCGCCGATCTGGCAGCCCGAGTTCTTCGGCAACATGATCATGGTCAACGGCAACACCTGGCCGTTCCACGACGTGCAGCAGCGCCGCTACCGGCTGCGACTGCTGAACGGGTGCCAGTCCCGGTTCCTGATCCTCGACTTCACCGCGATCCCCGGGGTCGAGGTGTGGCAGATCGGCAACGAGGGCGGCTTCCTCGCCGCTCCCGTGAACATCACGGCCGACCACGGCAACCGGATGCTGCTGGGCCTCGCCGAACGTGCCGACGTCATCGTCGACTTCACGAACGTGCCCGTCGGCACCCACGTGCTGGGCAACGTCGGCCCCGACGAGCCGTTCGGCGGTGGCGTGCCGGGCCTCGACTTCCCGGAGGCCGATCCGGACTCGACCGGCCAGGTCATGGCGTTCGTGGTCGGGCCGGCCGCGGCCGCCGACCCGACGACCCCGCCCCAGTACCTCGTCCTCCCGCCGATCACGCCGCTCCCCGCCGAGACGGTGGTCCGACCGCTCGCGCTCATCGAGAAGATGGGCGAGGGCGTCGACGCGGGCGGCGAGCCGGTCGAGGGACCGGTCGAGGCGCTGCTCGGCGACATCCAGTCGGGCGTCTGGATCGAGCGCATGTGGGAGGAGGACGTCACCGAGAACCCCGCGGTCGGGGCGACCGAGGTCTGGGAGTTCGTCAACACGACCGGCGACGCGCACCCCATGCACGTGCACGAGGTCGTGTTCGAGGTGGTGGACCGGCAGGCCCTGCAGATCGACGTGGACGGCGAGGTGGCGCAGCCGGTGCAGCCGGTCGGCGCTCCGCGGCCGCCCGAGCCCTGGGAGACCGGGTTCAAGGACACCGTCATCGCCTACCCGGGCGAGGTCACGCGCGTGCGCGCCACGTTCGCGAACCCCGGCCAGTTCGTCTGGCACTGCCACATCGTGGAGCACGAGGACAACGAGATGATGCGGCCGTACCGGGTCGGGCCGGTGCAGCCGGGTCAGCCCGGCGAGCCCGGCTGATCGGTCGGGCTCCGGCCGTCGAGGCGCGCGACGCCCTCGAGCACCGCTCGGTGCGTCTCGACGGCCCCGAGGATCCGGAAGTGCCCGCTGACCGGGACGCGGATGTTCGTCGCGCCCTCGAGCAGGCTCCCGTCGGGGATGTGCGGGTCGAACCGGCCGAACACCGAGACGATGCGTGCGTTGACGGATGCCGCGCGCCCGAGCAGCACGATGGTCTCGTCGCTCGGGAGCAGTGCGCGCACGCTCGGGTCGAGGATGAGCCGCGCCATGCGCGACCCCGCGAACGGGGTCGCGACGGCGACGAGGCCGAGGAGTCCGTGCGGGCCGTCGGCCGCGGCATCCGCCCCGGAGACCAGCAGCTGCTTGGCGACCAGGCCGCCCTTGCTGTGCGCGACGATCACCCGGCCGGCATCGGGTGCCGGGCGGCGCTCGATCGCGCGGCCCAGCCGCTTCGCGGTCTCGGCGATGCCGCGCCGGTTGGTGCCCATGCCGTGCACGACGCGCACGCGGTAGCCGGCGCCGTTCAGCGCATCGCCGAGCGGCCGGAGGAACGACCAGTGCTCGTAGATGCCGGGTAGGAGCAGCACCTCCGGCAGGTCCTCGCGGCCCCGGCGCCACCGCGCGGGAGGGTTCCAGCCCTGGACCACGATGGCGAGCTGGCGGATGCCGGCGTACACGTAGTCGCGCGCCCACCACCAGCCGCGCGCGATCGCCGAGAGCTCCTGCGGCTCGGACACGCGCTCGACCTCGTGCCCGACGTGCTCGCCGCGCGCGTGCCGCGCGACGAGGTCGGCGACGCGCTCACCCGCGGTCACCATCGTCTCGTGGCCGCGGTCGGCGACCTCGACGTAGCGGCCGCGGGGCACCATCCGGGCGACCTGCTCGGCCCAGGCGCGGGGTGCGAGCCGGTCGTGCTCGCCGCGGATCACGAGCGTCGGCGCCGCGACATCCGGCAGCACGAGTTCGATGCGGTGGTCGAGCATGCGCCGGAGCTTCCGGAAGTACCACCGCGGCCCGGCCTGCAGGTACGAGCGGATGCCGAGCGCCACGACCTTCGGGCGAGTGAGCGACGGATCCTCGAGGAGCCGCACGCCCTGCATGAACGCCGAGCGTTCGCGAGGGTTCACGGTCGGCGCGATGAGCACGACGGATGCCACGAGGTCGGGCCGCTGTGCGGCGGCCTCGGCCACGACCTGCGTGCCCATCGAGTGCCCGACGAGCACGGCCGGCTCGCCGCCGCACTCGGCGTCGAGGAGCGCGGCGAGCTGCGCGCCCGACTCGGTGATGGTCGGCGTCTCCCGGGGCTCGGGGGCCTCGCCGAACCCCGGCAGGTCGAGCGCGAGCACGCGGCCCTGACGCGCGAGCTCGTCCGCGAGGTCGGACCAGTAGCGGTGCCCCATGCCGATGCCGTGCACGAGCACGTACGTCGGCCGGCCCGCGCCCGACTCGGTGATCACCGTCACCGCGTCGTCGCGGCGGAACTCGCGCGTCCGCGACATCCGCACCCCCTCCCGCCGGCCCGGTTCGATCATGCCGGATGCTGCGGCGCGCCGGCTCGCCCGCGGCGCGCCGTCAGTCGATGAGACCGGATGCCGCGAGCCGCCGCAGCACCTCGACGCCCGCCGGCGGGCACCGGTGCGCGTCGACGGTGCCGACCCAGTGCACCTCGCCGACCTCGCCCGAGGGCACGGGCGCGGCATCCGTCTCGGCCAGGAAGACGTGCATGCGCACGTGCTGCCCCTCGCCCTGGCCGTGGGCGAGCTCGCGCACGGTGAACGCCTCGACGAGCCGCGCCGGGTCGAGCACGAGCCCGACCTCCTCGAGCGCCTCGCGCGCCGCCGCCTCGGCGGGCGTCTCGCCCGCGTCGAGCTTGCCGCCCGGCATGTAGTGCACGTCGCGTCCGCGCGCCGTCACCATGAGCACGCGACGATCGCGCACGAGCGCGATGGCGGCGACGTGCAGGTCGGGCAGCGGCATCCGCTCAGCCTATGGACCTACGGATGCTGCGCCGACGTGAAGACGTCGTTCAGCGTGACCGTCTGCAGCCCGCGCTCGTCGAGGATCTCCTTCAGGCGCGGGAGCACGCCGACGACCGGGTCCTGGTTCAGGTGGCCGATGATGATGCGGCCGGCGGCGAACCACTCCGCGGCGAGGTCGACGATCTGCTGCTGCGTGATCGCGCCCGAATCGCCGAGCGAGCCGTACCAGAGGGTCGGCACCGTGTAGCCGATCGCGGCGGCCGCGGCATCCACCCGTGCATCGTGCACGCCGTACGGCGGACGGAAGAACGGGCGCGCGTCGACGCCGTAGACCGACTGCAGGTAGTCGTGGTTGTGCTGCAGCTGCCACTGGATCTCGGCGTCGCTCAGCGTGGTGAGGTCGGGGTGCGACCACGTGTGGTTCGCCAGCTGGATCTGGCCGCGCTCGACGAGCGGGCGGATCGCGTCGGCGTTGTCGTCCCACGACGCGTACACGCCGTTCACGAAGTAGGTGAGGCGGATGCCGTTCGCCGCCGCGAACGCGGTGTAGGCGCCGACGACGGCCGAGTCCGTCCCGTCGTCGACCGTCCAGGCCATCACCTGGCCCGCATCGGCGGGGAGTTCGGTGAGCGCACCCGCGGGAACCGAGACCCGCGCGAGCTCGGGAGCCGGGAACTCCTCGACCGCGGCCTGCTCCTGCTCGGCCTCCTGGCGATCGGCCATCACCCGGCTGACGGCGAGCACGCCGACGACGGCGACGCCGGTCAGGAACACGCGTCGGGTGAGGCCCATGCGACCGCCCCCTCCCGCCGTGGCGGCCCGGGCCGACCGCCTCACGAGCCGTTGTACACCGACCGGCGGCGCGCGCCCGGGCGTGCCGCCCGTGCGGCGCGAAGCCGCGGCATCCGTCGCCCTTCACATTTCGTAGGATGGACAGCGACTTCGCGGGCGACTCGCCCGATTCCCTCCCTGGACCATTGGAGCCACCGTGGCCGCACCCACCCGCCTCGAATCCGTCATCACGCTCGCCCAGCACCGGGGCTTCGTCTTCCAGGCGGGTGAGATCTACGGCGGTTCGCGTTCCGCATGGGACTACGGGCCCCTCGGCGTCGAGCTGAAGGAGAACATCAAGCGCCAGTGGTGGCGCACGATGGTGCAGGGCCGCGACGACGTCGTCGGCCTCGACTCGAGCGTCATCCTGCCGCGCCAGGTCTGGGAGGCGTCGGGCCACGTCGAGGTCTTCAGCGACCCGCTCGTCGAGTGCCAGCACTGCCACAAGCGCTTCCGCGAGGACCACCTCATCGAGGCCTTCGAGAACAAGAAGGGCCGCGCGCCCGAGAACGGCATGGCCGACATCGTCTGCCCGAACTGCGGCACGCGCGGCCAGTGGACCGAGCCGCGGGAGTTCTCCGGCCTGCTGAAGACGTTCCTCGGCCCGGTCGACGACGCCGCAGGCCTGCACTACCTGCGCCCCGAGACCGCGCAGGGCATCTTCGTGAACTTCGGCAACGTCCTGCAGGCCGCGCGCATGAAGCCGCCGTTCGGCATCGGCCAGATCGGCAAGTCGTTCCGCAACGAGATCACGCCCGGCAACTTCATCTTCCGCACGCGCGAGTTCGAGCAGATGGAGATGGAGTTCTTCGTCGAGCCCGGCACCGATGAGGAATGGCACCAGTACTGGATCGACGCCCGCTACCAGTGGTACGTCGACCTCGGCATCGACCCCGAGAACCTGCGGCTGTTCGAGCACCCGAAGGACAAGCTGAGCCACTACTCCAAGCGCACCGTCGACATCGAGTACCGCTTCGGCTTCACCGGCGGCGACTGGGGCGAGCTCGAGGGCGTCGCGAACCGCACCGACTTCGACCTCTCGACGCACGCGAAGCACTCCGGCAAGGACCTGTCGTTCTTCGACCAGCAGAAGAACGAGCGCTGGACGCCGTACGTCATCGAGCCCGCTGCGGGCCTCACGCGCTCGCTCATGGCGTTCCTCGTCGACGCGTACCACGTCGAGGAGGTGCCGAACGCGAAGGGCGGCGTCGACACCCGCACGGTGCTGAAGCTCGACCCGCGCCTCGCGCCCGTCAAGGCGGCCGTGCTGCCGCTCTCGCGCAACGAGAAGCTCTCGCCGCTCGCCCGCGAGGTGGCCGCGAACCTCCGAAAGCACTGGAACGTCGACTTCGACGACGCCGGCGCGATCGGCCGCCGCTACCGCCGCCAGGACGAGATCGGCACGCCGTTCTGCGTCACGGTCGACTTCGACTCGCTCGACGACGACGCCGTGACGGTGCGTCACCGCGACACCATGGGCCAGGAGCGCGTGCCGCTCGCCGAGCTCGAGGGGTACCTGGCCGCGCGCCTCGTCGGCGCCTGACCCGCGGCCGGCGGCTGCGCCGCGGCGCCCCCGGTGTCTTCCGCCGGAGTCTCCTCGAGAAGTCGCGGATGGCGAGTACGAGCGACCATCTGCGACCGTTCGATGGGTCGGGTTCGGCGCGCCCCGGCGGCCCGGAGTCGAAAAGTCGCGGATGACGGGTGCGCGCGTGCATCTGCGACCGTTCGATGCGACGACGGATGGTGCGGGGCGCGGTGCTCGCTAGGGTGATCGGCATGCACGCGGCATCCGGTGGGTTCTTCGACGTCGAGCGGCCCGAGCCGGGCCCCGAGCCCGAGGTCCCTCCGATGCCGCCGTGGCTTCAGCCGCCGCAGGACGAGCTGCCGGGTCGCGTGGTGCTCGACGAGCTGCTCCACCACGACGACGCGACCGTGCTGCTCCTCGGCGAGGTCGCGGCGTACTCGTCCGGGCTGCGGCTGACGGTGAGGTGCGTGCACCGGCGCACCGACGAGAGCCCGCGCGAGTGGGAGCGACGCATGATGGAGCGCCATGCGTGGTTCCCGGGGCGCTTCCCCGAGCCCGATGGCATGCACGTCGGAGTGCGGCTCGCCGACGGAACGCGGCTGCTGCCGATCGACCACCAGCGGGTCGCGCACGTCGACCGCGACCTCACGCCTCCGACGCTGCAGGTGCTCGGCGGCGGTGGCGGCGGCGGGCACGACTGGTACGACTGGAACATCGAGCTCTGGCTCTGGACGGGCGAGGTCGGGCGAGCGGGCTTCGAGGTGGTCTTCTCGTGGCCGGAGTTCGGCATCCTCGAGCTGGGACACGTCGTCGACGCCGAGGTGCTCGACGTCGTTCCGCCGCCCCGGCAGCTCTGGCCGTGAGCCGCCGTCAGGGTTCCGTAATCCCGCCGCGCGGCGGGCGGAGCGGGCACGACGTAGCGTGGAGGGAGCGGGCGGAGGTCGCCCGCGGAACGAGGAAGCCGCCATGCCCGAACGCCCCGCCCGCCCCATCGCCGCCGCGATGCTGCTCGTCGCCGCGCTCGCGCTGACCGGCTGCGCCGCGCAGTCGACGGATGCCTCCGGCGCGAGCGCCGAGCCGACGACCACGACCGAGCCGTCGACGCCCGAGGCGACCCCCGATGCGACCGACGAGGCCGAGGCATCCGCCGACGCCGCCGCCGACGACGCCCCCGCCGAGGGCGCCTACCTCGACTACACCGACGGCGCGATCGAGGCCACCGCCGGGCCGAAGGCCCTGTTCTTCCACGCGAGCTGGTGCCCGAAGTGCCGCGCGCTCGACGAGGACCTGAATGCGCAGGGCGCGCCCGACGGGCTCACGGTGTTCAAGGTCGACTACGACTCGCGCACCGACCTGCGCCAGCAGTACGGCGTGACGATCCAGACGACGATCGTGTTCGTCGACGACGCGGGCGAGAAGATCTCGAGCGTCGTGCTCTACGAGGACCCCTCGGTCGAGTCGCTCGTCGCCGCGATGCCGTGAGGCGGCGGACCGCCCCGTGACCGCATCCCTCACCCTCGCCCTCGCCGCCGGCGTCCTCACCGTCGCGGCGCCGTGCGTGCTGCCGCTCCTGCCCGTGATCGTGGGCGGATCGATCGTCCGCGACGGGGACGAGCGCCGTGCGCGCTACCGCCCCTACGTGATCGCCGCGTCGCTCGCGGCATCCGTCGTCGTGTTCACGCTGCTGCTCAAGGCGACCACCGCGCTGCTCGGCATCCCGCCGCAGGTGTGGCAGGTGATCGCCGGCGGCATCGTGATCCTGCTCGGCGTCGACATGCTGTTCCCGCGCCTGTGGGAGCGGGTGTCGACCGCGCTCGGGTGGGGCGCTCGCAGCGGCGAGATGCTCGACCGGTCGGTCCGGCGCCAGAGCGTCGGCGGCGACATCCTCACGGGCGCCGCCCTCGGCCCCGTGTTCTCCAGCTGCAGCCCGACCTATGCCCTGATCGTCGCGGCCGTCCTGCCGGTCTCGTTCGGCGAGGGCGTCCTGTACGTCGTCGCGTACGCGGTGGGGCTCGCGGCGATGCTGCTGCTCATCGCGCTGCTCGGCCGGACGCTCGTGCGCCGGCTCGGGTGGCTCGCGAACCCCGACGGATGGTTCCGGCGCACGATCGGCGTGATCTTCATCGTGGTCGGCATCGTGGTCGTGACCGGGTTCGACAAGACGCTCCAGACGTGGATCCTCGACGCCGGGCTGTACGATCCGATCGCACGCCTCGAGGAGGTGATCGGTGGCTGACCAGGTCGACCTGCTGCTCGACGGGCGTCTCGTGCTGCTCGTCGACGACGACCCCACCGTGCTCGAGGTGTGCCGCGCGTACCTCGAGTCGGCCGGGTTCCGGGTGCAGGATGCCGCGGACGCGTTCGTGGCGCTCGACCGCATCGCCGCGGAGCGTCCCGACCTCGTCGTGCTCGACCGGATGCTGCCCGGCGTCGACGGCATCGAGGTGTGCCGTCGCATCCGCGCGCAGTCGCAGGTTCCGGTCATCATGCTCACCGCGCTCGGCGGCGAGGACGACCGCATCGCGGGCCTCGAGGCCGGCGTCGACGACTACCTCGCGAAGCCGTTCTCGCCGCGCGAGCTGACGCTTCGGGTTCAGTCGGTGCTGCGGCGGGCGCTCGCCGTGGAGGCCGCCGGGGCGGCGGTCGCGGGCTCGGAGGCCGCGGTGATCTCGCGCGGGCCGCTGCGGATCGACACCGCCGCGCACACCGTCGACCTCGACGGGCGCCGGCTCGCGCTCACGCAGCGCGAGTTCGAGCTGCTCGCGTTCCTCGCGCGCCGGCCGGGCACCGTGTTCTCGCGGGAGGACCTGCTGCAGGGCGTCTGGGGCTGGAGCCACGGCGACCTCTCGACGGTCACCGTGCACGTGCGGCGACTGCGCGAGAAGATCGAGGCGGATGCCGCGAACCCGCGCATGCTCGTCACGGTCTGGGGCTACGGCTACCGGTTCGACGACCCGGGGGCGGGCGCCGGCCAGGCGGGCGCCGGCCCGACCGGGGAGGCGGCCCCGTGAGCGGCACCGACCTCCTGCTCGTCATCGCCGTGTCGGCCGCGATCGCCGCCGCGGTCGGGTTCGTCGCCTGGCTGCTGCTGCGCCGCTTCGCATGGGCGCCGATCGTGGTGCACCTCGTCACGGTGGTCGTCGCGGCGGTGGCCTCCGTCGTCGGCGGCGTGCTCGTGGCGACGCAGGCGATGTACCTCTCCGACCACGACGCGCAGATCGCGCTCGCCATCGCGGTGACGAGCGGGGTCGTCGCGATCCTCACCGCGTCGATCCTCGGCGCCGAGATCGCGCGCGCGGCGCGCGTGCTGCGCTCCGCCGCCGAGGACCTGGGTCGCGGCATCCCGGTCGAATCGCGCCCGCTGCCGATCGGCGAGTTCCGGGCCGTGCTCGACGAGCTCGCGGCATCCGACGCCCGCATCCGCGCCGCGCGCGAGGAGGTCGAGCGCCAGGAGCAGGCCCGCCGCGAGCTGGTGACGCGCGTCGCGCACGACCTGCGCGTGCCGCTCGCCGGCATCCGCGCCCAGGCCGAGGCGCTGCAGGACGGGCTCGCGCCCGACCCCGACCGCTACCTCGCGCGCATCGCGTCGCAGGTCGACCGGCTCGACGCGCTCGTCGCCGACCTGTTCGCCGTGTCGCAGATCGATGCGGGCACCCTGCACCTGCGCACCGAGCGGCTGTCGCTGGCGGATGTCGCGAGCGACGCCGTCGCGGAACTGCGCGGCCTCGCCGACGGGGCGGGCGTCCGGCTCGACCTCGACGTGGCGTCGGACGCGTCGCCGACGGTCGACGGCGACGCCCTGCAACTCGGACGCGCCGTCGCGAACCTGCTCGCGAACGCGCTCCAGCACACCCCGGCGGGCGGGCGGATCGCGGTGACCGTCGACGGGGAGGGCGACGAGGTGCGCCTCGCGGTCGCCGACAGCGGCCCGGGGTTCGCCCCGGAGGAGCTCGCGCACGCGTTCGAGGCCGGATGGCGCGGCTCGTCGGCCCGGTCGCCGCATCGGCTCGACGTGACCGGCGGCGCCGGTCTCGGGCTCGCGATCGTGCGCGGCATCGCCCGCGCGCACGGCGGTGACGCGTCGGCGACGAATGCGCCGGCGGGCGGCGCGGTGCTCGCGCTGACGCTGCCTCGGTCCGCCTGACGCGCCCTCCGGTTCGTTGCCGACCCTCGATCGGCCTGCCATCATGGCGCGGGAGCGCACGTCCGAGCATCCACGGGGGAATGATGACGAACGCATCCGGACCGAACCCACCCGACGACGGCCGCACCGAGGTGCTCGACGCGCCCGGCCCGGAGCCGGAGGGGCAGCCCGCGGGAACGAACGGCGTCGGCGTCGGCGCACTCGCCGTCGGCATCGTCGCGGCCGTCGTCGCCCTGCTCGCGTTCGCGTGGCAGTGGGCGTGGATCGCGGGCGTCGTGCTCGCGGCGATCGGCCTCGTGCTCGGCATCGTGGGCCTCACGAAGGCGGATCGCCCGAAGGGCGTCGCGACCGCGGGCACCGTCGTCTCGGGCGCTGCGCTGGTGCTCGCCATCATCGTCGGCGTGCTCTACGGCACCGGCGCGCTCGGTGCGGGCGGCACGCAGCCGACCGCCTCGCCCACGCCGTCGGCCTCGCCGTCGGCGACCCCGACCGAGACGCCGACGAGCACGCCGACGCAGACGCCGACCGCGACCGTGCAGGAGTGGGCCGACCAGACCTGGGGCACGTTCACGAAGGTCGACGCGAGCGGCACGGGCGACGATGTCGTGGCGATCCCCGACGGGATCACGGGCGGCATCGTCACGGCCACGTTCGACGGCGACGACGACGCGCCCTTCACGCTGACGCTGCTGGACTCGTCGAACCAGCCGTCGGGGAACCCGCTCGTCGACACGACCGACGACTACGACGGCACGACCGCGTGGGGCGTGGCGGATGCCTCGTCGGCGCGCAGCGTGCAGGTGACGGCGACCGGCTCGTGGACGATCTCGATCCAGCAGATGTCGGCGGCATCCGAGCTGCCGAACGCCGCGAACGGCGAGGACGACGCCGTCTACCTCTACGGCGGCGGCGCCGCGACGCTCGCCGCGACCCACAGCGGCGACGACGCCGAGGACCCGTTCGTCGTCGCCCAGCAGTCGCAGCAGGCGTTCGGCGGCGCGGCGCTCATCGACGTGACCGGCGCCTACGACGGCAACGTGCCGCTCGCGGCCGGACCGTCGGTCGTGACCGTGATCGCGACGGAGGACTGGACGCTCTCGGTCGGCTGATCCGGGCCCCCGGCCGGCGGGTCGGGCGGGGCCGCCCGATATTCGTCCCGGGAAGCGAACGGCGAGCGACTCTCCTCCGCAGGTCGGGGAGAAAGGTATCCGCGGAATACCGTTCTCCCTCGTCCGCGAGGAGGAGGGTGAGTCGAGACGCCGGCTCGCGCCGGTGCTCGGCCGGATCGGGGCTTCAGGCGGAGCGGCCCGCGCGCACCGCGCGCCATTCGCGCCGCAGCATCCCGTACGACGCCGTGTCCTGCCACTCGCCGTCGTTGTACTCCTCCTCGACGAGGGTCGCCTCGCGCCGCATGCCGAGGCGTTCGCAGAGGTGGGCGGATGCCGCGTTGCGGGCGTCGAGGTGCGCGACGACGCGGTGTGCGGCGAGCCGCCCGAACGCGAGGTCGAGCAGCACGTCGGCGCCCTCGGTCGCGAGCCCGCGGCCGTGGAAGTCGGGGTGCACGACCCACCCGATCTCGAGTCGCGCGTGCTGGGCGTTCGCGAGCCGGACCATGAGGTCGCCGATCACGCGACCGTCGAGCACCATCGCGAGGAAGATCGCGTCGCCGTCGGCGACGAGCCGGCGCATGTCGGCGCGCGCTTCGGTGTGCTCCCGCGCCTCGTCGCGCTCCCGCTCGGGCCACGGGATGTAGCGGAGCACCTCGGGCAGGCGCTGGTACTCCCACACGTCGTCGGCGTCGTACGCCGCGAGCGGACGCAGCGTCATCCGCGCGGTCGTCAACGGCCGGTGCTCGACCTCGGCGACGTCGTACGGCAGGCGGAGGGCCGGCGGGCCGGCGTCGGCGGCCTCGTCGGGCAGCGCGTGGAGGATGGTGGACATCGAACGGCAGCGTACCGCGCCGGCCTGGCGAGCGGGACCGTCCGTCCGGGATCGGGTCAGCGGGTCCCGGAAGCCCGATGCTCGTCGGCGTCGGCGTTCGAGGCGGCGTCCGAAGCCAGGGCGGATGCCGCGGGCTCGGCCTCCGGCCGGATGCCGAAGACCGCCTCGAGCCCGTCGAGCCAGGCCTGCTGGTCGCCGGCGCGGGCGTACTCGCGCGAGCGGACCATCGGGGTGTGCAGGAGGACGCCGGCCATGTGCCGCAGCGCGGCCTCGGTGCGGCCGTCGTCGTCGCCGCGCGAGCGGGCGCGATCGATCTCGGCGTCGAGCACGTCGAACACGTGGCGGCGGAGCGCCACCACGGCGGGGGCGAGGTCGAGCTCCTCGGCGACGCGCCCGAAGTTCCGGGCGGCGCGGTCGACGATCTCGCGGGCGGCGTCGGTCGAGCCGAACTCCTCGAGCGGGGCGTGGATCTTGATGGTCTCGAGGTCGAGCAGTTCGACGCCGGCGACCTCGACGACGTCGGGGGCGACGTTGCGCGGCAGGCCGAGGTCGATCACGAGTTGGCGCGGCGCGTCGGCCGCGGCATCCGCCGCTGCCGCGGCATCCGTCGACCCGCGGCCCGGCAGCAGTGCGACCGGGGCGCGCCCGTCGGCGACGACGAGCTCGGCGCGGCCGAGCTCGAGCAGGTCGCGGTCGACGACGTGGTGGTCGACGGTCGTGCAGGTGACGATGAGGTCGGCGCCCGCGGCGGCCATGGCGTAGTCGGCGCTCGACACGGCCTCGATGCCGTGGTTCGCGGCGAAGCGGCTCGCGCGGCCCGAGACCGAGTGCACGGCGACGTCGACGACGCCGCGGTCGCGGAGCGCGGCGAGCGACGCGCCGGCGTAGCGGCCCGTGCCGACGAGGAGCACGCGCACGGCCGACCAGTCGGTCACGCGGCTCTCGGCGAGGTCGAGCGCGAGGCGCACGAGCGAACGGCCCTCGTGGCCGATGCCCGTGCGGTTCTTGACCTTGCGCGAGGTCTGCGACGCGCGCTGGAAGAGGCGCTCGAGCTCGGCGGTGGTCGTGCCCTCGGACCGGGCGCGTTCGAGCGAGCGGCGCACCTGGCCGGCGATCTCGCCCTCGCCGACGACGACCGACTCGAGGCCCGCGGCGACGGAGAAGAGGTGCCCGGCCACGGCGTTGCCGTGCACGAAGTCGAAGGTGCTGCGCAGTTCGTCGGTCGAGAGGCCCGCGACGTCGCCGACCGCGAAGATCGCGTCGTGCACGGCCTCGACGGGGGAGTCGCCGTGCGGGACGTCGAGGTCGAGGTAGGCCTCGTAGCGGTTGCAGGTGGAGACGACCACCGCGCCGCGAACGGCCTCGTGCCCGTCGGTCAACCGCGGTCCGGCGTGCTCGGAGGACGCCGAGAGACGTTCGAGCATGTCGAAGCCGGCGTTCTTGTGGCTCGCGGAGAGACAGATGAGCACCGGTCGATTCTACCCGGCGTCGAAACCGCCTCCGACCGGCCGCGTCACACGCCTCACGGTCGACGGGCAGGCCGGCCGCTCAGGCCGCGGGCCGAGCCTGCCGGATGATCGGGATGGCGCCCGTCACGGGCGGGAGCTCGAGGCCCTCGGACGCGAGCGCGGCGCGATGCCGCGCCTTCCACGCGCGCACGGTCGCGAAGAACGGCGCGTCGGTGAGCGCGTACCGGCCGGGGCGCGGGTCGCTCAGCATCATCGGCAACTCGATGCTCGAGCCGTCGCGGCGGATGCGCACGACCGCGACGGGGACGCTCGTGCTGCCGGCGACGGTCGAGTCGGCGCGGATGTTGCGCACCTCGCGCCAGGGGAAGGCGGCCGCGCGCCTCGGCCGTCGGCCACCGGCCCAGAACGAGATCCCGTGGTCGTCGGCGACGATCGAGAACCGCCCGGGCAGGCTGGGGGTCCGACTGCCCGGGCGGGTCAGCTCCTCGAGCCGTGCGACGAGATCGCGGTTCCGGATGCCGCAGCTCACCGCTCCGGCATGGACCGACTCGAGTGCGCGATGACGGGCCCGCGCGCGGGCGGACGCCGCTCCGCGCACGATCGCGGAGACGAGGACGATGGCGCCGGCGATGGCGGCGAGGCCGAGTGCGACCGGCGTGCCGGGCACGTCGGGCAGGGTCGGGACGATCCGTTCGACCTGGCGGCCGCCGAGGGCGAGCGCGGCGACGACGACGACCGCGGCGAGGGCGACGAGCACGATGAGTCCGGTGCGATGCCGCGTTGCGATGCTGGACACGATGGTGTTCTCCGTGGGTGGCGGAGGCGCGCGTCGCGGGGGTGGTGCGGAGCGCGTCGTCGTGCCGGGGACGCACGACGCGACCGACCTTAGCGGCGTGGGAGCGCGGCCACCAGCCCCAGTTCTCCGATCGGCCAACACGACCACAGTGCCCGCCCAGCCCCGATGGGGGAGGATGTCACGGTGAACCTCTCCCCGCAGCATCCGCTGGCCGCCGGCCTCACCCACGACTCGCGCCTCGTCCGCGCCTACCGGGGCCTCCGCAGCGACACGCTGCCCGTCTGGTTCATGCGGCAGGCCGGCCGGTCGCTGCCCGAGTACCGCGAGCTCCGCGTCGGGACGCGCATGCTCGACGCGTGCCTCGACCCGGCCATGGCGGCCGAGATCACGCTGCAGCCGGTGCGCCGTCACGGTGTCGACGCGGGCATCTTCTTCAGCGACATCGTCGTGCCGCTGAAGCTCGTCGGCGTCGACGTCGAGATCCAGCCCGGCCGCGGCCCCGTCTTCGGTCGCGCGTACGCGGATGCCGCGGCCGTCGCCGAGCTCGCCGCGATCGACCCGGCCCGCCTCGACGAGGCCGCCGGCCCGATCACCGAGGCCGTGCAGCGCACCGTCGCCGAGCTCGCGACCCTCACCGCTCCGGGCGCGCCGACCTCGACCCCGCTCATCGGCTTCGCGGGCGCGCCGTTCACCCTCGCGGCCTACCTCGCCGAGGGCGGCCCGTCGAAGGACCACCTCGCGGCGCGCACGCTCATGCACGCCGACCCGGGCGCCTGGCGCGCCCTCATGGACTGGACCGCCGAGCTGACCGGCCGCTTCCTCCGCACCCAGGTGCTCGCGGGAGCATCCGCCGCACAGCTCTTCGACTCGTGGGCGGGCGCGCTCTCGCTCGCCGACTACGAGACGCACGTCGCCCCCGCCTCGGCCGCGGCGCTGACGCACGTGCACGACCTGACCTACGAGACGACGGATGCCGCCGGCACCGCCGGCACCCACGCGGTCCCGGTCGTGCACTTCGGCGTCGGCACGGGCGAGCTGCTCGGCGCCATGAAGTCCGTGGGCGTCGACGTGGTGGGCGTCGACTACCGCGTGCCGCTCGACGTCGCTGCGCTCCGCGTCGGCGAGGGCGTGCCGCTGCAGGGCAACCTCGACCCGGCGCTGCTCGCAGCACCGTGGCCCGTGCTCGAGGCCGCGGTGCGCGACGTCGTCGCGCGCGGCCGCACGGCGCCCTCGCACGTCTTCAACCTGGGCCACGGCGTGCCGCCCGAGACCGACCCGACCGTGCTGACCCGCGTGGTCGAACTCGTGCACGAGGTCGGCCGATGACCGACCCCGCCGCCGCCGCCGACCACCGCTCGACCGACGTCGTGGTGATCGGCGGCGGCGTCGCCGGACTCGTCGCCGCCCTCGAGTGCGCGCGCCTCGGCCTCGGCGTCGTCGTGCTCGAGCAGTCCGACCGACCCGGCGGCTGCGTCGGCCGCATCGAGGTCGACGGGCTCGCGCTCGACGCGGGCGCCGAGTCGTTCGCGACCCGGAACGACTCGGTCTCGACGCTCGTCGAACGGCTCGGCCTCGCCGACGCCGTCGAGTCGCCGAACCCGGCCGGGGCCTGGCTCGTCTGGGGCGACCGCAGCGGACGCCGCGCGGCTCGCCTGCCGCGCACGGGCGTGCTCGGCATCCCCGCGAACCCGCTCGGCGAGGACGTCCGCGCGATCATCGGCTGGGGCGGCGCGTGGCGCGCCTGGCGCGACCGGATCACGCCGATCCTCAAGATCGGCAGGGCCGAGCGGCTCGGCCCGCTCGTCCGGCAGCGCATGGGCGACGCCGTGCTCGACCGGCTCGTCACGCCGATCTCGGCGGGCGTGTACTCGACAGACCCCGACGACCTCGACGTCGACGTCGTCGCGCCCGGCCTCAACGAGGCGATGACCCGGGCCGGCTCGCTCTCCGGCGGCGTTGGCCAGCTCATCGAGGCGAGACGCGCCGGCAGTGCCGTGCTCGGGCTCCGCGGCGGCATGCACACGCTCGTCGACGCGCTCACGGCCGAACTCGCGCGCTTCGGCGCCGAGGTCCGCACGGGTGTCCGAGCGACCGCGCTCGAGCGCCGTTCCGCCGCCGAGGCGGACGGTTCGGCGGCGAGGTGGCGCGCGATCGGCGAGACGGTCGAGGCCGACGCGGCCGTGCGACCCGGCGACGTCCCGGTCGACGGCGACGCCGCGGCATCCGTCGTCGTCGACGCGCGGTTCGCGATCGTCGCCACGCCCGCCCACGTCTCGCGCGCGCTGCTGGCCGGCGTCGCGCCCGAGGGCGCGCTCGCCGAGGAGTGGCCGGCCGCGGCATCCGTCGAACTCGTGACGCTCGTGCTCGACGCGCCCGAACTCGACGCCGCGCCGCGCGGCACGGGCGTGCTCGTCGCCGCCGGCACGCCCGGCGTGGCCGCGAAGGCGCTCACGCACTCGAGCGCCAAGTGGCCGTGGCTCGCCGAGTCCGCCGCCGGTCGTCACGTGATCCGGCTGTCGTACGGGCGGGCGGGGGTCGCGAGCCCGCTCGAGGGCCTGGACGACGACGCGGTCGCGGAGCTCGCCCTGCGGGACGCATCCGCCCTGCTCGGGGTCGACCTCGAGGCGTCGCAGCTCCGCGCGCACGGACGGTCCGCCTGGCGAGACGCGCTCTCGCAGGCCGCGGTCGGACAGCGCGACCGCGTGCGCGCGCTCGAAGCCGCGATCGAGCACGACGAGGACCTCGCGCTCGCCGGGTCGTGGGTCGCCGGAACCGGGCTCGCGTCGGTGGTGCCGCACGCCATCGAGGCCGCCGAGCGCATCCGCCGCCGGTCGCTCCGCCTCGCCGGGGATGCATAGCCGGATCGGCATACGATCCGCCGGAACACCCGGCAACCCCCTTGCATCGCACCTGCCGGGGTCTACGCTGGAGTGACGCTGTCTGAAGAACCGCAGCGGGGGATGGGGTGCACATGAAGGGCAAGATCCTCTTCGTCGTCGGTCTCGGGGTGGGCTACGTGCTCGGAACGAGGGCGGGACGGGAACGCTACGAACAGATCCAGAAAGCCGCCCAGGGCGTCTGGAACCAGCCGGCCGTCCAGGACGGCGTCCAGACCGTGAAGGACTTCGCGATGGCGCGCGTCGGCGACGTGAGCGACGCCGTGCTCGACAACGCCAAGAAGCTCGTGCGGCAGATCTCCGAGGGATCGACCGACACCGCCTCGAAGTCGTCGGGCGGCTCGACGTCGACCGGATCGAAGTCGACGGCGTCGAAGTCGACCGCCTCGAGGTCGACCGCATCGAAGTCGTCCGGATCCGGATCGACCGCCTCGAAGTCGTCGGGCTCGGGCTCGTCGACCCGCTCGAGCTCGGCGAAGTCCGGCGCGTCGGGTTCCAAGGCCTCGGGCTCGTCCGGCTCGTCCTCGTCCTCGTCCTGACCGACCACCGGAGGTGACACCCGATGGCTGCACCACTCAACGACGACCGGTCGCTGTTCACCCTGGTCGGTGAACTGCCCGACCAGATCCAGGCGCTCGTCAAGGCCGAGATCGACCAGATCAAGGCCGAGCTGAGCTACAAGGCCAAGCACTTCGGCATCGGCGCGGGGCTCGTGGTCGCCGCGGCGTTCGTCGGCATCTTCCTGCTCGGCACCCTCATCGCGACCGGCATCCTCGCGCTCTCGCTCGTGATGCCGGGCTGGGCGGCGGCGCTGACCGTCTCCGGCATCCTGCTGCTCATCATCGCGATCCTCGTGGGCGTCGCGCTCTCGAGCTTCCGTCGCGGCAGCGAACCGCTCGAGACCATCGAGAGCGTCCGACAGGACATCGACGCGATCACCGGAAGGGGCGACTATGGCGGCCACTGACGTCGTCCGGCTCGACAGGAAGCAGCAGCGCAACTTCACGCGGCTGCAGGCGCACGACAACGCCCGCGCCGCGCGGGACCAGCTCGCCGGCACGCTCAGCGCGCTCGAGGAGAAGCTCAACGTGCCCAAGCGTGCGGCGCGCGCGACGGCCCGAGCGAAGCGGAAGATGCAGCGCTTCGCCGATGAACAACCCGGCGCGGCGATCGCGCTCGCGGTCGGAGTCGCGGCCGCCGTCGGCGTCGGGGTCTGGCTCGTGGTGCGTGCCAACCTCGACCGCTGAATCCGGCCGCGTCGATGCCGCGCCGGCGTCGACGGCCGTCGAGCGCGTCACCGCGGTGCTGCGCGACGAGATCCTGAGCGGCGAGCTCGCACCGGGCACGCCGCTCCGCGAGGAGTCGGCCGCAGCCCGCCACGGCGTGTCCCGGCACACCGTGCGCGCCGCGTTCCAGCGCCTCGTCGCCGAGCGCCTCGCGGTCGCCGAGCCGTACCGCGGCGTGCGGGTCACGAGCTTCGACGACCGCGAGATCATCGCGCTGCAGCAGCTGCGCGCGGCGCTCGAGATCGAGGCGCTGCGCATCGCGTTCGCGCGCTTCGGCGGCACGCTGCCCGAGCACGTGCTCGAACCCGCGCGTGCTGCGGTCGACGCGATGGAGGCGGCGGCCGACGGCGGTCCCGGCGGGGCGACGGATGCCGCGTGGCGGCGCATCGAGCGGTTCCACGCCGACTACCACGCGGCGCTGGTCGCGGCATCCGACAGCCCCCGCATCATCGAAGCCCACACGGCGATCGGCAGCGAGCTGCTGCTGTTCGTCGCCCACATCCGGCGGCACGCCACGGTCGCCGACCTCGTCGAGGACCACCGGCGCCTGCTGGTCGAGCTCCTCGAGCGCGGGCCCGAGGCCATGCGCGCCCATCTCGAGCACTCCACCCGGCTGCTCACCGACTGAGCGGCCCACCCCGCTAGGAGGCGACGTGTCCGCCACCGAACCCACCGCTCCCGACCCCGTCGACGCCTTCGCCGACCGCATCTTCGCCTCCGCGCTCGGCGCGTTCGAGACGCTGTCGGTCCACCTCGGCGACCGGCTCGACTGGTACCGGATCCTCGCCGAACGCGGCTCGCTGACCTCGTCCGAGCTCGCCGAGGCCGCCGAGACCGGCGAGCGCTACACCCGCGAATGGCTCGAGCACCAGGCGGTGAGCGGCATCCTCGCGGTCGACGATCCGGATGCCGAGGCATCCGCTCGCCGGTACTCGCTGCCGCCCGCGCACGCCGAGGTCCTGACCGACGACGAGTCGCTCGCCTACCTCGCCCCGATCGCACGCATCGTCGCGAGCGCTGCGGCGCAGCTGCCCGGGCTGCTCGACGCCGCACGTACCGGGGGCGGCGTGCCGTGGGCGTCGTTCGGGAAGGACATGCGCGACGCGCAGGGCGACATCAACCGCCCGTGGTTCGACCGGGAGCTCGCCGGCGCACTGGCGTCGGTGCCCGAGCTCGATGCCGTGCTGAGCCGCCCCGG
Source organism: Agromyces luteolus (assembly GCF_009729855.1). Taxonomy (GTDB): domain Bacteria; phylum Actinomycetota; class Actinomycetes; order Actinomycetales; family Microbacteriaceae; genus Agromyces; species Agromyces luteolus. Next base: position 202,284 of record NZ_WODA01000002.1, on the reverse strand, counting down.
GGCCCGGATCCTCGACGTCGGCTGCGGACACGGGTGGTCCTCGCTCGCGCTCGCCCGGGCCTACCCCGAAGCGGTCGTCGACGGCGTGGACCTCGACGGACCCTCGATCGAGGCGGCGCGCGCGCACGCCGAGGACGCCGAGCTCGCGGATCGCGTCACGTTCCACCTCGGCGGCGGGGAGACCCTCGCCGAGGAGGACGCCTACGACGCGGCGTTCGTCTTCGAGGCGCTCCACGACATGCCGAACCCGGTCGACGTGCTCGCCGCGCTCCGCCGCGTCGTGCGCGACGACGGCGCCGTCGTGATCATGGACGAGGCCGTGGCCGAGCGGTTCGCCCCCGACGGCGACGGGGTCGAGCGGGTCATGTACGGCTACAGCCTGCTCGTCTGCCTGCCGGACAGCCTCTCGACGCCGGGGTCGGTCGGCACCGGGACGGTCATGCGACAGGCGACGCTCGAGGGGTACGCGCGGAGCGCGGGCTTCACGTCGGCCGAGGTGCTGCCGATCGAGGGGTTCGCGGCGTTCCGCTTCACGCGGCTGCACCCCTGAGCGCCGCGCGCCGTGCCCCGCCCCGCCCCGCCCCCTTTTTGAGCTTTCAGCTTGCGGGGGGAGGATAGTGCCATGTCTTCCCCCGCTGCCGAAGGGGCAGCCGCGAGCGCACCCGAGTCCGACCCGACCCCCTCGCCGGAGGGCTACACGCTCTTCGCCGTGCTCCGCAAGGACCCGGCCCGGCCCGACGACCTCGACGGGCACGACGTGCCCCGGTTCGTCGGCGAACTCGACGGCGTCATCCGCCTCGTCGAGGACGAGGGCGTCGTGGTCCGCGGCCTCTACGACGTCTCCGGCCTCCGCGCCGACGCCGACGTGATGCTGTGGCTGCACGGCCCGACCGCCGAGGGCCTGCAGTGGGCGCTCCGCGAGCTGCGCCGTGCGCGACTGCTGCGCGCGCTCCTGCCGACCTGGAACGCGATGGGCGTGCACCGCGACGCCGAGTTCAACAAGGCGCACGTGCCCGGCTTCCTCCGCGGCATCGAGCCGAAGTCGTGGCTCACGATCTACCCGTTCGTGCGCAGCTACGAGTGGTACCTGCTGGCGCCCGAGGAGCGCGGGCGCATGCTCGCCGAGCACGGCCGCAAGGGCGCCGCGTTCCGCGGCGTGGTCGCCAACACGGTCTCGGCGTTCGCGCTCGGCGACTACGAGTGGCTGCTGCCCATGGAGTCCGACGAGCTCACCGACCTCGTCGACATGATGCGCGACCTGCGGGCGACCGACGCGCGCCGACACGTGCGCGACGAGCTGCCCTTCTACACGGGCCGTCGCATCACGACCGCCGAGCTCGTGGAGGTGCTGCAGTAATGGTCGCGACGAACCTCGGCGGAGCCGGCGCCGAATCGCCCGAGCGCGCGCAGGCCGCCGAGGCCGGTCACCCGCTGCGCGGCGTGAAACCCGCGGCCGCGACATCCGCCCCGCTCGCCCCCGGTGCGGTCGTGCCGGGCGCGACCGAGCCGGCCCAGTCGGGGCCCGAGCACGTCGAGGCGCCCGTCGCCTACGACGCGATCCTGCTCGCCGGCTTCGGCGGGCCCGAGGGCCAGGACGACGTGATCCCGTTCCTGCGGAACGTCACGCGCGGCCGCGGCATCCCCGACGAGCGCCTCGAGGAGGTCGCGCATCACTACCGCCACTTCGGCGGCGTGAGCCCGATCAACGAGCACAACCGCGAGCTGAAGGCCGCGCTCGAGGCCGAGCTCGCCGGTCGCGGCGTCGACCTGCCGGTCATCTGGGGCAACCGCAACTGGGACCCGTACATGAACGACGCCCTGCGCGAGGCGGGCGATCGCGGCTTCACGAAGCTCATCGCGATCGCCACGAGCGCCTACTCGTCGTACTCGAGCTGCCGCCAGTACCGCGAGGACTTCGCCGATGCGCTGGAGGACACGGGCCTCGGCGGTGTCGTGCAGATCGACAAGGTGCGCCAGTTCTTCGACCACCCCGGCTTCGTCGCGCCGTTCGTCGAGGGCGTGCGCGACGCCATCGCGAAGCTCGAGGCCGACCACGAGGCGTTCGACCCGACGACCGACGTCGAGGTGCTGTTCGCGACCCACTCGATCCCGACGACGGACGCCGAGAGGTCGGGCCCCGCGGAGCGCGGGTTCGGCGAGGGCGGCGCGTACGCGGCCCAGCACACCGCCGTCGCCGAGGTCGTCATGCGCGAGGCCGGCGCGGGCGACGTGCCGTGGCAGCTGGTCTACCAGTCGCGCTCGGGCCCTCCGACGCAGCCGTGGCTCGAGCCCGACGTCAACGACGCGATCGCAGAGTTGCCGGCCGCGGGTCGCAAGGCCGTCGTGATCGTGCCGCTCGGCTTCGTGAGCGACCACATGGAGGTCATGTGGGACCTCGACGAGGAGGCCATGGAGACGGCCGAGAAGCACGGACTCGCTGCCGTGCGGGTGCCGACGCCCGGCGTGCACCCGGCGTACGTGGCCGGGCTCGTCGACCTCGTCCTCGAGCGCGTGAACGGCACGCCCGCCGCCGAGCGCCCGCACGCGACCGACCTGGGCCCCTGGTACGACGTCTGCCGGCCGGGGTGCTGCGAGAACGTCCGCCTCGGCTTCAAGCCGGCCCTCGCGGGGATCGCGCCGTGACCGCCGCAGCGCCGCAGCGCGACGTGATCCGCGTCGGGACGCGGGGGAGCGCCCTCGCGCTCGCGCAGACGAACCAGATCGCCGAGCGCCTCGGCAAGGCCGCGAACGCCGACATCGAGATCGTCACCGTCACCACGCAGGGCGACACGTCTCGCGCGTCGCTGCAGTCGATCGGCGGCACGGGCGTGTTCGCCGCCGCGCTGCGCGAGGCCCTCATCGCGGGCGAGTGCGACGTGGTCGTGCACTCGCTGAAGGACCTGCCGACGGCCGACCACCCGCAGCTCCGCCTCGGCGCCGTGCCCAAGCGCGCCGACGCGCGCGACGCGCTGTGCGCACGCGACGGGCTCACGCTCGCCGAGCTGCCCGAGGGCGCTCGCATCGGCACCGGGTCGCCGCGCCGCATCGCCCAGCTCGGCGCGGCGCGGCCCGACGTGGTCGCGGTCGACGTGCGCGGCAACATCGACACGCGCCTCGGGTTCGTCGAGCAGGGCGAGCTCGACGCGGTCATGCTCGCGGCCGCCGGCCTCGGGCGACTGGGGCGGGCGGATGCCGCGACCGAGCGCTTCTCCCTGAGCGACTGGCCGACCGCGCCGGGTCAGGGCGCCCTCGCGCTCGAGGTCCGGAACGAGCGCGCCTCGCGCCACCTGCAGCGCGCGCTCGACGCCGTCGACCACGGCACGACCCGGGCCACGGTCCTCGCCGAGCGCCTCGTGCTCGCCGGGCTCGAGGCCGGCTGCGCCGCCCCGGTCGGGGCCACCGCGTTCGTGGAGGACGAACTTCTGTTCCTCACGGCGACGGTGTACAGTGCCGACGGGGCGCGGCAGTTGACCAGCTCGCACGCCGCCACCCCCGAGAGCCGCTCGGCCGCCGACCTGGCGGACGCGGCACGCGATGTCGCATCCCGCGTCGTCGCGGACCTCCTCGGCAACGGCGCCGCCGATCTCGCACCTGCCCAGGAGTCGCCGTGACCGAATTCGAACCGATGACCGGCGCGATCAACCTGCCCGGAGCCGACGGCTCCAAGCCGCTGGCGGGGTGGCGCGTGCTCGTGCCCCGAGGGGGGCCCTGGGGCGACTCGGTCGCGGCGTCGCTCCGCGCACGTGGCGCCTCGCCGGTCATCGCGCCGATGATCAACTTCGCGCCGACCGACGACCAGTCCGCGCTCGAGGCGGCCCTGGCGAAGCTCGCCGCGGGCGGCTTCGACTGGGTCACGGTCACGAGCGCGACGACGGTCGACGTGCTGTCCTCGTACGGCGCGGTCATCCCGGAGTCGACGAAGGTCGCCGCGGTGGGGGAGACCACCGCGGCCGCCCTCGTCGCCGCCGGCTACCGCGCCGACATCGTGCCGAGTGAGGAGAACTCCGCGCGCGGCCTCCTCGAGGAGTGGGAGGCGGCGACCGAGGGCGTCGTGCCGCTCCGCGTGCTCGCGCTCCGCTCGGCGATCGCCAAGCAGGTGCTCTCGGTCGGCCTCGAGCGCATCGGCCATCACGTCGAGGCGGTCGTCGCGTATCGCACGGTCGGCGTGCCGGTCGCGCAGAAGGTCGTCGACGACGTCCGTGCGGGCAAGGTCGACGCGATCCTCGTGACCTCGGGCAGCGTCGCCGAGCAGGTGCAGGCGCAGCTGGGTCCCGTCCCCGACAAGACGCTCGTCGCGGCGATCGGCCCGCAGACGCAGAAGGATGCCGCGGCCTTCGGCTTGCGCGTCGACGTCGTCGCCGCCGAGCGCTCGGCCGAGTCGCTCATCGACGCGGTCGTGAACTCGGCGCTCGCGAGCGCCTGAGCCGCCCGCGGCATCCGCCCGCGCCCACCGACCGCACAGCCGGGCCCGCGTAGGCTTGCCGGGTGACTTCTGCACCCGCGCCCCGCGTGCGGCCCCGGCGACTCCGTGAGACGCCGGCCCTGCGCCGCCTCGTGTCCGAGACCCGCCTCGACCCCGCCGAGCTCGTGCTGCCGGTCTTCGTCCGCGAGGGCGTGACCGAGCCCATGCCGATCGCCTCGATGCCGGGCGTCGTGCAGCACTCGCTCGACTCCGTGAAGCAGACGGTGACGGATGCCGCGGCCGCGGGCGTCGGCGGCGTGATGCTGTTCGGCGTGCCCGAGACCCGCGACGCGACCGGTTCGTGCGGTGTCGACCCGAACGGCATCCTCAACGTCGCGACGCGCGTCGTGGCCGACGAGGTCGGCGACGCGATCGTCGTGCAGACCGACCTCTGCCTCGACGAGTTCACCGACCACGGCCACTGCGGCGTGCTCGACGCGCTCGGCCGGGTCGACAACGACGCGACGCTCGAGCGGTACCAGGAGATCGCGCTCGTGCAGGCCGCGTCCGGCTCGCAGCTGCTCGGCCTCTCGGGCATGATGGACGGCCAGGTCGCCGCAGTGCGCGAGGCGCTCGACGGCGCCGGGTTCACGCACACCGCGATCCTCGCGTACTCGGCGAAGTACGCCTCGGCGTACTACGGGCCGTTCCGCGACGCGGTCGAGTCGACGCTCGAGGGCGACCGCCGCAGCTACCAGCTCGACCCGGGCAACCGTCGCGAGGGCCTGCGCGAGGCGATGATCGACATCGACGAGGGCGCCGACATCGTGATGGTGAAGCCCGCGGGCTCGTACCTCGATGTGCTCGCCGACGTGGCCGCCGCGAGCGAGGTACCCGTGTGGGCGTACCAGGTCTCGGGCGAGTACTCGGTGATCGAGGCCGCCGCCATGCACGGCTGGATCGACCGCCGCCGCGCCGTGATCGAGTCGGTCCGCGGCATCCGCCGTGCCGGCGCCGACGGCGTGCTGACCTACTGGGCGACCGAGCTCGCCGGATGGCTCCGGGAGGGGACCGAATGACGACGAACGCCGACCTCTTCGCCCGCGCGCAGGCCGCGATCCCTGGCGGGGTGAACTCGCCAGTGCGCGCCTTCCGCTCGGTGGGCGGCACGCCCCGCTTCCTCGTCTCGGCGCGCGGACCCTACGTGACCGACGCCGAGGGCCGCGAGTACGTCGACCTCGTCGCGGGCTGGGGTCCGGCGATCCTGGGTCATGCGCACCCCGAGGTGATTCGGGCGGTGCAGGATGCCGCGGCGCGGGGCCTCTCGTTCGGCGCCTCGACGCCCGTGGAGACCGAGCTCGCCGAGCTCATCGAGCAGCGCGTGGCGCCCGTCGAGAAGCTGCGGCTCGTGTCGACGGGCACCGAGGCGACCATGAGCGCCATCCGCCTCGCCCGCGGCTTCACCGGCCGCGACCTGCTCGTGAAGTTCGCCGGGCACTACCACGGCCACTCCGACGGCCTCCTCGCCGAGGCGGGTTCGGGCCTCGCGACGTTCGCGCTGCCCGGCTCCGCGGGCGTGCCGGCCGACGTGGCCGCACTCACGCTTGTCGTGCCCTACAACGACCTCGACGCCCTCCGCGCGGTCTTCGCCGAGCACGGCGACCGCATCGCGGCCGTGATCACCGAGGCCGCCGCGGCGAACATGGGCGTGGTACCGCCGCTGCCCGGGTTCAACCGCGCGCTCGTCGACCTCGCCCACGCGCACGGCGCGCTCGTCATCAGCGACGAGGTGCTCACGGGCTTCCGCGTCTCGAAGGCCGGCTGGTGGGGCATCGAGGCCGAGACGGATGCCGCGTACACGCCCGACCTCGTCACGTTCGGCAAGGTCGTCGGCGGCGGCATGCCCGTGGCCGCGCTCGGCGGCCGCGCCGAGATCATGGAGCGGCTCGCGCCGCTCGGCCCGGTGTACCAGGCGGGCACGCTCTCGGGGAACCCGGTCGCGGTGGCGGCGGGCGTCACGACGCTGCGGCTCGCCGACGATGCCGTCTACGCGAGGCTCGACGAGGTGAGCGCGCTCCTGCAGCGCGAGGTCTCGGCGGCGCTGTCGGCCGAGGGCGTCGCGCACGGCGTGCAGGTCGCGGGCAACCTCTTCAGCTTCCTGTTCGGCGAGGGCGTCGCCGGCGGCGCGAGCGACTACGCGGGCGTGCTGTCGCAGGAGTCGTGGCGCTACGCGCCCTTCTTCCACGCGATGCTCGACGCGGGCGTCTCGCTGCCGCCCAGCGTCTTCGAGGCCTGGTTCGTGACCGCCGCGCACGACGAGGACGCGATCTCGCGGATCGTCGACGCCCTCCCGGCCGCGGCGCGCGCCGCGGCATCCGCTCGACCGCCCGCCGCCTGACCGCATCGGCCGCCCACTCGGTTCCCCGGAGATTCCGCGCGTCGCAGGACGCGATCGTCGCGTTCGTCCTGCAGAACGCGGAATCTCCTGTCGACGAGGGTGAGGAGCGGTTGGAAGACCTCCGGCCTGAGACGCTCGTCATGGGAGGTTCCGGCAACGGAACCGATCGCGCGTTTGTGGAGCGTCGACGACGCCCGTGACGGCGGGCTCGGGCAGGATGGGAGATATGGCCAACCTGCGCGTCCACAACGATCGGCTCGAGGTCCACCTCACGCCGGCCGAGAAGTCGCTGGCGCTGCGTGGCGCCGACGTCATCGTGCAGCGCGACGACATCCGCTCCGCGACGATCACCGACGACCCGTGGATCTGGGTGCGCGGCATCCGTCGCCGCGGCACCGAGGTGCCGCTCGTCATCGCGGTCGGGGTCTGGAAGACGCACAGCGGCAGCGACTTCGTGCTCGTCAAGGGCAAGCGCCAGGCCGTCGTGCTCGAGCTCTCCGACGGCGAGTTCGACCGCCTCGTGCTGAGCACGAGCCGAGCGGCCGAGCTCATCGACCGGCTCAAGGTCGGTGCGCCCGACGACGACGACGTGGAGGCCGCCGCCGAGGCCGGTGCCGCCGGCGCGGCCCCCGACGACTTCGCGCAGGAGGAGACGAGCGGCGACTGACGCCGCCCACCCGCGCACGGCGCGCGCCCGCGCGCCCGCTCACCCGGCCGTCGCCGGATCAGACCAGGAGCAGCAGCACGAACCCGATGAGCGGCAGCGTGCCCTGGATGAGCGCCGGGCGAAGGTACCCGGGCCCCGTGGTCGTCAGCACGACGGCCGCCGCGGCCATGCACGCCGTCGTGAACAGCGCGAGCGTCAGCCCGGCCCTCGGCAGGTCCGTCCAGTAGAGCCAGACGCCGGCGAGCGCGCCGATCGCGAGGAACAGGTTGTAGAAGCCCTGGTTGTACGCCATCGGGCGCAGCACCTCGGCCTGGTCGCGATCGCGCACGCCGAACACGCGCCAGGTCGACGGCTGCATCCAGCGGACGCTCTCGAGCACGAAGATGTAGACGTGCAGCAGCGCGGCGAGCACCACCACGACACTGCCGACGATCGCGAGCACGCTCATGGACGGATGCTACGCCCGCAGCGACCCGTCACGACACGTCTCGCCGCCATGTCGTGGCCCCGCCGATGACCGTCGTCACGACCGCGATGCCGAGCAGCACCAGCCCGCCCTGCCACCACTCGAGCGAGTCGGTCGAGCCGAGCGAGGCCACGCTGTAGAACGAGGCGCCGACGAGCGCATCGCTCGCCGCGCCGGGCAGGAATCGCCCGACGGAGGCGGTGACGTCGTTGAGCGAGGACACCAGGCGGAGCACCGGCTCGAAGAACTGCGTGAACGCGATGACGATGACGATCGCCGCGACCTGGTTCGGCACGAGCGCGCCGAGGCCCACGCCGATCGCGCCCCACAGGGCCATCGCGAGGATGCCGCGGCCGACGAGCGCCCACGTGTCGCTCGAGTCGAGCCCGGTGTCGAGGTCGAACGCGGCGAGGGCCGCGGCGCCCGCGGCGACCGACGTGGCGAATCCGATCACGCCGAACACCGCACCGACCACGAGCTGCGAGACGAACTTGCCCGAGAGCACCGTCGTGCGGTGCGGTTCCGCGAGGAACGTCGTCGTGAGCGTGCGGTGACGGAACTCCGTCGTCACGGCGAGGGCGCCGAGGAGGACCGGGAACACGTACCCGATGGACGAGGCGAAGCTGTAGAGCAGTGGTGCGAGCTCGACCCCGGGCGGCAGCGCCGTGTCGCCGCCGGCCGAGGCCGCGGCATCCGGGTTCTGGGTCGCCCACCCGAGGAACGCGCCGAAGCCGCCCGACATCATCGCGACGTACCCGACGAGCACGAGCGCGAGCAGCCACCACATCCGGGTGGTCAGGACCTTCTGGAACTCGGAACCGAGCGAACGCACGATCGACATCACGCCGCCCCCTCGCCCTCGCCGACGAGCGCGAGGAACGAATCCTCGAGCCCGGACTTCAATCGGTGCAGCGAACTCAGTTCGACGCCGCCGACGAAGGCGGCGTGCCCGACCATGCCCGGATCCGGCTCGGCCACGATGAACCCGCCACGACCCTCCGTGTACTCGAGACCGGCCTGGTCGAGCGCGGCGGCGAGCCGCGCGCGGTCGGGCGAGTCGACCACGGTCCGCGGCGACGAGTCGAGTTCGAGGCTCGACAGCGGGCCCGATCGCACGAGCCGTCCGCGGGAGATGATGACGACCTCGTCGACCGACTGCTGCACCTCGCTCAGCAGGTGCGAGCTGACGAGCACCGTGCGTCCGTCGCGCGCGAGCGATTGCAGGAACCCGCGGATCCACCTGATGCCCTCGGGGTCGAGGCCGTTGATCGGCTCGTCGAGGACGAGCACGCGGGGGTCGCCGAGCAGCGTCGTGGCGAGCGCCAGTCGCTGCCGCATGCCGAGGGAGAACCCGCCGACGCGCCGGTTCGCGAACTCCGACATGCCGACCTGCTCGAGCACCTCGCCGACGCGCGACGAGCGGATGCCGGCGGCGGTCGCCGTCACCCGGAGGTGGTTGCGGGCCGTGCGTCCCGGATGGAACGCCGCGTCGAGCGCCGCGCCGACCGTCTCGAGCGGCCGCTTCAGGTCGCGGTAGACCGTGCCGCCGAAGGTCGCCGTGCCGGCGGTCGGACGCTCGAGCCCGAGCAGCGTGCGGAGCGTGGTGGTCTTGCCGGCGCCGTTCGGTCCGAGGAACCCGGTGACGCGGCCGGGCTCGACCGTGAAGGTCAGGTCCTCGACGGCGGTGACGGCGCCGAACCGCTTGGTGAGTCCGGTGATCTCGATCGTGGTGCCATCGCCCATGCGCGATCCTCTCCGTGTGCGGGCCGGCCGGGTGCCGGCGACCGCCTAGTCCAGTGGGCGGATGCCGCGCGGCAGCACCCCGCCGCCGTGCAGCATGGCCGCGAGGTCCTGCAGCGACGCGAGCGTGACGCGCTGCGGGTACGGCCCGTACGAGATGCGGGCGACGCCGAGCTCGACGAGCCGGTCGGGCGGCGGGACGTCGGGCAGTCCGATGAGACTCACCCGGCGCCATCCGATGCCCTCGACCAGTTCGGCGACGACGTCCTCGCCGAAGTTCCCGGGCACGAACACGCACGTCGCGCCGGCGTCGAGGTACGCGCGCCCGCGCTCGATCGCGTCCGCGAGCCGCACCTCGCGCGGCCGGTCCCCGCCGCGGAGCCAGGCGTCGGTGCGCGCGTTGAGCGCGAACGGGACGCCCTCGGCGTCGGCGGCGGCGACGGCGGCCCCGACCGCGGCCACCGCTTCGGCGAGCGGTTTCAGCTGGTCCTCGAGGTTCGCGCCGACGACGCCCTCGCCGATCGCGCGCCGGATCGTCTCGCCGGCGTCGCCGTAGCCCGCCTCGAGGTCGGCGCTGACGGGGACGTCGACGGCGCGCGCGATGCGGCCGACCATGTCGAGCATGAGCTCCGCCGGAATGTGCTCGCCGTCGGGGTAGCCGAACGCGGCGGCGATCGACTGGCTCGCGGTCGCGAGCGCCCGGGTCTCGGGGAGGGCGGCGACGGCCCTCGCGCTCGCCACGTCCCACACGTTGACGACCTGCAGCAGCTCGTCGTCGGAATGCAGTCGACGCAACTCGGCGCCGGACTCGGCGGGGGTCATGCGTCCCACACTATTGCCCGACCCCCGCTCGGCGGAGAAGATGCCCCGGTTCGTCGCGGGTCGGGCGCGGCCGGCGCGCCGATCAGCGGACCGCGAGTCGGAGGCCGGCGATGAGCCGCTCGACGTCCTCGTCGTCGGTGTAGGGCGCGAGCCCGATGCGGAGCCCGCCGTCGTCGCCGAGCCCGAGGTGCCGCGACGCCTCGAGCGCGTAGAAGTTCCCGCTCGGGGCGAGCACGCGGTCGGCGGCGAGCGCCTCCGAGACGGCGGATGCCTCGTGGCCGGCGAAGCTCGCGAGCAGCGTCGGCGTGCGCCGCGAGGCGCGCGAGTGCACGGTCGTGCCGGGCAGGTCGGCGAGCGCCGACTCGAGTCGGGCGAGGAGGCGCGACTCGTGCTCGTGCAGGGCGGCGTACGACGCGGCGAGGCGCGTGCGGCGGGAGCCGGAGGCATCCGTCGCGGGGTCGGCGAGCGAGGCGAGCACGTCGATCGCGGCCGTCACACCCGCGAGGAGCTCGTACGGCAGCGTGCCGAACTCGAACCGCTCGGGCACGACGTCGGTCGCGGGCAGCAGCTTGTCGGGAGCGATCGTCTCGAGGAGCGCGGGGTCGGCGACGAGCAGCCCGCAGTGCGGGCCGAGGAACTTGTACGGCGAGCACGTGAAGAAGTCGGCGCCGAGCGCGCCGAGGTCGGGCAGCTCGTGGGCGGCGTAGTGGACGCCGTCGACGAAGAGCAGCGCGCCGACGGCGTGCACGGCCTCGGCGATGGCCGGCACGTCGGGCATGGTGCCGATGAGGTTCGATGCGGCCGTCACCGCGACGAGCCGGGTGCGGTCGGTGAGGGCGGATGCCACCGCCGCGACCGGGAGCTCGCCCGTCGCCGGGTCGAACGCGACCCACCGCACCGTCGCACCGCGCCGCTCCGCCGCCTGCACCCAGGGCCGCACGTTCGCGTCGTGGTCGAGTCGCGTGACCACGACCTCGTCGCCCGGGCCCCAGCCCCTCGACAGGTGACGCGAGAAGTCGTAGACGAGCTGCGTCGCGCTCCGGCCGTGCACCACGCCGCGCGGGTCGGCGCCCGTGAGATCGGCGACGGCGTCGCGGAACGCCGCGACCGCGGCATCCGCCCGCTGCGCCGACTCGCCGAGCTGCCCGCGGTTCGAGAGCGGGCCGGTCAGCGTCGTCGCGATCGCCTCGCCGACCTGCCGCGGCGCCTGCGTGCCGCCGGGGCCGTCGAAGAGCGCCCAGCCGTGCTCGAGCGAGGGGAACCAGGAGCGGATGCGGGCGACGTCGTAGGCCATGGGCGCGAGCCTAACCGCCCCGACTCGGCGCATGAGAATCCGGCCGATGATACGGCACGCGCGGGCATCCGCCGGATCCTCATGCCCGGGTCGGACGTCGGAGCGCGGCCGGGGAGCGCGACCGAGAGCGCTGCCAGCGAGCGCGAGTAGCATGCGCGGTATGGCCGCGCACCGCGTGGCGCACCGGCATCCGCACCCGCACCGGCACGTCGCAGCCGTCGTCGTCGCGGCGGTGACGATCGGGGCGATGGGCGGATGCGTCTCCGGCCCGCCGTACGACCAGCTCCTCACCGGCGACGAGGAACTGCTCTCCATCGCGCGCGAGCAGTACACGGAGGCGCGCGACCGCGTCGCGATGGCCGTGATCGACGGCGACGAGGTGCGGACGGCGTTCGTCTCGGCGGACGCGGGGACGCGGTTCGGGTTGGGCGCCGCGACGAGCGGGCTCACCGGGCTGCTGCTGGCCGACGCGATCGAGCGCGGCGAGGTCTCGGTCGACGACCCCGTCTCGGCGTACCTGGACCTCGGGGACGCGCCCGCCGCCGCACTGACCCTTCGCGATCTCGCGACGCACCGCGCGGGCCTGCCGCAGAGCCCCCTCGGACCCGGCGCGTACGAAGCAGCCGCGGCACCGGGCGAGGAGGTGCTCGACCGCGGTGGGATCGACGCGCTCCTCGCCCGCGTCGCGTCGCTCGACCTCGTGCCCGAACTCGAGTACAACCCGAACGACTTCGACGCCGCGCTCGTCGGGCAGGCCCTCGCCGCCGCGACCGGCACGCGGTTCGCCGACCTGCTGGCCGAGCGCGTGCTCGGGCCGGCCGGGATGGAGGGCGCGCTCGTGGTCGAGTCGGGCGACCTGCTCCCCGACGGCCTCGCGCAGGGGCACGACCGTCGCGGCGAACGCGTGGCGGCGAGGGGGAGCGGTGCGTATGCGCCGGCCGTCGGCGTCGTCGTCACGATCGATGACGCCGTCGCGCTCGCCCGCGCGGTGCTCGACGGTCCGCTCGCCGGGAGCGATGCACTCCAGCCGGTCGCGAGCACGCGCTGGCCGCAGATCGACGTCGGCTACTTCTGGGAGCGCATCACCGACGCCGGCGGCGACGAGGTCGTCTACGTCGTCGGATCGGCCGAGGGCTTCACGGCGGCCGTCCTCGCCGATCCCGCTGCGGGGCGCGCGGCCGTGCTGCTCTCGAACGCCGAGGAGGCATGGCCGTGGTTGCGGCTCCGGCCGATCCTCGGCCTGCTCGCCGACTGAGGCCGGCGTCCGCTCCGGCGGCGCGTGGCGGCGGCCGGCGGCGCGAGGCGGCGGCGCTCAGTGCGGCGCGTGGTACTCCGACTCGCCGCGCTTCCAGTAGCCCTTCACGACCGCGCGGTCGGCGTCGATGCCCCAGCGCGAGAGCAGGGCGCGGCCGGGGCGCACGATCGCCTGCTCGGCGGCGACGAACGCGAACACGTCGCCCGCCGGGCGATCGGCGGGCGCGAGCGCGTCGAGCTCGGCCGTGAGCGCGCTCGCCGCGGGTGCGTCGCCGCGGTGCACCCAGCGCACTTCGACTCCGGCGGGGGCGTCGAGGTCGAGCTCGTCGGCGGGGCCGCGCACCTCGACGACCACGTGACCGCGGGCGCCCGGAGGCATCCGTCGCAGCCATCGCCGGATGGCCGGGATCGCGGTCTCGTCGCCCGCGAGGAACCACGCGTCGGGCTCGCCCTCGAGCACGAGCGAACCGCGTGGGCCGCCGACGCCGACGACCGAGCCGACCGGTGCGGATGCCGCCCAGGGGCCGGCCACGCCGGCGTCGCCGTGCACGACGAACTCGAGCTCGAGCGCGCCGGCGTCGGCGTCCCAGTGCAGGGGCGTGTACTCGCGGTTGGGGAAGGCGCGGAGCGCCTCGGCGGCGAGGTCGGCGGGAGTGGCCGAGTCGCCGGCGCCGCCCGCGTGCGGGGGGAAGAACACCCGGATGTGGTCGTCGGCGCCCGGCGAGTCGAAGCCGCGGAGCGCCTCGCCCTCGAAGCGGAGGCGCACGTAGTCGGGGGCGAGCGCGGTGCGTGCGGCGAGGCGCACGGGTCGGAAGACGAGCTCGTTCGGGCGGCGGGCGAGGGTGAAGGGCATGCGGCGTCATCCAGTCGACATCGAGGGGGAAGTGAGGTTAGTCTAACCTCACTTAGGCAACCCTTACTTCGATCATGACGCCGGACGACGTGCGACGCGCGATCGACGCGGGTGCCCCCGGCCGCGAACCGCGCGGCGCAACCCAGCATTGGAGCGAACCCTCATGACGCGTGCCCGGATTCTCGGCACCACCGCCCTCGTCAGCCTCGCGACCCTCGCCCTCGCCTCCTGCGCGAGCGGCTCGGCCGCCGAGACGCAACCGACCGCCGACGCGGCGACGGAGATCACCGTCGAGCACGCGCAGGGCGAGACCGTCGTGCCCGCGAACCCCGAGACCGTCATCGTCTTCGACATCGCGAGCCTCGACACACTCGACGCGCTCGGCGTCGAGGTGGCCGGCGTGCCGAAGGACAACCTGCCCGACTACCTCGACGCGTACGCCGACGACGACGTGCTGAACGCCGGCACGCTCTTCGAGCCGGACTACGAGGCCGTGAACGCCGCCGCGCCCGACCTCATCATCGTCGCGAACCGCTCGGCCGAGGCGCTGCCCGAACTGTCGAAGATCGCCCCGACGATCGACCTCTCGCTCGACTGGACCGACTACCTCACGAGCTTCGAGGAGAACGTCGAGACGCTCGGCGAGATCTTCGCCAAGGAGGACGAGGCGGCCGAGGCGCTCGCCGAGATCGACGACAAGATCGCCGAGGCCCAGGACGCGACGGCCGACGCCGGCACGGGCCTCATCGTGCTCACGAGCGGCGGCGAGATCACCGCGTTCGGCCCGGGCTCGCGCTTCGGCTGGCTGCACGACGAGCTCGGCCTGGCACCGGTCATCGAGGACGTCGAGGCCGCCACGCACGGCGACCCCGTCTCGAACGAGTTCATCCTCGAGGCGAACCCCGACTGGCTGTTCGTCGTCGACCGCGACGCCGCGATCGGCGAGGGCGGCGCGGCCGCCGAGCAGGTCCTCGACAACGAGGTCGTCGCCGGCACCACCGCGTGGAGCGAGGACCAGGTCGTCTACCTCGACGCGCAGGCCTGGTACGTGGTGATGAGCGGCCTGACCGCGGTGAACACCATGGTCGACGAGGTGATCGAGGGGCTCTCCTGAGCGCGGTCGCACTCCGGGCGGCGCCTCCCTCGCGGGGCGCCGCCCGCCTCCTCGCGCCCGCCGCCGTCGGCGTGGCGCTGCTCGCCGTGGCGAGCACCTTCGTGGGCGTCGCCGACGTGAGCCCGTCGGCGCTCCTCGCGCAGGGGTCCGACGGCGAGGCCGCGCGACTGCTGGTCGCGAGCCGCATCCCGCGCACGGTCTCGCTCGTGCTCGCGGGCGCGTCGCTCGCGATCGTCGGACTCATCATGCAGATGCTCGTGCGCAACCGGTTCGTCGAGCCGTCCACTACTGGCACCGCCGAGTCGGCCGCGCTCGGCCTCCTCGTCGTCACCCTGCTCGCACCCGGCATGCCCCTCATCGGCAAGATGGGCGTGGCGGCCGTCTTCGCGCTCGCCGGCACCGGGCTGTTCCTCCTCATCCTCCGCCGCATCCCCGTGCGGCAGATCGTGCTCGTGCCGCTCGTCGGCATCATGCTGGGCGGCGTCATCGGTGCCGTGACGACGTTCATCGCCTACCGCTACGACCTGCTGCAGACGCTCGGCACGTGGATGACGGGCGACTTCTCCGGCATCCTGCGAGGCCGCTACGAGCTGCTCTGGATCGCGTTCGTGCTGACGGTCCTCGCGTGGGTCGCCGCGGACCGCTTCACCGTCGCCGGGCTCGGCCGCGACGTCGCCACGAACCTCGGCCTGCACCACGGCCGCGTCCTCGCGGGCGGCCTCGCGATCGTCGCCGTCATCACCGCGACCGTCGTCGTCACGGCGGGCGTCATCCCGTTCCTCGGCCTGGTCGTCCCGAACGTCGTGAGCATGGTCATCGGCGACGACGTGCGCCGCGGCATCCCGTGGGTCGCGGTGCTCGGCGCCGGCTTCGTCGTCGCGTGCGACCTCGTCGGCCGGCTCATCCGCTTCCCGTACGAGATCCCGCTCGGGATCGTCGTCGGCGTCGTCGGCGCCGCCCTGTTCCTCTGGCTGCTCCTCCGGAAGGGGTCCCGTGCGCACTGAACCGTCGGTGATCGAGCGGATGCCGCGGGCCGCGGCCGCACCCGACGCGCCCGCGCGGCGCGGGGCCCGCGAACGGGTCGTGGTCGCGCTCGCGCGACCGGGCGTGCGGCTCGCCCTCCTCGCGGCGCTCGCCGCGGCATCCGTCGCCGTGTTCGTCTTCGTCGGCATCGAGGGGTCGTGGGCCTTCGCGGTGCCCTTCCGGCTGCGGAAGGTCGCGGCGATGCTGCTCGTCGCCGTCGCGATCGGGGTGTCGACCGTGCTGTTCCAGACGATCACGGGCAACCGGATCCTGAGCCCGGCGATCATGGGGTTCGACGCGCTGTACGTGCTGATCCAGACCGTCGTGGTGTTCGCCTTCGGCGCGGGCGCGCTCGCGACGACCGACCCGAACCTCATGTGGCTCGTCGAGGTCGGGGCGATGGTGGTCTTCTCGGGGCTGCTGTTCCGGTGGGTGTTCGCGCGGTCGGCGCGCAGCGTGCACCTGCTCGTGCTCGTCGGCATCGTGTTCGGCGTGCTGTTCCGCAGCGTGTCGTCGCTCATGCAGCGCATGCTCGACCCGGCGGCGTTCGCGGTGCTGCAGGACTCGTTCTTCGCGAGCTTCACGGGCGTCGACGAGACGCTCCTCGGCATCTCGACGGTCGCGGTCGTCGCGGTCACGGCGATCGCCGTGCCGCTCGTGCGCCGGCTCGACGTGCTGCTGCTCGGCGAGAGCCACGCGATCGGGCTCGGCGTCGACCACCGCCGGACGGTCACGCTCGTGCTCGTGCTGGTCGCGGTGCTCGTGTCGGTGTCGACGGCGCTCGTCGGCCCCGTCGCGTTCTTCGGCCTGCTCGTGGCGAACCTCGCCTACCTCGTCGTCGGCAGCTTCCGCCATGCCGCGACGCTCCCTGCCGCGGTGCTGCTCGGCGTGATCTGCCTCGTCGGCGGCCAGTTCCTGCTCGAGCAGCTCGGCCTCGGCACGGCGCTGTCGGTCGTGATCGAGTTCGTCGGCGGGATCGTGTTCATCCTCATGCTCGTCAGGAAGGGAGTGCGATGATCACCGTCGCATCCGCCACCAAGCGCTACGGCCGCACCGCGGTCGTCGACGACGTCGCCCTCGAGCTCGGCGACGTCGGCGTGACCGCGATCATCGGCGCCAACGGCGCGGGCAAGTCGACCCTGCTCTCGCTCATCGGCCGCCTGCTGCCGCTCGACTCGGGCCGCATCGAGATCGACGGCCTCGACGTGGGCGCGACCAAGGGCGACGTGCTCGCGCGGCTGGTCGCGGTGCTCCGCCAGGAGAACCACCTGACCGCGCGCCTCACGGTGCGCGACCTCGTCGGCTTCGGACGCTTCCCGCACGGACGCGGCCGCATCGACGCCGCCGGCCGCGCCGCGATCGAGGAGGCGATCGCCTACCTCGACCTCGAGCCGCTCGCAGAGCGCTTCCTCGACGAGCTCTCGGGCGGCCAGCGCCAACGCGCGTTCATCGCCATGGCGCTCGCCCAGGACACGCGCTACCTGCTGCTCGACGAGCCGCTCAACAGCCTCGACCTCCGCCACGCGGTCGAGATCATGCGGCTGCTGCGCCGGCTGGCCGCCGAGCGCGGCACGCGCGTCGTCGTCGTGCTGCACGACCTCAACTTCGCCGCCGCGCACGCCGACCGCATCATCGCGATGCGCGACGGCCGCGTGA
Organism: Agromyces luteolus; assembly: GCF_009729855.1. GTDB lineage: Bacteria > Actinomycetota > Actinomycetes > Actinomycetales > Microbacteriaceae > Agromyces > Agromyces luteolus. The sequence goes on along the minus strand of NZ_WODA01000002.1, from coordinate 184,595 downwards.
TCGCCGACGGCCCGCCCGCGTCGGTCATGCGATCCGAGGTGCTCGAAGCGGTCTACGACCTGCCGATCGACGTGCGCGAGATCGACGGGGCGCGCGTGGGGCTGTACTTCCGCTGAGCGGAAGGCCGGCGGGTCGCGTGCTGTGCGCATCTGGCGGGGCGTGCGGCCCGCGCGGTCGCGTTACCGCGCGACCGGGCTATGGCATCGGCTGCAGGATGAGGGAGAAAGGTATCCCCGGTCCACCTTTCTCCCTGATTCCGGAGCCTGCCCGCTCTACCCGACTTCGCGGTACGTCCGGTAGATGTCGCCGGCGGGCCATTCATCGTCGAACGCCTCCAGGACCTGTGCCGCCAGGTCCCTGGTGCGGAAGTCGGTCCCGTGCTGCCGGTGGTCCTCGAGCGTCCTTCGCACCTCTGGCCAGCGAAGCCGGTGCATCGTGAATTCGAGAGCCTCAGCTGCGCCCGGGGGCCAATCGCTCGCCAGGCGGTCGAACTCCGCAAGAGCACTCTCCCGGTCGACTCGCCCCGACTCCAGCAGGTCGAGGAGGTGCACCAGAAGGTGCTCGTACGAGTTCACCCCGACGAATCGATCGGCTGCTGCCGATATCGCAGCGGTCGTGCGAGCGAGATCCGCGGGCGGCGTGTCATCCCTCACGCCGTCATCCGGCCCGCGGGGGATTCGCATCCTGGAAGCCGAGGTAGTGGGCCAGGGCCAGGTCGACCTCTGCCAGCTGATCTCGGGTCAGGTAGTCGACGGGATCGCCCACGACGTAGTCGATGTCGATCGAGCGGATCTGGTCGACGAGCAGCCTCGTCTCGCGGCCATCGATCTCGAGTACCGGCCGATGGATTGAGGGCCCCGCAGACGTCGAGGTGGGAACGATGGTGACGACCGACAACGGCGAGTCGGATGGAGACATGACGAGCCCGAGCCTTCTTCCGCCCTGCTCGTGCCCGCGTGGTCGGGCCAGGTCGATCCGGTAGACGGCGCCGCGGATCACCAGGCGTCAGGCTCCGCGTCGAGATTCTCGTCCTTCAACGCGTCTGCGTCAGCACGGAACTGCGCCAGCCAACGCTCGTGATCCAGCAGCCTCAACGCGCGACGAAGCGTGTCGGACGTGCTCTCGCCGGGCTGCGCCGCCTCGCGAAGAATTCGCTCGTCGTCAGAGGTGGGACGGAATCCGATCGTAGAGGCCATGTGATCATGGTATTCACTGTCTAACAATTGTTCAACGCTGCGCAGCTGTCCGACATGCGCCGTCGAGCGCGCCGTGACGACCGCGACGGCTCAGCCGGCCCGGCGGGCGTGCGACGCGGGCACCGTGAGCCGCCGGTCGGCGACGAGCTCGCCGAGGAGGGTGTCGGCGAGGGCCGCGACGGTCGGGTCGTCGTCGCCCGGGTAGCGGACGGTCAGCTCGGCCCCGTCGAGGGTGCCGCCGACGGCGGCGAAGCGCGAGCCGCGCTGGTGCATCCAGTCGAGGGCCTGCGCGTCCCACGCGGAGCCGGCGAAGACGAGCGCGCGGTAGTCCTGCGTCTTGGTGAGGTAGACGTCGACGTGCGACCAGTCGCCGGTCTCCGAGGCGAAGGCGCCGAGGCGCGGCACCTCGCGCAGCATGAGCGCCGACTGCTGCGCGCTCGAGAGGCGCTCGGCGGGGGCGAGGGTCCAGGTGCCGTCGGGGCCGGTCAGCAGGTCGGCGAGGGGGTCGAGCCAGTCGACGGATGACTCCAGCAGCGCCGCGTTCGCGTCGGCGCCGCGCCGCACCGCCGCGGCGTCGAATCGCGCCGAGGGCGCCGTGCCGAGGAGTTCGGCGAGCACCTCGTCGAGCACGGCGAACGTCGCGCGGAACGTGCGGCATGCGACGCCCGATGCCTCGACGCCGGCGTGCAGCGGCACGACGACGTCGGCCGCCTCGGCGAGGGGCGACTCGGCCCGGTTCGTGATCGCGACGAGCCGGCCGGTGCCGCGGTAGCGCTCGATCGCGCGGAGCACCTCGACGCTCCCGCCCGTGGCGGAGACCGCGACGACGACGAGGTCGGGGGCCGCGGGCGGCAGCAGCTCGACGCTCGCGAGCTCGACGAGCACGTTGGCGCCGACGGCGCGGAAGCGGCGGGCGACGACGTCGGCCGCGTAGCGGCTCGAGCCCATGCCGACGACGAGCACCCGGGACGCGCCGAGCAGCGCGAGGCGGTCGAGGCCCGCGAGCCCGGCGTCGAGCGCATCGGCGAGGCGGCCGAGCGACTCGGGGATCAGGTCGAGGTCGGCTCGAAAGGCGGCGGTGTCCACGGGTCCTCCGGAAGCTCGTCGGTCGAGGGGTATCGGTGCGTGATCGCGGCATCGGGCGCGTAGCGCCAGCGCGGCAGGAACCGGTCGGCGTACGTGAGCTCGGCGGCCAGCTGCTCGGCCTCGAGCCCGGGCACGAGCGCCGGGTCGAACAGGTCGCCCCGCACGAGCGTCGCACGATATGACCCGAGCAGCGCGTCGCGCGCGCGGTCGGCCCACGCGAACGCCGCCGGCTCGGCGCGTCCGAGCCGCTTCTGCGCGACGGCCGCGACGAGGTCGAGCGACACGAGCAGGTGCGCGACGTCGCGCGCGGCGGCATCCGATCGCCCCCGCTCGGACGCATCGAGCTGCGGGTCGCCGTCGAAGTCGATGACCGTGTACCGCGGCGGCGTGCCGGAGGAGCGCAGCACCTGCCCGACGTGCAGGTCGCCGTGCAGGTCGAACGCGAGGCCGGGCGCGGCGGCATCGAGCGAGCGGATGTCGCGCCGCAGCGCCTCGGCCCGGTTCGCCAGGCGCGCGGCCGTCGGGCCGGTCGAGCGGTCGGTCGCCTCGAGGGCGGCGTCGAGTGCCGCGAACGCGCGCGCCGCGCGCTCGGACGGAGCCGAGTCGGGTGATGCGACCGCGTCGGCGCCGAGCACGTCGTGCAGCCGTGCGACGGTCGCTCCGAGCATCGCCGGGAAGGAGGGCTCGGCGCCGGCGCCGCCGAGCATCGCGACCACGTCGTCGACCGCCCAGTCCCAGCCGTCCTGTGCGCCCGGAAGGTACTCGGTGACGATCGCGAGCGTCGAGGTGCCGAGAGTCGGATGCCCCCAGTCGACGCGGCCGGCGTAGCCGGCGACATCCGTCGACCCCGCCTCGGCGAGCCGCTCGAGCAGGTGCGCGGCGCGGTCGGCCGCCGCCCACCGGCCCACGACCTTCACGACCAGGCGCTCGTCGACGATGACCGACGTGTTCGTCTGGTCGACCGCGATCGCCCGCTCCGCGGCATCCGTCGCCACGGTCGGATCGACCAGTCGCGCGAGTGCGCGCGAGATGCCGTCGCCCGCCGCGGGCCGGGCGCCCCCGACCCGGACCTCGCCCGAGGGCGCGACGGAGAGCGTGCGGCCGGCGATCTCGGGCCGCTCGCCGCCGAGCAACGAGTTCATTGAATCCGGATTGTAACAACTGTGCAAAACCGGCTCTAGAGCGTCCCGGAAACCATTGCGGTTTCTTGATGCCCGGTGCAACAATTCCTCAACCTTTCCGACGTCCCCAGGAGGTACCTCATGCCCACCATGCGTCGCATCTCCATCGCAGCGGCCGGCACCGCTGCACTCGCGCTCGTCCTCTCGTCCTGTGCCGGCGGCGACAGCGGCGACGGGTCCGACATCGACCGCACCGCCGACATCTCGGAGCAGACGCTCACGGTGTCGATCTGGGCCGACTACTACCCCGAGGACCTCGCCGAGCGGTTCGAGGAGGCCACCGGCGTGAAGACGACCATCGTCAACCACGCCACGAACGAGGACGTGGTGGCGAAGCTCACCGCGAGCTCCGACCCCGGCATCGACGTCGCCTTCGTGTCGGGCCAGTACGCCCAGGCGCTCGCCGAGCAGGGCCTGCTGCAGGAGCTCGACAAGGAGCTCGTCCCCAACGAGTCGAACCTGTACCCCGAGGCCCTCGAGCTCGCCTACGACGAGGGCAACGTCTATTCCGAGCCCTACGCGTGGGGCACCACGGGCCTCTGCTACCGCCCCGACCTGACGGGCTTCGACCCGACGTCGTGGAACGACCTGCTGAACCCGACGCCCGAGCTCGAGGGCAAGACCACGATGCTCTCGACCGACCGCTGGCTCGCGCTGCCCGCGCTGAAGGCCGCCGGCTACTCGGTGAACACCACCGACGACGCCGAGCTCGAGGAGGCGAAGGCCCAGCTGCTCGAGACCAAGCCGACCCTCCTCGCCTACGACGACACGACCTTCTACTCCAAGCTCGTCTCGGGTGAGGCCGCGATGGTCGAGGCGTGGGACGGCTGGTGCAACTACGGCATCGCCGAGAACCCCGACATCCAGTTCGTCGTCCCCGACGAGGGCGCCGACCTCTGGGTCGACACCATGACGGTGCTGAAGAGTTCGGAGAACAAGGAGGCCGCGATGGCCTTCATCAACTACATCCTCGACCCCGAGGTGCAGACCTGGGTCGCCGAGAACATCCTCTACAAGGTGCCGAACCAGGTCGCCATGGAGGCGCTCGACCCGACGCTCATCGAGTCGTACCCGACGCTCGGCATCACGGTCGACGAGCTCTTCGAGCAGGAGGTGATCGTCGACCTCGGCGAGGACTCGCTGAAGTACGTCGACCTGAACGCGGAAGTCCTCGCGACCAACTGACCCGGAGCGCCGTGACCACCACGACCCCGCAGGCGACCCCCGCCGTGCGCGCCCAGCGCGCCCGGCGGGGGCTCGCCGCCGCACCGTTCCTCGCGCCGGGCGTGCTCTTCCTGATCGTCTTCATGGCGATCCCGGTCGGGCTGCTGGCGTTCTACACGTTCTTCAAGCGCGGCCGCTTCGGCGGCCTCGTGTTCGAGTTCACGCTCGACAACTGGGCGAAGCTCGCCGAGCCGCTCTACGTCGGCGTCATCCTGCAGTCGATCGGGCTCGCGTTCATCGTCACCGTGCTCGCGCTGCTCCTCGGCTACCCGATGGCCTACGCGATCGCCGGGTTGTCGCCGAAGTGGCGGACGGTCGCCCTCATCGCGGTCGTGCTGCCGTTCTGGACGAACTTCCTGATCCGCACCTACGCGTGGATCCTCCTGCTCAACAACGCGGGCTTCGTGAACCAGTGGCTGCAGGCGATCGGCATCACCGACGAGCCGATCTCGATGCTCTACACGCCGCAGGCGATCGTCGTCGGGCTCCTCTACATGTACCTGCCGCTCATGGTGCTGCCGCTCTACGCGTCGCTCCAGCAGCTCGACCCCTCGCTCCGCGAGGCCGCGACGAACCTCGGCGCCTCGCCGTGGCGCGCGTTCCGCACGGTCACGCTGCCGCTGTCGCTGCCGGGTGCGCTCACCGGCTGCATCTTCGTCTTCGTCCCGGCGATGTCGAACTTCGTGATCCCCGAGCTCATCGGCGGCGGCAAGACCGTCATGGTCGGCAACCTCGTGCGCGACCAGTTCTACGAGGCGCGCGACTGGCCGTTCGGCGCGACGCTCGCGCTCGTGCTCACGATGCTGCTCGTCGTCGTCATCGTGATCCAGGCGGCGGTCTCGCGCCGCGTCACGGAAGGACCGCGCCGTGGCTGAGGCGACCGCACCCTCGACCGATCGCGCCGACGAGTCGGTGTCGGCGATGACGGATGCCGCGCCCGCGCCGGTCACGTCACGACCGCGTCGCGGCAGGCCCCGCGGCATCCTCGTGCCCCTGTGGCTCGGCTACGTCTTCCTGTACCTGCCGATCCTCGTCGTCGTCGTGATGAGCTTCAACGAGTCGCGGAACCTGTTCGTCTGGACGGGGTTCTCGCTGCGCTGGTACCCGGAGCTCTTCGCCGACGGGGCCATGATGCAGGGCCTCGCGAACACGCTCATCGTCGCGACCGGGGCGACGCTCATCGCGACCGTGCTCGGCACGCTGCTGGCCTACGGCATCCACCACTACACCCGCGGCGGGCTCATCCGGGCGTTCGCGATCGCGCCCGCGATCCTGCCCGACCTGCTGCTCGGCATCGGGCTGCTCACGTTCTTCTCGCTGCTGAGCTTCACGCTCGGGCTGCACTCGGTGATCCTCGCGCACGGCGTCTTCGCGACCGCGTTCGTCACGGCGATCGTGCTGGCGCGCATGGCGAACCTCGACCCGAGCCTCGAGGAGGCCTCGCGCGACCTCGGGATGGGGCCGGCGAAGACGTTCCTGCGCGTCACGCTGCCGCAGCTCGCGCCCGGCATCGTCGCGGGGGCCCTGCTCGCCTTCACGCTCTCGCTCGACGAGTTCGTCATCGCGTTCTTCACGACCGCGCCGACGCAGCCGACGCTGCCGATCGTCATCTACTCCATGGTGCGCTTCGGCGTCACGCCCGAGGTGAACGCCCTGGCCACCCTCCTGCTGCTCGTGAGCATCGTCGCGGTGATCTCGGCGCAGCGCCTCACCCGACTGACAGGAACCTCACGATGACCGCCGAACCCCTGCTCCGCGTCGACGGCGTCCGCGCCGTGTACGGCGACACCGTCGCCCTGCACGACATCTCGCTCGACATCGCCCACAACGAGTTCTTCGCGCTGCTCGGGCCGTCGGGCTGCGGCAAGACCACGCTGCTGCGCTCGATCGCCGGCTTCGAGACGCCCGCCGCCGGGCGCATCACGGTCGACGGCCTCGACCTGCTGCCGCTGCCCGCGCACAAGCGCCCCGTGAACATGATGTTCCAGAGCTACGCGCTGTTCCCGCACCTGTCGGTCGAGAAGAACATCGCCTACGGGCTCGAGGCCGAGGGCGTCGGGCGCGCCGAGATCCGCGCGCGCGTCGGCGAGGTCATGGAGGTCGTGCGGCTCGGGCACCTCGCCAAGCGTCGTCCATCGCAGCTCTCGGGCGGCCAGCGGCAGCGCGTCGCGCTCGCGCGCGCGATCATCAAGCGTCCGAAGCTGCTGCTGCTCGACGAGCCGCTGTCGGCGCTCGACCGGCAGGTGCGCGCGTCGATGCAGCTCGAGCTCAAGCGCCTCCAGCACGAGGTCGGCCTCACGTTCGTCGTCGTCACGCACGACCAGGAGGAGGCCATGTCGATGGCCGATCGCATCGCGGTGCTCAACGAGGGGCGCCTCGAGCAGCTCGCGACCCCGCAGGAGCTCTACGCCGAGCCCGCCTCCCGGTTCGTCGCCGCGTTCATCGGCACCGCCAACCTCCTCGACGGCGAGGCGACGGCCGACGGCGTGGCCGTGCCCGGCCTCGGGCCCGTGCCCGCATCGCATGGGCTCGCCGCGGGGTCGCCCGCGACCGCGGTCGTGCGCCCGGAGGACGTGACCGTCGGCACGGAGGTCTCCGGCGGGCTGCGCGGCACGGTCGTCGACACGTACTTCCTCGGCGGGGCGTCGACGATCTCGGTCGAGGTCCCGGGGCTTCCGGCGCCGCTCCTCGCGAGCGTGCACGGCGCGACCCGGCTCGCGCGCGGCGCCGACGTCGGCGTCACCTTCGGGCGCGCGACGGCGGTGCCGCGCGATCCGTCGCAGCCGCCGTCGTACGGCACGACGATCCCGACGACGGCGATCCCGGTGACGGATGCCGCGGCCGCGGCGGACATGGACGAGGCGGCGGGCAACGCGACCGGCGTGCCCGCGGCATCCGCCCCGCCCCGATCTCAGGACGTCAGCGCGTGACCCGTCGCCAGTCGCGCGTACTCGCGCAGGAGCTCGGCCGCCGCGGCGCGGTCGAGCGTCGGGTGCTTCGCGACGATGCGGTAGCCGTACGCGTCCTCCAGCGCGACGAGGTTGCGCGCGATGACGAGCGTCGGCTGCGCGAGCGCGAACAACCCGCGCGCGGCACCCTGCTCGAGCACGACCTGGTACATGCCGACCTGGCGGTCGTAGAGCGTCGTGAGCAGCGACGCCATGAGCGGGTTGCGCCCGGCCGACCCGCCGAGCTCGCAGAGCAGGCGCACCTCGGTGTCGTCGGAGCCGCTCGGCAGGCCGGAGTCGATGAGCGCGACGAGGCGCACCACGGGGTCGTCGGGCAGCCCCTCGAGCATGCGGACGCGGCCCTCGTAGAAGCGCTCCATGCCGGCCCGGTTCGCCTCGAACATGAGCTCGTCGATGTCGGGGTAGTAGTACAGCACCGCGCCGGAGGTGAGCCCCGCCTCCTCCGCCACGCGGTTGAGGCGCGCCCCGTCGGGGCCGTGCGCCGCGATCGCGCGCTGCGCCGCCGCCACCAGCTGGCTGCGCCGCTCCTCCTGCCGCTTGGGCCTCGCCATCGTGCTCCCTCCCGAGCGGACAGATTGTCTGCACTGCCCCGCAATGTTAGCCCGGATCGTCCCTGTGAAACAGGGTTCCGGGTGTGCTGAATTCTCTATAACCTGCTGCAAAGAATCGATGAACGGAGTCGCCATGACCGACGCTCGCCGCACCTTCCTCTTCATGCCCGAGAGCGCCTACGGGCCGACCAACAACTGCATCGGCATCGCCAACGAGCTGCTGAAGCAGGGGCACCGCGTGGTCTTCGCCGCGGAGCGGTCGTGGCAGGGCAAGCTCACCGCGCTGGGCTTCGAGGAGGACCTCGTCGACCTGGCGCCGGCCCCCGAGCCGGTCGAGGGCGAGGAGGAGGCCGAGCAGGACGCGGGCCAGTTCTGGAAGGACTACATCAAGGAGGTCGCGCCGGAGTTCCGGAAGACGACCGCCGAGCAGCTGGAGACCGTGACGCTCCCGATCTGGGAGGAGCTCGTCAACGGCGCGAAGTACTGCGAGCCGCAGCTGAAGGCGATCATCGGCCGCGTTCGGCCCGACGTCATCATCGAGGACAACGTGCTCGCCTTCCCCGCGCTCGTGACCGCCGGCGTGCCGTTCGTGCGCATCATGAGCTGCAACCCGCTCGAGGTTCCGGGTGACGACATCGCGCCGGTGTTCTCGGGCCTCGGCAAGGACGACCGCGAGGGCTGGGCGGCGTTCCGCGCCGAGTACGAGCGCACGCATCGGCCGCTCTGGGAGTCGTTCGACGCGTGGGTGCAGGAGCAGGGCGCCGCGCCGCTGCCCGACCTCGAGTTCATCCACACGGGCGACGCGAACCTCTACGTCTACCCCGAAGAGCTCGACTACACCGACGTGCGCCCGCTCGACGAGACCTGGCACCGCCTCGACTCCTCGGTGCGCGAGACCGAGCAGGAGCCGGCCGACCTGCCCGCCTCGTTCACCGACGGCAGCCGGCCGCTCGTCTACTTCAGCCTCGGCTCGCTCGGCTCGGCCGACGTCGAGCTGATGCAGCGCGTCATCGACGCGCTCGCCGACGTGCCCGTGAACGTCATCGTCTCGAAGGGTCCGCTGCACGACGAGTTCGAGCTCGCCGGCAACATGTGGGGCGCCGAGTTCCTGCCGCAGACGAAGCTGCTGCCGCTCGCCGACCTCGTGATCACGCACGGCGGCAACAACACGACGACCGAGGCCATGCACTTCGGCAAGCCGATGATCCTGCTGCCGCTCTTCTGGGACCAGTACGACAACGCCCAGCGCGTCGACGAGCAGGGCTACGGCCGCCGCCTCGACACCTACGGCTTCACGGCCGACGAGCTCCGTGCAGCGGTCACGGAGCTCCTCGCCGACGACGCGCTCCACGCCCGTTCCGAGGCGGCGGGCGCCGCCATCCGCTCGCGTCACGGCGTCGCGAAGGCCGCCGAGATCATCGCGGGCGTCGGGCTCCCGGTCGGCGCCGGCGTCGGCTCGGGCGCGTCGGGGGCCGAGTGAGCCCTTCGATGACGGATGCCGCGGCCGCGGCGATCTCGGACGCCGCGCCCAGGCCGTACTGGACCGACCGTCCCGACGCGCCGGCCGAGCGCCCGGCCCTCGCCGGCCGGCACGAGGCCGACCTCGTCGTCGTGGGTGCCGGGTTCACGGGCCTGTGGGCGGCGTGGCGGGCGCTCGAGCGCGGGGAGGCGGCATCCGTCGTCGTGCTCGAGGCCGAGCGCGTCGGCTACGGGGCCAGCGGCCGCAACGGCGGGTTCGTCGCGTCGTCGCTCACGCACGGGCTCGCCCACGGCACCATGGTGTGGCCCGACCAGGTCGGCGCGCTGCACGAGGAGGGCGAGCGGAACCTCGCCGACCTCGTCGCGACGATCGAGGCGGCGGGCATCGACTGCGACCTGCGGCGGGTCGGCAAGACCACGCTCGCGGTCGAGGAGTGGCAGGTCGCGGGCCTCCGCGAGGCGGCCGAGCTCGGCGCCCGCCACGGCGTCGCACTCGAGCTGCAGTCGCGCGACGAGGTGCAGGCCGACGTGCACTCGCCGACCTACCTGGCCGGGCTCCGCGACCGCACGGGCACGGTGCTCGTCGACCCGGCGCGGCTCGCGTGGGGCATGGCGGCCGAGCTCGAGCGGCGCGGCGTGCGGATCAACGACGGGTCGCGCGTGACCGGGATCGACCGCTCCGGCGGGGGGGTCGTGGTGCGCACCGACGGCGGCGAGGTGGTCGCGCGCGGGGCGATCGTCGCGACGGCCGCCTACCCGGCGCCGCTCAGGCGCCTCGGGTCGTACATCATGCCGCTCTACGACCACGTGCTCATGACCGAGCCGCTCACCGCCGCGCAGCGCGAGTCGATCGGCTGGGCGGAGGGGCAGGGGCTCACCGACGCCGGCAACCAGTTCCACTACTACCGGCCCACCGCCGACGGGCGGATCCTCTTCGGCGGCTGGGACGCGGTCTACCACCGCGGTGGCCGCGTCGACGCGGCCTACGAGCAGCAGGGCGGATCGCACGCGCTGCTCGCACGGCACTTCGCCGAGACGTTCCCGCAGCTCGAGGGCGTTCGCTTCACGCACCGCTGGGCCGGGCCGATCGACTCGACGACCCGGTTCACGGCCGCCTACGGCACGGCCCGCGGCGGACGCGTCGCCTACGCGGTCGGGCACACCGGCCTCGGGGTCGGCGCCTCCCGGTTCAGTGCGGATGTCGCCCTCGACCTCCTCGCGGGCGAGCCGACCTCGCGCCTCCGCTACGACATCGTGCGCCGGCGGCCGTTCCCCGTCCCGCCCGAGCCGTTCCGGAACCCGATCATCCAGTACACGCGCCGCAGCATCCTCGCCGCCGACGCCCACGAGGGCCGCCGCAACCTGTGGCTGCGCACCCTCGACCGCTTCGGCCTCGGCTTCAACTCCTGAAAGGCACCACTCCATGACCACCACCGGCACCTTCATCGGCGAGTACCGCGCCGGCACGGGCGGCGACGCCGTCATCGTGAACCCGGCGAGCGAGGAGGAGGTCGCGGCCTACCGCGAGTCGGGCCTCGCCGACGTCGACGAGGCCGCCGCCGCGGCCCGCGCCGCCCAGCCCGACTGGGCCGCGAAGACGCCCGGGGAGCGCTCGCTCGCGCTGCTCCGCCTCGCCGACGCGATCGAGGCCGACGCCGAGCACCTCGCGACGCTCGAGGTCGAGGACTCGGGCAAGCCGTGGACGACCGCGTTCGACGGCGAGCTCCCGTTCGCCATCGACAACCTTCGGTTCTTCGCAGGTGCAGCACGCTCCCTCGACGGCACGGGCGCCGGCTCCTTCTCGAACGGCTACACCTCGATCCTCACCCGCCGGCCGGTCGGCGTCGTCGCGGGCATCACGCCGTGGAACTTCCCGCTCATCATGGCGATCTGGAAGGCGGGGCCCGCGCTCGCCGCGGGCAACGCGGTGATCGTGAAGCCCGCGCCCGCGACCCCGCGCACGACGCTCCGCCTCGCCGAACTCGCCGTCGAGGCGGGACTGCCCGCGGGCCTCTTCAACGTCGTCACGGGCGACGCCGAGGTCGGCCAGGCGCTCGTCGCGCACCGCGAGGTCGACATGGTGAGCGTCACCGGGTCGACGCAGACCGGCAAGGCCGTCATGCGCGGCGCCGTCGAGGGCGTCAAGCGCGTGCACCTCGAGCTCGGCGGCAAGGCGCCCGTGATCGTGTTCGCGGACGCCGACCTCGGCGCGATGGCGCAGGCGGTCGCGCTCGGCGCGACCTACAACACGGGCCAGGACTGCACGGCCGCCACGCGCGTCTACCTCGAGCGGTCGGTGTTCGACGACGGCGTCGCCGCGCTGCGGCAGGCACTCGCGGGCGTCGTCGCGGGCGACCCGATGGACGCCGACACGCACATCGGCCCGCTCATCTCGCGCGGGCACCGTGACCGCGTCGACGGGTTCGTCTCGCGGGCCGTCGCCGAGGGCGCGGAGGCCCTGGTCGGCGGCCACGCGATCGACCGCACCGGGTCGTACTACGCGCCGACCCTCCTCGTGGGCGCCGCCCAGTCGTCGGAGATCGTGCAGGGCGAGGTCTTCGGGCCCGTGCTCGTCGCCCTGCCGTTCGACGGCGAGGCCGACGGCATCCGCCTCGCCAACGACAGCGCCTACGGGCTCGCGTCGTCGGTCTGGACCTCGGACGTCGCCCGGGCGATGCGCGTCAGCCAGTCGCTCGACGTCGGCGTCACGTGGGTCAACGACCACCTGCCGATCGCCTCCGAGGCCCCGCACGGCGGGGTCAAGGGCTCCGGCTTCGGCAAGGACATGTCGCTCGAGCCGCTGCTCGACTACTCGGTCACGCGGCACCTCATGATCCGGCACGCGCCGCCGCCCGAGACGTCGGGCTTCCGTCCCGCCTGAGCGTCCCGGGCCGCCCGCGCGAGACGTTCCCGCCCTCGGAGGTGGGAGAAAGGTAGCCCGGGGATACCTTTCTCCCTGCTCGGGCGGCGAGGATGTCGCCGGCGTGAGGATCGCTGCCGCGGCGAGACGCGCTCACGGCCCGGTCGGCCACGCGGTGACTGGCGCTAGCATGCAGGCATGCGGGCGGATGTCGCGGACGAGAAGCCGCCTCCGCCGCTGCCGCCGCGCACGTCGTTCACGAGCCTGCTCGACGGGTTCTTCTTCGTGTTCGCCGGCGCCGCATCGGTCTGGCTCGCGTGGCTGATCTTCAACCAGTCGTTCGAGTTCGGCTGGGCGGGCATCGGCTTCTTCCTCGTGTTCTGGCTCGTGCTGGCCTACCTCGTGCTCCCGCGCCTGCACCGCATCCTCACGACGATCTACGTGCCCGACTACTTCATCGGCCGCACGCGCACCAGCGACGGCCTGCTCGGCGACCCCGTCAACCTCGCGTTCGACGGCGACGAGGAGGCGCTGCACGCCGCGATGCGGGCCGCGGGCTGGACGCGCGCCGACGACGTGACGCTCGCGTCGAGCCGGCGCATCATCACGTCGACGATCACGCGGCGCAGCTACGACGAGGCGCCGGTGAGCCCGCTGTTCCTCTTCGGCATGAAGCAGGACTTCGCCTACCAGCAGGAGGTCGCGGGCAACCCGGCCAAGCGCCACCACGTGCGGTTCTGGCGCACGCCCGACGGCTGGCTCCTGCCCGGCGGGCGCCGGGTCGACTGGCTGGCGGCCGGCACGTTCGACCGATCGGTGGGCTTCTCGCTGTTCACGCTCCAGGTCACGCACAAGATCGACGCCGACATCGACGTCGAACGCGACCACATCATCGCCACGCTCGTCGCGGCCGATCCGAGCATCCACGTCGAGGTCCTCCGCGACTTCTCGACCGGGTACCACTCGCGCAACGGCGGCGGCGACACGATCCGCACCGACGGCGACCTGCCCGTCGTGCGGGTGGGCGCACCGACCGAGGCCGAGCCCGCGGCCGAGCCCGCTCCGACGCGCTCGGCGACCGGCGAGGCCGAGGCATCCGTCGCAGCCTCACGCCCCGTCGCCTCGCCCGTCGGGGGAACCGAGCCCGTCGAGAAGCGGGCGGCGTTCGAATCGCCGCTGCGATTGGCCGAACGCGAGCCCGTGCGGCGGATGCCCCGGCCGAGCGCGACCGCGTTCGGCGTCGTGGTCGTCGTCCTCCGCGTCCTCGCCGGCATCGTCTGGGTCGCCGCGGTCGCGCTCCAGTGGGACCAGGTGCTCCGGGAGGAGCTCGGCATCGACGCGTCGTCCGACCCGGACTCGCTCGCGGTCGCGCGAGGTGCCCTCGTCGCGGTGGTCGTCTTCTTCGGCATCTCACTGGCGATCCAGGCCGTGTTCGCCTGGCGGATCTGGGCCGGCGGCAACTTCTCGCGCATCGCGGTGATGCTCTTCGCGACGATCAGCATCACGGGCACGGCGATCGAGTCGTTCACCGGTTCGGCCGAGGTCACCGTTCGGACGACGTTCGTCACCGTCGCGCTCGACATCCTGCTGCTGCTCGCGCTCTCGAGCCGTGACGCGCGCGCGTTCGCGCGGCAGTCGCGCACGCGGCGCGGGCGTCGGGAGCGTTCGGCGAGCCGGTGAGGCGAGTTCCGCTGCGGGCTGCCGCGCGGGCGCGTCAGGCGACGGATGCCGCGTGCTCGGCGCACCACGCGGGCGTGCACGCCTCGCAGCGCACGAGCTGCGCGCGGCACGAGGCATCCGTGCAGTTCACCGTGCGGTTGGTCGCCGCGCCGCAGCCCTCGCAGACGCCGACGATCGTGGCGTGGTCGCTGAAGTCGACCGACCCGCGCCCGTCGAAGACGTAGAGCGAGCCCTCCCACAGCCCGTCGTCGCCGAAGCGCTCGCCGTATCGCACGATGCCGCCCTCGAGCTGGTACACCTCGCCGAAGCCGCGGTTCGCCATGAGGCTCGAGAGCACCTCGCAGCGGATGCCGCCCGTGCAGTACGTCACGACCGGGCGACCCTTCAGGTGGTCGTACGCGCCCGAGTCGAGCAGTCCGACGAAGTCGCGCGTCGTCTCGGTCGGCGGGACGATGGCGTCGCGGAAGCGTCCGATCGCGGCCTCGACCGCGTTGCGGCCGTCGAAGAAGACCACCTCGTCGCCGCGCTCCGCGACCAGGGCGTGCAGCGCTTCCGGCGAGAGCCGCGCGCCGCCCCCGACCACGCCCGACTCGTCGACGACGAGCTCGCCGGGCGCGCCGAAGGAGACGATCTCGTCGCGCACCTTGACGCTGAGCTTCGGGAAGTCGACGCTCCGCAGGTCGTCGTCGAGTCCGGTGCCCTCGCTCCACTTCACGTCCAGCCCGCGGAAGCCCGCGTACTCCTTGGTCTTCCGCAGGTAGCGCTTGAGCGCGCCCATCTCGCCGCCGAGGGTGCCGTTCAGGCCGTCCTTCGAGACGAGCACGCGCCCGCGCAGGCCGAGCCCCTCGGCCAAGTCGCGCTGCCACAGCCGGATCGCGTCGGGGTCGGCGAGCGGCGTGAAGGCGTAGAACAGCAGGATCTTGGGCGTCGGCACCCCGAGATCCTAGGGGTGCAGGCTGGGCGGATGCCGCGACGCGGCGTGTGCGCGGGCGGCGGCATCCGCGTCGGACGTACCCTGCCCGCACAACCACCCGGTCAGCGACAGGCCGACCGTCGACCGAGCAGGAGGATCGCGCATGCTCGACGTGGACCCCTACGGAGCGTTGCAGCGACTCCGACCCGTGGACTCCTTCACCGTGACCAGCACGGACTTCGACGACGGCGGGCCGCTCGCGCGGCCGCAGTGGAGCCATGGCGCGGGTGGGGTCGACCGCTCGCCGCAGCTGTCGTGGAGCGGATTCCCCGAGCGCACGCGCGGCTTCGCCGTGACCTGCCTCGATCCGGACGCGCCGACGGGGTCGGGCTGGTGGCACTGGGCCGTGCTGAACCTGCCGCTCGAGACCACGAGCCTCGACGCCGGCGTCGGGACGCCCGGCGGGCCGCCGCTGCCCGAGGGGTCGATGGTGCTGGCCAATGAGGACGGCGATCGCGGCTTCGGCGGCGCGGCGCCGCCGCGCGGCACGGGGGTGCATCGCTACGTGTTCGTGGTGCACGCCCTCGACGTGCCGAGCCTCGACCTCGACCCGGCGTCGACGCCCGCGGTCCTCGGCATCCGCTGCTTCACGCACGCGCTCGCGCGTGGGATCCTCATCGGCACCGTCAACCGCGACTGAGCGGTCGTCGCGTCAGTCGACGCGTCGACCGAACAGGAAGTACGAGATCGGCCCGATGTAGTTCACGGCGATGACGACCGCCCAGACCCACTTGCGTCCGTTCACGTCCTTCTCGTCGCGCTTGGCCAGGTCGGCCCATGCGGCGGACGCGAGCGCCAACTGGATGACGGCGCCGACGATCCCCCTGACCTGCTGACCCCGACTGAGGTCGCTCCACTGCTTCGCCTTGGCCATGACTCCTCCGATCCCGGGTGCCGGCCCCGCTCCACCGACCGTTCTAGTGCTTGTTCCCCGACAGCGCCAGCACTCCGCCGAGGCCGATCATCATGACGCCGCCCGAGGCCGCGAGGTGCGAGGCCCGGCGCGGCGATCGCGCGAACCAGTCGCGAGCCGTCCCGGCCGCGAGCGCCCAGGCCGAGTCGCACGCGAGCGCGAGCACCACGAACGCCGTACCGAGCATCGCCAGCTGCATGGGGATGGCTCCGGCGTGGAAGTCGACGAACTGCGGCAGCACCGCGACGAAGAACGCGATCGTCTTGGGGTTCGTGACGCCGACGACGACGCCCTCGCCGAGCAGGCGCCACGGGGACCGGGGCGCGACCTGGCGCGCGACGGCGTCCGCGGCATCCGCTCGGTGACGGATCGCCTGCACGCCGAGGTAGACGAGGTACAGCGCACCCGCGATCTTGAGCGCCGTGAACAGGGCCACCGACTGGGCGACGACCGTGCCCACGCCGAGCGCGACGGCCGCGACGAGCGGCAGCATGCCGATCGCGTTCCCGAGGACGCTCAGCAGGCCGCCCATGCGTCCCAGCGCGAGCGACCGCCCGATGACGAACAGCACGCTCGGCCCGGGGATGACGATGAGCACCACCGAGGCCAGCACGAACGCCCAGAGGTTGGATGCGGGGACCACGAGGGCGATCCTACGCCCGTGGGCTTGCGCGTCCATATGCTGCTATATAACCTGTTATCGAATGAGGAGGCGGGAGGCGGGCATGGCGGAAGACCTCGTGGCACGACTCGGGCACCTGACACTCGGGTCGCGGCTCAAGCGGCTCGGAGAGCGACTGCAGTCCGAGACCTCCCGGTTCATCCGCGCCGAGGGCGCCGACATCCCGGCGAGCTGGTTCCCCGTGCTCGCCTCGCTCGATCGCGCGCCGGCGTCCGTGGGTGAGCTGGCCGAGCAGCTCGGCGTCGCCCAGCCCGGGGTCACGCGCACCGTCACGAGCCTCGCCGACCTCGGCCTCGTCACGGTCGCGGCCGACGGCGACGACCGCCGACGGCGGACCGTCGCGCTCACGGCCGCCGGCGCCGCACTCGTCGAGCGCGCCCGCCGCGACCTGTGGCCCCGGATCGACGCCGCGGTGGCGGAGGCGTGCGGAGGACTCGAGGGTTCGCTCCTCGAGCAGGTCGCGGGGCTCGAACGCCGACTCGACGACCGGCCCCTGGATCGCCGTGCCGCCGAACTCGCGACGACGGCCGAGCACGCGGCGCCGGTGGCGCCGGCGACGCCGGGTGCGGAGGGGGTGTCGTGACGCGGCATCCGCTCGACCGACCCGCGTGGAGCGCGCTCACCGGCCGCCAGCGCGGATTCGCGATCGGCGACGGGCCGGCGGTGCGGTACGACCCGGCGGTCGGCCCGTTCGCGGCGATCGGAGACGACGACCCCGATCAGCTCGAGGCGCTCGCCGCGCTCGTCCGGGCGCACGGTCGCGTCGTCCTGCTGCAGGCGGCGCCGGCGCCGGTGCCGCCCGGCACCGTCGAGCGGCTGCGCGCGCCGGGCGTGCAGCTGGTGCTCGACCGCCTGGCCGAGCCGAGGCATCCGTCGTCGGCACCGACCCTGCTCGAGCTCGGCGCGTCGGACGCGCCCGAGATGCTCGCCCTCGCCCGCCTGACCGAGCCCGGACCGTTCGAGGCCCGCACGCACGAGCTCGGCGGCTTCGTCGGCGTGCGCGAGCCCACGACCGGCGCCCTCGTCGCGATGGCGGGCGAGCGCATGCGGCCCGACGGGCACACCGAGGTCAGCGGCGTCTGCACGCATCCCGATCATCGCGGCCGCGGGCTCGCCGCCGCGCTCAGCATCGCGGTGGCCCGGCGCATCCTCGCCCGCAGCGAGACCCCGTTCCTGCACGCCTACGCGCGGAACCGGCCCGCCGTCGCCCTGTACGAACGGCTCGGGTTCGTGCATCGCGCCGACGTCGAGGTCGTCGTGCTCGACGCCGGCTGAGCCGGCCGTCCGGCCTACTCCTCGTCGGGCGGCGGCGCGATCGGCTGCCCGAGCCGCACGCGCGTGCCGAACGGATCGGTCACGAGCGAGACGCGCTCGCCCCAGTCGCTGTCGCTCGGCTCCTCGACCACGAGGAACCCGGCCTCGGCGAGCGAGGTGGTGACCGCATCGACGTCGTCGACGTAGAACCAGAGCAGGATGCCGGCGCCTTCGCCCGCCGTCGCCCCGTCGGCGAGGCCGAGCCCGACCTGCGACGACCCCGCCTGCAGCGTCGCGAACAGCGGCTCGCCCTCGGGCGGGTAGCGGTACGTCACGGTGGCGCCGAGCCCGTCGCGGTAGAACCGCAGCGCGGCCTCCATGTCGGGCACCTCGACGATCGGGAACGCGGATTCGATCATGGTTCCTCCCCCGGCCGACGCTACGCGGCGCGAGGGGATGCCGCTACCGTTGCACCGTGAGCGAGCACATCTCCGCGAGCGTCGCCGACGGCGTCGGCCACCTGACGCTCGAACGGCCGCAGGCGCTGAACGCGCTGAGCTACGAGATGATCCGCGCGCTCACCGCCGTGTTCGACGCGTGGCGGCACGACCCCGAGGTCTCGACGGTCGTGCTCGACGGCGCGGGCGAGCGCGGGTTCTGCGCGGGCGGCGACATCCGCGAGCTCTACCTGTACGCCACGGGCGGGCACGTCGCCGAGGCGCTGCGCTTCTTCCGCGACGAGTATCGCCTGAACTCGGCGATCGCGCGCTACCCGAAGCCCGTCATCGCGATCATGGACGGCATCACCATGGGCGGCGGCATCGGGCTCGCCGGGCACGCGTCGATCCGCGTCGTCACCGAGCGCTCGCGCGTCGCGATGCCCGAGACCCGCATCGGCTTCACGCCCGACGTCGGCGGCACCTGGCTGCTCGGCCGGGCGCCCGGCGAGCTCGGCATCCACCTCGCCCTGAACGCCCGGACCATGGACGCCGCCGACGCCATCCACGCCGGCTTCGCCGACGTGTTCGTGCCGAGCGCGAGCATCCCGCACCTGCTCCAGGCGCTCGAGGAGCGCGCCGACCCCGGCACGCCGGCGGAGATCGTCATGCTCTTCGACGAGACGCCCGGACCGTCCGCGCTGGCGGCGGCACGTCCATGGGTCGACGCGTGCTTCTCCGCGCCGACCGTGCACGGCATCATCGACCGCCTGCGGGCGTTCGCCGAGGGGCGAGCGGATGCCGCGTGGGGCGCGCCCGGCGCGGGCGACGGGTCCCCGCATCCGGCCGACCAGCCCGCTCACGCCTATGCGGCGGCGGCCGCCGACGAGCTCGAGACGCTCTCGCCCACGGCGCTCGCCGTCACGCTCGAGGCGGTGCGCCGCGCCCGCACGCTGCCGAGCCTCGAGGACGCGCTCGAGCAGGAGTTCCGCGCCGTGTCGTGGTTCATCGGGCAGCACGACCTGCACGAGGGCATCCGCGCGCAGGTCATCGACAAGGACCGCTCGCCGAAGTGGGATCCGCCGACGCTCGACGACGTGCCGCCGGGCCTGCCCGCTCGCGTGCTCCGGGAGCAGCTGCACGACCCCGTCTGGGACGCCCCGCCCCCGGTGGTCGAGTAGGCCGAGACGCGCCCGGCCCCTGGTGGTCGAGTAGGACGCGAAGCGCCCGTATCGAGACCCCGCTCCCGGTGGTCGAGTAGGACGCGAAGCGCCCGTATCGAGACCCGCCCCCGGTGGTCGAGTAGGACGCGAAGCGCCCGTATCGAGACCCGGTCGTCACAGGGGGTTGTGCGGCGCCTTCGTCCGGCGAATAATAAACCATATGGTTTACTCGATGGGCGACGGAGGCCTGCAGGCCCGGACGGAGGGGGACGCCGACCGCCTCGACGCGGTCTTCGCGGCGCTCTCGCATCGGTCCCGACGCGACCTCGTCGTCTACCTCGCCGCGAGGACCGACTCGCCGCGCATGTCGCAGGTCGCCGCCGACCGCGGCGTCTCACCGCAACTGCTCAACAAGCACACCGCGGCCCTCGAGAAGGCCGGGCTCGTCCGTCGCGTGGGCGACGGCCGGGAGCGTCGGCTCGTGCTCGACACCATGGCGCTGATCGAAGCGCAGCAGTGGATCGTCCGCGCACGCGAGTACTGGACCGCCCGGCTCGACGCCCTCGACTCGTACATCTCCACGATGGAGGACGACCACGATGCCTGACGCCGTCTTCGACATCGAGCGCACGTTCGCGATCGACCGATCGACCATGTGGTCGCTCTGGACGGATGCCGCGCACGCGGCGCGCTGGATGCGCCCCTCGGTCTCCGAGTACGGGGAGACCGTCGCCACGATCGACCCGCGACCCGGCGGAGCCTACCGCTTCGAGATGCACGGCCCCGACGCGGTCTACGCCACCTCGGGCACGTACGTCGACGTCGATCCCATCGACCGGCTGAGCTTCACCTGGCGGTGGGACGGAACCGACGAGGAGACGCTCGTCGAGGTGCGCTTCGCCGACGCCGACGAGGGCACCAGCGTCCGGATCACCCACACGCGCTTCTCGTCGACCGAGTCGGCCGAACGGCACGGCGACGGCTGGCGCGGATGCCTCGAATCCATCGCCGCCGTCTTCGAGCCGTCGACCGGCTGACCCCCGCCCCGTACCGGCGCCGTCGCCGGCACCCCGGGCTCCCGACCGGAAGCCCGCCACCGATTCCGAGAGGACCGACACCATGTCACGTTTCGTGTTCATCTACCACGCCCCGATGAGCCCCGCCGATGCCACCCCGCCGACCGACGAGCAGACCGCCGCCGTGATGGGCGAGTGGATGGAGTGGGCGGCGAAGGTCGGCGGCGACATGGTCGACTTCGGCACGCCGCTCGCGGAGGGCGTCCGCGTGAGTTCCGACGGCTCGACCGCGCCGAGCACACGCGAGGTCAGCGGCTACACGATCATCGAAGCCGAGGACATGGACGCGGCGCTCGCGCTGGCGAAGGTGCATCCGCACCTGAAGATGCCCGGCGGGTGCGAGATCGAGGTGCATGCCGCGCAGGCGGTTCCGGGCATGTGACCCCCGCTGGTCGAGTAGGACGCGAAGCGCCCGTATCGAGACCCCGACCCCGGCGGTCGAGTAGGACGCGAAGCGCCCGTATCGAGACCCCGCCCCCGCGCTCAGCGCGCCTTCGCGACCGCCGCCTCGAGCGCGACCCACGAGAGCATCGCGCACTTGATGCGCATGACGTACTTCGAGACGCCGTGGAACGCGATCGCGTCGCCGAGCACGTCCTCGTCGGGCACGCCCTCGCCTTTCGAGCGCAGCATGGCGCGGAACTCCTCGGCGAGGCCGAGCGCCTCGTCGACCGGCCGACCGGCCATGAGGTCGGTGAGCACCGACGCCGACGCCATGGAGATGCTGCATCCGTCGCCCTGCCAGGCGACCGCGTCGATGCGCTCGCGCGCGCCGTCGAGCTTCACCCGGAGGGTGATCTCGTCGCCGCAGGTCGGGTTGTACTCGTGGTGCTCGGCGTCGGCGCCCTCGAGCGGTCCGTCGCCGTGCCGCGCCTTCGCGTGGTCGAGGATGATCTCCTGGTAGAGGCCGTCGAGGTTCGACATCACGCGGCTCCCGTTCCGAGTCCGAAGAAGCTGCGGACCTCGCCGAGCGCGGCGACGAACCGGTCGGCCTCCTCCGCGGTCGTGTAGACGTGCGCGCTCGCGCGCGTCGTCGCGGTGAGCCCGAGCGCACGGTGCAGCGGCTGCGCGCAGTGGTGGCCCACGCGCACGACGAGGCCCGCGTCGTCGAGGAACTGCCCGACGTCGTGCGCGTGCACGCCGTCGACGGCGACGCTCACGAGACCGGCGCGTGCGTGCCCGGCCTGCGGGCCGACGATGCGGACGCCGGGGATGCCCGCGACGCCCTCGACCACGCGCTCGGCGAACGCGTCCTCGTGGGCCGCGACGGCATCCATGCCCATCCCCTCGAGGTAGCGGGCGGCCGCCGCCAGCCCGATCGCCTGCGACACCGGCTGCGTGCCGGCCTCGAAGCGCTGCGGCGCAGGGAGGAACTCGGCCGAGTCGAACGTCACGCGCGTGATCGTCGAGCCGCCCGTGCGGGCCGGCGGCAGCGCGTCGAGCAGCTCGGCGCGCCCGTAGAGCACGCCGATGCCGTTCGGCCCGAGCATCTTGTGGCCGGAGAACGCCGCGAAGTCGACGTCGTAGCCCGCGAGGTCGACGGGGCGGTGCGGCACCGACTGGCAGGCGTCGAGCACGACGAGGGCCTGCGGTGCTCGGGCCCGCACGGCCGCGACGACGTCGGCGACCGGCACGATCAGTCCGGTTACGTTCGAGATCTCGGCGAACGCGACGATGCGCGTGCGCGGGGTCAGCACCGCGACGAGGTCGTCGACCGACCAGCACCCGTGCTCGTCGACCTTCACCGGAACGAGCCGAGCACCCGTGCGCTGCGCGACGCGCTGCCACGGGAGCAGGTTCGCGTGGTGCTCGGCCTCGGTCAGCACGATCTCGTCGCCGGGCCGGAGCGCGAAGCGCGCGGCATCCGCCCCGCCGATGCCGGCGCTCGCGTCGGCGATGCCGAGCGCGACCATGTTGAGCGCGTCGGTCGCGTTCTGCGCCCACACGATCTCGCGGTCGTCGGCGGCGCCGACGAACCGGGCGAGGTCGGCGCGAGCCTCCTCGAAGCGGGTCGTCGAGCGGCCGGTCGCGGCGCTCGCGCCGCGGTGGACGGCCGCGAGGTCGTGCTCGAGGTAGTCGCGTTCGGCGTCGAGCACGGCCGTCGGTCGCTGCGCCGTCGCGGCCGAGTCGAGGTACGCGGTGGGTCGGGCGTCGCCGGATGCCGCGAAGGCCGGGAAGTCGTTCCGGATCTCGTCGATCGCGCGTGCGCCGACGCGCTCGGTAGCGGTGGGGATCATCCCCTCCATCGTCCCATGCCTCGGCAGGGAGGTCGCCGTCAAGACCGGGCGCGACGGGGCCCGGTTCGATAGCGTGAGCGAGTGAAGATCCACCACCTGCGTACCCACCGGAGCGACGAGAACCTCGCACGAGAGGGCCAGCTCGCCTGGCAGCTCGCGGGCGTCGCGGTCGACCCGGTCGAGGTCGACGACGAGGTCGTCGACATGGTCGTGAACCGCGTCATCGACAATGCCGCCGTCGCCGCGGCATCCCTCGCCCGGAAGCCCGTCGTCGCCGCCCGCAGCCAGGCGCTCGCGCACCCCGTCTCGATCGGCGGCGACGGCGCCACCGTGTTCGGTGCGGATGCCGCGCGGCGGACCTCGCCCGAGTGGGCCGCGTGGGCGAACGGCGTGGCCGTGCGCGAGCTCGACTTCCACGACACCTTCCTCGCGGCGGACTACTCGCACCCCGGCGACAACATCCCGCCGATCGTCGCCGTGGCGCAGCACCTCGCCGCCTCGCGCGGACTCACGGGCCGCGACGTGGTGCGCGGCATCGCGACCGGGTACGAGATCCAGGTCGACCTCGTGAAGGCGATCACGCTGCACGTGCACAAGATCGACCACGTCGCGCACCTCGGCCCGTCCGCCGCCGCCGGCATCGGCACCCTGCTCGGCCTCGACCAGGAGACGATCTTCCAGGCCATCGGCCAGGCCCTGCACACGACCACCGCGACGCGCCAGTCGCGCAAGGGCGAGATCTCGACGTGGAAGGCGCACGCGCCGGCGTTCGCCGGGAAGATGGCCGTCGAGTCGGTCGACCGCGCCATGCGGGGCGAGACCAGCCCCGTGCCGATCTACGAGGGTGAAGACGGAGTGATCGCCTGGCTCCTCGGCGGCCCCGAGGCGACCTACGACGTGCCCCTGCCCGAGGCGGGCGAGGCGAAGCGCGCCATCCTCGACTCCTACACGAAGGAGCACTCGGCCGAGTACCAGGCGCAGGCGCTCATCGACCTCGCCCGCAAGCTCCACGACGCCTATCCGCTGATCCTCGACGACCCCGACGGCATCGAGTCGATCACGATCCACACCTCGCACCACACGCACAACGTGATCGGCACCGGGGCGAACGACCCGCAGAAGTACGACCCGGATGCCTCGCGCGAGACGCTCGACCACTCGATTCCGTACATCTTCACGGTCGCCCTGCAGGACGGCACGTGGCACCACGCGGACTCGTACACGCCCGAGCGCGCGCACCGACCCGACACCGTCGGCCTCTGGCGCAAGGTCTCGACCGTCGAGGACCCGGAGTGGACGCGCCGCTACCACTCGCTCGACATCGGCGAGAAGGCGTTCGGCGGTCGCGTCGTCATCCGCCTCGCCGACGGCAACGAGATCGTCGACGAGATCGCCGTCGCCGACGCGCACCCGCTCGGCGCCCGGCCGTTCGGGCGCGAGCAGTACGTGCAGAAGTTCCGCACGCTCGCCGAGTGGGTGCTCGAGCCCGCCGAGATCGACCGCTTCCTCGAGGTCGCGCAGCGCCTCCCGGAGCTCGGCCCCGACGAGCTCGGCCAGCTCACGATCACCGCCGCCCCCGGCGCCCTCAATCACGTCGAGATCCCCACAGGCCTCTTCTGACCCGGTTGTCGTCACGATCGGCGGGTCGAGCGTGACCGAGACCCGCCGATCCTGACGACGACGTCCCGGTCACCCGGGGAACCAGGGCGAGAATCGCGGGGCGCCGCCCCAGCCCCGGCGGCGGAGGTTGGCGACGACGCGCTCGATGAGCTGACGAGGCTGGTCGAGGTCGGCCTGCGTGATGTCCGTCACGTGGAAGCCGAGTGACTCGAGGGTCGCCTCGCGGGTCCGGTCGCGACGCCACTGGCGCACGTCGGTGCGGTGGTGGTCGCCCTGATACTCGAGCAGTTCGCCGTAGCGCTCGAAGGCGAGATCGACTCGCGCGACGAATCGGCCCGCGTCATCAGTGACGACCATCTGGCACCTGGGAACGGGCAGGCCGGCCAAGCGCAGGAGCGCGCGCAGTTCCGATTCCTTCGGGGACTCGCTTGCGATGTCGCGCAGGCGAGCCGCCTCGGTGAGCTTGGCACGCAGTCGATGGTCCGGGAATGCCGCGATCGCCCGGGCCAGTTCGGGGTGCGGCGTGGCCAGGGCGTCGGCCACTGCCACCAATTCGGGCACCGAGAGGTCGCGGGCGAGATCGCAGAACGTCCGCACCGCGGACGTCACGCGGACCTCGTCGACGACGACGTCGTCCGGCGCGACGCGAAGCGCCCGCCCCAGCACGCCGCGCCGACGGGGTGCCCTCGACGTGTCGGGGACGCCGACCTCGATGATTCCAAGCAGTCGCGGCGGAATCGGAAGCCGGTGGTGCTGCGCGGCCGAGCGGCCGCAGAGGAACGCATCGCTCCGCAGCACCCTGAGCACGGCGCGGTGCCGCGCGAGTTCATCGGCGTCGGTGTCGATGCGCACACCGGATGTCGGTGCGACGAGATCGGAGGCACGAAGGCGACTCCGCCGGACTCCGGCTCGCCATGCCTCGCGCACCGTGAACGCGCGATCCGACCGCAATGGGTCGGGCAAGTGGCTCTTCGCGGTCATGCGGGCGATGCTCCTCGCCCAAGGGGCCTCAGCCCGCGCCATCCGCGCCCCGGTGAGATCCCGGGCCGCCCGCTCGGATGGTGAGGACGGAAGGATGTCGTCACGATCGGCGGGTTGGCCGCGCGTGCGACCCGCCGATCCTGACGACAACCGTCCGGACGCGGGCGGGCGGCGGGCCGTAGGCTGGGGGAGCGGTCGCGACGAGGCGACCCGCCCGTCCGAAGAGCCCCACGAGGAGCACGATGAGCGAGCAGACCCCGCAAGCAGAGACGCCGAAGATCTACAAGGGCCTCGCCGGAGTCCCCGTCGACGTCACCGCGATCTCGAAGGTGAACCCCGACAGCAACTCGCTGCTCTACCGCGGCTACCCGGTGCAGGAGCTCGCGGCATCCGTCACCTTCGAGGAGGTCGCGTACCTGCTCTGGTACGGCGAGCTGCCGAACGACGAGGAGCTCGCCGCGTTCGAGGACCTCGAGCGCAGCCATCGCGGCCTCGACCACGAGACCAAGCGCATCGTCGACGAGCTGCCGCTCACCGCCCACCCGATGGACGTCGTCCGCACGGCGGTCAGCGTGATCGGCGCGAGCGACCCGAAGACGCCCGACGACTCGCACGCGGCGAACCTCGAGAAGTCGATCCGGCTGTTCGCCAAGCTGCCGTCGATCGTCACCTACGACCAGCGACGGCGCCACGAGCTCGAGTTCGTCGAGCCGAACAACGACCTCGGCTACTCCGCCAACTTCCTCTGGCAGGCCTTCGGCGAGACGCCCGAGCTCGAGGTCGTGAACGCGTTCGACACGTCGATGATCCTGTACGCCGAGCACTCGTTCAACGCGTCGACGTTCACGGCGCGCGTGATCGCCTCGACGCTCTCCGACCTGTACTCGGCCGTCACCGGCGCGATCGGCGCGCTCAAGGGCCCGCTGCACGGCGGTGCCAACGAGGCGGTCATGCACGCGTTCGACGAGATCGGGCCCGGCGAGGGCGGCGCCGAGCGCGCCGTCGCCTGGCTGGATGCCGCGCTGGCCGACAAGCGCAAGATCATGGGCTTCGGCCACCGCGTGTACAAGCACGGCGACTCGCGGGTGCCGACGATGCGCGACGCCCTCGAGCGGATGGTGGAGCACTACGACCGCCCGGACCTGCTCGAGCTCTACACGGCCCTCGAGCAGGGGATGGACGAGCGCAAGGGCATCAAGCCGAACCTCGACTACCCGGCCGGGCCGACCTACCACCTCATGGGCTTCGACACGGAGACCTTCACGCCGCTGTTCGTCGCGAGCCGCGTGACCGGATGGACCGCGCACGTCATGGAGCAGCTCGCCTCGAACGCGCTCATCCGTCCGCTGTCCGTGTACGAGGGGCCGGCCGAGCGGCACGTGCCGCCGAAGGGCAACGCGACGGGCGAGTAGCCGGCGTTCGCGCCTGCCCACAACGCCGCGCCGCGGCATCCGCCGTCGCGCTGTGCGCCCGCGCCAAGCTGTGCCGATCCGCCACCGGATCGGTCATATCCTCGTGGACTATGCACATGCTGTTCCGGACGCTGCTCCACATGCTCTTCCTCTCGCGCCGCAAGCCGACGCTCGGGCACTACGACATCGCGCGGACCCGGTTCATCACCCTGCCGACCGACCTCGACGTGAACCGCCACATGAACAACGGCGTGTACTTCTCGATCATGGATGTCGCGCGGTTCGACATGCTCGTGCGCAACGGCGTCTTCGGGCTCATGCGCGAGAAGGGCTGGTACCCGGTCGTCGCGAGCGAGACCATCACGTTCCGCAAGTCGCTGCAGCTCTGGCAGCGGTTCACGATCGAGTCGCGCCTGCTCGGCTACGACGAGCGCGCGGTCTACGTCGAGCACCGGCTCGTGCGCCCCGACGTCTCGGGCGAACCCGAGATCTACGCGCGCGCCTTCATCCGCGCCCGGTTCCTGCGGAAGGAGGGCGGCACGGTTCCCGTGTCGGAGTTGATGGAGGTGTTCGGCACGCCGCCCATCGACGACGAACTGCCCGAGTGGATCGAGCGCTGGGGGGCGGATGTCGCGCTGCCGGCGACGCGCGCGGCGGCGCCGTCCGTCTGGCACTGAGCGAGCGGGCGGAGCCCGAGCGGGCGGCAGCGGGCGAGCGGGCGGAGCCCGAGCGGGCGGCGGGCGAGCAGGCGGTGCGCGAGCGGCCCGCCGGGACCCGAGTCCGCTAGCTGCGCGCCTTCCAGGGCACGACGACCTCCTTGACGATGAGGAGGATGCCGGCGGCCACCGGGATCGCGACGAGTGCGCCCGGGAGCCCGGCGAGCGTGCCGCCCGCGAGCGCGGCGATCAGCACGATCGATCCGGGCACCTGCACCGCACGGTTCATGACCCGCGGGGTGAGGATGTACGCCTCGACCTGCATGTAGATGAGCATGCCGACGAGCACGACGCCGGCCGAGGTCGGCGAGACGAAGAGCGCGAGCACGGTCATGAAGATGGTCGTGAGGACCGTACCGATCATCGGGATGAGCGTGATGAAGAACGCGGCGACGGAGATCACGAGCGCGAACGGCACCTGCGCGATGGTGAGCAGGATCAGGCTGTAGACCGCGTTGAAGAACGCGAGGACGACCATGCCGCTGAGGTACCGCCCGACGTTCTGCATGATGCGCTCGGCGTAGTCGACCACGCGGTCGCGGTGCGACGCGGAGACCAGGGTGTAGATCGCCGCCTTGGACGAGTCGAGGGTCGCGGTGAAGTAGATCGTCAGGATGAAGATGAAGAACGCGGTCGAGATCCCGCCGATGATCGCGAATCCGACGTTGAGCGCACCGCCGCCGACGGTCGCCCAGGTCGCGGGGTCCGTGATGAAGTCGACGAACGTCGAGTACAGCGTGGCGAACACCCCGTCGGAATCGGCTGACAGCTGCTTGAACCAGTCCTGCTGCTGCAGGTCCGCGTAGAGCTGGGGCAGCGAGGTGACGAACTCGGCCGCCTGGGTGATGACGATCGGCAGCACGATCCCGAGCATGCCGCCGATGACGAGGACGAACAGGATGATCACGGTGAGGATCGCCCAGCCGCGCTTCATGCCGCGCCGCTGGAACCAGCGGACGAGCGGGTCGAGCCCGAGCGTGATGAAGACCGCGGCGAAGACCGAGAACACCACGCTCGAGAGGTTGATCAGCGCGGCGGCGAGCGCCAGCGTGACGAGCACGCCCGCGGTGGCGAGCAGGCCCCACACGAACGGCCGCTCGCCCATCATGCCGCCCCCGGCGGCCTCGCGCATGCGTGTGGTCTCGAGGTCGCGCGCCCGCCGTTCGATGGCCTTCACGCGCGTCAGTCTAGGGGCGCGCTCGCGTGCAGCGCAGCAGATCGGGTGAACGTCGGGGTGTCAGCGCCCGCGTGCGGCGTCGGGCGCCTGGGCGGCGGCCGGCACGTGCAGCGAGCGGTAGGTGTCGACGAGCCCCGGGTCGTAGGCGCTCCACTCGGGCATCTCCGTGCCGGACCGCGCGGCGGCGAGCCGGTCCAGGAAGTAGTCCCAGCCGGGGCCGATCGAGGTCGCGTCGGCCGGCGTGCGCAACCGCTGGCCGAGCGTGAGGGTCGTCATCCCCCCGGCCTCGCGGAGGTGGCAGAAGACGCGCACGGCGTCCTCGCCCTCGCCGATGTCGGCGTGGAAGCCGTGGGGTGCGTCGCATTCGAGGATCGAGGTGTTCTGCCACTCGGCGTCCTCGCTCGACATCCGGAACCGGACGGCGCCCGTCGAGGGATTGCCCGTGTACGTCCCGATCCAGGCGAGCATCGCCGTCGGATTCGTCAGCGAGTACCAGACGTCCTCGATCGGCGCATGGAACAGCCGATCGAACTGGAGGTAGAGCCCGTCGCCCTTGTGAACGTAGTGGCCGGTCGCCCGAGTGATGGTCATCGTCGCCCCCATGCGTGTCGTCCTGACCTCAGGCTAATCCGGCCGTGCCGGGACGGCTAGAGTGGCGCGCATGAGCACTCGGGGAACCTCGCAGCAGTCGCACGACGAGCAGACGCTCCAGATCGCCGGCCGGCACAGCGGCATGTGGGGGTGGTTCAGCGGCATCATCGTGCTCGCCCTGATCGCCGTGCCGCTCAGCGCCGCGTTCGCCTTCGCGACCAACCCTGGCACGCAGCAGCTGTTCGGCGGGCGCCTCTCGGAGGCGACGCAGGGCGGCTACCAGGCGTTCTGGTGGGTCGTCACGCTGCTGCTCGTCGCGCTGCCGATCCTCGTCGGCTACGGCGTCGCGAAGATGTCGGGCCGCGCGCTGATCATCGTCGGCGCCGTCGTGGCGCTGTTCGTGATCGCGATCATGATCCTCGGGCAGCTGTTCGTCTTCTGACCCTCGGCCCGGCGCGACCCGCGCGGGTGGATTCGCAGGACCAGCCGTCGCATGTGCCCCGAGCGGGCGGCATCGGGCGTCCGGTCCTGCGAACGGCGACGGATGCCGCGGCGCGCGCCCGCGGCATCCGTCGCCGTCGTGCTCAGGGGAGTTCCTCCTCGAGCACGGCCATCGCGGCGTTGTGCCCGCCGATGCCGCTGACCGCGCCGCCGCGGACCGAGCCCGAGCCGCACACGAGCACGCGCGGGTGCGCCGTCGCGACGCCCCAGCGCTCGGCCGGCGTGACCGGTTCGGCGCCCGGCTCGGTCCACGGCCACGACAGCGGCCCGTGGAAGATGTTGCCGCCGGGCATGTTGAGCGCGTGCTCGAGGTCGCGCGTGGTCTTCACCTCGATGCACGGGCGGCCGGCGGCATCCGTCGCGACGACGTCGGCGATGGGCTCGGCGAGCACCGAGTCGAGCGAGGCGAGCACCGCGTCGCGCAGCCGGTCGCGGAGCTCGTCGTTGCCGATCGCGTCGACCAGCCGGTCGGGCACGTGCAGGCCGAACACGGTGAGGGTCTGGGCCTCGGATGCCGCGAGCTCCGGCCCGAGGATCGTGCGGTCGCTCAGCGTGTGGCAGTAGATCTCGCACGGCAGTGGGTCGGGCAGGTCGCCGCCCGAGGCACGGCGGTAGGCGGCGTCGAGCTGCGACTCGAGCTCGTTGATGTGGAATGTGCCGGCGAACGCGTGCTCGGGCGCGACCGACGCGTCGGCGAGGCGCGGGAGGCGCGTGAGCAGCAGGTTGACCTTGACCTGGGCGCCCTCGGGCATGCCGGCGCGGGCGAGGCGGCGGCGGTCGTCGTCGTCGAGCGGCACCTCGTCGGAGCCGGGGGCGGCCGGCTGGTCGCGCGGGGCGACGGAGGCCGCGGGGCCGTCGGCGTCGGCGGGGGCGGTCGGGCGCGCCTCGCCATTCGAGGCGGTGCGGCCGGATGCCGCGACCAGCCGGTCGAGCACGATCGGCGCGACGTTCGCGAGCACGACCTGGGCGCGCGTCGTGCGTTCGAGCCCGCCCTCGCGCCAGCGCACCTCGCCCGAGTCGCCGTCGATCGAGACGACCTCGGCCTCGGTGCGGAGCACGGCGCCCGCCTCGCGCGCGGCTCGCCCGAGCTCGCCCGACACGGCGCCCATGCCGCCGACGGGCACGTCCCAGTCGCCGGTGCCGCCGCCGATGACGTGGTACAGGAAGCAGCGGTTCGCGTCGAGCGACGGGTCGTCGAGGTCGGTGAAGGTGCCGATGAGCCCGTCGGTCGCGACGACGCCGCGCACCAGGTCGTCGGCGAAGCGCTCGTCGATCGTCTCCCCCAGCGGGCGCTCGACGAACCCGTCCCAGACGCGGTCGTCGCCGACGAGCGCGCGCGCCTCGGCGTGGGTCGGCAGCGGCTCGGTCAGGGTCGGGAAGAGCGCCTCGGCGACGCGGGCGGTGTCGGCGTAGAACGCCTGCCACGCCTCGGCGTCGCCCTCCGCGCCGACCCGGGCGAACGCGTCGCGCGCGGCCGCGGCATCCGCCTCGACGTCGACGAGCAGGCCGCGCGACGGGTCGCGCGGGTCGGGCGTGTACGACGAGAACCGGCGGCGCACGAGCCGCACGTCGAGCCCGAGGTCGTCGATGATCCGCTGCGGCAGCAG
The DNA here is from genome assembly GCF_009729855.1 of Agromyces luteolus. GTDB lineage: Bacteria > Actinomycetota > Actinomycetes > Actinomycetales > Microbacteriaceae > Agromyces > Agromyces luteolus. Next base: position 153,029 of record NZ_WODA01000002.1, on the reverse strand, counting down.
GCTCACGAGGTACGAGTAGCGGCTGAGGCGCGCGTCGACGCCGTCGAACGCCTCGGCCGAGACGGTGGCGCCGCCGAGGTGGTCGTCGCGCTCGAGCAGCAGCACGCGCTTGCCCGCGCGCGCGAGGTAGGCGGCGGCCGTGAGGCCGTTGTGGCCGCCGCCGACGATGACGACGTCGTGGTCGGCGGCCGGGTCGGGTGCGCCGGCGGGCAGGGTCGCGTCGGCGGGGTGCGCATCGGTGGGCATCCCACGAGCGTAGACGAGCGGATGCCGCGTTCCGCGCGCCGCCTCGGTCGGCCCGCATCCGGCCGGCCGATGCCCCGTCTCGAACGGGTCGTACTGGAGTAGGATCGAGGTATGACCAAGCTCAGCGTGAGCCTTCCGCCCGCCGACATCGAGTTCATCGATGCGATCGCCGTGCAGTACGACGGCAACCGTTCCGCGGCGATCCACGATCTCGTCCGCCTCGGCCGAGAACTCGCCGCCGGTGACGCCTACGCCGAGGCGTTCGACGAGTGGGAGTCCTCCGGCGACGCGGCGGCCTGGGAGTCGACCGCGGCCGACGGACTCGCGAAGTGAGACGCGGCGACGTCATCGTGGTGGCGCTCGATCCCGCCCTGCCGGCGGAGGCGTCGAAGGCCCGCCCGTGTGTGCTGGTGAGCAACGACGGTGCGAACTCGACGGCGACCCGGCTCGGCCGGGGGGTCGTCACGGTCGTGCCGCTCACGTCGAACACGGCACGGGTCTTCGCTCCGTTCGAGTGCCTCGTCGACGGTGTCGACGATCTCGCCGCGATGGGCCTGCCCGCGCCGTCGAAGGTGCAGGCTGCGCAGGTGAGGTCCATCTCGGTCGCCCGTGTGCGTGGAACCATCGGGCGCTGCCCGGAATCCGTGCTCGGCCGGATCGACGACGCGCTCCGGTTCCACCTCTCGCTGTAGCCGGGCTGAGCGGCGCGCCGACGGCTCGCAGTGCGACCGCCGACGCGCCCCCCGCCCGAATCCGATCAGCGGGCGCGGCGCATCGCGCGGACGCCGAGCACGAGGCCGAGCGCGCACGTGATCGCCGCGGCGATGACGCCGCCGACGATCGACGGGTCGCCGAACCCGCCGGCGAGGAGCACGCGCTCCGCGTCGACCAGGTAGCTGAGCGGGTTCACGGCGGCGGCGACCTGCATCCAGGCCGGGCCCTCGTCGAGCGGGAGCAGCATGCCCGAGAGGATCATCAGCGGGAACAGCAGCGTCTGGTGCACCATCCAGAACATCCAGTCGCGATTGCGGCACGCGAGCGCGAGCGTGTAGCTGAGGGCGCCGAGGCCGACGCCGAACACCGCGAGCACGAGCAACCCGACGGCGAGTCCCGGCACGTCGAGCCGGAACCCGAACGGGACCGAGACGAGCACCACGAGCGTGCCCTGGATCACGAGCGGCACGACGTCCTTCAGGGCCCGCCCGACGAGCAGCGCGGCGCGCGAGAGCGGGGCGACGAGCGTGCGCTCGTGCGACCCGGTCTGCATCTCGAAGAGCAGGTTCGCGCCGGTCGACGCGGTGCCGAACAGGGCGACCATCACGAGGATGCCGGGGACGAACCACTGCAGGGTGCCCGCGGCATCCCCGCCCGATGCGCCGATGAGCAGCGGACCGAACAGGCCGAGGAAGACGAGCGGCTGCACGAGCGAGAAGACCACGCTGAACGGGTCGCGGACGAGGGGGCGCGACTCGCGCGCGAAGACGGCGACGGTGTCGTGCACGAAGCCGGTGGGGCGGGCGACGGATGCCGCGGGGGCGGCGAACTCCGTGGGGACGGGTGCGGAGGTGGTGACGGTGTTCATGGGTGCTCCTTGTGCGTCGGGGTGGTCTCGATACGGGCGCTTCGCGTCCTACTCGACCTGCGGATGGTGGTCTCGATACGGGCGCTTCGCGTCGTGCTCGACCTGCGGATGGTCAGGCGGCCGCCGCCGCGCCCTCCTCGCGCAGGCTCCGGCCCGTGAGCGCGAGGAACACGTCGTCCAGGGTCGGTGCGCGGTGCGTCGCGGCGACGACCTCGAGGCCGGCGGCGTCGAGGTCGCGGATCCAGCGGGGCAGCGCGACGTCGCCGTCGGGCGTCGCGACGGAGATGCTCGAGCCGTCGTGGTCGCCGCCGAGGCGTGCGGCGGCGGCCGCGGCATCCGTCGCAGACCCGAACTCGAGCGTCACGCGATCGCCGGCGAGGCGCTGCTTGAGCGCGGCGGCCGTGTCGTCGGCGATGACGCGGCCGTGGTCCATGACCATGACGCGCTCGGCGAGCTGGTCGGCCTCGTCGAGGTAGTGCGTGGTGAGGAAGATCGTCGTGCCGGTCGTGCGGCGCAGGTCGACGATGTGCTCCCAGAGGTTCGCGCGGCTGTGCGGGTCGAGCCCGGTCGACGGCTCGTCGAGGAACAGCAGCGAGGGCCGGTGGATGAGCCCGAGCGCGATGTCGACGCGCCGCTTCTGGCCGCCCGAGAGCGACTGCACCTGTCGATTCGCGACCTGGCCGAGTTCGAGCGAGTCGATGAGCTCGTCGGCGCGGGCCCGGGTCTCGCGCCGGCCCATGCCGGAGAACGCACCCTGCGCGTGCAGCTCGTCGCGCACGCGCTGCGTGTGCCCGCCGCTCGTGCCCTGCCCGACGTAGCCGATGCGGCTGCGCACCCCGGCGGGGTCGCGACGGATGTCGCATCCCGCGACGACCGCGTCGCCCGACGTGGGCGGAAGCAGCGTCGTGAGCATGCGGAGCGTGGTCGACTTCCCCGCGCCGTTCGGCCCGAGGAAGGCGACGAGCTCGCCGGGCGCGACCGAGAGGTCGAGGTCGGTGACGGCGTCGACGGTCCGCCCCTTCGCGCGGAACGTCTTCGTGAGGCGGCGCGCCGTGATCATCCGGTTCGTGTCGGTTTCGATGTCCATGCGGCCAGCCTGTCGACGCATCCGGTCAGGTTCCGTCCGGAATAGGAGGAGAATCGAGAGCATGGCCGCGACCACCTCCCGCACGCTCGACCTACTCTCGCTCCTGCAGAGCCACCGGCACTGGACCGCGCGCGAACTCGTCGACCGCCTCGGCGTCAGCGAGCGCACGCTGCGCCGCGACGTCGAGCGGCTGCGCGAGCTCGGCTACTCGATCGAGTCGACGCGCGGGGTCGCCGGCGGCTACCGGCTGGCCGCCGGCACCGGGCTGCCGCCGCTGCTCCTCACCGACGACGAGGGCGTCGCGATCGCCGTCGGCCTGCGGTCGCAGGCCGCGGCCGGGCTCCGCGGAGCCGAGCACACCACGTTCAGCGCGCTCGCGAAGATCGAGCAGGTGCTGCCGCCCGCCCTGCGCCGGCGCATCGGGGCGCTGCAGGCCGTCGCGGCCCCCGCCGGTGGGCCGGGCGCAGGACCCGGCACCGCGCCATCCGTCGACAGCGACCTGCTCGGCCTGCTCGCGCTCTGCTGTCGCGACGCCGAGCGCATCCGCATGAGCTACACGGATGCCACGGGCGCGGCGAGCACGCGGTCGGTCGAGCCGCACCGGCTCGTCCCGCTCGGGCGCCGCTGGTACCTCCTCGCGTGGGACCGCGACCGCGACGACTGGCGGACGTTCCGGCTCGACCGGATCGACGACGTCTTCCAGACGCGCGTGCGCTTCGCGCCGCATCCGCTCACCGACGACGAGGCGCTCGAGCGCGTGCAGCGCGCCGTGCGCTGGCGCGATCACGCCGTGCGCGCCGAGGTGCACGTGGCGATGCCGGTCGAGGAGTTCCGCGAGCGACTCGGGTGGTGGGCGCGCGACGCGGTCGCGGCGCCGGGTGGCGGCACGGTGTGGCCGGTCGAAGGGGAGTCGCTCGCGGGCGTCGCGGCGGCGCTGCTGTGGGTGCCGGCGGCGGTCGGATGCCGCGTCGACGGGCCGCCGGAACTGCTCGCGTACCTCGAGGCGCAGGCCGAGCGCTTCGCGGCGGCGGGTGGGTGAGGCGGAGCGCCTGGCGGGTGTCGGTGGGCGGGGGTCGAATGGGGGAATGGACATCGCCTTCATCGCCGGGTTCGGACCGATCGGCACGGTCGATGCCGCGTCGCACGACTTCTGGGCGGGCGCGCTCGGCATCCCGTTCCACGAGAACGCGCCGCGCTACTTCCACACCGAGGAGGTCGAGGGAGCGAAGGCGTTCGCCATCTGGCCGCTCGACCAGGCTGCCGAGGCGACCTTCGGCACGACCGAGTGGCCCGCCGACCGGCCCGTGCCGCAGGCGTGGATCGAGTTCGACGTCGCCTCGCCCGAGGCCGTCGCGCCCGCGGTGGAGGAGTTGCGCGCGAAGGGTTTGGAGATCCTCGTCGACGCGCACGAGGAGCCGTGGGGGCAGACGACCTCGCGGCTAATGAGCCCGGAGGGGCTGCTCGTCGGCGTCAGCCACACGCCGTGGATGCACGGCGGCGGCGCGGACTGACGGCCGCGCCCACCGGAGCCGCTCAGCTCGAGCGCTCGAGCGTGCCGATCGGCGATCCGTCCGACCCGAGCACGGTCATCGAGTCGTCCGCGACATCCGCTGCGCTCATGCCGGCGAGCCAGTCGTCGACGTCGTCGCACGCCTTCTTCGTGGACGCCACGTTCTCGAACTCGACCTGGTCGGCCTCGTTGACCGACCAGGTGCCGTTCAGCGTGTTGCAGCCGTCGCTGCCCGTGAAGTCGCCGCCGTCCTCCAGCGTGAGGAACGGCTCGCCCTGCGTCGACGAGTCGCCCCAGGTGCCGGCCGGATCGATGTCACCCCCGGTGTCCTCGCCGGCGACGCCGCTGCATCCGCTGAACGCGAGCGCGGCCGCCAGCACCCCCATGCCGATGACGAGTCTCTTCCCCCTGGTCATGGTCGCAGCGTAGCGGGGCCCGCATCCCGCCGCATGAGAATCCGGGCGATGGGGGGCGTGCGGGGTGCTGTCTGCTGGATCTTCATGCACGAGGCGGGCGGCGCGATTCCTCGTGCATGAGGATCCGGGTGTTGGGCGCGTGCGGGGCGCTGTGCCGCGGATTCTCATGCACGGGATTCGACCGGGCGCCAGGTCCGGTGAGGGGTGGGCGCGCCCGGGTGGGCAGGCGGACTCCCGTCAGTCGTGCGTCGGGGGCGGCTCGCTGCGGGCCGCGGCGCGGGCGAGCGCGTCGCGCGCGGCGACGACGGCGGGGCGACGGGCGGCGGCGCTGCGCGTCGAGGAGAACACCTCGCGGAACGGGTCGTCGGGCAGCGAGGCGAGCTGCACGCTCGGCGCCTCGCCGGCCCAGACGAGGTCGGGCAGGAGCCCGACGGCGTTGCCCGAGCGGATCAGGCGGATGTGCGCCATGAGGTCGGCGGTCTCGAAGCGCACGTCGGGCTCGAAGCCCGCGCGGCGGCAGAGCTGCTCGGCCCACTCGCGGGAGGCCGTGCCGCGCGGCTCCATGACCCAGGGCATCTCGGATGCCGCGGCGAGTCCGTCGTCGGCGACCGACCGGAGCAGCTCGGTGGGCGCGTCCTTCGGGAGGGCGGCCGCGACCGGGTCGGGTCGGCGCAGCCCCCGACGGCGGGCGGCGGGATGCGGCGGCAGCGCGAGCCGGATGGCGTCGCGCGCGAGCGGCACCCGGTCGAGCTCGGGGTGCAGCGGCCGCGTGTAGCCGGGGTACTGCTCGGCCACGACCAGGTCGAAGTCGCGCGCCGCGACGTCGAACAGGGCGAGCTCGGGCTCGCGCTCGGTCACCTCGACCCTGAGCGACGGATGCTCGGCGGCGAGCAGCGTGAGCGCCTGCGGGACGACGGCGTGCGCGGCGGACTGGAACACGGCGATGCGCACCGTGCCGCTGACGGTCGTGAGCGAGCGCGCGACATCCGCCTCGGCCTCTTCGAGCCGTTCGAGCACGGCCTGCGCGTGGCCGACGAGCAGCTCGGCCTGGGGCGTGAGCTGCACGCGCCGGCCGACCTGGACGAGCAGCGGCACGCCGGCCTCCCTCTCGAGCTGGCTGAGCTGCTGCGAGACCGACGACGGGCTGTACGAGAGCGCCTCCGCGACGGCCGTGAGCGTGCCGCGCTGGCTGAGCTCGACGAGGAGGCGCAGGCGACGGACGTCGAGCATGCGTGCACCTCCTCTCCGCGGCATCCGCCTCGCATCGAGCGCCGAACCGGCGCGGCGGGACCGCCCGAACCGAACGTTCGGGAAACATGAACAGTATGCATCGGATTCATTCGCTGTACCGAACGGAATCCGAGGCGCACACTGGAGGTGCCGGGCGTGCACCATCCCGTGCGCCCTCCGAGACCTAAGGACACCGCAGTCGTGACCACTTCGAAGCTCCTCACGGACGTCGTTCCCGACACCGACCACGTCATCGCACTCGTCGAGCGCTGGCTCGCCGACAGCGCGAACCATCCCGTCGACCCGGCCGCGCAGCGCCTCGCGGGCGTGCTCAAGGACGAGCACGGCCTCGCCTTCACGGTCGGCTTCGTCGACGGCGTCATGCGCCCCGAGGACCTCAGGGTCGCCGGCCGCAACCTCGCCGAGGTCGCGAAGCTCACGCCGAGGTTCCTGCCCGCCTACCTCAAGGCCGCGATCCGCCTCGGCGGCGCGATGGCGCCCACGTTCCCCTGGCTCGTCATCCCGATCGCGCGCCGCGTGCTGCGTGCGATGGTCGGCCACCTCGTGCTCGACGCGACGCCCGCCAAGCTCGGCCCCGCGATCGCGAAGCTCCGCGAGTCCGGAAACCGCCTGAACCTCAACCTCCTCGGCGAGGCCGTGCTCGGCGAGCACGAGGCCGACCGGCGCCTGAAGGGCACCTACGACTTCCTCGCGCGCGACGACGTCGACTACGTCTCGATCAAGGTCTCGAGCGTCGTCAGCCAGCTGTCGATGTGGTCGTTCGACGAGGCCGTCGAGAAGGTCGTCGCCAAGCTCACGCCGCTGTACGAGCTGGCCGCGAAGGGCGCCGCGCAGGGCCGGGCGAAGTTCATCAACCTCGACATGGAGGAGTACCGCGACCTCGACCTCACGATCGCGGTCTTCAAGCGCCTCCTCGACCAGCCGCAGCTGCAGGGCCTCGAGGCCGGCATCGTGCTGCAGACGTACCTGCCCGACGCGCTCGGGGCGATGCAGGACCTCACCGAGTGGGCGCAGGTCCGCCGCGCCGCGGGCGGCGCCCCGATCAAGGTGCGCGTCGTCAAGGGCGCGAACCTCGCGATGGAGCACGTCGACGCGCACGTCCACGACTGGCCGATCGCGACGTACTCGACCAAGCAGGACTCCGACACCAACTACAAGCGCGTGCTGCACTGGTCGATGACGCCCGACCGCATCGACGCCGTGAAGCTCGGCATCGCCGGCCACAACCTCTTCGACGTCGCGCACGCGTTCCTCACCGCGAAGGAGCGCGGCGTCGAGCACGGCGTCGAGTTCGAGATGCTGCTCGGCATGGCGACCGGGCAGGCCGAGGCCGTGCGCGGCGACGTCGGCCGCCTGCTGCTCTACACGCCCGTCGTGAACCCGAGCGAGTTCGACGTCGCGATCGCGTACCTGATCCGCCGCCTCGAGGAGAACGCGAGCCAGGACAACTTCATGTCGGCCGTGTTCGAGCTGAACGAGGACCGCGCCCTCTTCGAGCGCGAGCGCGACCGCTACCTGCGCTCGCTCGCCGCGCTCGACGGAGAGGACCCCGAGGGCCCGGCGCCGGCGCCGAACCGCACCCAGAACCGCCGCACCGAGTGGGACGAGAAGGATGCCGCCGAGCTCGCCGGCACCGTCGTCGGCGCGCCCGCGCCGGGCGAGGAGCACGAGGGCTCGCTGACGAGCGTCGTCCTCGGCATCACCCGCGGGTCCGGCCTGGACGGCGAGCTGACGGATGCCGCGGCCCTCGCCGCAGCCGAGCTCACCGGCCCCGGCGTCACCCCCGGGTTCCGCAACGAGCCCGACACCGACCCCGCGCTCGCCGCGAACCGCGACTGGGGTCGCCGCATTCTCGAGCGCGTGCCGACCTCGACGCTCGGCATCGACACCCTGCAGGCGAACCGCATCGAGACCGCCGACGAGCTCGAGCAGCTCATGACCGCGGTCACCGAGCGCGCCGCCGCGTGGGCCGCGCTGCCCGGCGACGAGCGTGCAGCGCTCCTCCACCGCGCGGGCCTCGCGCTGGCCGCGAACCGCGACCGCCTCATCGAGGTCATGGCCGCCGAGACCGGCAAGACCATCGCCGAGGCCGACCCCGAGATCTCCGAGGCGATCGACTTCGCGCACTACTACGCCGAGCGCGCCCGCGAGCTCGACCACGTGCAGGGCGCCCGCTTCGTGCCCTCGAAGCTCACGGTCGTCACCCCGCCGTGGAACTTCCCCGTCGCGATCCCCGCGGGCGGCGTGCTCGCCGCGCTCGCCGCGGGCTCGGGCGTGATCATCAAGCCCGCGAAGCTCTCGCAGCGCTCGGGCGCGATCATGGTCGAGGCGCTGTGGGAGGCCGGCATCCCGAAGGACCTGCTCGCCCTCGTCGACCTCGGCTCGCGCGAGCTCGGCACCAAGCTCGTCTCCGACGAGAAGGTCGACCGCGTCATCCTCACCGGCGCCTACGAGACGGCAGAGCTCTTCCGTTCGTTCCGGAAGGACCTGCCGCTCCTCGCCGAGACCAGCGGCAAGAACGCGATCATCGTGACGCCGTCGGCCGACCTCGACCTCGCGGCATCCGACGTCGTCAAGAGCGCCTTCGGCCACGCGGGCCAGAAGTGCTCGGCCGCGTCGCTCGTGATCCTCGTCGGATCGGTCGCGAAGTCGGAGCGGTTCCGCCGCCAGCTGGTGGATGCCGCGACGAGCCTCCGCGTCGGCTGGCCCGAGCACCCGCAGAGCCAGATGGGCCCGATCGTCGAGCCGGCGAACGGCAAGCTGCTGCATGCGCTCACGACGCTCGGCGCCGACGAGGACTGGCTCGTCGAGCCGCGTCAGCTCGACGGCACCGGTCGGCTCTGGTCGCCCGGCATCCGCGCGAACGTGAAGCCCGGGTCGTACTTCCACCTCACCGAGTTCTTCGGCCCGGTGCTCGGCATCATGCACGCCAAGGACCTCGACGAGGCCATCCGCTTCCAGAACGCCGTCGACTTCGGACTGACCGCGGGCCTGCACTCGCTCGACTCCGACGAGCTCGCGACCTGGCTCGCGAACGTCGAGGCCGGCAACCTCTACGTCAACCGCGGCATCACCGGAGCGATCGTGCAGCGCCAGCCGTTCGGCGGCTGGAAGCGCTCGTCGGTCGGCGCCGGAGCCAAGGCCGGCGGTCCGAACTACCTGTTCGGCCTCGGCGACTGGGCGCCCGACCACTCCGAGCCCAGCCGATCGCTGCACCTGCGCGGCCTCGAGCAGCGCGTGACCGACCTCATCGAGGCGTCGCAGTCCTCGCTCGAGTACGAGGCGTACGAGGTGCTCCGCCGCTCCGCGCTCTCCGACGCGGTCGCCTGGGCCGACGAGTACGCCACGGTGAAGGACGTCTCGGGCCTCGGCGTCGAGCGGAACCTGTTCCGGTACCTCCCGCTCCCCGTCACGATCCGCGTGAGCGAGGACGCCACCCTCGCCGACGGCCTCCGTGTCATCGCCGCGGGCCTGCTCGCGAAGTCGCCGCTGTCGATCTCGACCTCGCACGAACTGCCGAAGGGCGTCCGCGCGCTCCTGGCCTCCCGCGACGTCCGAGTGGTCCGCGAGGGCGACGCCGGCTGGATCGCCCGCGCCGGGAAGGGCGAGGTCACCGGTCGCGTGCGCCTCGTCGGCGGCTCGGCCACGGCGCTCGCCGAGGCGACGGGCGGCACGCCCGACCTCGCGGTGTGGTCGCACCCGGTGACCCCGTCGGGTCGCGTCGAGCTCCTGCCGTTCCTGCACGAGCAGGCGATCTCGATCACGAACCACCGGTTCGGCAACCCGACGACGATCTCCGACGGAGTCATCTAGGCCGAACGGATGCCACGGGGGCGGTCGCGCGAGCGGCCGCCCCCGTCGCCGTGCCCCGGCGTGCCGCGGGTCTCGCCCGGGCGTGCTCGGCAGGCCCGTGGCATCCGCCGCCCTCGACCTTGTGCGGGCCCGGGCCCTGCGCTAGACACGGAGCAGGTCGGGACGCCGCGACCTGAACGATCCGCACGGGGGCGGATCGGACCGGGGAGGGGGCCCTGATGGCATCGACGGCCGAGACGCGCGCGACGTCGAAGCTCAGCCTGCCCGCGCTCACCGCGATGGTCGTCGGTTCGATGGTCGGCGCGGGCGTCTTCCAGCTCCCGGCGCGCTTCGCGAGCCAGACCGGGGTCTACGGCGCACTCATCGCCTGGGCGATCGCCGGGCTCGGCATGCTGACGCTGGCGCTCGTGTTCCAGACGCTCGCATTGCGCAAGCCGAAGCTCGACAACGGCGTCTACGTCTACGCGAGGGCCGGGTTCGGGGTCTACCCCGGCTTCCTCTCCGCCGTGGGCTACTGGGCGTCGGCGTGCGCGGGCAACGCCTTCTACTGGGTCCTCATCATGACGACGCTCTCGCAGCTCTTCCCCGAGCTGCGACCGGTGCTCGGCGAGGGCGACACCTGGCCGTCGTTCTTCATCTCGGTCGCCGCCGTGTGGGGCGTCTACCTGCTCATCCGGCAGGGCGTGCGCGAGGCCGCCGCGATCAACTTCATCGTCACGATCGCGAAGCTCGTGCCGCTCGCGCTCTTCCTCGTGCTCGTGGTCTTCTTCTTCGACTGGGACGTCTTCGTCGGCAACCTCTCGGGTGACGCCGGACCGGCGGGAGACGAGGCCCTGTTCGCGCAGGTGCAGGGCACGATGCTCATCACCGTGTTCGTGTTCCTCGGCATCGAGGGTGCGAGCGTGTACTCGCGCTACGCGAAGAAGCGCGCCGACGTGGGGCGGGCGACCGTGCTCGGCTTCCTCTCCGTGCTCGCGCTGTTCGCCTCGGTGTCGATCCTGTCGTACGGGATCCTGCCCCAGGCCGAGATCGCGGCGCTGCCGCAGCCGTCGGCCGGCGGCGTGCTCGAGGCAGCAGTCGGCCCGTGGGGCGGCGCGTTCATCCGCGTGGGGCTCATCATCTCGGTGCTGGGCGCCTATCTCGCGTGGCAGCTCCTCGCGGCCGACGTCGTCTTCGCGGCCGCGAAGGACAAGGACCTGCCGCGGTACTTCGCTCGGCTGAACGCCCGCGAGGTGCCCGAGCACGCCGTGCTGTGGACCTCCATCCTGGTCACCGTCATCCTCTTCCTCGTCCAGTTCGTGAACGACGCGCTCGACTTCACGCTCGACCTCACGGCCGCGCTGTCGCTCGCGCCGTACGCGCTGGCGAGCGCGTACGCCGTGAAGATCGCCGTGCAACGCGACGGCTATGCGGATGCCGCGCCGGCGCGTCGCACGCGCGAGCTCGTGATCGCCGCGATCTCGACGGCGTACACGCTGTTCCTGATCTGGGCGGCCGGCTACGTCTTCCTGTTCCTGGCGTGCATCCTGCTCGCCCCGGCGACCGCGCTCTACGTCGTCGCCCGTCGGCAGCAGCAGGCCCGGGTGTTCACGCCCGCCGGGCTCGTCGTCTTCATCGTCATCGTGGCGTTCGCCGTGATCGGCGTCGTCCTGCTCGTCACCGGGGTCGTCCAGCTCTGACCGTCCTCGCGCCGCGGCGCAGAAGGGAGCACGCCATGTCGGACCAGTCGTACGGGGTCCATTCCGAGGTCGGCCGGCTGAGGAAGGTGCTCGTGTGCCGACCCGGCCTCGGCCATGAACGGCTGACGCCGAGCAACAGCGATGCCCTGCTGTTCGACGACGTGCTCTGGGTGCAGAACGCCCAGCGCGACCACGCCGACTTCGTGCAGCACATGCGGGACCGCGGCGTCGACGTGGTCGAACTCCACGACCTGCTCGCCGAGACGCTGGCCGTGCCGGGCGCTCGCGACTGGCTGCTCGACCGAAAGATCGTCGCGAACGAGGTCGGTGCCGGGCTGGTCGCCGACACGCGCGCCTTCCTCGACTCGCTCGACCACGCGACGCTCACCGAGTACCTCATCGGCGGCCTCTCGACGCGCGACCTGCCGGCCGAGTTCCGGGCGCCCGAGGTCGCGCTCGTGCGCGAATCGGCCGGCATGACCGAGTACCTCATGCCTCCGCTGCCCAACACGATCTACACGCGCGACACGACCTGCTGGATCTACGGCGGGCTGACGCTGAACCCGCTCTACTGGCCGGCCCGTCACGCCGAGACCATGCTGATGAAGGCGATCTACGACTTCCACCCGGACTACACGGGCAGCACGGTCTGGTGGGGCGACCCCGAAGAGGACCAGCGCCAGGCGACGCTCGAGGGCGGCGACGTCATGCCGGTCGGCAACGGCGTCGTGCTCATCGGCATGAGCGAGCGGACGTCGCGGCAGGCGATCACGGCCGTCGCCGCGCGCCTCTTCGAGCAGGGCGCCGCGAACCGGGTCGTCGTCGCCGGCATGCCGAAGCTGCGCGCGGCCATGCACCTCGACACGGTCTTCACGTTCGCCGACCGCGACCTCGTGACGTACTACCCCGACATCGTCGACGGCATCCATACGTTCTCGCTGCGTCCCGACGGCGACGGCGGCATCGAGGTGACCGAGGAGCGGGCCTCGTTCATCGAGGTCGTCGCCGAGTCGCTCGGGCTGCCCAGGCTGCGGGCGGTCGAGCCGGGCGGCGGATGGTACGCCGGGGAGCGCCAGCAGTGGGACAGCGGCAACAACGCGGTCGCCGTCGAGCCCGGCGTGGTCTTCACCTACGACCGCAACACCTACACGAACGCGCTGCTGCGCGACGCCGGCGTCGAGGTCATCGAGATCGTGGGCGCCGAACTCGGCCGCGGCCGCGGCGGCGGGCACTGCATGACCTGCCCGATCTCGCGCGACGCCGTGGACTACTGACCATGGCCGTGCACGCACCCATCGTGACGTTGACCATGAACCCCGCGCTCGACGTGTCGAGCACCGCGGACCGGGTCGTCCCCGAGCACAAGCTGCGATGCGGGCCCAGCCGGTTCGACCCGGGCGGCGGCGGCGTCAACGTGAGCCGCGCCATCCGGAACCTCGGCGGCAGCTCGATCGCTGTCTACCCGCTCGGCGGGCCGACGGGGCAGGCGTACCGCGGGTTCATCGAGGAGGCCGGGCTCGTCACCCGCGTGATCACGATCGCGGGCAACACCCGCGAGAGCTTCACCGTCGACGAGCTGTCGACCGGCGACCAGTTCCGGTTCGTGCTGCAGGGGCCGACGATGCGCGAGCCCGAGTGGCGCGCGTGCCTCTCGGTCATCGCCGACGAACTGCCCGTCGGCGGATTCCTCGTCGCGAGCGGCAGCCTGCCGCCGGGCGTGCCCGACGACTTCTACGCGATGCTCGCGTCGATCTCCGCCGATCACGACGTGCGCCTGGTGGTGGATGCCTCGGGGCGGGCGCTGCGCCGCGCGCTCGAGGCGGGCGTGTTCCTCATCAAGCCGAGCCGCGACGAGCTCGCCGAACTCGTCGGCGCCGACGGCGAGCTCGACGAGGCCGAGCTGGTCGAGGCGGCGGGCGTGCTCGTGGCCTCGGGCCGCGCCGAGGTCGTCGCTCTGACGCTCGGCGGACGCGGCGCGGTGCTCGTGACGCCCGACGAGGTGCTGCGGCTGCCCACGCCGCGGGTCCGGGTGGCGAGCGCGGTCGGAGCGGGCGACGCCTTCCTCGGCGCGCTCGTGCTCCGGCTCGCGCAGGGTCGCACGATCGGCGAGGCGTTCCGCACGGCGGTCGCCGCGGGCAGCGCGACGGCGATGCAGCCCGCGACCGAGTTGTGCCGCCCCGAGGACGTGGCGCGGCTCGAGGCCGACCTCGCCGTCGCGTGAGCCGCGGCATCCGTCGCGCCGACCCACCGCGCGCGTGAGTTCGCAGGATGACGGGCGTCGTACCCGGCCTGGCGGCGCCATGGCGCGGATGGTCCTGCGAACTCGGTCCGGCTGTGCCGGACCGGCGCGCCGGTACGCAGGATGAGACGCGCGATGCCCCGCCTCGGGGAACCATGGACCGGCTGGTCCTGCGAACTCGGGTCCGGGTCTCGATACGCGCGCTTCGCGTGCTACTCGACCACCGGGGGTGCGTCAGATGCGGCCGCGATTGCGGCGACGGATGTCGCGGGGCGCGCGCCCGCCGACGAAGGAGCGCCCCGCATCGACGAGGAACCCGTTGCGCAGGGCCTCGCGCCCGATCAGCATGCGGAAGCCCATCTCGTCGCGATTGGTGAGCGTGACCTCGGCCGTCACCGGGTGGTCGTGCAGCACGATCTCCATGAGCACGACGAGCCGCTCCTGCGTGTGCCCGGTCGAGCTGCGGATGACGCGGCGGTCGTGGACGGGAAGCTCGACGGTCGCGGCATCCGCGTCGGTGTCCTGCCAGGGGTGGATGCCGAAGCGGACCCAGTCGGCGCCGTCGCGCTGGAACTCCTCGACGTCGAACGCGTGCAGCGCCGACGATCGCGCGCCCGTGTCGAGCTTGGCCTTCAGCCACCCCACGTCGGCCTGCGGGAGGCGCACCCATTCGCGCCATCCGGCGATGGTGTTTGAATGGTTCGGCACATCCGTCACCCGATCATCTTCGCAGGGACTCCCGAATGAAACTCGCGATCCTGTCGCGCGCGCCGCAGGCGTACTCGACCCAGCGTCTCCGTGCTGCAGCGCAGCAGCGCGGACACGAGGTCAAGGTCCTCAACACCCTCCGCTTCGGCATCGACCTCTCCGGCGCCGAGCCCGACCTGCAGTACCGCGGTCGACCGCTGTCGGACTACGACGCGATCCTGCCGCGCATCGGCAACTCGATCACCTACTTCGGAACCGCGGTGGTGCGGCAGTTCGAGCAGATGGACGTCTACACGCCGAACACCGCGAACGGCATCACGAACGCGCGCGACAAGCTGCGCGCGAACCAGATCCTCTCCCGCCACAACATCGCGCTGCCCGCGACGACGTTCGTGCGCAACCGCGCCGACCTGCGGCCCGCGATCGAGTCGGTCGGCGGCGCGCCCGTCGTGATCAAGCTGCTCGAGGGCACGCAGGGCATCGGCGTGATCCTCGCCCCGACCGTCAAGGTCGCCGAGGCGATCATCGAGACCCTCCACTCGACGAAGCAGAACGTGCTGATCCAGAAGTTCATCGCCGAGAGCCGCGGGCGCGACATCCGTGCCCTCGTCGTCGGCGACCGCGTCGTCGCGGCCATGCGGCGCGTCGCGAGCGGCGACGAGTTCCGCTCGAACGTGCACCGCGGCGGCAGCGTGGAACGTGTCGAGCTCACGCCCGAGTACGAGCAGGCCGCGGTGCGCTCGGCGCAGATCATGGGCCTCAAGGTCGCGGGCGTCGACATGCTCGAGGGCAACGAGGGTCCCCTCGTGATGGAGGTCAACTCGTCGCCGGGCCTGCAGGGCATCGAGACGGCGACCAACCTGGATGTCGCGGGCGCGATCATCGACTACATCGGCAACCAGGTCGCCTTCCCCGAGATCGACGTGCGGCAGCGGCTCACCGTCTCGACCGGCTACGGCGTCGCCGAGCTCGTCGTGCACGGCGCGGCCGACCTCGTGGGCAAGTCGCTCGGCGAGTCCGGGCTCTGGGAGCGAGACATCACGGTGCTCACGCTGCACCGCGGGGCCACGGTGATCCCCAACCCGCGCAAGGGCGTCGTGCTCGAGGCCGAGGACCGCCTGCTCTGCTTCGGCAAGCTCGAGGAGATGCGCTCGATGATCCCCGAGCGCCGTCGCCGGCGCCAGAAGGTGCGGCGGCTGCCCAAGGAGCCGATCCCGGCGCCGCAGGAGGCTGCCGCGAGCTGAGCCGCGCGGTCCGCCCCCTGGCCCCCGCCGAACGCGGACGGTTTCTGGGGTGGAGTACCGTGCGGAGCCGCACTCCACCGCAGAAATCGTGCGTGAACGCGGGACGAGCGCGGTCGAGCGCGGGCGAGCGCGGGCGGGCGCGGGCTCAGCGGCGGGCGCGCAGCGCGCGTGCGACGGCGGCCTCGGCGGCATCCGTCGTCGCGCCGAGGCGCTCGACCGTGTCGACGAAGGCGGATGCCGCGGCCTGCAGCGCCTGCTCGACCGGATCGCCGGCGGCGCTGACGAACGTGCCGGCGCGACCGCGACCCTCGACGACGCCGTCGGCCTCGAGCTCCTTGTAGGCGCGCGCGACCGTGTTCGCCGCGAGCCCGAGCTCCTCGGCGAGGCCGCGGACGGTCGGCAGCTTCGAGCCCGCGGCGAGGCGGCCGTCGCGCACGGCGTCGACCACCTGCATGCGGAGCTGTTCGTACGGGGGAGTGTGCGCGTCGTCGTCGACGGTGAATCGCATGAGGGCTCCGGTGATCGGGTCTCGGGTGGTCGCGGGCGAGGGCGGGTGCGGTCAGTCCCGGTTGCGGTTGACGAGGCGCGACAGCACGATGGCGCTCCTCGTGTGGTCGACGTTCGGGGCGATGCGCACGCGCTCGAGCGCCTCCTCGAGCGAGGTGATGTCGCGCGCGCGCATGTGCACGATCGCGTCGGCGCTGCCGGTCACGGTGCCCGCGTAGACCACCTCGGGCACGCCCTGCAGGATGCGCTGCAGCTCGTCGGGCGCGACGGTGCCGCGGCAGAACAGCTCGACGTAGGCCTCGGTGCTCATGCCGTCGACGGCCGGGTCGACCTGGATGGTGAACGCCTTGATGACGCCGTCGGCGACGAGCTTGTCGACGCGTCGCTTGACCGCGGACGCGGAGAGCCCGACGGACGACCCGATGTCGCCGTACCCGGCCCGCGCGTTCTGTCTGAGCAGGTCGAGGATCGCCCGGTCGAGGTTGTCCATGCGCCGAGTGTACGGCGGTCCGTTGCGTCGCGATACGGCCCGACGCCGCTTTCGTGCGCGGTGTTGTGGTTTCGTGATGGCGCCCGTGCGCGACGCGCGGAGGCGGCATCCGTTCGCTCGTGGCGCAGCCCGCGGGAAGCGGTCGCCGGCCGACGTATCGTGAGGCCATGACCCCGAACACCGCTCCCGTGCGCCTCGGCGTGCAGCTGCAGCCGCAGCACGCGACCTACACGCAGATCCGCGACGCCGTGCTCCGCATGGAGGACCTCGGCGTGGACGTCGTCATGAACTGGGACCACTTCTTCCCGCTCTCGGGCGACCCCGACGGCCTCCACTTCGAGGCGTGGACCATGCTCGGCGCCTGGGCCGAGCAGACCGAACGCGTCGAGTTCGGCTCGCTGGTGAACTGCAACTCCTACCGCAACGCCGACCTCCAGGCCGACATGGCCCGAACCCTCGACCACATGAGCGCGAAGGGCGGCGACGTCGGCCGCTTCATCTTCGGCACCGGTTCGGGCTGGTTCCAGCGCGACTACGACGAGTACGGCTACGAGTTCGGCACGGTCGGCTCGCGGCTCGACGACCTCGCCGAGGCGCTGCCGCGCGTGAAGGCGCGCTGGGCGAAGCTGAACCCGGCGCCGACGCGCGACATCCCGATCATGATCGGCGGCAAGGGCGAGCAGAAGACGCTGCGCCTGGTCGCCGAGCACGCCGACATCTGGCACTCGTTCGTGCGGCCCGACGAGCTCGGCCACAAGGTCGACGTGCTGAAGCGCTGGGGCGAGAAGGTCGGGCGGGATGTCTCGGGCATCACGATCTCGAATGAGCTCCCGCGCCGCAGCCTCGACGACGCGTACGCCGACGCGCTGCACGACGCGGGCGTCCGGCTCTTCACGCTCGGCATCTCCGGCCCGCACTACGACGACGCGGCCGTGAAGCATTGGCTCGCCTGGCGCGATCGCCGCAACGAGGAGGCTGGGGTGCGCGCGGCCTGAGCCGGGCGGCGCCCGGCGCGAACGCCGAGCCGCTGACGCGGCTCGTGGGTCATTCCGCGCCGCTCGAGACCGCGACCGTGCCGTCGGCGCTGAGCCAGGCGCTGTACAGGCCGAGGCCCGGCACCGAGGATCGCATGCCGAGCCCCTCTCCGCCCGGGAACATCCCGTCCGACGTGCACGCGCCCATGCCCTGGGTCGCGTCGATGCGCACGGCGAGGCACATGTCTCCCGCAGCCGTCAGCGCGACGTGGACCGTCGATCCTCCCGCGTCGGTCACGAGGAGGCGGGAGCCGTCCGGCGCCATGCCCAGATGTCCGAACAGGTTCGGGTCCATGTCCAGGTCCTGCGCCGTCGGCTCGCGATCGAAGATGCGGAAGGCGGCCGTCTCCTCGACGGGGATCGCGGCGCCGGCGCCGGGTACGCCTGCGGGGGCGGGGGCGACCTCCGGTTCGTCGAGTGGGAACACGAGGGACGAGTCGGGGATGCCGGGGATGGACTCCGCTCCTGCGAAGTTCGCGCCGGTCGCCCACCCGGCGGCGAAGCCGATCGCGAGGGCGATGCCCGCGGCGACTCCGGCGACCCGCATCACCGTGGATGGCCCGATCGTCGCCGGGGGCGGTCCGGATCCTTCCGTGAGGACCGGCGCGAGCAACTCCTCGAACTCTGCGCGGGCGTCGTCGTCCATGGCGTCGGCGACCGTGCGTTCGTCGGCCGAGCCGGCAGGACCCGCGACCGCCTTCGCGGCACCGGCTCCGACCATCCCACGTCTGATCTCCTCGAGCTGAGCGGCAGCCACGGCGCGCTCGGCGTCGTCGGTCCCAGCCCCGTACGCGAGGCGTTGCAGTTCGGCGATGCGGTCGCCCTCGGACATCCGGGTCTCCTCGCTCGACCGGTGCAGGGCGATCGGGCTGCGCTCAGGATGGCGCACCGCGACCGCCCGCGCAAGAACTCGAACGAGGAGATGCCGAACGCACCGCTCGAGGACGCGAGCGGTGGTTTCGGCATCCTCTCGATGCGGGTGAGGCGGGTGAGGCGGGTGATGCGGGCGGCGCGGCCGAGTCAGCCCGGGCGGCGACCCGCGCGAGTGCGCGGCCCGCGCGGGATTCCTGCGCCCGTGCGGGCCGCCACGACGCGCGAAGCGCGCGGATGCGGCATCCGCCACGCTCGGATCGTTGCGCGAAGCCGCCCAACGCGCAGGAATCGTGTGCGGGAAGCCGAGAAGTCGCGGGCCGCGAGGCCCACACTGGAGGTGGCGTCCCGACGGCGGTGCCATCCGAACACCGCCGCCGGGGCTCGAAAGAGCGACCTGGTCCGCCGACACCCCACCGGCCGAGCCGGCGGCGTACCGCCGCGCCCGGCCACGGAACCCATTCGAGGAGTGAGATGTCGACCGTGATCGAGACCCAGACGACCCCGACCACCGCCGCGCCGGAGCGCACCGCGTCGAAGAAGACCGTGCTGATGTGCCGCCCCGAGCACTTCACGGTCGTGTACCAGATCAACCCGTGGATGGATCCGGCCAAGCCGACCGACACCGCGCTCGCCGTCGCGCAGTGGCAGACGCTGCACGACACGTACGTCGGCCTCGGCTTCGACGTGCACCTGATCGACCCCGTCGAGGGCCTGCCCGACATGGTCTACGCGGCCAACGGCGGCACCGTGATCGACGGCATCGCGTACGGCGCGAAGTTCACGCACGCGCAGCGCGCGGCCGAGGGGCCGGCGTACATGGACTGGTTCCGCCGGGCCGGCTTCGACGTGCGCGAACCGGCCGAGACGAACGAGGGCGAGGGCGACTTCCTGCTCGTCGGCGACGTGGTCCTCGCGGGCACGGGCTTCCGCAGCGACGGCTCGAGCCACGACGAGCTCGCCCGCATCACCGGCCGCGAGGTCGTCACGCTGACGCTCGTGAACCCGAGCTTCTACCACCTCGACACCGCGATCGCCGTGCTCGACTCCCGCCCCGGCCAGGAGCACATCGCCTACCTGCCGAGCGCGTTCGACGGTCCCTCGCTCGAGATCCTGCGCGAGCGCTACCCCGACGCGATCCTCGTCTCCGAGGAGGATGCCGCGGTGCTGGGCCTCAACTCCTACAGCGACGGGCGCAACGTCGTGATCGCCGCGCGCGCGACCGGATTCGAGCGCCAGCTGCGCGAGGCCGGCTACCGGCCGATCGGCGTCGACCTGTCCGAGCTGCTGCTCGGCGGCGGCGGCGTGAAGTGCTGCACGCTCGAACTGCGGCGCTGATCCGGCTACGATTCCGCAGAACCCCACCCGCACGACCCACCCCCGAGGGATCGACGATGGCACCTGCGAACACCGAACAGAACCCTGCCGCGAAGGCGCTCAGCGCCGCGAAGCAGCTCGCCGCCCGAGCCGGGCAGGCCACGCGCGAGCGACTCCGCACGCTCCGCCGCACGGACACGACGACGACGGATGCCGCGGCCCCCGCGAGCACGGACTCGACCGCGTCGCCGGCCGCGGCATCCGAGCCGTCCGCGGCATCCGCTGAGGCCCCGACCGGCAGTGCGGCGCCCGCGCCTGCGGCGCCCGCGCCTGCGTCGCCCGCGCCCGCGACACCGGGCGACGCGACGCCCGCGCCCGCGAAGCCGGCGGCCACGAGGAAGCCCGCGACCAAGCCCGGTGCGAAGCCCGCGGCGAAGCCGGGCGCGAAGCCCGCGACGTCCGACCTCGCTTCCCGCACGGTCCCCGAGCTGCGCGCGCTGGCGAAGGAGCGCGGCGTCACCGGGTACTCGCGCATGACGAAGCCGCAGCTGCTCGAGGCGCTCGCGGGCTGACCTCCGCGGCGGCCCGCGGCCCGGGCCCGACCTACGACGCCACGAACGTCAGCAGCGCGGCGTTGACCTCCTCGGCGTGCGTCCACAGCATGCCGTGCGGCGCGCCCTCGATCTCGACGTACTCGGCCGACGGCAGCATCGGGTGGAAGCGCCGCGCGGTCGCGTCGATCGGGAGGATCCGGTCGGCGGTGCCGTGCACGATCAGCGCGGGCACGTCGATGCGTTCGATGTCGGCGCGGAAGTCCGTCAGCCACGTGTCGACGCACGCCGACGCGGCGTACCATCCCGCGCCCGTTGCCGTCGCCCAGCTGCCGCGCACCGCGGCCTTCGAGATCCGGGAGCCAAGGTTCTCGTCGAGGTTGTAGAAGTTCTCGAAGAAGCCGTCGAACCACGCGAAGCGGTCGGCCTCGGCCTGCGCCTTCAACCCGTCGAAGTCCGGCGCGGCGCCGTCGGGATTGTCCTCGGTCTGCCGCAGGTACGGTTCGAGCGAGCCGAGGAACACGGCCTTCGCGATGCGATCGCTGCCGTAGGCGCCGAGGTAGCGGCCGACCTCACCGGTGCCCATCGAGAAGCCGACGAGCGTGACATCCGTCAGGTCGAGCGCATCGAGCAGCGCCTTCAGGTCGGCGGCGAACGTGTCGTAGTCGTATCCCGTCGCGGGCTTCGACGACCCGCCGAAGCCGCGCCGGTCGTACGCGACCACGCGGTACCCCGCGCTGAGCAGCACTCGCGACTGCTTCTCCCACGACGCCCCGTCGAGCGGGTAGCCGTGGATGAGCACGACGGGCCGGCCCTCTCCGTGGTCCTCGTAGTGGAGCTCGATCGGTGCGGAATTCTCGGTTCCGACGGTGATGTACGGCATGTTCGGTGTCCCCCTGCGGTCGTCCCTGCGGTCGTCTGCCTCGGCAAAGTCCAGCACCCGCCCGTGGGCGGGACAAGGCCCCCACGACGGATGCCGCGACCCCTGACCGCTCCCGGCCGACGGGTGTAGTGTGCTGGGCCATGCGAGACGACGATCGTCCGATGGGGGAGAGCGACGAGTCGGCGGCGGGGGCGGGGGCGAGCGCCGGGGTGACGGCGCCGGCGACGCAGGTCGGCCACCGCGACGAGCGCGCGGACCGCGGCTTCTTCGGCCAGCCGCGCGCGCTGGCGCACATCTTCGGCGTGGAGATGTGGGAGCGGTTCAGCTTCTACGGCATGCAGTCGATCCTGCTGCTCTATCTGTACTTCTCGGCCTCCGAGGGCGGCCTCGGCATGGAGCAGAGTGCGGCGGCGGGCATCGTCGGCGCGTACGGCGGCGCCGTGTACCTGTCCACGATCCTCGGCGCCTGGATCGCCGACCGCCTGCTCGGAAGCGAGCGCGTGCTGTTCACCTCGGCGATCGTGATCATGGCCGGGCACATCGCGCTCGCGCTGCTGCCGGGGTTCCTCGGCGTGGGCGTCGGCCTGGTGCTGGTCGCCTTCGGCTCGGGCGGGCTCAAGGCCAACGCCACGAGCGTCGTGGGCACGCTCTACTCGCGCGAGGACCCGCGGCGGGATGCCGGCTTCGCCCTGTTCTACCTCGGCATCAACCTCGGCGCCTTCCTCGGCCCCCTCATCACCGGGCTCCTGCAGTCGACCGTCGGGTTCCACTGGGGCTTCGGTGCGGCGGCGGTCGGGATGGCCATCGGGCTCATCCAGTACTCGTTCGGTCGGAAGGGGCTGCCGCCCGAGGCATCCGTCGTGCCCAACCCGCTGCCGCGCGAGCGGCGGGGACTCGTCGTCGGCATCGCCATCGCGGCGGTGATCCTCGTCGCGGCGCTCGTGCTGACGCGCCTGGTGACCGCGGAGAACCTCGTGACCTGGGTGATCGGCGGCACGGTCGTCGCGGCGGTCGCGTACTTCATCGTGATCCTGACGAGCCATGCGGTCAGTGCGGTCGAGCGCAGCCGCGTGCTCGGCTTCATCCCGCTGTTCATCGCGAGCGTGGCGTTCTGGTCGCTGTACCAGCAGCAGTTCACGGTGCTGACGATCTACTCCGACGAGCAGCTGGATCGCAACCTCTTCGGCTGGGAGATGCCGATCTCGTGGGTGCAGTCGATCAATCCGGTCTTCATCATCCTGCTGTCGGGCGTCTTCGCCGCGATCTGGACGAAGCTCGGCGACCGGCAGCCGTCGACGCCGGTGAAGTTCGCGCTCGGCACGACCGTGATGGGCGTCGCGTTCCTGCTGTTCCTGCCGTTCGCGGGCGGAGGGGCGAACTCGACGCCGCTGCTCGCGATCGTCGGCATACTCTTCGTGTTCACGGTCGCCGAGCTGCTGCTCTCGCCGGTCGGGCTGTCGGTGGCGACGAAGCTCGCGCCCGAGAAGTTCCACACGCAGATGGTGGCGTTGTTCTTCCTGTCGGTCGCGCTGGGCACGGCGATCGCCGGCCAGTTGGCGGAGTTCTACTCGGCGGTGCCCGAGGCGGTCTACTTCGGAGTGCTCGGCGCGATCGCGATCGTGCTCGGCGGGGCGCTCGCGCTGGCGACCCGCCCGGTGCTGCGGCTCATGCAGGGGGTGCGCTGACCGGTTCGCGGCCGGTCACCGCGGCCGGGTACGATGCCCTGACATGTCGTCGCGTGCTGAGGAGGAGCCGGTGAGCGGACCTCTCGTCGTGATCCCCACGTACGACGAGCGCGAGAACCTGCCGGGGATCGTCGCGCGGGTGCGCGCCGCGGTGCCCACCGCGTCGGTGCTCGTCGTCGACGACGGCTCGCCCGACGGGACCGGAGAGCTCGCCGACGAGATGGCCGCGGCGGACGCCTCGCTGCACGTGCTGCACCGGCGCGAGAAGCAGGGGCTCGGCGCCGCGTACCTCGCCGCGTTCGAGTGGGCGCTCGATCGCGGGTTCGACCCGATCGTGCAGCTCGACGCCGACGGGTCGCACCTGCCCGAGCAGCTGCCGACGCTGCTCGACGCGCTCGAGACGACGGATGCCGCGGGGCGCGCGCCGGACGTCGTCGTCGGGTCGCGCTGGGTGCCGGGCGGTTCGGCCGTGAACTGGCCGCGACGGCGGGTCTGGCTCTCGAAGACCGGAAGCACCTACTCGCGGTGGATGCTCGGACTGCCGGTGAAGGATGCGACGGCCGGGTACCGGGTCTATCGCGCCGACGCGCTGCGCGCGCTGGACCTCGACGACGTGCACACCAAGGGCTACGGCTTCCAGGTCGATATGACGTGGCATGCGGTGATGGCCGGGCTCCGGGTCGTCGAGGCACCGGTCACCTTCGTCGAGCGGGAGCGGGGGCGTTCGAAGATGAGCGCGGCGATCGTGTTCGAGGCGATGGCGCGGGTGACGGCCTGGGGCGTCGCGCGCCGGTTCCGACCGACGCGTCAGGCGACGGCGGAGGCCAACCAGGACCGCAGGCCGTCGCGCGCCTGACCGCGGGCGCCCGCGAGGCCGAGGTCGTCGTCGGATCTCCCCGCCACGAGGCGCGGGATCGAGTCGAGCACGCCGCCGCCGAGGTTCGGTCGGTTGTCGCGGAACGCCGCGTCGATGTCGTCGGCGAGGGGTGCCCACCATCCGCCGACGACGACCACGTCGGGGTCGATCGTCGGAACGGCGACCTGCAGCGCTCGCCCGATCCAGAGTGCGGCGTCGAGCCACGCCCAGCGGGCGCGATCCTCGGAGGCGGCGATCCGCTCGACGAGCTCGGCGATCGCCGCCCTGCGGCCGTAGGTGAGCTCGAAGTCCTCGAGTTCGGCCCTGGCGAGCACGACGGCGGGTGCGGCGACCGTGGCGAGGCATCCGCGCTGGCCGCATTCGCACTTCACGCCGTTCGGGACGATCGGGAGGTGGCCGAACGTCGCCGCGAGCCCGTGCGCACCCGAGTAGGGCTCGCCCCGCACCACGATCGCCGCGGAGACCTGCGCGTCGCCGGAGATGTGCAGCACGATGTCCTCGGGCCGTCCGTCGGCGGCGCTCGCGGCCCGCGCGGAGGCGGACGTGCGGACGGCCGGCGGCGCGACGAGGTCGTGCTCGATGCCGGCGAGACGCTCGGACCGCGCGCGCAGCGCGCCGGTGATGTCGAGCGGGTCGAGTCCGAGCGTCGCGTCGCCGAGCACGAGCGCGGGTTCGCCGACGACGGCGCCCTGCACGACGAGCGTGACCTCGGCGATCCGCCGCCCTTCGCGCTCGGCCTGGGCGATCGCGCGGTCGACGACCACGGCGAGTGCGTCGAGCGGCGCGGCGCTCGGCGGCCGCGGGTCGTCGTCGGCGAGCGCGACGGGCTCGTCGTAGCGGGCGACCTCGGTGCCGTCGAGTTCGGCGAGCGCGGCGACGGCGTCGTCCGCGGCGACCCCCGCGGTGAGCAGCAGTCGGTCGGCGATGGCCAGGCGCAGTCGGCCGTGGCGCCCGTCGCGCCCGGTGTCGGGCTCGAGGAGCAGGCCCCCGTCGACCATGCGGGCGACGAGCCCGGAGACGGCGGTGCGGCCGAGGCCGATCGCGCCCGCGAGTTCGGCGCGCGTGGCGCTGCCGTGAGCGAACAGGTGATCGACGATCCGCGCGGCGTGGTCGGCGCGTGTTGCCGGGTTCGCCGCGGTGCTCTCAGACGGAAGGTGGGCTGCGGTGGCGCCGGGCTGCGTCATGGCGCCAGCATGACGGGTCGGCGCCGCGCGCGAGAAGTGCCCCGTTCGGGGGGTGGCGGGCGCCGGGCGGCGACCGACGAGGCGGGCGGTTCGTGGGACGCTGGAGCCATGCGCAGGTTGACCTTCGGGATGAACGTGAGCGTGGACGGCTACGTCGCCGCGCCCGGCGACGACCTCGGCTGGAGCGTGCCGAGCGACGAGCTGTTCCAGTGGTGGTCCGACCGGGTGGGTGCGACGAGCCTGGCGCTGTACGGGCGTCGACTGTGGGAGGCGATGAGCTCGCACTGGCCGACCGCCGACCGGCAGCCGGATGCCACGCCGGCGTCGATCGAGTACGCCCGTCGCTGGCGGGACATGCCGAAGGTCGTGTTCTCCTCGACGATCACCACGGTCGACTGGAACGCGCGCCTGGTCACGGGCGACGCCGTCGCCGAGATCACGCGGCTCAAGGCCGGCGACGGCGGCCCCATGGACATCGCCGGTGCCACCCTCGCCGCAGCGGCCATGAAGGCCGGGCTGATCGACGAGTACGTGGTCGTCACCCATCCGGTCCTGGTGGGCGGCGGCATGCCGTTCTTCACGGCGTTGGACGACTGGGTGAACCTGACCCTGCTGGAGACCCGGACGTTCCCCGACGGCGTGATCCTGACCAGGTACGAGACGAGGCGCTGAGCGACCGCCGCGTCACACCCCCGCGAGCGGCCGGGCCGAGGCGTAGGCGTCGGGCATCGTCGCGATCGTCGAACCGTAGAGCCGCGCCGGGAACGCCTCGCCCGCGGCGGTCGGCCAGGCGGGGTCGGCGCCGCGGACGAACGCGACGACGTCGGCGTGCAGCCGGTCGGCGAGGCCCTGCGGTGGGCGCACGCCCGCGACCGCGGGAACGTGCCCCTCGGGCAGGACGTCGAACAGGAACGGGACGTCGAGGCAGTGCACGGCCGCGCCGGACACGGGCGAGCGCCATGAGAAGCGGTACGCCCACGTGGCGGCGGGCGCCGCGCCATCCGTCGCGGCCACGGTCGCACCGAGCTCGCGCGCCGCGACCGTGCGCACGAGCGGCGCACGGAACACGTGATCGCTCACGTACCGGCCGAGCACGGCGGCCGTGCCGTGCAGGCCCTCGCCGCGGTTCGCCTCGAGCCAGGCCGAGCGGCGCGGTTCGGCGAGTCCGAGGCGCTTCAGCGCGGACTTCCGCGGCACCCACCGGAGCCGCCCGGCCGCCGCGCGGAACGCCGCCGAGAACTCGTCGTCGGTGGTGCCGAGCACGAGCGGCACGGACGCGCCGACACCCGACGCGAGCGACGACGTCGTGGTCGCCGGCAGCAGGTCGCCGTCGACGACGGGTCCGATCGGGAGGCCGTCGGCCACGAGCTGCGCACCGCCGCCCCGGGTCCCGCGCGCCGCGCGGAGAGCCTCGCGCTGCAGCTGCCGCACCCGCTCCTCCGACAGCGAGCGCAGCCCGTCGAGGTCGGGACGGATGCCGCCGAGCTCGCCGATCCGGCGCGCGAGCGCTTTCGCGCGGTCCCGCGACACGTCGGCGACGGCCGGGGAGGCCGCCCACACGCGGTGGAACAGGCCCCGCGCACGCGGCATCCCGAGCAGGGTGAGCACGGCTCCGCCGCCCGCGGACTGCCCGGCGACGGTCACGCGTCCCGGGTCGCCGCCGAACGCCGCGACGTTGTCGCGCACCCATTCGAGTGCCAGCAGCCAGTCGAGCACGCCGCGGTTCGCGGGTGCGCCCTCGATCCAGCCGAACCCGTCGAAGCCCAGCCGATACGACACGTTGACCGTGACGACGCCGTCGCGGTTGAACGTCCGGCCGTCGTACCAGGGGCTCGCGGGCGAACCGGCGACGTAGCCGCCGCCGTGGAACCAGACCAGCACCGGCAGGCCCTCGGCACCGGCGCCGGCACCGGCCGGCCCCGGCGCCGGCGTGAACACGTCCACGTTGAGCGTCGCCTCGCCCGGCACCGACGGCTCGGGGATGATCGTGGCACCGGGGTCGCCGCGCTGCGGCGTGGGCCCGTGCTCGAGCGCGTCCCGCACGCCCTCCCAGGGCCGCGCGGGCTCGGGCGGGGCGAATCGGAGCTCGCCGACGGGCGGTTCGGCGAATGGGATGCCGAGGAACGCCGCCGACGCCCCGGGCGCACCCGGCTCGCCCCGCCACCTCCCGCGCACTGCGCCCGCCCGCGTCATGGCCTCGACGGTGGGCGCGGGATCGGGCACGGTGTCTCCTTCGGTCAGGCGTCGGCCGGAGCGGCGGGCGGCTCGAGCAGGCGGAGCAGCGTCGCGACGTGCTCGGCCATGTCGATCGTGGGGTCCGTGAGCCACTGGACCTGCAGGCCGTCGGCCGCCGCGAGCAGGAGCATGGCCGCCTGCTCGGCGTCGACATCGGCGCGGGCGGTGCCCTCGGCCTGCATCCGGCGGATGTCGCCGGCCACGGTCTCGCGGAAGGCCCGCGTCCGCTCGGTGAAGAACGCGTGCGCCGGATGCGCGGCATCCGTCGCCTCGGCCGACAGGCGCACGTAGAGCTGGATGAGGCCGGGGACGTCGGCGTTGCGGCCGATCGTCTGCCGGAACCCCTCGAACACGGACCTCGTGCCGGTCTCGTCCTCGGAGCGCGCGAGGTCGGCCTCGTCGCGCTTGCGGAGCACGGCGGCGAAGAGCTCCTCCTTGGTGCCGAAGTAGTGCAGCAGGCCGGCCTGGCTGAGCCCGACGGCCTCGGCGAGCTCGCGCACCGACGCCCGGCCGTACCCCTCGCGCGCGATGACCTCGAGCGCGGACGTGAGGATCTCCTCGCGCTTCGCGACGCCCTTCGCGTACGACCCCCGCCGTGCCATGTCATCGATCCTAGGTTGCGCGGCCCGGTCGGACCGTCAAGGGGTTGGGGTCGGATGCCTCGCGGCGTACTCTCCCGAGAGGGCGCCCGATCGGGGCCGCCCGTCCGACACGCGAGGGGGACGCATGCCGAAGACCGCTGCCGACCGCGACGCCCGCCGTGCGGCGAAGCGCGCGGTGAAGGAGGCCGAACGGGCGGAGAAGGAGGCGCGCAAGCTCGCGTCGTCGCTGCCCGAGCCGGCGAAGTCGCGCGTGAAGTCGGCGGCCTCGGCCGAGAAGCGCCGCATCGTCATCGTCAAGCGCGAGGCCGATCGCGTGCCGTACGCGGCCCGGCGTGCCGCCAGGCGCTCGTCGGCGCGGCTCGAGCGGGTCGCGGTCCGCTACGGCACCGCGGGCGGGCGGGCGTCGTCGGCCGACGCGTCGCGCACGGGCGGAGCCGCGAAGTCCATCGAGCGCCAGCGCAAGCAGGTGAAGCGGCCCTCGAACATGGCGATCGTGAGCGGGTTCCGCACGCTGTTCGCGACCATCACGACGCCCACCGACCAGGATCGCGCACGCACGACCGCGAAGGAGCGCGTGCGGCGCATGAACCGCAGAGGATGACGTGACGACGCGCACGCCGACGCGATGCCGCCGCGTCACCGGATCGTAAGGAACCTCCTCGATCCGGCGCAGGGGGGACGGGCAGGGTTGAGCCATGGACACGGTGGGGGTCATCGGGGGCACGGGACTCGCCGCACTGATCGACGGCGAGGCGCGCGAGCACGCCACGCCGTTCGGCACGGCCGCCGTCACCTCGGGTGAGCTCGGCGGCCGTGCGGTCGTCTTCCTCGCGCGGCACGGCGACGGCCACACGATCCCGCCGCACCGCATCAACGCGCGCGCGAACGCGTGGGCGCTCGCCGACCTCGGCGTGCGCGCGGTCGTCTCGACGGCGGCCGTCGGGTCGCTGCGCGCCGAGTTCCCGACGCAGTCGTGGGCGATTCCCGACCAGCTCCTCGACCGCACCGCCGCCCGCGACGACACGTTCTACGACGGCTCGCTCGTACGCCACCTGCCGTTCGCCGACCCGTTCTGCCCAGAACTGCGGCGCGTCGCGATCGAGGCGGTGCCGGATGCCGCGCCGCGGGCGACCGTCGCGGTGATCCAGGGTCCGAGGTTCTCCACGCGGGCCGAGGCATCCGTCCTGCGGGACGCCGGCGCGGACCTCGTGAACATGACGCTCTGCCCCGAGGTGGCGCTCGCGGCCGAGCTCGGCATGGGCACCGCGACGCTCTGCCTCGTGACCGACACCGACACCGGCCACGTCGAGGACGACCCCGACGCGGTCACGGCCGAACTCGTGTTCCGCCGCCTCGCCGAGGCGAGGCCGCGGGTGCTGGCGTCGCTCGAGCGGATCGTCGCCGCGATCCCGGCCGAATACGCGCCCCGCGAACTCATCGACGACGAGGCGATCGCGCACGTGCTCGGACTCCCGGTGGCGCGATGACGGTCCTCGTCACCGGCGGTGCCGGGTTCATCGGCGGCGAGGTCGTGCGGCTCGCCCTCGAGCGGGGCGACGCGGTGCGGGTGCTCGACTCGCTGCGACCCGACGTGCACGCGGGAACCGTCGCACCGCCGGACGGCGTGGAGCTCGTGCACGGCGACGTGCGCGACCCGGCGGTGCTCGATCGGGCCCTCGACGGGGTCGAGGCGGTGTTCCACGAGGCGGCGAAGGTGGGCCTCGGCGTCGACCTGCAGGACGCGCCCGACTACGCCGCATCGAACGTGCTCGGCACGGCCGAGCTCGTCGCGGCGATGGCCCGGGCGCGCGTGGGCCGGCTCGTGCTCGCGTCGTCGATGGTGGTCTACGGCGAGGGCGCGTACCTCGACGCCGAGGGGCGGCGGCGCCGGCCCGCCGCGCGCACGGTCGCCGACCTGGACGCCGGTCGCTTCGAACCGCGAGACCCCGGGACGGGGCATCCGCTCGCCCCCGACCTCGTCGACGAGGATGACGCGCTCGACCCGCGGAACGTCTACGCGCTGACGAAGCTCGCGCAGGAGCACCTCGCCTCGGCGTGGGGGCGCGCGACCGGCAGCCGGGCGGCGCTGCTGCGCTACCACAACGTCTACGGGCCGCGGATGCCGCGGGACACTCCCTATGCCGGTGTCGCGGCGATCTTCCGCTCGTCGCTCGCGCGCGGCGAGGCGCCCCGGGTCTTCGAGGACGGCGCGCAGCGCCGCGACTTCGTGCACGTGACGGATGTCGCGGCCGCGAACCTCGCGGCGGCCGACGCGCTCGGCGGGTTCCCGGCCGGCACGGCCCGGGCGTTCAACGTCGGGTCGGGCGTGATCACGACGGTGGGCGAGCTCGCCTCCGGGCTCGCCCGGGCGATGGGCGGCCCGGATCCGGTCGTGACGGGGGAGTACCGGCTCGGCGACGTGCGGCACATCACCGCGTCATCCGCCCGGGCCCGGGCCGAGCTCGACTGGGCGCCGCGCGTCGCGCTCGACGACGGGCTCGCCGAGTTCGCCGCGGCCGGAGCGGCGCGATGAACCACGGGAGCGGCGAGCGCGGCGGGTCGCCGCACGTCGACCTCGTGCTCCCGTGCCTCGACGAGGAGCGCGCGCTGCCGTGGGTGCTCGGGCGGCTGCCCGACGGCGTGCGCGCGATCGTGGTCGACAACGGCTCCACCGACCGCTCGGCCGAGGTCGCGCGCGAGCACGGCGCGACCGTCGTCACCGAACCGCGGCGCGGGTTCGGCGCCGCCGCCAACGCGGGCCTCGAGGCGGCGACCGCGCCGCTCGTCGCGTTCTGCGACGCCGACGCGTCGCTCGACCCCGCCGACCTGCCGCGGCTCGTCCGGCTCGTGGACGCAGGGGAGGCCGACCTCGTGCTCGGTCGGCGACGGCCGACCAGCGGGTCGGCCTGGCCGCTCCACGCCCGGCTCGCGAACCGGGTGCTCGCCGCGCGCATGACGCGGCGCACGGGCACGCCGCTCCACGACCTCGGGCCGCTGCGGGTCGCCGAGACGGCCCGCCTGCAGGCACTGGGCATCCGCGATCGCCGAAGCGGCTTCCCGCTCGAGATGGTGCTGCGGGCCGCGGCCGACGGATGGCGCATCCGCGAACTCGACGTGCCGTACCGGCCGCGCGAGGGGCGGTCCAAGGTGACGGGCACCGTGCGCGGCACGCTCACCGCGATCGGCGACATGTCGCGCATCTTCCGCGAGGTCCACGCATGACCGCCGTGGCGGTGATCGCGAAGGAGTGCCGGCCGGGTCGCGTGAAGACCCGGCTGACCCCGCCGTTCATGCCCGAGGAGGCCGCCGCGCTCGCCGCGGCCGCGCTCGACGACACGCTGGAGGTCGTCGCCGCGTTGCCGGTCGACCGGCGCGTGCTCTACTTCGACGGCGAGGCCGCCCCCGAGGCTGCGGCGGGGTTCGACGTGCTCGCGCAGTCGTCGGGCGACCTCGACGAACGGCTCGCGCACCTGTTCGACGCGGTCGACGAGCCGCTGCTCCTCGTGGGCATGGACACGCCGCAGCTGACCGGCGCGCTCGTGGCGGCGGCGCTCGGCGTCGGCGACACCGACCACTCGACCGACGCCTGGCTCGGCCCGGCCGCGGACGGCGGCTTCTGGGCGCTCGCGATGCGCGAGCCCGACGGCGCGGTGATCCGCGGCGTGCCGATGTCGCGCGACGACACCGGACGGCTCCAGCTCGCACGGCTGGAGGCCGCCGGGCTCGTCGTGGGCCTGCTCGACGAGCTCACCGACGTCGACACGGCCGAGTCCGCGGCATCCGTCGCCCTCGCGGCACCGGACACCCGGTTCGCGCGGCTGCATCGGGAGCTCACTGGGGGACGGCGATGAGCGCCCCGCCGCTCCGGCCGGCGCCCGCGACCACCGCGCCGGCGGCACCGGAGCGGGCCGGTCGGAACGGCGCGGGATCGAGTCGGCACGGCCCGTCGCCCGAGCTCGCCGCCTTCGGCGCCGGTCGCGGAGAACCCTACGTGCGGCTGCTGGCCGGACAGGACATGGCCTCGCTGTCGCTTCGCGGCGCCGACGGCTCGTCCCATCGGCTCGACGCGGGCAGCTGGGTCCGGCCCGCGGGGGAGGCGGACCTCACTGTGATCGACCGCGCGACCGGTCCGCTCCTCGACGTGGGCTGCGGTCCGGGGCGGATGCTGCACGCGGCCGGCGCACGTTCGCTGCCCGCGCTCGGGATCGACGTCATGCCGCACGCCGTCGAGCGCGCCAGGCAGGCGGGCGGCCTCGCGCTGCGGCGGTCGGTGTTCGAGCGGCTTCCGCTCGAGGGGCGCTGGCGGAGCCTGCTGCTCCTCGACGGCAACATCGGCATCGGCGGAGCACCGGCCCTGCTGCTGCGACGATGCGCGGAGCTCGTCGCCGAGGGCGGCCAGGTGCTCGTCGAGGTCGACGCCGACGCCGACCTCGCCGTCGTCGGCCACTGCACGCTCGTCGACGACGACGGGCGAGAGAGCTCGCCGTTCCCGTGGGCCCGTGTCGGGTGGGCGGCCGCGGCCGCCCTCGCGTCCGACGCGGGGCTCGTGGTCGTCGAGCACTGGGACGCCGCCGGGCGTCACTTCGTGCGTGCGGCGCGCGCGGCGCGGACGACCGCGATGCGCGAGGCGCGCAGCGCGATCGCGGCGAGCGCGAGCAGCACGGCCCAGATGACCGCGAGCGCGATGCCGTAGGAGCCGACGAGGATCGTCGGGTTCGGGTTGCCGAGCGTCGACGCGACGAGCGCCGGCACCGTGATCGCCGTGAGGATCGCACCGACGACGAGGGCGCCCTGCGCGATCGCGACGCCCCGATCGCCGACCCGCCCGCGCACGCTCGCGGCGCCGAGCCCGACCGCGACGACCACGGGCGCGACGACGCCGTCGTGCAGCAGGATCGCCGCGCCCACCCACACGGCGATGCCGATCCACTGCGACGGATCGATCTCGGTCAGCACCAGGAACCCGCCGTACGCGGCGAGCCCGAGCCCGACGGCGATGAGGAGGCCGCGCGCCGCCCTCATGCCGTCACCTCGATCCGCCGCAGCCACTTCGTCTGCATGACCCCGGGTCGCCCCGGCGCGATGATGCGCGCCGGGTAGCCGTGGTCGACGTCGAGCGTGCCGCCGTTCAGCTCGAGCGCGACGAGCGTGAGCGGGTCGCGTGCGTACTGCGGCGGCATCTCCGTGCGCGCGAACGCGCCGCGCTCCTGCAGGCTCTCGATCCGGAGCGGCGCCGTCGGCTCCGCGGCATCCGCTGCCGCGAGCAGGTCGACCATCCGCACGCCGCGCCACGTCGCCGACTGGCTCCAGCCCTCGACGCATGCGATCGGCAGCACCTCCTCGGCCTGCGGCAGGGCGCGGAGGTCCTCGAGCGTGAAGTCGCGCGACCCGGTCGGGCTCGTGACCGTGAGCACCCAGTCCGGTGCCACGGCCGTCTCGGTGACGCCGGCCTGCGCGGCCGTCCGGTTGATCGGCAGGCCCTGCGGGCCGACGCCCATCCGGCGCGGTGCGAGCACGTTGAGCGGTGCGAGCGCGGGCACCGTCTGGCCGGCCGTGAGCGCGACGGCGGAGGTCGCGGCGGCGCCGACCGCGACGAGGAATCCGCGACGGGACACGAACCGGCCCGTGGCATCCGCTCGGTCGCCCGTCGGCCGCCGCCAGACCTTGGCGATCACCGGGAGCTTCACGCCGAGGTGGATCGCGAGGGCGCCGATGAGCACCCACGCGAGTGCGAAGTGCGTCGCCCGGAACGAGAAGGGGAACGCGTACCACTGCACGAGGTTCATCAGGCCGATCGTCACCTCGACGAGCGAGACGCCGACGAGCACCGCGATCGACGCGCGCTCGAGGAGGTGCGACACCGACCGCACGGGCGGCCAGGTGAACAGCCGCGGGTAGACCGTCCAGAGCTTTGCGAGCAGCAGCGGCACCGCCGCGGTGCCCGTGATCACGTGCAGGCCCTGCGTCACCCGGTAGAGCTCGACCGGGCGGGTCGGCATCGGCAGCCACGGCAGCGGGTCCTGCAGCAGGTGGCTGTAGACGCCCGTGCCGAAGCAGATGAGGAAGGCGGCCCCGAGCAGCCGGCCGACCACGACCGTCGTGCGCGCCGACTTCACCTGCGGGTCGGATGCCGCGTCGTGCGCGGCGCCCATCAGCGGCTCGAGTCGTTCGGCGATCCGGGCCGAGGCGCGTTCGGTGAGGCCGGCCATGGTTCCAGTCGACCACCGGGTCGCCGCGGATGCGAGGGGTGGACCTTACGGTTCGCGGACGCGCGACGTCGGCGTTCCGTAAGAAGTCCACCCCTGCCCGGGCGGGCGCGCCGTCCGTAGTCTCGGAGGGTGCAGGTCGATCCCCGTCGTCGCAGGCTGGTCGCCGTCGCGCCCTGGATCGGGCTCGGGATCGCGCTCGCCCTCATCGCCCTGGCGATGATCGTGCCGCCCCTCCTCGGCCAGAGCGTGCACATCATGTCGTTCCCGCCACTGCACGCCGAGTGGATGCCGCGGCTGGGGCCGGGCACGCTTCCGGCCGTGCTGCTCGCGGTCGCCGCATCCGTCTGGGGTGTCCCGCTCGCGCGCCGGCTCCGCTGGGGCGCACTGCTCGCGATCGCGTACGCCGCCGCGGTCGCGTGGATGGTCGCCCTCGCGACGGTCGACGGGTGGGACGGGATCGGTCGGATCCTCGAGCACCGGTACGAGTACCTCGGCACGGCGCGCGAGGTCACCGACTTCGGCGCGACCCTCCGCGACTACATCGCGCACATCCCGCTCGACTCCGAGGACAACTGGCCGGTGCACATCGCCGGGCACCCCCCGGGTGCGCTGCTGTTCTTCGTCGTCCTGGTGCGGCTCGGCCTCGGCGGCGGGCTCGCGGCCGGGTTCGTCGTGCTCCTCGTCGGCGCGACCGCCGCGCTCGGGGTGCTGACGCTGCTCCGCCGGCTCGGGGCCGAGGATGCCGCGCGCCGAGCCGCACCGTTCCTGGCCATGGGACCCGCGGCGATCTGGTTCGCGGTCTCGGCCGACGGCATGTTCGCGGCAGTCGCCGCGTGGGGGCTGTGCGCCCTCGGGTTCGCGGCGACCGCCGGCCGACTCGGGGCGATGGCCGCGTGGAGCGTGCTCGCGGGCCTGCTGCTCGGCTACTGCGTGATGCTCTCGTACGGCCTGCCGATCCTCGGGATCCTCGCGCTCGCCGTGCTCGCGCTCGGCCGCGACTGGCGACCGCTGCCCATCGCGGCGCTCGCGGCGCTCGCCGTCGTGCTCGCGTTCGCGGCGTTCGGCTTCGCGTGGTGGGAGGCGTTCCCCGTGCTCGTCGAGCGCTACTGGGACGGCGTCGCGAGCCGCCGCCAGTTCACTTACTGGGTGTGGGGCAACCTGGCCGCGCTCGCGATCAGCGCCGGCCCGCTCGTCGGCGCCGCGATCGCCACGACGGGTGCACGGGCGATCGGATGGCGTTCGGAGGTTCGGCCCGAGCGCGTGGTGATCGTACTCGCGCTCGCCGCGGCCGCCACGATCGTCGCCGCCGACCTCTCGCAGATGAGCAAGGCCGAGGTCGAGCGCATCTGGCTGCCGTTCGTCCCGTGGCTCCTCGTCGGCACCGCACTCCTCACCGAGCGCTGGCGCCGCGCCGGCTTCGCCGGCCAGCTCGCCTTCGCGCTCGTCGTGCAGCACCTGCTCGTCACGAGCTGGTGAGGTTCGGACGCGACGCCTCGGCCGAGCACCGCCACCCCGGTACCGCCACCCGTCTCCCGTGACGCTGCGCCATCGACTCGCTCAGGCGCCCGCGGAACCGCCACCCCCGGAACGGCGCGGAACCGCCACCCGCGGCACCGCCACCCGCGGCACCGCCACCCGCGGAACCGCCACCCGCGGCACCGCCACCCGCGGCACCGCCACCCCAGTACCGCGCCCCGCGGATACCCTCTTCCGCAAGACGAGGGAGAAAGGTATCCCGGGAATACCTTTCTCCCTCGTCGTGGCGTAGGGGTATCGGCCGCTGCCGGGCCGGGGGCGGCCGTGCCGACGGCCAGGTCCGGCCTGCGGCGCAGCGGCGAGTCGCCCGCGTCCGGCGAACGACGGGGGCGGATGCCACGGCGCACGGCACGTGGCATCCGCCCCCGCTCGGGGCCGCCGGTCAGGCCGACTCGGCGGCCTCCTTCGCGAGGATGTGCTCGCGCCGGCGGTCGAGCTCGGCCTCGAGGGCGAGGCGGTCGCGCTTGAACGGGCGGTAGAGCAGCGAGAGGAACAGGCCGTTGACGATCATGAGGACGACGACGAGCCAGAACATGACGGCCTGCATGCCGATGGCGTCGGCGAGGAACCCGGCCGTGAGCGTGTAGATCGCGAACGCCACCGACTCGATGATCGAGACGAAGATCGCGAACGCCGCGCCGCGGAGCTCGGGCGGCACGACCGCCATGACGAGCGGGCGGTTCACGCCGGGGTTCAGGCCCATCGTGAGGCCGACGAGGCCGAAGAGCACGAGGAACGGGACGATGCCGCCGTACGCGACCTGCGTGGCGAAGAACGCGACGATCGCGAAGAGGAACTGCGCGGCCTGGAGCAGGCCGACCCGACCGTAGTTCGGGCTCAGCCGGTTCAGCACGTCGGCGACGTAGCCGCCGATGATCGTGCCGAGCAGGTACCCGATGCCGAATGGCGCCATGACCGTCGCGGCCACCGCAGTGTCGAAGCCGTAGACCTGCACGAGCAGCACGACGCCGAAGGCGGCGAGCAGCAGGTGGCTCGAGAGCAGCCGGCTGCCGAGGAGGATCAGGTAGCTCGGGATCTTCACGAGCGAGACGACCTTCGCCCAGGTGATCTTCGACTCCGCATCACGCTCGGCCTGCGTGAAGCCGCGCAGCTGCGTCTCGCCGTTGCCCGTGCCGGGGTCCTTGAAGAACACGACGATGAGGAGGCCGAACAGCACGTTGATCGCCCCGAACACGAAGAATCCGTAGCGCCAGCCGTCCTCGACGTTCGCGAGCTGGCCGATGAGCGGCGCGAGCACGGCAGAACCCGCGGCGACGCCGCCGTAGAGCCAGCCGACGACGCGACCGCGCTTCCTGTCCTCGAACGAGTCGCCGATCACCTCGGGAACGATCGCGTGCGCCGCGGCCGGACCGGCCGCCATGATCGTGTAGAAGATCAGCAGCTGCGTGAAGTCCTGCGCGAAGCCCGCCGCGATGCCCCACAGGCCCCAGAACCCGGTCGCGATCGCGAGGATCCACTTCCGCGAGAACCGGCGGGCGAGGTACACCCAGATCGGCCCGGCGACCGCGCCGACGATGCGGCCGGCCGCGGCGAGGATGCCGAGCGCGCTCGTCGCGAGTCCCAGCGCCGCCTGGATGACGGGGAACAGCGTCGTCGAGATGCTGCCCTCGCCGCCGTCGACGAGCATCGAGCCGCCGAGGACGACCAGGTTGGTCTTGCGGCGCTTCGGCGCAGCCGACCCGTCGGGGGTCGGCGCACTCGCCTCCGGCGCGCCGGGCGACGCCGCGGGGGCGGGGTGCACGATCGCGCTCGGCGCGGTGCGTACGTCATTGGACATGGTTCACTCCTTCGTGAGGGTACTGCGGTACTGCGGTCGATGGGTCGGTCGGGAGGGCGGCCCGTTCAGGCCGGGTCGAGTGCGACGGATGCCGCGGCATCCGCCTCGGTCAGCTCCGCCGCGAGGGCGGCGAGGAGTGGGCGGGGCAGGAGGCCGATCATCATCGAGGCGACCTGCAGCAGCGTGAGCCGGCCGGCCATCGCGACCACCGGACCGCCGGCGAGCATCGGAGCGTGCCGGGCGAGGACGGCGCGGCTCGCGTCATCCGCCAGCAGTTGGGCGATCGGACGCTCGAGCGCCGCGCCGGCGTCGCCGAAGTCGGACGCGGTCACCGCGGGGAGCAGCGAGAGCTGGAGCATCTGCCACTGCGCGCCGACGAGCAGGTGCTCGTCGCCGAGGGCGCCGGTCTCGGGCAGGCCCAGGCGCACGAACTGCTCCGCGGGTGCGTCCGACGCGACGAGCAGGTCGCGGAGCGCGGTCGCGAGTTCGAGCTCGAGCGCGTCGTCCCGAAGGGGGTGCTGCTGCTCGGGGTCGGCCTCGAGGTCGAAGAGCTGCGTGCCGAACGCGTACGGCGAGACGAACGCCTGCGCCGGGGTCTTCAGCACCTTGAGACCCTTCGTGAACGCGAACCCGTCGACGAGCTCGGCGTGCGCGAGCTCGCCGGTGTGGAAGAACCCGTGCATGTGGGTCGGCATGAGCGTGTGCTCGTGGAGCGGCTGGTTCGCGGGCGTCGCGGAGGCGCGCATGTAGACGTACCGGCCGTCGGTCACGCACGCGTGGCCGCCGAAGACGCCGAACAGCCCGTACTCGCGGATCGGCTGGTCGTCGACGACGACCGGCGCGAGCGACGAGCCCTGCATGTCGTCGGTGGGCGCGATGCCGAAGAAGTCGAGCAGGGTCGGGCCGAAGTCGATCGTCTGCACGAGCGAGCCGCGGCGCTCGCCGGCGACGCCCGAGCGCGGGTCCCACACGAAGAGCGGGTTGTGGATCGTCTCGTCGTACCAGGGCTGCACGTTCTTGCCCCACCAGCCGTGCTCGCCGAGCATGAAGCCGTGGTCGGTGTTGACGATGAGCATCGTGTCGTCCCACAGGTCGTGCTCGTCCATGACGTCGAGCACGCGGCCGAGCGACCGGTCGCACATGGTGAGCAGCGCGGCGTACTCGGTGCGGGCGTGCTCGACGGCCTCGGGCACCTCGGTCACCTTGGCGTAGTCGGGCCAGTCGAAGTGCGGCCCGTCGTACCCGGTCGCGTAGTGGCGCTTGTAGTCGGCGTAGCTGAAGAACGGCTCGTGCGGGTCGAAGGTCTCGATCTGGACGAACCAGCCGTCCTGGTCGGCGTTGGTCTCGAGGAACTCGATGCCGGCGTCGAAGGTGCGCGTCTGCGGGTGGTCCTTCTCCTCCTGCAGGTGGCCGCGGTTGACCCAGTCCTGCCGCCAGAGCTTCGTCTTGAGCTCCTTCGACATGCCGAGCGACTCGGGGATCTCCGGGTCGGCGACCTGGCCCTTCCACGGGTCGCCCTCCTGCCCGCGGAAGAACTCGTGGGTCGAGTACCGCGTGTGGTAGGTCGCGCCGCCGTCCTCCCAGTAGTGCTGGTGGTCCGTCGCGAGGTGGGTGTGGATGCCCGCCGCGGTGAGCATCGCGGGGACCGAGTCGTCGAACGGCTCGAGCGGGCCCCACGACCGGTGCAGGAAGTTGTAGCGCGCGGTGTGCATCTCGCGCCGCGCCGGCATGCACGGCATCGACCCGCCGTAGCAGTGGTCGAACGTCACGCTGCGGGCGGCCAGCCGCTCGAAGTTCGGGGCGTGCACCCAGTCGCTGCCGTAGGGCGGCAGCATCCGTCGGTTCAGGCTGTCGAACATGACCATGATCGCCCTCATGAGCGCGCCTCCTCGGTGGGGGTGGCGGTGACGGATGCCTCGGCGACCGTGTCGCTCGCGATCTCGTCGACGAGCGACGCTCGCATCTCCTCGAGCCACTCGATCCAGCGATCGACGGACTCCTTGCCGAACTCGTGCATCGCGAGCCCGAGCCGTCGCGCCCGGGCGAGGTCGATCTCGGGGATGGGATCGGGATCGGCCATGGTGAGCGATCGCGTGCGGCTGCGGAGCACCTGGGCTCGGCGGTAGTCGAGCTCGGTGTCGATGACGACGATCGCGGCGGCCGGATCGAGCTGCGCGGTGAAGATGAACCGGGCGTTGAAGTCCGCGTCCTGGAAGCGGCTCGTGGGCTGGTAGGGCGAGTGCACCCACTCGACCAGCGCTTCCCGGCCGACGTCCGTGATCCGATAGACCTTCGCGTCGGGCCGCCCTTCGCGCGGGTCGACGTGGAACTCGACGAGGCCGTTGGTGACCATGCGGCCGAGCTCGCGGTAGATCTGGCTGTGGTGCGTGTTCGACCGGAGGAACTGGCCCTCGGTGTCGAGCCACTTCATCAGCTCGTAGCCGTGCAGCGGCTTCATGGCCAGCAGCCCCAGCAGGACGTTCTCGAACTTCATCGTTGCTCCTTATGTGCATCGTCACACATGTAACTAGTGTTATAACGGTCTGAGAAAACCGTGTCAAGCTCGGATTTCAGGCATCCAGCCCTTGAGGCTGAAAACCTAGTGCTATACAGTTTTCGCAACTCAGCGACGAGAAAGGCGCATCATGACCGACATCCTCCAGAACGGCGCAGCGGCAGCGGCCGTCGATCCCGCGGCGTTCGCCACGACACCCGCGGCCGACATCGTCGCGACGCTCACGACCGAGGAGAAGGCCGCCCTCACGAGCGGCGAGAGCTTCTGGACCACCAAGCAGGTCGGCCCCGTGCCGTCGATCATGCTCACCGACGGCCCGCACGGCGTGCGCAAGCAGGACGACAGCGCCGACCACCTCGGCATGGCCGCATCCGTCCCCGCGACCTGCTTCCCGCCGGCGGTCGCCCTCGGCTCCTCGTTCGACCCCGAGCTGCTCGAGCGTGTCGGCGTCGCGCTCGGCGAGGAGTCGCGCGCCGAGGGCGTCGGCGTGCTCCTCGGTCCGGGCATCAACATCAAGCGCTCGCCGCTCTGCGGCCGCAACTTCGAGTACCTCTCCGAGGACCCGCTCGTCTCCGGCGTGCTCGGCTCCGCGCTCGTTCGCGGCGTGCAGTCGCAGGGCGTCGGCGCGTCGCTCAAGCACTACGCGGCGAACAACCAGGAGGACGACCGCATGCGCGTGTCGGCCGACATCGACCCGCGCCCGCTCCGCGAGATCTACCTCCGCGGCTTCCAGCGCGTCGTCGAGGACGAGCAGCCGTGGACCGTCATGTGCTCGTACAACCGTGTGAACGGCGTCCCCGCCTCGCAGAACCCGTTCCTCCTCACCGAGGTGCTCCGCGACGAGTGGGGCTTCGACGGGCTCGTCGTCTCCGACTGGGGCGCCGTCACCGACCGGGTCGCCGCGCTCGCCGCAGGGCTCGACCTCGAGATGCCCGCCAACGGCGGCCGGTCCGACGCGCAGGTCGTCGCCGCGGTCGAGGCCGGCGAGCTCGACGCGTCGGTGCTCGACACGGGCGCCCGCCGCGCCGTCGAGCTCGCGCAGAAGGCCGTCGCCGGCGCCGACCCCGACGCCGCGTACGACGTCGACGAGCACCACGCGCTCGCCCGCGAAGCCGCGGCGAACAGCATCGTGCTGCTGCGCAACGAGGGGTCGCTGCTGCCGCTCGCGCCCGAGGCATCCGTCGCCGTCATCGGCGAGTTCGCGCGCACCCCGCGCTTCCAGGGCGGCGGCAGCTCGCACGTCAACGCCACGCGCATCGACGCCGCGCTCGAGTCGATCCGCGAGGTCGCCGGCGCGGACGCCGTGACCTTCGCGCCCGGCTTCACCATCGACGGCTCGGATGCCGCGGGGCTCGCCGACGAGGCCGTGGCCGCCGCCTCCGCGGCCGACGTGGCCGTGCTCTTCCTCG
The DNA here is from genome assembly GCF_009729855.1 of Agromyces luteolus. GTDB lineage: Bacteria > Actinomycetota > Actinomycetes > Actinomycetales > Microbacteriaceae > Agromyces > Agromyces luteolus. Next base: position 111,552 of record NZ_WODA01000002.1, on the reverse strand, counting down.
GGCTGCCCGCGAGCCTCGAGTCCGAAGGGTTCGACCGGCGCGACATCGAGCTGCCCGCCGCGCAGCTCGAGCTCGTCGACCGCGTGCTCGCCGCGAACCCGAACACGGTCGTCGTGCTCTCGCACGGCGGCGTCGTGCGCCTCGCGCCGTTCGCCGACCGTGTCCCCGCGATCCTCGAGACGTGGCTGCTCGGCCAGGCGGGCGGCTCGGCCGTCGCCGACGTGCTCTACGGCGCGGTGAACCCGTCCGGCCGACTCACCGAGACCGTGCCCGTGCGGCTGCAGGACACCCCCGCGTGGGGCAACTTCCCCGGCGAGCACGGGCACGTGCGCTACGGCGAGGGCCTCCTCGTCGGCTACCGCTGGTACGACGCGCGCGAGCTCGAGGTGACCTACCCGTTCGGCCACGGCCTCTCGTACACGACGTTCGAGTACGGCGACGCCGTCGTGAGCTCCGACGACGACGGGCTCCTCGTCCGCGTGCCCGTGACGAACACCGGCGACCGCGACGGCGCCGAGGTCGTGCAGGTCTACAGCTCGCTCCCCGGCTCGACGGTCTCGCGCGCTCCGCGCGAGCTGAAGGGCTTCGCCAAGGTGTCCCTGGCCGCCGGCGAGCGGCGCGACGTCGAGGTCCGCGTGCGCCGCACCGACCTCGCCTACTGGGACACCCGCGTCGACCTGTGGATCGTCGAGGGCGGCGAGTACACGGTCGAGGTCGGGGCGTCGAGCCGCGACGTCCGCTCGGTCGCGACCGTCGACGTCGAGGCCGACCCGGTGCGGATCCCGCTCACGATCGAGTCGACGATCAGCGAGGTCATGGCGCACCCCGTCGCCGGTCCGATCGTCGGCCAGGCGCTCGCGGCCATGGCGGCCGACCTGCTCGGCGGGGGCGACCCGACGGGCGAGGCCACCGCCGAGCAGCCGGCCGAGACCGCCGGCGGGCTCGGCCTCGACGCCGAGGGCATGATGCAGATGATGGGCGCGATGCCCATCGGCCGCGCCGCGATGTTCCCCGGGTCGGCGTTCGACCTCGAGCAGATCGAGCAGCTCATCGCCGTCGCGAACGCCCCGATGGCCTGACGCACGACGACGGGGCTCGGCTCGCGCGGAGGCGCCGGCCGAGCCCCGACGCGCGCCCGCGTCGGTTCAGTCGATGGGGAGCACGCAGGTCGGCGCCGTGAGGTCGAGCACACGGCGGGTCGCGCCCGTCACGAGGTCGACCTCGACGAGCGCGTCGCCGAGCTGGGCCGCGACCGCGACCGTGCGGTCGTCGAGGTGCGCGTGGTGGCGCGGCCACGATGCGCCGATCGCGTGCTCCTCGGCGAGGCGCGGGTGCGCGGCATCCGTCGCCTCGAAGACCGAGACCGTGTCGCGCCCGCGCACGAGGGCGGTGAGCAGCCGGCCCGATGGGGCGTGGTCGAGGTGCGAGGGCTGCACCACGTCGTCGGGGCCGGACGACGCCCGGGCGACGGTCGGCGTCGAACCCGCCGGCCGGAACGACGACGCGTCGACCTCGAAGGTGTGCAGGTCGCCGTCGAGCTCGCCGACGACGTGCAGCAGGCCGCCGCGGACGACCATGTGCCGAGGTCCGGTCCCCGGCGGGACGTCGAGCGTCCGCGTGATCCGGAGGGCGGGCGCGCCGTCGGCGCCGTGCTCGACCGCGAATTCGTGGATCGCGTCGCCGCCGAGGTTGCTCACCACGTGGGTGCCCCAGGGCGTCGCGACGATCTCGTGCGCGTGCGGGCCCTCCTGGCGGTCGGGGACCGGTCCGCCGCCTGCCGGCAGCGGCAGCGTGACGGGCGTGCCGAGCGCCCCGGCGTCGTCGACCGGAACCGCGGTGATCGAGCCGGACGTGTAGTTCGCCACGAGCACGACGCCGAGCTGCGGCGCCGCGACGACGTGGCACGGGTCGGCCTCGCCGTGCTCGACGACGGCGATCGGGGTGATCTCGTCGCCGTCGAGGCGGTAGCTCGCCACCGACCCGGAGGCGTTCTCGAGCACCGCGAAGACGAGGTCGCCCGATCGTGCGACGAACGACGGGTTCGAGGCGGTCGCCGACGTCACGATCCGCCACGTCCCGTCGGCCGAGCGCTCGGCGAGGTGCACCGCGGGCGCCGGTCCGTCGGGGGTGTACGACCCGAGGAGGAAGCGTCGGCTGCGGGGCTCCATGCGCGCGGACATGGTTCAGACCCTAGTCGGCATCCGATCCGCCGCCTGCTCGGCCGCCGCGGCGACCGGCCGCGCGACCGGCACGAGCCGGGTGAGCTGCGTGACGTGCTTCGGGGTCAGTTCGTCGAGCGTCGCGACCTCGAGCAGCTTCATCGTGCGGACGATCTCGGTGCGCAGGATCTCGATGGTCTTGTCGACGCCGCGGCGCCCGCCCGCCATCAGGCCGTACAGGTAGGCGCGGCCGACGAGCGTGAAGCGCGCGCCGAGCGCGATCGACGCGACGATGTCGGCGCCCGACATGATGCCGGTGTCCACGTGCACCTCCAGGTCGCCGCCGACCTCGCGGACGACGTCGGGCAGCAGCAGGAACGGCACGGGCGCGCGGTCGAGCTGGCGGCCGCCGTGGTTCGAGAGCACCACGCCATCGACGCCGCGGTCGGCGAGGAGCTTCGCGTCCTCGACGGTCTGCACGCCCTTGACGACGATCTTCCCGGGCCAGATCTGCCGGATCACGTCGAGGTCGTCGAACGAGATCGTCGGGTCCATGGCGGAGTCGAGGAGCTCGCCGACCGTGCCGCCCGTCGACGAGAGCGAGGCGAACTCGAGCTTCGGGGTCGTGAGGAAGTTGATCCACCACGCCGGGCGCGGGAGCGCATTGATCACGGTGCCGAGCGTGAGCTGCGGCGGGATCGAGAAGCCGTTGCGCTTGTCGCGCAGGCGCGCGCCCGCGACGGGCGTGTCGACCGTGAAGAACAGGGTGTCGAAACCGGCGGCGGCGGCACGTTCGGCGAGGCCGTACGAGATCTCGCGCTGCTTCATGACGTAGAGCTGGAACCAGTTGCGGCCGTGCGGGTTCGCGGCCTTGACGCCCTCGATCGAGGTGGTCCCGAGCGTGGACAGCGTGAAGGGGATGCCCGCCGCGCCCGCGGCGCCGGCACCCGCCTCCTCGCCCTCGGTCTGCATCATGCGGGTGAAGCCCGTCGGCGCGATGCCGAACGGCAGGGCGCTCGGGCCGCCGAGCACCTCGCGGCTCGTGTCGACCTCGGGCACGTTCCGCAGGATCGACGGGTGGAACTCGATGTCGAGGAACGCCTGGCGGGCACGGGCGAGCGAGATCTCGGCCTCGGCCGAGCCCTCGGTGTAGTCGAACGGCGCCTTCGGCGTGCGGCGCTTCGCGATCGCACGCAGGTCGGCGATCGTGAGCGCCTTCTCGAGCCGCCGGTCGGTCGGGTTCAGGGTCGGGGTCTTGAACTTCATGAGCTCGGCGAGCTCGCGGGGGTTCGGCAACTGGCGCTGGACCATGCTGGTGCTCTCTTTCCTACGGGAGGTCGGACGCGCCGGGCGCGCCGGCGTCGGTGTCGGTCTCGGGGGAGATCTCGGCGTAGTACCCCGAGATGTGGTCGTGGATGCGGGTGCGCGCGGCCGTGGCATCCGCTGCCCGGATCGCGTCGAGCACGCCGCGATGCTCGGCGCGCAGCCGCGCGGAGGTCGTCGCCCAGTCGGCGATGCGCCCCTGGCCGGCGAGCGCGTAGCCCTCGATGCCGCTGCGCAGGCCCGCCATGGTCGCCGTGACGACCTGGTTGCCGGATGCCTCGGCGAGGGCGAGGTGGAAGGCGGCGTCGAGCGCGAGGAACTCGGCCGGGTCGAGGCCGGGGTCGTCCATCGCGTCGAGCAGGCGCTCGGCGGCGGCGAGGTCGGGGGCGGATGCCGCGTCCCGCGCGCCGGCGGCGAGGTCGCCCGCGACGTGCGTCTCGAGGAGCAGTCGGGTCGCGACGATGTCGTCGACCGGGAAGCCGTTCGCGGCGACCTGCAGGCGCATCAGCGCGCTCATCCCGCCGCCGGGGGTGGCGATGATGATCGCGCCCGCGGTCGGCCCCGACCCCGCGTGCGTGCGGATGAGCCCGAGCACCTCGAGCACGCGCAGCGCCTCGCGCACGCTCGACCGGCCGACGCCGAGGTCGGCCGCGAGCTGGCGTTCGCCCGGGAGCCGGTCGCCGGGGGCGAGCTCGCCGTCGAGGAGCTTCCGCTCGACGTGCTCGAGCACGGCCTGCCACGCGCGCGGCTCGATCGAGCGAGCGGATGCCTCGTCGCCCATGCCGTCTCCCTCGCGCGTCCGGGGCGCGGCGCTCAGGCCGGGCCCTCATGTGGTCAGACCACAGAATACCAGATGTGGTCAGACCACACGGGCGAGTCTGGGGCCTTTGGTCACTGGCCGATGACGGGGGCATGGGACAGGCTTGGGCGCATGAGCGGATATGCCGACCCGGAGCGATCGCAGGAGCGCCTGAGCGATGCCGAGCGCGAGGAGGCCGTCGGGCACCTCATGACGGCGCAGGCGGAAGGGCGCCTGACGACCGCGGAACTCGCCGAGCGATCCGCGTCGGCGCGCTCCGCCGTGACCCGCGGCGACCTCGCGCCGCTGTTCGCGGACCTTCCGGGGGCCGCATCTCGACCCGCCGCCCCGACCGTATCGGAGCCACCCCCGACCTGGGCGCCCGTCCCCGAGCCGACGGCGCCGATGGGACGACGGTCCCGAGCCCTCGGCGGTCGGGTCGGCGACACGCTCATGGCGCTCTCGCCGTTCGTCGCGCTGCTGCTGTTCTTCGGGTTCGGCTTCTGGACGCCGGGCGGGTTCACCTGGTCGTGGCTGTTCTTCTTCCTCATCCCGATCGCGGGCATCATCATCTACGGCGGCGGGTCGGCGACGGAGAAGAACCGCTGATCGGAGCGTGGACGACGCGGATCAGTCCCCGCGATCCCACCGCATCTTGACGCGGAAGTTCGCGGACGAGTCCCCGGTCGCGATGAAGGCGCCCACCTCGAGGCTCAGCTGGATCCCGAACTCGACCTCGACCTCATCCGGCGCGTCCTCGGTGTCACGGAGCTGGCGGATGAGCGAGACCACAGCGGGACGCGCGTGCGCGAGGACCTCGTCGAGGTTCTGACGCGTGCGTTCCATCAGGCCCCCGCCGCGGAGTGTGACCCCGGGGGCGACGGGATCGTCCGCGATCACCTGGTCTGCGACCTGGACGGCCACCTCGTCGCCGTCCGCCGTCGTGTAGATCGCCACTCGCTGCATTCCGCTCATCTCCTCTCGATCCGGGTCCCGATCCCGGTCACTGGGCGGGAACGTGGGTCACCGTCACCTCGAACGAGCCGCGGTTGTCGCCCGGGCGCGTGTCGTTGACGCCGAGGTACAGCGACCCGTCGACCGGGCAGATGTACTGCTCGAACGAGCCGATCGCGAAGGGCGGCTCATCGGTGTCCTCGAGCGCGCCGATCAGCTCGCCGGTGTTCGCCGACTCGAGGAGCCGCGTCTCCGGCGACGTGCCGTCGGCCAGGCCGTCCGGACCGATCGCCGCCGTGGCCGTCGCATCCAGCCAGGCCTCGCCCGTCGCCGTGATGTCGAGCCGGTCTCCGGCTTCGCACCAGACCCCCGATTCGGTGGAGTCGGCATCCGCCTCCACGGTCACGACGGTCCGGTCGGTTCCCCCGATGCCCTGGACGGTGGTGCCGGACCCATCGCCGGCGCCCTCCCAGGGACGCAGCACGAAGAGCACCCCTGCGGCGATCGCCACGGCGACGACGCCTCCGGCGACCCACCGGAACGCGGGGCGGGCGAGCATGCCTCGGATCGCCTGATCGCCCGGCGGCGGCGCCGCCGCGGAAACGGGCGCCATCGGCGGGGCGGCTCCGGACCCGTCGGACGGCGGCGTGGCTGAGCCGACCCACTCCGCGGGTCGCGTGAAGAGCCGGCCGTCGTCGCCGCGCAGGTACAGCACGGGCGTGACCCATTCCAGGGTCCCGCGGCCCGTGCCGAGGATGTCGATCCGTCCGCTGCGCACGGCCTCGTCGACCGCGCGGCCGTTCGCGAGCGCGGTGTAGAAGCCGCGCGCGAACGCGAGCGCCGCGCCGTCGCTGATCGGGAACTGCATCGCGACGACCGCGTGGATGCCGCTGTGCGAGAGCGCCGCGGCGGTCCCGGAGAGCAGGTCCGACCGGCTGGCGGCGCCGGACTCGCAGGAGTTCAGCACGACGAGGCGAGGCGTCGGCTCGGCCTCGTCGAGGAGGTCGGCGAGCGCGTGCGCCGGCACGAGGTCGGCGCGACCGTCCGTGCCGACGAGTGCGAGCACGCCCTCGTCGGCGACGTCGTCGTAGTCGCCGTGCCCGATGAAGTGGAGCACGTGCCACTCGTCCTCGAGGAGGGTGCGGTGCACGCTCGCCCACGACGCCTGTTCGAGCCACTCGAGGCGGACGAGGCCGTGCTCGGCCTGCGGCCGGAGGGCCTCCTCGAGCCGGTCCCGCTCGGCGGGGACGTCCAGCGGCGGAAGGCCGCGCGGCGACGACACCATGGCCAGGACGCGCAGCGGCGGCTGCACCGCGAGCGGCGACGGATTCCCGGCCGTGACGTGCCGCACGAGCGGCTCGCGACGGCACAGGTAGGTCCCGCTCGAGGGGTCGTACAGCGTCTCCCAGGGCAGCGCGGCCAGTTCGGGCGCGGTCAGCCGCAGCGCCAGCCGGAGATCGCTCCCGCGCTCGGCGGCGATGGCGGCGCTCGTGCGGTACTCGGCCGCGACCTCGCCGCGGAAGGCTGCCGCGAAGAGACGCTCGCCGACGTCGCGGAGCGCGGCTTCATTCGCGGGCACCACCCGGCGTGCCGCGACCGCCGACGAGAGCACGCTCGCCTCGAGCAGTGGAAGGAGGCCGGCGAGGTCGTCGACGTCGAGCCGGATCGTCTCGACCGGGTCGCCGCCGCCCGTGGAACGGACGACGCGGACGAGGTAGGAGCCGGCGTCAGGGCCGGACCCGATCTCCAGCTCCATCACGGTGTCCATGCGCGAACCGTGTCGCCTCGGCGCGCAGGCCGCGACCGGGCCGACACTGAGATCATCTCACTTCCGCCACCGCGACGGCGGGAACTCAGCCCTTCTTCGGCCGGATGCGCACGCGGTTCTGGCCGGTGGTCTCATCCAGTTCGACGACGCCGCCCCGCGACTTGAGGAAGTCCGTGAACGACGCGAACCCGAGACGCCGCTCCTGGAACGACGGATCCATGCGCAGCATCTGGTTCTTCACCGCCCCGCTCGGCTGCCACTCCTCGTCGGACTTCGCGCGGAGCAGTTCGAGCGCCTTCAGCAGGAGCCGGCCGGGGTTCCGCGTGGTCCCCGCGGGCGTCTCGTCCGCGGCCTGGCCCGGGGCCATGAACTGCACGGCGGTCGTCGGCGCCGACTGCTTGTCGTCGGTGGTGTCGGCCGCTGCATCGGCGGATGCGGCATCCGTCGCCTTCTTCGACGAGGCGCGCCGTCGGCGTGCCGGTGCCGGCTCGTCCTCCTTCGGCGTCTCAGGCGACTCCGCCTTCTTCGCGGACGCGGTCGCGGACTTCCCGCCCCGCGGCGAGGTTCCCTGTGCCGCCGCGGCACCCGCCTCGTCGTCGGCCACGGCGGCATCCGTCGCCAGCAGCGCGTCGTAGTCGGCGTACTCGTCGCACGCGGCCGTGAGCGCGCGGCTCGTGCCGCCGGCGACGCCGATGCCGACCACGTAGCGGCCGAGGCGCTTGGCCTTCTGCGCGAGCGCCACGTAGTCGGAGTCGCCCGCGACGATCACGATGTGCGAGAGGTCGTCGATGCGGAACATGTCCTCGACCGCGTCGACGGCGAGCCGGATGTCGGCGCCGTTCTTGGTCGCGGACAGCGGGAAGAGCTGCACGAGGTCGACCGCGCGGTCGATGAGCTGGCCGCGATAGCTGGCGTTCACGGGCGTCGACCAGTCGGCGTACGCGCGCGCGATCGCGATCGTGCCGAACGTCGCCGCGAAGTCCAGGACCGCGTCGACGTCGACCGTCGCCTCCTTCAGGCGCTCGGCCGCCTTCGTACCGGGCGAGACCGACTTGGTCCGCGAGGTGTCCTTCCGGTACTGGCTGTCGCCGTGCAGCTGGTCGTACCGCGAGATGACGATGTTGTCGAAGTCGAAGTAGAGCGCGACGCGGGGTTCTGCCGAAGCGGGCATGGGGACCTTCCGTCGGGGTGTCCCTCGATCGTATGCCCGGTCGCCCGCGGGCCGACAGGGAGCGCGCGGCGAGGCTCAGGCCGCCGCGGCCACCGCGTTGTGCAGTTCGTCGGCGTCGACGCCGAACCGGCCGAAGCCGCCGCCGAGGTTCGTCAGGAGCACGAAGCACACGCCGAGCGACGGCGTCACCCAGAACTCGGTGCCCGCCCAGCCGCCGTGCCCGAACGTGTCGGTCGTGAGGAGCCCGGGTGCGGAGTGGCGGAGGTTCCACGTGAAGCCCCAGTCCTGGCCCCGCGAGGCGGGGTAGGGCTCGAGCTTCGGCAGCCCGGCGGTGAGGGGCCGCAGCATCGCGGAGGCGGTGACGGGTGCGACCACCGCGCCGTCGTTCCGGAGCAGCGCGCTGCCGAGCGCGAGCAGGTCGGCCGCGCGGCCGAGCAGCCCGGCACCCGGATGCCGCAGCGCGGCGAACCGCGCGTAGTCGAGACTCTGCGCGGCGGCGTCGACGGGCGCGTGCGGCGAGGCGCCGGCGTCGAAGGTGAGGCCGGAGGCATCCGCTCGCCCGGCGACGTCGTCGACGGCCCGCTCCCACGGTGCGCCCGAGGCGTGCTCGATGAGCGCCGCGATGCCCTCGAACGCGATGGTCGAGTAGCGCGAGACCGTGCCGGCGGCGAAGTCGCGGCCGGGTGCGAGGAGGGACGGGCGGAGCCCGTCGGGCGTGTCGAGCGGCGGCTCGACGATGCCCGAGGTGTGGCTCGCGAGGTGGCGGAGCCGCACGACGTCGTCGCGGCCGGCGCCGAAGCCGGGCAGCGCGCGCTCGAGCGGCGTGTCGGGCGTGAGGCGCCCCTGCTCGACGAGGCGGAGCGCCGCGAGCCCGACGATCGGCTTCGTGATCGAGAACAGCGGGTAGTGGTCGTCGACGGATGCCTCGCCGAACGCGTCGAGCGCGACGACGCCGTCCGCGTTCGCGACGCCGAGCACGGCGTTCGGCAGCGGCCCGTCGGCGACGTTGCGGCGGACCCAGTCGAAGGCGTGGTCGAACTGCGGCATGGGGTCGGATCCTCTCGTGGTGCAGCGCGGGGGTGCAGGCCTGGGGGCGTGGACGGATCAGGTGCGGAGCACGACGTTGCGCGGGGCGTCGCCGCGCAGCATCCGCTCGATCTGGTCTCGAAGGAGCCGCGCCATGCGCGGCATCATCGCGGTCGTCGCACCGCCGACGTGCGGCGAGACCAGTACGTTCGGCAGCGCGAACAGGGGGTGGCCCTCGGCCAGCGGCTCGGGGTCGGTGACGTCGAGCGCGAAGCGCAGGCGGCCGGTGGTCGCCTCGGCGAGGATCGCGTCGGTGTCGGCGACCGCGCCGCGGGCGACGTTCACGACGAGCGCGCCGTCGGGGAGCGCCGCGAGGAAGGCGGCGTCGACGAGCCGGGTCGTCTCGCCGGAGAGCGGCACGACGACGATGACCACCTCGGCGTCGGGCAGGAGCGCGGGGAGTTCGTCGACGCCGTGGATCCGTCCGCGCTCGTCGTCGCGGGCTCGGCTCGCGACACGGGTCAGCTCGACCTCGAAGCCCGCGAGGCGGTCCTCGATCGCGCGGCCCACGCCGCCGTACCCGACGAGCAGCACGCGTCGGTCGGCGAGGCTCGCGTGCCGCGCGGGCGCCCAGCGGCCCTCGTCCGCCGCGCGCACGAAGTCGGGGATGCCGCGCTGCGCCGCGATCGCGAGCCCGACCGCGAGTTCGGCGGTGGAGGTCTCGTGCACGGATGCCGCGTTCGCGAACACGTGCCCCGCTGGCAGCGCGTCGGGCACGTCGTCGTAGCCGATCGACTGCGACTGCACGAGCCCGACGTCGAGCCCGTCGAGCACCCCCAGGCGAGCCGACGCGCCCATGTAGGGCGGCACGGCGATGCCGATACGGCGAGCGGATGCCTCCGCCGGAGGCGGCCCGGCCATGTCCCACTCGACGATGTCGACGCCCGCGGGCACGCCGCCGGGCGTCTGCTCGAGCGCACGACGCAGGGTCGCACCCGGCACGGTGACGAGGAGGTTCGCGTGATCGGTCATGCGTCGATCCTTCCAGCGCCTGCGGGGCCGACCGCACCGATTGCGAGGCGGGTGCCGTTCGTGCCGCGGATGACGGTGCCCGCGGGCGCGGCCGCCGGATGGCTACGATGGCGCGCATGGACGAGGTGGACGCCGGGGCGGGCGCCGATCCGGCACGTCGAGGCGGCCGACCGCATCGGCGGCGCGGGCCCGACGACCTGCCGATCGAGGAGATGGGCGAGGCGCTGAAGGAGCGGGTCTACGCGACCTTCACCGGGCTCGCGATCGTGCTCGTGCAGCATGAGAACGCCGATCACATCACGGCCGGACGCGCGACCCTCACCCTGCTCGTCGGCATCGTGGCGATCACCGCGGCCGGGTTCGTCGCCGACGTGATCTCCCACCTCGTCGTGCACGCCGACTTCCCCCGTGGGGGCGAGCTCAGGCGGATGCTCCGGGTCGCCGGCTCCGCGCTCGGGTCGGCGAGCATCCCGCTCGTCATCCTCGTCCTCGCGGTGCTCGGTGTGTTCGAGCTCAAGGGGGCGCTCTTCGCGGCGTCGATCGTCTACATCGCGACGCTCGCGCTCATCGGCTACGTCGCGGTGCGCCGCAGCCGCCTCGCGTGGTGGGAGCAGCTCGTCGCGCTCGGCCTGCTGGTGCTCCTCGGCCTCGCGGTCGTGGGGCTCCAGCAGCTCGCGCACGGGCACTGACATGCGGTCGGTGGTCGAGTAGGACGCGAAGCGCCCGTATCGAGACCCCACCACGCGCCCGGGAATCCCTCAGCGCGCCGCGGGCTCGTACCGGCGCGGCGCGAACGCCTGCGCGACGAGCGCCCGGAGCGACTCGAGGTCGCCCGAGGCGAACCCCTGCGCGCGGGCCTGCACGAGGACGTTGCCGATCGCGGTCGCCTCGACCGGTCCGGCGAGCACGGGGATGCCGGCGCGGTCGGCCGTGCGCCGGCACAGCAGCTCGTTGAGCGCTCCGCCGCCGACGACGTGGATCGTCTCGACGTCGACGCCCGACAGCACGGACGCGGTCCGCACCGCGCCGGCGAACGCCTCCGCGAGGCTCTCGACGATCGACCGTGCGAACTCGGCCCGGGTGCGCGGCGCGGGCACGTCGTGCTCCGCGCACCACTCGGCGATCCGCCCGGGCAGGTCCCCGGGGGGCAGGAACCGCGGGTCGTTCGCGTCGAACACCGCGACCTCGCCGGTGACGGATGCCGCGGCCGCGAGCAGCTCGGGCAGGTCGATTGCCTCGCCGTCCCGCTCCCACCAGCGCACCGACTCCGACAGCAGCCAGAGCCCCATGACGTTGTGGAGGAACCGCACGCGTCCGTCGACGCCGCCCTCGTTCGTGAAGTTGGCCTCGCGCGCGGCATCCGTCGTCACTGGCCGTTCGAGTTCGACGCCCACGAGACCCCAGGTGCCGCACGAGATGTACGCGGCCGACTCGGCCCGCATCGGCACCGCGACCACCGCCGACGCGGTGTCGTGCGATCCGACGGCGACGACCTCGATCCCGGCCGGGGCACCGAGGTCGGCCGCGACCTCGGGCCGCAGCGGGCCGACCGAGGCGCCGGGGTCGACGAGCGGGGCGAAGACGGATGCCGGGAGCCCGAGTCGTGCGATGAGCTCGTCGTCCCATTCGCCCGTCGCGACCTCGACGAGCCCGGTCGTCGAGGCGTTCGTGCGCTCGGCGACTCGGGCGCCCGTGAGCTGGAACCCGATGAGGTCGGGCACCAGCAGGAGCGAGTCTGCGAGGTCGAGCCATCCGCCCGCCTGCTCGGCGGCGAGCTGGTACACGGTGTTGAACGGAAGGAACTGCAGGCCGCTGCGGCGGTACAGCTCGGCGAACGGCACCCTCGCGTGCACGGTGTCGACCGCGGCCTCGTTCCGGGCGTCCCGGTAGTGGAACGGCTCGCCGAGGAGCCGGCCGCCGCGGAGCAGGCCGTAGTCGACCGCCCACGAGTCCACGCCGATCGACGCGACCGCGGGTTCGCGGCGGAACGCGTCGGCGAGGCCGTTCGTGAGGTCGCGGTACAGGCCCGCGACGTCCCAGTGCAGCCCCGATGCCATCCGCACCGGCCCGTTCGGGAACCTGGCGACGTGGTCGAGGTCGAGCCGCCCGGCCGACTGGTCGACGTGCCCGACGATCACCCGCCCGCTCGTCGCGCCGAGGTCGACCGCGGCGACCGCGCCCGCGGCGCTCATCGGGAACCCTCGGTGGTCGAGTCGGCGCGCAGTGCGACGCTTCCGTCGGTCGAGTAGGCGCGCAGTGCGACGCTTCCGTCGGTCGAGTAGGCGCGCAGCGCGGCCCTTCCGTCGGTCGAGTAGGCGCGCAGCGCGGCCCTCCCGTCGGTCGAGTAGGCGCGCAGCGCCGTATCGAGACCCGCAGCCGCAACGGTCTCGATACGCGCCCGGCTGCGCCGGGTGCTACTCGACCACCGGTATCCGCTCATCGGAGGAACGCCGCCGCGACGCCCGAGTCGACCGGGATGTGCAGGCCGGTGGTGCGGCTGAGCTCGGGGCCCGTCAGCACGTAGACCGCGTCGGCGACGTTCTCGGGCACGACCTCGCGCTTGAGGATCGTGCGCTGCGCGTAGAACTTGCCGAGGTCCTTCTCCTCGACCCCGTAGGTCGCGGCGCGGTTCGCGCCCCACCCCGACGAGAAGATGCCCGAACCGCGCACGACGCCGTCGGGGTTGATGCCGTTGACGCGCACGCCGTGCTCGCCGAGCTCGACCGCGAGGAGGCGCACCTGGTGCGCCTGGTCGGCCTTGGTCGCGGAGTAGGCGATGTTGTTGGGGCCGGCGAACACCGAGTTCTTCGACGAGATGTAGATGACGTCGCCGCCCATCCCCTGGGCGACCAGCGCTGCGGCGGCGGCCTTCGCGACGAGGAACGAGCCCTTCGCCATGACGTCGTGCTGGAGGTCCCAGTCCTTCTCGGTGGTCTCGAGCAGCGGCTTCGACAGCGAGAGCCCGGCGTTGTTCACGACGAGGTCGATGCCGCCGAACGCGAGCACGGTCGCGTCGATCGCGGCCTGCACGCCCTCGGCGTCGGCGACGTTCGCGGCGACGCCGATCGCGACATCCGAGTTGCCGAGCTCGGCCGCGGCGGCCTGCGCCTTCTCGAGGTCGAGGTCGGCGACGACGACGCACGCGCCCTCGGCCGCGAGGCGGGTCGCGATCGCCTTGCCGATGCCGGATGCCGCGCCGGTGACGAACGCGATGCGGCCCTGGTGGGTCTTCGGCTTCGGCATCCGCTGGAGCTTCGCCTCCTCCAGCGCCCAGTACTCGATGCGGAACTTCTCGGCGTCGGAGATCGGGGTGTAGGTCGAGAGCGCCTCGGCGCCCCGCATCACGTTGATCGCGTTGACGTAGAACTCGCCGGCCACGCGCGCGGTCTGCTTGTTCGCGCCGTAGCTGAACATGCCGACGCCCGGAACGAGCACGATGAGCGGGTCGGCGCCGCGAATGGCCGGGCTCTCGGATGTCGCGTGCGCGTCGTAGTACGCCTGGTAGTCGGCGCGGTACGCCTCGTGCAGCTCCTGCAGGCGGGCGAGCTGCTCCTCGACGCTCGCCGTGGTCGGCAGGTCGAGGATCATCGGCTTGACCTTGGTGCGCAGGAAGTGGTCGGGGCAGCTCGTGCCGAGCGCCGCCAGTTCGGGTGCGCGCTCGGCGGCGAGGAAGTCGAGCACGACGTCGGAGTCGGTGTAGTGGCCGACCATGGGCTTGTCGGTCGACGCGAGGCCGCGGATGGTCGGCGCGAGCGCGGCGGCGCGAGCGTGCCGCTCGGCCTCGGGCAGCGCCTCGAACCCGGCGCGCGCGCCGCCGAACGGGTCGGACTTGCCGTTCGCCTCGATGTAGGCGGCGGCGGTGTCGATGATCCACAGCGAGTTCGCCTCGGCCTCGTCGGACGTGTCGCCCCACGCGGTGATGCCGTGGCCGCCGAGGATGCACCCGATCGCGGCGGGGTTCGCGGCCTTGATCTCGGCGATGTCGAGGCCGAGCTGGAAGCCGGGGCGGCGCCACGGCACCCAGACGACCCTGTCGCCGAAGATCTTCGCCGTGAGCGCCTCGCCGTCGGCTGCGGTCGCGATCGCGATGCCCGAATCCGGGTGCAGGTGGTCGACGTGCGCGGCGTCGACGAGGCCGTGCATGGCGGTGTCGATCGACGGCGCGGCGCCGCCCTTGCCGTGCAGGCAGTAGTCGAACGCGGCGACCATCTCGTCCTCGCGGTCGACGCCGGGGTAGGTGTTCACGAGCGCGCGCATCCGGTCGAGGCGGAGGACCGCGAGCCCGGCTTCCTTCAGCGTGCCGAGGTCGCCGCCCGAGCCCTTCACCCAGAGCAGCTCGACGGGCTCGCCCGTGACCGGGTCGGTCTCGGTGCCCTTGGCCGACGTGTTGCCGCCGGCGTAGTTCGTGTTCTTCGGGTCGGCGCCGAGGCGGTTCGACCGCGCGATGAGGTCGGCAGCTGCCTGGTTCGTCATGAGGAGGTTCCTTCGGTGGTGGAAACGGTGGTCAGTGCTGGTGGTCGAGCGAGACGCCCGCGCCATGCGGTGGTCGAGTAGGACGCGAAGCGCCCACGCCATGCGGTGGTCGAGTAGGACGCGAAGCGCCCGTATCGAGACCCGCCAGCCACGTCAGAACCCGCTCGACGGTGGCGGATGCCGCGGGCTCGTGGGGCCGGTTCAGGTGCCCGTGCTCGGTGCCGGGCTCCGTGACGACGAGGACGGGCACACCCGCGGCGACGAGCGTGGCCGCGAACGCCTCGCCCGACACGCGGAGCTCGTCGGCCTCGCCGTTGACCATAAGGGTCGGCGGGAACCCGGCCACCTCGGCCGGCGTGGCGAGTCCGGGCACGGCGGGGAGCGGGGCGTCGTCGACGGGCCCGCCGAGGTAGTCCTCGTACATGGCGCGCACGCGCGCGGGGCCGAACCGGTCGGCGGCGGGGTTCGCGTCGAGCATCGCCCGCAGCGCGGCGTCCGGCGCCGGCTGCACGGCGAGCAGGGTCGGGTAGGCGAGGAACACCCCGGCCGGGACGGGCGCGGCACCGTCGAGCGCGCGGAGCACGGCGCCCGCCGTCAGGTTCCCGCCGGCGCTCGCGCCGCCGGCGACGATGCGCGCGGGGTCGATGCCGAGGTGTCCGGCGTGCGCGGAGGTCCAGCGCCACGCGGCGAGCACGTCGTCGGACGGGTCCGGGTAGCGGCATCCGCCCCCCGCCAGCCGGTAGTCGATCGAGACGACCGTCACGCCGCGCGCGGCGAAGGCGCGAGCGACCCAGTCGGCCTCGGGCATGTCGAGGTCGCCCGCGGTGAAGCCGCCGCCGTGCGCCCACACGAGGGCGGGCGTCGGGCCGGGCCCGGCGTCGTCGGCGGGGTAGACGCGGACGAGTCCGTCCGCGGAGTCGTATGGAGTCGTCATGGTCTCGTCATCCTCTCTGCTCGCTCCGGTCGGGGGTGGTTCGCGGATGCCGGGGCCGGGGCATCACCCGGCATCCGCGACCGTCTCGGGGGGCCTACGCGCCCCAGCCGGCCTGCACGCCGCCGACGCGGTCGGCCGCGATCTTCGCGAGGTAGCCGGATGCGGCGAACGCGGCCATCGGGTCGGCCGCGAGGCCGCGCGTCTCGCGCCACTCGGCGAGGGCGGGGCGCACGTCGGTGTAGAAGGCGTCCATGAAGACGCGGTTCGCCTCGAGCACGTCGCCCGAGACCTGCGCGGCGCGGAGCGCGTCGGTGTCGACGAGCAGGGCACGCGCGGTCATCTCCTGCACGTTCAGCACCGAGCGGATCTGGCCGGGGATCTTGTCCTCGACGTTGTGGCACTGGTCGAGCATGAACGCGACGTCGGGGTGGTTGAGGCCGCCGCCGCGTGCCACCTCGTAGACGATGCGGAACAGCTGGAACGGGTCGGCCGCGCCCACGATGAGGTCGTCGTCGGCGTAGAAGCGGCTGTTGAAGTCGAACGAGCCGAGCTTGCCGAGGCGCAGCAGCTGCATGACGATGAACTCGATGTTCGTGCCCGGCGCGTGGTGGCCGGTGTCGAGGCAGACCATCGCCTTGTCGCCGAGCGCCGCGACCTGGGCGTAGCTCGTGCCCCAGTCCGGAACGTCGGTGTGGTAGAACGCCGGCTCGAAGAACTTGTACTCGAGCACGAGGCGCTGCTCGTCGCCGAGGCGGTCGTAGATCGTCTGCAGCGACTCCTGCAGGCGGTCCTGCCGGCCGCGCAGGTCGGCCTGGCCCGGGTAGTTCGAGCCCTCGGCGAGCCAGATCTTCAGGTCGCGGCTGCCGGTCGCGTGCATGATGTCGATGCACTCGAGGTGGTGGTCGATGGCCTTCTGCCGCACGGCGGCGTCCTCGTGGGTCAGGGCGCCGAACTTGTAGTCGTCGTCCTGGAACGTGTTCGAGTTGATCGTGCCGAGCGAGACGCCGAGCCCCTCGGCGTGGGCGCGGAGGTCGTCGTAGTCGTCGACCTTGTCCCACGGGATGTGCAGCGCCACGGTCGGCGCGAGCTTCGTGTAGGCGTGCACCTGCGCGGCATCCGCGATCTTCTCGTACGGATCGCGCGGCGTGCCGGGGGTGCCGAACACCTTGAAGCGGGTGCCAGAGTTGCCGAACGCCCAGCTCGGCAGTTCGATCGCCTGGAGCTCCAGCTGGTCGAGGACGGTCTGCGGAATGGTGCTCACTGTTCGCTGCTTTCTGTGCGGGTGGTGACGGATGCCGCGGGGCCGGTGGCCGCGCCTGGTGCGGATGCCGCGTCGGCGTCGATCGCGGCGAGCTGGTCTTCGAGGTGGAACACCTCGGGGAGCCGTGGGGCGCCCTGGTCGGGGCGGGCGCCGTCGAGCGCGACGAAGAACCCGGCCATCTCGGCCTCCCACGGCGCGGTGCGGGGGTCGTTCGCGAGCGAGGCCTGGGCCGCGTCGTCGTCGTCGACCTCGTAGTAGCCGATGAGGAGGCCGTCGTCGCGGAGGAAGAGCGAGTAGTTGCGTCGGCCGGATGCCTCGATCGCCCGGAGCATGTCGGGCCAGACGGCGGCGTGCCGCTCGCGGTACTCGTCGAGGCGAGCGGGGTCGACCTGCAGCTGGAAGCAGACCCGCTGCGTGGTGCCAGTGCTCATCGTCGAGCTCTCCGTTCGTCGTGAATCGTTTCAAAGCGTAGATGACGTTCGCAGAACGCGCAAGCGGAACGCGCATTCCAAACTGGTTGCGCATGAGAATCCGGGTGACAGGGCGGCGGAGGCGCCCGTCACCCGGATTCTCATGTGCTCGGAGGGCGTCGCCGCGCGGAGACGGCCGGGCCTCGTAGACTCCGACGCGGAGGGGAGTCCGATGGCAGTCAGCGTGCGCGAGGTCGCGGCCGCCGCATCCGTCTCGGTCGGCACCGTCTCGAACGTGCTCAACCGGCCCGAGAAGGTCGCGCCGGAGACGGTCGCGCGCGTGCTCGCGGCGATCGAGGAGCTCGGCTTCGTGCGCAACGACGCCGCCCGCCAGTTGCGCGCAGGCCGCAGCCGGTCGATCGGGCTCGTCGTGCTCGACGTGCGCAACCCCTTCTTCACCGACGTCGCTCGCGGCGCCGAGGATCGCGCGGCCGAGGACGGCATGACGATCCTGCTCGGCAACAGCGACGACAACCCCGACCGCGAGCGCTCCTACCTCGACCTCTTCGAGGAGCAGCGCGTGCACGGCGTGCTCATCTCGCCGCGCTCGGACGACCTGCCGCGCCTCGAGCGCGCGCGCTCGCGCGGCGTGCCCGTGGTGCTCGTCGACCGCGAGGCGCCCGACCGCAGCTTCTCGTCGGTCGCGGTCGACGACGTGGTCGGCGGAGCGATGGCCGTGCGGCACCTCGTCGAATCCGGGAGGCGGCGCATCGCGTTCGTCGGCGGACCGTCGTCCATCCGCCAGGTCGCCGACCGTCTCGAAGGTGCCCGGCTCGCGGCCGCCGAGACCCCCGGCATCACGCTCGAGGTCGTCGAGACCGCGGGCACCACGGTCCTCGAGGGTCGCGCGGCGGGCGAGGCGATCCGCGACCGGGCGCCGGAGTACCGGCCCGACGCGATCTTCTGCGCGAACGACCTGCTCGCCGTCGGCGTCCTGCAGGCGCTCATCATGCTCGGCGACCTGCGCGTGCCGCGCGACATCGCGCTCATCGGCTACGACGACATCGACTTCGCCCAGGCGGCGGTCGTGCCGCTCTCGTCGATCCGCCAGCCCGCGTGGCTCATCGGCTACACCGCGGTCGACCTGCTGCTCCGCGAAGCGCGTGACGGACCCGACTTCGAGCCCGAGCAGGTCCAGTTCCAGCCCGAGCTCGTCGTGCGGGACTCGACCGGGCGCTGACGCACGCTGGGACCGGGAAGGCACCTCATCGCCCGACGTGCCTGCTCGTTGCGAGCCGGCGACCGGGTCAGGCGCCCGATCGCTGCGTGGCCGGCCTGGCGCGCGTCGTCGCCGTCGTGCCCGCCGGGCGACGGGCGGCCGTGTGCCGGCCCTCCGGCACGTCGACCGGTGCTGCCTCCGGCACCTCGACCGAGGTCGTCGGTGCCACCAGGTCGATGGGCGACGTGCTCGTCGTCGGAAGCTCGACGGGTCGGGTGACCGGCACGGCGATCGCGGCCGTCGGCGCCTCCGCGTAGGCGAGCGCGAAGCGCGGCATCCGCCCCCCGATCGGATGGCGCACGACGCGCAGCCCGCGCGCCACGACCAGCCAGGCGAGGCCGACGAGTGCCGCGACGCCCGCCGCCGCCGCGGCGACGCCGAGCGCCCAGCGCGGACCCCACGCGTTCGCGACCGCGCCCACGATCGGGGCGCCGATCGGCGTACCGCCGGAGAGGATCGCCATGTAGAGCGCCATGACCCGGCCGCGCAGAAGCGGGTCGGTCGTCGTCTGCACGTAGCCGTTCGCGGTCGTCAGCATCGTCACGACCGTGAACCCGATGAAGACGGTGGATGCCGCGAACAGCCAGTACGACGGCATGACGGCGGAGACCGTCGCCGCGATCCCGAAGAAGGCGACCGCGCCGATGATCACGCGGATGCGGGCGCGCTCGCGCTTGGCCGCGAGCAGCGCGCCGGTCAGCGAGCCGATCGCGAGGATCGACGACAGCAGGCCGTACTCGCCCGCGCCGCGGCCGAACTCGACCGCCATCGTCGAGGAGAAGATCGGGAAGTTCATGCCGAACGCGCCGACGAGGAACACCATCACGAACACGACGACGAGGTCGGGCCGGCCGGCGACGTAGCGGAAGCCCGCGACGAAGGCGCCGCGCTCGCGGGGGGCCCGCGGCATCCGTCGCAGGTTCGATCGCCTGAGCTTCGCGAGCGCGACGAGGACCGCGATGAACGTGACCGCGTTGATGACGAAGACCCAGCCGGTGCCGACGAGCACGATGAGCACGCCCGCGAGGGCCGGGCCGATCATGCGGGCCGCGTTGAACGACGCCGAGTTGAGGGCGACCGCGTTCGACATGTTCGACGACGAGACGAGGTCGGCGACGAAGGTCTGGCGGGCGGGGATGTCGACCGCGTTGACGATGCCGAGGAGGCCGGCGAAGACGTAGAGGTGCCAGAGTTCCGCGTGCCCGAGGATCAGCAGCAGGCCGAGGGCCAGGCCGAGCAGCATGAGCGCCGACTGCGTGAACATCAGGATCTTCCGGCGCTCGAACCGGTCGGCGATGAGGCCGGTCACGGGCACGAGCAGCAGCTGCGGCGCGAACTGCAGCGCCATCGTGATGCCGACCGCGAGCGCGTCGTTGTCGGTGAGCTCGGTGAGCACGACCCAGCTCTGGGCCGTGGCCTGCATCCACGCGCCGATGTTCGAGACGAGCGCGCCGATGAACCAGATGCGGTAGTCGACTGAGGCGAGGGAACGGAACATCGATCTCACTGGTCGGTGAGCCTCCTGAGGATGTCGGTGGCGGCGGCGAGCGTGTCGCGCTCGTCGGGGGAGAGGGCGGCGAACCGCTTGGCGAGCCAGGCGTCGCGGCGGCGCCGGGTCTCGCGGACGATCGCCTCGCCCTCGTCGGTCGTGCGGAGCAGGACCTTGCGGCCGTCGTCGGGCGAGCCCTCGCGGACGAGCAGGCCCGAGTCGACGAGGCAGTTCACGGTGCGGTTCATGGACGGGGGAGTGACCCGCTCGAGCTCGGCCAGGCGGCCCGGCGTGAGCGGTCCCTCGGTCGCGGTCCAGGCGAGCGCCGCGTACTGCGTCGCGCTGAGCTCGGTGTCTGCACGTTCCTGGCGGATGCGACGGGCCAGGCGCATGACCGCGAGGCGGAGCTCGGTGCTCTGCTCGGCGAGGGGCGCGCGGCGGGCGCGGGCCGCCGGCGCGGCGGCGGTCGGGGGCGTGTCGGTCACATCGTTAGCATAACAAATTAGCGTGCCTAATGATTCCGCAGATCGCGACCCGTCTTCGATCCTGAACCGGGCCGTATCCGATGCTGGACGGGTTACTCGGCCTCTGTGCCGTCGACTTCGGTTTCGCCCGCCGCGACCTCTCGTGCAACGCGTGCGAGCGCGTCTTCTGCAGGGAGGGCGGCCTGGGCCGATGCGGTCAGTTCGTAGCGGGAGACCGCGACGGGCTGGGCGGTGCCGGCCAAGGCGTATCGGACGACGGTCTCGTTCTGCTCGGCGACGAGGAGCATCCGACAGTGGGTTGGTGCTTGTCGCGGACGCGGAGCCGATCGTCGACGAGCGCGACATAGAAGCCGAGTTGCCCGGCGTCGCGTGGATCGAACTTCGTCGTCTTCAGCTCGATGACCACGTAGCGCAGTTGCTCGACGTGGAAGAAGAGCAGGTCGAGGTAGAAGTCGTCGCCGGCGACGTCGAAATGCACCTGCCGGCCGACGAACGCGAACCCGCGTCCGAGTTCGCGCAACGTGTCGATGATCCGCTCGACGAGCCGGTCCTCGAGCTGACGTTCGGCGGAGTCGCTGTCGAGCGCGGTGAAGTCGAGCACGTAGGGATCTTTGGTGAGTTCCTGGGCGAGCTCGGAGTCCACCCGCTCGAGTGCGAGCGGGTAGTTCGAGGGCGCGGCACCTTCGCGCTCGTGCAACCTCGTCGCGATCTGATGGGTCAGCACGGCACGCGACCACCCGTGGGCCACCGCTTTCGCGGCGTACCACGCGCGCAGCTCGGGGTCATCGAGCTTGTCCAGCAGGAGCGTGAGCTGGGTCCACGGGATCTGTCCAGCAGGCTGCTGGACGAATCCGTCGACGTCCGGCCAGGCCTCGGCGACCCGCCGCATGTAGAAGAGGTTCGCTCGCGAGAAGCCCTTCATGGTGGGGAACTCGGCGCGAAGATCACCGGCCAGCCGCCCGACGACGTTGCTTCCCCACCCGGCCGTACGCTGCCGGTCCAGGATCGTCGCCCCGATCCGCCAGTACAGGCGCAGCAGCTCGGTGTTCACCTTGCGCTGCGCTTGGTACCGCGCCTCGTGAACGTGGCGCTTGAGCTCGTCGAGCGTCGCAGCGTAATCAGTGGGCTCAAGCTCCGTCATGATTCCCCGATCGTTCCACCTGGCCCCGACAACGCAGGGTGCCCGATCCTGCGTCCCCCGATCGCGCTCGAATGCGCGGCGGTGGCAATCGCCCGGGATCCCTCAGCGGGCGTTCGCCTCAGCCGAGCTGCGACCTGAAGTATTCATCCGCCAAGGCCCGCGTGGGGGTGGGATCATTCGTCGGGGCGATCGTTTCGAACCGTTCAGCTCGTTCGAGTTCCGTGGTCAAGAATCGTTCCAAGACCGTGGGCGGTGTTCCCCCTCCGAGCTCCCTTGTTCGCGCCTTTTGCCTGATGAGCTCGCTTGCCGCATCGCGTACGTCACCATTGACGTCTCCTTCGGCAAGCAACGTCGGGAGGTCCATGGGCGGCACAGCGTCAGCCGGATGCGTTTCCAGCCATCGCAGCGCGGCCGCAGGTCTCAGAACATAAAGAACCGCTTCAGCGTCGCCGGGCCGGTCCTTTGCTGCTTGGCGACGTGAAGATAGTGCCGCCCGATTGCGCTGCGCTCAACCACAGCGTCGGCAAGCGAAATGAGATCGTCTCGGAAGTCGGCGTCGCCGGTATAGATGATCGGCGAGCGAAGCCACTCGATCGCCGTCGCGTTGCCCTTCACGATCAGCCTGACTGTCTTCGCCAGGTCCCATCCGTTCACGTCGAACGTGCTATCGAGCGGCGTCTCGATAACGTCTCGGGAAGGCCACAGCGAGGCGTAATGATCGCGGGAACGGATGAACACGAACCGGCAGTCATAGTCGCTGTCCGGCGACGGAAAGCCCCACGCCCGGCTGCCGCTCTCGATGGCCCAAGGGATTCGAACCCCGTGCTCGGCCGACACCGTCGACAAGCGCCGGTCGATCTCGGCAACCACTTGCGAGTCAAGGGAGATCGGGACCGCACGCACGGCTCGACGATACCGCCGGCGTCGATGGAGATCTTCGACGATCCTCCTGTGATCATGAGGGAGGGGCTCGGACAGAGGAGGACTCTATGGACGAGGCGAATGTTGCGCGCGCGTTGGCGACGGTGATCGCTGGGGAAATCGAGGCTCAACTCGGCGTACATCGGAGGGTGGAAGACATGTCACCGCTGATTGCGGACGCCATCCTCGACGCATTCACAGTGCAGGTTCGCGATGGCATCACGGTCTAGATCTCTGGGTGCAACCCTCGCCGACACCCCACCGGATCCGCTTGACCTCGCCCGGCCGATGCCAGCACTGAGGTCCGCGTGGCGCCCGATGACCGGTGCCCTTCAGATCGCCCGTCGCAGCGACCTGACCAGCCTTGCGACCGCCTCGGCCATCGTCGAGCTGCCAACGTCCTGAAACGAACCCATTCCGCCGCGGTAGAGACGGAGGCTCTCTCTGGCGGCGTCGCGAAGCTCCGCTTGGGTCGTGATGCCGTCGAATCTCACGGCGATCTCGGCCGACCGACTCCGAGCCTCATCGCCTTCGATGGTGGCTGCGGAACGGATCTGGGCGATGGCGCTCAAGATCTCATCCACTTGACCAGCCACTGACAGCACGGCGTTCACGCTAGCGCGGGAAACGCAGTCGCGTCAGGGTAGCCGGTCGACCAGCGAACCGCGATCCGTCGCGGAACCGGCGCACTGCTTCGATTCTCTTCGGTGTCAGATGACCCGCCCGATGAACCTGCCCGCAAGGGCACCTCATCAGCAACATCGTGACTGTCTCATGACCCCGTGGATACGAGGCGTCTCGATCGCGGCCTCGGCCCCGTGTGCGCGCAGGCCGAGAGGGAAGGGCCGCGGTCGATTCCCGCCCGACGCGTGTCGGTAACCGGCCTGAAACACCCGACTGGAACCGTAGGCACATGGGAAGCCTCTTCGACGGGTACGCGGCGACGCGGTCGCGCAGGCGGAACCGATCGCGGCCGTGGGACGAGATGTTCCCGGCCGACGCCGTGACCGTGCGCGAGCCGTACCGCGAGCTCTACCCCGCGCTCGCGCGCATGACGCAGGACGAGCTGCGCGGCCGCACCGACGCGCTCGCGAGCAGCTACCTCGCGCAGGGCGTCACGTTCGACTTCGCGGGGGAGGAGCGGCCCTTCCCGCTCGACGCGGTCCCACGCGTCATCGGGGCGGGCGAATGGAACGTCGTCGAGGCAGGGGTCGCCCAGCGCGTGCGGGCGCTCGAACGATTCCTCGGCGACATCTACGGCCGGCAGGACGTCGTCCGCGACGGCGTGATCCCCGCCGCACTGATCAGTTCGTCGACGCACTTCCACCGCCAGGCGGCCGGGATCGAGAGTGCGAACGGCGTGCGCATCCATGTCGCCGGCATCGACGTCATCCGCGACGAGCTCGGCGACTGGCGGGTCCTCGAGGACAACGTCCGCGTGCCGAGCGGCGTGAGCTACGTGATCTCGAACCGGCGCGTCATGGCGCAGACCCTGCCCGAGCTCTTCACATCCATGCGGGTCCGCCCGGTCGGCGACTACCCGAACCGCCTCCTCCAGGCGCTGCGCGCGAGCGCGCCCGAGGGCGTGGACGATCCGACGGTCGTCGTGCTCACGCCCGGCGTCTACAACTCGGCCTACTACGAGCACACGCTGCTCGCGCGCCTGATGGGCGTCGAACTCGTCGAGGGGCGCGACCTGTTCTGCTCGGGCGGCCGCGTCTGGATGCGGACTACCGCCGGGCCCACCCGTGTCGACGTCATCTACCGCCGCGTCGACGACGAGTTCCTCGACCCGCAGCAGTTCCGCCCCGACTCGGTGCTGGGCGCCCCCGGGCTCATGCTCGCGGCGCGGCTCGGCCACGTCACGATCGCGAACGCGGTCGGCAACGGCGTCGCCGACGACAAGCTGGTCTACACCTACGTGCCCGACCTGATCCGCTACTACCTCGACGAGGAGCCCATCCTCCCGAACGTCGACACCTGGCGGCTCGAGGAGCCCGAGGCGCTCGCCGAGGTGCTCGACCGCCTCGACGAGCTCGTCGTCAAGCCCGTCGACGGGTCGGGCGGCAAGGGCCTGGTCGTCGGGCCGGATGCCTCGAAGTCGACGCTCTCGGAACTTCGCGGTCGACTGCTGAAGGACCCGCGCGGATGGATCGCCCAGCCGGTCGTGCAGCTCTCGACGCTCCCGACGCTCGTCGAGGACGGCATGCGCCCGCGGCACGCCGACCTGCGCCCGTTCGCGGTGAACGACGGCGACGACGTCTGGGTGCTCCCCGGCGGGCTCACGCGCGTCGCCCTGCCCGAGGGGCAGCTCGTCGTGAACTCGAGCCAGGGCGGCGGCTCGAAGGACACCTGGGTGCTCGACGACTCGGTCACGACCGGGCCGATCGCGGGACTCGTGCCCAGCCCACGACCCGAGGTGCTCGGCAGCATCCACGGCGCCGGCGGGCGCGTCGGCACGATCGTCGCCGACCAGGCGACCGGGATCGCGAGCGCACCCACCACCGCGACGGGGATCGCGAACGCCTCCGCGAATGCGACCAGCCCGATCTCCGAGATCGAGCAGGGCGCGCAGCATCGAAGTCACCGCCCGGAGTCCTCGCCCCAGGACGAGGACGCCCCGGTGCGCCAGCAGCAGCAGCAGCAACAGCAGCAGCAGACCCGGTGGTCGAGTAGCACGCGAAGCGCGCGTATCGAGACCATTCCAGAAGGTCTCGATACGGTCGCTGCGCGGCCTACTCGACCAGCGGCGGGGACGGAGGCGAACCCATGCTGAGCCGCATCGCCGAGAGCCTGTTCTGGATCGGCCGCTACATCGAGCGGAGCGACGGCACCGCGCGCATCCTCGACGTGCACCTCCAGCTCCTCCTCGAGGATCCGTGGATCGACGAGGACTCCGCGTGCCGCGCGCTCCTCGCGGTCATGGGCAGCGAGCCCAACGAAGATGTCGCCCTCGGCCCGCAGGACGTGATCGCGCTCCTCGCGGTCGACCCGCGCCACCCGGCATCCATCGCCCACTCGGTGATCGCGGCCCGCGAGAACGCGCGCCGCGCGCGCGAGATCGTGTCGACCGAGCTCTGGGAGGCGCTGAACCACACCTATTCGCGGATGCCCCGCCAGGTGGCATCCGACAAGACGCACGAGTTCTTCCGCTGGGTCCGCGACCGGGCTGCCCTCGCGATCGGCGTCGTCGACTCCGCCTCGAGCCGCGACGAGGCCTGGCACTTCTTCAACCTCGGGCGCTCGATCGAACGTGCCGACATGACGGCCCGACTGCTGGCGACCCGTTCGCTCACCGAGGCGAGCGGCCCGAGCTGGACGACGATCCTCCGCAGCTGCGGCGGCTACGAGGCGTACCTCCGCAGCTACCGCGGGGTGCCCTCATCGCTGTCCGCCGCCGAGTTCCTGCTCCTCGACCGGCTGTTCCCGCGCTCGATCATCTCGAGCGTCATCCGCGCCGAGGAGTCGCTCCGCGAGATCGACCCGCGAGCGGGCCGCGTCGGCGTGACCGACCAGGCGCAGCGGCTGCTCGGCCAGATCCGGTCCGAGCTCGAGTACCGGCCCATCGGCGACATCCTGTTCGACCTGGCCGGGAACATGGAACGCGTCCAGGAGGTCGTCTCGGCGGCGAGCGACGCGATCCGGCAGCGCTATTTCCCGACGAGCGTCGTGCCGGTCTGGATCGGGGAGGTCTCGTGAGTCGGCTCCGCATCGTCCACCGCACCGGGTTCGCCTACGCCGAGGAGGCCACGGCGTCGTACAACGAGGCGCGGATGCTCCCGCACTCCGGCGGCGAGCAGTTCGTGCTGCACGCGAGCCTCGACATCCGCCCGGGTGCGACGCAGCACGCCTACCTCGACTACTGGGGCACTCGCGTCTCGACGTTCGAGGTGCTGACCCCGCACCGCGAGCTCTCGGTCACGGCCACGAGCGTCGTCGAGGTGCGGCCGCTGCCCGGCCGCGGGCCCGAGCCGACGTGGGACGAGCTCGCCGCGATCCGCGCGTCGAGCGTGCCGTTCACCGAGTACACGACGCAGACGGATGCCACGGAGCCGCCACCCGAGGTCGCCGCGCTCGCCGCGGAGATCGCGGCCGAGGGCATGCCGGTCGGTGAGACCGCGCTCGAGATCTCGCGTGCCGTCGGCGATGCCGTCGAGTACGTGACGGGCGTGACCGGCGTGAACTCGACCGCCCGCGAGGCGTGGGCCGAGCGCAAGGGCGTCTGCCAGGACATCGCGCACCTCGCGGTCGGCGCGCTGCGCTCGGTCGGCATCCCGGCGCGGTACGCGTCCGGGTACCTGCACCCCGACGGCGATGCGCCCGTCGGCGTCACCGTCACGGGCGAGTCGCACGCGTGGATGGAGTGGTTCGCGGGAACCTGGCGCGGGTACGACCCGACGAACCTCGCCGAGGTCGGCGAGCTGCATGTGCTCGTGGGCCGCGGCCGCGACTACGCCGACGTCGCCCCGCTCCGCGGGGTGTACGCCGGACCGTCGTCGTCCGAGCTGTTCGTCTCGGTCGAGGTGACCCGCGAGTCCTGACGCGCGAGTCCTGACGCGCGCCCGCCCCGGCCTGCGAGGATGAGCGCATGCCGACGTTCACCGACCCGCAGGGCGTGCGCATCCACTACGAGTCCTGGCGCGTGCCCGACCCGGTCGCGGTCGTGCAGCTCGTGCACGGCGTCGGCGAGCACATCGGCCGCTACGGCGCCCTCGTCGAGGCCCTGAACACGGCCGGGTACTCGGTCTGGGCCGACGACCATCGCGGTCACGGGCAGACCGGCTTCGAGCAGCACGGCGGTGACCTCGACCGGATGGGCAAGCTCGGCCCGGGCGGGCTGCGCGCCGCGATCCACGACGTGCACCTCTTCACCGGCGTCATCCGCGCCACCGAGGGCGACGAGGTGCCGCTCGTGCTGCTCGGGCACTCGTGGGGGTCGCTGATGGCGCAGATCCTGCTCGAGCGGCACCCCCGCGACTGGGACGCGGCGGTCCTCACCGGCACCGCGTACCGCACGCCGATCCACATGAACTCGGGCGACCTCAACCGCCGCCACCGGCACCTCGGGACGACGGGCCTCGAGTGGCTCTCGCGCGACCCGGCCGTCGCCGAGGCGTTCGTCGCCGACCCGTACACGACCGGGGTGCCGCTTCAGCAGCTCTTCGGGCTCATCGAGGCCGCCCGGCTGCTCGGTCGCCCCGGGCGCAACCTGCCCGAGGAACTGCCGCTGCTCATCATGGTCGGCTCCGACGACGCGCTCGGCGGCGAGAAGAGCGCGCTGAAGCTCGCGAACGCCTACGCCTCGCGCGCCGGCCTCGCCGACGTCACGCTCGTCGTCTACGACGGCGCCCGCCACGAGATCTTCAACGAGACGAACCAGGAGGAGGTCCGCGGCGACCTCGTCCGCTGGCTCGACGACCGCTTCGCCGTCGACTGAGATCCGGCGACGGATGCCGCGTCAGCGCGCCGTCGGCAGGTTGAAGCCGATCAGCCGCGGCTGCATCCGCCCCTCGAGGAGCTCGAAGCGCACGGGCGTCAGACCGCAGTTCTCGACCTCGGGGAAGAGGTCGCGGTAGCGGTCGGGGTCGACGCCGAGCCAGTCGCAGAGCAGCAGCCGCATGAGCGTGCCGTGCATCACGATGAGCACCCGGTCGCCCTGCCGCGAGGCCGCCGACCCGCCGACCGTTCCGGGCCCGATGCCGAACTCGTCGACGAGCTCCTGCAGCGCGGGCTTCGCGCGCGCGATGCCCTCGACGCCGGCCTCGCCGCCGGGCAGCGGCTGCCGGGCGGGATGCCGCTCGAACGCGGCCCATTCGGCCGGCATGCGCTCGGCGAGCTCGCTCGGCCCGAGGCCCTCGCCGGCACCGAAGTCGATCTCGACGAGGCGCGGGTCGGTGCGCAACTCGAGCTCCGCGGCATCCGCTGCCGGCTCTGCCGTGAGTCGCGCGCGGCTGAGCGTCGACGACACGACGGCCGACAGCCGCGCCCGCGACGCCCACTCGGCGAGCTCGTCGGCCTGGGCGAGCCCGTGCGCGGTGAGTTCGATGTCGGACGAGCCTGCGTAGCGGTGCTCGCCGTGCCACACGGTCTCGCCGTGTCGTGCCAGGTACAGGGTGGTCATCGCGGCGTCCCCCTCGCTGCCGGACGGATGCTCCGTGGCCGAGCCTACGCCCGGGGTCGGACGGCCGGCTCTTGACAGGGTGCGCGTCGTGAGGGCAGGCTGTGCACCGTGAGAGCGCTCTCACGGCCCGTGTCATCGTCGACCGATCAGCCAGGAGGAATCGATGAAGCTTCCGCACCACTCCAAGACGCTCGCCGGAGCGGCGGCGCTCGCCCTCGCCGCGGTCGCCCTCGCCGCATCCCCCGCGCACGCCGCGAACGACGTGCTGTCGCCCGAGGCGACCCTCTGGACCAACCCGACGAGCACCACGATCGAGGCCGCCGCCGCACTCGACGGCGACGCCAGGGCCGACGCACTGCTGCTCGGCTCGTTCCCGAGCGCCACCTGGATCAACGGGGGCACGCCCATCGAGGCCAAGCAGGATGTGAAGCGCGTGGTCTCGGCTGCGCACGCCGCGAAGCAGGTGCCCGTGCTCGTCGCCTACAACATCCCCTTCCGCGACTGCGCGCAGTACTCCGCCGGCGGGGCGACCACGGTCGACGAGTACACCGCCTGGATCGACGGCTTCGCCAAGGGCATCGGCAACAAGGACGCCGTCGTGATCCTCGAGCCCGACGGGCTCGGCATCATCCCCTGGTACACGACCATCAACGGCCAGCTCGAATGGTGCCAACCCGCCGAGGCGGATGCCGCGACCGCCGCCGACGAGCGCTTCGCGATGCTCAACCACGCCGTCGACGCCTTCGCCGGGCTTCCGAACACGGCCGTCTACCTCGACGGCACCCACTCGGCGTGGCTCGGCGTCGGCGACATCGCCGACCGGCTCATCAAGGCCGGAGTCGAACGAGCCGACGGCTTCTTCCTCAACGTCTCGAACTACGAGACCACGGAGCGCCAGCAGAAGTACGGCACCTGGATCTCCGAGTGCATCCACCTCGACCTGAACTCCTGGTGGCAGCGCGCATGGTGCGGCAGCCAGTACTACCCGGCGAACCCCGGCGACTTCTCGACGTGGGGGCTGACGGATGCCGCCTACGACCAGGCGTACGCCGACACGGGCCTCGAGCGCGATCCCGACGCGCAGGCGCACTTCGTCATCGACACGAGCCGCAACGGCGCCGGCCCGTGGACCCCGACCGAGGTCCACCCCGACCCGCAGGTGTGGTGCAACCCGCCCGACCGCGGTCTCGGCCTGCGCCCGACGACCGAGACCGGGGATGTGCTCATCGATGCCTACCTCTGGGTCAAGGTCCCCGGCGAGTCCGACGGGCAGTGCCTGCGCGGCACGGCCGGTCCCGAGGATCCGGAGCGGGACATGGTCGACCCCGCGGCCGGGGAGTGGTTCGTGGAGATGGCCGACGAGCTGATCGCGAACGCGGTGCCGCCCGTCGTTCCGTAGCTCGGACGCCCGGAACCCCTCGAAGGGGCGGGAGTCGGCGCACCCCCTCAACGCCTGCGCCGGCTTCCGCCCGTCGGTCGAACGAACCGGTCGGCGCGAGGGACCGCCCGCCTCGCGGCATCCGTAGGCTTGGACCCATGCACGGTGAGTACAAGGTCCCCGGCGGCAAGCTCGTGGTCGTCGACTTCGACGTCGTCGACGGGGCGATCCGGAACGCGCGCGTCGCGGGCGACTTCTTCCTCGAACCCGACGAGGCGCTGGGCGACCTGAACCGGGCGCTCGACGGGCTGCCCGCGGCATCCGATGCCAAGCAGATCGCCGCGGCGATCACGAAGGGGCTCCGGCCCGACGCGGTCATGCTCGGGTTCTCGGCCGAGGCGATCGCCGTGGCGGTGCGCCGCGCGATGACGGATGCCAGGACCTGGTCGGACTACGAGTGGGAGATCGTGCACGATGCCGCCGTGCCGCCGCGCGTGCACCTGGCGCTCGACGAGGTGCTCGCGACGCGCGTCGGCGAGGGGCGGCGGAGGCCGACGCTGCGGTTCTGGGAGTGGGAGGAGTCGGCCGTCGTGATCGGCTCGTTCCAGTCGGTGCGGAACGAGGTCGACCCGGATGGCGCGGCGCGCTACGGCTTCGACGTCGTGCGCCGCATCTCGGGGGGCGGCGCCATGATGATGGAGAAGGGCAACGTCGTCACGTACTCGCTGTACGTGCCGGCCGAGCTCGTGCAGGGCATGAGCTTCGCCGACTCGTACGCGTTCCTCGACGACTGGGTGCTGCAGGGGCTGCGCTCGCTCGGCATCGAGGCGACGTACCAGCCGCTCAACGACATCGCGAGCCCGGCGGGCAAGATCGGCGGCGCGGCGCAGAAGCGGCTCGGCTCGGGCGGCGTGCTGCACCACGTGACGATGGCCTACGACCTCGACAACGCCAAGATGCTCGAGGTGCTGCGCATCGGCCGCGAGAAGATCAGCGACAAGGGCATCGCGTCGGCGGCGAAGCGCGTCGACCCGCTGCGCTCGCAGACCGGCCTCG
Source organism: Agromyces luteolus (assembly GCF_009729855.1). Lineage (GTDB taxonomy): Bacteria > Actinomycetota > Actinomycetes > Actinomycetales > Microbacteriaceae > Agromyces > Agromyces luteolus. The sequence goes on along the minus strand of NZ_WODA01000002.1, from coordinate 80,372 downwards.
CCCGTGCCGAGATCATCGACCGGCTCAAGGAGACGTTCGCGGCGCTCTACGGCGCGACGCCCGGCGCGGTCACCGCCGACGAGCTCGCAGAGGCCGAGGCGCTCGTCGCCTCGAAGTTCGCGACGGAGGACTGGCTGCAGCGCGTCCCCTGACGCCTGCGCTGCGGGCGCGCGATCGGCCGGTCCTGTGGAAGCCCTGAACGTGAGGCGGCGTCAGGGCGTCTACAATCGCCGGGTGGACTGGTGGCTGATCCTGATCATCGCCGGCGCGGTGATCGCGTTCGGCGTGTTCGCCACGCGCAAGGGGTGGATCGACCTGTCCGACAAGACCAAGACCGGCAAGCCCAGCGGCTCAGCCGTCATGATGATCGGCGACGAGGTCTTCGCGCCGCGCAAGTACGAGGCGCAGGTCGAGGTCGACCGCCAGGCCCGACTCCCCGTGCCCGCACCCGTCCCGGGCGACGGCGACAAGGGCATCGCGTTCGCCGCGGCCGATGCCGATGACGACGACCCCGACCGGTTCCGCGGTCGCATCCGGCTCGACGTCGAGCGCTGAGCACGTGCCACGCCCCCGATCGAGGGCGCAGCAGCAGGCGGATGCCGCGACACGCCGCTACGCGTCCGTGAGCGTCGCACCCCACTCGCGCGCCCGCTCGAGCTCGCCGTCGGCGACCGGGCCCGAGTAGCCGTGCACGCCGAAGGTCTTCGGCGAATCGACCGGGCGGAAGCCCTTCGCGACGAGCGCCTTCATGGCCTTCTTCGCGGCCGAGCCGGGCAGGCGAGGCTTGACGGTGCGCGTGTCGAACGTCGCGACGGCGACGGCCGACGTCGGCGGGGCGAGCTGGCCGATCCACTCGCGGATGCCCCGGGCTGGGATCTCGGTCGCGCCCTGCTGGCGTGCGTTGTTCCTGGTCGACGCGGTCGACATCGAGAACGCATGCGTCGGTCCGCCGACGACCACGAGGTCGATCTCCGGATCGATCGCGGGCGGGGCCTCCGTCGCGGCCGCGACGTCGACGCGCTCGACGCCCGCGCTGCCGCGCAGTCCCTCGGCGGCCGCCTCGGCCAGGGATCGGGTGTTGCCCCAGATCGTCTCGTACACCACCAGCGCGCGCATCGTCCCGTTCCCATCGCTCCCCACCGGCGACTCGGGGCCTCAGACCGCCGATCGCCGCGCGATCAGCGTAGGGCGGGCCCGCCTCGGCCGACCGGGACCTTCGACCGGCGGCCTCGGTGGCCCTGAAGCGCCGGGGAGCGCTGGCAGACTTGAGCGGTGTCCGCCGACGAACCCGATCGCGTCATCCACGCCGACAACCTCGACGTGCTGCGCTCGTTCCCCGACGGCCGGTTCACGCTGGTCTACCTCGACCCGCCGTTCAACACGGGCCGGTCGCAGGCGCGGCAGTCGCTGCGCCACGTGCGGCAGGGCGGGGCGGATGCCGCGGCCGAGGCATCCGTCATCGAACCTGCCCGGGACGCCGCGCCCGAGGCGACCCGGCGCCTCTCGATCACCGGCTTCGCCGGCCAGCGCTACGAGCGCATCCGCGGCGACCTGCTCCGCTACGACGACCGGTTCGACGACTACTGGGGCTTCCTCGAGCCGCGGCTCGTCGAGGCGTGGCGGCTGCTCGCCGACGACGGCACGCTCTACCTGCACCTCGACTACCGCGAGGCGCACTACGCGAAGGTGCTGCTCGACGCCCTGTTCGGGCGGGAGTGCTTCCTGAACGAGCTGATCTGGGCGTACGACTACGGCGCGAAGTCGAAGCGGCGCTGGCCGACGAAGCACGACACGATCCTCGTGTACGTGAAGGACCCGGAGGCGTACTTCTTCGACTCCGAGTCGGTCGATCGCGAGCCGTACATGGCACCCGGGCTCGTCACGCCCGAGAAGGCCGCGCGCGGCAAGCTGCCGACGGATGTCTGGTGGCACACGATCGTGTCCCCGACGGGCCGCGAGAAGACGGGGTACCCGACGCAGAAGCCCGAGGGCGTGCTGCGGCGCATCGTGCAGGCGTCCAGCCGTCCGGGCGACTGGGTGCTCGACGCGTTCGCGGGCTCGGGCACGACCGGCGCGGTCGCCCGCTCGCTCGGCCGTCGCTTCGTCCTCGTCGACGAGCACGCCGATGCGATCGAGGTCATGCGCCGCCGGTTCGGGGATGCCGCCGGCATCCGCTTCGACGCCTGACGCGCCGCCGCGGCGCTACGCCGACGCGCGGCGCACGAGCCGGGTCGGCATGATGTTGCGGTGCGGCACGTCCTCGCCGGCGAGCAGTCGCAGCAGCAGGTCGGCCATCAGGTAGCCCATCTCCTCGGACGGCTGGTAGACCGTCGTGAGCGGGATCGCCGACGAGGTCGCCGCCGGGCTGTCGTCGTAGCCGACCACGGCCACGTCCTCGGGCACGCGCCGGCCGCGCTCGCGCAGCACCGCGAGCGCGCCGGTCGCCATGAGGTCGCTCGCCACGAACAGTCCGTCGACGTCGGGCTCGCGGTCGAGCAGGCGCCGGGTGGCGGCGACGGCGCCGGCGACCGAGAAGTCCGCCTGCTCGACCGCGTCGGCCGACATGCCGGCGGTCTCCATCGATCGGCGGAAGCCCGCGAGCCGATCGACCGCCGCGGGCATGTCGAGGGGCCCGGTGATGGTGCCGATGCGCTTGCGGCCGATCGCGATGAGGCGCTCGGTCGCCGTCATGCCGCCCTCGAGGTTGTCCACGTCGACGAAGATGTCGTCGTCGGCGATGTTCGGCGGGCGACCGCCGAAGACCATGGGCATCTCGTGGGCGGCCTCGTGCAGCGAGTGGTCGCCCTCGTGGTGCGAGACGACGAGCGCACCGTCGACGACGCCCGACCGCAGGTAGCGCACGGTCTTCCGGTTCGGGTCGCTCGTCGAGAGCAGCAGGTTCAGCAGGTACTCGCTGTCGTCGAGCCGGCGGGTGATGCCCTGGACGATCGCCGCGAAGTACGGGTCGCCGAAGAACCGGGTCGTGTCCTCGGGCACCACGAGCGCGATCGCCCCGGAGGTGCGGCTCGCGAGGGACCTGGCCGCGCGGTTCGGCACGTAGTTCAGCTTCGCGATCGCCGCGTTGACCACGCGCACGACCTCGGGCGAGACCTTCGGCGAGCCGTTGACGACGCGGCTGACGGTCGCGCGCGACACGTTCGCCTCGCGCGCGACCATCTCGAGGGTCGGCGCGGATGAACGCGCCCCGGTTCCGGTTGCCCCCTGCATGCCGGCCAGTCTATTTGCGGTGTTCATGCGGAGGTGGTCATGGGTCGGTCCGGGGCGCGTTCGTCGGGTCGTTCAGCGAGCGGATGCCGCGGGCAGGCCGCGCTCGCGGATGACGCGCTGGTAGGCCAGCCCGCTGTCCTTGATCGTGCGCTCCTGGGTGTCGTAGTCGACGCGGACGAGGCCGAAGCGCTTGTCGTAGCCCCACGCCCACTCGAAGTTGTCGAGGATCGACCAGTAGAAGTAGCCGTGCACGGGCGTGCCCTCCTCGATCGCGTCGAGGATGGCGTCGAGGTGGCCGAGGAGGAACCCGGTGCGCTCCACGTCGTGCACCGCGCCATCCGTCGCGACCTCGTCGTCGTACGCGGCACCGTTCTCGGTGACGTACAGCCGCACGCCGGCGGGTCCGGAGTACTCGCGATGCACGCGCCCGAGGAGTTCGCGCAGCCCGTCGGGCTGGACCTCCCAGCCCATGCCGGTGCGCGGCAGGCCCTGCGGGTGGAAGTGCACGCCGTCGGCCGCGGGGAACGGCGACCGGGTCGGCCGGTCGGTCGGCGCCTGCCCCTCGAGCGGCTCGGCCGCCGGCTCGTCGCTCACGGACTCGCCGTGGTAGTAGTTCACCCCGAGCGCGTCGATCGGCGCCGAGATGATCTCGAGGTCGCCCGGCTGGATCGCGTCGCGCAGGCCGAGGTGGCCGACGTCCGCGAGCAGGTCGCCGGCGTAGTGGCCGCGGAAGATCGGGTCGAGGAAGACCCGGTTGAACTGGCCGTCGATGCGGCGGGCGGCGTCGACGTCGCCGGGCCGCGACGGGTCGACGGGCTTCGCGACCGTGAGGTTCAGCGTGATGCCGAGCTCGAGCGACTCATCGCGCTCGCGGAGCGCCTGCACCGCGAGGCCGTGGCCGAGCAGGAGATGGTGCGCGGCGCGGAGTCCGGCTTCGACGTCCTGGCGCCCGGGCGCGTGCGCGCCGGCCGTGTAGCTGAGGAACGACGAGCACCACGGTTCGTTGAGCGTCGTCCACACCTTCACGCGGTCGCCGAGCGCGTCGTGCATCGTGAGCGCGTAGTCGCGGAACCGGAAGGCGGTGTCGCGGTTCGCCCAGCCGCCCTGCTCCTCGAGGGCCTGCGGGAGGTCCCAGTGGTAGAGCGTGAGCCAGGGCAGGATGTCGGCGTCGAGCAGCTCGTCGACGAGGCGGGAGTAGAAGTCGACGCCCGTCGCGTTGGCCGGGCCGCCGTCGGGGTGCACGCGCGCCCACGACGTCGAGAACCGGTAGGTGTCGAGCCCGAGCTCGCGCATGAGGGCGACGTCGTCGCGGTAGCGGTGGTAGTGGTCGCACGCGACATCCCCGTTGTCGGCGTTGACGACCGCGCCGGGCACGCGGCTGAAGGCGTCCCAGATCGAATCGGTGCGGCCGTCCTCGTGGGCGGCGCCCTCGATCTGGTACGCGGCGGCGGCGGCGCCGAGGAGGAAGCCCTCGGGGAAGCGGCGGACGAGTGCCGGTGCGGCGGCTGCCGCGGCATCCGTCGTCGCGGTGGTGGTGGGCTGGATGGTGGTCATCCCTTGACGGCTCCTTGCATGATTCCTGAGACGAGCTGCTTGCCGGCGACGACGAACAGCAGGAGGAGTGGAATGGTCGACAGCAGCACGCCCGCCAGCACGATCGAGTAGTCCACGAAGTGGTTGGACTGCAGGAGCGAGAGCGCCACGGGCAGGGTCGGGTCGCTGCGGTCGAGCACGATGAACGGCCAGAAGAAGTTGTTCCAGGCCGTGACGAACGTGAAGAGGCCGAGCATCGCGGCGGCCGGGCGGGCGGCGACGACGCCGATGGTCCAGAACGTGCGGATCATCGACGCGCCGTCGACGCGAGCAGCCTCGATGAGCTCGTCGGGCACCGCCTGGCGGAGGTACTGGGTCATCCAGAACACGCCGAACGCGCTCGTGATGGCCGGGATGATGATCGCCCCGATCTGCCCCGTCCAGCCGAGGTCGGCGAAGAGGATGTAGAGCGGGACGACGCCGAGCTGCATCGGCACGGCCATCGTCGCGACGACGAACACGAGCAGCGGCTTCGAGCCCGGGAAGCGCAGCTTCGCGAACGCCCAGCCCGCGAGCGTCGAGGTGAACACGACGGCGGCCGCGATGAGCGCCGAGCTGTAGATCGAGTTCCACAGCGCCGGCCAGAAGTTCACGGCCGGGTCGCTCACCACCGTCTGCGCGTTCGCGAGGAAGTTGCCGCCCGGCAGCCACGAGAAGTCCGGGTCGTTGATGGTCGTCGAGTCGCCCGATCCGATGAGGAACGACCAGTAGAACGGGAACAGCGAGCCGACGAACACCACGCCCAGGCCGGCGTAGACCCAGAAGCCCGCCCGGCGGCCCTTGATGCGGGTCGTCCGGTTGCGCTTGCGCTGCGGCGTCTCGGGGATGCTGGACTCGACGATGGACAGTGCGGCGGGGGAGTTCAGGGAGCTCATGCGCGCACTCCCTTCTGCTTCTTGCCGGCCTTCGGGACGCGCGTGCCCTCGTCGCGGACGAGGGTCCGGGTCACCGCGAGGTTGATCAGGCCGATGACGAGGATGATGAGGAAGAGGATCCACGCGAGCGCGGCGGCGCGGCCGAAGTTCCACTCGCCCCAGCCGATGTTGTAGAGGAACAGCGTGATCGTCAGCCACTGCTGGGCGGGACCGCCCTCGCCGGTGTTGTCGAACATGCGGGGCTCGTCGAAGATCTGCAGGCCGCCGATCGTCGAGGTGATGATCACGAAGATGAGGGTCGCCTTGAGCGACGGCAGCGTGATGCTCGTGAACTGGCGGAAGGCGCCGGCGCCGTCGACGGTGGCGGCCTCGTAGTAGTCGCGCGGGATCGCCTGCATCGCGGCGAGGAGGATCAGCGTGTTGTAGCCCGTCCACCGGAAGTTGACCATCGTCGCGATGGCGACGTGGCTCCAGAACGGGTCCTTGTGCCAGGGGACGGCGGGCAGCCCGAGGTCGGTGAGGACGCCGTTGACCAGGCCGTGGTTGTCGCCGAACATGTTGCTGAAGATCAGGGCGACCGCGACGGGGGCCATGACGAAGGGCACGAGCACGCTCATGCGCCAGAACGTCTTGGCGCGAATGTTGCGGTCCAGCATCGCCGCGATGAAGATCGCGACGATCAGCTGCGGCACGCTCGAGAGCAGGAAGATGCTGAACGTGTTGCGCAGCGCCGTCCAGAACTGCGGGTTCTGGAGGATCCAGACGTACTGGTCGAACCCGATGAACTCGCCGGAGTTGCGGACCAGGTCCCAGTCCATGAGCGAGATGACCGCCGTGTAGCCGATCGGGAACAGGCCCACGATCGCGAACATGATGAAGAACGGCGAGATGTAGAGGTACGGCGAGAGCTTCAGGTCCCACCGGCTGAGGTTCTGGCGGAATCCGAGCACCCGGACCGGGCGGGCTGCGGGCTCGGCCGGGGCGGTCTCGGGCGCCGACACCGTCGGGCGCGTCTGCGTCGAGGTCACGATGGCTCCGTATCAGGTGATGGATGCGTCGGGGTGAGGGGTGCGGGCCGGCCGATGCCGGCCCGCACCCCGTGTCCGGCCTAGAAGGCCTCGACCTCGGCGACCCAGGTGTTCCAGGACGACGACGCGTCCTCGGACCCGTCGAACACGCGGTTGACCGCGTTCTGGAGCGCGTCGTGGTACTTGAAGTAGTCGGCGTCCTTGTACGGGGCGACCGTCACGGCCTCGGCGCGGCTGGAGAGGATCTCACCGGTGGGCGCGTCGTTGAAGTACTCGTTGGTGGCGCTCGCGAGCTCCTCGCCCTCGAGGGCGTCGACCTGGCTCGGGAACGTGCCGGCGTTGGCGAACGCCTTCATCTGCGTCTCGGGGCTGGTCAGCCAGTCCGCGAGCTCGAGCGCCGCCTCGACGTTCTCGCCGTCGGCCGGGACGGTCAGGTATGAGCCGCCCCAGTTGCCGCCGCCGTTCGGGAAGACGTCGGCGACGTCCCAGCCGTCGACGTCCGCCGCGGATCCGGAGATGACGCCGAGCATCCAGCCCGGGCAGAGCATCGTCGCGAACTCGCCGTTCGCCATCGAGGCGAACCAGTCGTCCGACCACTGGCCGGAGTACGCCGAGTTCGGGATGGCGCGCTCGGTCACGAGCTCGTAGGCGTCGGCGATCTCGGGGTTCTCGGTGGCGATCACCGCGCCGTCGGGCTCGGTGTACGTGTACTCGATCTGGTTCACGATGCCCTGGAGCACCGAGTTGGCCGAGTCGATCATGGGCTTGCCGGTGGCCTCGCGGTAGTCGTCGGCGACGTCGAGGAAGTTCTCCCAGTCGCCGTCGAAGAGGTCCGCGACCGACTCGCGGTCGCTCGGCAGGCCGGCGGCCTCGAACAGGTCTGCGCGGTAGCAGATGCCCTGCGGGCCGATGTCGGTGCCGAAGCCGATCAGGCGGCCGTCCGCATCGGTCGCGGCGGCTTCCTTCCACTCGAGCCAGCGGCCCTGGACGCTGTCGGGCGCCTCGGCGAGCAGGTCGGAGTACTGCATGGCCTCGGCGAACCAGTCGATCTCGACCGCCTCGATGTCGGCCAGGCCGCCCTTGCCGAGCTTCTGGAAGTAGTTGGCGCGGGCGTCGCCCGACTCGGCGGCGACGTTGTGGACGATCGTCACGTTCGGGTGCTCGTCCATGTACTCCTGGAGGAGCTCGTCCGTGTAGCCGAAGTTGTTGAACGTGGCGACGGTCAGCTCGATCGGGCCGCCGTCGTCGGCGGCGGTGTCGTCGCCCGCGGCGCAGCCGGTGGCGATGAGTGCGAACGATGCGGCGCCTGCGAGGGCGGCGATCGCCTTGGTGCGTCGTGAAAGCATCACGGTCACTCCCTTGTGTGCGTGGAATCGGATTGCGGGCGCGTCGCTCGAGCGCGATCGATCTCCGGTGAGAGCGCTCTCACGATGCGGTTCACGAGACTAGGCAGTCATCCCGGTTCCTGTCAAGAGAGCGCTCTCACATTCGCGTGATCGTGACCTCGGCGTGACCGCCCGCGCCATCCGCCCGCTCGCACCGACGGCACCGGTGACGCACCGCTCGCACGCAGGTCGCTCCCGGCTTCCTCAGAGGCGTCGCGGTTAGCGTGAACGCGTGCCCCGTACCCGAACCTCCCGTCGCCGCGCCGTGGCGACCCTGCTCGGCGTGGCCGCGTTCGGCGGCCTGTGCCTGACGGGCTGTGCGGGCATCCCCCCGCTCCCGCCGCAGGTCGCGTCCGCGGATTCGGCGTCGCCGACGCGCAGCGGCGGCATCGATCCCGACGACGGCGAGACGCCCGACGATGAGCCGGGGTCCGAGGTCGCCGACTCGGGCGAGGACGCCGGACTCGTCGCCGACGAGACGACCGATCCCGCCGTGCTGGCGCAACTCGACTACGCCCTCGCATACTGGTCGGACTACAACGTCGAGGAGTGGGGCGTGCTGGAAGGCAACGATTGCGTCAACTTCGCCAGTCAGGCGCTGGTCGCGCGCGGATGGGCGCAGACCGACGAGTGGAACCACGGCGGCGACCCGTACGCGTCGACCGCCTCGTGGCGCAGCTCGACCGCGATGCACGAGTGGCTCAGCGAGCACCCCGAACTCGCGACCCCGCTCGACGACGGCGACCGAGCGAAGGTGCAGCTCGGCGACATCGTCCAGTTCGACTGGGACCGCTCCGGCGACCGCGACCACACGGGCATCGTGACGCGCATCGAGCGCGGTGACGGCGAGGTGCGCATCTCCTTCGCCGGCCACACGAAGGACAGTGCCTACCGCGACGTCGACGTCGCGATCACCGAGGAGCACCCGGGCGCCGAGGTGTACTACTGGAGCCTCGCCGGGTGATGTCGTCCGGATCCGGCGCGTCCCCGCGCGTCCGCCGCAACCGCCTGATCGCCGCCCTCATCGGCATGGCCCTCGTCGCGGCCGTCGCCGTCTGGGCGATCGTGGCGTTCACGCCCTCGGCCGACTCCGCGGCCCCGTCGCCGTCGCCCTCGCAGACCCCCACCCCGACGCCGCGGCCCGCTCCGACGGCCACGTCGACCCCGACGCCCGTCGAGACGTTCGACAAGGCGGCGCACTCGATCGACGATCCCGACAGCATCTGGGTCGTCGTCGACAAGCTCCGTCCGCTGAACCCCGCGGACTACGAGCCGTCCGACCTCGTCGTCGTCCCCGTGCCGCACACGTGGGAGCCGCTCATGCGCGCCGAGGCGGCCGACGCGGTCGTGAAGATGTTCCAGGCCGCATCCGCCGAGGCCGGGCTCTCGCTCGCGTCGAACAGCGCGTACCGGTCGTACGCGGCGCAGGAGCGGATCTACGACAACGACGACGAGCTCACCGCTCGCCCCGGGTTCAGCGAGCACCAGACGGGGCTCACGATCGACATCGGCCCGGAGTCGGGGAACTGCTCGCTCGCCGTCTGCTTCGCCGACACCCCCGAGGGCCAGTGGCTCCGCGACAACGCGCACCGCTTCGGCTTCCTGCTGCGCTACCCGGCCGACAAGGCACAGGTCACCGGCTACCAGTTCGAGCCGTGGCACTTCCGCTACATCGGCACCGTCCTCTCGAACGAGATGCACGAGAAGGGCATCACCACGCTCGAGGAGTTCTTCGGCCTCCCGGCAGCGCCGAACTATGCCTGAGCGGACGGCGGATGCCTCGGGGCCGGGCGCGACCGGCTCGGCATCGTCCGGCGCAGCCGAGCGGATGCCGCGGCGCGAGCCCGCACGCGCCCGCCAGGGCCTGCAGCTCGGCCTCCTGATCGTCAACCAGCTCCTCGCGGGCATCGGCGTCGCGACCGGCATGACGCTCGCGGCGATCCTCGTCGCGGACCTGACGGGCGTGACGGCGCTGGGCGGCCTCTCGCAGTCGGCCAGCGTCCTGGGCGCGGCGATCGCGGCGATCCCGCTCGCTCGGCTCGCGGTCCACTCCGGCCGGCACGTCGCACTCGCGACGGGCTACGCGTCGTCCGCGGTCGGCGCGGTGCTCATCGTCGTGGCGGCGTCGACCGGCCTCGTGCTCGTCGTCTTCCTCGGCCTGGCCGCCTTCGGAGCGGGCGCCGCCGCCGGACTGCAGGCGCGGTTCGCCGCGACCGAGGTCGCCTCGCCCGGCTTCGAGGCCCGCTCGATGTCGCTCGTGCTCTGGGCGACCACGATCGGGTCGGTCGCCGGGCCGCTGCTCTCGTCCACGGGCGACCAGCTCGGCCGGGCGATCGGACTGCCCGCGCTCGTCGGGCCGTTCGTGCTCTCGGGCGCGGTCTTCGCGATCGCCACCTTCATCGCGGCCGCCGTGCTCCGGCTGCCGAGGGCGGGTCGGCTCGTCGCCGACGCGTCGGGATCCGGCTCGAGCGAGCGAGTCGGGTCGTGGCCCGCCTTCCGGGCCGCCTTCCGCGACGCGCGCGGCCGCCTCGCGATCCTCGCGATCGTCTGCGCGCACACGGTCATGGTCGGCGTGATGGTGATGACCCCCGTGCACATGACCGGTCACGGGGTGCCGATCGGCATGGTCGGCGTGGTCATCAGCATCCACATCCTCGGCATGTACGCCGCGAGCCCGCTGATGGGCTGGCTCGTCGACCGCGTCGGCGCGCCGCGAGTGATCGCGCTCGGCGGCGCGATCCTCCTCGTCTCGACGCTCATCGGCGTCTTCGCGCCCGGCGACTCGATGGTGCTCATCCCGGTCGCGCTCGGACTGCTCGGGCTCGGCTGGTCGGCGGCGCTGATCGGCGGCTCGACCCTGCTGACGACGACGGTCGATCCCGCGTCGCGCGTCGCGCTGCAGGGGGCGACGGATGCCGCGATGAACGTCGCGGCGGCCGCGTCGGCCGCACTCTCGGGCGTCGTCCTCGGCCTCGCGGGCTTCGCGGGCGTGAGCGTCGTCGCGATCGTCGTGCTCGTGCCGCTGGTGCTCGCGGGCGTCGCGCTCGCGCGTCGGGCGCGTCGCGAACGCGCCGCCTGACCCGGCCGCACGCCCGGTGGTCCGGGCCGGCTCGAGCGCCGGGACTCGATGATCGCGCTCTCACGGTCCTCCCAGTGCGCGCGAGGGAACCTCACAAGATCGCATGATGGGCTGTGGTGTCCCCCCAAATGCCGACACGGAACACCCCCACGCCTCGTGCCCAGAAACTTCCTCCTGCCTGCCCACCGTCGTTCGACCTACCGCGCCCCCCACCCGGATGCCGCGCGCGACTTCGACCTGACGCAGCCCCCCGGCGACACCGAGCCCGGCGACCGGCGCGGAGCGGCGCTCGCCGCCATCCGCGCCGAGCTCGACCTGCCCGAGCCCGCGGCAGCGGAGGCGGTCCCGGCCGAGGCGACCCGCCCCGAGTCGGCCCGGTCGACGTTCACGCCGGCCGCGACCACCCACCCGACCCCGCTCGACTCGGCCGTGCCCGATCCGGCCGAGCCGACGGTCCCGGTCGTCGAGACCGGCGACGCCCCCGTCGTCGCGACCCCTGCCGTGGATGCCCCCGTCCTCGGTTCCCCCGCCGAGGACCGGGTCGCTGCGACCCCCGACGCGACCCCCGTCGACTCGACCGTGCCCGATCCGGCCGAGCCGACCGCCCCGACCGCGAGCAGCGCGGACGCCGACGCCCGCACCGGCGCCGTCCGCAGCCTCGGGGAGGGCTTCCGCTTCCCGCGCCACCGCGCCGACCGGCGCGGCAACCGTCGCCCGTCGAGCGGGTCGCGCCGCCCGCTCCTCGTGGCGTGCGCGGCGTTCCTCCTCGGCAGCGCCGTCGGCGGCGGCGTGCTCGTGAACGGCATGGACGACCCGGCCGTGGCCGACGCGTCGGCGCGGGATGCCGCGGTCGACGCGCTCGCGGCATCCGCCGGCGAGGACGACGTCGTGATCCCGCCGGTCACGACGGACGACCGTCCGGTCGTGACGACCGAGCTCTCCGCGACCGAGGCGCCGTTCACGGGCGGTACGACGGTGACCGTCGAGGGCCGCAACCTCGACCGGGTCGCCGAGGTCACCGTGGCCGGCACCCCGGCGGAGATCGTCGAGTCCGACGCCGTCACGATCACGTTCGCCGTGCCGGCGGTCGACGACGCCGTGCGCGGCGACGCCGAGGTGGTCCTCGCGGACGCCGACGGGTCGACGGTCGACGTCGAGGTGCCCGTGGCATCCGCCCCCGCCTCGGTCACGACCTCGGTCCAGGGCATCGTCGAGGCCTCCGCGCCGCTCGAGGCCGACGAGGTCGACCGCGAGCCGCTCTCGCTCACCTACACCGACGACCCCGACATCGAGGCGCAGGTGTCGTACGTGCTCGCGCATTGGTCGAGCTACAACACGGCCGAGTACGCCGTGCTGAGCGGCGTGGACTGCGCGAACTTCGCCAGCCAGTCGCTCATCGCGCGCGGCTGGAAGATGGACGCGGCCTGGAACTACGACCGCGGCACCGGTCGGATGACGAGCGCGTGGTCGAGCTCGACCGCGCTCCGCGACTACCTGCGCACGCGCACCGACGTCGCGACGGAGCTCTCCGACGCCGAGCGCCGTCAGGTCAAGGTCGGCGACATCGCCCAGTTCGACTGGGACGGCTCGGGCGACCGCGACCACACCGCCGTCGTCACGCGCGTCGAGCGCAGCGACCAGGGCACGAAGGTCTGGGTCGGCGGGCACACCAAGGACGCCGACTACTGGGACGTCGACGTCGCACTCGCGACCGGCGGCGGCTCGGTCTCGTACTTCTCGCTGCGCTGAGCGACGGCGGTACGGCCGCGCGCGACGTGCGACATGCGACGCACGGCGGCGGGGCGCCGCCCCGCATCAGTCCGTGAGCGCGGCGGCGACGCGATCGAACCATCGCTCGGAGTCCGCCGCCGCGCCCGGCCGCAGCCGATCCGCCGCTGCCCGGGTCGCCCCGCGGCGATCCCACACCCGCCCGAGCGCCTCGGCCCCCGCATCGGAGGCGGCCTCGGCGAGCGGGATGACGCCGTCCTGCTCCCACCATCCGGTCGCGCCCCGGAGCTTCACCTCGGTGTAGTCGTCGGCCGAGAGCGCTGCGACCGGGACCCCCGCCGACGCGGCGAACACGGCCGGATGGTAGCGGCTCGTGACGAGCATGGCCGCCCCGCGTGCCAGGCGCGCGGCCGAGCGCGGGTCGCCGGGTTGGAGCAGTTCGGCCGGCGCGCGCATGGCGTCGCGGACCTCTGCGTGCAGCACCTCGTCGCCGGCCTCGACCGACGGGTCGAGCGAGCCGAAGTGCGGGTGGAAGCGCACGCGAGCCTCGGCGCGCTCCGCGAGGCGGTCGAGCGCCGCAGCGAGGCCGCGCACCGTCCCGCCGCGGGGCAGGCCGCCGAGGTGGAGCGAGAGGCTCACGAGCAGGAACGGCTCGCCGGGATCCGGGTGGGGTCCGTCGGAGGCGAGGAAGCTCGCATCGTCGCGGTTGGCGGCGAGCCGCTCGGTCGGCGCACCGAGCTCCCGCGCGAGCCGCAGTGAGGCCGATTCGCGCAGCCCGACCAACCGCGCGGAGGCGAGCAGCGCTGCGACGAGGTCCCGCTCGGGCGCATCCAGCCACGGCCCGAGGGTCTGGCCGGAGACGACGAGCGGCCGGCCGAGCGACTCGGCCGCCGCGGCGAGGGCCGCACGCTCGAACACGTGCGCCGGCCAGTTCGAGGCGAGGTTGCCGCCGCCCGCGACGACGACGGCGTCGGCGTCGGCGACGGCGTCGATCACGCGCCGCGCGGAGTCGTCGCTCGCGAGGGCCGGGGCGCCCGCGGCCCCGGCGGCGGCCGATCGCACCGACTCGAGCCGTTGACGCATCTGCGACCGCGTTCCGGCGAAGCCCATCCGCTCGATGGCGGCGACGCCGTACCGGGCGGCCGTGTCCTCCGGATCGGCGGAGATCGCGGTCACCTCGCCGACGCCCCGATCGCGGAGCTCGTCGACGATGGCGTCGAACATCGCCTCGTCGCCGATGTGCATCATGCCGTTTACCACGCCGACGTCGCCGATCGCCACGATCCGCATCGCTGGCTCCTTCCCAGTGGACTGTCAACCGGGTGACAGGAACGTCCATCGTGTCGAAGTATCATCCAGATCGCGTGCGCCGTCGACGCCGGCATCCGCCCGTCGGCCGCCGCGGGCAAGGGGGAGCGCCATGGGGGTCCGGACCGCACTCGACGCCGTGCTGACGGCGCCCTCGATCGTCGATGCGATGCGCGCGGCGGACGACCTCGCGTTCGAGGCGGGGCGCGACCCCGGCGCACGGACCATCCGGCTCCTCGCCGGGGTGCTGCGCGGGCACGACGAGCTCGCGGCGATCGCCGCCACCCACGCGCTCGCCGGGATGCTCGACGACGCGGCGTCGCGCGTGCTGGTCGGCCTGCTCGACGACGACCGCGAGTTCGAGCGGGAGCACGCCGCCTGGGCGCTGGGGTCCGGGCTGCCGCGGTACGACGCCGTCGGCGGCCTGCTCCGCATGGTCGTCGGCGGCGGGTTCGCGGGCATGCTCGCGCAGCGCACCCTCGAGCAGTGGTCGGGGTTCGCGCCGACGGCGCTCGTGGCCGGCATCGAGGGCGCGCTGCTCGGCATCGCCGAACCCGAGGCGCGAGCGCGGCTGGTCGAGACGCTCGGACTGGTCCGCGACCCGCTCGCGACGGGTCCGCTGCTCCGGCTCGCCTCGGATGCGGACGAGCCGCAACCCGTACGGATCGCCGCGGTCGCGGCGCTCGGCCAGCGTCCCGACCCGAGCGCCGTCGTGCCGATGCTCGAGTCGGCCGCCCAGGGCGACGGGTTCCTCGGCGCGGTCGCGCGTCTCGCGCTCGTCGACCTGGCCGCGGCCGGCCCGACCACCCGGGGCCACGGCCACGGGCACGAGCTCGGGCGCGGGCTGACCGTGGCCCAGCTGTTCCTCCACGCCGACCTCGACCCCGGGCTGCGATCGGCCGGCGCAGGCGACAACGGCGGCATCGCGACCCTGCTCGTCCGGCTCGGCGACGCGCTCGTCGCCGACCCCGGGACCGGGGTGAACCGGGTCGTGACGCTCTCGCGAGGCTCGGCGGCCGACGCGCTCGACGACCTCGTCTCCGTCGAGGCATCCGAGCGCGGGCACGTCTACGGGCGCATCCCGCTCCTCCACGAGCCCGTGTCGTCCGCCGGCGCCTGGCCACTGCGCGTGGCGGCCCGTCGCGGCATCCGTCGTGTCCTGCGCGCCGCCGGAGGCGCGGACGTGCTGCACCTGCGGATGGCGGACGTCGGCAGCCTCGCCGCGGCCGACGTCGCCCGCGAGCTCGGAACGCCGGTGGTGTTCACGCTCGCGCCCGACCCCCATGCGGTCATCGACTCGCTCGATCGCTCCGGTCGCCTCGCGAGAGGGGACTTCGGCCGGGTCGACCTCGCCGAGCACTTCTGGTTCCGGGCGCGACTCGTCAACCGGCTCGCGGCGGACGCCGCGCACACCGTGCTGTTCCCCAGGCCTCGGCTCGAGGACGACCTGCGGCGCCTCGTCGGCGTCGACCTCGCGACGGACTCCGAGCGCCGGACGATCGTCCCGGAGGGCGTCGACGCCGCGGCCGTCGACCGCGCGCTCGCGGAGGTCGGGACGCCCCGCACCGGCGCGGACGCATCGCCCGCGCTCGCCGAGCTGCGCCGGCTCGTCGAGGGCCTCGACCCCGATCGCCGCGGCCGCCCCCTCGTCGTGAGCGTCGGCCGACTCCATCGCGTGAAGGGGATGGCCGCGCTCGTCGAGGCCTGGGCGGCGTCGCCGGTCGCGTCTCGCGCGAACCTGCTCCTCGTCGGCGGCGACCTCGCCTCGCCGTCGGCCGATGAACGGGCGGAGCTGGATCGGATCGACGCGATCGTTCCGCCCGCCGAACGCGCCCGCCGAGGGCTCCTGCTGCCGGGCCATCGGCCGAACGACGTCGTGGCCCGCTGGCTGGCCGCGGCGCGCCTCGGCCTGCCGGGGAGCGTCGCGCCGCGCGGGGTCTACGCGTGCGGGAGCCTCAAGGAGGAGTTCGGCATCGCACTGCTGGAGGCGATGGCGGCGGGCCTGTTCGTGGTCGCGCCGAACGGCGGTGGCCCGGCGACCTACATCGACGACGGCGTGACCGGCATCCTGACCGCCACGTCCGACGGTGCGCGGCTGTCCGCGGCGCTCGGGCGGGCGGTCGCCGTCGCGCAGGCCGAGACCGACGACCAACGGGCCGAGCGGTCGCGCGCGATGGTGCGCGATCGCTTCACGGTCCAGCGGATGGCGCGGGTGCTCGCCGAGGTGTATCGAACCGTCGTCCGCGACGAGGCCACCCTGCTGGAATCCGCGGAACGATCGCGATGACGCTCCTCGTGATCAGCCCGGACTACGCGTCCCACCTGCTTCCGCTCGCGACCCTCGCGACGGCGTGGCGCGATCGGGGCGAGCGCGTCGTGGTGGCGACCGGTCCCGCCACCGCGGGAATCGTGGAGGCGTTCGGGTTCGAGCGCCGCGACCTGCGGCTCGGCCGCGGCTCCAACCCCGGGGTCATCGCCGCGGGGGAGCAGCCGCCCGACGAGGGCGCGTCGTTGCGGGGGTTCTTCCGCGCGACGGAGGAGGGCGCGCTCGCGACCCTCCGGTACCAGGCGGAGGAGCGGCTGACTGACCTCATGTGGGACCCGGTCGGGCGGGCGCGCGCCACCCGGCGCATCGTGGACGACCTGGTGCCGGACCACGTCATCGTCGACCACCTGGCGTTCAGCGCGCGCCTCGGGCTGCTGGGCGCCGGGACGTCGCACGGCGACGTCGTGCTCGGACACCCGACGGCGCTGCCGGTGGGCGACGAGCTCTACGGCGTGCCGCCCGCGTGGCCGTCCGCGTTCGACCCCGACCCGAGCGGCCTGGAGGACCTCCGCCGCCTGTGCCGGCGGGTCTCGGAGCGGTTCACCGAGGAATGGAACCGCGCGGCGACCGAGCTCGACCCCGGCCATCGGCCCGTCGAGGACGCCTTCGCCGAGCACGGCCCCCTCGTGCTCTACAACTACCCGACCGAGCTGGTCGACGACGCCCGACGCCGACTCCTGCCGACCCATCGGTTCCTCGGATCGGCGCGCCGTTCGGAGGCCGAGGACGCCGACGTCGAGGCGTGGCTCGCGCAGGGCCGGCCGTTCGCCTACGTGAGCTTCGG
This sequence comes from Agromyces luteolus, assembly GCF_009729855.1. GTDB lineage: Bacteria > Actinomycetota > Actinomycetes > Actinomycetales > Microbacteriaceae > Agromyces > Agromyces luteolus. Next base: position 63,038 of record NZ_WODA01000002.1, on the reverse strand, counting down.
CAGCTTCCTGTCGGTCCGCGGCGACGTCCTCGCGCGCGTCGCGGAGGCGCTCCGCCTGGTCGGGGTGCGCGCGGCCGTCGCGACCGGTTCGACCGATGCCGCCGAGTTGGGCGCCGTCCCGTCGGATTGGCTCGTCCGCCCGTACCTGCCGCAGGTGCGGCTCCTCGCCGCAGCCTCGGCGGCGGTGACGCACGGCGGGAACAACTCCGTCACCGAGGCGATCGGCGCGGGCGTCCCGCTCGTCGTGCTCCCGTTCTCGACCGACCAGTTCGCCGGCGCGGCCGCCGTGGAGGCCGCCGGCTTCGGCGTCGCCCTCGACCCGAACGCGGCGACGGCGCGGGACCTCGCCGACGCGATCCGTCGCGTGCTCGACCTGCCGGTTTCGGACCGAGCGCGACTGGATGCGACGGCGGCGGCTCAGGCCGCGAGACCCGGCCCGGAGGTCGCGTTCGAGGCCCTCTCGGCCTGACCCTCCGCGACGAGCGCCGCCATCGCGTCGACGTCGCCGGCGGCCGCGCGGTAGCGCTCCATCAGCGCGGCGTTCCGGTCGTACTGCTCGCCGGCGCGGACCTCGGGCTCGTGCGAGAGCGCGTGCACGGCCCCCTCGTGCCGATTCGGCGGTGCGCCGAGGAGGGTCTCGTGCGCGAGCCGCCACGCGGAGTCCTCGTAGCCCCACCCGCGGAACCGCTCGTCCTGGCCGCCGTGCGCCGCCCAGGTCCGCGCCGTGGTGACGTACACCCCGGAGCAGGCGCCGTGGACGAGGACGTGCGCGCAGTCGCCGAGCCCGACGCCGGCCTCGAGGTCGGCCGTCCCCTCGGGGCCCAGCCAGCGGTACGTCGTGTACGGCAGGTGCACCCGACCGCTCACCGCGGCCGCGGCGACCGCCACGCGGAGCGGACCGGGATCGGGCAGCGTGTCGGCGTCGTTGATCACGACGACGTCGTCGGGGTCGGCGAGGCGAGCGACGGCGAGGTTCCGCGTGCGCGCGAGCACGAACACGTCGTCGTCGCTGTCGATCGTCTCGATGCGGAACTCGGGGAGTTCGGTGCGGTACCAGGCGAGGACGCGCTCGAAGGCGGCCAGCCGGGACGGCGCCGGCCGCCACGGGATCACGACGAGGTTGGTCACGACGCCATGGTAGGCACACGGGTCACCCCGCGCTCAGGCTTGACAGCGGGTGCGCAGTCTGCCCTGCCCCGCTGCCGCGCCACGCTGCCGTGGCCGGGCGGCGGCTACGCCGATCCGAGCGCCGCGTCGACGATCCGCTTCGCCTCGGCCTGCACCTCGGCGAGGTGCTCCGGCCCGCTGAAGGACTCGGCGTAGATCTTGTAGACGTCCTCGGTGCCGCTCGGGCGCGCGGCGAACCACGCGTGCTCCGACGCGACCTTCACGCCGCCGACGGCGGCCCCGTTGCCGGGTGCGTGGGAGAGCTTCGCCGTGATCGGCTCGCCCGCGAGCTCGGTCGCCGAGATCGCCTCGCCGTCGAGCCTGCCGAGCGCGGCCTTCTGCGCAGCGGATGCCGCGGCATCCGTTCGCTCGTAGGCCGGCGCGCCGAAGCGCGCGACGAGCTCGGCGTACAGCTCGCTCGGCGACTTGCCCGTGACCGCGCGGATCTCGGAGGCCAGCAGGCACAGGAGGATGCCGTCCTTGTCGGTCGTCCAGACCGTGCCGTCGGTGCGGAGGAAGGACGCGCCCGCGCTCTCCTCGCCCCCGAACGCGACCGAGCCGTCGATGAGCCCGGGCACGAACCACTTGAAGCCGACCGGCACCTCCCAGAGGCGGCGCCCCAGCGACTCGGCGACGCGGTCGATCATCGAGCTCGAGACGAGCGTCTTGCCGATCGCGGCATCCGCCGGCCAGTCGGGCCGGTGCGTGTAGAGGTACTCGATCGCGACCGCGAGGTAGTGGTTCGGGTTCATCAGGCCGCCGTCGGGCGTGACGATGCCGTGTCGGTCGGCGTCGGCGTCGTTGCCGGTGAGGATGTCATAGCCCTCGCGGTTCGCGAGCACCGAGGCCATCGCGTTGGGGCTCGACGGATCCATCCGGATCTTGCCGTCCCAGTCGAGGGTCATGAACGACCAGCGCGTGTCGACCTTCTCGTTCACGACCGTGAGGTCGATGCCGTAGCGGTCGCGGATCGCGCCCCAGTAGCCGACCGACGCGCCGCCGAGCGGGTCGGCGCCGATCCTGATGCCGCTGGCCTTGATCGCGTCGAAGTCGATGATGCTCGCCAGGTCGTCCACGTACCGGCCGCGGAAGTCGTAGGTCTCGACCGCGCTCGGCTCGGCCTGGTTCACGTCGCGGCAGCCGTCGGCGATGAGCTCGTTGGCGCGGTTCGCGATCCAGCTCGTCGCGTCGGAGTCGGCCGGGCCGCCGTGCGGCGGGTTGTACTTGAAGCCGCCGTCCTGGGGCGGGTTGTGGCTCGGCGTGATGACGATGCCGTCGGCCTCGCCCTCGGCGCGGCGCTCGGGGTCGTTGTTCCAGCTCAGGATGGCGTGACTGAGCGCCGGCGTCGGCACGTAGTCGTCGTACTGGTCGGCGAGCACGCGCACGCCGTTCGCCACGAGCACGTCGAGGGCCGTCGTCTGCGCGGGACCGCTCAGCGCGTGCGTGTCGGCGCCGATGAAGAGCGGGCCGGTGATGCCCTGGCTGTTGCGGTAGTCGACGATGGCCTGCGTGATCGCGAGGATGTGGTCCTCGTTGAACGCGGTGTTCAGCGACGAGCCGCGGTGGCCGGAGGTGCCGAAGACGACGCGTTGCTCCGGGATCGAGGCATCCGGATGCAGGTCGTAGTACGCCCTGAGCAGGGCCTCCACGTCGATCAGGTCGGATTCGGTCGCCGGGGTTCCTGCTCGCTCGTGCATGCCCCCATCCTGCCGCGCACGCCTGTCGCGCGACACCCCCTCACGGCAGGCTCGGAGGTCAGACGAGGGCGCCGACCGCGGTCGCGATCGAGTGGATGGCGAGCCCCGCGAGCGCACCGACGACCGTTCCGTTGATCCGGATGAACTGGAGGTCGCGCCCGACCTGGAGCTCGATCTTCTCGGTCGTCTCGGTCGGGTCCCACCGCTCGACGGTCTCGGTGATGACGCCCGCGATCTCGTGGCGGTACCGGCCGACGACGTAGGCCGCGGCATCCGTCACCCAGGCATCGACCTTCGCGGCGAGCTCCTCGTCGGTCGCGAGGCGCGCCCCGACCTCCATGAGCGCCGAGCGCACGCCCGCGCGCAGCTCGCTCGCCGGGTCCTCGAGCGACGCGGCGAGCGAGACCTTCACCGAGTCCCACACCTCGCCCGCGAACTCGCGCAGCCGCGGGCTCTCGACGAGGTCGAGCTTCAGCCGCTCGATGCGCTCGATCATCGCGGGGTCGTGCTGCAGGTCGTCGGCGACCTCGGCGAGCCAGCGGTCGATCGCGAGGCGAAGCGGATGCCGCGGCTCCTCGCGCACGGACCGCGCGAACGCGAGCACCTCGCGGTACGCCCGGTCGTCGACGAGTCCGCCGACGAAGCCGGGCACCCACTTCGGCAGCCGGCTCGAGACCATCGTGCCGAACGCCTCCGGATGCGCGGCCAGCCACGTCTCGACCTTCTCGAGCACGGCGTCGACCGCCGCGCGCTGCTGGTCGGCCGCGACGAGGCGCGCTCCGACCCGCCCGATCGCCGGGCCCCACTCGGGCTCCAGCAGGTGGCGCCGGGCGAGCTGCTCGATGACGTCGGCCACGTCGTCGTCGCCGAGCAGGGCGAGCACGCCGCGTCCGGCGACGGATGCCTCGGCGGTGACCCGCTCGGCGTTCTCGGGTTCGCGCAGCCACTCGCCGAGCCGCCGCGCGATGCCCATCGAGCGCAGCTTGCCGGTCACGACGGCCTCGGAGAGGAACTCCTCCTCGACGAAGGCGCCGAGCGTGGCGCCGATCTCGTCCTTGCGGCGCGGGATGATCGCGGTGTGCGGGATCGGCAACCCGAGCGGATGGCGGAACAGCGCCGTGACCGCGAACCAGTCGGCGATCGCGCCCACCATGGCGCCCTCGGCCGCCGCTCGCACGAAGCCCATCCACGGCACGGTCTCCTGCAGCGGGAACGCGACCGCGAACACCGCGGCGGCCGCGAGCAGCAGGCCGAGGGCGATGCGCTTCATGCGCCGCAGCGCGATGCGCCGCTCCTCGTCGGTCGGCACCGCGCGGCGCGCGGCCGCGGCATCCGTCGTCGTCATGCCGTCACCCCCTCGATGCATTCTGCCCCGCCGGCACGCGACGGCTCCCCGAAACACGTCGATCGCGCGCCGTAGGCTTGCGGCATGACGGATGCCGCGCAGCCACGCCCCGACGAGACGTACTCGTACCTCGGGCCGGCCGGGACGTTCACCGAGGCCGCGCTGAAGCAGGTGCACGAGGCCGCGGGCAAGCACTGGCGCAGCGTGAACAACGTGGGGGAGGCCCTCGCCGACGTCGTCGACGGGCGCTCGACCGCGGCGATGATCGCGATCGAGAACTCGGTCGACGGCGGAGTGTCCGCGACGCAGGACGCGCTCGCGACGGTCGCCGGCCTCCGCATCATCGGCGAGTACCTCGTCCCCGTGAACTTCGTCCTCGTCGCACGCCCCGGCACGCGGCTCGACGAGGTGCGCGTCGTGAACGCCCATCCGGTCGCGTACGCGCAGTCCCGCGGATGGCTCGAGCGCGAGCTCCCCGACCACGCCCACCTGCCGGCGACGAGCAACGTGCAGGCCGCGGCATCCCTCTTCGAGAACGGCCTGGCGGATGCCGCGGTCGCCCCGCCCGGCATCGTCGACCACCTCGACGTCGAGGTGCTCGCGGAGTCGATCGGCGACAACCCGAACGCCATGACCCGTTTCGTGCTGGTCAGCCGGTCGCGGAGCATCCCCGCGCGCACGGGCGCCGACAAGACGAGCGTCATCGTCGAGCTGCCCGACGACGAGCCGGGCTCGCTGCTGGCGATGCTCGAGCAGTTCTCGACGCGCGGCGTCAACATGTCGCTGCTCCAGTCGCGGCCGATCGGCGACGAGATGGGCCGCTACCGGTTCGTCATCGACCTCGACGGCCACGTCGAGGACGAGCGCGTGTACGACTCGCTCCTCGGCCTGCGGCGGTTCAGCCCGAAGGTGATCTTCCTCGGCTCCTACGCGCGCGCCGACCGGCGCGAGGTCGAGTACCACTCGAAGTACGACGACGAGATCTTCATCGAGGCGCGCGACTGGCTGCGCGGCATCCTGAGCGGCGAGCCCGAGGAGGACTGAGCCCCATGACCGAGCCGGCGACGGAGCCGCAGTTCGATCCGCGCTTCGATCCGCGGTTCCAGCGCGGCTGGTCGGGGCGGCCGACGGATGCCACGGCCGACGACTCCACGGAACCCGGCCGGTCCGGTGGCGATGCGCCCGCCGAGGGCGCCGGCCCGACTCCCGTCCTCGGATCCGGCGCCGCTCCCGCGGACGGACCGGCTCCGGAGCCGGCGGCGGCCCGACCCGCGGACGCACGGCCCTCGGACGTACCGTCCGCGGACGCGCCGCCCGACGCCGCGCCGCCGGCCGCCGCGCCCGACGCCGCGCGACCGGACACCGCGTCCGACGCGGCGCCACCGCTCGCCGCGCCGCCCGCGGCCGCAGCGCACGCCGACGCCGACCGCATCATGCGCATCGCGTTCGGGGTCGCCTGGAGCGCCGTCGCGGTCGCCTTCCTCGTCGGGGTCTGGGCGGTGTGGATGATCGTGGGTCAGGACCCGTTCGCCGCGCCCCGACAGGCCTCCGGGGAGCTCGCCCTCCGCTCGTTCGCGTACGTGGCGGGCCCGCCCCTGCTCGGCTCGGCCGTGGTCGGCATCGCCATCCTCACCGTTCTCGACGGCATCCGCCGGCTCCGACCGGCCGCCGTGCGCGCGGGCGACGGAGGAGTCGGCTGATGGAGGTCGGCCGCGCGCTGCGCTCGCCGCACGTGATCGCGCTGGTCGTGCTGGGCGCGGCCGGCCTCGTCGTGCTCTGGACCATGACGTCGTGGATCGTCCAGGCGGACTCCGGCGCCGTGTTCGTTGACGGCGACCCGGACGCCCAGCGACGCGCCTACCTGATGGCGACGCTGCCGTACCTGCTCTCCGGTGCGGCAGCGTCGGCCATCCTCGGGGCCCTCGTGGGGCTGCCGCTCCTCGTCGGCGCGCGACTCGTCGCGCTGCGCCGGGCCCGCGCCGCCGACGAGGGCGGCCCTGCCGCCCCTACTGCTCCTTGACCCGCACGACGAGCGACTTCGGCTCGATCGTGAATCGCGCCGCGGTGATCGTGCCCATCTCCTCGCCGTCGATCTCGAACTCCTGCGGGCCGCCGTCGATGACGAGGTCGATCTTGGCGCCGCTGGAGTAGACCACCTCGCGGCGCTTGTTCCCGCCCGTCAGGTCGATGAGCTGGCGCCCGAGAGCCGACTTGCGCAGCACCCGGTTCTCCCACGCGACGCGGCGCCAGACCATGAGCCACTCCCAGACGTTGCGCGGCTGCAGCCGCACGACGTCGAGCCTGCCGTCGTCGATCTCGGCGTCGGGGATCAGCTCGATGTTGCCCGGAAGGTAGCCGAGGTTCGCGACGAGGATGCTCGAGACCTTCGAGCGGTGCGTGCGTCCGTCGTCCATGCGGTGGGCGACCCGGAACGGCTCCGAGTTCGGGATGGCGCGGAGCCCGGCGTCGACGTAGGCCAGCCAGCCCACCCGCTTCTTCAGGTCGGAGTCGGTGTTCGCGATCATGGCCGCGTCGATGCCGATGCCGCTCATGACGAGCGACACCTCGGTCTCGGTCGAGTCGTCCTCGCGACGCACCCTGGCGCGCAGCACGTCGACGGCCCGATCGCGGCCCGTGAAGGCCAGCTTCGCAGCGCCCGGGATGTCGTTGACCGGGATCCCGATGTTGCGCGCGAAGAGGTTGCCCGTGCCGAGCGGCACGATGCCGACCGGGATCTGCTCGCCGTCGAGCCCCTCGGCGATCGCGCGCACGGTGCCGTCGCCGCCCGCGGCGATGATGAGGTCGACGCCCTTCTCGCGCGCTTCGCGCGCCTGGCCGGTCCCCGGGTCGTCCTCGGTCGTCTCGATCCACTCCGCCGCGGCGTAGCCGTGCTCGGCCGTCAGCTCGTCGACCACCGGCCGGAGCTGGTCGACGCCCTGCTTCACCGGATTGAAGACGACCGCGACGCGTCGCTCGCCGCCCGCGGCATCCGCCTGCTCGGTCTCGCCCGCACTCATGCGTCGAATCTAGGGCATGGGTGCGGCCCGGAGCCCGAGGATGCGCTGAACGCGGCCGCCGAGCCCGACGGATGCCCCGGCTACACTTGCTCGGGTGATCGACCCCGTGCTGCTCCGCGAGAACCCCGACCTGGTCAAGCGCTCGCAGGAGGCGCGCGGCGAGTCCCCGGCCTTCGTCGACGACGCGGTCGCCGCCGACACCGCACGCCGGGCCGCGATCTCGGCGTTCGAGTCGCTGCGAGCCGAGCAGAACGCGTTCGGCAAGCAGGTCGCGAAGGCCCCGAAGGACGAGAAGGCGGCGCTCGTCGCGCAGGCCCAGGAGCTCGCGGCGAAGGTCAAGCAGGCAAATGCGGATGCCTCGGCCGCCGAGGAGGCGTTCGCCACCGCCGTCCAGCGCATCGGCAACGTCGTCATCGAGGGCGTCCCCGCGGGCGGCGAGGAGGACTTCGAGGTGCTCCGCGAGGTGGGCGAGATCCCCGCGTTCGGCTTCGAGCCGCGCGACCACCTCGAGATCGGCGAACTGCTGGACGGCATCGACATGGCGCGCGGGGCCAAGGTCTCGGGCGCCCGGTTCCACTTCCTCAAGGGCGTCGGCGCCCGCCTCCAGCTCGCGATCATGAACATGGGCCTCGACAAGGCGATCGGCAACGGCTTCACGCCGCTCATCACGCCGACGCTCGTGCGCCCCGAGATCATGCAGGGCACGGGCTTCCTCGGCGCGCACGCCGAGGAGGTCTACCACCTGCCGGCCGACGACCTCTACCTCACGGGCACGAGCGAGGTCGCGCTCGCCGGGTACCACGCCGACGAGATCCTCGACCTCTCGGCCGGTCCCATCCGGTACGCGGGCTGGTCGACGTGCTATCGCCGCGAGGCCGGCAGCCACGGCAAGGACACGCGCGGCATCATCCGGGTGCACCAGTTCGACAAGCTCGAGATGTTCAGCTACGTCGACCCGTCCGATGCGGAGGAGGAGCACGAGCGGCTCCTCGCCTGGCAGGAGGAGATGCTGCAGGCGCTCGGCCTCGCGTACCGCGTGATCGACGTCGCCGCGGGCGACCTCGGCTCGAGCGCGGCCCGCAAGTTCGACGTCGAGGCGTGGGTGCCGACGCAGCAGGCGTTCCGCGAGCTCACGTCGACGTCGAACTGCACGACGTTCCAGGCGCGTCGCCTCGACATCCGACACCGCACCGGGACCGGGAGGACGGCGCCAGTCGCGACCCTGAACGGCACGCTCGCGACGACGCGGTGGATCGTCGCGATCCTCGAGACGCACCAGCAGGCCGACGGCTCGGTGGTGGTGCCCGACGGGCTTCGCCCGTGGCTCGGCGGCCTCGAGGTGCTCCGCCCCGTCGAGCGATGACCGCCGCTGCCGACGAGCGCTGGTTCGTCGCCCTCGACGTCGACGGCACGATCATGCACGAGGACGAGTCGATCGATCCCGCCGTCGTCGAGGCCGTGGCATCCGCCGTCGCCCGGGGCCACGTGGTGACGCTCGCCACCGGGCGCTCCTGGTCGACCACGCGGCCCGTGCTCGAGCACCTCGGGCTCGAGCCCGAGTACGTCGTCACGGCGAACGGCGCCATCACCATGCGCCGCGACCCGTCGTCGCCCGACGGGTGGACGCAGGCGCACGTCGAGACGTTCGACCCGACCGACGTGCTGCTGCGCATCCGCGACGAACTGCCGAGCGGGCGGTTCCTCGTCGAGCTCGCCGACGGCTACCGGCTCTTCACCCGCGGCATGTCCGACTGGAACCTCGAGCGGGCGCGCGAGGTGGAGTTCGAGGGACTGCTCGGGCAGCCCGCGACCCGCGTGGTCGCGACGTCGGTCGACCACGACCTCGACGAGTTCTTCGGCCTCGTCGAGCGGATGGGCCTGCACCACGTCAGCTACGCGATCGGCTGGACCGCGTGGCTCGACATCGCTCCCGACGGCGTGAACAAGGCCACGGCGCTCGAGCGGGTGCGCGGATGGCTCGGGGTGCCGCTGCGCCGCGTGATCGCCGTCGGCGACGGCCGCAATGACATCGAGATGTTCCACTGGGCGGGCGCCGCGGGCCGGTCCGTCGCGATGGGACAGGCTCCCGCCGAGGTCGTCGCCGCCGCGCACGAACGCACCGGCCCCATCGAGGAGGCGGGGCTCGCGCCCGTCCTCGACTCGCTGCCCTGACCGCGGCTCGCCCCGCGCGCGGTGCGCGCGAGCCGGCCGTGCGCGTCGCGTTCGCATCACGAACGGCGGAGTTCCGCCCCTGATCAGGCCGAACGTGGTTAGGATCGCGATCGGGGGAACGCGTGAGCGATCTGATCGACGCACCGCACGACGACACGCCGACGGATGACGACGGCGCGACGGTCGGGCACGTCCGGCTGCCCGCCGTCATCCCTCCGCCCGCGCCGCCGCCTTCGCGGCTCCCGCCCGTGCTCACCGAGGCGGCGGTGCCACCGGCCCACCACGGCCGGCTCCCGCGTCGTGGCGCCGGCCGCGCGCTGGCGAAGGGCGTCGGGGCGACCCTCGCGGCGCTGCTCGTGGCATCCGGTGCGATCGGCGCGTACGCGGTCAGCTCGATCGTCGAACCGGTCGCGGCGAAGCCGAGCGTGAAGTTCGCGAGCGAGCAGGTGCTCGAGAGCGTCCCGGACATCGGCGCGATGGAGGGCGGCCTCAACTTCCTGCTCGTCGGCAGCGACAAGCGGCCCGCGAGCGGGGCGTTCGGCGACCCCGACATCGAGTCCGGCGTGCTGAACGACGTGACCATGCTCCTGCACATCTCGCAGGACCACTCGCACGCCGAGGTCGTGAGCTTCCCCCGCGACCTGCTCGTCGACGTGCCCGCGTGCCCGGATCCCGAGGACCCCGAGGCCTTCGGCTACTCCGCGCGCTACGGGGTGAAGATCAACACGATCCTCAACGACGGCGGGATGGGCTGCATCGCGAAGACCCTCGAGCAGATGCTCGGCATCACCATCCCGGTCGGCGGCGTGGTCGAGTTCGACGGGGTCGCCGCGCTGTCCGAGGCCGTCGGCGGCGTCGAGGTGTGCGTCGTCGACCCGATCGACGACGCCTACACCGGCCTCGTGCTCGATGCCGGCTCGCACGTCATCAAGGGCTACGAGGCGCTCGCCTTCCTCCGCACCCGGCATGCGGTCGGCGACGGCAGCGACCTCGCCCGCATCTCGAGCCAGCAGACGTTCCTCGCCTCCCTCGCGCGCACCCTGCAGTCCGCCGGCACGCTCGGAGACCCCGTGAAGCTGTACGGCATCGCCCGTGCCGTGGTCACGAACATGACCCTCTCCTCCGGACTCCAGGACCTCGGGCGCCTGGTGTCCGTCGCCCGCGCGCTGCAGTCGACCGACCTCGACCGGATCGCGTTCATCCAGTACCCGACCGTCTACACCGACGACCTGGGCGCGGTCGTCCCCGCGGCGTCGGCGAGCATCGTGGCATCCGCCCTGCAGCAGGACGTCGCCGTGCAGTTCGACCCGACGGCGACCGACGACACCCCGTTCGGGACGGTCGATCCGAACGCGACGGATGACCCGGCCGAGGCGCCCGCCGGCGAGGCATCCGACACGCCCGAGGCCACTGAGCCGCCCCAGGCCACGGATGCGGCGACCCCCGCGCCGACCTCGGAGCCGACGACCGAGGCGCTGCCGGGCGACGTGAGCGGCCAGACCGCGGCGGACGTGCGCTGCGCGGCGGCGAATTCGGGCTGACCCGGGCATTCCCCCGATCGCTCCGAGGGCGGTTCAGGGCCCTCACAGCCGCGACGTGGAAATCTGATGCGGATGCGGTTCGGCTAGAATCGGGGCCTGCCCAGCCCGTCGACGTGCCGCGGAAACGCGGTCCGGCGGCGCGCCGGGCGAGGAGGGCTGTCCGAGCGGCCGATGGAGCTGGTCTTGAAAACCAGTGGGCAGCAATGCCTCGTGGGTTCGAATCCCACGCCCTCCGCCGAGATCCCGCACCACCGAGACCGACCGAGACCCCGAGAGGAGACCGAGTGAGCCGCACCTCCCCGCAGCCCACGTCGCGACCCGACGCCTCGAGCACGCGCCACGGGCGCCTCCGTCGCAACGGAGTCTGGGGCACCCTCACGAAGGCGCTCGCCTCGGTCGTCGCAGTGGTCCTCACCTCGGGGGCGGCCGTCGCCGCCTACGCCGCGTTCGACCTCGCCGCGACCGCCAAGCCGACCGTGACGCTCGGCAACGAGGACGTGCTCGAGGGCGTGCCCGATGTCGGCGCGATCGAGGGCGGCGTCAACCTGCTCGTCATCGGCAGCGACAGCCGAGCCGGCCAGGGCACGGGCTTCGGCGACCCCGACGAGGAGACCGCGGTCCTCAACGACGTCACGATGCTCATGCACATCTCGGAGGACCACTCGCACGTCGAGGTCATCAGCTTCCCCCGCGACATGTTCGTCGACGTGCCTGCCGGATGCACCGACCCCGAATCGGGCGAGGAGGTCTGGGAGCAGTACGACGTCAAGATCAACTCGGTGCTCTCGTACGGCGGCGTGCCCTGCGTCGTGAAGACCGTCGAGGAGCTCACCGGCGTGACCATCCCGTTCGCGGGCGTCGTGCAGTTCATGGGCGTCGCCGGCCTCTCCGAGGCCGTCGGCGGCGTCGAGGTCTGCGTGGCCGAACCCATCGAGGACGAGTACACGGGTATGTTCCTCGACGCGGGCACGCACTCGCTCGCAGGGATCGACGCGCTGCAGTTCCTCCGCACCCGCCACGGCGTCGGCGACGGCTCCGACCTGGGCCGCATCTCGAACCAGCAGGTCTTCCTCTCGGCGCTCGCGCGCAAGCTGCAGAGCGACGGCACCTACACCGACCCCGTGAAGCTCTACGGCATCGCGAAGGCGGCGCTGGCGAACATGCAGCTCTCCGACAGCCTCACCGACCCGACGCGCATGGTCTCGATCGCGAAGGCGCTGAAGGACACCGACCTCTCGAAGATCGCGTTCATCCAGTACCCGACCGGCTACGTCGACGGCGGCGTCGCGGCCACCGAGTCGGCCGAGCTCGTCAACCTCGCGCTCCAGAACGACACCCCGGTCTCGTTCGACCCGACCGCGGCGGAGGATGCGACATTCACCTCGAGCGGCGACCCGAGCACGACGCCGACCGAGGAGCCCGTCGCCGAGACGCCGACCGAGGAGACGCCCGCGGAGGAGCCGGCGACCGACGCTCCCGCCGAGCCGGCGGCCCCCGAGCCGACCCAGCAGGCGCTGCCGAGCGACGTCACCGGCCAGACCGCCGCCGAGACCCGCTGTTCGGCCGGCCGCACGCTCGCCGACCAGTAGCCGGCGGTCGTCGCGCACGACCGCCACGGGCGTGCTGCGGCGCGAGCCGCGGCATCCGCACCGCCGAATCGTGTTTTGGGCGGGATGCCGGTTATGATGGCAGTCGCGTTCGCCTTCGGGCGTTCACGAGGAGACGTCGCATAGTCCGGTCGAGTGCACCACCCTGCTAAGGTGGAGTCCCCGTAAGGGGACCGCGGGTTCAAATCCCGCCGTCTCCGCTCATGACATCGAGCCGAACGGCCGCGTGCATCGCGGCCGTTCCGCGTTTCCGGCGCAGCCGGAGCCCGTCGGCCGGGCTCTGGAGGGATGTCGGCGCCGAGGGCTATGCTCCACCTGTTCCACACGACACAGGGGGAGTTGCAGAATGCGACGTTTCACCATGCCCGCGGCACTGGTCTTCGCCGGTGCCCTCGCGCTCACGGGCTGCGCGTCCGGCGACGGCGGGGACACCGCCGCGACCGGTGATGAGAGCTGCTCGTCGATCGCCGCGGAGGTTCGCGACATCTCGAACGGCGTCCAGAACAACCTCGCCGCGCCGGCGTCGCTCGAGGGGCTCCAGGACTACCTGGGCGAGGCCTCGGAGCGGACCGACGCGCTGATCGAGGAGGCCGGCGACAGCGATGCGCTGATCGACTCGCTCGGCGGGTTCCAGACCGCGCTCAACGAGGTCTCGACCTACGCCGGCGGCCTGGAGGAGGTGCCCTCCGAGGAGGACCCTGCGGCGATGACCATCGAGCAGGACCCCGATGAGCTCGCCTCCCAGCAGGCGGCGGTCCAGGAGGCGTCGGGCGCCGTCGCCGCGTCCTGCGACACGGAGTCCGACACCGAGTCCGAGTAGGACCCATCCGGGCGGAGACGTCCGACGGCGGCCGGGGCGGCGACGAGGTCGCACCCCGGCCGTCGGCGTTCCCGCGTGCTGGGCGGGGCCGCGGACGTCGCACCCACCACGAGAGGCCCGCTCCCGTCAACGGACGCCGGCGTGAAACATCCGCCCCCTACGATGGCCGGAGGCTCACCGTTGGGGGATGCATGCACAGTTGGCCCGGCTCCACCTACCCGCTCGGCGCGACGTTCGACGGGAACGGCACGAACTTCGCGCTGTTCAGCGAGGTCGCCGACAAGGTCGAGCTCTGCCTGTTCGACAACCGGCGGCGCGAGAAGCGGGTCGAGCTCATCGACGTGGACGCGTACATCTGGCACGCGTACCTCCCACAGGTGCAGCCCGGCCAGCGCTACGGCTACCGCGTCCACGGGCCGAACGACCCGGCGAAGGGCCTCCGCTGCAACCCGAACAAGCTGCTGCTCGACCCGTACGCCAAGGCCGTCGAGGGCGAGCTGAACTGGAACCAGTCGTTGTTCGGCTACCCGTTCGGCGAGCCCGACGGGCGGAACGACCAGAACTCCGCGAAGAGCATGATGCTCGGCGTCGTCACCAACCCGTTCTTCGACTGGACCGGCGACCGGCATCCCCGCACCCCGTACGCCGCCTCGTTCATCTACGAGGCGCACGTGAAGGGCCTCACCGAGACGCTGCCCGGCGTGCCCGAGGAGATCCGCGGCACCTACGCGGGAATCGGGCACCCGGTCGTCACCGAGCACCTGAGGAAGCTGGGCGTCACGGCGATCGAGCTCATGCCCGTGCACCAGTTCGTCGACGACGGCACCCTGCAGGAGAAGGGCCTGTCGAACTACTGGGGCTACAACACCATCGCGTTCTTCGCACCGCACAACGCGTACGCCTCGACCGGCCAGCGCGGCGAGCAGGTGCAGGAGTTCAAGGCGATGGTGAAGGCCCTGCACGCCGCGGGCATCGAGGTGATCCTCGACGTCGTCTACAACCACACGGCCGAGGGCAACCACCTCGGGCCGACGCTGTCGATGCGCGGCATCGACAACGCCGCCTACTACCGGCTCGTCGACGACGACAAGCGCTTCTACATGGACTACACGGGCACGGGCAACTCGCTGAACGTCGGCAACCCGCACGCGCTGCAGCTCATCATGGACTCGCTCCGGTACTGGGTGCTCGAGATGCACGTCGACGGATTCCGCTTCGACCTCGCGTCGACGCTCGCACGCGAGTTCTACGAGGTCGACAAGCTGTCGACCTTCTTCGAGCTCGTGCAGCAGGACCCGGTGGTCTCGCAGGTCAAGCTCATCGCCGAGCCGTGGGACGTCGGCCCCGGCGGGTACCAGGTCGGCAACTTCCCGCCGCAGTGGACCGAGTGGAACGGCAAGTACCGCGACACCGTCCGCGACTTCTGGCGCGGCGAGCCGGCGACGCTCGGCGAGTTCGCCTCGCGGTTCACCGGTTCGGCCGACCTCTACGAGCACTCGGGGCGGCGGCCCGTGGCATCCATCAACTTCGTCACGGCGCACGACGGCTTCACGCTGCGCGACCTGGTGTCGTACAACGAGAAGCACAACGACGCCAACGGCGAGGGCGGCAAGGACGGGGAATCGCACAACCGCTCGTACAACCTCGGCGTCGAGGGCCCGACCGACGATCCCGACATCCTCACCCTCCGGGCGCGTCAGCAGCGCAACTTCATCGCGACCCTGCTGCTCTCGCAGGGCGTGCCGATGCTCTCGCACGGCGACGAGCTCGGGCGCACGCAGCAGGGCAACAACAACGTCTACGCGCAGGACAGCGCGCTCAGCTGGGTCGACTGGGAGCACGCCGACCAGCCGCTCATCGAGTTCACGGCGGCGGTGGCGAAGCTTCGAGCGGAGCATCCGACGTTCCGTCGGAGCCGGTTCTTCGACGGCCGACCCGTGCGCCAGCCCGAGGGCGGCCCGGTGCCCGACCTGGTCTGGCTGCGCCCCGACGGCACGATCATGGCGCCCGAGGACTGGGACGCGGGGTTCGGCAAGGCGATCGGCGTGTTCCTGAACGGCGAGGGCATCCGCGAGCGCGACCGACGGGGCGAGCGCATCGTCGACCGGCACTTCATCGTGCTGTTCAACGCGCACGACGACACGGTCGAGTTCACGATCCCGCGGCACGAGCTCTCGCCCGAGTGGGAGGTGCTCATCGACACGGCGGGCCGTCGGGCCGACAGCGACCCGGTCCAGCCGGGTGACGTCATCGCGCTCGAGCAGCGGTCGCTCGTCGTGCTGCGCCAGCACGACCCCACGCCCGAGGAGGTCGACCACTCGGTCGCCGCGTCGCTGTCGGCGATGGTCGCGGCGGCCAAGGACGAGGCCCCCGCGCCGAGGACGGAGGCGGGCACGTGACGGAGCCCGTCGCACGCGAGCCGCGGTCGACGTACCGGCTCCAGATCCGTCCGTCGTTCGACCTGCACGACGCGGCGGCCCTCGTCGACTACCTCGACGCGCTCGGCGTCGACTGGCTGTACCTCTCGCCGATCCTGCCGTCGCGCGCGGGGTCCGACCACGGGTACGACGTCGTCGCCCACGACCGGGTCGACGCGGCGCGCGGCGGCGAGGCGGGCCTCGCGGCGCTGGCGGATGCCGCGCACGGCGCCCGTCGCGGCATCCTCGTCGACATCGTGCCCAACCACGTGGGCGTGGCGGATGCCGCGCAGAACGCCTGGTGGTGGAGCCTGCTGCAGCTCGGCCCCGACTCCCCGCACGCCGGCGCGTTCGACGTCGACTGGGCCCTCACCGGGGGGAAGGTGCGCCTGCCCGTGCTCGGCGGCACCCTCGAGGAGGCCGCGGCCGCCGGCGACCTGCGCGTCGAGCACGGCGAGCTGCGGTACTTCGAGCACCGGTTCCCGCTCGCGCCGGGGTCGGCCGAGGCCGCCGACGCGAACGGCGCCGACGCTGCCGTCGACGTGCTCGCGGTGCACGCGCGCCAGCACTACGAGCTCGTGCACTGGCAGCGCGCCGACGCGGAGCTGAACTACCGCCGCTTCTTCGCGGTCAACGAACTCGCCGGCGTCCGCGTCGAGCGTCCCGAGGTGTTCGACGCGACGCACGAGGCGATCGTGCGCTGGATCGGCGACGGTCTCGCCGACGGCCTGCGCGTCGACCACCCGGACGGCCTCGCGCGTCCCGGCGCCTACCTGCGACGACTCGCGAACGCCACGGGCGGCGCGTACGTCCTCGTCGAGAAGATCCTCGAGGGCGACGAGCCGCTGCCGCCGCACTGGCGCACCGACGGCACGACCGGGTACGACGCGCTCGCCGACGTCGACCGGGTGCTCGTCGACCCCGACGGCGAGGCGCCGCTCGACGCGCTCGACGCGCGCCTGCGCGCGCAGACCGGCATCGCCGGACCGACCGACTGGCACGAGCTGATCCACGGCACCAAGCGAGGCATCGCCGACGGCATCCTCCGCAGCGAGGTGCTGCGGCTCGAGCGGATGCTTCCGGAGCCGCGCCCCGCCGGCGCCGCCGACGCGCTCGCCGAGCTGCTCACGTGCTTCCCCGTGTACCGGTCCTATCTCCCGGCGGGCGCCGACCACCTCGAGCAGGCCGCGCGCCGCGCGCGCGAGCACCGGCCCGACCTCGCGCCGACGATCGACGCGCTGCTGCCCGTGCTCGGCGACTCCGGGCACCCGGTCGCCGTGCGCTTCCAGCAGACGAGCGGCATGGTGATGGCCAAGGGCGTCGAGGACACGGCCTTCTACCGGTACACGAGGCTCGGCTCGCTCACCGAGGTCGGCGGCGACCCGGCGGAGTTCGCGATCACCGTCGACCGGTTCCACGAGCGGCAGGTCCGCCGCCACGCGGAGTGGCCGCACTCGATGACCACGCTCTCGACGCACGACACCAAGCGCGGCGAGGACGTCCGCGCGCGTCTCGACGTGCTCGCCGAGATCCCCGAACGCTGGTCGGTCGAGCTCGACGGCCTCCGCGCGACCGCGGGCTCGACCGGCGACGGCCCCTTCGACGCGCTCCTCTGGCAGGCGATGATCGGCGCCTGGCCGCTCGAGCGCGAACGGGCGCACGCCTACGCCGACAAGGCCGCGCGCGAGGCATCCGTCTCGACGACCTGGACCGCGCCGGATGCCGCGTTCGAGACCCGCATGCACGCGGTCATCGATCGCGCCTACGACGACCCCGCCGTGCGGGAACGGGTCGACGCGTTCGTCGCGTGGCTCGCACCCGCCGGGTGGTCGAACTCGCTCTCGGCGAAGCTGCTGCAGCTCACGATGCCCGGCGTGCCCGACGTGTACCAGGGCTCCGAGCTCTGGGAGACGAGCCTCGTCGACCCCGACAACCGCCGGCCCGTCGACTTCGACCTGCGCCGGCGCATGCTCGCCGAGCTCGACGAGGCGACCGCGCGCGGCGAGCTCCCGGCGACGGATGCCACGGGCGCCGCGAAGCTCCTCGTGACCACGCGGGCGCTCCGCGCCCGGCGCGACCACCCCGAGTGGTTCACGCGGTACCGCCCGCTGGAGGTCGTGGGGGAGGCGGCGCGGCACGCCATCGCGTTCGACCGCGGCGGGATCGTGACGGTCGCGACCCGACTGCCCGTCGGCCTCGCCGCCCGGGTCGGCGCCGAGCCGGCGGCATCCGCCCCCGACGGGGCATGGGGCGACACGGCGGTGCTCGTCCCCGGAGGGCCGGTCGTCGACCTGCTCACCGGGCGGCGGCACGGCGACGGCGACGGTGGCGGCGACGGCGTCGGCGGCGCGCTCGCGCTCGCGCTCGCCGAGGTGCTCGCCGGGTATCCGGTCGCGCTGCTCGCGCCCGCGGCATCCGCCCCCGACGCCCCGCAGGTCCACGACGAGGAGGCCGCCCGATGACGCCCGAGCTCTGGGCTCCGATCCCGACGCGCGTCGCGCTGCGACGCCCGGGCCGCGCCGACCTGCCGATGCGGCGCGACGACCGCGACCGGTGGCACGCCGACGTCGAGCTCGCGCCCGGCGACGAGTACGGATTCGTGCTCGACGACGACCACCGGGCCCTCCCGGACCCGCGATCGCTCCGGCAGCCGCTCGGCGTGCACGAACTGAGCGCCGCCTTCGACCTCGGCGCCCACGAGTGGGCGGATGCCGAGTGGACCGGCCGGCAGCTCGCGGGCGGCACCGTGTACGAGCTGCACGTCGGCACGTACACGCCCGACGGCACGCTCGATTCGGCGATCGAGCGACTCGACCACCTCGTCGACCTCGGAATCGACTTCGTCGAACTGCTGCCCGTCAACGCGTTCAACGGCACGCACAACTGGGGCTACGACGGCGTGCTCTGGTACGCCGTCCACGAGGCGTACGGTGGGCCGGCCGCCTACCAGCGCTTCGTCGACGCGTGCCACGCGCGCGGGCTCGCCGTCATCCAGGACGTCGTCTACAACCACCTCGGACCGAGCGGCAACTACCTGCCGCGGTTCGGGCCGTACCTGCGCACGGCCGAGCGCAACACGTGGGGCGACTCGGTGAACCTCGACGAACCCGAGGTGCGCCGCTACATCGTCGAGAACGCGATGACGTGGCTGCGCGACTTCCACGTCGACGGGCTGCGGCTCGACGCGGTGCACGCCCTGCGCGACCGGTCGGACCGGCACATCCTGCGCGAGCTCGCCGAGCACGCCGACGCGCTCTCGGCGCACCTCGGCCGGCCGCTCACGCTGATCGCCGAGTCCGACCTCAACGATCCGACGCTCATCCTGCCGCGCGAGGCGGGCGGATACGGTCTCACCGCGCAGTGGAGCGACGACCACCACCACGCGATGCACGTCGCCCTCACGGGCGAGACCGCGGGCTATTACGCCGACTTCGCGCCGCTCGACGCGCTCGTGAAGACCACGACGCGCGGCTTCTTCCACGACGGCACCTACTCGTCGTTCCGCGGGCGCGACCACGGACGGCCGATCGATCCGGCCGTGCCGGCCTGGCGCCTCGTGACGTTCGCGCAGGACCACGATCAGGTCGGCAACCGCGCGGCCGGCGACCGCCTCTCGCCCGCGCTCGGCGAGGCCCGGCTGGCGATCGCCGCCGTGCTGAACCTGACGACGCCGTTCACGCCCATGCTGTTCATGGGCGAGGAGTGGGGCGCGTCGACGCCCTGGGCGTTCTTCACGTCGCACCCCGAGCCCGAGCTCGGCCGTGCGACCGCCGAGGGGCGCATCGCCGAGTTCGCCCGCATGGGCTGGGACGAGTCGCTCGTGCCCGACCCGCAGGACCCCGAGACCTTCCGGCGCTCCAAGCTCGAGTGGTCGGAGCCCAGCCAGACGGACGGCGCGCACGCGCGCCTGCTCGACCTGCACCGCCGACTGCTCGCCCTCCGCCGCGCGCGCCCCGAGCTCACCGACCCGGCGTTCGAGCACACGACGGCGTGGGCGGATGATGCGGCGAGCCGGTTCCGGATGGATCGCGGCGCCCCCGACGCCCACGAGCGGGTCGTGGTGCTCGTGAACCTCGGCGCGTCGCCGTGGGCGCTCGAGCTCGACGGACCGGCCGAGGTGCTGCTCGCGACCGATCCCGCGCTCGCCGACGCCGGCGTGCCCGACCGCATGATCGAACTCCCGCCCGAGACGGCCGCGATCCTCGCCGTCGCGCACGGATCGTAGGCTGGGCGCGTGAGCATCCCGCAGCACCGCGCCGACCTGGTCCGCCAGGCGGTCGAGCGCTTCGCCGAACTCGAACGCGCGCTCGACGCCCTCGACGGCGTCGCGCTCCCCGGCCGTGACGAGCCGATGACGGATGCCGCGGCCCCCGCGCCGCGCGACCGGGACGCGGTCGACGTCGTCAACCACCTGCACGCCTGGCACGTGCTGCTGCTCGGCTGGCTCGCCGCCGACGCCGCGGGCGAGGCGCCCGCGTATCCCGCCGACGGGTACACCTGGCGCGACCTCGACCGCCTGAACCGCGACCTGCGCGACCGCTACCGGGGCGACGGCGATCCGACCACCGCCCGAGCACGGCTCAGGGCGAGCCACGACTCGTCGCTCGCCCGCCTCGACGCGATGAGCGACGCCGAGATCTTCAGCGACGGGCGAGCGTGGCTTCGGGGCGCCACCCTGGCCGAGCCCGCGCACGAGTGCCTCGGCGGGCACTACGCCTGGGCGCTCGGCGCCATCGCGGGACCACCGGCTCCGGCGGGCGGTTGACCGCGCGGCGCCGCCGGCCGGTCGGGCTCACGCCGGGAGCCGCGCCGTGTCGAGCCCGCGGACGACGAGCAGGCCCGCGAGCACCACGCCCTGCAGCGCGAGCGGTGCGGTGAGCGCCAGGTAGGGCACGCCGACCACCTCCACGACGCCGGCGAGCAGGAGCGCGCTCGCGGCGATCGCCGCCACGACGCCGGCGATGCCCCACACCGACAGCCACCGGGGGACCAGTCGCCACCGGAGGAGCAGCACGAAGAGCAGCAGGTCGCCGAGGCCCATCGCGGTGATCACGACGACGTGGTTGACGAGGTCGCGCCCGATCCGCACCGCCTCGGCGACGATGGCGGTCACCTCGGCCGCCGGCGTGCCGATCGCGGCGTCGTACCCGTGCGCGAGGTCCAGCAGGAGCGCCAGCATGGCGATCGCGAGCAGGTGGAACCCGCAGGCGACGAGCCGGAATCCGACGAAGCCGACGCCGAGCGTCGGGCTCGCGCGCCTCAGGATCGGGTGGAGGACGAGCGCGAAGCCGGCGTACGCCACCACCATGACCAGCTGGAACAGTGCGCCCGAGACGAGCTCCGGTCCGCGCTGCGTCACCGATCCGAGGTAGTCCGGCTCCTCCAGCACGGGGACCACGCTGAGGACCCCCGCGATCATCGCCACGAGCACCAGGGCCCCGGCGGTCGTCGCCGCACGACGCTCTGGCGTCGAACGCGGCCGAACCGTCCGCGTGCCCGAACCGCTCCCGGATGTCTCGTGGGCGCGTCGCATCTCGAATCTCCTTTACACCTGTAAGGTACGTGAACGGACGCCACTATACACGTGTAAGGTCCTGAGTCGGGGATCACGCGAGGAGGACCATGCCGGCACGACCGCCGCTCACGCCGGAGCGCATCATCGGGGCCGCCGTCGCGCTGGCCGATCAGGGCGGCGTCGCCGCCGTGAGCATGCGGAAGGTCGCCGACTCGCTCGGGGTCGAGGCCATGGCCCTGTACCACCACGTGCCGAGCAAGGACGCGATCGTCGACGCGATCGTCGACGCGGTGTTCTCCGAGATCGAGGTCACGCGCTCCGGCGCCGACTGGCGGACGGACCTCGAGTTCGCGGCCCGGTCGACCCGGGCCGCCGTCGCGCGACACAGTTGGGTGCTCGGCCTCATCGAGTCGCGCGACCATGTCGGTGCCCACCGGTTGCGCCGACATGACGCGGTCCTCGGCGTCCTGCTGGACGCGGGGTGCACGCCGATCGAGTCGATCCTCGGGGTCTCCGCGCTCGACAGCTACGTCTACGGCTTCGTGCTGCAGGAGAAGCAGCAGGCGCTCGTCGAGTCCTCCGACGCCGAGGAGGCCGCCGGTCGGTTGCTCGACGACGACTCCGCCGCCGACCTGCCCCACCTCCGGCGAATCGCCGAGGCCGTGCGCGACGGCTCGGCCCCGAGCCACGACGAGGCCTTCGCCCACGGGCTGCGGGTGATCCTCGACGGGCTGCCCGGCTCCGGATCACACCGATGAGCCGCCGTCCGCGTCGCGCCTCAGTGCCGTCCCTGAGGTTCGAGCTTCCCGCGGCCCCCTAGGCTTCGGGCATGTCGACCCGAACGGGCGCCGCGAGCGCCGACCCTGCTCGCCCCGGCATCGCCGCCCGTCTCCGCGCTCCCGGGATCCTGGCCGTCGCGCTCGCCGCAGGCGTCTCCCTGAGCGCCTGTGCGGCGCCGTCGGCAGGACCCGCCGGGCCGACGACGGCTGCGGCGACGCCGACCCCGTCGACGGAGCCCGTCGCCGAGACGGCACCGGGATCGGAACCGCCCGTCGCCCGCTACGACCTCGACTGCGACGGGCTGGTCCCCGCGACGCTCGTCGGCGACCTGTTCGCCGCACCGGTCGAGCCGACCGACCCGCTCGTGACCGCGTCCTCGGTCGGGATCTCGCTGCCGCGCATGACCTCCATCGTCGCCGTGGGCGGCCTGGCGTGCGAGTGGTCGAACGGTGAACCGTCCAACAGCCAGTACGGCACGAATCCCGCGCACGTCGGGCTCCTCGTCACCGTCGTCCCGCCGCCGGCCGGAGGGTGGAGCGACACGGCGGTCCGCTTCGGCATGCCGGCGGCGGGCACCGACTGCGGCGGGCAGACCTGCACGGCCACGCAGCCGGCGTCGGGCGCCTGGGTCCAGGTGCAGGCGACGGATGGCTCGGGCGCACCGGACCCGACGACGTTCGGCCGGGTGGTCGACGCCGCTGTCGCCGCCGTCGATGCCGCCAGTCCGCCTGAACCGCCCGCCGCGACCGGATCGGCGATCCCCGATGACTGCCAGGACCTCGTGCCGGACGCGGTCGTGGAGTCGGCTGCCGGCGTCGCCGAGGTCGTGGAGTCGTCGTTCGCCGGCGGCTGGAGCGAATGGGCCGAGGCGAAGACGATCGCCGGGGACCTCGGCTGCCGGTGGTTCCGGGCCGATGCCGACGAGATCGTGGCCGGCGCGGACTGGGTGCGCGGGGGGCGCTGGGCCTACGAGCGCATCGCCGACGGCGGCGGTCTGGTGCCGCCCGGGTCCGAGGTCGACCTCGGCCTCGTCGCCCCGGATGTCGCCGTCCTCCGATGCGACGCCGCGTACGGCACCTGCGCCGTCGACGTGGTGGTCGGCGCCGACTGGGTGCAGGTCACGGCCCCGGACGAGTCCGTGGCCGTCGCCGTCGCGACCGAGGTCGCCGGCCGGCTGGCGACCTGAGACCTCCTCCGGCCGCGACGCGAGTCACCCCGCCTTCTTGGCGGTGCGGCGCTTCGCCGCCGGCTTCTCATCGGACGATCCGGACTTCGACGACGTCGTGCTCGAGCCCTTCGCAGCCGGCTTCTTCGACGACGAGGACTTCGACGCCGGCTTCGCCGAGGACGAGGACTTCGCGTCATCCGCCCCGCCGCCGCGCTTCGCGGCGATCGACTGGCGCAGCGCCTCCATGAGGTCGATCACCTCGCCGCCCTCCTCCTCGGGCTGCTCGCCGAACGTGGCGGCCGTGTCGAGGGCGTCGCCCTGCTCGAGCTTGGCCTGGATCAGCGTGCGGAGCTCCTGCTGGTACTCGTCGACGAACTGCTCGGGCTCGAAGTCGTTCGACAGGCTCTCGATGAGCTGCTTCGACAGGTCGAGCTCCTTCGACGTGATCTTCGCGGGCTCGTCGAGCGCCGGGAAGTTCGCCTGGCGCACCTCGTCGCTCCAGAGCAGGGTCTGCACCATGAGCACGTCGCCGAACACGCGGAGCGCGGCCAACCGCGTCTTCTGGCGCAGCGCCATCCGTACCACCGCGGTGCGGTCCGTCGACTCGAGCGCCTCGCGCAGCAGCACGTACGCCTTGTTCGACGCCGAGTCGGGCTCGAGGTAGTAGCTGCGGTCGAACATGATCGGGTCGATCTGGTCGGTCGGCACGAACTCGACGACCTCGATCTCACGGCTGCGTTCGGCGGGCAGCGACTTCAGGTCCTCGTCGGTGATGATGACGGTGCGTTCGCCGTCGTCGTACGCCTTGTCGATGTGCTGGTACGGCACGACCTCGCCGTCGATCTCGCACACGCGCTGGTAGCGGATCCGCCCGCCGTCCGCGTCGTGCACCTGGTGCAGGGACACGTCGTGGTCCTCGGTGGCGCTGTACAGCTTGACGGGCACGTTGACGAGGCCGAACGTGACCGCCCCCTTCCACACGGCTCGCATGCCCCCAGTACACACCCCGCCCGGCTGGAGCGATACCCCTTGCCCGCTGCGGCGGGCAGGATGGGGGCATGGCGCAGGGCCCCGCGCAGCTGGTCGACGTCGACGGACGTCGGCTGCGTCTGACGAGCCTCGACAAGGTCATGTACCCGGAGGCCGGCATGACCAAGGGCGAGATGATCGCCTACTACGCCGAGATCGCACCCGTGATGCTGCCCCACGTCGCCGGGCGGCCGATCACGCGCAAGCGCTGGGTGAACGGGGTCGGCACCCCGAGCCATCCGGAGCAGGCCTTCTTCGAGAAGAACCTCGAGCACGCGCCCGAGTGGATCCGGCGAGGCATCCAGCACCACTCCGACGGCGACAAGACGTACCCGATCGCCGACGCCCGGGCGACGCTCGTGTGGCTCGCGCAGATGGGCGCCATCGAGCTGCACGTGCCGCAGTGGCGCTTCGACGCGTCGGGCGCGCCCGCGAATCCCGACCGAATGGTGTTCGACCTCGACCCGGGCGAGGGCGTCGGCCTCGCCGAGTGCGCCGAGGTCGCGCGCATGGTCCGCGACCTCCTGCACCCGATCGGCCTCGACCCCGTGCCGGTGACGAGCGGCAGCAAGGGCATCCACCTCTACGCGCCGCTCGACGGCGCGCAGACCTCGGAGCAGGTGTCGGCCGTCGCGCACGAACTCGCACGGGCCCTCGAGGCCGACCACCCCGACCTGGTCGTGTCGAGCATGCGGAAGACCCTCCGCAGCGGCAGGGTGCTCATCGACTGGAGCCAGAACAACGCCAAGAAGACGACGATCGCGCCGTACTCCCTGCGCGGCCGCTTCCGTCCGACGGTCGCGGCGCCGCGAACGTGGGACGAGCTCGAGGATCCGGACCTGCGCCAGCTCGAAGCCGACGAGGTGGTCGCGATCGTGTCCGAGCGCGGCGATCCGATGCTCGAGGTCACCGGGGCCTCCGCCGACGGGCCGCTCAGCACGTACCTCTCGATGCGCACGGCCGGCTCGACGCCCGAGCCCATGCCCGACTCGGCGTGGGGCGTCGCGAACGACGGCGACCCGCGCTTCGTGATCCAGGAGCACCACGCGCGGCGCCTGCACTTCGACCTGCGGCTCGAGCGCGACGGCGTGCTGAAGAGCTGGGCGGTGCCGAAGGGCGTGCCGGACGACACGGGCGCGAACCACCTCGCCGTGCAGACCGAGGACCACCCGATGCAGTACCTCGTCTTCGAGGGCACGATCCCCGACGGCCAGTACGGCGCCGGGGGCATGACGGTGTGGGACACGGGCACCTACGAGACCGAGAAGTGGCGCGACGACGAGGTCATCTTCACGCTGCACGGCCGGGTCGGCGGCCCGCTCGGCCGCGTACGCCTGGCGCTCATCCGCACGCAGGGCGACGGCGAGAAGAGCCAGTGGCTGCTGCACCGCATGAAGGAGCAGCGCGGCGCCGCGGTCGAGGGGCGAGGGGCGGATGCCGCGGCCGCGCCGGCCACGTCGACGCCCCGCGCGCTCCGCACGGCCGGCGCGGTCCCGCGCGATCCCGTGCCGAAGCCCATGCTCGCGGTCGCCGGCACGCCCGGGCTCGTCTCGGGCGACGACTGGGCGATCGAGTGGAAGTGGGACGGCATCCGCGTCGTCGCCCGCGTGGAGGACGGCGTCGCGCGGCTCGTCAGCCGCAACGGGATCGACCAGACGGCGACGTACCCGGAGCTCGCGGGGCTCGGGTCCGCGCTCCGCGCGGACGCCGTGGTCGACGGCGAGATCGTCGCACTCGACGAGGAGGGCCGGCCCGACTTCGGGCTGCTGCAGCGCCGGATGAACCTCGGCAAGCCGCGCGAGATCGCCGCGGCCGCGGCATCCGTCCCGGTCGGACTGCAACTGTTCGACGTGCTCGAGGTGGCGGGCACCCCCACGGTCGACGAGCCGTACGATCGCCGGCGCGAGCGACTCGAACGCCTCGTGCGGCCGAACGCGGACGCACCCGTCGACGTGCCGCCGGTCGTGGGGCGGGGCGCGGAGGACGCGCTCGAGGAGGCGCGACGGCTCGGGCTCGAGGGGATCGTCGCGAAGCGACGCGGTTCGCGCTACGAGCCCGGCGTCCGGAGCGACGACTGGGTCAAGGTCAAGCTCTCGCGGACCCAGGAGGTCGTCATCGGCGGGTACCGGATGGGGTCCGGCACGCGGGTCGGCCGCATACGCTCGCTGCTCGTCGGCGTGCCGACCCCCGACGGGCTCCGCTACGCGGGCCGCGTCGGGTCCGGCCTCCGCGAGCGCGAGACCGAGCGGTTGCAGGGAGTGCTCGACGGGCTCGCGGGGGACACCTCGCCGTTCATCGACGTCCCGGCCGCGGACGCCGCGGACGCCGTCTGGGTCCGGCCCGAGGTCGTCGGGGAGATCGAGTTCGGCGAGTGGACGCGGACCGGGGTGGCGCGGCATCCGCGCTGGCGAGGCCTCAGGCCCGACAAGGCGGCGGGCGACGTGGGGTTCGAGGCCGGGGCGGGTCCGGGGGACGCCGACGCGCACCCCGGGTGAATGAATCGAACGGATGATTTCGCTGACACCCGGACGGGGGTTAGTGTTCAGCCGTGGGAACCCTGTATTACGGCGACGCCGGCACGCCGATCGAGATCGACGACCGAGCCCTCGCCCACCTCAAGATCGCCATCACGACGAAGCTCCGTCGCAACGAGAGCTTCACCCTCTCCTGGCGCCACGTCGACGGCCCGACGCGCGGCCGCAGCTCGCTGTGGCTCCACCCCGCGATCCCGCTCCGGTTCGTGTTCGAGACGCCCGAGGCCGGCGAGCTCGACCGCGAGTGGATCGAGGACCTCATGCGCGGCGCCAACTCGGGCGGAGGCATCGTGCTCGACCTCGAGCACGCGGCCGCGCGGAAGCCGACCGGACCGAAGCCCGTCGAGGCGGCGTAGGCTCCCGCTTCCGGACGGGCGGAGTCAGCGTCGACGGAACTCGCCCGCAGCGGGACAGTCGAACGGGTCGCGCGCCGAGAGCCCGACCCGGTTCAGGTACCGCACCACGATGCCGTACGAGTCGAGCAGGGTCGTCTCGGTGTAGGGGACGCCGATCGAGCGGCAGTGCTCCCTGACGATCTCCCGCGCCCGCCCGAGATGCGGTCGCGGCATGCTCGGGAAGAGATGGTGCTCGACCTGGTGGTTCAGGCCGCCCATGAGCGCGCCGGTCCAGCGACCCGTGATGTTGCGGCTCGTCAGCACCTGCTTGCTCAGGAAGTCGAGCTTCGCGTCGGCGGGCACGATCGGCATGCCCTTGTGGTTCGGCGCGAAGGATGCGCCCATGTACACGCCGAAGACGGCGAGCTGCACCCCGAGGAACGCGAACGCCATGCCGAGCGGCAGGAACCAGAACACGACGGCGACATAGGCGCCGAGGCGCACCGCGATGAGCGTGAGCTCCAACGCCCTCCCGGGGATCGCGCGGCGCTCGAACAGCGAGCGGATCGACGTGACGTGCAGGTTGAGGCCCTCGAGGAGGAGCAGCGGGAAGAACAGCCAGCCCTGTCGGCGCGTGATCCACGCGATGATCCCGCGCTGCCGCGCCGCCGACTCCTCGGTGAAGGAGATCGTGTCGAACTCGATGTCCGGGTCCTTGCCGATCCGGTTCGGGTTCGCGTGGTGCCGCGTATGCTTCGTCATCCACCACTGGTAGCTGATGCCGACCATGGCCGTCGCGACGAGGCGTCCGACGCGGTCGTTGGCTCGGCCCGACGAGAGCACCGCGCGGTGCGACGCCTCATGGGCGAAGAAGGCGAACTGCGTGAAGATGATCCCGAGCGCCCCTGCGATGAGCAGCTGGTACCAGGTGTCGCCGAGCAGGACGAAGCCCGTGACGGCGCCTCCCAGTGCGAGCACGAGCCCGCCGACCAGCAGCGAGTAGAAGATCGGCGTCCGGCGGAGCAGCCCGCTCTCCTTGATGACCTGCGACAGGGCCGCGTAGCTCTGGGTGACGCCGGGGCGATCACCGCGCGGCTTCGTGGTGCGGAGCGCACCGAGGTGCGGTGCAGGGATGAGTGATGCGCTGATGATCCGGCCCGTCGTCGTCGACTTCCCAGCCGGTGTCTCGCGGGCATCCGCCCGCAGTGGATAGGGCTAGCGTATGGCGGCGTATGTACCGCTCGACGCACATGTGGAGGATGCCCAGCAGACGCACGGCCGCCGCACGGTTCAGGCGACGTCGTCGACGAGCAGTTGCAGCAGTGCGCGCTCCCGTCCGCCCCGGAGTCCCACCAGGCGGCCGTGCTCGTACGCCTCGACGACCCGCGGGTCCACGTAGCTCGCCTTCGCGATCGCGGGCGTGTTGCCGAGCACCTCGCTCGCCCTGACGATCGCCTCCCGAACCGCGGCGGAACGGGCGCGCGTCGTTCCGGCGGTGCCGAGCTCCGCGAGCCGGTCCGCCGCCGCGATCGTCCCACGGAGCGTCCGGAAGTCCTTCGCCGTGAAGTCGCCGCCCGTCCGCGACCGGATGTCCTCGTTGACGTCGATCGGACCGAGCGGCCTCATGCGCCGACCCTCCGCGAACGCGTAGAGCCTCGCCGCCGGCGAGCGGCCCGACATCCCCTCCACGAACGCCGCGAGCGCCGCATCCTCCAGCACGAGCTCCTGCGCGACGCCGCCCTTCGCGCGGAACCGGAGTCGCACGGCGTCGACGCCGTCCAGGCGGGCGTTCCGCACGAGCAGCGTCGTCAGCCCGCGGCTGCGGGCCTGCGCGAGCGACTCCTCCGACCCGATCCGGATGGCGCCGAGGTCGAGCGTGCGGAAGGCCGCGGCGAGCACGCGCTCGCGCAGCAGCTCGTCGAGCGCGAGGTCGCGGCGGACCCCGCGCCGAGCCGCGGGGAGCACCTCGGCGAGCGCCGTCATCCGCTCGAACTTCTCGGCGTCCTGCCGCTCGCGCCAGACCGGGTGGTACAGGTACTGGCGACGGCCGGCCGCGTCGACGCCGACGGCGAGGATGTGCGCGTTCGGCGCTTCGGCGATCCAGACGTCGTCCCACGCGGGCGGGATCGCGAGGTCCGCGATCCGGTTGCGATCGGCGCGGTCGGCGGCCGATCCGTCCGCGTGGCGGTAGGTGAAGCCGCGACCGCTGCGACGGCGCGTGAGCCCGGGTGACGCGTACGGTTCGACGCGTCGCAGTCGCGGCATCCGTCGCCCCTCAGTGGTTGCGCAGGGCGTCGATGAGCTCGCCCTTGCGCTTGCCGCTGTAGCCCGTCAGGCCGAGTTCCTTCGCGCGCTTCTTCAGTTCGGGCACGGTCCAGTCGTCGTAGCTGCCGGACTCGCCGCCCTTCCTGCCGACCGCCGTACGGCCCCGCGCTGCGGCCGCGTTGGAGATCCGGGCGGCCTTCTCCTTGGAGGCGCCGTCGTCGCGGAGCTCCTCGTACAGTTCCGGGTCCTTCAGCGAGTTCTGTCCTCGTCGGTTGCCGGGCATGTCGGTCTCTCCTTCCTTCCGTGCGGGGTCGTGGCGCCGGTCAGAGGGGCTTGCCCCCGGTGACCGGCAGGATCGCGCCCGACGTGAACGACGCGTCGTCCGACGCGAGGTACACGTAGGCGCCCGCGAGCTCGGCCGGCTGCCCCGCGCGGCCGAGCGGCGTGTCCTGGCCGAACTTCGGCAGCTTGTCGGGCCATCCCGTCGACGGGATGAGCGGCGTCCAGATGGGGCCGGGCGCGACCGAGTTGACGCGGATGCCGCGGGGCCCGAGCTCCTCGGCCAGCGCCTTCGTGAACGCCACGAGCGCCGCCTTCGTCATCGCGTAGTCCACGAGACGGGATGACGGGTCGAAGCCCTGGATCGACGACGTCGTGATGATCGACGAGCCGGCGTCCATGCGCGGTACCGCCGCCCGGGCGAGGAACACGCTCGAGTACAGGTTGACGCGCATGACCTCGTCGAAGTCGTCGGTCGGCACCTCGTCGATGCCGCCCCGGTCGCGCTGGTGCGCCGCGTTCAGCACGAGCAGGTCGATGCCGCCGAACGCGTCGCAGGTCTGCTCGACGAGGTCGGCGCAGTGCTGCTCGTCGACGAGGTCGCCGGGCAGGAGCTCGGCGCGCCGCTCCGCGTCGCGGATCCAGTAGGCCGTCTCGTCGGCGTCCTCCTGCTCGGAGGGCAGGTACGAGATGGCGACGTCCGCACCCTCCCTGGCGAACGCGATCGCGACGGCCCGGCCGATGCCGGAGTCGCCGCCGGTGATGAGCGCTCGCCGTCCCGCCAATCGGCCCGCGCCGCGGTAGCTGTACTCGCCGTGGTCGGGCTGCGGTGTCATCCGCGGGGTCATGCCGGGCGGGAGCTGCTCCTGCTGCGGGAACGGCTCCGCGGTGTGCTTCGTGGTCGGGTCGACCAGGTGGTCCTGCACGCAGGCCTCCTCTTCCGAGTGTCCGTGCGGTCACGCTACGCGCGTGCACGGGATGGGCCGAGGGGGTTGACGGACCGCGTACGGCGTGCGGTCGAGCGCGTCGCGGTAGCCTCGTCGCCATGGGCACGCTGTACTACGGGAACGCCGGGACCGCGATCGGCATAGCGGACCGGGCGCTGGCGCATCTGCAGGTCGCCGTGGTCACGAAGCTCCGCCGGGGCGAGTCCTTCACGGTGTCGTGGCAGCACCCCGACGATCAGCCGGACGGGCGCAGCACGCTGTGGCTCCACCCGAACATCCCGCTGCGATTCGTGTTCGACGATCCCGAGCCGCCGGAGCTCAGCCGGACCTACCTCGAGGAGCTCATGCGGAGCGCGAACTCCACGGGTGGCATCCAACTCGTGCCCGAGCACCTCGACCCGGCGCCGGGCGCCGCCGACGAGGTCGACGGGCCCGACCCCGCGAGCGCCTAGGGGCGGAGGTCCGGGTCCTGGCCGACGATCCCGTCGTCGCCGAGCGCGCCCTGGTCGGCGGCTGCGCCGCCCCCGTGGACCTCACCCCGCCAGGCCCCGGTCGGAGCCTCGCGGGACTCGATGAACTCCTTGAACTTCCGCAGGTCGTGCTCGACCTGCCGGTCGTCGACGCCGAGCGCGGCGCCCGCCTTCTCCACGAAGCCCTCCGGCTCCCACTCGAGCGTGACGTCGACGCGGGTCCGGTCGTCCGAGACCGGACGGAACTCGACGCGGCCGCGATGGTCGACCTCGGCGGTGGTGCTGTGCCAGGCGACGTGGTCGTCGGGAACCTGGTCGGAGACGTCCGCGTCGAATTCGCGGGTGGCCCCGCCGACCGACACCACCCAGTGCGTCGTCGCGTCATCGACCTGGCGGATGGAGTCCACTCCGCTCATGAAGCGCGGGAACGTCTCGAACTGGGTCCACTGGTCGTAGGCCACGCGAACCGGCACGTCCACCTCGATGTCGGCGGTCACGGTCGTGCTCATGGTGATCTCCCTTCCGTCCCGCGTGCGGGATCGCACGCGGCGGCCACCGTAGGCACGACCCGACCCGCGGATCGAGGGGTTGCCGCCCGAACGGGCGGCTGTTATCACGGAAGGGAGGGCACCGTGCGTCGCGGGGCGCGATCGAGCATCCACGCAGCCGCCGGCATCCGCTCACTCGAAGTCGAAGGGCTCGTTCTCCTCGGGCTCCGGCACGTTCTGCAGCCCGCTCGTGCTGTTGGCGGAGAGCAGCATCTGCTCGATCCACAGGCGGTTGAGCTTCGGCGGGCGGTTGCCGCTGAACACGAACTGCAGGGGCACCGACTCGTGGAGCCAGAGGGTGGTGCGGCCGCTCCCGTGCTCGATGCCGTGTTCCCAGGTCATGGCGAAGCTCTCGGACCGACGCAGCTTGTTGATGATGGCGACGCGCAGGTGCGCGAGCGTGCGGTCCTCGATCTCGATCTCGCGGTTCGAGGAGTTGTAGATCAGCTTGCCCATGGCGGAATGCTAATGCCGGCGGCCGCCGAGTGGAGGCTCGGCTTCCGATCGGGGATAACCGCGCGACGACGCGCCCGGGCCGACGCGCTCGATTGGCGCGAGGCCGCGGCGTGAGATAGAGTAACCGGGTTGCCTGATGAGCCGAGAGGTTCCGGGCGACATCCCATGCGCCCGTAGCTCAATGGATAGAGCATCTGACTACGGATCAGAAGGTTGGGGGTTCGAGTCCCTCCGGGCGCGCAGAGCGAAGCCCCGGAATCCCGCAGAACGCGGGGGTCCGGGGCTTCTTCCGTCGGCGCGAACATCCGAAGGGCGGGGCGGATGCCTCGCCGCCGTGCCGCTCAGAACCGCGGGGGCTCGTCGGCGGCGCGCACGCGCAGCCACGCGACGTGGCACGGCTCGAGCACGATGCCGCGCTCGAGCGAGACCCGCCGGTCGGTGATGAGCTCGTGCGCCTCCGGCGCGAACCCCGAGAGCGTGAGCGCGTCGATCGCCGCGGGTGCGTCGCCGACGTTCGCGAGGCAGAGCACGATGGCGGTCGTGCCGGGCGCGGCAGCGCCATCCGTCGCCGCCGGGCGCTGGTACGCCAGGACGGTGGGATGTCGCGGATCGAAGGGCACCAGTCGCCCGCCCGCGAACTCCGGGGTGCCCCGTCGCACCTGGATGAGGCGCGTGAGTCCCGCGTACACCGCGCCGGCCGCGGTGTCGCGGTCGTGCCGAGCGGCGTACGCCTCATCGGGGCGGCGCGGCCGGTTCACCCACCGGCTGTCGTCGGCGAGCGCGGGGTCGTCGACGAAGCCGTAGTCGTTCAGCTGCGCCACCTCGTCGCCGAGGTAGACGAGCGGGATCCCTCCGGTCGACAGTGCGATCGCGTGGGCGAGCAGCACGCGGTCGACCCCGTGCGGATCGCCGGCCTCGACGCCGGCGAGCGAGGCCGTCGTGCCGGCCACGCGTGCGTCGCCCGTGCGCGGGTTCTCCTGGAAGGGCACGCCGCGCGCGAAGCTTCCGGGGAAGCGGTTCACGTAGAACGCGTTGAGGAACCGGCGGTGGTCGAACCCGTCGATGCCGAGCTCGGCGGCGTCCTCGTCGGCGAAGGTCCAGCCGATGTCGTCGTGGCCGCGCACGTAGTTGACCCACGCGCAGCCGTCGGGCAGCGCGTGCCGGCGTTCGAGCGCCTGCCGGAGCATCCGCGGGTCGCGCGTCGCGAGCGCCTCCCAGGTGAGCGCCATCTGGAGCGGGTTGTACGACAGCTGGCACTCGCCGGGCGAGATGTACTCGACGACCTCGTCGGGGTGCACGATCGCCTCGGACTTGAACAGCAGACTCGGCGCCGCGATGCGCAGCACGGCGTTGAACGCCTGCAGCAGCAGGTGCGCCTCGGGGAGGGACTCGCACGGCGTGCCGAGTCGCTTCCAGATGAACGCCACCGCGTCCATGCGCAGGACGTCGACGCCGAGGTTCGCGAGGAACAGCATCTCGCCGGCCATCGCCCGGAAGACCGCGGGGTTCGCGTAGTTGAGGTCCCACTGGAACGTGTGGAACGTGGCCCAGATCCAGCGACCGTCGGGCAGCGGCACGAACGAGCCCGGGTGGTCGTCGGGGAAGATCTCGCGCACCGTCTTCTCGTACGCGTCGGGCATCGCGCGGTCGGGGAAGATCAGGTAGAAGTCCTCGTACCCGGGCTCGCCCGCAACCGCGCGCCGGGCCCACTCGTGGTTCGACGCCGTGTGGTTGAAGATGAAGTCGAGCACGAGCGAGATGCCGTTCGCGCGCAGCTCGGCGGCGAGGCCCTGCAGGTCGTCGATGGTGCCGAGGTGCGGGGCGACCGCGCGGTAGCTCGAGACTGCGTAACCGCCGTCGGAGTTGCCCTCGGGCACCGCGAACAGCGGCATGAGGTGCA
Source organism: Agromyces luteolus (assembly GCF_009729855.1). Lineage (GTDB taxonomy): Bacteria > Actinomycetota > Actinomycetes > Actinomycetales > Microbacteriaceae > Agromyces > Agromyces luteolus. The sequence goes on along the minus strand of NZ_WODA01000002.1, from coordinate 29,029 downwards.
GGTAGGTGAGGCCGAGCTCGACGAACTCCGGGATGCGCGCGCGGATGCCGGTCAGGTCGCCCGCGTACCGGTCGACGTAGCAGACGCCGCCGAGCATGCCGTTCGAGAGGTACCAGGTCGAGTCCTGCTCCCGGCGGGCGTCGGCGACCTTGAGGTCGGTCGGTCGTTCCGCCCAGGACGCCGCCGCGTCGGCGATCACGCCGGCGAGCACGTCGAGGGCGTCGTCGCGCTCGCCGTAGAGCCGGTGGAACAGCCCGTGCAGCACCGGGAAGGCGGAGGCGAGGCGCCGCTCGAAGTCGGCGTCGTGGTGGGCGGATGCCGCGGGCCCCCCGGGGCGGATCCTGGCGAGGTCGACATCGGCGTCGGTTCCCATTCGTGCCATGCGCCCAGCCTCCACCATTCGGGCCGCGGCATCCACCCGCCCTTGCCCCTCACCCGCCCGCATGCCACCATCCCCAGTGGGGGAAGGGGCGACGTATGGCGAAGCGGTACCCGGACATCAGCGACCACGGCCTGATCGGCGACCTGCAGACGGCGGCGCTCGTCTCGACCGACGGCACCATCGACTGGTTCTGCAGTCCGAGGTTCGACGCCCCGAGCGTGTTCGGCTCGCTCGTCGACGCCCAGCGGGGCGGCTTCTTCCGCATCCGTCCGGTCGGCATGGAGTACGTGACCCGGCAGCTCTACCTGCCGGACACCGCCATCCTCATCACCCGGTTCCTGACGGACGTCGGCGTCGGCGAGGTGATCGACTTCATGCCGGTGGCCGAGGGGCCCGCGACCGACCGGCACGCGATCGTCCGGATGGTCCGCGTCGTCCGGGGGGAGATGACCTTCGAGGGCGAGATCCAGCCCCGCTTCGACTACGGCCGCGCACCGCACCGGCTCGTGCCGTCGGGTCCCGGTGCCAAGTTCGTCTCCGACGACCTCGTGCTCACCCTGCATCGCGTCGGCGACCCGATCCTGCACGGCGACGAGCGGGCCGGGAAGGTCGAGGTCGTCGACCAGGGCGTGAAGGTGACGATCACGCTCCGCGCCGGCGAGCTCACGGGCGTCATGCTCGAGTCGGGCGACGTCGACGCCCGGCAGATCAGCGAGGACGAGCTCATCGCGACCTTCTTCGAGACGCGACGGTACTGGCGCCGCTGGAACGACCGCTCGACGTACACGGGCCGCTGGCGGGAGATGGTCGCCCGCTCGGCGATCACGCTGAAGCTCATGACGTACGCGCCGACGGGCGCGCTCGTCGCCGCGCCGACCACCGGACTGCCCGAGCAGATCGGCGGCGAGCGCAACTGGGACTACCGGTACACCTGGATCCGCGACGCCTCGTTCTCGGTCTACGCGCTCCTCAGCCTCGGCTACCAGGACGAGGCGGAGGCCTTCGTCGGATGGCTGCTCCAGCGGATCCACGAGGGCGTCGGATCCGACACGGCGCCGCTGCGGATCATGTACCGCGTCGACGGCTCGTCGGACCTCGGCGAGGAGACGCTGGAGCACTTCTCCGGGTACCGGAAGTCCAGGCCGGTCCGGGTCGGCAACGGCGCGGCCGGCCAGCTCCAGCTGGACATCTTCGGCGAGGCGATGGACTCGATCCACCTCGCCGACACCCACGGCCTCGAGCTCCCGCACGCCGGGTGGATGAAGGTCAGGGAGATGCTCGACTGGCTCTGCGACCACTGGGACACGCCGGAGGAGGGGATCTGGGAGACCCGCGGCGGCCCCCAGAAGTTCACCTACGGCCGCTTCATGTCGTGGGTGGCGCTCGACCGCGGCATCCGCATCGCCCGGTCGCACGGCCGGCCCGCGTCGATGACGCGGTGGGTGCACGAGCGCGACCGCATCTACGAGCGCATCATGGAGTCCTTCGACCCCACGCGGCAGGCGTTCGTGCAGCACGAGGGCAGCGACGTGCTCGACGCCTCGCTGCTGCTCATGCCGCTCATGGGCTTCATCACGCCGCGGGACCCGATGTGGATGTCGACGCTCGAGGCCATCGACGACTCGCTCGTCTCGGACAGCCTCGTCTACCGCTACGACCCCGCGGCCGCACCGGACGGGCTGAAGGGCTCGGAGGGCACGTTCACGCTGTGCTCGTTCTGGTACGTCGACGCGCTCGCGCGCTCGGGCCGCCTCGACGAGGCGCGGCTCGTGTTCGAGAAGATGCTCACGTACGCCAACCACCTCGGCCTCTACGCCGAGGAGATCGGGCTCACGGGCGAGCAGCTGGGCAACTTCCCGCAGGCGTTCAGCCACCTCGCGCTGATCAACGCGGCGGTGAACCTCGACTACCAGCTCGACCACGGCTCCGGCGACGTCGAGCCCGTGCTCCGGCGCGGCCGCCGGATCGACTGACCGCGTCGCGGCCCGGACGCCTGTGAATCCGCCATGGATCCCCGTTGTCCCCCGGAAGCGGACTTCGGCAGGACGGACGCCTCCGGTTAGGCTCTGACCGGTCAGATTCCCGCGATCGAGAGTTCGACTATGAGGGGTGCGAGCGCCGCTGCGACCGGCCAGGCGCCGGTCGCCCGTCACGCTGCCCTCGTCTCGGCGATGGTCGCGATCGCGGCGGCGGTCGCGGTGGCGGCGGCGACGCGGCTCGTCCACCTCGTCCCCCATCCGCACGACGAGGCACTCGGTGCGGGGCACGTCGTCGTCGACGTGCTGTGCCTCGCGGTCGCGGTGCTCGTCGCCCTGCTCCTGCTCGCCGCCCTCACCGTCGCATCGGTGCCCGCCCGGCGTCGCGGCGGGCCGGCGGCGTGCTTCGTCCCGCGCGCGAGCCCGCAGCTCGGCGCGTTCGCCAACGCGTCGGTGTGGGCGACGATCGCGGCGCTCGCGGTGGGCAGCTCCGCCGGGGCGTTCGACGGGTTCCCGGGCGGCCACCTCGCCGCGTGCGCCGTGCTCGCCGGAGGGCTCGGCGCCACGACCGGCGCCGTGCATCGCCGCGCCCACCACCAGTCCGTCTACCGGTCCTTCAACGTGGTCGCGATGCTCCTGGCGGCCGGATGCCTCGCGAGCATGAGCCTCACCGACACCGGCGAGTGGTGGGTCCGCAACTTCAGCACGCTCGGGACATCCGACGACGTCGCCGCCGTGTGGTTCAACGCCGGCCTGGTGCTCTCGGGCGGTGCGATGGCGGCGATGGCCGGTCGACTCGTCCGAGGGCTCGCGCGGCCCGAGTACCGGGCGCGCCGGGGCGCGCGGATGGTCGTGCACGGCCTCGTCGGCATCATCGGCTTCGCGCTCGCCGGCGTCGGCCTCGTGCCGATCGACGCCGACGAGACGCTGCACAACGTGTTCGCGAGCGCGGCCGGCGCGGCCTTCTTCCTGCTGGCCGCCGGGACCCCGTGGCTCGTGCGACGGATGCCGCGGAGGCTCGTCGTGACCTCGGTCGCGTCGCTCGTGACCGAGGTCGCCGCATGGGTCGTCTACGACGGCCTCGGCTTGGCGTCGCTGACCGTGTTCGAGGTCGTCGCATTCGCGCTCGTGTTCGTCTGGCTCATCGCGCTGGTCGTCACGACGCATCCGGAACGGGTCGACGCGCCCGCGCTCGCGGCGGCGGTCGGCGAGCTCGTCGCGTCCCCGACGCGCAGCGCAGCGGCGCTCGGCGACCGGGTCCGCACCGCCACCATCCCCACGTTCGCGTTCGCCGGTGCGCCACCACCGGGAATGCAGCCGGCCCTCGCGCGTTCCACCTGATGAGCCTGCGGGCCGACCGGCCCGCGCGGAGAGGAGATCCCGTGACCGACGACGACGTCGAGATCGTCCGCGACGACGAGGCGAGCCGCTACCGGCTGCTCCTCGGCGGCGGCCAGGCCGGCTTCGCGAAGTTCCGGGCGAGTCCGGGGCGCATCATCTTCACCCACACGGTCGTCGACCCGGCGTTCGAGGGCCGCGGCCTCGGGTCGATGCTCGCGAGGTTCGTCGTGGAGGATGCGGTTCGCCGCGGCGAGCGGATCGTGCCGCGCTGCCCGTTCATCGCCGCGTGGCTGCGGAAGCACCCGGGCTACGAGGAGTCGATCGACTGGCCCGGCGGCCAGCCCGCCACCGCCTGAGCGCGGCCGAACCGGAACGCCGCGTCCGATCCGTGCCCCCCGCTCTGGGGCACTGCCGCCGTCACCGCAAAACGATACGATTCCTCAAAACCCGAGTCGGGACCCGACCCGACAGATCGCTGCACCGCGGCGAATGCGACCGGATGTCCCAGCACGGTCGCTCGGGAGGTGGCTCGCCGAGCTCAGTTCGGGTCGCTCGGCGGGGAGGGCCTCCTGTGAGGCCGCGGTGGGGCGGGAGGTAGGGTTCCCGTCCCACCGTCATGCCCGCTCGCGCGCGTCGCGCGGACCGGAGCGGCGCGTCCACCGGACAGCCGCGGTCACCGGAGCGCCTCGTCCGAGGAAATGAGGACTGTTCATTTTCGTCGGGGAGGAGTAGGACGGGATCCGGGGGGATCTCATGCCATCGATCAACGTCATCGGGATGGGGCGCGGCCACGGACTCGGTGCGGTCCGCACGATGCCGGAGTTCCGCGCGCACGTGGAGTCCGGCGCACTCACCGAAGCCCAACGGAGGACGCTCGTCGACCAGGCGGAGATCCTGATCGAGGGGCTCTACGTCCACCTGCCGCTGAAGCGCGCGATGCACGCGGTCGACCCGCTCCAGGGCCTGCGACTGCTGCGGTCGCGGCTGCCGGTGCTCACCGAGCCGGAGTTCCACGTCGCGCTGCAGCGAGTCTTCCTCGGACTGCGCGACCTGCACACGAACTACATCCTCCCCGACCGCTATGCGGGCTTCGCCTTCCTCGGCATCCTCGTCGAGCGCTGCGCGGACGCCGGGACGACGAAGTGGATCGTGACCAAGACCTTCGACCATCTCACGGGAGACCCCGACCTGGTCGTCGGCGCCGAGGTCACGCACTGGAACGGCAGCCCGATGGCGATCGCCGTCGAACGCAACGCCGCCCGCGAGGCCGGCAGCAACACGGCGGCGAGCCTCGCGCGAGGCCTGGAGAACATGACGATCCGGCCGGTCGGCATGTCGCTGCCGCCGGACGAGGACTGGGTGGACCTGACGTACCGCGTCGGCGCTGCCGAGCACGAGACGCGCCTGCCCTGGCGCGTGTTCGAATCCGCGGCGGACCTGGGCGGCGGCGATGCGAGTGCCGAGCTCCCCCAGGGGGTCGCGTCGCCGGCGTCGCACCTGGTCGGACTCGACCTGAAGACCGAGCTCAGCCGCCAGGTGAAGCGCCGCCTGTTCGCCCCGGCCTCCCTGAAGGAGGAGGCGCGGGTCGAGCGCAGTTCGCTCGACGTCCCGCGGGCCACCAAGGCGCAGCAGGAGGCCGGGATCGTGCCGACCACGCGGCCGACCGAGCTCAAGGCGCGGACGGTCGCGACGGCGAGCGGCACGTTCGGACACCTGCGGATCTTCACGTTCTTCATGCAGGATCGCCGGATCGAGGCGTTCATCGAGGAGGTCGCGCGGCTGACGTCGGTGCTGCCGCGCGAGGGCCTGATCCTCGACGTCCGCGGCAACGGCGGCGGCTTCGTCATCGCCTCCGAGTTCCTCCTGCAGTTCTTCACGCCCCGCCGGGTCCGGCCCGAGCCGATGCAGTTCATCAACACCCGGCTCACCGCGGACCTGACCGGCCGGGTCGCCGACTACCGCGACTGGAAGCCCTCGATCGACGAGTCGATCACCACGGGCGCGCCGTTCTCGCGGGCGCTGCCGCTCTACCCCGAGGACGTCGTCAACGGGGTCGGCCAGCTGTACCACGGACCGGTGGTGCTGGTCACCGACGCGCTCTGCTACAGCGCCACCGACATCTTCGCCGCCGGCTTCCAGGACCACGCGATCGGGCCCGTGCTCGGCGTCGACGACAACACCGGCGCGGGAGGGGCGAACGTGCTCACCCATGAGGACCTGCGCGCGGACTGGACGGGCGGGCCGCTGCGACCGCTGCCCGCGGGTGCCGCCTACCGCGTGTCGCTCCGGCGCTGCCTCCGGGTCGGCGATCGGTTCGGCCAGCCGGTCGAGGACCTCGGGATCGTGCCGGACGAGGTCCACCGCCTCACGCGACGGGACGTCATGGAGGACAACGTGGATCTCATGGAGGCGGCAGGGCGGCTGTTGGCCGAACGGACGCCCCGGATGCTCGAGGCGGCGCTCGGCGCTCCGTCGAACGGCCGACGCACGCTCACCCTCCAGACCGATTCGATCGACAGCGTCGACGTCTACCTCGACGGCCGACCCGTCGGGACCACGACCACCCAGGACGGGACGACGCTGCTCGACATATCCGTCGACGGCGCGACGCCGGACAGCGTGCTCCGACTGGAGGGGTTCGACGGCGACGACCTCGTGGCCTCGCGCCTGATCGGCGTGTAGCGCGACCTCGCGGACCCGATGCGGCCGATCAGCCCTCGCGCTGCTGGCCGGTCGGGGGCGGGTCCTGCGCCTCGCGCAGACGGTCGCACAGGTCGATGAGCTGTCGCAGCTCGTCCTCGTCGAGGCCGCCGCCCATGCGGTCGGTGATCGCCTCCATGTGGTGGATGGCGGCGCGGCGGAACTCCTGGAAGCCCTTGGCGGTGAGCTGCACGATCGTGCCGCGGCCGTCGAGCGGGTCATCCGTCTTCTCGACCCAGTCGCGCGCGGCGAGCCGGTCGACGAGCCGGCTCACGCTCGGCTGTGAGATGAGGACGTGGCGGTTGAGGTCCTTCAGGCGGAGCCGTCGACCGGGAGCGCGCGAGATGTTGAAGAGCACGTCGTACTCGTTGAGCGACATGACCTCGGTCGGGAACTCCGCCGAGAGCCGGCGCATGATCGAGACCTGGGCGCGGAAGAGCGCCTCCCACGCCGCCACCGCCATCGCGCGATCCGCCAACCCCGGCTCCTCTCGTCGGACGTGCGGCGCACAGCCGCCGATGAGACCAAGGATAGGGATGCATGGAACCGGCGCCGAGTGCCGGGACCGGGATGGCGCGGCGGGGCCCCCTCAACTGGGGGCGGACACGGTTGAGGGCCGGTCGTAGAGGCTGACGACCGGCCCTCTCCCTTGCACCAAGAGTGTCCTGCAATCACATTCCGCACCAGCCGCCACAGCAAACAGCCGGTGCGCTACGAATATATAACGGATCGATAACGGGCGCTAGTGGGATGTGCCCCGAATGCGGGGGAGTTTCCTGAGAGTCCCGACGAGCGGGCGATGACCCGGCTCAGAACACGTCGGGGCTCGGCGTCGACGCCTGGCGGATCGAGACGTCGGCGTGCCGGTCGAAGCGGTAGCCGACGCCGCGGACGGTGCGGACGATGTCCTGGTAGTGGGCGAGCTTCGAGCGGAGCCGGCGGATGTGCACGTCGATCGTGCGCTCGTTCGGGATCTCGTCGTCGCCGGCCCACAGGCCGTCGATGAGCTCGTGACGGTCGATCGTGCGACCCTCGCGGAGCACGAGGTACTGCAGGAGCTCGAACTCCTTGTACGTCAGGCCGGCGGGCTCGCCATCGAGCAGCACGCGCTTGCGCGAGATGTCGATGATGACGCCGTCGGGGTGGCGGTCGGCGTCGTCGCTCAGGCCCTGGGACTCGCGCTGGCGGGCGAGCGCGGCCGGGTCCTGCAGGGCGAGTCGCACGACGTCGACGTCTCGGCCGCCGGCTCCCTCGGGCGCGAGGGCCACCGCCGCGTACGTCTCGGCGGAGGGCGCGAGCTCGGTCGTGAGCGTGCGGAGGGCCTCGACGATGCGGTGCAGGCTGGTGCCGTCGGCCGCGGCCTTGAGCTCGTCGATGCCGACGTAGAGGACGAAGCCGCGCGCCTCGGTGCCCTCGGGCACGGCACGAGGCCGCGGTGCCGCGGGCGCGACGGGAGCAGCGGGGGCGACGGGCGCCGCCGCCGGGGCGGCGGGCCGTGCGGCGGCCGGCTGGGGGCGGTACGCGGCCGGGTGCGTGGGGCGTACGGCGGGGTGCGCGGTGCGGACGGCGGGAGCGAGGGTGAGAGACATGGCGGATCCTTGTGCTGAAGATGCGTCGACGGCCCCGTCGTCGCGGGGTCGGAGCGAAGGGCCCGAGTGGGCCGGGGAGAGCCCGATCAGAGGTGTCGGGTTCGACGGAGCCGTTCCGGTCCGGATGGGATCGGTCGCGTGCTCGGCGGGGGTTCGCTGGTCAGCGGCACATTCGACAACACATGGACGCACGCGCCGGCATCATCGCGCCGGCAGTCCACTGAGCCTCGAGGGCGGTCAGGGAGCGTGCGGTGTCAGTCATGGGCGAAAGTCAAACCCAGGCGTGCGGATGTGTCAAACCGTGACCCGCCGATGACCGTGCGTGACGTCGCACGCGGTGCGCGCGCGGGGACGTGGAGAGGGGAGGTCCGATGTGCCGGTCGTCGGATGCGGAAGATTCTTCGAGAGCGAGGTGAATTCTCGAATCTTGCCGGATCGTTCTCCGCACGGCGTGTCTCACAGCGAAGATCCTGCGAGGTGAGGCGTGCGTAACACGAACCGCACGTCGACGCCACGCCATGACGCCGGGCGGGGCCGAGGCCGTCAGACCAGGCCGTACAGCCGGTCGCCGGCGTCGCCGAGGCCCGGCACGATGTAGCCGTGCTCGTTCAGTCGCTCGTCGACCGCGCCGAGCACGACCGTGACGTCGCGGCCGGCCATCGCCTGCTCGACGGCCTGCAGGCCCTCGGGCGCCGCCAGGATGCAGATGGCCGTGACATCCGTCGCCCCGCGCGCGAGCAGGAAGTCGATCGCCGCGATCAGCGACCCGCCCGTCGCGAGCATCGGGTCGAGCACGAAGCACTGCCGACCCGACAGGTCGTCTGGCAGCCGCTCGGCATACGTCGTCGGCTCGAGCGTCTCTTCATTGCGGGCCATGCCGAGGAAGCCGACCTCGGCCGACGGCAGCAGCTTGACCATGCCCTCGAGCATGCCGAGGCCGGCGCGCAGGATCGGCACGATGAGCGGCTTCGGGTCGGCGATGCGCACACCCGTCGTCGGGGCCACCGGCGTCACGATGTCGACCGGCTCGACGCGCACCTCGCGCGTGCCCTCGTAGGCGAGGAGCGTCATCAGCTCCTCGACGAGCGAGCGGAACACCGGGGACGGCGTCGTCTCGTCGCGGAGCACCGTGAGCTTGTGGGTGACGAGCGGGTGGTCGGCAACGTGGACTCGCATAGGCTCGAGTCTAGTTGCGGGGGTTCCGCCGATGAGAAGGGGCGAACGGATGCCGGTGCAGCGCCCTGAGCACGTCGAATGGATGCGGCTCGCCCTCGCCGAGGCATCCGCCGCCCTCGTCTCGGGCGACGTGCCCGTCGGCGCCGTCGTGGTCCGCCACGGCGAGGTCGTCGCGACCGGGCGCAACGAGCGCGAGCTGCACGAGGACCCGACGGCGCACGCCGAGCTCCTCGCCATCCGGGAGGCTGCCCGCGTCACCGGCGACCGGCACCTCACCGACTGCACCCTCGTGGTGACGCTCGAGCCGTGCGTGATGTGCGCCGGCGCGATCCTCGCCGCGCGCGTCCCGACCGTCGTGTTCGGCGCGTGGGACGAGAAGGCCGGCGCCGCCGGCTCGGTCTACGACGTGCTCCGCGACCGGCGCCTGAACCATCGCGTCGAGGTCTACGCGGAGGTCGAGGCGGACGCCTCGGCACGGCTGCTCCGCGACTTCTTCGAGGATCCGCTGCGCCGCCCGACCACCGCGGGCTGAGCGCGCCGCACCCGGCGGAACCGGGAGCGGCTCAGCTCGCGCGCGGCAGCGCGCCGCGCCGGGCGAGGCCCTCGACGAACTCGCCGAGGATCGCGGCCGACGCGGTCTCGGCGGCGGGGCCGCAGGTCGCCTGGAGCTCGCGCATCTCGGCGACGTCGAGCCCGTACTCCGGCAGCTCGTCGCCCCACGCCGCGAGCCAGTCGTCGTGGATCTCGCGGTCGATCTCGGGGTGGAACTGCACCGCGAGCAGCCAGTCGCCGCGGCGGAACGCCTGGTTGGCGTACTGCGGCGACCCGGCGAGGCGTTCGACGCCCTCGGGCAGGTCGAACGTGTCGCCGTGCCACTGCACGAACCGCACGCCCTCCGCGTGGCGCACGGGCGAGCCCTCGCCGGCCTCGGTGAGGTCGACGCCGAGCCAGCCGACCTCCTTGCGCGGGCCTCGGTACACGTCCGCGCCGAGCGCGGCCGCCAGCAGCTGCGCGCCGAGGCAGACGCCGTAGATCGGCGCCTCGGCGGCGATGCGCGTGCGCAGCAGGTCGAGCTCGTCGGCGAGGTACGGGTACGCGTCGGTCTCGTACGCGCCCTCCTCGCCGCCGAGCACCACGACGAGGTCGGGCGCGAGCGGGTCGACGGCCGTCACGTCCTCGGTCGGCGCGTCGAGGAACCGGACCTCGTAGCCGTGCACCTCGAGCGCGGGCCCGAGGTTGCCGAGGCCGATGGCGGAGTCGTGGCGCAGGACCAGGGCGACGGGTCGGCCGGCCGTGCCGGCGGCATCCGTCATTCGAGGCCCTTGATGACGATCGCGTCGGTGGGCGGCGCGGCGAGGTTCGGATCGACGTAGATGTCGGGCTCGACGTAGATCACGCGTGCAGCGGGCACCGCGTGGCGGATGCGCTGCTCGATGACGTTGATCGCGGTCGACACCTCGGCGAGGGTCTCGCCGCCGTGGAACCCCAGCTTCGCGGCGACGAGCAGCTCGTCGGGCCCGAGGTAGAGGGTCTTCATGTGGATGATCCGCTCGGCCTCGGGGCCGGCGAGGATCGCCTGCTCGATCTTCTTCACGTCGGCCTCGTTCGCGCCCTCGCCCACCAGCAGGCTCTTGGTCTCCATGCCGAGGATGATCGCGACGATGATGAGCAGCGTGCCGATCATGAGCGTGCCGATCGCGTCGAAGATCGTGTTGCCGGTGATGATCGTGAGGCCCACGCCGAAGAGGGCGAACACGAGGCCGAGGAGCGCCGCGACGTCCTCGAGCAGCACGACGGGCAGCTCGGGCGCCTTCGCGCGGCGCACGAACTGCACCCAGGTCTGCTTGCCGCGGATCCGGTTCGACTCCTTCACCGCCGTGCGCAGCGAGAACGACTCGAGCACGATCGCGATCACGAGGACGAGGATCGGCAGCCACGGCACCTCGAGCTCGTGGGGGTGCTGGATCTTCTCGACGCCCTCGTAGATCGAGAACACGCCGCCGACCGAGAACAGGATGATCGACACGACGAACGCGTACACGTAGCGCTCGCGCCCGTAGCCGAACGGGTGCTCGCGGTCGGCCTCGCGCTTGGCCTGCCGGCCGCCGAAGAAGAGCAGCAGCTGGTTGCCCGCATCCGCCACCGAGTGGACCGCCTCCGCGAGCATCGACGCGGACCCGGAGAAGAACCACGCGATGAACTTCGTCACGGCGATGCCCGTGTTCGCGAGGAATGCCGCCAGGATCGCCTTCGTGCCGCCGGATGCGCTCATGCGCCAATCCTAGGATGGCTGGCATGGCCCCCTCGCAACCCGTTGACCTGCCCGTGATCGCCTTCCTCGGCGCCGGATCGATGGCCCGCGCGGTGCTCGCCGGGCTGCTTCAGCCGCACGTCTCGGCGGCCGGCATCGCGGCCACGAACCGCAGCGCGGCGCGCGCCGCCGAGTTCGACGACGAGCCGCGGGTGACGGCGTTCGCGACCGAGACGGATGCCGCGGCGAACCGTCGCGCGGTCGCCGGCGCGAAGCTCGTCGTCGTGGCCGTGAAGCCCGCCATGGTGCCCGACCTCCTCGACGAGATCGCCGACGCGCTCGAGCCCGGCGCCATCGTCGTGAGCGTCGCCGCCGGCGTCACTGTGGCGACCTTCGAGGCCCACCTTCCGTCGCACGTCTCGGTCGTTCGGACGATGCCGAACACGCCCGCGGTCGTCGGTCGCGCGGTCACCGGCGTCTCCGCGGGCACCCGTTCGTCGTCGGAGGACCTGGCCCTCGTCGTCTCGCTCTTCGAGACGGTCGGCGAGGTGCTCGTGGTGCCCGAGTCGCAGCTCGACGCGCTCTCGACGATCTCCGGCTCCGGGCCGGCGTACGTCTTCCTCCTCATCGAGGCGCTCGAGCGGGCGGCGATCGCGAAGGGATTCGCCCCGGAACAGGCCGCCGTGATGGTCCAGGGCACGTTCCGGGGCGCGAGCGAGCTGCTCGCGGCATCCGTCGACGACCCCGCCGAGCTGCGCCGACGCGTCACGAGCCCGAAGGGCACCACGGAGCGGGCGATCGCCGTCCTCGAGGACGCCGACCTCCCCGACCTCTTCGCCCGCGCGACCGACGCCGCCCTCGCCCGCGCCCGCGAGCTCGCCGCCGGCGCGTAGCTCGGGATCAGGTGCGCTCGAGGAGGACCATGACCTCGAAGTGCGTGGTCTGCGGGAACATGTCGAACACGCGCGCCTTCACGGGCCGGAGCGACGGCATCGCCGCGAGGTCCTTCGCGAGCGACGCGACGTTGCACGACGAGTAGAGCACGTGCGCGGCATCCGACCGCTCGAGCCAGCCCGCGAGGTCGGCACCGATCCCGCGGCGGGGCGGGTTCACGACGACGAGGTCGGGGGCGGATGCCGCGCCGAGCGCGAACTCGGTCGCGTCGCCCGCCGCGAAGCGGACCCGCGACAGCGCGGCATCCGTCCGGCTCAGCTCGGCGCTCGCGACCGCCTCGACGCTCGTCTCGATGCCCGTGACGGCGGTCTCGCCGCCGGCGAGGTGCAGCGCGAAGCCGCCGACGCCGGAGTAGAGGTCCCACGCGTCCTCCGGCGCGAGGTCGCGGATCCAGTCGCGGGCCTCCGCGTAGAGCGCCTCGGCGATCGCGGTGTTCGTCTGGAAGAAGCTCTGCGGGCGCAGGTGCATCGTCACGTCGTTGAGCCGCATGGGCAGCGTGTCGGCCTCGGTGAGCACGACCTCGTCGGCGCCCTCGAGCACGGCCTTGTGCTCGGGCAGGAGGTTCGCGGTGACGACGCGCGCCTGCGGGAGCTCGGCGAGCAGCGTCGGCAGGTGCTTGCGCATGCGGCCGAGCGGCTCGGTCGAGCGCAGTACGAACCGCACCATGAGCTCGCCGTCGGGCGACTCGGTCACGATGAGGTGCTTCAGCTCGCCGCGGCGGGCGACGACGTCGTAGGGCGTGATGCGGGCGAGCGTGATGAACCGGGCGAGCACCGGGAACGCGGCGCGGTGCCCCGGCGAGCAGATGCCGCACGCCTGCAGGTCGACGCCGTGGCCGTCGGCGTCGAGGATGCCGATCGTCGGCGCGTCGACCGTGCCGCCGACGACCATCTTCGCCTTGTTGCGGTAGTCGCGCTCGCCGCTCGCGACCGGGGGCAGCCACTGCGGGACGTCGAACGCGCCGAGCAGCTCTTCGGCGTGCGCCTGCTTGTCGCCGAGCTGCGACGGGTACGGGCGCCCCATGAGCGAGCACGACCGGCAGCGCCCCGCGTCGAAGTAGGCGCAGTCCACCCGTCAAGGCTACGTCGATCCGGTCAGCCCTCGGTCGCGAGCTCGCGCCGTCCCATCGCGACGACGGCGAGTGCGGTCGCCGCCGCGGCGATGCCCAGCATCCAGAACCCGCCCGTCCAGTCGACCTCGCCGCCCACGGGCAGGGGGGAGTGCGCGAACGGCGACAGGTCGTGCAGCCAGTCGGGCAGGCCCAGGAGCTCGCCGAAGATGCCGAAGAACGCTCCGGCGGCGAGCAGCGCCCACGCGACCGGGATCGTCAGGCGGGGTGCGAGGACGAAGACGACGAGGCCCAGCCCGAGGAACACGAGCGCGGCCGGCGCCTGGGCGAGGGCCGACTGCAGCGCGTTCTCCGCCGAGGCGGCCGGGTCGTCGGAGGCGAGCGAGCCGAGCAGCGCCCCGCCCGCGGAGAGCACCAGGATCACGACGACCGCGAGCGCACCGACGAGTGCGTACCCGCCGAGCCACGCGCGACGGGGCACCGGCGTCGCGAGCACGGGCTCGGCCGAGCCGTGCGCCTCCTCGAGCCGCGCGCGCATGACGGCCTGCAGCGCGGCGGCTGCCGCGAGGATGCCGACCATCGAGAAGAACGTGACCGTGAACGCCTCCTCGAGCGACGCGTTCGGGCCGGCGACCTGCTGGAGCGTCTCGGCGATCGCCGGGGCGTCGGAGCCGATCTGGTCGACGAGGGGCGTGAGCGTCGTGGCGAGCGCGCCGGCGAGGACGGCGCCGACGGCCCACGACGCGATCGCGCCCGCGTTCAACCGCCAGGCGAGGCCCACGTGGCCGGAGAGCAGTGGACCGGCCGCGGCGCGCCCGGCGCGCCCGGGCAGGAGGCTCGCGCCGCTGTCGCGCGCGGACTGGAAGACGAACACCAGCCCGATGAGCACCACGGCGAGCCCGATCGAGAGCAGCAGCGGCGTCGGGTCGTTCGCGGCGAACGGCTCGGTCCGCTGCGCCCAGCCGATCGGCGAGAGCCGGCTCGGCCAGGCTGCGGTCCGGAAGAGCCCGTCGTCGGATGCCTCGCCGAGGGCGTCGCCGAGGCCGCGGACGAGGTAGGCGGCCAGCACGAGCGCGACCGACAGGGCGTTCGCGCTGCGGGACGTGCGGAACAGCTGCGCCGCGACGAGCCCGACGCCGAGGAAGGCGACGCCGGTCGCGCCGACCGCGAGGCCCGTGACCGCCGAGCCCGCGGCATCCAGCCCGCTCGCCATGAACGCGATGGCCACGGCGATCGCGAGGACGAGGTTCGCGAGCACGCCGTGCACGACGGTGGCCGCGGTCGGCAGCGTGCGCGCGGCCGGCGTCGCGGCCACGAGTTCGGCCCGGCTCTGCTCCTCGTCGCCGCGCGTGTGCCGCACCGCGAGGAACGTGCTCATCAGGCCCGCCATGAGGCAGAGGAACGCGAGGATCAGGAAGACCGCGAACTCGCCCTCGCCCGCGCCGTTCGGCGTGCCGCGGAAGATGAGGATCGCGGGCGCGATGATCGTCAGTCGCAGGATGGACTCGCGCTCCGACTCGTCGCCGAAGGTGCTGCCGACGGCGGCGGTGGCCATGAGTGCGAGGCCGGCGGTGCCGGCGATCCACAGGACCAGCTGGAGGCGGTCCCGCCGCGCGCGCGACGCGACGAGCGGGACGAGCAGCCCCACCGGGCTCACCGTGCGGCCTCGGCACCGGCCCCGGATGCCGCGGGCGCGCCATCCGCCATCGCCGGATCGTCGCCGTAGTGGCGCAGGAAGAGCTCCTCGAGCGAGGGCGGGGCGACGGTCAGCCCCTCGACCCCGAGCCGGCCGAGCTCGGGCAGGAGCGCGGCGACGCGATCGCTGTCGGCGGTGAACTGCACGCGGCCCGCGTTCACGACCACGTCGTGGGCGCCGTCGAGCGCCTCCACGGCGGACTCCTGGCCCGGCACGTGCACGAAGGCGACCGACGACCGGGTCAGGTGGCGGAGCTCGGCGAGCGTGCCCGCCTCGACCCGGCGCCCGGCGCGGATGATGCTCACCCGGTCGCAGAGCGTCTCGACCTCGGAGAGGATGTGGCTCGACAGCAGCACCGTCGCGCCGTCCGCGGCGGCGCGGTCGATCTCGCGGTTGAAGACCTGCTCCATGAGCGGGTCGAGCCCGCTCGTCGGCTCGTCGAGGATGTACAGCTCGGCCGGCGTCGCGAAGGCGGCGACGAGCGCGACCTTCTGGCGGTTTCCCTTCGAGTAGGCGCGGCCCTTCTTCCGCGGGTCGAGCTGGAACGCCTCGATCAGCCGCGCCTTCCGCTCGGCGTAGGCGGCGCGGTCGGCGGTGCCGCCGCGCAGGCGCGAGAGCAGGTCGATCGCCTCGCCGCCGGACAGGTTCGGCCAGAGGCTCACGTCGCCCGGGACGTAGGCGACGCGCCGATGCAGGTCGGCGGCATCCCGCCACGGATCGCGATCGAACAGCCGCGCCTCGCCGCCGCTCGCCCTGGCGAGGCCCAGCAGGATCCGGATCGTCGTGGACTTGCCCGCGCCGTTCGGCCCGAGGAAGCCGTGGATCTCGCCCTGCGCCACCTCGAGGTCGAGCCCGTCGAGGGCGACGGTGCGACCGAAGCGCTTCTCGAGGCCGCGGATGCTGATGACGGTGCTCATGGGCGCGATGCTACGCGCGTGCGCGATCGCGCCACCAGCGCCACGCGACGGCACGCGACGCCCCGCGACGCCGCGGACCGCTCGGCTCGCGGCGGTGTCATCCGGTGCCTCCGATCGCGGGTACGCTCAGCGCCATGGAGCCGCTCGACGTCATCGCCCTCGCCGGCGAGGTGGTCGCGTGGGTCGCGCTGGCGACGGGAGGCGTGCTGCTGCTCGCGTTCGCCTTCGCGCGTATGGCCGACGGGGCATGGGATGCGATCGAGGTCGCGATCGTGGAGCGCGACGACGGCACCGTCGTGCGCTGGTTCGCCGGCGGCGAGTTCCACGAGCGCCCCCTCGAACCGGGCGAGGAGCCCAAGCCCGATTCCGAGGACGGCGAGCCGCTCGCGTGGGTGCGCCGGCGGAGTCCCGACCGGTTGCGGTTCGAGGCCGCGTCGCACCTGCCGCGCGTGCTCGGCACGATCGCCGTGATCCTCGTCGGGATCGGCATCGTCGCGACGGTCGCCTCGACCGTCGCTGGCGTGGTCGGCTGAGCCGGGCGGGGATGCCTCGGGCCCGCGCCCGAGGGGCGCCGGCGAGCCGTGCGCGGTGCCGGGCCGACGCATGCGCCCCGCAGCATCCGCTATTCGAGCGCCGCGAACTTCTCGATGTCGCCCTCGGTGCCCGACACGATGATGAGGTCGTGGTTGGACACCACGGTCTTCTCGGTCGCGTAGGTGAACGGCTTGCCGGGGCTCTTCACGCCGACCACGGTCACGTTGTGACGTGAGCGGACGCCGGAGTCGGTGAGGTTCTTGCCGCGGATCGGCTTCGGCGGGTACATCTTCACGAGCGCGAAGTCGTCGTCGAACTCGATGAAGTCGAGCATGCGGCCCGACACCAGGTGCGCCGTGCGCTCGCCCGCCTCGCGTTCGGGGTAGATGACGTGGTTCGCCCCGATGCGCTCGAGGATCTTGCCGTGCGAGCTCGAGATCGCCTTCGCCCAGATCTGCGGGATCTTGAGGTCGACGAGGTTCGCGGTGATGAGCACGGATGCCTCGACCGACGATCCGACCGCGCACACCGCGATCGAGAACTCCTGGGCGCCGATCTGCTTCAGCGCGTCGAGCGACTTCGCGTCGGCGACGACGGCGTGCGTGACGCGCTCCGCCCATTTCTGCACGAGGCCCTCGTCCTCGTCGACGGCGAGCACCTCGCGGCCGAGGCGGTCGAGCTGGCCGGCGGTGGCCGCCCCGAACCGGCCGAGTCCGATGACGAGCACTGGGGCGTCGTGCTTGATGCGATCAACCAACGATGGGCCTCTCTTCCGGTCGTCTGAACAGCTGGCGCTTCTGCGCGGCCGCGAGGGCCGCCGCGAGGGTGACCGTGCCCACGCGTCCCATGAACATGGTCGCAGCCATCACGTACTTCCCCTCGGGCGGCAACGACTCGGTGAGCCCGGTCGACAGCCCGCACGTCGCGAACGCCGAGATCACGTCGAAGAGCACGAAGTCGAGCGCCGACTTCGTGATCTGGGTGATGATCACGGTCGAGACGGCCACGATGGTCGCGCCCCACAGCACGACGCTGACGGCCAGGCGCAGGATGTCGCGCGGGATCCGCCGCCCGAAGGCCTCCATCGCGGGCGCGCCGCGCGCCTCAGCGTAGGCGGCGAGGAACAGCACGGCGAGCGTGGTCACCTTGATGCCGCCCGCGGTCGAGGCCGAGCCGCCGCCGACGAACATCAGCATGTCGGTCACGAGCAGGCTCGAGCCGTAGAGGTCGGCCATGTCGATCGTGGCGAAGCCGCCCGACCTCGTCATGGTCGACATGAAGAACGCCTCGTAGAAGGTCTTCAGGAAGCTCAGCCCGCCGTAGGTCTTCGGGTTGTTGTACTCGAGCACGAGGAACGTGACGGCGCCGGCGATCCAGAGCACGATCGTCGTGGTCAGCGTGAGCTTCACGTGCACGCTCCAGCGGCGCGGCCTCCTCCACGTGCGCAGCAGCGTGAAGATCACCGGGAACCCGAGGCTGCCGAGGAACACGGCGAGCATCATGAGCGACTGGAACCAGTAGTCGTCGAAGAACTCGACCGGCCCCATCGGGTTCGGGTTGAAGCCCGTGTTGGTGAAGGCGCTCACCGAGTAGTAGGCCGAGTACCAGAGGCTCAGGCCGAAGTCGTAGCCCTTGGCGAGCACGCTCGGCATCATGCCGATCATGACCGCGGCCTCGATCGCGAGCGTGCTGACGGCGACCGTCACGAGCAGTCCGCCGACCTCGCCGAGCCGCACCGCCTGCCGCTCGGACACGGGGCCTGCGTGCACCCTCGACGGGTTGGTGTCGCTCGCGGCCATCAGCTTCGCGCGCAGCCCGAGGCGCCGCGAGACCACGAGTCCCAGGATCGACGCCAGCGTGAGGACGCCCATGCCGCCGACGTTCATGCCGATGAAGATGATCGTGTTGCCGAAGGGCGACCAGTGCGTGGCCATGTCGACCGTCGTGAGGCCCGTCACGCAGATCGTCGAGACGGCGGTGAAGAAGGCGTCGTGAAGCGGCGTGCCGCCGGTTCCGGCGCCGGCACGCGCCAACGGCAGCGACAGCAGGGCGGTCGTGATGAGGATGAGCGTCGCGAACACGAGGATCGCGAACCGCGACGGCGAGCTCTTCACCAGGATGTCGAACGCGTCGCGCACGCCGGCGATCCATGAGCGTCGGGCGGGTCCCCGACGACCCACGGTGTGCGAGGCCATCCGCCCTCCTCCGCTCGACGCGAGAGTCATGGTACTCCCCGGCTCCGGCGCGACTGGCTACCCTTGCACCATGGCGGACATCTTCGACGTGGTGGCGGATCCGACCCGACGTGACATCCTCGGCGTCCTGCTCGACCGGGAGACCTCCCAGCCCGACTCGGGCGGCGAGATCAGCGTCGGCGAGATCGTCACCGCGCTCGGCGTGAGCCAGCCGACCGTGTCGAAGCACCTGAAGGTGCTCCGCGAGTCGGGCCTGGTCGGGGTCCGCGAGGAGGGCCAGCACCGCTACTACCACCTCGACCGCGCGCCGCTGGAGCGGCTCGAGGACTGGCTCATCCCGTTCGTGACGACGGATGCCGCGGCCGACGCCGCAACGCTGGCGGGCGCCGACGCCGATGCCGACGAGACGCTGAACGACGACCAGCGGGCCTTCGCGTCGGCTCTCGGGAAGGCCTTCGCCGACACGGCCCGGCAGGTGACCGCGGTCGTCGGCGCGAAGCGCCGCCGCTAGGGGACCGCGCCGCCGCTAGCCGGCCGCGACGAGGCCGACCGCGAGCAGGGCGCTGGACGCCGCCGCGCCGAGCGTGCGCACGTGGTTCCACCCCATCCACCCCGCGCGGAAGGCCCGCCACGCGGCCGCGAGCCCCTCCGGCTCGTCGGGCGCCGCCGCCAGGGCGTTGTTGCGCGGCACGTTGCCGCCGCCCGTGACGAACACGACGGTCACGAGGTAGAGGGCAGCGGATGCCACGACCCACCAGGTGATGCCGGAGCCCGGTCGGAGCAGCGACGCGACCGCCAGCACCGCGAGGAGCAGCGCCGTGCCGAACAGCTCGAGCATGAGCGGCCAGCGCACCGCCGTGACGTTGACGGCGCGCATGGCGCGCGCGGCATCCGCCTCGGGCAATCGATCGAGCCCCTGCACGACGAACGCCGAGAAGGCGAAGAAGACGCCCGCGGCGACGCCGGTTCCGACGACCGCGACCAGGATGCCCGCAATGAGGAGGTCCACGCGCCCAGTCTTCCCCACGGGCGGGGGTCAGCGCAGTCGCTTCACCATCTCGAGCTCGAGGCCGCCGGGCTCGAGCTCGTACTCGCGGCTGTGCCCGGTGTAGGCGAAGCCGCGCCGCTCGTAGTACCGGCGCGCCCGAGGATTGTCCTCGTGCACCTCGAGCCGCAGCGTGTCGGCGCGGCCGGTCGCCCAGCGCTCGATCTCGTCGAGCAGCGCATCGGTCACGCCCGAATCGCCGCCGCGCCGGTCCGGGGTGACGTAGACGCCGACGAGCAGCGGACCGGTCGCGGCATCCGGAACGTAGCAGCCCATCGTGCCGACCCAGCGGTCGCCCTCGATCGCGACGACGACGGTCTGCACGGCCGACTCGCCGCGCTTCGCGCGCGTGCGCCACTCGGCCTCCTCGTACCCGAGTGCCCGCTCGAGCGTGTCGCCGAAGGCGATCGGAGTGTCTCGGAGCATCTCGAGGCGGAGGTCGCGGACCTCTCGCCAGTCGTCCTCGCGGGTGGTCCGGATGACGAGTTCGGGTCGGGCCATCACCCGAACCTAGCGGATGCCGCGGGGCGGGCCGATCGATCCGGACCGCGCCTCGCGGTCGAATGGGCTAGACTACCGCGGGGCGTTTCCGCCCACGGCTGCGGCACGCGCGGCCGACCCGATCTTTGTGAGGTTTTCGTGGGTTCCGTCATCAAGAAGCGTCGCAAGCGCATGGCGAAGAAGAAGCACCGCAAGCTGCTTCGCAAGACGCGCCACCAGCGTCGCAACAAGAAGTAGTCGCAGCGCGACCACGGCAGGGCGCCGGGCCATCGGCCTGGCGCTTTTCGCTGTCTTCGCGCGACGTATCCTGACGGGGTGAACCCGACGCTCCGCGACATCCGCCTCACCCTCATCGGCAAGCCCGGATGCCACCTCTGCGACGACGCGCGCGAGGTCGTCGCGTGCGTGCGCGAGGAGCTCGCCGCGACGCCGGGGTCGCCGCGGACCACGCTCGAGGAGCGATCGATCCTCGACGACGAGGCGCTGCGCGCCCGCTACGCCGAGGAGATCCCCGTGCTGCTCATCGACGACGAGGTGCACGGGTACTGGCGCCTCGACCCGGTCCGCCTCAAGACGGCGCTGCTCGCGCGCGGCTGACGGCGCTTCCGCGCGGTCGGGTCAGTCGTCCGACGCGTCGGGTGGGCGGATGCCGCCGCGCCGACCGACCTCGGGCGTGTCGAGCCAGGTCGCCCGAGCCTCCCGGTCCGCCGCCTCGCGGCGCGCGAACCAGCCGGCGATGGGCACGTCGGTCGACGAGTGGGCGACGACCGAGAGCACGATCGCGACCACGACGACGTGGAACATGAAGTCCGCGTTCGGCGCGCCGCTCTGCAGCACGAGCAGGCCGTAGAGCACCGAGGCGAAGCCCTTCGGGCCGAACCAGGCCGCCGTGGCGCGTTCCTCCCACGGCAGCCCGCTGCCGACGAGCGAGAGCTCGACCGCCGCCGGCCGGGCGAGCACCATGAGCAGCACGCCGAAGAGGTAGGCCGTCCACGGCACGGAGGCGAGCAGCTCGGGAGAGATGAGCGCGCCGAACATGAGGATGGCCAGGAGCTTCAGGAGCTCGGAGAACTGGCCGCCGAACTCGGCGAACGCGTCGCGCATCTCGGGTGCGGCCGTCGCGATCGTGATGCCGGCCGCGTACGCGGCGAGGTAGAGGTTCGCGTGCGTGACCGTGCAGATGCCGAGCACGATGAGCGCGACCGCGACCGGCGTGAGCGACGCATAGAGCGGAGTGCGCGAGAACACCTTCCGCCGCACGAGCCACGCCACGACGAGCGGCACCGCGATGCCCACCGCGATGCCGAGCGCGAGCTCCTCGGCGAGCACGAACGGCTCGACCTCCGGCCCGCCGACCGTCGCGATGAGGATGAGGACGACGGGCAGCGCGAGGCCGTCGTTGAGGCCCGACTCGACGCCGAGGAGGTGCCGCACGCGGTGCGGGATCTCGGCACGGCCCACGATCGCCGACGCGAACACCGGGTCGGTCGGTGCGAGCACCGCGGCCACGAGCGCGGCCTCGAGCCAGCTGAATCCGAGCAGCCAGACGCCGAGCAGGGTCGTGATGACGAACGTGATCGGCATGCCGAGCAGCAGCGCCCGGCCGGGCAGGCGCCACGCCGCTCGGAGCTGCTGGAGCGCGACCTCCTGGCCGTCCGTGAACAGCACGACGAACAGCGCGAGCGAGGAGACCGTCGTGACGGTCGGGTCGGTCGGCTCGAGCACGATGACGTCGAGCACGCCGCTTCCGAGGAAGAACCCCGCGACGAGGAAGAGCACGGTCGTCGAGAGCACGGTGCGGTGCGCGATCCCCGAGATCAGGATGGCGGCCAGCAGCACGAGCGCGAACGACAGCAGCAGGGCATCCACACGGAGGAGTCTGCCGCGTCCACCCCCGGTGGTCGAGTAGCCCGCGCAGCGGGCGTATCGAGACCTACGGCAGCAGGCGCGTCGGGCCGCGGAAGAGGTACGTCGTCTCGCGGATCGAGTGCTCGTCGAGCATGAGCATCAGCAGGCGCGCGAGGCCCATGCCGAACCCTCCGTGCGGCGGCACGCCGTAGCGGAAGAAGTCGAGGTAGAACCCGAGTTCCTCGGGGTCGAGGCCCTTCTCCTTCGCCTGCTCGACGAGGACGTCGATGCGGTGCTCGCGCTGCGCGCCGGTCGAGATCTCGACGCCGTTGTAGATGAGGTCGTACGAGTTCGTGAACCCCGCGTCGTCGGCGTGGCGCATGTGGTAGAACGGCCGGATGCTCGAGGCGTAGTCCGTGAGGAAGACGAAGTCGTGGCCGTAGGTCTCCTTCACGTACGCCGAGATCTGACGCTCGCCCTCGGGGTCCATGTCGGCGTCGGCGCGGGGCACGACGTAGCCGCGCGAGGCGACGATCTCCTTCGCCTCGGCGAGCGGGATGCGCGGGAACGGCGTCGTCGGCACGGTGACCTCGACGCCGAAGAGCTCGCGGATCTCCTCGGCGTGCTT
The DNA here is from genome assembly GCF_009729855.1 of Agromyces luteolus. Classification (GTDB taxonomy): domain Bacteria; phylum Actinomycetota; class Actinomycetes; order Actinomycetales; family Microbacteriaceae; genus Agromyces; species Agromyces luteolus. The sequence continues at coordinate 6,227 of NZ_WODA01000002.1, read as the reverse complement.
GGCGACGACGGCCGTGAAGCCCGCGACGAGGACCTCCTCGTGCATCGTCATGACGTCCTCGTGCGAGTCGACCCAGCTCATCTCGGCGTCGATCGAGGTGAACTCGGTCGCGTGGCGCGACGTGAACGACGGGTCGGCGCGGAACGCCGGGCCGACCTCGAAGACGCGGCCGAAGCCGGCCGGCTGCGCCATCTGCTTGAAGAACTGCGGGCTCTGCGAGAGGTAGGCCGTGCCGTCGAAGTAGCCGAGCTCGAACAGTTCGGCACGCGACTCGGATGCCGAGGCCATGAGCTTCGGCGTCTGGATCTCGATCCAGTCGCGCTCGACCCAGTAGGTGCGGAGCGCGTGCAGGAAGGTGGTCTGGATGCGGAAGATGAGGTTCTGCTTCGGGTGGCGGAGGTCCAGGAAGCGCCAGTCCTGCCGCTTGTCGAGGCTCGAGTCGGCCGCGATCGGCGTCTCGAGCGCTTCGGACACCACGTCGAGCGACTCGATCTTCACCTCGAGGCCGCCGAGCTTGACGCGCTCGTCGTGCTTGAGCTGACCGGTCACGCTGATGAACGTGCCGTGCCCGAGCGCCGAGATCTGCTCGGTGAGCGCGAACGCCTCAGCCGCGCCGACGCTGACGCCCTCGGGGTCGAGCTCGCGGACCGCCGGGTTCACCAGCTGCACCGCCCCGGACTCGTCGCGCAGGATGATGAACTGCACCTTCTTCTGATCGCGGACCGTCTCGACCCAGCCGGCGACGGTGACCGGGTCGTCGGGAAGGGCGGCGAGCTGCTTGACAGGGGTGCGCGTGTTCACGACAGGCCATCCTACCGGCCGCGGATTCCGCGCCCGACCGGGGCGGCGCGCGGATGCCTCGGGCGCACGGCGGATTCCTAGGGAACCGCTTCGTAGACTGGAGGGCGTGCCGGCCGAGCAGATCCATCTCGTGCGCCACGGCGAGGTCTTCAACCCGCAGGGCGTGCTCTACGGTCGACTCCCCGGATTCGGGTTGAGCGACCTCGGTCGCGCGATGGCCGGGTCGGCCGCGGACGACCTCGTCGCCCGCAAGCGTCACGTCGCCGTCCTCGTCTCTTCGCCGTTGCAGCGCACCCAGCAGTCCGCCGAGCCGATCGCGAAGGCCTTCGAACTCGAGCCGACGATCGACGACCGCATCATCGAGCCGACCAACCGCTTCGAGGGCAAGCGGATGTCGGGGCGCGACTCCGCGCTCCGGGACGTCCGCAACTGGGCCTTCCTCGTCAACCCGTGGGAGCCGAGCTGGGGCGAGCCGTTCCGCTCGGTCGCCGATCGCATGCTGGCCGCGATGACGGATGCCGCCGACGCCGTCGACGACGGCGACGTCGTCATGGTCAGCCACCAGCTGCCGATCTGGATGGTGCACCGCCGCGTCGCCGGGAAGTCGCTCGCGCACGACCCGCGTCGGCGCCGGTGCGCGCTCTCGAGCATCACGACGTTCGAGCGCCGCGGCAGCCGATTCGTCGAGGTCGGCTACCGGAACCCGGCGGCCGGGCTCCAGGCGCAGGCCACCGACGTGGGGGCGGTGTGATGGATCTCGATACGCGCGTGGTGCGTGATCTCGATACGCGCGCTTCGCGTGCTACTCGATCACCGAGGCGCGGGACGCTGGCCGCCGCGCTCGCCGTGGCATCCGTCGTCGCCCTCGCCGGCTGCTCGAGCGACCCGCTCGCGGAGCAGTACCGCGAGGGCAGCGGCAAGGGCTACATCGCGGGCGACGGCACGATCTCGGAGTTCCCGGCCGACCAGCGCGGCGAGCCGATCGAGTTCACCGGTACGACGATCGAGGGCGACACGCTCGGTTCGACCGACCTCGCCGGCGAGGTCGCCGTCGTCAACTTCTGGTACGCCGGCTGCGCGCCGTGCCGCGCCGAGGCGCCGATGCTGCAGGACGTGTTCGAGGAGTTCGACGGGAACGGGGCCGCGTTCGTGGGCGTGAACGTCCGCGACCAGGCCGCGACCGCGGCATCCTTCGAAGAGGGCTTCGGCATCACCTACCCCTCGATCGTGGACGCGAACGACGGCGCCGTGCAGTACGCCTTCGCGGGCGACGTGCCGCCCGCGGCCGTGCCGACGACGCTCGTGCTCGACGCCGAGGGCCGGGTGGCCGCGCGCATCCTCGGGCAGCTGAAGGACGCGTCGATCCTCGAGACGATCGTGCGCGACGTCATCGCCGAGCAGGCGTAGCGGCGGCGGCACGACATGGACCTCGGGGAGATCGTCTTCAGCGGGCAGCTGCTCGCCGCGCTGCCGATCGCGCTCGCCGCGGGGCTCGTGTCCTTCCTGTCGCCGTGCGTGCTGCCGCTCGTGCCCGGCTACCTCGGCTACCTCGGCGGGTTCGCCGACGCGAGCGCCGAGGCCGACGAGGCGCGCCGCGCGCGGCGCCGGCTGCTGCTCGGCGTGCTCCTCTTCATCGCGGGCTTCACGCTCGTGTTCCTCATCTTCACGACCGCATTCGGCGTGCTCGGGGCGTGGCTCGCCCGCTGGTCCGACCTCATCATCCGCGTGCTCGGCGTGGTCCTCATCCTCATGGGCCTCGTCTTCATCGGGCAGTTCACGTTCCTGCAGCGCACGTTCAAGCCGTCGTGGCGCCCGGCGACCGGGCTGGCGGGAGCGCCGCTCCTCGGCATCGTGTTCGGCCTGGGCTGGACGCCGTGCATCGGCCCGACGCTCGCGGTCGTACTCGCCCTCAGCGCCGACTCGGCCTCGGCCGGTCGCGGCGCGCTGCTCGGCCTCGCGTACTGCATCGGCCTCGGCATCCCGTTCGTGCTCGTCGCGCTCGGCTTCGGCTGGGCGGCGAACGCGCTCGCGTTCGTGCGGCGGCACATCCGCGCCGTGAACCTCATCGGCGGCGGGCTGCTCATCGTGATCGGCGTGCTCATGGTGTCGGGCCTCTGGACCATCTGGATGTACGACCTGCAGGCGGTGATCAGTGGTTTCGTCCCGGCGATCTGAGGCTGAGCGAGCGGATGCCGCGTCCGCGCGCGACACGGGCGTCGACCCGTTGCGGCCCGCCGACTACGACGACGGCACGGCCGGCCCCGCGGCATCCGTCACCGCACCGAAGCTCGGACCGCTGGAGTGGCTGCGCTTCGCGTGGCGCCAGCTCACGAGCATGCGCACCGCGCTGCTGCTCCTGCTGCTCCTCGCGATCGCCGCCGTGCCCGGCTCGCTCGTGCCGCAGCGCTCGAGCGACCCGAACGGCGTCGTGCAGTACTTCGCCGACAACCCCGACCTCGCGCCGGTGCTCGACTCGTTCCAGATGTTCGACGTCTACACGTCGGTCTGGTTCTCCGCGATCTACCTGCTGCTGTTCGTCTCGCTCATCGGCTGCATCATCCCGCGGACGAAGCACCACCTCGAGGCGCTGCGCGCCCGCCCGCCGAAGACGCCCGCGCGGCTGTCGCGGCTGTCGGCGTACACCGAGCGCGAGCTGGACGGCGGCGCCGACGACGCGGCCGACGCCGCAGCCGACGCCGAGACCGCGATCGCCTCCGCGTCCACCGAGCTGAAGAAGGCCGGCTACCGCGTCGAGCGCTACGACCAGCGCGGCGTGCCGTCGGTCTCGGCCGAGCGCGGCTACCTGCGGGAGACCGGCAACCTGGTCTTCCACACGGCGCTCGTGGGCGTGCTCGTGACCGTCGCGATCGGCGGCGGGTTCGGCTTCTCGGGACAGCGCGTCATCGTCGAGGGCCAGTCGTTCGTCAACACCCTCGCGGCCTACGACTCGTTCAACCCCGGCCGGTTCTTCGACGACGGCCGGCTCACGCCCTATCGCCTCACGCTCGATGAACTCGACGCGGTCTACGAGACCGAGAACACCGACGCGCTCGGCCAGCCGATCGACTTCACGGCGCACGTCACCATCGACGGACCCGACGGCTCGGCGGAGCGCGACGTGAAGGTGAACGAGCCGCTCTACGAGTACGGCACCGACGTGTACCTGCTCGGCAACGGCTACGCGCCGACCATCACGGTGCGCGACCCCGACGGCGAGGTCATCTTCACGGACTCGGTGCCCTTCCTGCCGCAGGACGCGAACCTGACCTCGATCGGCGTGATCAAGGTGCCGGACGGCCTGGACGAGCAGATCGGCATGGTCGGCTTCTTCTACCCGACGCAGTCGACGCTCTCGACGGGCGCGTACACGTCGACGTATCCCGACCTCGTCTTCCCGGTGCTCACGCTCAACGTCTACTCGGGCGACCTCGGCATCGACGACGGCACTCCCCGCTCGGTGTACCAGCTCGACACGAGCGGCATGGAGCAGCTCACCGGCGGGCAGACGGGCGTCGACTCGGTCGAGCTCATGCCCGGGGAGTCGACGGAGCTGCCGAACGGCCTCGGCACGGTCGAGTTCGCGACGGCGACGCCGGATGCCGCGGGCGACGACTTCTCGCAGAGCGTGCCGCGCTTCGCCTCGTTCGACGTGCACCACGACCCCTCGCAGGTCTGGGTGCTCGTGTTCGCGCTGCTGATCCTCGGCGGCCTGCTGCTCTCGCTCTTCGTGCCGCGCCGACGCATGTGGGTGAAGGCAGTCACGCGGCCCGACGGACGGGTCGTGCTCGAGTACGCGGGCCTGGCTCGCGGCGACGACCCCGGGCTGGAGCGCGCGGTCGAGGAGTTCGCCGACCGGCACGCCGGTCCGCGCCCCCGATCCGATGACCCGGTGGTCGAGTAGCGAGCGAAGCTCGCGTATCGAGACCCGACGTAAGGTGGAACAGTGACGCTCGACGAGATCTCCATCATCGCCGTGTACTCGGCGATGGCCGTGTACGCGATCGCGTTCATCGCCTACTCGATCGACCTCGCACGCCGCTCGGCCGCCTCGACGCAGGCGACGGATGCCGCGTCCGCGGGCACCTCGGACGCCGCCGGCGCCGACCTGGCCGGGTCCGAGCGCGAGCCCGCGCTGCAGGGCGCGACCGCGTCTGCTCCGGCCTCGGCCGCCGGCTCCGCCGGCGGCACCACCGCGGCACCGCCGCGCGCGGGCAGGGGAGCGGGCGCCGCACGTCGTGGCGCGAGCGCCGCGCCATCCGTCGACTACGGCCGCTCGCCGTCGCTGCGCGTGGCCGTCGCGATGACCGTCATCGCCTGGGCGCTGCACCTGGCGGCGACCGTGCTGCGCGGCGTCGCCGCGAGCCGGGTGCCCTGGGCGAACATGTACGAGTTCGCGCTCACCGGCACGCTCGTCATCACGACCGTCTTCCTCGTCGTGCTGCTGATCGCGAAGACCGACCTGCGCTTCCTCGGCACGTTCGTGACCGGGCTCGTGCTCGTGCTGCTCGGCATCGCGACGGTGAACTTCTACGTCAGCGTCGTGCCGTTGCCGCCGGCGCTGCAGTCGGTCTGGCTCGTGATCCACGTGTTCGTCGCGACGTCGGCCGTCGGCTTCTTCGCCCTCGGGTTCGCGCTCTCGGTCGTGCAGCTCATGCAGTCCCGTCGGGAGGCGATCGTCGCGACCGCCGACTCGGTGAAGAAGTCGTTCCTCGCGACCCTGCCCGACTCGACCGCGCTCGAGAACCTCGCGTACCGCGTGAACATCATCGGCTTCATCCTCTGGACCTTCACCCTCATGGCCGGCGCGATCTGGGCCGAGAAGGCCTGGGGCCGCTACTGGGGCTGGGACACCAAGGAGGTGTGGACCTTCATCATCTGGGTGGTCTACGCCGGCTACATCCACGCTCGAGCGACCCGCGGATGGCGCGGCTCGCGCTCGGCATGGCTCGCGATCATCGGCTTCTCCGCGGTGCTGTTCAACTTCACCGTCGTGAACCTGTTCTTCAAGGGCCTGCACGCGTACTCGGGCCTCTGATCGAGCGCTGTCGAGCGTCGACCGGGTCGCCCCGAGACGCGACACGCCCGGGATGCAGGCCCGATTTGCCCGGGGGTTCGGCGGCACGTAGATTCTTCTTCGTTGCCACGGCAGCCGGGAGCGAGAAGCTCACGGGGCGGGCAGCGAATCCCAGCCAAACAGCCTCGTAGGCGCCTCGTGCGACTCGGTTGCTTCAAGCCTGGGGAACAGATCACCACCACGTCTGCTCGGGTTCGAGCGGTTCCGGAACGCCCAGCGTTCGGGAAGGCGGTGGTGGTACAGTAGGGAAGTTGCCCCGGTGGGGCTGGCTCGGTTTCGGGTTGGTCTGTCGGGTGCGTCCGTTCCTTGAGAACTCAACAGCGTGCACTATGTTCAATGCCAATTTTTTGAA
>NZ_WODA01000019.1 GCF_009729855.1 Agromyces luteolus | reverse complement strand
GTTCAAAAAATTGGCATTGAACATAGTGCACGCTGTTGAGTTCTCAAGGAACGGACGCACCCGGATCACGACCGCACTGCGATCGATCATCCGAAGCGATGTTCGTCATTCATCCGGAGATCCCGTGGGACCGGTGCGGATGCTTCGAACCCGGGATCCTGCGTAAGGATCGGGGGTTCGGGATCGTGCCGCTTGAGGAGGCGAAGCTTCTCGCTTCACTCGCTCCTGTGGGGCAACGAATGAATACTCTACGGAGATCGGGCAGGGGTCGCAACTCGGCATCGCATCCCGGGCGTGTCGCGCGTCAGCGCGCCCAGGACGGCTGATCCGAACCCCACCGATGCGGCGCGTCCGGCCAGTCCACCGCACCGCGGGGCGAGGCGACGGCGGGAGCGGCGATGCGCTGCTCCCCGGCTGGTCCGACGAGCGTCACCGCATGCCGTTCGCGCGTCGCATCGTCCATCCCGGATGGCCCCGCATCGGCCCGCCTCGGCAACCCGAGGAGCTCGGCGGCCGTGCGCCGGAGCGACATCCGAGCCAGCCACGAACCTCCGACGCTCGACCGACGTCCGATCAGCGAGGTCATGGCCGCGGCGAGGAGATAGCCGGTCGAATGGTCGAGCGCCTGGGCGGGCAGTGCACCGGGCGCATCAGTCGTACCCTCGACGAGCGAGATGCCGGATGCCGCCTGGACGAGGCTGTCGAACCCACCCCGCTCCCCCGCGACGCCGTCGAATCCCCAGGCGGAGAGCTGCCCGACGACGAGCCCGGGGCGGCGCACTGCGAGGTCCGCAGGCGCGAGTCCGAGCCGATCGAGGGCCGCCGGGCGGTACCCGAGCACGATCGCGTCGGCCTCGGCGAGGAGTTCGTCGAACCGACCGGCGTCCGCGTCCGAGCGCAGGTCGAGCAGTGCCGAGCGCTTGCCGGGCCCGCCTTCGAGGTGCTGCCACTCCGGTTCGGCCGGCGACGGAGGGTCGATCCGGAGCACGTCCGCGCCGAGCAACGCGAGCGTCCGCGTCGCGACCGGCCCGGCGATCACGCGGGTGAGGTCCAGGATGCGGATGCCCGCGAGCGGTCGATCGGGGTCGGTCGACCGCCTGGCCGCCGCCTCGGCGTCGCCGATCGACGACACCTCGACGAGCGGATGCCGCCTGAGCTCGTGATCCACGTCCGGATCCTCGACCTCGACGGCGACGCACATCCCGCCGGCCCGGGTCACCGCTTCGGCGAGGTCCACGGCGGACCAGCCGCCGACCGCCGCGTCGATCGCCGCGGCATCCGCACCCTCGTCGACGTCGAGCACGCCGCGGAGCGCAGCCGCATGGTGCGGGTAGTTGCCGTGCGTGCGCACCCACCCGTCCCGCGAGCGCCGGAACCCCGAGAGCGGCGACCACACGGACGGCACCTCGCCGTCGAGACGGGCGACGCGTTCGCTCTGGAACGCCGTCGCGATGCGGGCTCCGTCGAGGCTGATCGATCCGGACGCGGCATCCGTCGACCAGGCGGCGAGGCTCGCGGCGGCCACGGATGCCGCGGCGAGCGAGGAGACGTCGAGACGCGCGGGCAGCGGCACGTCGGGCAGCGGCGCGAGGGCCGCGAGCTCGGACGGATCCCGCCCGAGGTCCGCCCACGCCCGCGCGAGGAGTCGGTCCGCTGCCTCGCGCGTCATCGGGACCTACCGGACGAACACGCCCGCGAGCGTCTTCTTGCCGCGACGGAGGACGGCCATGCCCCCGGCGTCGACCCGGCCGCCGATGATCGCCGTCTCGTCCTCGATGCGGACGTTGTCGATCGACACGCCGCCCTGTGCGATCGCGCGGCGACCCTCGCTGAGGCTCGTGACGAGGCCCGTGTCGACGAGCACCTGCACGATCGTGGCATCCGCCTCGGTCTCGGTGTGGGGCAGCTCGCGGAGCGCGGCCTCGAGCGTGCCTCGGTCGAGCCCTGCGAGGTCGCCCTGCCCGAAGAGGGCCTGCGACGCCGCGACGACGGATGCCGTGGCATCCGCGCCATGCACCAGGGTCGTCACCTCGTGGGCGAGCACCCGCTGCGCCTCGCGGCGGAAGGGCTCGTTCGCGACCTTGTCGGCGAGCTCCTCGATGCGCTCGCGGCTGAGGAACGTGAACACCTTGAGCCGGTCGATGACGTCGGCGTCGTCGGCGTTCAGCCAGAACTGGTAGAAGCGGTACGGGCTGCACATGTCGGCGTCGAGCCAGATCGCGTTGCCCTCGCTCTTGCCGAACTTCGTGCCGTCGGAGTTGGTGATGAGCGGCGTGCCGATCGCGTGCACGTGCACGCCCTCGACCCGGTGGATGAGGTCCGTGCCGCTCGTGAGGTTGCCCCACTGATCGCTGCCGCCGGTCTGCAGCACGCAGTCGTACTGGCGGTAGAGCTCGAGGTAGTCGAAGCCCTGGAGGATCTGGTAGCTGAACTCGGTGTAGCTGATGCCGGCGTCGGAGTTGAGTCGCGAGGCGACGGCGTCCTTCTTCAGCATGGTGCCGACGCGGTAGTGCTTGCCGATGTCGCGGAGGAAGTCGATCGCCGAGAGGTCGGCGGTCCAGTCGAGGTTGTTCACCATCCGGACGGCGTTGTCGCCCTCCGCGGAGAGGAACCGTCGGACCTGGGCGTCGAGGCGGCCGACCCAGTCGGCGACGGTCTCCTTGGTGTTCAGCGTGCGCTCGGCGGTGGGGCGGGGGTCGCCGATGAGGCCGGTGGAACCCCCGACCAGGCCGAGGGGCTTGTGGCCCGCGAGCTGGAGCCGCCGGAGCGTGAGGATCTGCACGAGGTTGCCCAGGTGCAGGCTCGGCGCCGTCGGGTCGAACCCGCAGTAGTACGTGACCGGGTCGCCGGCGAGCAGTCGCTTCAGCGCCGCCTCGTCGGTCGAGACGTGGACGAGGCCGCGCCAGCGCAGCTCCTCCCAGACGTCGTCGAACGAGGGGTCGTTCTGCTGCGTGGCGAGGATCACGGGGTCGGACACGAGTGCAAGGGTAGCAGCGGCCGAGGCCGGGCCGGATGAAGTCGCCAGCCTTGACCACACCGATTCAAGCTTCTATACTTCATTTCAGCCAGTCAAGGTTCCACACTTGAGACGGAGGAGCGCGATGTACGTCGTCACCGCCGACCAGATCGGGAGCCGCACGGACGTCGACCGGTCCGCGGCCATGCAACGCGAGTTGCAGGGGCGCTTCGGCGAGCTCCTGCGCCTGCCCGTCGACCAGACCGCGGGCGACGAGCTGCAGGTGCTCACCGATGACGCCGCGACCGCCACCGACCTCGTCCTGCACCTCGCGCGCGACGGGCACTGGAGCATCGGGCTCGGCGTCGGCGGCGTCAGGGAACCGCTCCCGGACGCCGTCCGCAAGGCCACGGGCGGCGCGTTCTTCGCGGCACGCGAGGCCGTCGATGCGGCCAAGCGGGCGGAGGCGCGCTTCGCGCTCCGCACCGACGGCGCCGACACCGGGCTGCTCCCTGCCGGCGAGGTCGAGGCGATCGTCCGGCTGCTCCTGCTCCTCCGCGACCGGCGCACCCCGCAGGGCTGGGAGGCGGTGGACCTGGTGCGCTCGGGTCGCTCGCAGAAGCACGCGGCCGAGCTGCTCGGCATCTCGGATGCCGCGGTCAGCCAGCGACTGCGGACCGCCATGTGGTCGGCCGACGACGAGGCGCGCCCGGCCATCGTCCGACTGATCGCCTCGCTGGACGGAGACGCTCCTCGTCGGTGACCGACGCCGTCGCTATGCTCGGACCCGACCCCGGGAGCCCGAACCCCGGATCCGGACCCGGCCCGAACCCGGGAGAGCGGAGGACCCGTGAACGTCGTCGGTGCGATGTCGGCCGCCGGATGGGCGGTGATCGTCGTCGCCCTGGGCGCGTCGGCGGTGTTCTCCGTGCTGGCGTACCTGCGCCCGCGGCCGATCCACCTCTGGCCCGCGGCGGGCGCCCTCGCGATCGCGATCGTCGCCGCCGCGACCGTGCCCGACGACGTGCCGACGGTCGCAGCACCGCTCGTCGGACTCCTCGGCATGGCCGTCGCGGTCTTCGGCGGGAGCCCGGCCGCCGCGACGGCGCTCCAACTGGCGATGGGGTCGAGCACCCCGCCCGGCGCGCACGGCGGCATCCTCGTCGCGGTCCGCTCCGACGAGGCGACGCCGCCCGGAGTCGCGCCGAGGCGGCGCGAGGTCCTGCGCGGCGGCCTCACGATCGGCGTGCTCGAACGGCTCGCCGCTGCCGGGAGCATCATCGCGGGCTTCCCCGAGGGGCTCGCGATCGTCGTCGCGGTCAAGGGCGTCGGCCGCTTCACCGAGCTCGAGGCGCCCGAGGCGCGCGAGCGGTTCATCATCGGCACGTTCGCCAGCCTCATCTGGGCGTGCGCCGCGGCGCTCGCCGTCCACCTCTCGGTCCGGTGATCGCCGGCGCCGCTCCCTGCCGCGGCGCCCGACGCACGGCGCGCGCGCTCAGTGCGACTTCGGATGCCGCCGGTACACCGAGACGCCCGGATCGCCCGGCACCCAGAACCGCCACGGGTACGAGGCCGCGCCGCCGGCCCCGCTGATCCCCGTCCGCGGCCCGGTCTCGTGCGCGAGCGGCGCGGAACGCACCTCGAGCGAGAAGGGTGCTGCGAGGAGGTCCGAGCCGTTCGCGGCGAGCGGCACGCCGAGCGCCTGCGCGAGGCGTGCCGGCCCCCGTGCGAGGTCGCGATCCGTCGAGCGCGGCCGCCGCGATCGCGCCAGGTCGAGCCCGTCGACGACGGTCCCGCCGCGCAGCAGGATGCCGGCGGAGGTGCCGGCCTCGCCGGCGACCACGTTGAGGCACACGTGCATGCCGTACGTGAAGTAGGCGTAGAGATGCCCGCCCTCACCGAACATCACCGCGTTGCGGGCCGTGCGCCCGCGGAACGCGTGCGAACCCGGGTCGACGCCGACCCCGCGGTACGCCTCGACCTCGGAGAGTCGGACGGCGACCCGTCCGTCCTCGGCGTCGTAGGCGAGCACCGCACCGAGCAGCAGCGGCGCCAACGCCACGGGGTCGCGCCGGAACCAGGCTCGATCCGGTGCCACGAGCCCCGCGTGCGACGCCGGTCGCGGCATCCGCTCGCCCATGCCCATCGCCGCCATCGCCGGATCGTCGTTCAGTCGTCTCCGCCGGGCAGGACCGACACGAGGTGCCGCACGCGGTCGGCGAGCGTCGCGAACTGGGCGTCGACGCGGGACGGCGCGGTGCCGCCGATGCCGTCGCGGCTCGCGACCGATCCCTCGATCGTGAGCACCTCGCGCACCTCGGGCACGAGGTGCGCCGAGATCGACGCCAGCGCGTCGTCGTCGACCTCGTGCAGCTCGAGCCCGTTCGTCTCGGCGTACCGGACGAGCGCGCCCGTGATCTCGTGGGCGTCGCGGAACGGCACCCGGCGCTTCACGAGCCACTCCGCGACATCCGTCGCGAGCGAGTAGCCGGCCGGCGCGAGCTCCGCCATGCGCTCGGTGTGGAACGTCAGCGACGCGACCATGCCCGTGAAGGCGGGCAGGAGCACCTCGAGCGTCTCGACCGAGTCGAAGACGGGCTCCTTGTCCTCCTGCAGATCGCGGTTGTACGCCAGTGGCAGCGCCTTGAGCGTCGACAGCAGGCCCGAGAGGTTGCCGATGAGCCGCCCGGACTTGCCGCGCGCGAGCTCGGCGATGTCGGGATTCTTCTTCTGCGGCATGATCGACGACCCGGTCGAGTAGGCGTCGTCGAGCGTGACGAAGCCGAACTCCCGCGTGTTCCAGAGGATGACCTCCTCCGAGATGCGCGAGAGGTCGATGCCGATCATGGCGGCGACGAACGCGAACTCGGCGACGACGTCGCGGCTCGCGGTGCCGTCGATCGAGTTCTCGGCGGGGTGCGCGAGGCCGAGGTCTCGGGCGACCGATGCCGCGTCGAGGCCGAGCGTCGACCCGGCGAGGGCACCGCCGCCGTAGGGCGAGACGTCCGCGCGCTTCATCCAGTCGACGAGACGCTCGAGGTCGCGCGAGAGCGCCCAGCCGTGCGCGAGCAGGTGGTGCGCGAGGAGCACGGGCTGGGCGTGCTGAAGGTGGGTGCGCCCGGGCATGATCGCCGTGCGATGCGCGTCGGCCTGTGCCGAGAGCGCGTCGATGAGGTGCACGAGCATGCGGCCGATCGTGATCGCGTGGTCCTTCAGGTAGAGGCGCACGAGCGTGGCGATCTGGTCGTTGCGGCTGCGGCCGGCGCGCAGCTTGCCGCCGAGCTCGGGGCCGACCTCGGCGATGAGCGCGGCCTCGAGCGCGCCGTGCACGTCCTCGTCGGAATCGGCGGCGACGAGTTCGCCGTCGGCCACGCGCTGCTCGAGCGCGTCGAGGCCCGCGATCATGCGGTCGAGCTCGTCGGCCTCGAGGTACCCCGCAGCGGCGAGCGCGCGGGCGTGCGCGCGCGACCCGGCGAGGTCGTAGGGAGCGAGCTGCCAGTCGAAGTGGGTCGACTTCGACAGGCGCTGCAGTTCGGGCGAGGGTCCGCCGGCGAAGCGCGCGCCCCAGAGCGATCCCTCGTTCGTGCCGTGCTGATCCGACATGCTCACGCGTCCTTCCCGGCGAGGAGCCAGACGAGCAGCGCCTTCTGCGCGTGCAGCCGGTTCTCCGCCTCGTCCCAGATGATCGACTGCGGGCCGTCGATGACGTCGGCGCTCACCTCGTAGCCGCGGTCGGCGGGCAGGCAGTGCATGAAGACGGCGTCGGGCTTCGCGAGCGACATCAGGTCGGCGTCGACCGCATAGGCCCCGAACGTGGCGACGCGGTGCGCCTTCTCGTCCTCCTTGCCCATCGACACCCAGGTGTCGGTGACGATGACGTCGGCGCCGGCCGCGGCCTCGGCGGCGTCGGTGTACAGCGCGACCGAGCCTCCGGTGGCGGCGGCGATGCGGTCCGCGTCGGCGACGACGGATGACGCGGGCGCGAACTCCTCGGGCGAGGCGACCCGCACGTGCATGCCGGCCGTCGCGCCCGCGAGCACGTACGACTGGGCCATGTTGGAGGCGCCGTCGCCCAGGAAGGCGACCGTGAGCCCGGCAAGGTCGCCCTTGTGCTCGCGGATCGTGAGGAGGTCGGCGAGCAGCTGGCACGGGTGGAAGTCGTCGGAGAGCGCGTTGACGACGGGGACCGTGGTGCCTGCGGCCATCTCGTCGAGGCCGGATTGCGCGTAGGTGCGCCAGACGATGGCCGACACCATCCGCTCGAGCACGCGTGCCGTGTCGGACGGCGTCTCCTTGCCGCCGAGCTGGCTGCTCGCGGTCGAGATGATCAGCGGCGAACCGCCGAGGTCGGCGATGCCGACCGCGAAGGAGACGCGCGTGCGGGTCGAGGACTTGTCGAAGATGACGGCGACGGTCTGCGGGCCAGCCAGCGGGGTCTCGGCCCAGCGGTCGGCCTTGAGGCGGACCGCGAGGTCGAGGATCTCGGCCTGCTCGGCGGGCGTGATGTCGTCGTCGCGGAGGAAGTGGCGGGTCATGGATGCTCCGTTCTGCGCGGGGCGAGCGGGATGGTCTTCGGTCTGGTGGGCGGCCGGGTCAGCGGGCGTCGGCGACGGTCTCGAGCGCGCGGCCGAAGCGGTCGGTGAACTCGTCGAGTTCGGCATCGCCGATGATGAGCGGCGGGGCGAGGCGGATGGTCGAGTCGTTCGCCGCATTGACGATGAGGCCGGCCCGCATTGCCGCGGCGGAGAGGTCGGACGCGACCGGTTCGCTGAGCGCGACCCCGGCGAGGAGCCCTCGCCCGCGCATGCCCGCGACGAGCGGCGAGCCCAGGCCGAGCACGCGGTCGCGCAGCTCGGCGCCGCGGCGTGCGGCGTTCTCGACGAGCCCGGCGCGTTCGATCTCCGACAGGACGGCGTTCGACACGGCGGTCGAGAGCGGGTTGCCTCCGTAGGTCGAACCGTGCTGGCCCCGCGAGTAGAGGTCGGAGGCGTGACCGAACGTCACGAGCCCGCCGATCGGGATGCCCCCGCCGATGCCCTTCGCGACGGTGATCGCATCGGGCACGATGCCGGCGTGCTGGAACGCGAACCACTCGCCCGTCCGGCCCGCGCCGGTCTGCACCTCGTCGACGACGAGGAGCGCACCGTGCCGGCGCGTCAGGTCGCGCGCCGCCTTCAGGTAGCCCTCGGGCAGCTCGAGCACGCCCGCCTCGCCCTTGATCGGCTCGACGATCAGCGCCGCGACGGAGTCGTCGAGCTCGGCCTCGAGCGCATCGATCGTCGAGGGGATGTGCGTGACCCCGCCGGGGAGCGGTTCGAACGCGTCGCGCATCGCCGGCTTGCCGGTCAGGGCGAGCGAGCCCATGGTGCGGCCGTGGAACGCGTCGACCAGGGCGAGCACACGCGTCCGGGCCCCGCCGGAGTTGTTCAGGCGTGCGAGCTTGAAGGCGGCCTCGTTCGCCTCGGCGCCCGAGTTGCCGAACCACACGCGCCCGGCGTCGCCGGCGCCGGAGAGTCGCGTGAGCCGGTCGGCCAGCTCGAGCGCGGGGTCCGTCGCGAAGTAGTTCGACACGTGCGCGAGCTTCGAGGCCTGCCGCGTCACGGCCTCGACGAACACGGGGTGCGCATGCCCGAGCGAGTTCACGGCGATGCCGGCGAGGAAGTCGAGGTACCACGTGCCGGCGTCGTCCTGGACCCATGCGCCCTCGCCGCGCTCGAGCTTGGCGAGCGGCATGCCGAGCGTCTTCATCATGCGGCGGGCGTAGTGCTCGCGCCACTCGTTCGCGTCGGTCACGAGGTCACCCCCGCGGCATCCGTCATGGCACCGTTCCCGGCGCCGACGGCCGCGGGCACGACCTCGGTGCCGATCCCCTGCCTCGTGAAGATCTCGAGCAGGATCGAGTGCGGCACGCGGCCGTCGATGATCGCGGCCTTCGGCACGCCGCCCGCGACCGCTTCGAGGCACGCCGTCATCTTCGGGATCATGCCCGACTCGAGCGACGGCAGCAGCGCCTCGAGCTCGGGCACGTCGATCTCGGAGACGAGCGAGTCGCGGTTCGGCCAGTCGCGGTAGAGGCCCGCGACGTCGGTCAGGATGACGAGCTTCGCCGCGCCGAGCGCGACCGCGAGCGAGGCGGCGGCCGAATCGGCGTTGACGTTCAGCGACTGGCCGGGCTGGTCGAGGTCGGGCGCGATCGAGGACACCACGGGGATGCGGCCGGCGTCGAGCTGCGCGAGCACGGCCTCGGGGTCGACCTGCACGACATCGCCGACGAGTCCGAGGTCGACCTCGACGCCGTCGACGATCGCGCCGCGACGACGGCCGCGGAACAGTCCCGCGTCCTCACCGGAGAGCCCGGCCGCGAGCGGGCCGTGCTCGTTGATGAGGCTCACGAGCTCGCGGTTCACCTGGCCCGACAGCACCATGCGGACGACGTCCATGGTCTCGGGGGTCGTGACCCGGTAGCCGCCGCGGAACTCGCTCGCGATGCCCAGCCGGTCGAGCATCGAGGAGATCTGCGGGCCGCCGCCGTGCACGACGACCGGGCGGATGCCGGCGTAGCGGAGGTACACCATGTCCTCAGCGAACGCGCGCTGCAGTTCGGGGCTCACCATCGCGTTGCCGCCGAACTTCACGACGATCGTCTCGCCGTGGAAGCGCTTCAGCCACGGCAGCGCCTCGATCAGGGTTCCGGCCTTGCGGGCGGCGGCGGCCGCGTCGCTGCGCGCGTCGGCGTCGGCGGACGCGTCGGCGTCGGGGGTCATCTGCTCCTCGCTCATGCTCAGCTCGAGTACGCGCTGTTCTCGTGCACGTAGTCGTGCGTGAGGTCGTTCGTCCAGATCGTGGCGGATGCCTCGCCCGCGTGCAGCTCGACGATCACGCTCGTCGCGCGGGGCGTGAGGTCCACGTCCTCGCGCGGGCGATCGGGCCGCCCGGCGTGGCAGACCCGGACGCCGTTCATCGTCACGTCGACGAGGTACGGGTCGAACGGCGCGGAGGTCGTGCCGATCGCGGCGAGCACCCGGCCCCAGTTCGGGTCGTTGCCGAAGATCGCGGCCTTGAAGAGGTTGTTCCGGGCGATCGAGCGGCCCACCTCGACGGCGTCGTCCTCCGTGACGGCGCCGCGCACCTCGATCGCGATGTCGTGGCTCGCGCCCTCGGCATCGCCCTGCAGTTGCAGTGCGAGGTCGCGGCACGCGGTCGTGAGCGCCTCGACGAAGGTCTCGGGGTCGGGGGCGACGCCCGAGGCGCCGGACGCGAGCAGCGTGACCTGGTCGTTCGTCGACATGCAGCCGTCGGAGTCGAGGCGGTCGAACGTCGCCCGCGTGGCCCGGCGGAGCGCCGCGCGGAGGCCCGCCGAGTCGACGACGGCGTCGGTCGTCAGCACCACGAGCATCGTCGCGAGGCCCGGCGCGAGCATGCCCGCACCCTTCGCCATGCCGCCGATGCGCCATCCGTCGACCACGACCTCGACCGTCTTCGGCTTCGTGTCGGTCGTCATGATCGCGCGCGCCGCGTCCGCTCCGGCCGCCTCGTCGCCGGCGAGCCGGTTCGCCGCGGAGAGCACGCCCTCCTCGAGCACCTCGCCGTCGAGCTGGTCGCCGATGAGCCCGGTCGAGCAGACGAGCACGTCGCCCGCCGAGATCCCGAGGGCGGATGCCGCGGCCTCCGCCGTCCGGTGCGTGACCTGGAACCCCTCGGGCCCCGTGAAGCAGTTCGCACCGCCGGAGTTCAGCACGATCGCGGCGACCGTGCCGTCCTTGACGACCTGCTCGGACCACAGGATCGGATTCGCCTTCGCCCGGTTCGAGGTGAAGACCGCGGCGCCCGCCTGCAGCGGGCCTCGGTTCACGATGACGGCGAGGTCGAGCGCGCCGGAGCGCTTGATGCCGGCCGCGATGCCGGCGGCGTCGAATCCCTGGGGTGCGGTCACGCTCACGGTGCGACTCCGTTCACGGGGAGCCCGGTCGCCTCGGCGAGGCTGAGGGCGATGTTGGCGGACTGGATGGCGGCGCCGGCGGTGCCCTTCACGAGGTTGTCGACCGCGGTCACGACGACGACGCGCCCCGCAGCCTCGTCGACAGCGAGGCCGATGAGCGCGGTGTTGGCTCCGAGCACGTCGGCCGTGCGCGGGAACTGGCCCTCGGGCAGGACCTGCACGAAGGGCTCCCCCGCGTACGCGTCCTCCCAGGCCGCCCGCACGGTCGCCGCATCCGTCCCCGGCACGACCCGTGCGGTCGAGGTCGCGAGGATGCCGCGGGACATCGGCACGATCACGGGCGTGAACGAGATCGTCGGCGACGCCGCGCCCGCCCAGCGCAGCGCCTGCTGGATCTCGGGGATGTGGCGATGCGTGCCGCCGACGGCATACGGGTTCGCCGAGCCGAGGATCTCGGAGCCGAGGAGGTGCGCCTTGAGCGCCCGACCGGCGCCCGACGGCCCGACGGCGAGCACCGAGACGAGGTCGGCGTCCTCGATGACGCCGGCGCGGATGCCGGGCGCGAGCGAGATGGACACCGTCGAGGCGTTGCAACCCGGTGCGGCGATGCGCCGCGTGCGGGCCAGCCGCGTGCGCTGCGTGCCCGAGAGGCGCGGCAGCTCGGGCACGCCGTACTCCCACGCGCCGTGGAAGTCGCCGCCGTAGAACGCCGCCCAGTCGCCGGCGTCCTCGAGCCGGTGGTCGGCACCGCAGTCGATCACGAGCGTGTCCGCGGCGAGCTCGGCCGCGATCGCGCCCGACGCGCCGTGGGGCAGGGCGAGGAAGACCACGTCGTGCCCGGCGAGGGTCTCGGCCGAGGTCTCCTTGAGCGTGAGGTGCGTGTAGCTGCGCAGGTGCGGCTGGACGGCGGTGAGCGGCTGGCCGGCGTTCGAGTGCGCGGTCACGGTCCGCACGTCGAACTCGGGATGGTCGGCGAGGAGGCGCAGCAGCTCCCCGCCCGCATAGCCGGACGCGCCGGAGACGGCGACGGTAAACGTCATGGAATCCACCTTATTGGGCTGAACGATCGGGGTGACGGCTCCGGCGACACCCCGGGCGGCAGGCTCAGGCCGCCGCGGGAGTCGCCTGGATTCGGCGCTCGCCCCGACGTCGGCCGCGCAGCACGTCGGCACGCACGACGTGCGCGGTCTCGGCGTGCCGGGTGGTGGACATGCGGCGACCCTAGTCGCCTGCGCGGGCGCCGTGCAAATCGCGTGACGACGCGATCGAGCGGATGCCTCGTGGCGGCGTCGATCAGACGTCGTCGCCGCGCGTGCGCACCCAGGCCCGATCGACGAGCGCCTCGAGCACCCCGAGGTCGACGGTCGAGAGGCGGCCGACCCAGAGGCATCCGGCCCCGACCTTGACCTTGCCGAGCCGGTCGATGAGCTCGTCGGCGCCCGGGGTCTGCAGTCCGTACAGCGAGATCGACGCCTTCCGCGGCGAGAACCCGACGACCGGCATGTCTCCCTCGCGGCCCGAGTCGTAGCGGTAGTGGTGCAACCCGTACCCGACGATCGTCGGGCCCCACATGACCGCGTCGGTGTCGGTCACGCGATCGAAGAGTTCGCGGAGCGCCCGCCCGTCGTCGCGACGGCCGGCGGGTTCGACCGCGTCGAGGAACTCCGACACCGAGGCTCCCGTGGGAACCGTCTTCGCTTCGGCCATGCTCAACGGTACCGCCGCAGGGGCGGCACGGCGAGGATCCGATCCGCGCGTCCGGCGCGGCGCAAGGCGGCGCGGCGCGAGGCTGCGCGGCGCGAGGCGGCGGCGTCGGCGTCGGCGACCGACGCGCGAGGGCGCCCGCGCCGTGCCCGGCGGGACGCCCTCGACGTCGGGACGACGGATGCCGCTACTCGCGGATCGCCGCCCCGGTGCGCTCGGCCGCGAGCGCCGCGCCGGCCATCTTGGCATCGCTCGCCTCGGCGGCGGTGAGGGTGCGGTCGCCGGCCCGGAAGCGCAGCGCGAACGTCAGGCTCTTCGAGCCCTCCGGCAGCCCCTGCCCGCGGTAGTCGTCGACGAGCTGCAGCTGCTCGAGGAGCTCGCCCGCGCCCTCGCGGACCGCGGCCGCGACGACCGCGGCCGGGACCTCGGCGCCGACGACGAGCGAGAGGTCCTGCGTCGCCGCGGGGAGCGTGCCGATGGGGCGCGCCTCGACCGCGTCGCTCGCGAGCGCGATGATCGCGTCGAGGTCGACCTCGGCGACGGCGACCACGCGCGGGAGGTCGGCCTCGGCGGTGAGCTTCGGGTGCAGCTCGCCCGCGTAGCCGACGAACTGCCCGGCCACGCGCACCTCGGCGGTCCGGCCGGGATGCATCGCCTGGTGCGACCCCTGCGCGAACTCGACCTCGGCCCCGGCGGCGTGTGCGATGCGGCGGACCGCGTCGAGCGCGTCGGCGATGCCCGCGGGCTCCGCGGCCCGGCCGGGCTGCTTGTGCTGCAGGTCACCCGCGAGCAGCACGCCGACGTGACGGGGCTGCGCGGGGATGCCGTCGTTCAGCTCGTCGAGCACCGCCTCGGACGGGCGCTCCCAGCCGATCGGCAGTTCGGCCGTGCCGTACGCGCGACCCGCCTCGGGCAGGAAGACGAGGCCGAGCTCGTACACGTCGAGGTCGGTGAAGCCCCGCGACAGGTTGCGGCGCGCCACCCCGATGAGGCCGGGGATCAACGAGCGGCGCAGGAACGGCACGGTCGCGTCGAGCGCGTTCGCGAGCCTCACGCCCGCGACCGGCGAGCCGTCGGGCGAGCCGTAGACGGCGTTCTCGGCCTCGGACACGAACGGGAACGCGAGCACCTCGGTCGCGCCCGCGGCCGCGAGCGCGTCGGCGACGCCGCGGCGCACGCGCTGCGATCGCGTGAGGCCGCGCCCGGGCGGGGCGACGGGCAGGACCGACGGGATGCGGTCGTAGCCCAGCAGGCGCGCGACCTCCTCCGCGAGATCGACGTTCGCGGTGAGGTCGGGCCGCCACGACGGCGGGACGACATCGAAGCCGCCGTCGACGCGGGTCACTGCGCCGCCGATCTCGGCGAGCGCGTCGTGCACCTCGTCGGCGGTGTACTCGACCCCGATGAGCCCGGTCACGAACCCGTCGGGGAGGCGGATCGCCTCGCGCGCCGGCGCCTCGTGGAGGAGCGAGCCGGTCTCGTCGGCGGTTCCGCCGGCGAGGTCCACGAGCAGCTGCGCGACGCGCGCGGCTGCCGCACCCGCGACCGCGGGGTCGACGCCGCGCTCGAATCGCTTGGACGCCTCGCTCGGCAGCTTGTGCCGCCGCGCGGTGCGCGCGATCGACACGGGGTCGAAGTTCGCGGCCTCGATGAGCACGTTGGTCGTCGCCTCGCCGATCTCGGTCGTGGCGCCGCCCATGACCCCAGCGAGGCCGATCGGCCCGCGGTCGTCGGTGATCAGGAGGTCCTCCGCGTGGAGCGTGCGCACCTTGCCGTCGAGCGTCTCGAGGGTCTCCCCCGCCGTCGCGCGGCGGACGACGATGCCGCCCCGCAGCGCATCGAGGTCGTAGCCGTGGATCGGCTGGCCGAGCTCGAGCATCACGTAGTTCGTGATGTCGACGGGCAGCGAGAGCGAGCGGATGCCGGCGAGCTTCAGCCGCGCGACCATCCATGCCGGCGTGGGCCGGGTCGGGTCGATGCCGCGCACGATGCGCGTCGCGAACACGCTCGCGCCGACGCGGCCCCGGATCGGCGCCTCGTCGCGGACCGCGACGGGGAAGGCGTCCGCCGAGCCTGGATCCATGGGCACCGTCGCCGCCGCGACCTGCGCGGCCGGGTCGCGGTAGACCGCGCCCGTCGCGTGGGCGTACTCGCGGGCGACGCCGCGGATCGAGAACGCGTACCCGCGGTCGGGCGTGACGTTGATCTCGACCGCCGCGTCGTCGAGGCCGAGCAGCGCGATCGCGTCGGTGCCGACGGGCGCGTCGATGCCGAGCGTCGAGAGACGCAGGATGCCGTCGTGGTCCTCGCCGAGCCCGAGCTCCTTGGCCGACGCGATCATGCCGTCCGACACGTGGCCGTAGGTCTTGCGCGCCGCGATCGGGAACGGACCGGGCAGCACGGAGCCGGGCAGGGTCACCACGACCTTGTCTCCGACGAGGAAGTTGCGCGCTCCGCAGACGATGCCGTGCACGGCGTCGCCGCCGTCGGCGGCCGGCTCGCCCTCGGGCGCGACGCGCACCTGGCACCAGCGGATGGTCTTGCCGTTGGACTGCGGCTCCTCGACGAACTCGAGGACCTCGCCGACGACGATCGGACCCTGGAGGTCGAACGTGTGCACGTCCTCCTCCTCGAGCCCCACGCGCACGAGCGCGGCGTGCACGTCGTCGAGTGACGTGCCCGGCGGGAGATCGACGTACTCGGCGAGCCAGCTGAGGGGAACTCGCATGTCTCTAGACCACCATTCCGAACTGCTGGGAGAAGCGGATGTCGCCCTCGGCCATGTCGCGCATGTCCTGGACGTCGTTGCGGAGCATGAGCCCGCGCTCGATGCCCATGCCGAAGGCGAACCCGGTGTGGACCTCCGGGTCGATGCCGGCCGCACGGAGCACGTTCGGGTGCACCATGCCGCAGCCGCCCCACTCGATCCAGCGCGGGCCGTCCTTGAAGGTCGGGTGCCAGAAGTCGAGCTCGGCCGACGGCTCGGTGAACGGGAAGAAGCTCGGGCGCAGGCGAACCTTGGCCTCATCGCCGAAGATCGACTTCACGAAGTGGTCGAGCGTGCCGCGCAGGTGGGCCATCGTGAGACCCTTGTCGACCGCGAGGCCCTCGAACTGCATGAACACGGGCAGGTGCGTTGCATCGAACTCGTCGGTGCGGTACACGCGACCGGGCGCGAGCACGTAGATCGGCACCTCGCGCTCGAGCATCGAGCGCACCTGGACGGGGCTCGTGTGCGTGCGCATGACGAGGTGCGCCTCGGGCGGGTCGACGAAGAACGTGTCCTGCATGGCCCGCGCCGGGTGGTCGGCGTCGAAGTTCAGCGCGTCGAAGTTGAACCACTCGCTCTCGACCTCGGGCCCCTCGGCGATCTCCCAGCCCATGCCGGTGAAGACGTCGCACACCCGGTCCTGCAGCAGCGCGAGCGGATGCCGCGCCCCCGCCGTGAAGCGCGACGGCAGCGCCGTGACGTCGACCGCCTCGGCGGCCAGCTGCGCCTCGGCCTCGGCCTCGAGGATCTCGGCCTCGCGGGCCGCGAACGCCTGGTTCACGCGGCCGCGGGCGCCGCCCACGAGCTTGCCGAGGGCGGCCTTCTGGTCGTTGGGGACGTCGCGGAGCGACGCGTTCAGTCGCGCGAGGGTCGACTTCTCGCCGGTGTGCTCGGCGCGGACGGCCTTGAGCGCGGCGGAGTCGCCCGCGGCGGCGATCGCGGCGAGGGCCGCGTCGACCGCGGCCGCGACGGCCGGTTCGGTGATCTGGAGGGGCTCGGACACGAACAACGAGTCTAGTCGTGGCGCGAGCGCACCCGCGCGCGGCTAGACCGAGCCCTGGCCCATCTGCCGTGCCTCGGCGTTCGCCTTCGCCACGCCCTTCAGCAGCTCCTCGTCCTCCTCGTCGGGGTTCGGCGGCTTCTGCCCGGTCCGGCGGGCCGTGCGCTTCGCGACCCACCGCGCGAACCACGACAGCGCCAGGTTCATCGCGAGGTAGAGCACGAGCGTGACGATGAAGAACGAGAACAGGTAGTAGTTGCCGTAGAAGCTCGCGAGCTGGTTCATGTTGACTCGGAGCAGCTCGACGTAGCCGACGATGTAGCCGAGCGAGGTGTCCTTCAGGAGCACCACCAGCTGGGCGATGATGATCGGCAGCATCTGGCGGAACGCCTGCGGGAACTCGATGAGCATCTTCGACTGCATGGGCCGCATGCCGAGGCTGAGCCCCGCCTCGCGCTGGCCGCGGGGCAGCGACGCGAGGCCGGCGCGCAGGGCCTCGCCGATGAGCGCGCCGTTGTAGAGCGTGAGCGCGGCGACGACCGCCCAGAACGAGCCCGTGTTCAGCACGAGCAGGATGAAGAGCATCATGAGCAGCACGGGCATGCCGCGCACGAACTCGAGCACGATCGCCGTCGGGATGCGGATCCACGCCGTCTGCGCGCTGCGCAGCAGCGAGAAGACGATGCCGAGCGCGACGGCGAACACCGCCGCGGTGAGCGCGGCGCGGAGCGTGCCCCAGACACCCGCCACGAAGATGTAGCGCCAGACCGTCGGGTCGGCGAAGATGTCCCACCGCGACGGGTCGAAGTAGCCGGGCAGCTCGCCGCGTGGGGCGTTCAGGGTGAAGAAGATCCAGGCGAGGCCGCCGAGGATGGCGATCCCGCCCGCGATCGAGGCGATCAGGGAGTTGCGACGGGCCACCGGGCCCGGGGCGTCGAAGAGGACGTTCGTCATCGCTGCACCACCCAACGTCGTTCGAGTCTGGCCGCGAGCAAGCCGAGCGGCACCGTGATGAGCAGGTAGAAGGCGGCGACGCCGAGGAGCACCGGGATCACCTGGTCGCCGCGGGCGTTCGCGACGGTGCGGCCCACGGCGAAGAGCTCGACCACGAAGAAGCCGCCCGCGACGGAGGTGTTCTTCGTGAGCGCGATGAACACGTTGATGAGCGGCGGGATCGTCATCCGGAAGGCCTGCGGGAGCACGATGAGGCCGACGGTCTGGCGGAAGCCGAATCCGACGCTCCGGGCGGCCTCCGCCTGGCCCACCGGGACGCCGTTCACGCCCGAGCGCAGCGCCTCGGCGACGAACGGCGACGTGTACACCGACAGCCCGATGATCGCGCGGGTGACGAAGTCGAGTCGCACGTCGAGCAGGGGCAGGACGAAGATGCAGAAGAACAGGACGAGGGTCAGCGGGGTGTTGCGGACGAATTCCGTGTACACGGTCGCGAACCACCGGAGCGACGGCACCGGCGAGATGCGCATCGCCGCGACCAGGGTGCCGATGACGAGCGCCGCGAGCCCCGAGACCACCAGGAGCAGCAGCGTCGTTCCGAACCCCTGGAGGTAGAGGTCGAGGTTGTCGATGATCGCGTCCACGCGCGTCCTTTCCGTGCGGTCGGGCCTGCGGACCCGGGAGGTCCGGGCGTCGCTCGGACGCCCGGACCTCCGTGGGGATCAGTACCGGTCGACGGCCGGCGGCTCGCGGAACTCGAGCACGGTGCCCGCCGTGGCATCCCACGCCGCCTCGTACGAGCCGTCCTCGTAGGACTGCTCGAGGACGTCGTTGATCCACGAACGGAAGTCGTCGTCGCCGAGCATGACGCCGATGCCGTAGGGCTCCTCGGTGAACGGCTCGCCGACGACCTTGAACTCGCCCGGGTTCTGGTCGACCAGGCCGGCCAGGATCACGTTGTCGGTCGAGACGGCCACGGCCTCGCCCTCGCGGAGGGGCTGGAGGCAGTTGCTGTAGGTATCGGTCTCGATGACGTTCGCGCCGAGGTCCCGGAGGTTCTGCGCGGGAGTCGATCCGGTGACCGAGCAGACGGGCTGCCCGACGAGGTCGTCCTCGCTCGTGATGTCCTCGTTGTCGGCGAGCACGAGGATCGACTGGCCCGCCTCGAAGTACGGCCCGGCGAAGTCGACGACCTCCTTGCGCTCGTCGTTGATCGTGTACGTCGCGACGACGAAGTCGACCTGGCCGTTCTCGATGAACGGCTCCCGGTTCGCCGACACGGTCTCGACCCACTCGATGTCCTCCGGCGCGATGCCGAGCTCGCCGGCGATGATCTTGGCGATCTCGACGTCGAACCCGACGGGCACGCCGTCGGGGCCGACCAGGCCGAAGAGCGGCTGGTCGAACTTGGTGCCGACGGTGACCGTGCCCGCCTCGGCGAGCGCCGCCATCGTCGTGCCCTCCTCGAACTCGGGCGCCTCCTCGACGCTCGGCTCCGCGCCGTCGTCGCCGGGGGTGCCGGCGTCGCCGGCGCAGCCGGCGAACAGGAGCGCGGTCGCGGCCGCTGCGGCGACCAGGGCGATTCTGCTGCGTCTCATGTCGTGCCTCATCTCTCGTGTCGTTCGGGTCCCCGCCGCTCGTGGCAGCGGAGGTCTAGTGCGCGAGGATCTTCGACAGGAAGTCCTTCGCGCGATCGGTCGTGGGGTGGTCGAAGAACTGGGCCGGGACGGCCTCCTCGACGATGGCGCCGTCCGACATGAACAGCACGCGGTCGGCCGCCTTGCGGGCGAAGCCCATCTCGTGGGTGACGACGATCATCGTCATGCCCTCCTCCGCGAGCTCGACCATCACGTCGAGGACCTCGTTGATCATCTCGGGATCGAGGGCGCTCGTCGGCTCGTCCATGAGGATGAGCTTCGGGTTCATCGCGAGCGACCTGGCGATCGCGACGCGCTGCTGCTGGCCGCCGGAGAGCTGCGCCGGCATCTTCTTCGCCTGGTCGGCGACGCCGACGCGCTCGAGGAGCTCCATGGCCTTGGCCTCGGCGTCCTTGCGGGACATCCGCTTGACCCGGATCGGCGCGAGCGTGATGTTCTCGAGGACGGTCTTGTGGGCGAACAGGTTGAACGACTGGAAGACCATGCCGACGTCGGCGCGGAGCTTCGCGAGCGCCGCGCCCTCCTCCGGGAGGACGTCGCCGTCGATCGTGATGGTGCCCGAGTCGATGGTCTCGAGCCGGTTGATCGCGCGGCACAGCGTGGACTTGCCCGAGCCCGAGGGCCCGATGACGACGACGACCTCGCCGCGGTTGACCACCGTGTTGATGTCGTTCAGGACGTGCAGGTCGCCGAAGTACTTGTCGACGTGGTCGATCACGACGAGGGGCTCGCCCCGTCGGACCGAGATGTTCGACGTGCGAGGAGCGGTGTCGGCCGGCATACCCCCCAAACTAGGGCTCGGGGAGGGTCCGCGGCCACCGCCCGGACTGGGGGTTTACCGTTCCGTTACCTCAACTGCGCTGCGCGAATGCGCTCTCGTACAGGCACACGGATGCCGCGGTCGCGAGGTTCATCGACTCGGCGTGCCCGTAGATGGGCACCGTGACGACCCGGTCCGCCAGGGCGAGCTTCTCCTCGGGCAGTCCGCGGGCCTCGTTTCCGAACAGCCAGGCGGTCGGCTGCGCGAGCACGCCGTCGCGACGTGCCTCGAGGAGGTCGTCTCCCTTGACGTCGGCGGCGAGGATCGTGAGGCCGACCTCCCGGGCGCGCGCGAGGACGTCCTCGAGCTCGGCGCCCACAGCGACCGGCAGGTGGAAGATCGACCCGGTCGAGGAGCGGACGACCTTGGGGTTGTAGAGGTCGACGGCGCGGCCCGTGAAGACGACCGCGTCGGCGCCGGCCGCGTCGGCGGCGCGCACGATGGTGCCCGCGTTGCCGGGGTCGCGCACCTCCTCGAGGATCGCGACGAGCTTCGGGTGCGACGCGAACACGTCCTTCACCGCGGTGGGGAACTGGTGGCAGACCGCGACGAAGCCCTGCGGCGTGACCGTGTCGGCCATCGCGTTCAGGACCTCCTCGGTGACGTACTCGACGTCGACGCCCGCGTCGATCGCCGTGTCGCCGATGTCGGAGTACCGCTCGAGTGCGGTCGGCGTCGCGTAGAGCTCCACCACGAGCTGCGGGCGGAACGTGAGCGCCTCGGCGACCGCCTGCGGCCCCTCGAGCAGGAACATGCCCGTCTCGGCGCGTGCGGGCTTCTTCGCGAGCTTGGCGACGGCCCGCACTCGCGGCGACCTCGGGTTCTCCAGCACACGTCCAGCCTAGCGACGGATGCCACGGCGCCGCCGCTCCCTCGCCGCGGCCGTGCTCCGGGCTCGCCGCGGCATCCGCCCGCGGACGACGAACGGCCCGGCACCACGGGGTGCCGGGCCGTTCGGACCGAAGCGGAGACTAGGCCGCGTTCTTCGGAGCGTTGACGTCGCTCGGGAGCGCCTTCTTGGCGGCCTCGACGAGGCCAGCGAAGGTCGCCGGCTCGTTGACCGCGAGGTCGGCGAGGATGCGACGGTCGACCTCGATGCCCGCGAGGCCGAGGCCCTGGATCAGGCGGTTGTACGTGATGCCGTTCTGGCGCGCAGCGGCGTTGATCCGCTGGATCCAGAGGCGACGGAAGTCGCCCTTCTTCTTGCGGCGGTCGTTGTACGAGTAGACGAGCGAGTGGGTGACCTGCTCCTTCGCCTTGCGGTAGAGGCGCGACCGCTGACCGCGGTAGCCCTCTGCGCGCTCGAGGATGACCCGACGCTTCTTGTGCGCGTTGACTGCGCGCTTGACTCTTGCCATGACTGTGTCTCTTCCTTACCGGGTCTCGTCGCTCAGCGACCGAGCAGCTTCTTGATGACCTTGGTGTCGGGCGCCGAGGCGACCTTGTCCTGGTTCAGGCGGCGGGTGCGCACCGAGGACTTGCCCTCGAGGTTGTGGCGCATGCCGGCCTGCTGCTTCTTGATCTTGCCGCTGCCGGTGACCTTGAAGCGCTTCTTGGACCCGGAGTGGGTCTTCTGCTTCGGCATCTCTCGTCTCTCTCCTTGGATCTGCCGCCACCGAGGTGGCGGACGTCGTACTGGCCTAGGCCTCGTCGGCCGCGGCCGTCTGCGACGACTCGCCCGCGGCATCCGCCGCCGGGCGCTGCTTCGCCGCAGCACGCTGTGCATTCGCCTCGGCCTTGGCCTCGGACTTGTTCTTGAGGGGGGCGATGACCATGACCATGTTGCGTCCGTCGATCGTCGGGTTGTGCTCGACGGTGCCGTACTCGGCGACGTCCTCCGCGAAGCGCTGCAGGAGGCGGACGCCCATCTCGGGACGCGACTGCTCGCGTCCGCGGAACAGGATCATGGCCTTGACCTTGTCGCCGGACTTCAGGAAGCCGACGGCGCGCTTCATCTTGGTCTCGTAGTCGTGCTTGTCGATCTTGAGGCGGAACCGAACCTCCTTGAGGATCGTGTTCGCCTGGTTGCGCCGGGCTTCCTTCGCCTTCTGCGCAGCCTCGTACTTGTACTTGCCGTAGTCCATGATCTTGACGACCGGCGGACGGGAGTTCGGCGCGACCTCGACGAGATCGAGGTCGGCCTCCTGCGCGAGCCGCAGTGCCACCTCGATCTTCACGACGCCGACCTGCTCTCCCCCGGGGCCCACGAGGCGGACCTCGGGAACGCGGATACGGTCATTGGTACGCGGATCGCTGATGCGAGTCTCCTCTACTCGAACTGGTTTCCAGCCCTTCGGGAGACGGATGCCGCCCGAAGACGAGAGCGGAAATCCACGCGATGACGCCCCGCGGATTCCCACCGCGGGCTCATGCGGCACCCTTGCTCCTCCCCCGCGTGAGCGGGGAAGGGGAGTGCGAACGACCCGGTAACCTTGTTGAAGCGGTATGCGCGGGTGGGAGTCTCTCCACTTTCGTACCGGGGACTGGCCCCGGAGCCCGCAGTAGTCTAGCAGAGGAATCCCCCGGTGAGCGACACTTCGCCCGAGTCCACGCGTGCGCCCGAGCACGACCGCCCCGAGACGCCTGCGCCGGCCGGCGTCGATCCGGGTGCGGCCGACGCGGTCGCCGACGCCACGCGCGACATCGCCGAGGTGCCCGCGGTCGAGGTCATCACGACGGCGGCCGTGCACCTCATGAGCGCCGCCGCGGTCAAGGTCGGCCTCGCCGACGACCCCGAGTCGCAGACCGACCTCGACGAGGCGCGCAAGCTCATCAACGCGCTCGCGGGCCTCATCACGGCGGGTGCGCCCGAGATCAGCGACATGCACGCGCGATCGCTGCGCGACGGCCTCCGCTCGCTGCAGCTGGCGTTCCGCGAGGCGTCGACGATCCCCGACGAACTCGGCAAGGGTCCCGGCGAGAAGTGGACCGGACCGGTCTCCTAGGTCTCGATACGCGCGCTTCGCGTGCTGCTCGACCACGGGCCGCGATTCGCCCCGCCCCGTCTCCGGCTCACCGCTGGCAGTGCGGGCACCAGTACGTCTCGCGGAGTTCGAGGTCGTTGCGGCCGAACCGGCCGTGCTCGATGCGCGTGCCGCAGCGTCGGCACGGCTCGCCCGCGCGCGCGTAGACCCAGAGCCGCCGGCCCGGCCGCGTGTCGCCCGTCGTGGTGCGTTCGAGGCGGTCGCGGTTGGCATGGATGACCCGGCGCGCGAGGTCGACCGTCGGCGCGAGGTCGACCTCGCCGATCGGTCGGTCGGGGCGGATGCCGCGCAGGAAGCACACCTCGTTGACGAGGACGTTGCCGAGGCCGGCGAGCTTCCGCTGGTCGGCGAGCGCGACGACCGCCGGCACGTCCGGTTCGGCGGCGAGACGCCGCATCGCCTCCATGGCATCCCAGTCGGGCCCGAGCAGGTCGGGCCCGAGGTGGCCGAGCCGGTCGGCCTCCTCGACGGCCGGGAACACCTCGACGAGTCCGAGGTCGAAGCCGACGGCCGTGGCATCCGTCGTCTCGATGATCGCGCGGGCGCGGTGCGCGGGCCGCGGCCAGCGTCGGCCCGGCGGGATGACGCGCCACTCGCCCTCCATCTTGAGGTGCGTGTGCAGCACCACGTCGCCGATGCGCATGAGCAGGTGCTTGCCGCGGCTGCCGACCGAGTGGATCGTCTCGCCGGCGAGGTCGACCGTCGCGTAGGCGGGGACCCGGAGGTCGCTCCGGAGGACGGTGCGCCCCGCGAGCACGTCGTCGAGCCGGCGGGCCGCTCGGAAGACGGTGTCGCCCTCGGGCATCAGCCCCTCGCCTCGAATCGGAGGCCCTGCGGCGTCTCGCGGAATCCCACGCCGCGGAGCGGCGCGTCGAGCACCGACCCGAACACGCCCGCGCCGTTCACGGTCTCGACGCGGAACCGCGCCCCGCGAGCCCGTGCGAGCGCCTCGGCGAGCGCGGTCGCTCCCTGCACGAGCACGGCGTCGTCGTCGGTGAAGACGAGCGCGGTGCGTCCGCCGCGCTCGAGGTAGAACGCGGCCTCGCCGTCGACGATCGCGACGACGGCGCCGGCCTTGCGGGCGGGACGGTGCGTGAGCTCGACGGTCGGTTCGGGCCAGTCGAGGGCCGCGCCGAACGGGTTCGCGGGGTCGGTCGCGGCGAGGGCGACGGCGGCGCCCTGCGGCGCCTGCCGCAGCCGGTCGACGGCCGCGCTCGTCGCGAACTGCGCGCCGCCCTGGCCGTCGACGAAGTACCCGCGTCGCACGCGACCGGTCTCCTCGAACCCGGCGAGCGTGCGGTACGCGAGTGCGAACCCGCCGAGGTGGTCCTCGGCCACGACCGAGCCGCGCGTGACGACGCCGTAGCGTTCGAGCAGGGTCTCGCCGAGGGCGTGCGCGCGCGGCGTGGCGGCGTCGCTCGGCACCGGCAGCACCGACCACCGCCCGGCGGCGCGCGGCGGAGCCGAGCGCGGCGAGCGCGCGCCCTCCGCTGCGGCGGCCGCCTGCGCGAGCGCACGACGCGAGACGGCGCGTCCGCGGATGCGCGCCCGCGGCGTCGTCGAGCGCGTCTTGTGCGCGCCGCCGCCCGTGAGGAGGCCGCGGACCGGCGCGAACGTGTCGTTCGTGACGAGCCCGGCCCACGCGAGCCGCCAGAGCGCGTCGAGGACCGGTGCGTCCTCGGTGGCGCCGACCGCCTCGGCGAGCTGGCGGAAGAAGTACGCCCCACCGCCGCCGAGCACGGCGAGCAGCTCGGTCTCGATCGCGTCGAGCGGCTGGTCGACGGGGGCCTGCATCGTGAGCTTCGCGGTGTCGGCGAGGTGCAGGCCGACCCAGCCGTCGTCGCCGGCCAGGGCGCCCTGGCCGACCCACAGCACCTCGCCGCTCGCGGTGAGCTCGTCGAGGAACTCCGGCCGGTAGTCGCCGACCCGGGCGGGGAGCACGAGCGACTCCCACGCCGACGCCGGGATCCGCACGCCCTCGAGCTGTTCGATCACCGCCGCGACGCCGTCGACCCCGCGGAGGCGCCCGCCGACGTGCTGCCAGTCGGGCAGGAACCGGCCGAACTCGCGCGGCGCGACCGGCTCGACCTCCTCGCGCAGCGCGGCGAGCGAGCGGCGACGGAGCCGGCGCAGCACCTCGGCGTCGCACCACTCGGCGCCGCTGCCGTGGGGAAGGAACGCGCCCTCGACGAGTCGACGCTCGCCCGCGAGCCGCGCGAGGGCGGTGTGCGCGATCGCGCCGCCGATGCCGAACCGCTCGGCGACCGCGGTCGTCGTGAACGGGCCGTGGGTCCGGGCGTAGCGGCTCACGAGGTCGCCGAGCGGGTCGCGCACGGCCTCGCCGAACGCGTCGGGCAGGCCGGGCGGGATCGGCACGCCGAGTGCGTCCCTGAGTCGGCTGAGGTCCTCGACGGCGGCGACCCATCCGGTTCCCGCGAACCGCACGCGGGCGGCGCGGCGCGCGGCGACGAGCGCGGTGACGGATGCCGCGGCATCCGTCGACTCGTCGACCCGCTCGGAGATCTCGGCGTCGGTGAGCGGTCCGAGCTCGCGGAGCAGGTCGGCGACGCCCTCCTCGCCACGGGCGAGGCGATCGGGGTGGCGACGCTGGAGCATCCGCTCGGTCTCCTCGACCACGACCGGGTCGAGGAGCTCGCGGAGCTCGACCGTGCCGAGCAGCTCCGCGAGGAGGCCGGGGTCGAGCGAGAGCGCGGCCGCGCGCCGCTCGGCGAGCGGGGCGTCGCCCTCGTACATGAACGCGCCCACGTAGCCGAAGAGCAGGCTCGCGGCGAACGGGCTCGCGGTCTCGGTCGCGACGTCGACGAACCGGACCCGCCGGCCCCGGATGCGCTCGGCGAGCGCCGTGAGCGCTGGCAGGTCGTAGACGTCCTGCAGGCACTCGCGCACGGCCTCGAGCACGACGGGGAAGTCGGGGTAGTCGCGTGCGACCTCGAGCAGCTGCGACGCCTTCTGGCGCTGCTGCCACAGCGGCGAGCGCCGGCCCGGGTTCTGCCGCGGCAGGAGGAGGGCGCGCGCGGCGCACTCGCGGAAGCGCGACGCGAAGAGCGCCGAGTCGCCGACGCGCTCGGTGGCGAGCTGGGCGAGCTCCTCCGGGTCGAACTCGAAGAGCTCGCTGCCGGGCGGCTCGTCGGCGGTGTCGGGAATCCGCAGCACGATGCCGTCGTCGCTCGCGACGGCGTGCGCCTCGACACCGAGGCGCTCCATCACGCGCGCGTCGACCGCGAGTGCCCACGGCGCGTGCACGCGCATGCCGTAGGGCGAGTGCAGCACGATCCGCCAGTCCCCCAGCTCGTCGCGGAACCGCTCGACGACGAGGTGCTCGGCGTCGGGCACGATGCGCGTCGCCTCGCGCTGGTCGGCGATGAAGCGCACGAGGTTCGCGCCGGCGCGCTCGTCGAGGCCGGCCGCCGCGGTCCGGGCGAGCGCGGTCGGTTCGTCGGCCGCCGCGAGCTCGCCGATGAACGCCCCGATCGCCGCACCGAGCTCCGCGGGGCGCCCGATGCCGTCGCCCTTCCAGAACGGCAGGCGACCGGGCTCGCCGAACGCGGGCGAGACGAGCACGCGGTCGTGCGTGATCTCCTGGATGCGCCAACTCGTCGCCCCCAGCGCGAAGACGTCGCCCACGCGAGACTCGTAGACCATCTCCTCGTCGAGTTCCCCGACCCGCCGGCCCGGACCGGCGTCGCCGATCATGAACACGCCGAACAGCCCGCGGTCGGGGATCGTGCCGCCGCTCGTGACCGCGAGGCGCTGCGCGCCCCGTCGGCCCGTGATCGTGCCGGCGTCGCGGTCCCAGACGATGCGCGGTCGCAGCTCGCCGAACCGGTCCGACGGGTAGCGACCCGAGAGCAGGTCGAGGGTCGCGTCGAACGCCGAGCGCGGGAGCGAGCCGAACGGCGCCGCGCGCCGGACGACGTCGAACCAGTGCTCGACCTCCCACTCGTCGATCGCCGCGGCCGCGACGGTCTGCTGCGCGAGCACGTCGAGCGGGTTCGCGGGGATGCGCATGGGCTCGATCGCGCCCTCGACCATGCGCTCGGCGACGACCGCGGAATGCAGCAGGTCGGCGCGGTGCTTCGGGAACAGCACGCCCTTCGAGACCTCGCCGACCTGGTGGCCCGCGCGGCCGATGCGCTGCAGGCCGCTCGCGACCGACGGCGGCGACTCGACCTGCATGACGAGGTCGACCGCGCCCATGTCGATGCCGAGCTCGAGGCTCGAGGTCGCGACCACGCACTTCAGGCGCCCGCCCTTGAGGTCGGCCTCGACGAGCGCGCGCTCCTCCTTGCTGACCGAGCCGTGGTGCGACCGCGCGATGATGGGCTCGGCTCCGCCCGTGATGCCCGATGCGCCGGGCAGTTCGGCGGGCGGTCGGCGCCCGGCGGTCGCGACCGGCGGGGTGCGCACGACGACGGATGCCTCGGCCGGCAGCTCGGCGCCGGCGCCGACGGCGGCGACCTCCGCCACCGGCGCGTCCGCGTCGGCGCCGTCGTCGTCGGGCGCCGTGCGCTCGGCCCAGAGCTCGTTCAGCCGGGCCGTCAGGCGTTCGGCGAGACGGCGCGAGTTCGCGAACACGATGGTGGATCGGTGCGCGAGCACCTGGTCGAGGATCGCCTCCTCGACGTGCGGCCACACCGACCCGCCCGCCTCGCCCGACAGGTCGCCGAGGTCGTCGACCGGGACCGTGACCCGCAGGTCGAACCGCTTGCCCGACGGCGGGGCCACGATCGAGACCGGACGCGTGCCGGCGAGGAACCGCGCCACCTCTTCATGGGGCCGCACCGTCGCGGACAGCCCGATGCGCTGGACGGGCCGCGCCACGAGCTCGTCGAGCCGTTCGAGGGAGAGCGCGAGGTGGGCGCCGCGCTTGGTGCCGGCGAGCGCGTGGATCTCGTCGACGATGACGGTCTCGACGCCGGCGAGGGTCTCGCGCGCCTGCGAGGTGAGCATCAGGAACAGGGATTCGGGCGTCGTGATGAGGATGTCCGGCGGGCGCTTCACGAGCGCGCGCCGGTCGGTCGGCGACGTGTCGCCCGAGCGGACGCCGACCGTGACCTCGGGCACGTCGACGCCGAGGGCCGCGGCCGTGCGCGCGATGCCGACGAGCGGGGCCCGAAGGTTGCGCTCGACGTCGACGCCGAGGGCCTTGAGCGGCGAGAGGTAGACGACGCGCGTGGAGCGCGCCGCGCCATCCGTCACCTCGCCCGTCGCGCCGTCTACGGCCGGCCCCTCGTGGTGCAGCCGGTCGATCGCCGACAGGAACGCGGCGAGCGTCTTGCCGGAGCCGGTGGGCGCCACGACGAGCGCGTGATCGCCCCCGGCGATCGCGCGCCACGCCGCCTCCTGCACGGGCGTCGGCTCGTGGAAGGACTCGGTGAACCACGCCCGCGTCGCGGGCGCGAAGGAGTCGAGCGCCCCGGTCATCCCTCCATTCAAGCGGATGCCACCGACACCGTCGCCGCGACGACGACGTGCCGCCGGAGCGCGGCCGTCCTACGCACCCGCCCGCAGCTCGCCGAACACGCGCCCGACGGCCGCGACCGTGCGGCGCGCCTGCGCGGCATCCGTGCCCCAATTGCTCACGGAGAAGCGGACGACCGCGCGATCATGCCAGCGCGAGGTCATCGCGAGCACCTCGCCGTCGTCCCAGAGCGCCGTGCTCAGCGCCTCGGTCGCCGCGTCGTCCTCGAGCGCGATGCAGACCTGGGTGAACACGACCTCGTTCAGCACCTCGACCCCGGGCAGCTCCGCCAGCCCCTCGGCGATGATCCTCGCCGACCCCGCGAGCCGGTCGATGAGCTCCGCGACGCCCTCGCGCCCGAGGTGCCGCAGCACCGCCCAGGTCGGGATGCCGCGCGCCCGCCGTGACAGTTCGGCGACCTTCTCGTGCGGGTCCGCGCCGACGTCCGTCGCCTGGAGGTAGCTCGCGTGCATGCTGAGCGCGCGGCGCAGCGCCGCCGAGTCGCGCACCATGGCGATGCCGCAGTCGTAGGGCACGCTCAGCGTCTTGTGCGCGTCGGTCGACCACGAGTCGGCGTCGCCGAGGCCGACCGTCAGGTGCCTGAGGCGCGGGGATGCCGCGGCCCACAGTCCGAACGCGCCGTCGACGTGCACCCACGCGCCCTCCTCGTGCGCGATCCGGCACGCGTCGGCGAACGGGTCGAAGGCGCCCGAGTGGATGTTCCCGGCCTGGAGGGCCACGATCGCCGGGCCCTCGCCGCTCGCGAGCTCCTCGGCGAGCGCGTCGGAGCGGATGCGGCCCTGGTCGTCGCACGCGACGACCGCCGGTGCGCCGAGGCCGAGGTACCGCGCGGCGAGGTCCATGGTGCCGTGGCGTTCGGCTCCGGCGATCCAGCGGATGCGCGGGGCGCCGCCGAGCCCCTGCTCCTCGACGTCCCAGCCGACGCGGCGGAGGACCTCGTCCCTCGCCGCGGCGAGGCAGGCGAACTGCGCGGTCGTCGCCCCCGTCGCGAAGCCCACGTCGCTCCCGGCCGGGAGGCCGAGCAGGTCGAGGAGCCACGAGGACGCGATCTCCTCCGCGGCGACCGCGCCGGGCGTGATCGTCCGGAGCCCGGAGTTCTGGTCCCACGCCGAGACCAGCCAGTCCGCGGCGAGCGCCACGGGCTGCGTGCCGCCGATCACCCAGCCGAAGAAGCGGGGCGACCCGATGGCGATCAGGCCGGGCTCCGCGCCCTCGACGAGCCGGTCGATGACGGCGGCGGCCGGCTCGCCGCGCTCGGGCAGGTCGCGTCCGAGCGCGTCCATCACCTCCTCGATCCCCGCCTGCGGCGGGATCGGGCGCTCGGGAAGGGTCTCGAGCCACGCCGCGGCGTGCCGATGGGCGAGGCCCAGCAGGTCGTCGTCGAGCGGTCGGAGGTCGGGAGCCGGAGCCGTTCGTGCGGGTGCGTCGGACATGATTCCACCTGGACTTCCGCGCGTCGTCGCGCAGTCCCGATCCTGCTCCCCGGCGCGGGCGCGGTCAACGATCGACCCCGCACGGCGGGCCGGGGGCGCCCCGGACTCGAGCGATCAGGCCACGGGCCCGGAGGCGCCCGCGCCGCCCCCGTCGCCCGCGATGAGCTTCACCGCGAGCGAATCGACGCCCGTCGCGATCGCGTCGTCGGCGGCCCAGCGTCGTGCGAGGCGTGCGGTCGTCGCGTCGAGTTCGGTCCGAGTGAGGCCGGCGACGAGACGCAGCCGCACCACGAGCTCGGGACCGCGGAGTCGCGCATCCGGGTCGCCCGACACGAGGTCGACGCCGAGCACCGCGAGCTCGCCCCCGATCGACCGCTCGAACGCCTCGAGCACCGCCGGCGACTCGGCGGGCGGATGCCACGGCTGCTGCTGCGCGACGGCCCAGACCGCCGGGCGTCGCAGCACGAACTCGGTCGGCGAGCCGGGGTCGAGCACGACGAGCT
The DNA here is from genome assembly GCF_009729855.1 of Agromyces luteolus. Classification (GTDB taxonomy): domain Bacteria; phylum Actinomycetota; class Actinomycetes; order Actinomycetales; family Microbacteriaceae; genus Agromyces; species Agromyces luteolus. The sequence goes on along the minus strand of NZ_WODA01000019.1, from coordinate 14,765 downwards.
CGGTGCCGTCATCGGCGGCCGCGAGCGCGACGCGCACGCCGTCGGCGGGCACGGGACGCGCGACCGGGTTCCACCCGGCCATCGCCTCGACCGAGCCGAAGACGGGCAGCACGCGTCGTCCGTCCGGCCCCTCGACCGTGACGATCGAGAGCTCCTGGCTCTTGTCGACGGCGTGCCCGTGCGCTCCGACCTCGGTCCCGCCGTCGCCGAGCTCCGCGAGCAGCGGGATCAGCAGGCGCGCCACACCGAATGCGGCGACGACGTCGGCCTGCCCGCCCTCTCCGGAACGGAAGCGCGCGAGCGCCGCACCGAGCGCCTCCGGCATCCGCCCGTCGTCGGACGCGTGCGGATTCGACTCGAACGACCGGCCCGCCCACGGGCGCCCGGCGGAGTCGGCCGCCGGGTCAGTGGGACGCGACATCCAGTGCCTCGGGCAGCGTGAACGCACCCGCGTAGAGGGCCTTGCCGATGATCGTGCCCTCGAGGCCCTGGGGCACGAGCTGGCGCAGCGCCGCGATGTCGTCGAGGCTCGACACGCCGCCCGATGCGATGACGGGGCGGCGCGTGCGCTCCATGATCTGCTGCAGCAGGTCGACGTTCGGCCCCTGCAGCGTGCCGTCCTTCGTGACGTCCGTCACGACGTAGCGGGCCGCTCCGGCGTCCTCGAGGCGGTCCATGACCTGCCAGAGGTCGCCGCCGTCCTTGGTCCAGCCGCGAGCGGCGAGCGTCGTGCCGCGGACGTCGAGGCCGATCGCGATCGCCTCGCCGTACTGGGCGATGACGGATGCCGCCCACTCCGGGTTCTCGAGCGCCGCCGTGCCGAGGTTGATGCGCTTCGCGCCGATCTCGAGCGCGTTCTCGAGCGAGCGGTCGTCGCGGATGCCGCCGGAGAGCTCGACGTTCACGCCGCGCACCTGGCGGATGACCTTCTTCAGGATCCCGGCGTTCGACCCGCGGCCGAAGGCGGCGTCCAGGTCGACCAGGTGGATCCACTCGGCGCCCTGGTCGGCCCAGTCGGCGGCCGCGTCGACGGGGTCGCCGTAGTTCGTCTCGGTGCCCGCCTCGCCCTGCGTCAGGCGGACCGCCTTGCCTCCCGCCACGTCCACCGCCGGAAGCAGCACCAGGCGGGGGGTCTTGCTGAACTCACTCATCACTGTCCTCGAATCGGATGCCGCGGACGACGCGGCCTCGGCACAGTCACAGCATCCTAGTCCGCACTGCGACGCCGTGACGCATCGAAGGTCTCGGGGGGTCGGGCCCGGCGTCAGCCGAGCGAACGGATCCAGTTCGAGAGCAGGCGGATGCCGGCATCCGACGACTTCTCCGGGTGGAACTGGGTCGCCGACAGCGGGCCGTTCTCGACGGCGGCGAGGAAGCGCCCGCCGTGCTCCGCCCAGGTCAGCTTCGGCTGCGGGAAGGGCGGGATGACGTCGAGGCTCCACGCCTGCGCCCCGTAGGAGTGCACGAAGTAGAAGCGCTCGTCCGCGAGCCCCTCGAAGAGCACCGAGCCCTCGTCGGGCTGCACGGTGTTCCAGCCCATGTGCGGCAGCACGTCGCTCGGCAGTTCCGTGACAGCGCCCGGCCACTCGCCGAGCCCCTCGGTGTCGACGCCGCGCTCGACGCCGTGCTCGAACATGACCTGCATGCCGACGCAGATGCCGAGCACCGGGCGCCCGCCGGCGAGCCGACGGTCGATGAGCTCGTCGCCGCGCACCGACCGCAGGCCCTCCATGACGGCCGCGAACGCCCCGACCCCCGGGACGACGAGTCCGTCCGCCTCCATTACCGTGCGGCGATCCGCCGTGAGCTCGACCTCGGCGCCCGCGCGTTCGAGCGCCTTGACGGCCGAGTGGACGTTGCCCGAGCCGTAGTCGAGGACCGCGACGCGCCGTACGGCGCTCACAGGGCGCCCTTGGTGGACGGGATGCCGGCGACGAGCGGGTCGAACGCCTTCGCCTGTCGGAACGCGCGCGCGAACGCCTTGAACTCCGCCTCGGCGATGTGGTGCGGGTCCCGCCCGCCCAGCACGGAGACGTGGACGGTCAGCCCGGCGTTGAAGCTGATCGCCTCGAAGACGTGCCGGACCATCGAACCGGTGAAGTGGCCGCCGATGAGGTGGAACTCGAACCCGGGCGGCTCGCCCGTGTGCACGAGGAACGGCCGCCCGGAGATGTCGACGACCGCCTGAGCGAGCGCCTCGTCGAGCGGCACGAGCGCGTCGCCGTACCGCGAGATGCCGCGCTTGTCGCCGAGCGCCTGGCGGATCGCCTGGCCGAGCACGATGCCGACGTCTTCCACGGTGTGGTGCACGTCGATCTCGATGTCGCCCTTCGCACGCACGGTGAGATCGGTGAGCGAGTGCTTCGCGAACGCCGTGAGCAGGTGGTCGTAGAACGGCACGCTCGTCTCGATGTCGCTCGTGCCGGTGCCGTCGAGGTCGATCGAGAGGTCGATGCTCGACTCGCTGGTCTCGCGCTGCACGCGCGCGGTGCGCGCGGGGCGGTCGGTGCTCATGGGGTCATCCTATTCGGGGGTCGTGGAGGATTCCGGGCTCGATCAGGCGTTCGCCGCCGCGGGCGCGAACGACGCCATGGCCTCGAGGAACGCGGTCGTCTCGGCCTCGGTGCCCGCTGTGACGCGCAGGCAGCCGGGCAGCCCGATCTCGCGGATCAGGATGCCGCGCTCGAGGAGCGCCTCGAACACCGCGTGCGGGTCGTCGACGCCGCCGAAGAGCACGAAGTTCGCGCCGCTGCGGTACGGACGGAACCCGAGCGCGCGCAGCTCGCGCGTGATGCGCTCGCGCTGGGCGCGGATCTCGTCGACCATCGCGAGCATCTCGTCGGCGTGCGCGAGGGCTCCGAGGGCCGCCGCCTGGGTGAGGGCCGAGAGGTGGTACGGGAGGCGGACGAGCCGGAGCGCGTCGATGACGACGGGGTCGGCGGCCAGGTAGCCGACGCGCGCACCGGCGAAGGCGAACGCCTTGCTCATCGTGCGGGAGACGAGGAGCCGCGGCCGCCCCTCGAGGAGGGTCAGCGCGCTCGGCGTGCCCGGGTCGGCGAACTCCTGGTACGCCTCGTCGACGACGACCACGCCGCGCGCGGCGTCGGCGACCGCCGCGATCGTCTCCAGCGAGAGCGGCGTGCCCGTCGGGTTGTTCGGCGAGCAGAGCAGCACGACGTCGGGGTCGTGTCGCTCGATCGCCGCGACGGCGGTCTCGGGCGAGAGTTCGAAGTCGGCGTCGCGGTCGGCGGCGATCCAGCCGGTGCCCGTGCCCGAGGAGAGCAGGCCGTACATGGAATAGGTCGGCCCGAATCCGAGCGCGGTGCGACCCGGCCCGCCGAACGCCTGCAGCACGTGCTGCAGCACCTCGTTCGACCCGTTGGCGGCCCACAGCTGTTCGGGCTCGAGGCCGTGGCCGAGGTACCGTGCGAGCGCCGTACGGAGCTCGGTGAACTCGCGGTCGGGGTAGCGGTTCAGGCCGATGATCGCGGCCGCCACGCGGGCGACGATGTCGTGCGCGACGTCTTCCGGGATCGGATGCGTGTTCTCGTTGACGTTGAGCGCGACCGGAACGTGCTTCTGCGGTGCGCCGTACGGGGACTTGCCGCGGAGGTCGTCGCGGATGGGCAGGTCGTCGAGACTCGTCACCGATCAATGCTATCCACGTGCATCCTCGTGTTTCGGCGCGGACGACGCACGCGCACGCGGTCAGCCTGCGGCGGGGAGCACGAGCTCCTGTCCGGGTTGCACGACGGCGTCGTCGAGCCCGTTCAGTCGCATGATCTCGTAGATCACGTCGCGCGGATCGGCTGCGGGAGCGATCGCCTCCGCAATGCCCCAGAGCGTGTCTCCGCTGCCGACCTCGATGGTGTCGAAGGTCGTCGGCGCCCCGCCGTCGTCGATCCCGGCGACGGCGCCGCCGCTCGAGAGCACCCCGACGAGCACCCCGAGCACGAGGGGCAGGGCGGCGAGGCCGGTCACCACGACTCGACCGCGCCGGGTGAGCCTCAGCCGGGTGCGTGGGGTCGTCGACCCGAACGCGGGCATCGCCGGCACCGCGTTGGCGGCGCCCATCACCACTGCACTCATTCCGCACCTCCCGGGCTTCCAGCCCCGCATCCGGCCCTCGGCCGGGAGGGCCGGATGCGAAGCTGTGTTCCGAATATATCTTCGAACAATCGACGCCGCAAGCACCGGACCGGTGGGAATCAGGCCCGGGAATCCGCGACACACTCGAACGGATGTTTGTCGCGCGCGTGCGAGGCGGATACAGTTTCGAATGTCCGACGACAGTCGAACACCGACCACCGACATCCGGGCCGACGAGGTCCCAGACGAGAGGCGAGGCACGTGAGCATCGACATCGACCAGGCACGCGGCGCGGGCGGCCGGTCGCGTCGGCGCAAGACCCTGAGCCCGAAGCAGCTCGCGATCCTCGAGGTCATCCGGGGCTCGGTGGCCGACCGCGGCTACCCGCCGAGCATGCGCGAGATCGGCGACGCCGTCGGGCTCTCCTCGCTCTCGAGCGTCACGCACCAGCTCAACCAGCTCGAGCTCGCCGGCTACCTGCGGCGCGACCCGAACCGTCCCCGCGCGCTCGAGATCCTCATCGACGTGCCCGGCGCCGAGCGCCCGGCGTCGGTCGAGCCCGCGCCGGTGGGCGATGCGGCCATGGTCCCCCTGGTCGGCCGCATCGCCGCCGGCGTGCCGATCACGGCCGAACAGCAGATCGAAGAGGTCTTCCCGCTCCCCCGCCAGCTGGTCGGCAAGGGCGAGCTGTTCATCCTGAAGGTCGTCGGCGACTCGATGATCGACGCCGCGATCTGCGACGGCGACTGGGTCGTCGTCCGCTCCCAGAAGACGGCCGAGAACGGCGAGATCGTCGCCGCGATGCTCGACGGCGAGGCCACCGTCAAGGTCTTCCGCCAGCGCGACGGCCACACCTGGCTGCTCCCCCGCAACTCGGCGTTCGAGCCGATCCTCGGCGACGAGTCCGAGGTGCTCGGCAAGGTCGTCGCGGTGCTCCGGACCGTCTAGTCCGGATCACCCGCGCGGTGCGCGGGCATCGACATCGGCGCCGACGACGGAGGGCGGATGGAGCGGGCCCGCCCCGCGGCATCCGCCCTCGATCACCGCCGTCAGGCCGTCGCCACCGCGACCCCCTCGCGCACCGAGCGCGTGGCCTCGACGATGTTCGCGAGCGACGCGACCGTCTCGTCGTAGCCGCGCGTCTTCAGGCCGCAGTCGGGGTTGACCCAGAGCCGTCCGGCGGGCACGCCGTCGACCGCGCGCTCGAGGAGCGAACGTACCTCGTCGACGCTCGGCACGCGCGGCGAGTGGATGTCGTAGACGCCCGGGCCCACGCCGTGGTCGAACCCGCTGGCGGCCAGGTCGCCCACGACCTCCATGCGGCTGCGCGCCGCCTCGATCGAGGTGACGTCGGCGTCGAGCTCGCGGATCGCGTCGATCACGACGCCGAACTCCGAGTAGCAGAGGTGCGTGTGCACCTGCGTCGCCGGCGCCGCGCCGCCCGTGGCGAGGCGGAAGGAGCCGACCGACCAGTCGAGGTACGCCGGCTGGTCGGCCCGCTTCAGCGGCAGGAGCTCCCGCAGCGCGGGCTCGTCGACCTGGATGACGCGGATGCCCGCCCCCTCGAGATCGCCGATCTCGTCGCGCAGCGCGAGCGCGACCTGGCGGGCGGTGTCGCCGAGCGGCTGGTCGTCGCGCACGAACGACCAGGCGAGGATCGTGACGGGTCCGGTGAGCATGCCCTTGACCGGCTTCTCCGACAGCGACTGCGCGTACGCCGACCACTCGACGGTCATGGGCGCCGGCCGCGAGACGTCGCCCCACAGGATCGACGGGCGCGTGCAGCGCGACCCGTACGACTGCACCCAGCCGTGCTGCGTGACCGCGAAACCGTCGAGCAGTTCGGCGAAGTACTGCACCATGTCGTTGCGCTCGGGCTCGCCGTGCACGAGCACGTCGAGGCCGAGGTCCTCCTGCAGGCGGATGACCCGGGCGATCTCCTCGCGCATGAGCTCGCGGTACGCGGCATCCGTCAGCTCGCCCTTCACCAGGCGGGCTCGGGCGCGGCGGATGTCGGCCGTCTGCGGGAACGACCCGATCGTCGTGGTGGGCAGCGCCGGCAGCGCGAGGTCCTCCTGCGCGGCGACGCGATCGTCGTACGCGGCGCGCGTGAACGCGGCGGCGTCGAGCGCGGCGAGGCGGTCGCGCACGGCGGGCACGCGCACGCCCGGCGCGGCCGCGCGATCGGCCAGGGCGTCGGATGCCGCGTCGAGGTCGGCCGCGATGGCGTCGCGGCCCTCGGCGAGACCGCGCGCGAGCGCCGCGACCTGCGCGGCCTTCTGGTCGGCGAACGCGAGCCAGCTCACGAGCCGCGGGTCGAGGGCGGTCTCCTCGTCGACGTCGTGGGGGACGTGCAGGAGCGACGTCGAGGTCGACACAGCCACCGAGCCCGAGAACGAGCGGAGCGCCTCGGCCCGTGCCAAGGCGTGCTCGAGGTCGCCGCGCCAGATGTTGTGGCCGTCGACGACGCCCGCGACGAGCGTCTTCGCGGCGAGGGCTTCCTCGGTCACGGGGTCGAGCTGCTCGGGCAGGTCGCCGCGGACCAGGTCGAGGCCGATCGCCTCGACCGGGGCGGCCGCGAGCGCCGGCAGCGCCTCCGCGAGGTCGCCATAGGGTGCGGCGACGAAGATCGCCGGGCGCGCGTCGGCCGCGCCGAGCGCGTCGTACGCCTCGGCGACGGCCTCGAGCACGCGGTCGCGCGGCTCGTCGAGGCTCTCGCTCACGAGGCCCGGCTCGTCGAGCTGCACCCACTCGGCGCCCGCGTCGGCGAGCTCGGCGAGGAGCGTGCGGTAGACCGGCACGAGGTCGGCGAGGCGGTCGAGCGGACGGAACCCCGCGGGCGCGCCATCCGCCGCCTTCGCCAGCAGCAGGAACGTGATCGGGCCGACGAGCACCGGTCGCGTGACGAACCCGGCCTCGCGAGCCTCGCGCACCTGCGCGACGAGGGCGTCGGCGTGCGCGGCGAACGCGGTGTCGGGGCCGATCTCGGGCACGAGGTAGTGGTAGTTCGAGTCGAACCACTTCGTCATCTCGAGCGGGGCGTCCGCGCCCTCGCCGCGCGCCACCGTGAAGGTGCCGGCGAGGTCGAGGCGTCCGTCGGCGTCGAGCAGGCGCTCGAAGCGCGTCGGGATCGCGCCGACCGCGACCGCGGCGTCGAGCACCTGGTCGTAGTACGAGAACGACTCGGGGATGGCCGAGTCGGTGCGGCCGAGGCCGAGCGAGGCCAGGCGCTCGCGCGTCGCGGCGCGGAGGTCCGCCGCCGTGCGCTCGAGCTCGGCGGCGTCGATCCGGCCGGCCCAGAACGCCTCGACGGCGTGCTTGAGCTCGCGGCGGCGCCCGATGCGCGGGTAGCCGAGGATCGTTCCGGTGGGGAAGGCGGGTGCGGTCATCGTTCTCTCGTGTTCCTCTCGGTGCCCGCATGGGCGGGGGCGTTGGCGAGGCCGAGCCGGTCCAGCACGGCGAGCACGGCCTCGTGACGGTTGAAGGTGTACAGGTGGAGTCCGGGCGCGCCGCCGGCGAGCACCTCGGCGGCGAGCCGCGCGGCGTAGTCGACGCCGAGCTCGAACTGGGCGTCGGCGTCGGGCTCGATCTCGAGGTCGATCGAGAGCTCCGCGGGCGCCGGGACGCCCGTGAGCTGCTCGAGGCGTGCGAGCCGGCCGGGCGTCGTGACGGGCATGATGCCCGGCAGGATCGGGATCGTCACGCCGCCCGCGCGGGCGCGCTGCACGAACGCCAGGTAGTCGTCGGCGTGCCAGAACAGCTGCGTGATCGCGAGGTTCGCGCCCGCGACCTCCTTCGCGAGCAGCACGTCGACGTCCTGGTTCGACCCGCGCGAGCGCGGGTGTCCCGTCGGGAACGCCGCCACGGCGACTCGCTCCGGCCGCGGACGTTCGCGGATGGCGGTCACGCCCGGCATGCCGGGAATGCGCGACTGCCCGAAGGGCTCCCGCTCCTCCTGGACCCGGTGGATGAGCTGCACGAGCTCGGCGGCACTGTGCAGGTCGCCGATCGCGTCCTCCGCGTCGGCGGCTCCCACCGGCGGATCGCCGCGCAGCGCCAGGAAGCTCGTGATGCCAGCGTCGAGGAACTCGCGCACGAGCCGGTTCGCCTCGGCGTGGCTCGAGCCGACGCACGTGAGGTGCGCCATGGGTTCGACGCTCGTGTGCTCGAGCATGTACCGGAGCACGGTCAGCGACCGGTCGCGGCTCGACCCGCCGGCGCCGAACGTCACCGAGATGAACGCCGGGTCGACCTCCGCCAGGCGGTCGATGGTGCGGCCGAGCGCGATCGCCGCCGCATCCGTGCGTGGCGGGAACAGCTCGAACGAGATCGGCACGCGCGGCCGGGCGGCGGCGCCGTCGGGCTCGGTTCCGGTCATGTCGCTCCAGGTGGCGAGCAGTTCCGGGGAGGTCGAGTGCACGGCACGCCGCGCCCGACCGGCCGGAACGGCAGGTGGGTCTCGCGGGCGGGTGCCGGGCTCGGCGGTCGCTCCAGGCGGGCGGCATCCGGCCGCTCGCCACGATCAGGTGCGACGATACGCCGGGTCCACGGCGTCCGCTCCCGTTGTTACGACGAGTGACTCGAGCGGATGCTACGCCAGCGCCGCGGCGCGGAACTCCTCGAGCTGCGCAGCCTGCTCGGGCGACGCGAGCGCACGGATGCGCGTGCCGTCCTCGACGTAGTCCGTCGAGAGCACCCGACCGCCCTCGTGCAGCGCCGAGACGACGTCGCCGCGGTCGTAGGGAACCAGGAGGTCGACCTCGACGGCGGGGTCGGGCAGCATGCGCCCGATCGCGGCGAGCACCTCGGCGACGCCCTCGCCGGTGCGCGCGGAGGTGAACACGGCGTTCGGCTCGAGTCCCTGCAGGACCAGGCGATCCTCGGGCGTGACGAGGTCGGCCTTGTTGAAGACGACGAGCTCGGGGATGTCGCGCGCTCCGACTTCGCCGATGACGTCGCGCACGGTCGCGATCTGCTGGGCGGGGTCGGGGTGCGCGGCGTCGACGACGTGCACGATCAGGTCGGCGTCGCCGACCTCCTCGAGCGTCGAGCGGAACGCCTCGACGAGCTGGTGCGGGAGGTTGCGCACGAAGCCGACGGTGTCGGCGATCGTGTAGACGCGCCCATCGGCGGTCGTGTTGCGCCGCACGGTCGCGTCGAGGGTGGCGAACAGCGCGTTCTCGACGAGAACGCCCGCCCCGGTGATGCGGTTCAGCAGGCTCGACTTTCCGGCGTTGGTGTAGCCCGCGATCGCGACCGACGGCACGGCGTTGCGCTTGCGGTTGGCGCGCTTGGCGTCGCGCGCGGGCTTCATGCCGACGATCTGGCGACGGAGCTTCGCCATGCGCGAGTGGATGCGGCGCCGGTCGAGCTCGATCTTGGTCTCACCGGGACCGCGCGAGCCCATGCCGGCGCCCGCGCCGCCCACCTGGCCACCGGCCTGGCGGGACATCGACTCACCCCACCCGCGCAGGCGCGGAAGGAGGTACTCGAGCTGCGCGAGCTCGACCTGCGCCTTGCCCTCGCGGCTCTTCGCGTGCTGGCTGAAGATGTCGAGGATCACGGCGGTGCGGTCGATGACCTTGACCTTGACGGCATCCTCCAGCGCTCGCCGCTGGCTCGGAGCGAGTTCGGTGTCGGCGACGACCGTGTCCGCGCCCAGCGCGGCGACCACGTGCCGGAGCTCCTCGGTCTTGCCGCGGCCGAGGTACGTGCTGGGGTCGGGATGCGGGCGCCGCTGCAGGACGCCGTCGAGCACGCGCGCACCCGCCGTCTCGGCGAGGGCGGCGAGTTCGCGGAGCGAGTTCTCGGCGTCCTCCAGCGAGCCCTGCGGGTACACGCCGATGAGCACGACGTTCTCGAGCCGCAGCTGCCGGTACTCGACCTCGGTGACGTCCTCGAGCTCGGTCGAGAGACCGCTCACGCGGCGGAGCGCCGCCCTCGCCTCGCGGTCGTACTGCTCGCCGTCGAACCCGTCGCCGTCGCGATCGGCGAGGCCGGCGCGCTGGATCGACGAGGCGTCGGACGCCCCGAATCGGGACACGCCCGCTCGAGCGTCGGCGCTGCGCAGCACGCGCTCGACCGCGTCGTCGTGGGTCTCGGGTGCCGCGTCGTTCATCCTGTCCAGCCTACTTCCGTTCGCCTGCGATAGGTTTCCCCGTATGCCGCAGGAGCACTACTTCTCGTCCAAGCCCGCCGATCGGGCGGCGCTCCGGACCGTTCCGGTGCGGCTCGCCGGCCGCGACCTCGAGGTGCAGACCGCGGGCGGCGTCTTCAGCCCGGACCACGTCGACCTCGGCACGCGCGTGCTGCTCGACGAGGTCCCCGCGGCACCGACCTCCGGTCACCTGCTCGACCTCGGCGCGGGCTGGGGCCCGATCGCGCTGACGCTCGGACTGCAGTCGCCGGAGGCCACGGTCTGGGCGGTCGACGTGAACGAGCGTGCGCTCGACCTCGTCCGCGGCAACGCGTCCCGCCTCCGGCTCGTCAACGTCAACGCCGCGATGCCCGACGATGTTCCCGACGACGTGCGATTCTCGACGATCTGGTCCAATCCGCCGATCCGGATCGGCAAGGCCGAGTTGCACGCGGTGCTGCGTCGGTGGGTGCCTCGGCTCGAGACCGGCGGCACCGCATGGCTCGTCGTGCAGAAGAACCTCGGCTCCGACTCGCTGCAGCGCTGGATCGCCGAGGAGTTCGGCGCCGGATGGACCGTCGAGCGCGCGGCCACGTCGAAGGGCTTCCGCGTCCTCGCCGTGACGCGCGACGCCTGACCCGCGTCGGAACGACCGACTCAGGCCAGCGCGAGCACGCCGTCGAAGACGAGTTCGCCGGGCCCGGAGAGCAGTACGTGCTCCCCGTCGGGCCGCGACTCCATCCGCACGCCGAGCGCGCCGCCCGGGACCTGGACGACCCACGTGTCTGGAGCGTGCTCCCCGGCCCAGTACCGGACGGCGAGGGCCGCGGCGACCGCTCCGGTGCCGCACGAGAGCGTCTCCCCCGAGCCCCGCTCGTGCACGCGCATGCGGATCCGTCCGCGTCCGTTCTCGACGAGCGGCTCGGCGGGCACCACGAACTCGACGTTCGCGCCGGCCTGCGGCTCCGGCTCGAGGATCGGCAGGTAGGTCAGGTCGAGCCCGTCGAGCTCGTCGTCGTCGGCGAGCGCCACCACGACGTGCGGGTTGCCGACGTCGATGCCGAGCCCGGGGCGAGCCACGGGCAGGTTCTTCGCGCGCACGAGCGGCTCCCCGCCGTCGAGGCGCCACACGCCGAGGTCGGCCTCGAAGCCCGCCCCGGTCACGCGGACACGTCGGACCCCCGCGCGCGTGCCGATCGCGATCCACTCGTCGCCGTCCGGCGCGAGGTGGCCCTGGTCGATGAGGTAGCGCACGTAGACGCGGATGCCGTTGCCGCACATCTCCGACAGGCTGCCGTCGGCGTTCCAGTAGTCCATGAACCACGTCGCCTCCGGGTCCTCCGCGAGCGCTCCGGCGCCGTCGGCCAGCCGCTCCGAGCGGACGGCCCGGATGACGCCGTCGGCGCCGACGCCGAAGCGGCGGTCGCACACGGCTGCGATCTGCGTGGGCGAGAGCTCGTGCTCGCCCTCCGGGTCGCTGAACAGCACGAAGTCGTTGCCCGTGCCCTGGCCCTTGGTGAAGCGCAGATCGAACGCCATCGCACCAGTCTAGGGAGCGCGGAACCCCTCAGATGACGCCCGCCTGCCGTGCCAGCTCGGCGGCGACGGCGGCCGCGTCGCCGGCATCGACGACGGATGCCGCGGCGTACCGCTTGAACCAGCCGACCTGCCGCCGGGCGTACGTCCGGGTCAGCGCCTGCGTCTCCGCGATCGCGTCGGCCTCGGCCATCCGCCCGTGCACCTGGGCGAGCGCCTGCGCGTAGCCGATCGCCTTGCGAGCGGTCACGCCGCGCTCGAGACCCTTCGGGATGAGCCCGCGCACCTCGTCGAGGAGTCCGTCGGCCCACATGCCCGCAGCGCGGGCGTCGAGCCGGGCGACGAGCTCGGCCCGGTCGGCGCGGAGGTGCACGATCCGGTGCGGGCGCCACGGCACGGGCTCGTCGGGCAGGCGGGCGGCCTTCGGCTCGCCGGTGAGCTCGATGACCTCGAGCGCACGGACGATCCGGCGGCCGTTCTGGGGGTCCACGCTCGCGGCCGTCTCGGCGTCGAGCTCGCGCAGGCGCCGGTGCATGAGGCCCGGCCCGACCTCCTCGAGTTCGGCTTCGAGGCGCGCGCGGATCGCGGCATCCGTACCGGGGAAGCGCAGGTCGTGGATGACGCTCGAGACGTAGAGCCCCGAGCCGCCCGTGAGGAGCGCGACGCCGCCGCGACCCGCGATGTCGTCGACCGCGCGCCTCGCCTCGGCCTGGTAGGCGGCGACCGATGCCTCGTCGGTGACGTCGAGCACGTCGAGCAGGTGGTGCGGGACGCCCTCGCGTTCGTCGACGGCGAGCTTGGCGGTGCCGATGTCCATGCCGCGGTAGAGCTGCATGGCGTCGGCGTTGACGACCTCGGCGAGGCCGCCGCGCTCGGCGATCGCGTGCGCGAGGTCGAGCGCGAAGCGCGACTTGCCGGTGCCCGTGGCGCCGACGACCGCGATCAGCGTCACGTCAGCGCTGGCCGTCGGCGGGGTCGTAGATCGGCATGGTGCCGACGCCGGGGCTCGTGAGCGGCTCGCCGCCGGCGCGCAGCGACGGCAGGCCGAGCGAGACGCGCCCGCCGGCGGATGCCGCGGCGCCCGGCGGGGCCGGCACACCGCAGCTCTCGGCCTGCGCACGGTCCCACGCGTCGCCGGCCCGCGTTCGCCGGATGCGCAGCGGCGCGCCGTCGATCGAGTCGGCGAGCAGGTGGAACGGCGCGGCCTGCGTGATCTCGACCGAGACGACGTCGCCGGGTCGGGGCAGGTCGGAGCCAGCGGGCACCTCGAAGTGCACGAGGCGGCTGTCTTCGGCGCGACCGCTCAGGCGGTGCGTCTCGGCGTCCTTCTTGCCCTCGCCCGTGGACACGAGCACCTCGACGGCCGTGCCGACGAGCTTCCGGTTCTCCTCCCACGAGATGCGCTCCTGGAGGGCGATGAGGCGCTCGTACCGCTCCTGCACGACCTCCTTGAGCACCTGGTCGGCCATGGTCGCCGCGGGAGTGCCCGGGCGGATGGAGTACTGGAACGTGAACGCGGACGCGAAGCGGGCGGCCTCGACGACGCGGAGGGTCTCCTGGAAGTCCTCCTCGGTCTCGCCGGGGAAGCCGACGATGATGTCGGTCGAGATCGCGGCGTTCGGGATCTTCGCGCGGACTCGGTCGAGGATGCCGAGGAACCTCTCGGACCGGTACGACCGCCGCATGGCCTTCAGGATGCGGTCGGAACCCGACTGCAGCGGCATGTGCAGCTGTGGCATCACGTTCGGCGTCTCGGCCATCGCGTCGATGACGTCGTCGGTGAATGCGGCCGGGTGCGGGCTCGTGAATCGGATGCGCTCGAGCCCGTCGATGCCTCCGGCGGCGCGGAGGAGCTTGCCGAACGCCTGCCGGTCGCCGAACTCGACGCCGTAGGAGTTCACGTTCTGGCCGAGGAGAGTCACCTCGACGGCGCCGTCGTCGACGAGCGCCTGGACCTCGGCGAGGACGTCGCCCGGTCGGCGGTCCTTCTCCTTGCCCCGCAGGGCGGGGACGATGCAGAACGTGCACGTGTTGTTGCAGCCGACCGAGATCGACACCCAGCCGGAGTAGGTCGAGTCGCGCTTCGTGGGCAGCGTCGAGGGGAACACCTCGAGCGCGTCGAGGATCTCGAGCTGCGCCTCGTCGTTGTGGCGCGCCCTCTCGAGCAGGCTCGGGAGCGATCCCATGTTGTGCGTGCCGAAGACGACGTCGACCCACGGCGCCTTCTCGAGGATGACGTTCTTGTCCTTCTGGGCGAGGCAGCCGCCGACGGCGATCTGCATGCCCGCGTGGCGCCGCTTCACCCCGGCGAGGTGGCCGAGGTTGCCGTAGAGCTTGTTGTCGGCGTTCTCGCGCACCGCGCACGTGTTGATCACCACGATGTCCGGCTCGGCGCCGTCGGCCGGGACGTAGCCGGCCGCCTCGAGCGAACCGCTGAGGCGCTCGGAGTCGTGCACGTTCATCTGGCACCCGAAGGTGCGGACCTCGTAGGTGCGGGGCGCGGCCGTCTCGGCGGCGACGGGCTCCGCGGTCGTGGGCATCGCCTCGTGAATGGTGCTCATGATCGCACCAGTCTACGATCCGTCACTCGGCGTCGTCGCCGTCGAGCGCGACGGCCACCGCGCGCCGGACAAGCTCGCTCCCGTACCCGCGCCGCATGAGGAAGGCAGACAGGCGACGCTCGGCGACGCGCCGATCGAGCCCGGCCAGTTGCCGTGCGCGGCGTTCGGCGATCAGGAGCGCGTGCTCGAACTCGACGTCGGGATCGAGCGTGTCGACCGCTTCGCGCGCCAGCTCGTCGTCGATCCCGCGACGACCGAGCTCGTGCAGGAGTGCACCGCTCCCCCGGCCGCGACGCACGCCGTGGCTGTGCACGAGCTGCTCGGCGAGTCGACGATCGTCGAGGTAGCCGAGCCGGGCGTACCGCTCGATCCACTCCTCGACCTCGACCTCGTCGAGGCCGTGCTCGACGAGCGTCGCCCGGACCTCCGACACCGACAGCGAC
>NZ_WODA01000018.1 GCF_009729855.1 Agromyces luteolus | reverse complement strand
CTCGCAGCGCCGATGGTACTGCAGGGGCGACCCTGTGGGAGAGTAGGACACCGCCGGACACACCTTCACAGAAGAGCCGCCCACCGCCGGGCGGCTCTTCTGCATTTAACGCGCCACCTGGCCCGGAAGTGCAAGCGATTACGCCCCCCGATCGGGGCGGCGCCTCGCTCGGGCGCGCCCATCAGCGTGGCTGCTGCGGCAAGACACCCGCATTGAGTGCAAGCGCTTGCATTAACGTCCCGCGCGCTGCTACGTTCGCTCCCAATGTCAGTGGCACGTCGTCGTGCCGGAATCGGGAGTCAAGGATGACGCATCGGGCGCGCGCTCGGACATGGGTGACATTCGGGATCACGGGCGCCGTCGCGGCATCCGCCCTCGCAGTTCTGCCGGTCGCACCGGCGGCCTCGGCCGACGGCGACACGTTCGCCCTCGTCGGCTCGCTCCAGTCGGAGCTCGGCTGCCCGGGCGACTGGCAGCCGGACTGCGCGGCGACCGAGCTGCTCGCGACCGACACCCCCGACCTGTACGCGGCGGAGTTCACGCTCCCCGCCGGCCAGTACGAGTACAAGGTCGCCGCGAACGACGGCTGGGACGCATCGTGGGGCCTGAACGGCGGCGGCGACAACATCCCGCTGAGCGTCGACGGCGAGGTCGACGTGCGCGTCGTGTTCGACGACGCGCAGAAGCGCGTCGGGCTCGAGCTGCTCAGCATCGACGGTGCCTACGACGAGACCGCCGACGCAGGCCTCGTCGCTGCCCCCGCCCGTCAGGCCGGCGGCGACGAGAACTTCTACTTCGTCATGACCGACCGCTTCGCCGACGGCGACCCGACGAACGACACCGCGGGCATCGAGGGCGACCGTCTCGCGCACGGCTACGACCCGACCGACAAGGGCTTCTACCAGGGCGGCGACATCCAGGGCCTCCGCGACCAGCTGGACTACATCGCCGGGCTCGGCACGACGGCGATCTGGCTGACCCCGAGCTTCAAGAACAAGCCCGTGCAGGGCGAGGGCGCGAACGCGAGCGCCGGCTACCACGGGTACTGGATCACCGACTTCACGCAGATCGACCCGCACCTCGGCACGAACGCCGAGCTCGAGGCGCTCATCGACGAGGCGCACGCCAAGGGCATCAAGATCTACTTCGACATCATCACGAACCACACGGCCGACGTGATCGACTACGCCGAGGGTCAGTACTCGTACGTCGACAAGGGCACGAGCCCGTACACGGATGCCGCAGGGAACGTGTTCGACCCGAGCGCGATCGCCGGCAGCCCCGACTTCCCCGACCTCGACGCGGCCACGAGCTTCCCGTACACCCCGGTCATCGCCCCGGAGGAGGCGGACGTCAAGGTCCCGGCGTGGCTCAACGACCCGACGGTGTACCACAACCGCGGCGACTCGACGTGGGCGGGCGAGTCGGTCACCTTCGGCGACTTCGTCGGCCTCGACGACCTCATGACCGAGGACCCGACCGTCGTGGACGGCTTCGTCGACGTCTACCAGGGCTGGATCGACCTCGGTATCGACGGCTTCCGCATCGACACCGCCAAGCACGTCAACTTCGAGTTCTGGGAGACCTGGTCGACCGAGGTGCTCGACTACGCGCACGCGGCCGGCAAGCCCGAGTTCTTCATGTTCGGCGAGGTCTACGACGCCGACCCGGTCAAGCTGTCGCCGTACGTGCGCGACACCGACATGAACTCGGTGCTCGACTTCACCTTCCAGTCGCAGGCCGTGAGCTTCGCCGCCGGCAACTCGGCGAAGAACCTCCAGTCGCTCTTCGCGGGCGACGACTGGTACACGACGCCCGACACCTCGGCCGCCGTGCTGCCGACCTTCCTCGGCAACCACGACATGGGCCGCGTCGGGTACTTCCTCGCCTCCACCGGCAACGCCCTCGAGCGCGACGAGCTCGCGCACGAGCTCATGTACCTCACGCGCGGCCAGCCCGTCGTGTACTACGGCGACGAGCAGGGCTTCGCGGGCACGGGCGGCGACAAGGACGCGCGCCAGACGCTCTTCGCAACCGAGGTCGGCGAGTACGCGAACCAGCCGCTCGTCACGGGCGAGCAGGCCGGCAGCGTCGACCGCTACGACACGGATGCTCCGCTCTACGAGCACATCGCCGCACTCGCGGCGCTCCGCGACGCCCACCCGGCCCTCGACCAGGGCGCGCAGCTCGAGCGCTACGTCGCCGACGGCGCGGGCGTGTACGCGTTCAGCCGCGTCGACCGCGACGAGAAGGTCGAGTACCTCGTCGCCGTGAACAACGCGAACGAGGCGAAGACGGTCGACGTGACGACGCTCACCGCCGACGGCGTGTTCACGCCCCTCTACGGCACCGACGGCCCGGGCGTCACGGCGAACGCGGAGGGCGTGGCATCCGTCTCGGTGCCGGCGCTCGGCGCCGTCGTGCTGCGCGCCGACCGCGAGGTGACGGCGCCCGGCGCGGCATCCGCCATCGCCGTCGACGTGCCCGCAGCGGGCGCCGGCGTGACCGGCACGACCGCGGTCTCGGCCGACGTGGCCGACGACACCTGGCAGGAGACGAGCTTCGCGTGGCGCGTCGCCGGCTCCGACGAGTGGCACGGCCTCGGCACCGCCGAGGACACCACGCCGCGCGTGTTCCACGACACGGCGGGGCTCGCGAACGGCACGCTCGTCGAGTACCGCGCGATCTCGACGGATGCCGCGGGGCAGCGTGCCGCGGCATCCACCTACGCCTCGGTCGGCAACGCGGTGAACCTCGTCGTCGAGGAGGAGCCGGAGACCGAGATCGACCTGGTCACGATCCCCGGCAACCACAACTCCGAGATGGGTTGCCCGGGTGACTGGCAGCCCGGCTGCGAGGCCGCGAAGCTCACCAAGCGCGCCGACGGCGTCTACGAGGGAACCTTCGACGTGCCGGCAGGCTCGTACGAGTACAAGGTCGCGATCAACGGCAGCTGGGACCTCAACTACGGCGCGAACGGCGTCGAGGGCGGGGCGAACGTCGCCTACACGACCGCCGGCGGCCCGGTGACGTTCTACTGGGACCCGCGCACCAAGGTGTTCTCGTCGACCGCCGAGGGCCCGATCATCACGCTGCCCGGCAGCCTGCAGTCGGAGCTCGGATGCCCCGGCGACTGGCAGCCCGAGTGCATGGCGACCTTCGCGCAGGACGGCGACAAGGACGGCGTCTACGAGTTCTCGACCGACCAGCTGCCGACCGGCAACTACGAGGTGAAGGTCGCGCACAACCGCTCGTGGGACGAGAACTACGGCGCCGACGGCGTGCGCAACGGCGGCAACATCGCCTTCAGCGCGACCGAGGGCAAGACGGTGACCTTCCGCTACACGATCGCGACGCACGTGCTCGAGGTCGTCGTGGCCGACCCGCCGCTGGCGGGTACGGGCACGCAGCGCGCGTACTGGCTCGATGCCGAGACGCTCGCCTGGCCGGCATCGCTGCTCGGCGGCGCCGACGCGGCCGACCTGTCGTGGACGATCGAGCACGCGGCCGACGCGGGTCTCGCGGTCGCTGACGGCGCGGTGACGGGCGGCGGCGACCAGGTCGAGCTCGAGTTCGACCCCGCCGGCATCGGCGACGAGCTCACCGCGGCGTTCCCGCACCTCGCGAGCTACGCGGCGCTGCGCCCGGTCGGCCTCGACCGCGACGCGATCGCGGAGCTCGTCACCGAGCAGGTGCAGGTCGCGCAGCGCGACGGCGACCGGCTGACCGCCTTCACCGGCGTCCAGTTGCCGGGCGTGCTCGACAACCTGTACGGCGAGGGCGTGGCATCCGTCACGCTCGGCACCTCGTGGAACGGCGGCGAGCCGACCCAGTCGGTGTGGGCGCCGACCGCGCAGTCGGTCTCGCTGCAGCGCTGGGACGCGGGCTCGACGGGCGACGCGCAGGTCCTGCCGGCGACGTTCGACGCCGCGTCGGGCGTGTGGTCGGTGACGGATGCCGCGCTCGGAGCGGGCGACGAGGTCCGCTGGCTCGTCGAGGTGTACGCCCCGTCGACCCCCGCGATCGAGCAGAACTCGGTCACCGACCCGTACTCGCAGGCGCTCACCGTGAACTCGGCGCGCACCGTGCTCGTCGACCTCGACGACGCGTCGCTCGCACCCGAGCTGTGGACCGACACCCCGGCGCCGATCGTCGAGAGCCAGGTCGACCGGGCGATCACCGAGCTGCACGTGCGCGACTTCTCGATCACCGACAAGACGGTGCCCGAGGACGAGCGCGGCACGTACCGCGCGTTCACGCGCAACAGCGCGGGCACCGCGCAGCTGCGCGAGCTCGCGGCGGCCGGCATCAACACGGTGCACCTGCTGCCGACGTTCGACATCGCGACCATCGAGGAGCGCCGCGACCAGCAGGCGACCCCCGACTGCGACCTCGAGTCGTTCGGTCCGGCGTCGGAGGAGCAGCAGGCGTGCATCGAGGCGATCCGCGACCTCGACGGCTTCAACTGGGGCTACGACCCGTACCACTTCCAGGCGCCCGAGGGCTCCTACGCGGTGGACCCGGATGGCGGCGCCCGCGTCGCCGAGTTCCGCGAGATGGTCGGAGCGCTGCACGCGAACGGCCTGCAGGTCGTCCTCGACGAGGTGTACAACCACACCGCGGCATCGGGCCAGGGTGAGAAGTCGGTGCTCGACAAGGTCGTGCCCGGCTACTACCAGCGCCTCAACGCGACCGGCGGCGTCGAGACCTCGACCTGCTGCCAGAACGTCGCGACCGAGCACGCCGTCGCCGAGAAGCTCATGGTCGACTCCGTCGTGCTGTGGGCGAAGGAGTACAAGGTCGACGGGTTCCGCTTCGACCTCATGGGCCACCACTCGAAGGACAACCTGCTGGCCGTGCGGGCCGCGCTCGACGAGCTGACGCTCGCCGAGGACGGCGTCGACGGTTCGGCGGTGTTCCTCTACGGCGAGGGCTGGAACTTCGGCGAGGTCGCGAACAACGCTCGGTTCGAGCAGGCCTCGCAGGGCCAGCTCGGCGGCACCGGCATCGCCACGTTCAACGACCGACTGCGCGACGGCGTGCACGGCGGCAGCCCCGTCGCGGGCGACTCGAAGTACGAGCAGGGCTTCGGCACCGGCCTCGCGGGCGAGCCGAACGGCCGACCCGTGCGCGACGGCATCCGGAACCTCGGCCAGCAGACCGACCTCGTGAAGATCGGCCTCGCGGGCAACCTCCGCGACTTCGAGTTCACCGGGTACGACGGCGTGGTGAAGACCGGCGCCGAGGTCGACTACAACGGCTCGCCCGCCGGGTACGCCGACCAGCCCGAGGAGGTCATCAACTACGTCGACGCGCACGACAACGAGACGCTGTTCGACCTCGGGGTGCTGAAGCTCCCGCAGGAGACGTCGATGGCCGACCGCATCCGCATGAACACGCTGTCGCTCGCGACCGTGTCGTTCTCGCAGAGCCCGTCGTTCTGGCACGCCGGCACCGAGCTGCTCCGCTCGAAGTCGCTCGACCGGAACAGCTACAACTCGGGCGACTGGTTCAACCGGATCGACTGGACCGGCCAGGAGTCGACCTTCGGGTCGGGCCTGCCGATGGAATCCGACAACGCGGATCACTGGCCCGTGATGGCGGAACTGCTCGCCGACCCGGCACTGAAGCCGACCGCCGAGGACATCGCCGCGGCCGAGGCATCCGCTCTCGACCTGCTGCGCGTGCGCTCGTCGGTCGACCTGCTCACCCTCGGTTCGGCCGAGCTCATCGAGCAGAAGGTGACGTTCCCGAACAGCGGGGCGGATGCCACGGACGGCCTCATCGTCATGCTCATCGACGACCTGGTCGGCGAGGACGTCGACCCGGCGCTCGAGGGTGCGCTCGTGGTGTTCAACGCCTCGGGCGAGGCGATCACCGAGCGGATCGACGGGCTCACCGGCCGCGACTTCAAGCTCGCCAAGCCGCTGCGGACCGGCGTCGACGAGGTCGTCAAGGAGACGAAGTGGAAGGCGAAGACCGGGACGCTGACGATCCCGGCGCGCACGGCCGCGGTGCTCGTCTCCGAGCAGAAGGCGACGAAGCCGGCCAAGGCCGGCGCGGCGACGCCCGGGCCGAAGGCTGGCTCGGCGTCGGGCTCGGGTGCGGCGGGCGCCTCGGCTGCCACCGCGGGCTCGGCCGCGCCGGTCGTGCGCCTCGACGCCGGTTCGGTGCAGGTCGGCTCGACGCTCTCGGTGGCGGGCTCCGGCTTCGCGTCGGGCGAGCTCGTGCAGGTGTGGCTCGAGTCGACGCCGCGCCTGCTCGAGGCGCAGTCCGCCGCTGCCGACGGTTCGGTGGCGTTCGAGGTCGCGATCCCCGAGGGGACCGAGATCGACGGGCACCACGTGCGGCTGATCGGTGTGGCATCCGGAGCCGAAGCGGTGACGGAACTCACCGTGGTGGGTCCGCTCGGGCTCACTGCGACGCAGGGCGCGCTGGCTGCGCTGCTGGGGATCGCGGTGCTCGCGGCCGGGTTCGTGGTCGCCGGGCCGCGCCTGCGGCGCTCGCGGGTCAGAGGCTGAGGCCGCCGGGCGACGCGAGTGTGCGCCGCGTCGCCCGGACGGTGCGGATCGGCGCCCGGGAATCCATCCCGGGCGCCGACCCGCGCGCGACACGATGCCCGGCGCTCCCCCCGGCGCCGGGCATCGTCGTCTGTCGCGGACCGCTCGGCCGCTAGAACGGGAGGGCGAGCCCGCAGCTGTCGAAGGCGTAGAAGAGGTCGGCGCCGTGCGCGGCGAAGATCTCGTCGATGCCCTTGCCGTCGCCGGCCTTCGACTCGTGCGGGTTGTTGCCGGCGACGACGCCGCCCTGGCCGTTCGCACCCTTCACGTGGATGGTGAACGACATCGGTGCGCCGGTGGACGCGTACGCGTCGGTCACGCACTCGGCGTCGGCCGGGTCGAGGCCGAAGGTCAGCTCCTCGAAGTACACCGTGAACCAGGCCTGCGAGTTGCTCGCGCCGGCGTTGCCCTTCGCCGAACGGTTCGCGTTGTAGCACTCGTGCGCGTAGGCGGCTGCGCCGCTGCCGAGCGTGATCGCGGCGGCCAGGCCGAGGCCGGCGCCGATGTTGGTCATCGTTCTCGAGAACATCCGTACTCCACTTCGATTCGGGTTGGATCGGCCGTCGACCGGCCGTCGCTTCCGACGATGCCCCCGATCGACGCTGATGGACTCAGGGTGCTCCCCGACCTCGTCGGCGCGACACCCCCAGAAACGGGGGTATTCCTCAGGTTCCCGAGCGGCGTCGATCGGGCGCTGATCAGGCCGTTCCGACTCCCAGGGCCGCGTGGCAGCGCTCGAGGCGGGCGAGCCACCACGCCGTGCGGTCGGCGTCGGCGGCATACCTGTTGAGCAGCGCCGGGTCGGGGTCGACCCGGCGGACGTCGATCGCGCCGCCGCTCGCGAGGAGCGGCTCGGCCGTGACATCCGCCGCCAGCAGCGAGGCCGTGCCGAGCCCGCAGTCGTAGTCGAGCGTCGGCACGGCGGCGGCCAGGTGCGCGCCCATCGCGAGGCCCACGCTCGTGTCGAGCGCGCTCGACACGACGATCGGGAGGCCCGCGCGCTCGACGACGTCGAGGGCGCGACGGATGCCGCCGAGCGGCGCCGCCTTCACGACGAGCAGGTCCGCGGCGCGGGCGGCGGCGACGGCGAGCGGATCGTCGGCACGCCGGACGCTCTCGTCGGCCGCGATCGGGATGCCCATGTACTTCGTGCGCGTGCGGATCTCGGCGAGTTCGTCGACGCTCGGACACGGCTGCTCGACGTACTCGAGGTCGAACGGCGCGAGCGCGTGGATGGCGTGCTCGGCCTCGTCGATGTTCCACCCGCCGTTCGCGTCGACGCGGATGCGTCCCTCGGGGCCTATCGCCTCGCGCACCGCGCGCACGCGCGCCACATCCTGCTCGAGGGTCTGGTCGGATGCCGCGACCTTCACCTTCGCGGTCCGGCACCCGGGGAACCGCTCGAGCACGGCGGGCACCGCGTCGGCGTCGACGGCGGGCACGGTCGCGTTCACGGGGATCCGGTCGCGGTGCGCGCTCGGGGTCGGGTTCCAGCCGAAGTCGATCGCGGCGCCGAGCCAGGTCGCGGCCTCCTCGTCGTCGTACTCGGCGAACGGCGCGAACTCGGTCCACCCCTCCGGCCCCTCGAACAGCAGCGCCTCGCGCACGTCGATGCCGCGGAACCGCGTGACGAGCGGGAGCGCGACGACCCGGGCAGTCGCGAGCAGGTCGTGCAGGGGCGGCAGGGCGTCGGCGCTCATGCGTCGAGTCTGCCACCCGGGCGGCGGAACTAGGCTGGAGGCCATGGTGGTCGAGGTGTCGGAACTGTACGATCCGAGCGAGTGGGCGGATGCCGCGGCATCCGTCACGGGCGGAGCCGGTTTCACCGACATCACCTACCACCACTCGACCGACGGCCGCATCGCGCGCATCGCGTTCGACCGGCCGGAGGTGCGCAACGCGTTCCGTCCGCACTCGGTCGACGAGCTGTACCGGGCGCTCGAGGACGCGCGCACGAACCCCCGCATCGGGGTCGTGCTGCTCACGGGCAACGGGCCGAGCCCGAAGGACGGCGGCTGGGCCTTCTGCTCGGGCGGGGACCAGCGGATCCGAGGCCGCGACGGGTACCAGTACTCGGCCGCCGAGGGCGAGGTCGTGCGCGACCCGGCGGCGGCTGCGGCGACCGGGCGGCTCCACATCCTCGAGGTGCAGCGGCTCATCCGCTTCATGCCGAAGGTCGTCATCGCGGTCGTGCCCGGGTGGGCCGCCGGCGGCGGACACTCGCTGCACGTCGTCTGCGACCTCACGATCGCGTCGCGCGAGCACGGACGCTTCAAGCAGACGGATGCCGACGTCGGCAGCTTCGACGCCGGATACGGGTCGGCGTACATGGCCCGCCAGGTCGGGCAGAAGTTCGCGCGCGAGGTGTTCTTCCTCGCCGAGGAGTACTCGGCCGACCGTGCGTACGAGATGGGCGCGGTGAACCGGGTCGTGCCGCACGCCGACCTCGAGCGCGAGGCGATCGCGATGGCGCGCACGATCCTCACGAAGTCGCCCACGGCGATCCGCATGCTGAAGTTCGCGTTCAACGCGGTGGACGACGGGCTCGTCGGCCAGCAGGTGTTCGCGGGCGAGGCGACGCGGCTCGCGTACGGGACCGACGAGGCGGTCGAGGGACGCGACTCGTTCCTCGAGAAGCGCGAGGCCGACTGGGGTCCGTACCCTTGGCACTACTGAGCGGCGGGCGCGCCGGTCGCTCGGGCGACTCGGCGGGGCGGAACCGCATCCGCCGGTTACCGGGGTCGCGATGAAACCCCTCATCCGGGTTGCGGCCGGCGACGTGCCGCGGTTGATCGCGCAGCTGCGCGAGGCGGTGCTCCTCGACGGGCTCGCGGTGCTGCCGATCCCCGGTGAGATCGAGCCGGCGGATCCGATCGAGGCTCTCGTCCACGACGAGGTCGCCGTGGTCGTCGAGACCAGCGGATCGACCGACCGGCCGAAGCGCGTCGCGCTCTCGGGTGCTGCGCTGCGCGCGAGCGCGGGCGCGACCTCGGGATGGTTCGGCGGCGTGCACGGGCAGTGGGTGCTCGCGCTCCCCGGGACCTACATCGCGGGCATCCAGGTGCTCGTGCGCTCGCTCGTCGCCGGCACCGAGCCGGCGGTCGTGCCCGCGGGCGGGTTCACGCCGGAGGCCTTCGTCGAGGCCGCCCGAACCCTCGACCCCGACCGTCCGTGGTTCACCTCGCTCGTGCCCGTGCAGCTCTCCCGCCTGGTCGAGGCGGCCGACGCCGACCGCTCGGTGCGGGCCGCCCTCGGATCGTTCGAGGCGATCCTGCTCGGCGGCCAGGCCGCGCCGGCCGGGCTCGTCGAGCGCGCCGCGGCCCTCGGCGCGCGCGTGCATCGGACCTACGGCTCCAGCGAGACCGCGGGCGGATGCGTCTACGACGGGCGCCCGCTGAACGGCGTCGACGTCCGGATCGTCGACGGCGAGGTGCAGCTCGCCGGGCGGATGCTCGCCGAGGGCTACCTCGACGATCCCGAACGCACCGCGCGTGCCTTCGCGGTCGACGCCGACGGGCGGCGCTGGTATCGCACCGGCGACCTCGGCTCGATCGCCGACGACGGCCGCCTGCGGATCACCGGTCGCGCCGACGACGTGATGATCTCGGGCGGGGTCAAGGTCGTGCTCGGCGAGGTCGAGCGCGCGGTGCACGGCGTCGAGGGATTCGCCGACGCGATGGTGGTCGCCGTGCCCGACGCCGAGTGGGGCGAGCGGGCCGCGGTGGTCAGCGCGGCCGCGGCGGCACGCGCCGAAGGTGCGCTCGAGGTGCTGCGTGCGGCGACGGATGCCGCGGGGCTGCCGCCCGCCGGCCGGCCGGTGCGTCTCGTCGTGGTCGGCGACCTGCCACGACTCGCCTCGGGCAAGCCCGACCGCGTCGCGGCATCCGCTCTCGCCCGGGGCGCCGACGGCGCCTGACGCCGGGCCCGCCCCCGGGCCCTCCGGCGCGCAGGCGCCGACCGGGGGCCGGACCGGCCGCACCAGCGCGGTCGGCGGCACCGCCTCGTGCGGTTCGCAGGATCAGGGACGCGATGCCCTCGCTGTGGAGCCCACCTCGCGTCTGGTCCTGCGAACCCACGGCGCGGGCCGGTCAGGTGGACGTCAGGTGACCGTTCAGTGCTCGAGGGCGGGAGAAAGGTATTCCGCGTCTACTCTTCTCCCCGCGATGTGAGCGAGGGATCGTCGCGGCGAGCGAGCGGCTGTTGCAGGGGAGCAGCATCCGGCGGACTCGCGCGGCGCCCCGCGCAGGCGCAGCCGGCGCCGCCGTCGCCGCCCGCGCCGCCCGCGCCGCCCGCGCCGCCCGGCAGAGCCCACCCATAGGCGCGCGGAATAGCATGTCGGGGTGGCACGCCCGAAGACCCCCCGCACGCAGTCAGCCGAGTCCGCCCGACCCGACCAGGCCGCCAAGCCGTCGAAGTCCCGCACGAACGGGCGCTCCGGCAACCCGGCGAAGGCCGCGGCGGGCGCGCCGCGCGCGCAGCGCGGCCCGGCGACGTTCCGCGACTGGGTCGGCGGTGCGCGCCTGCGCACGCTTCCGCTCGCGATCGCCCCGGTCGCGCTCGGCACGGGGGCCGCGGTCGTGCTGCTCGGCTACCTCGACGAGCCGTTCCATCCGTGGCGTGCCGTGCTGGCGCTCGTCGTCGCCCTCGCACTGCAGATCGGCGTGAACTACGCGAACGACTACTCGGACGGCGTGCGGGGCACCGACGAGCACCGGGTCGGCCCCGCCCGACTGGTGGGCTCGGGCGCTGCGACGCCGAAGCAGGTGCTCACCGTCGCGCTGGCGTTCTTCGGCCTGGCCGCGCTCGCCGGCCTCGCGCTCGTCGTCATCACCCAGCAGTGGTGGCTGCTCGCCGTCGGCGCCGCCGCGATCGTCGCGGGCTGGTTCTACACGGGCGGCAAGCGTCCGTACGGCTACTACGGCCTCGGCGAGCTCTTCGTGTTCGTGTTCTTCGGACTGGTCGCGACCGCCGGGTCGACGTACGTGCAGGCGCTCGACGTGAACCTCGAGTCGTGGACGGGCGGCATCGGCGTCGGCCTCATCGCGTGCGCCGTGCTCATGGCGAACAACCTCCGCGACGTCGAACAGGACCGAGTCGCGCGCAAGCGCACCCTCGCCGTGCTCGTCGGCCCGCTCGTGGGCCGCATCCTGTTCGCCGTCTTCATGCTCGCGCCGTTCGCGATCACCGTCTTCTGGGCGCTGCTCTACCCGCCGGCCTGGCTCGTGCTCTTCGCGCTGCTCGGCGCACTGCCGGCGTGCGTCATCGTCGGCTGGGCGCGCACGCCGCGCGAGCTCATCATCGGCCTGCAGCTGGCGAGCGTCACGGCGCTCGCCTACGGCGTCGGCATGGGGCTCGCGTTCGCGTTCTAGAGCGGATGCCGCGACGCGGCGTTCCGGTCGGGCGACGGATGCCGCCGCGCGGCCTACTCGGCCCGGCGCTGCTCCGCCTCGTCGACCGCGGAGTCCTCGGCCTCGTCGTCGTCCGTCACGAGCGGCTGCTCGCGGTGGCGCGCCGCATAGAGGTCCTGTGCCATCGCCTCGCGCTGCTTGCGGAGGAAGATGAGCGATGCGCTGAAGCCGAACAGCGCGGCCACGAGCACGGAGATCCACGGCGTGACGCCCGCGACGAGCAGGACCACGAGCGGTGCGGCGAAGAGGAGCACGCGCAGCAGCGTGTAGCGGAGCCAGACGGGGAGGGCCTTCACCCGATCAGTGTAGGCGGCGCAGTCTGGGTGCTCGCTCCCAGCCGAACGTGATGCGACGCGCCTAGAATCGGTGCATGGTCCGCCTCTGGTTGATCGCCGGTGTCGCTGCCGTGGTCTTCACGATCTACGCGGCGGTGGACTGCGCGCTGTTCGATCGCACCCGTATCCGTGGTCTTCCGCGCGGGTGGTGGATCGTCGTGATCCTGCTCGTCCCGGTGATCGGCGCCGCACTCTGGTTCATCGTGGGTCGGGGCCGCGCCGTGCGCGTCGGCCGCGTGAACCCGCACAGCAACGCGCCCGACGACGACCCCGAGTTCCTGCGCCGGCTGCGCGCCGACGCCGAGCACGAGGAGCGGATCCGTCGCCTCGAGCAGGAGCTCGAGCAGCTCGACCACGAACTCGACGCCGACGGCGACGCCCGCGACCACGATGCCGACGGCCACGGCGCCGCAAGCCCCCGCGGCGACGACGCGCTCGGCACCGACCGGCGACGCAACGACGGAACCGACGGCCCCGGCGACCCCGGACCCTCGGGTCTGCCGAATGGCTGAGGCCCGTCCGGTCGCGAGTCCCGCCACCGCAGCCGCGCTCGCGCTGCTCTCCCACCTCGCGCGCGCCGGCGTGACCGACGTCGTCGTGGCCCCCGGTTCGCGCTCGCAGGCGCTCGCGCTCGCCGCCGCGGAACTCGAGCGCGCCGGCGGCATCCGCCTGCACGTGCGCATCGACGAGCGCGGCGCGGGATTCCTCGCGCTCGGCCTGGCCGTCGAGACGGGCCGCCCGGCGGTGGTCGTTACGACGTCGGGCACCGCGGTCGCAAACCTGCACCCCGCCGTACTCGAGGCGCACCATGCGGGCGTGCCGCTGATCGTCGCGACGGCCGATCGCCCGGCGGAGCTCCGCGGCATCCGCTCGAACCAGACCACGGTGCAGCCCGGGATCTTCGCGGGCGCGGTGCGCCTCGAGCGCGATGTCGCGCCGCCCGAGGGCCGTGCCGGCGAGGCGGATGCCGCGGCGACGCTCGCGCGCGAGGCCGTGCGCGCCGCACTCGGCGTCGACGCCGACGGCGTGCTCGTGCCGCATCCCGGCCCCGGCCCCGTGCACCTGAACCTGCAGTACCGCGAGCCGCTGTCGTCGCCGGTATCGCTCGACTCGGCCCCGGTCGAGCGAGCGGATGCCGCGGCATCCGTCGCCTCGATCACGGCCGCCGCAGCCGACGCGCGGGTCGGGATCGCCCGCCTCGAGCACGGTCCGCGCACGGTCGTGATCGCCGGCGCCGGCGCCGGTCCCGAGGCGGAGGAGCTCGCCCGCGCGGGCGGCTGGCCGCTCATCGCCGAGGTCACGAGCGGCGCGCGGTTCGGCCCGAACCTCGTCGTCGCGTACCGCGAGCTGCTGCGCGAGCCCGGATTCGGCGATGCGGTCGAGCGGGCGATCGTGTTCGGGCATCCGACGCTGTCGCGCGAGGTCCCCGCACTCGTGCAGCGCGACGGCGTGGAGACCGTCGCGGTCGCGCCGTGGGGCATCGAGTGGTTCGATCCGGGGCACTCGGTCGACCGGTTCGAGCGTGCGGTGGCGGTGGATCCGCGCGAGCCGACGGCCGAGGAGCGGGCGTGGACCGGGCGCTGGGTGCGCGCGAGCCGCATCCTGCTGGATCGGCGCGACGAGGTCACCGCGGGCTCGGCCGGTGCGGACGGCGGCGCGTCCGGCGGCGGCGGCGCGTCCGGCGGGGGAGGGTCGCCCGGCGGCGGCCTCCGCAGCGGCGTCGACGAGACCGGGCACGTCAGCGACTACGCCGCGCAGCGCGCGTACCTGAAGGACCAGCTCGCGCGCATCCGCACGCCCGTCGACCGACGCATGCTCGTCGAGGCGCTTTGGGCGGCGACCTGGCCGCACGACCGGCTCGTGCTCGGCGCGTCCCGGCTGATCCGCGACGCCGATCGCAACGTTCCCGGTCGCCGCATCCCCGTGCACGCGAACCGCGGCCTCGCGGGCATCGACGGCACGGTCGCGACGGCGATCGGCATCGCGATCGCGAGCCAGTCGGCGGCGGACACGTCGGTCGAGGCGGCGGGCACGTCGGTCGCGCCGAAGGCGACCGGGACCACGCGCGCGCTGATCGGCGACCTCACGCTGCTGCACGATGTCGGCTCGCTCCTGCTCGGCGCCGGGGAGGCGCGCCCGCGCGTGCTCGTGATCGTCGGCAACGACGGCGGCGGCACGATCTTCGACGCACTCGAGGTCGCGGCATCCGCCCCGGCCGACGCGTTCGACCGCGTGCAGTACACGCCGCAGTCGGTCGACCTGTCGGCGATCGCGACGGCCTACGGCTGGGAGTACCGCCGCGCGACGACGCGGGGCGAACTCGACGAGGCGCTGGGCACGGCGGTCACCGGGCCGACGCTGCTCGAGGTGCCGCTCGCGCGCTGACCGCTCCGGGCGACCCCTTGCCGTGGCATCCGTCGGCCCTCGAAGATGGGGGAGCGCCGCGGCCGTCGCGGCCGTGAGGGGAGCGCCGTGGGGCTGGAGAAGTACTGGGCGAGCGATCCGATGGACGTGCTGCGCGTGCGGCAGGACTTCGTGCTCGCCGACGTCGACACCGGGTCGGCGCCCGGGTTCGAGGGGAAGAAGCGGGAGGCCGAGAAGTCGCTCGCGGTCGGTGCCGGGATCCTGGCAGGTCTGCAGGAGCAGCTGTTCGCCGGGCACCAGATGGGCGACGATCCCCGTCGCATCCTGCTCGTGCTGCAGGCGATGGACACGGCCGGGAAGGGCGGCATCGTCAAGCACGTCATGAGCGCGGTCGACCCGCAGGGCGTGCAGCTGGCGACGTTCAAGAAGCCGACGGAGGAGGAGCTCGCGCACGACTTCCTCTGGCGCATCCGCAAGGAGGTGCCGGAGCCGGGCATGATCGGCGTCTTCGACCGGTCCCACTACGAGGACGTGCTCATCGGCCGCGTCCGGGAACTCGCGCCTCCGGAGGAGATCGAGCGCCGCTACGACGCGATCAACGAGTTCGAGGCCGAGCTCGCGGCATCCGGCACCACGATCATCAAGGTCATGCTGCACATCTCGATGGACGAGCAGCGGTCACGCCTGCTGAAGCGCCTAGAACGGCGCGACAAGCACTGGAAGTTCAACCCCGGCGACATCGACGAGCGGATGCTCGCGCCGAAGTACCGCGAGGCGTACCAGGTCGTGTTCGACCGCACGACGACGCCGTACGCGCCCTGGTACGTCGTGCCGGCCGACCACAAGTGGTACGCGCGGCTCGCGGTGCAGCACCTGCTGATCGACGCGCTCGAGGGCATGAAGCTCGACTGGCCGCTCGCCGACTACGACATCGAGGAACAGAAGGCGCGGCTCGCGACGGGCTGAGTGCGGGTCGGGGCCGGGCGGATGCCGCGGGGCCGCGACGGTTCCGGCTCGGTCCGAGCCGAGCGCGGGTGATGTGCCGTACCGCTCATGTGCAGCCGCGTGCACATGAGGGGTTCGAGCCTTCGCGCCGATTCGGCGTGCGACTGGCGCGATGCGGCGCGCGGATTCGGCGATGCGGCTGGCGGAGCTGCGGTACCCGGGCGAGCCGGCGAGTGCGCAGAATCGCTACGCATGCAGCGCAGCCCGCGGGCGGGCTGAGTCCTACGGCACGGGCGGCGAGGGCGGCGGCGCGCCGAACGCCTCGACGATGGGCCGGAACTTCATGTCGGTCTCGGCGAGTTCGTCGGCCGGCACCGAGTCGTGGACGATGCCGCATCCGGCATACGCGCGCACCGTGCCATCCGTCGACACCTGCGCGCAGCGCAGGGCGATCGCCCACTCGCCGTCGCCGTCGGCGTCGACCCAGCCCACCGGCCCGGCGTAGCGTCCGCGGTCGAAGCCCTCGAGCTCCGCGATCGCCGCGAGCGCGACGTTCCGGGGCGTGCCCGCGACCGCGGCCGTCGGGTGCACCGCGCGCACGAGATCGAGCGAGCTCGACCCGTCGCCGAGCGTGCCCTTGAGGTCGGTCGCGAGGTGCCAGAGGTTCGGCAGCTGCAGCGTGAACGGCTCGGGGCTCGCGTCGAGTCGCGCGGTGTGCGGTGCGAGCGTCGCGACGGCGCTCTCGACGGCGAGGGCGTGCTCGGCGAGGTCCTTGTGCGAGGCCGCGAGGCGCGCCGCCTGGGCGCGATCGGATGCCGCGTCCCGCCCGCGCGACGCCGTGCCGGCGAGCACGCGCGCCGAGACCGTGCCGTGGTCGACGCGCACGAGCGTCTCGGGGCTCGCGCCGATGAGGCCGTCGACCGCGAACACCCACGTGTCGGGGTAGTCGTCGGCGAGCTTCGCGAGCGCTGCACGCAGCCCCGCATCCTCGTGCAGCGTGCCGACGATCTCGCGCGCTAGCACGACCTTCTCGAACCGGCCGTCGTCGATGCGGCGCACCGCCTCGCCGACGGCGCCCGTGTATGCCTCGGGCGGCATCGAGCCTGGCGCGAAGCGCACGCGCGGCACGTCGCGCTTCGGTGCGGGCGCGGGCAGTTCGACCGGTGCCGGCGGCGGCGCGGATGCCCCGTCGACGAGTTCGATGCGCGTGACCCACGCGCGCCCGTCGCGACGGCCGAGCACGATCTCGGGCACGACGAGCACGCTCGTCGCCGCGGACTCGTCCGCGAACGCGATCGCGCCGAACGCGACGAGGCCGCTGCCCGGGAGCCCGACGCGATCGTCGACATCGGCGCTCGCGGCGACGCGCTGCCACTCGCGGGCGGCGTCGGCGACCCGGTCGGCCCCGCACGTCTCGATGCGCAGCACCTCGCCGAGGCCGATGATGCCCTCGCCGCGGCGCATCCAGAGCAGCGGATGGCGGGGGTCGAGGCGAGGCACGAGCGGCGCGGTCTCGTCGACCGCGACGGTGCGGACGCGCAACCTCGTGTCGGCGGCGGGAGGCGCCGCGGCATCCGTTCGCGTCACCGGACCAGCCTACGCCGGAGGGTGCGGGGGCGATTCACGCGGGCCGCCGGGGCGCCGCAGCGCGGCGCGGTCGCTCCCCGCGCGGTGCGCGTCACCCGCCTCAGGCGGGGACGACGTCGACGCCGTGCCAGAAGGCGACGTGCTCGCGGATCTCCGCCGCCGCGTCGGACGGGGTGTTGTAGGTCCAGGCCGCGTTCGGGTTGCGCTGGCCGTCGACCTCGACGTGGAAGTAGTTCGCGGTGCCCTTCCAGTGGCACACGGTGCGGTTGTCGCTGGAGACGAAGTACTCCGGGCGGATCGCCTCACGCGGGAAGTAGTGGTTGCCCTCCACCACGACGGTGTCGTCGGACTCCGCGATGACCGTGCCGTTCCAGATCGCCTTCATGCCCAGCTGTACCTTCCTACGAGCTTCTCGAGCTTCGAGATTCGAGCTTCGAGCGGATGGCGCATCCGCGCCGTCCACCACGATTCAACGCCGTCCGGCCCCAGTTCCATCCCGATGCATGGAAACTCTCAGGTTCGGCCGCGCGCGGCGTGGCGAGTTCGCAGGGTGAGCGGCGCGATGTGTGCCGTGGGGCGGGGATGGGGTGTCTGGTCCTGCGAACTCGTGTGGGCGAGGTCGGGCGCAGGGGCGGGCATGGGCAGGGCCGTGAGAGTTCGCAGGATGAGCGGCGCGATGGGTGCCGTGGGGCGGGTATGGGGTGCCTGGTCCTGCGAACTCGTGGGTGGGGTGGAGCGGGGAGGGGAGCGGAGCACGCGGCAGGGCCTCGCCCCTCACCGAGGCCGCCCAGCCGGGCGACCGTAGACTCGCAGGCATGACGCGCGCAGACCTCGGCAAGGACCCCCGTGACGTCTCGGCGATGTTCGACCGGGTCGCGGCGCGCTACGACCGCACCAACGCGGTGCTGTCGGTCGGCAACGCCGCGCTGTGGCGGGTCGCCACGACGAAGGCGATCGCGCCGAAGCCGGGCGAGCGCATCCTCGACGTCGCCGCGGGCACGGGCACCTCGAGCGCGAGCCTCGCGAAGTCGGGTGCGAGCGTCGTCGCCGCCGACTTCTCGCCGGGCATGATCGAGGTCGGCCGCCGGCGTCAGGCGCACGTGCCGAACCTCGTGTTCGTCGAGGCCGACGCGATGAAGCTGCCGTTCGGCGACGCCGACTTCGACGCGGTGACGATCTCGTTCGGCCTCCGCAACGTGAAGGAGCCGAAGGTAGCGCTCGCCGAGTTCCTCCGGGTGACGAAGCCCGGCGGACGCCTCGTGGTGTGCGAGTTCTCGCACCCGCCGGTGGGCGTCGTGCGCGCGGGCTACGACTTCTACCAGAAGGTCGTCATGCCGCCGCTCGTGAAGCTGTCGAGCTCGAACGACGACGCCTACGACTACCTCAACGAGTCGATCAACGCGTGGCCCGACCAGCCGACGCTCGCCGGGTGGATCCGCGAGAGCGGGTGGGCGGATGTCGCGTGGCGCAACCTCACGGCCGGCATCGTCGCGCTGCACCGCGCGCGCAAGCCGCTGACCGGCGCGGTGGCCGCGCCGGTCGAGTAGGACGCGAAGCGCCCGTATCGAGACCCGCGGGACGTCGCGCCGGTGGTCGAGTAGGAGCGAAGCGCCCGTATCGAGACCCGCGGGACGTCGCCCCGGTGGTCGAGTAGGACGCGAAGCGCCCGTATCGAGACCTCGACGCCCCCATCGGGACCCGCCGCCGTGGAGCGTCGGCGTCGTCGCGTTCGACAAGCTCGCAGCATCCGCTCGGCTCGCTCTCGGTAGGCTGGGGCACGTGAATCCGAGCCACACGGTCCGTCGCGCCTCCTCGCTCGCGGCCAATCTCGGCCTCAGCGAGCGGGTGTTCGCCTCCGCGGCCGATCGAGCCATGGCCCGGGCCATCGACGACGGCCTCGAGCGCGTCGAGGCGGGGCTGGCCGAGCAGGTCCGCTTCGCGGATGCGGTGGCGGATGTCACGAGCCGCTACCTGCTCGAGGCGGGCGGCAAGCGCGTGCGCCCCATGCTGACGCTGCTCACCGCGCAGCTCGGCGACGGCTCGGTCGACGACGTGGTGACCGCGGCGATGGCGATCGAGATCACGCACCTCGGCTCGCTCTACCACGACGACGTCATGGACGAGTCGGAGCGCCGCCGCGGCGTGCCGAGCGCGCAGACCGTGTGGGGCAACTCGGTCGCGATCCTCACGGGCGACCTGCTGTTCGCCCGTGCGAGCCAGCTCATGGCGCAGCTCGGGGAGCGCGCCATCCGCATGCAGGCCGACACGTTCGAGCGGCTCGTGCTGGGCCAGCTCAACGAGACCGTCGGACCCGACCCCGACGAGGACCCGATCGAGCACTACATCCAGGTGCTCGCCGACAAGACCGGGTCGCTCATCGCGGCGGCCGCGCAGTCGGGCATCGTGTTCGGCAGCGCCGACCCGGCGCTCGAGGCGCCCATCATCGCGTTCGGCGAGAAGATCGGCGTCGCGTTCCAGCTGATCGACGACGTGATCGACCTGTCGCCGCAGCCGGAGGAGACCGGCAAGGTGCCCGGAACCGACCTTCGCGCGGGCGTCGTGACGCTGCCGCTGCTGCGGCTCGAAGAGCTGGCGAAGACGGATGCCTCGTCGGCCGACCTGCTCGACCGGATCCGCCGCGACGTGCTGCCCGCGCCGGCCGACGAGCAGGGCGACCCGTTCGACACCAACACGCTCGCGGCCCGGATCGTGCCGTCGCGCGCGACGGTCGACGCGCTCGTCGACGAGTTGCGCGAGCACGAAGCGACGCGGGCGACGCTCGCCGAGGCCCACCGCTGGGCGCGCGAGGCCGTCGAGGCGCTCGCACCGGTGCCCGAGGGCAGCGTGAAGAAGGCGCTGACGCGCTTCGCCGACACCATCGTGGAGCGCTCGAGTTGAGCCCTGCTCCCGTGACGACGACTCCCGAGCCGACGAGGCCCGAGACGACAGGAGGACCCGACCGGTGACGAGGAACAAGCTGCGCCTGGCCATCGTGGGCGCCGGCCCGGCCGGCATCTACGCCGCCGACATCCTGCTGAAGTCGGAGCGGAACTTCGACGTCTCGATCGACCTGTTCGATCACCTGCCCGCGCCCTACGGACTCGTCCGCTACGGCGTCGCCCCCGACCACCCGCGCATCAAGGGCATCATCACGGCGCTCCGCGAGGTGCTCGACCGAGGCGACATCCGCATCTTCGGCAACGTGCGCTTCGGCGAGGACATCACGCTCGCCGACCTGAAGAAGCACTACAACGCGGTCATCTTCGCGACGGGCGCGGTGAAGGATGCCGACCTGCACATCCCGGGCGTCGAGCTCGAGGGGTCGTACGGCGCGGCCGACTTCGTCAGCTGGTACGACGGGCACCCCGACTACCCGCGCGAGTGGCCGCTCGACGCGGAGTCGGTCGGTGTGATCGGCAACGGCAACGTAGCGCTCGACGCGGCGCGCATGCTCGCGAAGCACGCGGAGGACCTGCTGCCGACCGAGATCCCCGCGAACGTGTACGAGGGGCTCTCGCGCTCTCCGGTGACCGACGTGCACGTGTTCGGCCGCCGCGGCCCGACGTCGGTGAAGTTCACGCCGCTCGAGCTGCGCGAGCTCGGCGAGCTTCGCGACGTCGACATGATCGTCTACGACGAGGACTTCGACTACGACGACGCCGCACGCGCGGCCGTCGCCGGCAACAAGCAGGTCTTCGTGATCGACAAGGTGCTCCAGCAGTGGCGCAAGCGCGAAACCGGACAGGCCTCGCGCCGACTGCACCTGCACTTCTTCGCCAAGCCGCTCGAGGTCGTCGGCGACGGCGACGGCCGTGTGGCCGCGCTGCGGTACGAGCGCACCGCGCCCGACGGCGAGGGGGGCGTCGTCGGCACCGGCGAGATCCGCGAGATCGCCATCCAGGCGCTCTACCGCGCGGTCGGCTACTTCGGTTCGCCGTTGCCCGGCATCCCGTTCGACCGCGAGATCGGCGTCATCCCGAACCACGAGGGCCAGGTCCTGATCCGCGACCCCGAGACCGGACAGTCGCGTCAGATGTACGGCGTCTACGCGACCGGCTGGATCAAGCGCGGACCGGTCGGCCTCATCGGCCACACCAAGTCCGACGCCATGGAGACGATCAAGCACCTCATCAACGACCTCGGCAACTGGTGGCGGCCCGAGTCGCCGTCGGAGGCGTCGGTCGTCGAGATGCTCGAGGCCCGCGGCATCCGCTGGACCGACCTCGACGGATGGCACCGCCTCGACGAGCACGAGCTCGCCCTCGGCTCCGCCGAGGAGCGCACGCGCATCAAGGTCGTGCCGCGCGACGAGATGGTGACGATCTCGCGCGGCGAGGTCTGAACCGCCCGCTCCCGGTGGTCGAGTAGGACGCGAAGCGCCCGTACGCTCCGGTGGTCGAGTAGGACGCGCAGCGCCCGTATCGAGACCCGCCCGCTCCGGTGGTCGAGTAGGACGCGAAGCGCCCGTATCGAGACCCCAGTCACCGTGCCCCGAGCGGATGCGGCGACCACGCGTACACGTGCGCCGACGCCACGGCGAGCCACGTCCACGCCGCGACGACCGCCAGCCACAGCAGCCCTACGCCGGCCGCCGTCGTCGCCATCGCCGCACCGCCGAAGAAGCCGCCGACGATGACCACGCCGAGCACCACTCCGAGCGCCGCCCGCCTCGGCGCCCCGACGCGTCGGCTCCACCCGGCATACGCGAACGCCGCCGCGGCGACGGCCGCGAACCCGAGGGCTCCGAACAGCAGGTGCAGGATGCCGCTGAGGCTCGCCGTGCCATCCGCCTGACCCGCCGGGAAGCCGCCCATCGGGTCGGGGGCGAACACGGCGCTGAGCACGAGCGCCCCTCCGTAGACGGAAGTGAGCACGCCGAGCGCGAGGCCGCGCCCACTCCGGATGGCTCGGATCATCCCGACCGCGGCGACGATCGTCATGATGCCCGCGAGCGCGAGGTTCGCCCGCTGCAGCCACCCCCATTCGCCGAGCATCAGCAGCGAGAGCGCGTGCCGGCTGAGGTCGAACCCGGGCCGGCTGAGCGCGAGCGCGAGGCCGACGACGAGGTAGAACGGACCGGCGACCACGCCCCAGCCGAGCATGCTGCGGGTGGTCGCGGCCGACCGGTCGAAGGTGGTCGCGGTGCCGGAGGTCGAGGTGTTCATGTTTGCCCTTCGAGTCGAGACGGATGTCGCCTTCATCTCGTACGTCGAACGGCGCGGGCCGGGATCGACATCGCCGGTTCAGTGATTCCTCCTCGCTGATAGTATTTGCTATATGCGACCACACCCGACCGGCATCATCGATCGGATTCGCGCTGACGCGCGCGCCGCCGATGAGCTGCACGAGCGATCGCGCACGATGCTCGTGAATGCCGTCCGCTCCGGAGCGCGGGCCGGTCTCTCCCAGCGGGAGATCGCCGCTGCGGTCGGGCGGAGTCAGCCCGAGGTCTCCCGACTGCTGCATTTCCGCGGGGCATCGGCTCGCGGGCGCGCACTTGCCCGGAACCGCAGGAAGGTCATCGAGCTCGCCGCCGCTCGCGGCGCCCGCAACGTGCGCGTGTTCGGCAGCGTCGCGTCCGGTGCCGACACTGCTGAGTCCGACATCGATCTCCTCGTCGACCTCGAGCCGGGAACCGGCCTGTTCTCGCTTGCACGCCTGGAGGCCGAACTCGCAGATCTCCTCGGCGCCGAGGTCGACGTCGTTCCGGCTCGCGGGCTGCGAGAACACCTCGCCGAGCGTGTGCTGGGTGAGGCGGTTCCGCTGTGAGCCGGTCGGATCGAGAGCTCGTCGACGACGCCTTGGCCCACCTCGCAGCCCTGAAGCGCCATCTCGAGCGCGGGGACCTCGATGACGAGACCGTGGCGGACGCGGTCAGCCTGCGGTTGGCGGCGGCGATCGAGGCCGTCTCACACGCCAGTGACGGATATCGCGAGCGAACGTTCGGCGCGGACTGGAAGTTCATCTGGGCCACGCGTAACCGAATCGCCCACGGCTATGCCTACATCGACCTGACGATCATCCGCGACACCGTGGAGCAGGACCTTCCTGAATTCGAGGACAAGCTGAGGAGATCGGTCCGGACGACCGACGGCTGAGTCCAGCTTCGCGCCCTCGAGCGATCCCGATCAGACCCTCAGGACTGATGCCCCACCGGCGGCTCGCCGACGAACTCGTGCGCCTCGCGCGCGAGTTCCGACCACAGTTCGCGGTCGCTGACGCGCACCCACGTGCGGCTGTCGCCGCCCCGCGTCGAGTGGAACGGCTCCACTACGCCGCGCTGCTGCAGGTCGGACGACCGCGCCGCGGGCAGGTCGACCACGAGCTGCCCGCCGTCGAGGAACGCGAACAGCCTGCCCTTCACGAGCAGCCCGTCGGGCGTGGCATCCACGTCGTAGTCGGCGTCTTCGAGCAGTTCGTTCGCCACGGCGTCGTAGGTCGCCTGCACGTCATCCATGTCATCCCCCTGTCGGTGCCTTCGCGGGGGAGCCTACGCCGCGCGCGCGGCGCGCGCCGCGCTACGCTGCACACCATGCCCCTCGCCCCCGTCGCCCTCGTCGTCGGGGCCGCCCTCCTCGGCGCCGTGCTCGGCTGGTGGCCGCTCACCGTCTGGACCGACCGCAACATCCGTCGCGATCGAACCGAGCGGATGCCGCTGCGCGCCCTCCGCGCCTGGTCGGCGGGCACGACCGCCCTGCTGTTCGGGCTGCTGGCCTGGCGCTACGACCTCGACCCCGTGCTGCCGGCGCTCCTCGCCATCGCCGCCGCCGGCGTCGCCCTCTCGATCGTCGACCTCACCGAGAAGCGCCTGCCGAACGCCATGGTCTTCCCGACCCTGCTCGTGGTCGCGGTGCTGCTCGTCCCCGCGTCCGCCCTCACGGGCGACTGGCTCGCGCTCGCCTGGGCGGCCGCCGGCTCCGCCGGCATGTTCCTCTTCTACTTCGTGCTCGCGCTCATCTCACCGAAGGCGATGGGCATGGGCGACGTGAAGTTCGCGCTGCCGCTCGGGCTTGTGCTCGGATGGTTCGGCCTGTCTGTCTGGCTCGTCGGGCTCCTCGCAGCATTCTTCGTCGGGGCCATCGTTGCCCTGACGGCTCTGGCGATGAGACGGGTCACCCTACGGGGCTCGATTCCGTTCGGGCCGTCGATGCTCGCAGGAGGAATCATCGCCGTCTTCCTTCACGGGTGATGCCCTCGCCCGAACTGGGGCTTTCGTTCCTGTGATCTGAACAGGTTGAGTAGCGTACCTAGATCACGTGTCGGTCATTCCCTGTCTAGGGGCCGGGCACTTCCCTACTGAAGGACCTCTCCGCATGGCCTTGTCCCCGCCCTCGACTCGACAGACCTCCAAGTTGCGCTTGCTGATGGCAACAGAGCGCTTCAGATGGTGGCTCGGCTTCGCTGTCCTTGCGATCATGGGTGCCGCGCGAGCCGCCACGCCGACCGAACGCGACCCGTTCTGGTCAGCGAGGGCCGGCCTTGAAACGCTGGACGGGACACCACTGGCTCGACCGGACACGTGGAGCTGGTCCGCGGAGGGGCTCTGGTATCCCAACTCACCAGCATGGAATGTCGTGCTGGGCCTGGCGTGGGAAGGTCTGGGCTTCTGGGGACTCTTCTGGGTCGCGTTCGCAACGACGACTGCGCTCATCGGCCTGGCAATGTACATCGCCAAGTGCGCCGGAGCACGGGCCCTGCCGACGTTCTTTGCGTTCGTCCCGCTCCTGTTCGCAGCGTCGGCCGGCCTTTCAGCGCGGGCAACCGTGATGATCCAGATCCTCATCTTCCTCTCGGTGCTCTTCGCGTGGTGGTGGGGTAGCCGCGCCGCCTCGCGATCGATCGCCCAGTCGCTCGTCGTCGTCGGCGCCACAGGCTTCGCGCTCTCGTTTGCAGGCAACTGGATTCACCTGTCCTTCATGATGCTCGCGGCAGCCGTCGCGGTGATGTGGGCCGTCGCCTGGTGGGCCACCCCCGGGCTCGACGCTCTTCGACGTCTCGGTCTCATCGGCGTCGGCACGATCGGGCTCTTCGCGGGGTGCGTGTTCTCGCCGTACGGCATCGGGCTCACCCTTGAGCGATCGCGTGCCGTGAGCGAGATCTGCGTCGGACTCATCAGCGAATGGATGTCACTGCCCACGATGCTCGGCCACGAGGGCGGGTGGATCTGGCTTCCGATCACGGTGGTCACGCTCATCGCCGCGGGTGCAACCGTCGCATGGTTCGTGCGGTTGCTGCGCGCAGTCGGTCGATTCGATGCGCGAATCCGTCTCATCGCGCCCCTACTCGTATTGGCGCTGCCCGCCATCGTCTATGGCACGGGCATGCTGCGCTTTCTCACTCTCGGGACGCTCGTCATCCTTCCTGCGGTGGCGGCCGCGACAACGGCGTTCGTCGACCGCGTCCGGCGCGCTCAGCGGCAGGGCCTCGGGTTCTGGTCGTCGAAACGCATGCTCCGGTACACCTCCGGACGATTCTGGACCGATGTCCTCGTCGTCGTGGCTGTGGCGTTTTCCGTTCTCGCCATCATCATCCCGAGCGGGGCGCGACCGCCGGAGTATCACGTCATCGCACAACTCCCTCGAGGATGCCTTCTCTGGTCGGACGCTCGCATAGCGGGCCCCACGATTGTCAGTCGACCGGACGTCAAGGTATGGATCGACGGTCGAGTGGACTTCTACGGTCGCGAGCACGTCCTCGAGTTCCTACGGATCCGAGATGGGATCACGCCGGTGCCGGCGGATGCGACATGTGCCATCGTGAAAGCAGAGCCACGCAACGCCGACCTCGTCTCGAGCTTCGACGAATCAGGCGACTGGGTTCGGGCCGCGACCGCCAATGATTTTGTGCTCTGGGTGAGGCCGGACCTCGATGGACTAACCCCCGGCTCGGAACGGTGAACGTCCCCCGAATTCCAGATGAAGCCCGAGTCGACGGCTGCTCAGTCGGCCGCGCCGAGATGACGGGTCCCCCGAAATGGGGAGTTCATCGTCCGCAACTCCGCCTCGTATGGTCTAGTGACCGCGCTCGACCCGTAGCGCGGGGCCACTCCATCCGGGGACGGCCGAGTGACCTGCAATCGTAAGGAATCGAACATGCTGAAGGCCTACACCCACGCCCAGGCCCGTCTCGCCGCGCTTCGGACCGACGAGGACGGCAACGCCGCTGAGTACGGTTTAATCATCGCCGGTGTCGCGGTCGTGATCATCGTCGGGCTCGCCGCCCTCGCCGCCGGCCTCAACGGCCTGTTCAGCGACGTCGCGGGCAGCCTCTAGGCCGAGAACCGATCGCCGAAGTCTCGGCTCAGCTTGGCATGGCCGCGCGTTGCACACGCGCGGCCATGCCCTGTTCAACACCGAAAGGTTCACCGTGCGAGTTCGTTCTGAGCGTGGCGCCGCGGCAGTCGAATTTGCGCTGGTGCTCATTCCGCTTCTCGTCCTGCTCCTCGGCATCATCGAGTTCGGCTATGTGTTCAACCAGCAGCTCACGGTGACGAATGCAGCACGAGAAGGCGCCCGAGTGCTCGCGATCACTCGGGACACCGGCGATGCCACGACGGCGGCCCTGAACGCGGCTGCGTCTCTTCAGAGCACACCCGCCATCTCGACGAGTTCGTGCCCAGCGACCGGGAGTGGCGACGCAGAGGTCGAAGTCACGATCGAATTGACGACGATCACGGGAATCGAAGCCTTCGTCCCCGCAATGGGATCGATTGAACTCACTGGAAAGGGAGTCATGCCGTGCGGTGGATGACGAGGAGTCTTCGAGCAGAACGGGGTGCGACGGCGACGGTCGTCGCACTCGCGCTGATCCCTCTCCTCGGCGCTGGTGCCATTGCCGTCGACGTGGGTGCGCTGTACGCAGAGCGCGCACAGTTGCAGAACGGCGTCGACGCAGCCGCTCTCGCCGTCGCGGGGAAATGCGCGAAGAAGGAATCTGATTGCGCGGCTCCGACCAACATGACC
The DNA here is from genome assembly GCF_009729855.1 of Agromyces luteolus. Lineage (GTDB taxonomy): Bacteria > Actinomycetota > Actinomycetes > Actinomycetales > Microbacteriaceae > Agromyces > Agromyces luteolus. Next base: position 20,912 of record NZ_WODA01000018.1, on the reverse strand, counting down.
GGGACGGCTCAGACCTACGTCACGGCGAACGCCGCCATTCTTCGTGATCCGCTGGCGAACACGCCTCTGATCGATACGGTCGACAACACGGTGACGGTGACCGCGGACACGAATGTCACCCACATCCTCGCCTCGGTGTTGACAGGCACGACGTCCACCGATGTCTCCGCGTCCGGCTCGGCCGAGTGGGGGAAGCCGATCGCCGGCTCCACCTTGCCGCTCGCGATCGGCGTCTGCGAGTTCGACGGCAACCCACCGATCGATGAGACCGAGACTCCCGTGAAGATCCTCGTCGAGTACAACACTCAGGCGCGAGCTACGTGTGATGAGACGTACGCGCCGGGTGGATTCGGATGGCTCGACGCCGTCGACTGCATCGCGGATATCGACCTCTCTGGTGGCGTGGTCTGGTACAAGGGTGATCGGGGCAACAGCTTGTCGAAGAGCGGCTGCGACGTCGCATCCGACCTCGCTCCGCTGATCGGGACGACCGTTCTCATCCCGATCTACGACTCGTACAAGAAGGTCTCGCACGAGTGCACGGAGGCCAACAATGCGAGCGGTGGAACCGTCTGCCTTCGGATCGCGAAGTTCGCAGCATTCCAACTGACGGGGTTCAAGCTGAGCGGTGGCAACACCTACGTCGACTCGGGTGCGCCCACCTGCAACGGATCGTGCCGCGGCCTTCAGGGCTACTTCGTCAAGTACGTATCCGTCGGCGAGGCCTTCGAGCTCGGCGATGGTGAGCCTGACGGCCTGAGCGTTGTCCGCATGATCCTCACCGACGCAGAGCGAGCCGACCTCATCGGTTGATCACGACTTTCGGTACGCCCCCACAGCCCCCGCACCCGAACGAAAGACCAAAGCTTGTGAGAACCCGCATCATCGGCGCCATCATCGCCATCATTCTGGCCGTCGTCGGCGGCGTCGCGCTCTACCTCTACGTTCAGGACGCAGACGCGAGGGCAGCCAGAGGGGCGGAACTCGTCGATGCCTACGTGGTCACGACGATGGTGCCAGAAGGCACCGGTGCGGAGGCCGTCCGCGAAGTCCTCGAGGTCGATCAAATCCCTCGAAACGCCGTGCCGGAAGATGCAGTAACGGATCTCGCAGATCTGGATGGCCTGGTGACGTCTGCCGACCTGCTGCCAGGCGACCTGCTTCGCCAAGACCGATTCATCGATCCCGCGGATCTCGCGACGGGCACAGTCGCCGTGCCGCCTGGCATGCAACTGGTCTCCTTCACACTCCCCGCGGATCGCGTGGTCGGCGGCGAGGTCTCGGTCGGAGACCGCATCGGCATGGTTGGGACGATCGAGCCGGACGAAGTCGGAGACCAGGAGGACGTGATCAATCCGGTTACGAGCTTCGCATTCCATGGCGTGCTTGTGACCCGCGTCCAAGGCGTGGTTCGAACCGATCCGGAGTCCGGTGAGGAGACGGATCAGAACTCGGACGCGAACATCATGCTGACGATTGCGCTCAACGCGCATGACATCGAGCGATGGGTGTGGTTCACGGAAGGTGAGGCTGCCAACTACGCGCAGATGTGGCTCACACTGGAGAATGACCAGACCGACAACAGTGGAACCTCGCCGGTGACCGGAAGCAACGCGTTCTAGTGACCCGCTATCTCCTGGTCAGCCGCAGTGCGGAGTACGAGTCGCGACTCCGCCGCATGCTGCGCGCTCACTTCCAGGCGGTTCCGGCCGAGTACCTGACCTTCGGTCAGCGTCAGGTGGTCGACCGGGTTCGGGGCAACCCGCGCATCGCTCTTCTCGGTCCGCTGCTCAGTTTCGACGAGTCCAAGTCGCTCATCGAAGGTCTCACGTCGAAGTACCCGGGGATCGGTGTCATCGTCGTGCGTGAGCAGCGTGCCGACTTGGAGGACTGGGTCGACGGAATGGAGATCCACGCCGTCCTGAGTCCAGAGGCGAGCGAAGCCACGACACAGGAACTGCTCGTACGGCTCGACGATTGGCTCACTGCGACAGGCAGACGTCCCGACGAGCCGATGCCGGATGACGATGACCATGGCGGCGCCTCAGCTGTCTTGCTCGCACTCGGGGATGGCGATGGTCCGGCCCCTACAGCTGCATCAACGAATCTCGAATCGCTGCTCGCCTCGAACGGAGCTGAGGGAGAGGCAGAGCCGGAACCGGAACCGGAACCGGAACCGGAACCGGAACCGGAACCGGAACCGGTCGAGGAATGGGTGCTCCCGCCGATCGCCCAGACCGTGCGCACCGAGGTGATCGTCGTCGCTGCCCCGAAGGGCGGACAGGGCAAGACGACCACCGCGATCAACTTGGCCGCGGGGCTTGCGGAGGTTCATCCCAATTCGGTCGTCCTCGTCGATGCGGACGTTCAGTTCGGGGACATCGCGAACGCCCTCGAGCTCAATCCGACATACTCCTTGTCCGATGTCGCCCGGGTAGGCAACGACGAGGTCGCACTCAAGGCACTCTTCGCCCATCATGCCGACGACTTCTTCGTTCTCGCTGCGCCGCCTTCCCCGGAGCTCGCAGAAGACGTTGACGACGAGCTTCTCGGTGCACTCATCGACCGGCTTGCAACCATGTTCAGATACGTGATCGTGGACACCACGCCAGGGCTCGGCGAGCACACCTTGGCGGCCATCGAGCACGCCACCGACGGTGTCTTCGTGACGAACATGACCGTGCCGAGCCTCCGCGCCCTGCGCAAGGAATTCGAGATCCTGGTCCAACTGGACATGGTTCCGGCGAATCGGCACGTCATTCTGAACTTCGCCGAACGGCACACCGGCCTGCTTCAAAAGGACGCCCAAGCGATTCTCGGTAACCCGATCGACGTGGTCATCCCCCGGTCGACCGGAGTGGTTCTGGCTTCGAACGAGGGCGTGCCGCTCATCCACCACGACGTGCGCGATTCCGCGGCGAAGGCGATGCGGTCGATGATCCAGCGCATCGAACCTTCCGCGACGCCCACGCGGAAGCGGATCCACAGGAAGGCAAGGAACCATGAGCCTGAGTGATCGACTTGATCGAGCCCGTGGCATTCATCGGGCGGCTGACGCCGCGCGAGTCGAGGAAGACCTCGAGGACGCAACTGACGCGGTTGATCTCGAGGGCGGGACCGATACGCCCGATTCGGCACCGCACACGCCAGAGGAGCCTGCCCACACGAGCACTTGGACCGCCTTGGCCGGCCCGTCCAGTGCGGAGCCGGTGGCGGATGCGCTGATCGACCTCAAGGAGCGCGCGACGGAGGAGCTGTTCCGTCGAATCGGTTCTCGCTTGAATGACCGCAGCCTCACCGAGGAAAAGCTCCACGCTCTCGCGAGAGATGAACTCAGCCGCATCGTCGAGTCCGAACAGGTGGCCCTTACGACGGCCGAGCGCAACAGGCTGATCACCGAGATCGGGGCGGATGTTCTCGGCTTCGGTCCGCTCGAACCGCTGCTCGATGACCCCGCAATCACTGAGATCATGGTCAACCGATTCGATCAGATCTACGTGGAACGGGCTGGTCGGCTGTACGAGTCTCGGAATCGTTTCACGAGTGAAGCTCAGCTGCGGCGGGTGATCGAGCGGATCGTCTCGCGCGTTGGTCGGCGAATCGATGAGTCCGCGCCCCTGGTGGACGCACGGCTCGATGACGGATCCCGAGTGAACGCGATCATCCCTCCGCTCGCGGTGGACGGATCGTCGCTCACGATCCGGAAGTTCTCACGTACCCCCTACACAGTCGATGACCTCGTCGGCTTCGATACACTCACGCGCGAGATGGCGACGTTGCTCGACGCGGCGGTTCGGGCGAAGCTCAACGTCCTCGTCTCGGGTGGAACCGGAACCGGTAAGACCACGTTGCTCAACGTGCTGTCGGCGTTCATCCCCGGTGATGAGCGCATCATCACCATCGAGGACGCGGTCGAACTCCAGCTTCAGCAGCAGCACGTGGTCCGGCTGGAGTCTCGTCCCGCGAACATCGAGGGACGCGGTGAGATCACGATCCGGGACCTCGTGCGGAATTCGCTCCGCATGCGCCCGGATCGGATCGTGATCGGTGAGGTCCGTGGCGCCGAGAGCCTCGACATGCTCCAGGCGATGAATACAGGCCATGAGGGGTCGATTTCGACGATCCACGCGAACTCTCCGCGTGACGCGTTGTCGAGACTCGAGACTCTGGTCCTGATGGCTGGGATGGAGTTGCCGCTCCGGGCCATTCGCGAGCAGATCGCCTCCGCGATCGACATCATCGTGCAGATCTCGAGGCTTCGCGACGGTACGCGACGTGTCGTGAGCCTCACCGAGGTGCAAGGCATGGAGGGCGAGATCATCACGATGCAGGACGCGTACGCGTTCGACTATGCGGCCGGTCTCGATGCCGACGGTCGGTACCGCGGACACGCCGTCGCCACGGGCATCCGGCCTCGCTTCGTCGACCGGTTCCGGGATGTGGGCATCGAGGTGCCGACGAGCATCTTCCAGTACAAGCCCGGTGAGGGCAGCATGCTCGGGGAGATCCGATGAACCTGGTCTTCGCCGCCGGTGCCCTCCTGGCGCTGCTCGCTCTTCTCGTGATCGTCTTGTTCGTGATTGCGCCACCGGACCGTCGCGTCTCGGTGGAGCGCCGAATCGCGCCCGGGACAGAGCACGTGTCGGCCCTCACGAAAGCGACCGACAAGACCGTGTCGGCGATCGATTCCGCACTCTCGAATCGACGGTCCGCGGGCATGTTCAGCGAGGAGCGACTCGAGTTGGCGGGGATCCGCATGACTCAATCGGCCTTCATTCTCGTCGTGTTCTCACTCGCGGCGGTCTTGGCGCTGCTCGGCGTCATCGTCGGCTTCGGTACGGCTTGGGCTGTGGTGCTGGGTATCGTGTTCGCGGTACTGGCTCCCATGCTGGCGAGCGGCTATGTCGCCCTGCGCACATCGCGTCGACAAGCTCGGTTCGCCGACCAGTTGGATGACACGCTTCAACTGGTCGCCGGAAACTTGCGTGCCGGACACGGCCTCGTTCAGGCGGTGGACTCCGTGGCTCGGTACGCCGACCCGCCGACGTCGGAGGAGTTCCTTCGCATCGTGAACGAGTCTCGGATCGGACGAGATCTGGGTGCCGCTCTCTCGGACACCGCCGCTCGGATGAACAGCGATGACTTCAACTGGGCGGCCCAGGCGATCGCCATCAACAGGGAGACAGGTGGCAACCTGGCTGAGACCCTCGACCGAACCGCCGCCACAATCCGAGAGCGGAATCAGATTCGCCGCCAGGTCAAGGCTCTGAGCGCTGAGGGACGTCTGTCGGCCATCGTGCTGCTTCTGCTGCCGATCGGAGTCTTCCTCGGGATTCTGATCCTGCGGCCCGACTATCTGGCGCCCTTCTTCGAGTCGATCCTGGGTTGGCTCGCGCTCGTCGTGGCGTTCGTGCTCATGGTGCTCGGTACGGTCTGGATGTACTTCGCGGTGAAGGTGAAGTTCTAGGCCATGGAACCGACTGTGTTGATGTACCTGTCCATCGCGGCGATCGCGATCGGCTCGGGCGCGCTCGTCTTCCTCGTTTTCACCGCGATTCCGTCCAGACGCGACGTCGTGGCAGTGCTCGCGCCGCCGACGGAAGCCGAGCGGGAACGTGTGGAACGCGCGAGCTTCAGTGAGTCGCTCGCCGCGGTGATGCCTCGTGGTTACACGGGCTGGATCCAGAAGAAGATCGTCTTCGCTGGTCGCGCCGGCCGGTGGACCGTCGGCGGGTTCCTCCTTGTCAAGATCTTCGTGTCTGCGGCGGGAATCCTCGTGCTCCTCGGGGCGATCTTCTTCGCCGCCCTGCCCCTGCAGAAGGCGCTCGGCATCGTGTTCGGAATCTTGCTCCTCGTGGCACCGGAGGTCATCCTCAATAGCCGGGCTGACGACCGCCAGACGGCGATCAACCTCGCGCTTCCCGACACGCTCGACCAGATGACGATCGCTGTTGAGGCGGGTCTCGGCTTCGAAGCCGCGGTGGCGAAGGCTGCGCACGGTGGCACGGGTCCGCTTTCCGAGGAACTCATCCGAACCCTGCAGGACATGTCCATCGGTCGCTCCAGATCCGATGCCTACAGTGCGCTGCTCGCCCGCACCAACTCCGACGACCTGAAGCGGTTCATACGCGCGGTCCAACAGGCCGACCGCTACGGTATCGCCGTCGCCGACGTCCTCCGCGTCCAGGCCAGTGAGATGCGCATCAAGCGGCGTCAGCGCGCCGAGGAACAGGCGATGAAGGTCCCCATCAAGGTTGTCTTCCCGCTGGTCTTCGCGATCCTTCCCGTCCTCTTCATCGTCTTGCTCTATCCCGCGGTGATCAACATCATCGGGGCCTTCACGTAGGGTGCGGCGGATCGGTTGCCTAGGCTGGCCCCGAGGGGGTCGGCATGGGGGATGCAGCCGGGTGGCGGCCCGACGTGCTCGGGCCCGGGTTCGAGCAGCTCGAGTTGCCGCTCGAGGCTGACGACGAGGGCGAGGTCGTCGCGACGCTCGTGCGGCACACCTCGAGCGACGCTGGCGAGGCCGCGGCATCCGCTCGGCGCCGATGGCGCTGGCCGTGGGAACGCGAGGCGGAGCCGGAGCGGCGGCCGGCGGCATCCGGGTGCGATGTGCTGTTCGTGCACGGGTGGAGCGACTACTTCTTCAATCGCGAGTTGGCGCGATTCTGGACCGATGCGGGGGCGCGGTTCTACGCGCTCGACCTGCGGAAGTACGGGCGGAGCCTGCGGGAGTGGCAGACGCCCGGGTACATGACCGACCTGGCCGTGTACGACGAGGACATCGAGGCGGCGCTCGGCGCCATCGCGCGCGAGGGTGGGCCGGAGGCATCCGCTCGGCCGTTGGTTCTCGTCGGGCACTCGACCGGCGGGCTCACGCTCAGCCTGTGGGCTGCGCGCAACCGCGGGCGGGCGGCGGCGCTCGTGCTGAACAGTCCGTGGCTGGAGTTCCAGCTGAGCGGGATCGGGCGGCAGGCGATCCAGCCGGTCATCGGGTTCCGCGCGCGGCTCGACCCGATGGGGCCGATGCCGAACGTCGACCTCGGGTTCTACACGCGGTCGGTCGCGAAGGAGCTCGACGGGGAGTGGGAGTACGACCACGCGTGGCGGCCCGACCGCGGGTTCCGCACGCATCCGGCCTGGCTGACCGCGATCCTCGCCGGGCACGCGACCGTCGCCGCCGGCATCGACGTGGGGGCGCCCGTCCTGACCCTCGTGTCAGGGCGCTCGGTGCTGCAGGCGACGTGGGATGACGCGATGCTCACGTCGGACATCGTGCTCGTCGTCGACGAGATCGCCCGCCAGTCGCTGAAGCTCGGGCCGAACGTCACGGTTGCGCGCATCGACGGGGCGCTGCACGACGTGTTCCTGTCGCGGGAGCCGGCGCGGGCGGCGGCGTACGCGGCGGTCACGCGGTGGTTGGAGGGGTACGGGGTGCGGGTGTGACCAGGGCTGGGGTCTGGGATGGTGCTGGTGCCCGTTCGGTCGGGCCGGGTCGCCGCAGGCTGCTGGTCGCCGGGGCCGCCGTCTGGCCGTTCCTCGCGGTGGCCGCGACGATCTGCCTCGGGGTGTGGTTCTGGCAGACGTTCCTGCACTTCACTTGGACGGCGGCGCTCGAGGCGCGCGGCGCGGCGGCGCCGTGGTACATCGTCGGACTCGTGCTGTTGGCCGCGACGTTGGTGCTCGGGTGGTGGCTGAGTCGGCGGTGGTGGCCGCCCCTGCTGGCGGCGGCGCCGGGGCTGGCGGCGCTGATCGGCGAGATCGTCGTGCCCGAGCCCGAGATGACGGTGATCCCGCAGTTGGTCTACGTGGTCACGATTCCGGTGATGATCACCGGGTTGGTGTTCGTGTTCCGGTACGGGACGGATCGGTTGACGGGCGCGAGGGCGGCGCCGATCTCGGGCGAGGCCGAAGGGTGACATCCGATCGTGCCGGGGTGCGATACGAGGCCAGTCATCAATTCGGGGGCACTTCAGTCGTCAATTTGGAGGCACTTCAGTCGTCACGTTGACGATCACGCCACTCGTCGCCAGCGCGTGAAGGCGCCGTAGCGCGGCATCCGCTGGCTCGCGAACCGATCCGCGCGCGTCAGCGGAAGTTGACGAACTGGAGGTCGACGTCGAGGTCGGCGGCCTTCAGCAGGCGGATGGTCTCCTGCAGGTCGTCGCGGCTCTTCGACGAGACGCGGAGCTCGTCGCCCTGGATCTGCGACTTGACCGTCTTCGGCGCCTCGTCGCGGATCAGCTTGCCGATCTTCTTCGCGTGCTCCTGGTCGATGCCGTTCTTCAGGGCGATCTCGATGCGGAACTCCTTGCCCGACGGGTAGGGCTCGCCCGAGTCGAGCGACTTCAGCGAGATGCCACGCTTGATGAACTTCGACTGCACCACGTCGAGCACCGCCTTGACGCGCTCGTCGGTCGAGGCCTTCAGCAGGATCTTCTCGCCCGACCACTCGACCGACGCCCCCACGCCCTTGAAGTCGTAGCGCTGCTCGACCTCCTTGCGGGCCTGGTTGACGGCGTTCTCCGCCTCCATCTTGTCGACCTTGCTCACGATGTCGAACGTCGAATCAGCCATGCGCGCCAGTCTAGCGAGGGGGCTTTCGTGCCGTTGGAGTGCCGTTTCTGGGGTGGAGTACGCGTGCACCCCGTACTCCACCCCAGAAATGGTGCTCGGATCGGCGAGCGATGGTGCTTGGATGGGTGATCGCGACGCCGCTTGCCGGGCATGACCGTGCCTGCACAGGAGTCCACGGGCGTGCGTCATCCACGTACTCGGGGGCGGGCCCGAGGCGTCCGTCGTCGACAGCGCAGGATCGGCAGGTGAACCAGCCGTTCCCGAGGACCACCCATGGCTTCGTCCTGGCCCGCGACGCTCGCGCCGCGGGTCGTGAAGCCGAGTTCTATGCCGCCGCCGAGGCAGGTCGCCTCCATCGCGTGCGAGTCGGTGTGTTCCGCGAGCCTGTAGGCGTAGCCGGCGCGTCGGCGCCCGAGCGCGATGCTGCGCGCTATCGCGACCTCGTCCGAGCTGCGGGAATCTCGCTGAAGGCGCCGATCTTCACGTCGTACGCCGCGATCGCGCTTGCGGGACTTCCCATCGTGGGCCCGTGGCCGCGGAACGTCCACATCATGTCGCGCGACGGCCGGGGGAGTCGCCGCGGCGATGTCGTCAGGGTCGCGCGCACCGCTGACATCTCGACCGTGCAGACCGATGGGCTGACGACCACGACGATCGCCTTCAGCCTGGTGCAGCTCGCGCGGCACGCGCCACTCGCGACGGCGCTGGTGGCGACGGATGCCGCGCTCCGCGTGTCGCGATCGGCCGCCGCGCCGCCGCCGCTGACGACCCTAGCCGAGCTCCGTGCCGAGCACGAGCGGCTCCTGCCGTACCACGGCAGCCGGCGTGTGGACGAGGTGCTGACGCGTGCGACGACCGACGCCGACAGCCCGCTCGAGACGATGAGCCGCCTCGTCGTCGAGGAGTTCGGGTTCCCCCAGCCGGTACTCCAGCATCGGATGCGCCTGCCCGCACTCGATCGCGATGCCTACCTCGACTTCTGGTGGCCCGAGCACGAGGTCGTGGGGGAGGCGGACGGACGAGGCAAGTACGTGAGCGGCGAAGGAGGATCGGCCGCCGACGCCGTGCTCGCGGAGAAGGCGCGAGAGGACGCGATTCGCCTGCTGGTGACAGGATTCGTGCGGTGGGACTGGAAGGAGATGTGGCGGCGGGACCCGATCCGCGACCGGCTGGTCGCTGCCGGCCTCCCTATCGTGCGGAAGCCGGTGCACCTGATCGTGCGCTAGGGCAGGCCTCCGATCGAGTGCGATTTCTGGGGTGGAGGTCGGTGTGCGGGCGTACTCCACCCCAGAAATGGTGCTTGAACGTGCGTGGGGGCCGGCGCGTCAGCGGAGCCAGAGGGTGGTCTCGGCGGGGATGGCGGCGGGAGCGGAGTCGGCATCCGGGGAGCTCGAGAGGAGCAACTCGAGTCCGGCGAGCTCGGCGGGCAGCGCGAACGGGGTCGTGCCGAAGTTCGTGACCACGGTCCATCCGCCGGGGCGCTGGAAGGCGAGCACGTCGGATTCGACGGCGGCGTCGGCACCGCCGGCGGCACCGCCCGCTGCGCCGTCCAGCGCGATCCACGCGAGCTCCTCGGCGCCCTGCAGCTCGTGCCGCAGCGCGAGCGCGCGGCGGTACATCGAGAGGGTCGACGACGGATCGGGGGCCTGTGCGGAGACCGCGTACGACCCGAACCACGACGGCTGCGGCAGATGCGAGGCATCCGAGCCGGCGGGCCCGAAGCCGAACGACGGCGCGTCGGCGTCCCACGGCAGCGGCACGCGGCATCCGTCTCGCCCGACCTCGACGCCGGCGTTGCGGAAGAAGGACGGGTCCTGGCGGTCGGCCGGAGGGATCTCGCCGACCTCGGGGAGTCCGAGCTCCTCGCCCTGGTAGAGGTACGCGCTGCCGGGCAGCGCCAGCAGGAACAGCGTCGCGGCGCGCGCTCGCCGGAGGCCGCAGGCGGCGTCGACCTCGGCGGGCGAGCCGCCGTCCAGCAGCCACTCCCGACCGGGCGCGCCGTCGCCCGAGGGGTCGGCCGGCAGGCCGTACCGCGTGGCGTGGCGCACGACGTCGTGGTTCGAGAACACCCACGTGTTCGAGGAGCCTGTCTCGGCCGAGAAGACCATGTTGCGGTCGACGATCTCGTGGAACTCCGCCGCGGAGAAGTTCGCGCGCAGCAGGTCGAAGTTGAACGCCTGGCCGAGGCTGGTCGGTGCCGCGTACCGGTGCCGGCGCGTCGGCTCGACCCACGCCTCGGCGACCGCGATGCGGGGCGGCTCGTACTCGTCGAACACGGCGCGCCACTCGGCGTAGATCTCGTCGAGCTCCTCGCGATCCCAGAGCGGGTGCGAGCCGTCGGTGACGAGCTTCGTCGCCTCGAGCTCGGCGTGCGAGCGCAGCGGGTAGGTGAGGTCCTTCGCGAGGGCGTGCGCGACGTCCACTCGGAAGCCGTCGACCCCGCGGTCGGACCAGAAGCGCAGCGTGCGCAGGAAGTCGTCGCGCACCTCGCGGTTCGCCCAGTTCAGGTCGGGCTGCTCGGGCGCGAACAGGTGCAGGTAGAACTGGCCGTCGCCCACGGGCTCCCACGCCGAGCCGCCGAAGATCGACTGCCAGTCGCTCGGCGGCTCCGAGCCATCCGGCCCCTCGCCGTCGCGGAAGATGTAGCGCTCACGGGCCGCCGACCCGCGCGGCGACTCGAGCGCCTCGCGGAACCATTCGTGCCGGTTCGACGAGTGGTTCGGCACGATGTCGGCGATGAGGCGGATGCCGGAGGCGTGCAGCGCCGCGATGAGCTCGTCGAAGTCGGCGAGCGTGCCGAGCTTGGGGTCGACGTTCCGGTAGTCGTCGACGTCGTACCCGCCGTCGGCGAGCGCCGACGGGTAGAACGGCGACAGCCAGACGGCGTCGACGCCGAGTTCCACCAGGTACGGCACGCGCGACGTGATGCCGCGGAGGTCGCCGATGCCGTCGCCGTTCGCGTCCGCGAAGCTGCGCGGGTAGATCTGGTAGACCGCGGCCTGCCGCCACCAGTCGGGGTCGGCGGCGAGCACGGTGGCATCGGCGAGGGTGGCGGGCGCGTCGGTCGTCGAGAGCCGGGCGTCGGTCATCGGGGTGTTTCCTTTCGAAGGGATCGAACGGATGCCGCGGGACGGGGTCTGCACGCAGCGCCCGCCCCGCGGCATCCGCGCAGGTTACTTGATCGAGCCTCGGGTGACGCCGGAGATCACCCAGCGCTGGCTGAAGATGTACACGATGAGCAGCGGCGCCATCGCCATGAGGTAGGACGCGAACGCCGTCGTGTACTCGGTGTTGAACTGGCCCTGGAACACGTACTGCGCGAGCGGCAGGGTGCGCGCAGCGGGGTCGGTCAGCACCACGAGGGGCATGATGAAGTCGTTCCACGCCCACACGCAGGTGAGGATGCCGACCGTCGCGTTCATGGGCGCGAGCAGCGGGAAGATCACCTGCCAGAACACCCGCCAGGTCGAGGCGCCGTCCACCCGCGCGGCCTCCTCGAGCTCGATCGGGATCGAGCGGATGTAGGCCGTGTAGATGAACACGTTCAGCGAGAGCCCGTAGATCGTGTAGAGCACGATCATGCCGGCCTGGTTGTCGAGCCCGAGGATCGCGGTCTGCTTCACGAGCGGCAGCATGATGATCGGGAACGGGATGAACAGCGCCGCGAGCAGGTAGAAGAACACGCCCTTGAAGAACGGCCGGTGGATGTTGCGGGCCAGCGCGTACGCGACGATCGAGCTCGTCAGCAGCGTGAACACGACCGAGCCGACCGTGATGAGGGCGGTGTTCGTGAGCGCCTGCGGGAAGTTCGTCCGCTGCCAGGCTTCGGCGAAGTTGCCCCAGTTCACGGGGTTCGGCCACTCGAAGCCCGTGCCCGACACCAGCTGGTCGGGGGTCTTCAGGGCGACGACGACCGCGAGGTAGAGCGGGATCAGCACGGTGAGCGAGCACACCGCGATGAGGGCGGTCGCCCACCAGTTGATTCGGCGGGTGTCGTCGGACTCGCGGCCGCGGCCGCGACGGGGGCGTCGTCCGCCGCCGACGGCGTCGGTGGCGCCCGTGGGCAGGGCCTCCTCGGCCTGCGCCAGGGTGGTGGTTGCGGTGGTCATCAGAAATCGGCCTCTCTGCGCTGAAGGACCCGGAACTGGAAGAGGGAGACGACCGTGATGACGATGAAGAAGATCACCGCGTTGGCCGTCTGGTAGGCGAACTCGCCGCCCGAGAAGCCGCCCCGGAAGATGAGCAGCGTCACGGACTCGGTCGAGGTGCCCGGGCCGCCGTTCGTGAGCGAGACGATCGGGTCGAACACCTGGAGGAAGCCCTTCAGGCTGAGCACCACGTTGATCGTGAAGAACGCACCGATGAGCGGGAACGTGATCGAGCGGAACTGGCGCCACGCGCCCGCGCCGTCGAGCGACGCGGCCTCGTAGAGCTCGCCCGGGATCGTCTGCAGCCCCGAGAGGTAGATGATGATCGCGAACGCGCAGGCCTGCCACACGGCGAGCACGACGATCGCGGTCCACGCCCAGTCGGGACTCGTCAGGAGGTTGTCGCGGAACAGCGGGATGCCCGACAGGATCTTCGGCAGCGAGTTCGAGAAGAAGAACTGGAACACGTAGCCGATGACCAGGATCGCGAGCACGTACGGCACGAAGTAGACGCCGCGGAAGAAGTTCCGGCCGACGATCTTCGCGTTCAGCCCGAGCGCGATCGCGAGCGAGATCACGTTGGTGAGGATCGTCGCGACGATCGCGAACAGGAACGAGAAGCCGTACGCCGCGAGCACGCGGTCGTCGCGGAACAGGTTGGCGTAGTTCGACAGGCCCACGAAGTTCCACGCGCCGTAGCCCGCGTAGTTCGTGAAGCTGAAGAAGATGCCGATGATCACGGGGAGGGTGTGGAACGCGGCGAACGCGATCACGGCGGGCCACACCATCCAGTAGAAGGCGGGCATCGCGCGGCGGGTCTCGACGCGGTTGCGCGCGGCCCGGCCCCGCTTGGTGCCGCCCGTCGTCGACGTGCGGACCGCTTGGGTCAACGTGGACATGGTCACTCTCCCGTCACGGGGATCGTGCGAGCGGCGACCTTCGCCCACTCGCGGTCGAGGGTGGCGAGCGCGGACTGCGGGTCGCCGGTGAAGAGGGCCTCCTGCACCGTGGCATCCAGCGGGATGCCGGGCGGGACCTGGTGGTCGATGAAGCCGGTGATGCGGCCCTCCTCGAACCACGGCGCGACCGACTGGATCGCGGCCGAGTCGCTGAGCTCTGCGCCCTCGACGGACGGCACCATGTTCTGCGACGCCGCGAACCCCTCGATGACCTCGGGCTGGAAGAGGTAGTCGATGAAGCGCTGCGCCTCCTCCTGGTGCGGCCCGTCCCTGCCCATGGTCACGACGACGTCGACGCCGGAGACGAGCAGGCGGTCGTCGGGGTCGTCGGTGCCCGGGTACGGGAAGATGCCGAGGTTCACGTCGGGGTCGATGCCGAGGATCGGGTTCACCGCCCAGATGCCCTGCATGAGCATCGCGGCCTCGCCGTTCGCGAAGGCGGCGTTGCCGTCGTCGTAGGTGCGACCGCGGTAGCCCTCCTGCGCGTACGAGTAGAGCTCGGCCTGCTGCTCCATCGCCGTCGGGAAGTCCTTCTCGAACGACACGGGGGAGTCGGGGCCGACGTCCTCGCCCTCGGCGCGCATCTCGTCGAAGAAGTCGCCCTGCGCGGGGTACGCGCCGAGCGCGTTCCACGACGGGAGCACGGTCCACGAATCGGCGAGCGTGCCGTAGAACGGCGTGATGCCGGCATCCGCCAGCGCATCGCACACCGCGATCAGCTCGTCGAACGTCTCGGGCACCTCGAGGCCCTGCTCCTCGAAGATGTCGCGGTTGTAGATGATGCCGTTGGCGTTGTTGACGTAGCCGAGGCCGTTGACCTCGTCGCCGTACGTGCCGAGGTCGGCGAGGATCTCCTGCACCGCCGGGTTGATCGTGTCGAGCAGCGGGTCGCCCGTGAAGTCGTGGAACACCCCGGCCTGCGCGAGCCGGCCGAAGTTGCCGTTCGCGTTCAGGGTGATGACGTCGGGCGTGCGGTCCTTCACGAGCAGCGTGCGGATCAGCGTGTCGGCGTCGGCGACCTGGTTCTGCACGACGTCGATGTCGGGGTTCTCGGCCTCGAAGTCGGCGATGATCTGCTCGAAGTCCTCGAGGGCCTCGCCCTTGAACTGGAAGAAGTCGAGCTTCACGCGGTCGTCGCCGGCGCCGCTCGCGCAGCCGGCGAGGCCGAGGCCTGCGGTGAGGGCGAGGGCGACGGATGCCGCGGCGAGCGCTCGGCGTCGGCGGTGCCGGTACGGGCGTGGTGGATGGTGCGTCATCGTGCGCCTCCTTGCGCGTCGGGGATGAGGTGGTCGGTTTCGGTGGTCGAGTAGCGCGGCGCGCGTATCGAGACCCGGCGGGTGGTGGTCTCGATACGGGCGCTTCGCGTCCTACTCGACCTCCGGGGACGGTTCGGTGAGTTCGAGCAGCACGAGCTGCGCGGGGTACAGCACCGGGGCCTGGAGGCCCACGGTGCCGAGCTGGCGGCCGGTCAGCGTGATGGGCTGCTCGGCCCACGGCAGCGGCGACTGGCCGGGGCCCGCGGCCGGGCTGCCTGCGGCGACGCGCACGGTGTACCGGCGGTCGGGGTCGAGGCCCGGCAGCGTGAACCGGCCGGGCGGGAGGGTCACGCCGGTGGTCACCTGCGTGAACGTGAAGAGGGCGGATGCCGCGTCGCGTGCGACGACGCCGCGGACGTCGGTCGCGGCATCCGTCACGTCACCGTGCACGAGCGTGCCGGTGTGGATGAGGTCGCGGTGGCGCGCGTGCAGTGCGACCCACGCGGCGACCGCGTCGAGGCCGGCGTCGTCGAGGTTCACGAGGTTCCACTCGATGCCGAAGTGGCCGAGCATCGCGACGCCGGCGCTGAGGTCGAGGCTCACCGAGCGTCCGGTGGAGTGGACTTCGGGGCTCGTCAGGTGCGCGCCCATGAGCTCGGTCGGCACGAGCAGCCCCGTGTACTTCTGGATCTGCAGGCGCTCGATCGGGTCGAGGGTGTCGCTGGTCCAGATGCGGTCGGTGTGCTCCAGGATGCCGAGGTCGACGCGGGCACCGCCCGACGCGCAGGACTCGATCTCGAGGCCCGGATGGCGGCGCTTGAGCGCCGCGAGCAGGCGGTACAGCGCGAGCACGTTCTCGTGCACGCGCGGCCGCCCGCTGTCGGCGGCGCCGGCCTCGAGCAGGTCGCGGTTGTGGTCCCACTTGAGGTACGCGATGTCGTACTCGGCGAGCAGGGCGTCGAGCCGGTCGAGCAGGTACTCCCACGCGTCGGGGTTCGCGAGGTCGAGCACGTGCTGCTGCCGCGCGGGCACGGGCAGGTCGTCGCGACCGCGGAGGATCCAGTCGGGGTGCTCGCGCGCGAGGTCGCTGTCGAGGTTCACCATCTCGGGCTCGACCCACAGGCCGAACTCCATGCCGAGCCCGCGGACGCGGTCGATGAGCGGCCCGAGCCCGTCGGGCCAGACGCCCTCGTCGACGAACCAGTCGCCGAGCCCGGCCGTGTCGTCGCGGCGGCCGCGGAACCAGCCGTCGTCGAGCACGAACCGCTCGACGCCGACGCGCGCGGCCCGCTCTGCGAGCGCCGTCAGCGTGTCGAGGTCGTGGTCGAAGTACACGGCCTCCCACGTGTTGAGCGTGACCGGGCGAGGGCGGCGCGGATGCTGCGGCCGGGCGCGGAGCTCGTCGTGGAACCGCTTCGACAGCTCGTTCAGGCCGTCTCCCCACGAGCCGATCGCCCACGGGGTCGTGTACGACTCGCCTTCGGCGAGCTCGATCTCGCCGGGCACGAGCAGCTCGCCCGCGGACAGGAAGGCCTCGCCGGTCGGGGTGCGCTCGCCGAGGAGACGGTGGTTGCCGCTCCAGGCGGTGTGCACGGCGTGGACGAGGCCGCGCTCGAAGCCGAAGCCCGTTCGGCCGGCGGCGAGCAGGAGGCTCGCGTCGGAGCCCGGCCGGCCGCGCCGGCTCTCGCGGAGGTGCGTGCCGATCGTGAAGGCGTGCCGCTGGGGGCTGCGCTCGCGGAGGTGGCGGCCCGTCGTGTCGAGCAGCTCGTCGGCGCCGAGCGGGACCGGGAACGTGGGGGCGAGCGCGGTGAGCGCGTAGGGCTCTGCTGCGACGTTCTCGAGCGTGATGCGCTGGCGGAGGAGGCCCGAGTCGGTCACGTGCAGTTCGATGGTCGCGGCGAGGCCGGCCGAGGCATCCGTCGCCCTGATCACGGCGGACGCGCCGTCGACCTCGATCGCGTCGGTGACGAGCCTCGTCGAGAACGCGCGCCCGCCGCGGTGCCCGGCGAGGCCGGGGGTGCCGAGCCAGCCGTCGGCGTCCTGGGGGATGAGCGTGAGGGCGGCCGGGCGGTCGAGCCCGCCGGAGACGCGCTGGGGGAGCGCCGCGATCGCCACCGCGTCGAGGTCGTCGGCCGTGACCGCGCCGAGGTCAGCACCCCAGTGGACGATCGTCGGGAGCGCCGCGCGTGCATGGTCGAGCACCACGCTGGTGCCGCCGTTGCGGAGGTGGATCGGCGCTGATCGGAGCATGACTTATTTCTACGACAGAAATAACGGAGTGTCAATCCCCACTTCTTCTATCTATGAAGAGGGGTGGATCGCCTCGGTTCATGTCATGATGGAATGAATCGCGTGAGGAGGCGGTGATGACGCAGGTGGAACTCGGCGACTCCGCGCGCGAGCTCGCCCGCGAGGTCCTCATCCACGGCCCGATCTCCCGCGCCGACCTCGGCCGCCGGCTCGGGCTCTCACCCGCGAGCCTCACCCGCCTGTCGAAGCCGTTCCTCGACCGCGGGCTCTTCGTCGAGACCGCCGAGGCCGTGCAGGGCGCGACCGGCCGGCCGGCGCGACCGCTCGACGTGCGCGTCGACGCCCGGCGGTTCGTCGGCATCAAGCTCACCGGGGAGGCGGCGTACGGCGTGCTCACCGACCTGCGCGCCACCGCGCTCGCCCAGGCGTCGCGAGAGCTCGACGGTCACGACGTCGAACGGGTCGTCGACGTGATCGCCGGGCTCGTGGCGGAGCTCGCCGATGACGGAGGCGCGGCCCTCGGCGGCGCGGGGCTCGACGGCGGGGCGCTCGACGGCTCGGCCCTCGGCGGCGTCGGCCTCAGCATCGGCGGCAACGTCACCGACCAGCGCGTGGTCACCCGTGCTCCGTTCCTCGGTTGGCGCGACGTGCCGCTCGCCGACCTGCTCGAGGCGCGACTCGGCATCCCGGTCGACCTCGAGAACGACGTGACGGCGCTCACGACCGCCGAGCAGTGGTTCGGACCTGCGCGGGCCCACGACGCGTTCGCGGTCGTCACGGTCGGCGCCGGCGTCGGCTACGGCCTCGTGATGCACGACCGCGTCGTCACGACACCCGACACCGGCCTCGGCCTCGGCGGCCACCTGCCGCTCGACCAGAACGGACCCCTCTGCCTGGACGGCCACCGCGGGTGCTCGACCGCGATGCTCGCGATCCCGAGCATCTGCGCGCAGGTCGGCATCGCGCTCGGACGCGAGGTCGGCTACGACGAGGTCCTCGAGCTGGCCGCGGCGGGGCATCCGGCCGCCCGATCGGTGACGGATGCCGCGGGCCGCGCGCTCGGCCGGATGATGGGGTACATCGCGAACCTGACGATGGTCGACGCGATCGTGCTCTCGGGGGAGGGCGTCGGGCTCTGGGAGGTCGCCGGCGACACGGCGCTCGCCGCGCTCGCCGCGGACCGCGATCCCGAGGCGACCCCCGTGGAGGTGCACGTCGACGCGGCGGGCTTCAGCTCGTGGGCGCGCGGTGCGGCGGCCGTCGCCATCCAGGCGTCGCTGGCGCGCCTCCGCCTTCCCGCCTGACGCGCCGCGCTCTCGCCCCGCGCTCTCGCCCCGAGCTCTCGTCGCGTTCGAGTGCGATTTCTGGGGTGGAGGGCGGGGTGTGCGCGTACTCCACCGCAGAAATGGTCCGTGAATGGGGTCCGCGCGGGGGTCAGCGCTCCGGGGGGACCGCCGTGGAGGAGCGCACGCGGAGCTCGAACGGCAGGGGGGTCGCGGCCGGCGGCGCGGCATCCGGGCCCGGTTCGAGCTGCTCCATGAGGATCTCGACCGCCTTCTCGCCCTGGCCGCGCGGGAACTGCGCCACGGTCGAGAGGCCGAAGAACTCGGACAGGTCGTAGTCGTCGATGCCGATGATCGACACGTCGCGCGGCACGACCATGCCGAGGTCGCGCGCGGCGAGGATCGACCCGATGGCCATCTCGTCGGACGCGGCGAAGATCGCGGTCGGCCGGTCGTGCGGCACGCCGAGCAGCTGCTTCGCGGCGTGGTAGCCGCCCTGGATCGTGAAGTCGGCCGGCGCGAAGATGCGCGGATCGGGCTCGACGCCCGCGTCGCGGAGCGCGGCCTCGTACCCGAGGCGGCGGTTCGTCGGCAGGTGGAAGTCGAGGTCGAACTCGAGGTCGCCGCCGATGTGCGCGATGCGCCGGTGCCCGAGGGCGATGAGGTGCTCGGTCGCCAGCCGGGCGACCGCGGCGTCGTCGATCGTGAGCGTCCGGACGCCGGGGATCGGACCGCCGACGCCGACGAGGGGCTTGCCGAGGTCGTGCAGGCGCTGCACCTCGTGCTCGGTGAGCTCGAGCGAGACCGCGACGACCGCGTCGACCCGCTGGCGGAGCAGGAAGTGCTCGAACACGCTCGAGCGCTCGCGGCCGTCGCCCGACAGGTTGTACAGCGTGACGTCGTAGCCGTGCCTGAGCAGCGCCTGCTGCGCGCCCTCCAGCACCGACGCGAAGAACCACCGGTTGAGGAACGGGATCACGACGCCGACGTTGCGCGTGCGCCCCGACGCGAGGCTCGACGCGTTCGACGAGACGACGTAGCCGAGCTGCGCCGCGGCATCCACCACCTTGGCCTTCGACGCCGGCGAGACGTGGCCGCGGCCGCTCAGGGCGCGCGAGACCGTCGCGGTGGAGACCCCCGCGAGCTTGGCCACCTCTTCGATGCCGACCATGGATTCCTCGCCTGACGCCGTCCGCCGGGAGCGCGGACCGGGACAGCCGATCCTATCGCCGCGCGGAGTGGCGCGTTGAGGGCCTCCCCGGCGTGCGGTAGAAAAGAGCGGGTCCGGGGCGGGCCTTCGGGGGGCCTGGCTTGCCCATACCCACCTCTACTCGAAGGGAACACCGCCGTGAAGTGGGTCAAGCGCATCGCCATCGGGCTCGTCGTCGGGTTCGCCCTGTTCTACACGATCACCCGGCCCGAGGATGCCGCGAACGCCGTCCAGGGCGCGTTCGCCGCCGTCTGGGGCGCCATCGAGGCCGTCGGTACCTTCTTCACCTCGCTCGCATCCTGACGGGATCCCCGTGAGCGCCGACGCCCGAAGCATCTTCGACCCCCACGTCGAGCGGTTCCTCATCGCCGACGAGGGCGAGGTCGTCGTGGACGAGGTCGCGAAGCACTGGGCGGCGATCGTGACGCCGGTGCTCGGGCTCGTGGCATCCGTGCCGTTGCTGCTGCTCGCGTTCGTCGTGCCTCCCCAGGCGTGGTGGCTGCCCGCAGTCCTCGCCATCGGGCTCGCCTGCTACTGCCTGTGGCGGATCCTGCAGGCCCAGATGGACCGGTTCGTGATCACGAACATGCGCGTGTTCCGCGTGCACGGCATCCTGAGCCAGAACATCGCGACCATGCCCCTCTCTCGGATCCTCGACATCTCGGTGCACCGGCCGGTCGTCGGCCGCATCTTCGGCTTCGGCCACATCATCTTCGAGTCGGCCGCGCAGCGGCAGGGGCTCAACGAGATCCGGTTCGTGGGCTCGCCGAACGAGCGGGACCTCACGATCCAGCGCGTCATCGCGCGAGCCGGCCTCCGCGGGCCGGTGAACCGGGCGACGGGCGCGCCGCTGGGCCCCGGCGGCGCCGCAGCGGCCGGTGCCCAGGCCTCGTCGGCGACGGGCGCCGCACCGCGGGTCGCCCCCTCGACATCCGACCGCGCCGACGGGCTCGGCCCCAACGACACGGTCCCGATCGAGCGGCTCTGACCCGCCCGAGGTCCGCCGTTCGCGTCGATTTCACGCAACGGCCGACCGCGGGTATCCTTGTGTGGCCCCCGGTCATGTGAACAACGTGGTCGGGCGTTCGGCGAGTTACCCAAGCGGCCAAAGGGATCTGACTGTAAATCAGCTGTCTACGACTTCGGGGGTTCGAATCCCTCACTCGCCACCATGTGATGTCTCGCGACATATGTCTCATATGTCGCGAGACATCTGTCATTTCTGGGGC
>NZ_WODA01000017.1 GCF_009729855.1 Agromyces luteolus | reverse complement strand
ACCTATGTCACGAGACATGAGCGACGTATCACCTGTGACACATGTCGTGAACTCAGACACCTCACTCGCCACCATCTGGAAGCCCCGGTTCGCCGGGGCTTCTTCCGTTGCCGGGGGCGGATGCCGGAGTCCGTTGTCGGGGCGGATGCCGCGGGATGCGTGCTGCAACGTGGGTGCATGAGAATCCGGGCGATGGGGCGCCAGGGAACTGCACCGGCCGCATTCTCATTCGCGCGAGATCTGGGTGCATGAAGATCCGGGTGATGGGGTGCCTGGGGACGGCACCGGCCGGATTCTCATGCGCAGCAATGGCGGGGCGGATGCCGCGGGCTCGCGCGTCATGTCCGTTCGACGGGCACGGGGGCGGGCGTAGCGTGGGGGCATGACCCAGAACGCCGCGGACGCGGCATCCGTCGACCTGCTCGCCATCGCCCGCCGGATCGCGACGACCGTCGCCCAGACCGCGCTCGAGGAACGCCGGCGCGGCATCTCGGTCGCCGCGACGAAGTCCACGCCGACCGACGTCGTGACCGCCGTCGACCGCGACACCGAGGAGCGCATCCGCGCCATGATCCTCGACGCGCGCCCCGACGACGGGATCTTCGGCGAGGAGGACGACACGCACGTCGGCTCGAGCGGCCTGAACTGGGTCGTCGACCCGATCGACGGCACCGTGAACCTGCTCTACGACATCCCGTCGTGGTCGGTGAGCATCGCGGTCGTCGACGGCCCGCCCGACCCCGGGCACTGGCACGCGCTCGCCGGGATCGTCGTGAACCCGGTGACGGGAGAGGTGTTCGAGGCGAGCGTCGGGGGCGGGGCCCGACTCGTGGACGGGCTCGGCTCGCACGCCCTGCGCGTGAACGAGGACGTGCACCTCTCGCGCGCGCTCGTCGCGACCGGGTTCGGGTACGCCGCCGAGCGGCGCGCGAGCCAGGCGAAGGTGCTCGTGGACGTGCTGCCGCGCATCCGCGACATCCGTCGCATCGGGTCGGCCGCGCTCGACCTCGGCGCCGTGGCCGCCGGGCGGCTCGACGCGTTCTACGAATTCGGGCTGAACCCCTGGGATCACGCGGCGGGCGCCCTGATCGTGCGGGAGGCGGGCGGTCGGGTCGGCGGGCTCGGCGGAGTTGCCGAGAGCGACCGGATGCTCGTCGCGGCGGCGCCGTCGCTGTTCGACGACCTGGCCGCGCTGCTCGAGGAGGCGGGCGCCTGAGCCCGCGGACCCGCTCCACATCGCATCCGGACGACCTTCTCCGTATATCGCATCCACGTGGCGTTCCGCCCATCGACCGGTTACGCTTTATCGATCCGTGATCTCGGCCCTGCCCGGTGAGCACGAGCCCCCCGTCAGCCCCCCGAACGAGCGAAAGTCCCCCACGTGCCCGAGTCCCCCCTCGTGCCCGACCATTCAGCGCCAGGCACCAGAGACCGATTGCGGTCCGAGCGCACGCCGACGCGCCGCGAACTGCGGGACCGTTCCTCTGCTTCCTCACCGGCCGAGCCGGCCGACCGACGGGTCGGCGACTCGGCCGTCGGTGTGTCCGGGGGCGTCTCGTTCGAGTCGTACCTGCCGTCGCGAGGCGGAGCGGCATCGGTGGCGGGCCCTGAGAGCGAACCCAGGCGACGGGCGGATGCCACGGGGCCGCTGCGTCCTCGCGATCGCCGCGAGGCGGCGGTCGATGCCGGCCCGGCCCACCTCCCGTCCGGCGCGGCTCGCCCGACGACCCAGCCCGGTGCGCCGACGGAGTCGCGCCGCCTGCGGCGCGACCCCCTCCCCGCGGAGGAGCCCACGCCCACGCGCCGCGAGTCGTCGGCCGCGCGCCGGGAGGCATCCGCCGCCGCCCCCGCTGCACCCGCGAACCCCGCACCGCGGACCGGCCGCCGCGCGGCCGCCGGTCCCGTCGACGTTCCGGGCTCCGGGCTTCGCGCCGACCGGCCCGCACCCGCTTCGCGGGGCGCCGCGTCGCCGGCGCTCCCGCCCACGGGCTCGGTTCCCGGCCCTCCGGCTCGTGCGACCCCGACGCCCGCGACGCCGGCGCAGGCGCCCACGGGCTCGGTTCCCGGCCAGCCGGCTCGTGCGACCCGGGCCTCCGCGACGCCGCCGCCGCCCACGAGCTCGGTTCCCGGCCACCCGGCTCGTGCGACCCCGACCCCCGCGACGCAGCCGGCTCGCCCGGTCGGTCCCGCCGCGGCCAACGCGCCGGTCGACCGGCCGTACCGCCCCGAAGCGGGTGCGCCCGCGCCGGGGTGGACGCCGCAGCGCCGCCCCGACGCCGCCCCGACCGGCGGCCGCGAGGCCGCGCAGCGCGGCCCGATTCCGCGCCCCGCTCCCGACCAGCGCCCCGAGGCCCCGGCCGCGGCCGCGCGAATGCCGCGGCCCGGTGCTCCGGCCGGTGGCCGTCTCGACGACCCGCGCGTCCGGCAGCAGTCCGACGGTGCTCCGCGGCGGCCGCAGCCGGGTCAGGGTCCCGACGGTGCGTCGTCCGCTCGTCCGGCCACGGCCGGTGCGGCCGGCACGGCCGGGCCCGACGGGTCGTCGTCGCCGACGCGATCGGAGCGGCACGCGCCCGAGGCCGCGCCTCGCGGACCGATCCCCGAGCGCAGGCCGAACCCAGAGCGCACGCCGAACACCGAGCGCAGGCCGAACCTCGAGCGCAGGCCCGCCCCCGAGCGCAGGCCCGCCCCGCCGTCGCAGGAGCGCCCGCAGCCCGGCGCGCCGCGGCATCCGCACCCCGACCCGCGCGCCGCCCAGGCGGCCGCTCGTGCCGAACGCGCTCCCGGTGCGGGCGAGCGTCAAGGCGCCCCGCACCCGGCGGCGCAGCCTCCCGTCGGGTCGCGCGACCCGCGACTCGCCGCCCGGTCGGACGCTCAGCCGCGTCCGACCCGTCCCGGCGACGGTCGCGCGGCGGCCGCGTCCGGGCGCGAGGCTCCGCGACTCGACGCGCTCCCCGCCGATGCGCGGCGCGCCGCGGCATCCGACCCCGCAGTCATCACCGCGAACGACGTGAGCGACCTGTTCGGGCTCGGGCATCGCGAGGCCCGCGACCTCGACGCCGCCGTCGAGGCCGCCCGGCTCGACGGGCGCGGTGCCGACGCCGGCTCCGGCGGACGAGGCGCGCCTGCGGCATCCGCTCACCGCACGCCCGTCGGCCGACGGACCCCGGCGGATCGACGGGCACCGCAGCGACCGGACGGACGGCCCGAGGACGGACCGTTCTCGTCCAAGGCCGCGCCCGGGCGAACCCGGAAGCGCGCGCTCACCACCCGCTTCGCGAGCGTCGTCGCCATGGGATTCGTCGCGATGCTCGCCGTCGCGACATCCGTCCCCTCGCTCTCGCTCCTCACCCCGGCCGAGGTGCAGGCGATGGCGCTCTCGCAGACGACCGGCACGACCCTCGACGGGCAGCGCGTCGACATCTCGGGCGGCACGCTCGCCGCCGGCATCGGGCGCGAGGACTACCAGGCGCAGACCATCGAGGAGTACGCGCAGGCGGCCGGCATCCGCGCCGAGGCGACGTTCACGAACAACCCGCTCGGCACCATCCAGTGGCCCTTCGCGGTCGGCGTGCACATCGGCGACCGGTTCGGCTACCGCAACTGCTACGGATGCTCGTCGGACCACCACGGGCAGGACTTCAACCCCGGCCTCGGTGCGCAGATCCAGGCGATCGCCGACGGCGTCGTGTCGAACTCGACCGACGCGGGCGGCTCGCTCGGCGTCGTCACGATGATCGACCACGTGATCGACGGCCAGGTCGTCACGAGCGTGTACGCGCACATGGAGTACGGCTCGCGCCGCTTCGAGGTCGGCGACACCGTCGAGGTCGGCGACGTGCTCGGCACGACCGGCAACACGGGCATGTCGACCGGCCCGCACCTGCACTTCGAGATCCGCATCGGCGGGATCGACGGGTACTGGGTCGACCCGCTCGAGTGGCTCTACGCGAACACGAACTGACGCGGCATCCGTCGCGGGGTGCATGAGATTCCGGTGGTCAGCCCGTCAGGAGGCGCCATCCGGTCGATTCTCATGCGCACAGCGCTGGGCGTCTGGTCTCGTGTATGAGATTCCGGTGGTCAGCCCGTCAGGAGGCACCATCCGGTCGATTCTCATTCGTCCTCCACGCCCTTGAAACGGCGTGATCGCAGCACAGACCGAGTTCATCGTCCATGAGCGCGCGCAGCGGTGTACACGATCGTGCCATGACCTCGATTGCCGAGCGCCTGCGCTATCACGGCGGCGTGCTTCCCTTGAAACGACTCCTCGAAATCGGCTGCACGAGGGACGACGTGACCGCGGCCGAGACGTCCGGCGTGATCCGACGCGTGCGCAACGGATGGTACGCCGGCGCCGAAGCGCCGGTCGACATCGTGCGCGCGGTCCGGGTCGGTGGCACGGCGACCGGCGCGACGGTGGCGCGACTGCACGGTCTCTGGCTCCATGACGATGATCGCCTTCACGTGCGCGTGCGGCACTCGACCGGCCGACTGTTCTCGCCGAACGACCGCCGGACGAGGCTCGACCGTGAGGCCCACCGAGTGTGCGTGCATTACAGCACCCGAGGCGGGTTCGATCGCGCGCGCGACCCGCTCACGCTCGCCCTGGCCGAGATGTTCGCGTGCACTGATCCAGCCGACGCACTGGCCACCGTCGACTCGGCCCTCGAACGAGGCGCGCTCCACATGGAACACCTCGACCTCATCAGGTCGCAGATGCCTCGCACGCGCAGTGTGCTCATCGATCGTGCCGACCCCTTGAGCCAGTCGGGTCTCGAGACGAGGATCCGTCTGCTGCTTCGATCGGCACGGATCGCGTTCCGCGCCCAGGCGCCGATCGAAGACGTGGGATCGGTCGACTTCCTCGTCGGCGATCGGCTCGTCATCGAAGTAGACGGGAGGCGATTCCACACCGGCGAGGCGTTCGAGGAGGATCGGCGCCGGGACTTCATCCTCGTCGCGCGCGGGTACGTCGTGCTCAGGCTCAGCTATCGTCAGGTCATCGACGATTGGGACCGCACGCGCACCGGCATACTCGCTTTGGTCGGGCGCGGTGAGCACCGGTGGTCGGGCCGAGGCCCGTACGAGCCGGCGCTCCCGGTGTCGGCGCTGACCGACGTGGCTGCCGACCGTCGCAGCCCCGATGATGAGGACGCATGATAATCCGCCCGACGAGCCGCTGTGCGGGGCCATCGGGCGGATTCTCATGCACGAGGTGTCAAACGCGGGCGCGCGGAGCGCGCGCGGGGTGCGGGGTGCGGCGCGCGGGGCGCGGCGCGCGCTACGCGGCGAGCCAGGCGGTGGTGTCGCCCGGGAGGGTGCGGCCGTCGAGGTCGGCGCTCGCGAGGATCACGTCGCCCTCGGGGAGCTCGACGGGCGACGAGCCCGTGTTGGCCACGACGATCACAGTGCCGTTGCGGACGGCGAGGACGTCGTCGCCGAACCCGTCGAGCCACTCGAGCTCGCCGGTCGCGAGCGAGCGCGCGCGGCGCTCGGCGAGGAGCGAGCGGTACAGCTCGAGCGTCGAACCGGCGACGCCGCGCTGGCGGTCGCGGGCGAAGTCCGCCCACTCGGCGGGCTGGGGGAGCCACGTCGTGTCGGCCGGGCCGAAGCCGTACGCCGGCGCGTCGGCCTCCCAGGGCAGCGGCACGCGGCATCCGTCTCGGCCGTAGCGCTCGCCGTTCGTGCGGAACCAGGTCGGGTCCTGGCGGGCCTCGTCGGGGAGGTCGATGGCCTCGGGCAGGCCGAGCTCCTCGCCCTGGTAGAGGTAGGCGGAGCCGGGCAGCGCGAGCATGAGCGCGGTCGCGGCACGTGCGCGGCGGAGGCCGACCACCGGATCGGGCAGGCCGGGGCTCTTCGGCCCGATGCCGTGGCCCTGCAGGCTGTCGGCGGTGAGCGCGAGGCGCGAGGCGTGGCGGATGACGTCGTGGTTCGAGAGCACCCACGTCGACGGTGCGCCGACGGCGCCGAACGTCTCGATCGAGCGGTCGATCACGGCGCGCAGCGGCGCCGCCTCGAACGGCGTCTCGAGGTAGGCGAAGTTGAACGCCTGGTGCATCTCGTCGGGGCGGACCCACTTGGCGACGCGCGAGAGCGGGTCGACCCAGGCCTCGGCGGCGAGGATCCGCTCGCCGTCGTACTCGTCGAGCACCCGGCGCCAGTCGCGGTAGACGTCGTGCACGCCCTCCTGGCCCCAGTAGGGCGCGCCGAGGTTCTCATCGTGGATCTCGGGTTCGAGCGGCACGCCGGCCTCGAGGCCGTGCTGGTTGCCGCCCATCGAGCCGGCGTCGGCCGGCGGGGTGTAGTCGGGGAGTCCCGCGGCCTTGATGAGGCCGTGCGCCACGTCGACGCGGAACCCGTCGACGCCGCGATCGAGCCAGAACCGCAGGATGCGGCGGAACTCCTCGCGGACCTCCTCCTGCTCCCAGTCGAAGTCGGGCTGCGAGCTGTCGAAGATGTGCAGGTACCACTGGCCGGGGGTGCCGTCGGGGTTCGTCGTGCGGGTCCACATCGACCCGCCGAACACGGACTCCCAGTTGTTCGGGGGCAGCTCGCCGTCGGCGCCCCTGCCGTCGCGGAAGATGTAGCGGGCGCGCTCCGGGCTGCCGGGCGCGGCCGCGAGCGCCTGCTGGAACCACACGTGCCGGTCGCTGGAGTGGTTCGGGACGAGGTCGACGATGACCTTCAGTCCGAGCCGGTGCGCCTCGGCGAGCATGTCGTCGAAGTCGGCGAGCGTGCCGAACAGGGGGTCGACGTCGCAGTAGTCGGCGACGTCGTAGCCGGCGTCCTTCTGGGGCGACGTGTAGAACGGCGACAGCCAGATCGCGTCGACGCCGAGGTCGGCGAGCTCGGGCAGGCGCGAGCGGATGCCGGCCAGGTCGCCCATGCCGTCGCCGTTCGCGTCGGCGAAGGACCGTGGGTAGATCTGGTAGATCGCGGCGGTGCGCCACCATTCGGAAGTCATGGAGAAAACCTTAAGCCAATCTCAGATATCTGGAAGCGCTTGCACGTTCGAGCGCCCCGGAGGAGCCTACCAAGGCGGTATCGATCTCGTAACGCCGAGTTGTCAATGTGACGAAGAGCAGGTATACCTGAAATCGCTTGCAATCACATGGCGGGCGAACATCACACGGAAGAACGGCCTTTCGAGCACGGTGCGCGGAACTCCCCACCAGGCGAAGGCGCCGATCTCACGCACACTGAGAAGGGCACACCAATGCGGGTGAACAAGAAGAGCCTCCTCGCGGCCGGCGCCGTCGCCGTCGTCGCGACCCTGGGTCTCGCTGGCTGCGCCGGCGGCGACTCCGGCGAGGGCGACAACGGCGCTGCGTCCGGCGGCACGCTGACCGTCTGGGTCGACGCCGAGCGCGTGGACGCGCTGAAGGGCGCGGCCGAGGCCTACACCGAGGAGACCGGCGTCGAGGTCGACCTCGTCGGCAAGGACAACGCCACCATCAAGGACGACTTCATCCAGCAGGTGCCGACGGGCGAGGGCCCCGACATCACCATGGGTGCGCACGACTGGCTCGGCGAGCTCTCGACCAACGGCGTCGTCGCGCCGCTCGAGCTCGGCGACTCGGCCGCCGACTACCTCCCCGTCGCGATCGACGCGGCGACCTACGAGGGCACCGTCTACATGCTCCCCTACGCGGTCGAGAACATCGCCGTGCTCCGCAACGCCGACCTCGTCGCCGAGCCGGCCACGAGCTTCGACGACATGATCGCCAAGGGCAAGGCCGCGGGCCTCGACCAGCCGTTCGTCGTCGAGCAGGGCGCCGAGGGCAACCCCTACCACCTCTACCCGTTCCAGACGGCGTTCGGCGCCCCGGTGTTCGGCACCAACGACGAGGGCTACGACCCCACCGACCTCCAGCTCGGCAGCGCCGGCGGCACCGAGTTCGCGACCTGGCTCGGCAGCCAGGGCAAGAACGGCACCGGCGTCTTCAACACCGACATCGACGGTGACATCGCCAAGCAGGCCTTCCTCGACGGCACCGCGGCGTTCTGGCTCACCGGCCCGTGGAACGTCGGCGCGGCCATCGACGGCGGCGTGAACGTCGCGATCGACACCGTCCCCAGCCCGACCGGTGAGGCCGCCTCGCCGTTCGCCGGCGTCAAGGGCTTCTTCGTCTCGTCCGAGTCGGAGAACAAGGTCGCCGCGAACGACTTCCTCGTGAACTACATCGGCACCGAGGACGTCCAGCTCGAGCTGTTCGAGGCTGGCAACATCCTCCCGGCCCTGAGCGCCGCCGCTGAGTCGGCCTCGTCCGACCCGATCATCGAGGGCTTCGCGGCCGTCGGCCAGGAGGCCGTCCCGATGCCCGCCATCCCGGCCATGGGTTCGGTGTGGCAGTACTGGGGCATCGCCGAGGCCTCGATCATCAACGGCGAGGACCCGGCGGCGACGTGGGAGAAGCTCACCGCCGACGTCCAGGCTGCGATCGACGCCAAGTAAGGGCCTGAGGCTCCGGGCCGGATGCCACGCGGCATCCGGCCCGGAGCCACTCGCATCCCCGAGCGCCGCTGACGCGCGCTGACGAGCGAGACGGACGAGAGAGCAAGAGAGCAGCAGATGAGCACCACGATCGACGAGGATGTCGCCGCCGGCTCGGCGACGCCGCCCACGAAGCGGCAGAAGCGCGCCGCACGCATCGCGGACGCCGCGTCAGGCGGCATCCGTTCCATCCTGGTCAAGCTGCTGCTGCTCGGCATCGTCGACGCGATCGCGGTCTACGCGATCCTCGTCCTCGCGCTGTCGCAGGAGTGGCTGGTCCTCGCGGTCGTCGTGGGCGTCACCGCCCTCGTCAACTGGATCTACTTCTCGCGGAGGGCGCTCCCGGCGAAGTACCTCACGCCGGGCGTGATCTTCCTGGTGCTGTTCCAGGTGTTCGTGCTCGTCTACACGGGGTACATCGCCTTCACCAACTACGGCACCGGGCACAACGGCTCGAAGGAGCAGGCGGTCAGTTCGCTGATGGCCGCGTCGCTCGAGCGCGTGCCCGACTCGCCCACCTACCAGGTCACCGTCGTCGACCAGCTCGGCACGCTCGGCCTCCTGGTCACCGACCCCAGCGGCGAGGCGAGCCTCGGAACGACCGAGCAGCAGCTGCAGCCGGTGGACCCGTCCGAGGTCGACGGCGGCAAGGCCGTCGCCGTCGACGGCTGGACCACCCTGCAGTTCAGCGACGTCATCGCGCGGACGAACGAGATCACCGAGCTCGCGGTGCCGTTCTCGGACGACCCGAACGACGGCGCCATCCGCACGCCCGACGGCTCGAGCGGCTACCTCTACACCTCGAACCTCGAGTACGACGAGGCCGCGGGCACCATGACCGACCTCACGACGGGCACGGTCTACTCCGACACCGGCACCGGCGCGTTCACCGCCGAGGACGGCACCGAGATCCTCCCCGGCTGGCAGATCACGGTCGGCTTCGACAACTTCGTCCGCGCCGTGACCGACACCCGCCTCGCGGGCCCGCTCGTCTACGTGACGCTCTGGACGTTCGCGTTCGCGCTGATCTCGGTCGCGACGACGTTCTTCCTCGGCCTCTTCCTCGCGATCGTCTTCAACGACATGCGGATGAAGGGCCGCAGGTACTACCGGGTCGCGATGATCATCCCCTACGCGATCCCGTCGTTCCTCTCGGCGCTCGTCTGGGCGGGCATGATGAACGAGAGCTTCGGCTTCATCAACCAGGTGATCTTCGGCGGCGCATCGATCCCATGGCTCACCGATCCATGGATGGCGAAGCTCTCGGTCATCATCGTGAACCTGTGGCTCGGGTTCCCGTACATGTTCCTCATCTGCACGGGCGCGCTGCAGTCGATCCCGGACGACGTGAACGAGGCATCGAGCATCGACGGTGCGTCGCCATGGCAGACCTTCCGGCACATCAAGCTGCCGCTGCTGCTCGTGAGCGTGGCCCCGCTGCTGATCGCGTCGTTCGCGTTCAACTTCAACAACTTCAACGTCATCTACATGTTGACGAACGGCGGGCCGCGAGACACGAGCGCGCCGATCCCGGTCGGCTTCACCGACATCCTCATCTCGATGGTCTACAAGGTCGCCTTCACCGGCCAGAACCGCGACTACGGACTCGCGGCGGCGTACTCGATCATCATCTTCATCGTGGTCGCGGTGATCTCGATCATCGCGTTCCGTCGGACCAAGTCGCTCGAGGAGATCAACTGATGTCGAACCAGCAGCCGATCCCCGGCTCCGACGCCGGGCTCCTCGAGGGCGAGCTGCGCGAGCAGCGCGACGCGGCCCGCGTCGGAGGCGACCCCCGCCTCGAGCGCGCCGCCGCCGTGCCCGCGAAGCGCCCGTTCCGCTTCGGCAGGTGGTTCAAGGCCACCGGATGGCGCCACCTCGTGGGCCTCGTCGTCGTCGCGTTCGCGCTCTTCCCGGTCGTGTTCGTGATCTCGTCGTCGCTGAACCCGAACGGCACGCTCACCGGGTCGAATGCGCTCTTCTCGCAGATCGGGTTCGACGCGTACGCCCGGATCCTCACGAACCCGCAGGTGCCGTTCACGACCTGGTTCGCGAACACGCTGATCATCGCGGGCGTCACGGCGATCCTCACGGTGTTCCTCGGCGCGCTCGCGGCGTACGCGTTCTCGCGGATGCGGTTCACGGGCCGACGATTCGGCCTCATCACGATCGTCGTCGTGCAGATGTTCCCGCAGATGCTCGCCGTCGTCGCGATCTTCCTCGTGATGACCGCGATCAGCGACTGGTTCCCGGCGATCGGCCTGAACACGCACATCGGCCTCATCATGGTGTACCTCGGCGGCGCGCTGGGCGTGAACACGTACCTGATGTACGGGTACTTCAACACGATCCCGGCGTCGATCGACGAGGCGGCGAAGATCGACGGCGCCGGGCACGCGCGCATCTTCTTCACGATCATCCTGCGGCTCGTCGCACCGATCCTCGCGGTCGTCGCCCTCCTCTCGTTCATCTTCTCGGTGAACGAGTACGTGGTGGCCTCCGTGATCCTCATCGATACCGAGAACCAGACGCTCGCGGTCGGCCTCACGAAGCTCGTCTCGAACCCGCGCTACGCGGACTGGGCGGCGTTCTCGGCGGGCGCGGTCATCGCGGCGCTGCCGGTCGTGCTCCTCTTCCTCTACCTGCAGAAGTACATCGTCGGCGGCCTCTCGGCCGGTGCGGTGAAGTAGGCCCGCCCGAATACGACGGATGCCGCGCGCGGAGGCCCCGCGTCGCGGCATCCGTCGTTCAGGCTCAGCCGAACTCGAAGTCGAGTGGCTGGATCTCGGTCGCATCCCAGCGGATGGGCCACCCGCCGGGGACGTCGGCGCCGCCCGTGAGGTCCTCCTCGTCCTCGGGCGGATAGGTGAGCACGCTCGCCTTGGCGAGCAGGTCGGCGTGGTCCGTGCCGTCGAAGGTCGCATCGTCGTCGATCGAGAACGTCAGCTCGATGTCGGGGAGTTCGCCGTCGGCGGGTTCGTCGAGGGTGCACACCCGCTCGCGCGCGTCGTAGGTCGCGCATCCGATCGGGTCGTCGACCAGGTCGATCCGGTCGGTCCAGTCGAACTTCACCTGGATCAGCCGGGAACCGTCCTCGGCGGCGCTCCGGTCGTCGAAGATCGCGGCCGTGAGCTCGACCGTCGCCTGGACCTCTTCCCCGGCGGGCGCGGAGGAGGGGTCGAACTCGACGTCGACCGGGAACACGTCGCTGCCCACGACGAGCGGCCCGGTCGCCGGCGGGACCAGGTCGGCGACCTCGCCCTCGCCGAGCTCGTCGTCGCCCTCCGTGATGCCGACCGCCTCGAGCGAGACGAGCCCGGCCGCCGACTCGTCGGTCGGCACCTGGATCGGCACGAAGACCCACTGCGTCTCGAGCGTGCCGCCCACCCACCGGCCGCTTCCCTGCTCGGCCGGGGGGACGTCGACGGGGAAGTCGACCACGCAGACGTCCTCCTCGGGGACGGAGATGCACGCCCCCGCGCCGTTCTGGAGGAAGGCGCCGAAGAGGTTCGGCGGCTGGGCGAAGTCGGGTGCGGTGATCCGGAACGCGAACTGCGCGTCGTCCGAGTCCGCGTCGAGCGTGCGGTGCACGGCCATCACGTACTGGCGGGTGCTCGACTCGGGGTTCGGCCGGTACGCCTCGACCTGCATCCAGAACGGCGGCGGGTCGAGTGCGACCTCGAGACGCTCGGCCGAGCTCGTGCGGATTCCGGGATCGACCTCGGCGACCGTGCCGTCCTCGACGCTCACGAGCCGGCTGGGCTTCGCGCTCACCGTGCCCGAGAACCCCTCGGGCGGCAGCGTGAACTCGAGGTCGGCCTGCGAGCGGAGCGCACCCGGATCGATCAGGCACTGGTCGCCCGGACGCACGAGCCCGGGCGCGCCGGGCTCCTGGAGCTCGTCGGTCGCGCCGTCGAGCCACCCGATGCACGAGTCGCCCGCGAGGGCGAGCTGGTCGGGCCAGGAGACGGCGACGGCGACGAGCGAGTCCTCCGGGGCATCCGCCGCGTCGACCGCGACGGTGGCGACCACGGTGCCGTCGGCGGGATCCGGGTCCGCCGGAGCAGTCAGTTCCGTCACGACGCTCACGGGCTCGGCCGCCGCGGTCACGGTCGGCGTCTCGGTCGGAGGCTCGGTGGTGGCCACCGGCGCCGCGCCGGTGAGGCTGTTCCACAGGAGGACGGCGAGGCCGATGATCAGGGCGAGCCCGATCACGGCGGCCGCGACGATCGCGGCGATGAACGTCCAGCCGGGCAGCAGCGGCAGTTGGCGGAACGTGCCCTCGAGCGTGGCCGACGGCTGGTTCTCCGGCGACACCGAGACGGTGAAGTCGTGCTGCTCGGGGTCGCCGCGCCACAGCAGGCTCCGGGCGTGCACGCGGAGGCTCACCTCCTGGGTGGAGCCGGCCGGGAGGGCCACCCGTGGGCGGTCGATCGTCAGCTCGAGGTTGCCGGCCGAGACGGCGAGGTCGGCGTCGGCGTGGGCGTTCCCGTTGTTCGAGACGGCGATGCGCGTCGTCGCGCCGCGTCGTCCCTCGAGGGAGGGCGGGGACAGCACGGCCGAGACGTCGCTGAACGACTGGATCGTCGCGATCGCCTCGAGCACGAGGAAGTCGTCGGGCGCGCCGGCCGGGACGACCTGGAATCGGACCACCATCTCCCCGACGGCCCAGCTGCCCGTGTGCTCGAGCCGCATGGTGGCGGTCGCGGTGCCGGACTCGCCCGGGTGCAGCAGCAGCGTGTCCGGCTCGATGACGACGTGCTCGGCGGCGTCGTCGATCGCCGTGAGCCGATACGCCTCGACGTCGTCGCCCTCGTTGCGGAGCGTCAGCGTGAACTGCTCCGCCGTGCCGGGCGTGATCGTGAGCGAGGCAGGCTCGATGTCGGCGACGGTGGCCATGCATCCGACGCTACGAACCGGCGTGCCGCACGTGTCGGCCCTCCGACCCGCCTTCCGGGCAGGAGCGGTGCCCTTTCGGTCAGCCGCCGACGGCGCTGCTCGCCTCAGCCGCCGATGATGACGGTCGGCGCACCCGGGCCGGGAACGACGGGCATCCCGTGCATCGACGTGTCGCCGAGCCGCGCGGCCGGGAACCCGCCGATCAGCACGGTCGAGCTGCCCATCGCGATGCCGTTCGGCGCGGGCGAGGCGCAGACGATCCCGCCAGGGATGCCGTTGGCCACCGCCGCGGGCATGCCGGCGATGAGCACGGTCGGGACGGATGCGACGGGGGTGATCGGGCCGCCCACGTGCGGGGTGACGCCGTCGACGAGCGGGCACACGGCCATGTCGCCGACGCGGAGCGCGGGACCCACGGGCATGCCCCGAGGCTACGCGTGGCGAACGAGGACGCGGCGTCCGCCCGGGCGGGCGAACAGGCAACGCCGTCGCCCGTTGAGGACACGTTGAGTGCGCGGAGAGCGGCCCTTGACACGATCCACGGGACGGCGCCGGGAGGGCCGTCCGACGACGCCGAGGAGGATGCCATGTCACGCATCGCCGTCCGCGTGTACGCGCGGGATCCCATCTCCGAAGCCGGGGTGACGAGCGCGCTGCGTCCGCGACCCGAGGTCCGGATCGTGACCGCCGACGAGGACGAGCCGCCTGACGTCGTGCTCGTGATCGTCGACGCCGTCGACGACGAGTCGCTCAACACGCTGCGCTTCGTCCGCCGCAACGGCGAGGCCAGGGTCATCCTGATCGCCGCCGAGCTCGACGACCAGGACCTGGTGCGTGCCGTGGAGAGCGGCGCGGTCGGGTTCGTCCGCCGATCCGAGGCGACGACCGATCGGCTCGTGTCGTGCATCGTCTCGGCGGCGGCCGGGGAGGGAACCGTCCCACCCGACCTGCTCGGGCGGCTGCTCGACCAGGTCGGCCGGCTCCAGCGCACGGTGCTCGACCCGCGCGGCATCGCGTTCACGGGCCTCGCGTCCAGGGAGATCGAGGTGCTCCGGCTCGTCGCCGACGGGTGGGACACGGCGCACATCGCGGCCGAGCTCTGCTACTCCGAGCGCACCGTGAAGAACGTGCTGCACGATGTCACGACGCGCCTGCAGCTCAGGAATCGCTCGCACGCCGTCGCCTACGCCATGCGCGAGGGCCTCATCTGAGTGCACCGTGCGACCGGGGCTTGCCCGAGGAGGAATCCGACGCTGCCCCCGCGGATGCCCCGGCCCCACCGGCCGTCGCGCGGCGGCGGGCCGACACTTGACGCATGATCGGCGAGATCGACGACGCGATCCGCGCCCTGGTGCGGCGTTCCGATGGGATCGCCGCGGACATCGAGGTCGCCTTGGACGCGCCCACCAAGGAGTGGGCGGCCCGCCGCAACGCGCCGACGGTCGACCTCTTCCTCTACGACATCCGCGAGGACGTGCGCCGCCGCGAGCACGGCTTCACCGAGCAGCGCGACGAGCACGGCGCCGTGACGAGCCGCGTCCCCGCGCCACGGTTCTTCAAGCTCTCCTACCTCGTGACGGCGTGGACCCAGCGGCCGGACGACGAGCATCGCCTGCTCGACGCGCTGCTGCGGTGCTTCCTGCAGTACGACGCGGTGCCCGATTCGTTCGTCGTCGACACGCTCGCCGAGACCGGACTGCCGTGCTCGATCAACGTGGCGCTGCCGCCGCCGGAGGACCGCGCGTTCGCCGACGTGTGGTCGTCGCTCGGCGGCGAGCTCAAGCCGTCGCTCGACGTCGTGATCACCGCGCCGATGACGCGGGGGATCTCGTACCCCGTCGGTCCGCCCGTCGATCGCGTGGAGACGCGCATCAGCGCCGACTCGCTCGGCGTGCCCGACGAGGTCCGCAGCCGGCCGCGCGTCCGCGTCGGCGGCAAGCGCTCGAGGAGCTGACATGATCTCCGACCCCGGTATCGTGCACCTGCTGGGTCGGGTCGGTGTCATCGAGGACCGGATCCGACGGCTGGTTGCCGCGCGGCGCGCGGTCGACCCGCAGCCCGACGACCCGTTCCGAGGGCTGTACCTCAGCGACGAGATGGTCGATCGGCTGCTGGCGGGGGCACCGGGGGTGCCCGACTGGTCGGATGCCTCGGCTCGACTCGCCGAGACCGAGCAGGCCGCCGACCTCGCCGAGGCCGCCGGGCACGCGCTCCGGCTCCGGCGACTCTCGCAGGCCTTCGGGCTGGGCACGATCGACGAGGACCTGCTCGTGATCGCGCTGGCGGCCGACCTCGACCCCAGGTTCGAGCGCTTCTTCGGGTACCTCAACGACGACGTCGGGCGGCGCCGACCGTCGTTCGCGCTCGCCCTCGAGCTGTGCGGCGTGCCCCTCACGTCGGCGGCCGATCGCGCCCGGCTCATCTCGGGGCCGCTCGTGTCGGGCGGGCTCGTCGTCGTCGAGGACGACGATCGGCCGCTGCCCGGCCGGGCGGTGCGGGTCCCCGATCGCGTGGTCGGGCACCTGCTCGGCGACGACGGGCCCGACCGTGCACTCGAAGGGGTGCTCCGCGACCCGTCGTCGGTCGAATGGGGCGACCCGAGCCGGGTGTCCGCCGCACTCGCGGCGGGCATCCGCCTCATCCACCTGCGGGAGCCGGCCACCGGATCGGGCGAGGCCGTCGCGAATCGCGGCCTCCGCTCCCACGGGCTCGGCGCGCTCTTCCTCGACCTCTCCCGGCTCGGCGGCGAGCAGGAGGCGATCCCGCTCGCGCGCGCCGCGGTGCGGGAGGCCCGGCTCCGCGGCTCCGGCCTCATCGTCGGGCCGCTCACCGAGGAGACCCCGGCGGCCCTCGTCGAGGTGCTCGCCGACTCGCCGCAGCCCACGGTGTTCATCGGCGACTCGACCTGGAACCCCACGTGGTGGCGCGAACTCCCGGCGATGATCGACGTCGAACCGTCGACCGTCGACGACCGGGCCCGACTGTGGCGCGACCTCCTCGGGCCGAGCGCAGAGTCCATCGACATCGCCGAGGTGACCGGCCAGTTCCGGCTCCGACCGGAACAGGTGCAGCGTGCCGCGCGCACCGCGCGAACGCAGGCGACGGTCTCCCGGACCGGGGAGCTCACCGCGGACGACCTCGCCGCCGGGGCGCGGGCCGAGAACGCGTCCGCGCTCGACCGGCTCGCGCGTCGCGTCGACCCGAGGGTCGGCTGGGACGACCTCGTCCTGCCGGCGGCGCCGCTGAACGCCCTCCGCGAGATCGAACTGCGGGCGCGGCACCGGGAGCAGGTGCTGGGGGACTGGGGGATGCGTCCGGGCGGCGGCCGCGGCCACGGCGTCGTCGCGCTGTTCGCCGGCGACTCCGGCACGGGGAAGACGATGTCGGCCGAGGTCGTCGCCGGAGGGCTCGGCCTAGACCTCTACGTCATCGACCTGTCGACGGTGATCGACAAGTACATCGGCGAGACCGAGAAGAACCTCGAGCGGATCTTCCGGGCCGCGACCGGCACGAACGCGGTGCTGCTGTTCGACGAGGCCGACGCGGTGTTCGGCAAGCGGAGCGACGTGAAGGACGCGCACGACCGCTACGCCAACGTCGAGAGCGCCTACCTCCTGCAGCGCATGGAGACCTTCGACGGCCTCGCGATCCTCGCGACGAACCTGCGCGCGAACATCGACGAGGCGTTCACCAGGCGCCTGGACGTCATCGTCGACTTCCCGATGCCGGATGCCGCGCACCGCTCGCGGCTGTGGGACCGGAGCCTCGGCAGCCGGCTGGGGCGCGACGACGACATCGACCTGGAGTTCCTCGGGCAGTCGTTCGAGCTCGCGGGAGGAGCCATCCGCTCGGCCGCCATCACCGCCGCCTACCTGGCGGCCGCCGAGCGCGGCACCGTGCGGATGCGGCACCTGATCGTCGCGGTGCACCGCGAGTACCGCAAGCTCGGCCGGCTCGTCGTCGAGCGCGAGTTCGGGCGGTACTGGGCCGAGGTGGGGAGCGGATGACGGGACCCGCGTTCCCGCCCGGCCCGTCCGCCGCGCGACGGTACGGGCGGTTCGAGGTGCCCGAAAGGGCAGACCTCGCCCGCGAGGGGCGCCGGGGCGGTGCAATGGAATCGGGCGATCGTGGAGGTGGACCATGCACGCACACGACTGGGACCCCGCCGAACCGGCGGCGGTCCGGAAGGCGGAGACCGCGCGCGAGAGCTCGGTCGCGACCGACGCGGCCGGGATCGCCGCCCGTCGAGCGGATGCGATCGGACCCGCCGGGATGCTCCGCCTGCAGCGCGAGGCGGGCAACAGCGCGGTCAGCGACCTCGTCGAGGAGGGACGCTCGCCCGTTCACGACGTGATCTCGTCGGGCGGCGCCTCGCTCGAGCCCGGGCTGCGGACGGACATGGAGCAGCGGCTCGGCGCGGACTTCGGCGACGTGAAGGTGCACACGGATGCCCCGGCGCACGAGTCCGCGCGATCCGTGAACGCGCACGCGTACACGGTCGGCTCGCACGTGGTGTTCCAGCGCGACGCTTACGATCCGTCGAGCAGCGCGGGCCGGACGACCATCGCGCACGAGCTCACCCACGTCATGCAGCAGCGCTCGGGCCCGGTCGACGGGTCGCCCGCCGGCGGCGGCATCAGCGTGAGCGACCCCGGCGACCGATTCGAGCGGGCGGCGTCCGACAACGCGACCCGCGCGATGGAGGAGCCGGCGCCGGTGCAGCGGAACGCGATCGACTCTGGCGCGCCTCCCACGGTGCAGCGGCAGGGCGAGGAGGAGGAAGAGGAGGCGGTGCAGGGTCTCTTCGTGCAGCGCCAGGGCGCCGAGGAGGAGCCGGAGGAGGAAGCGGCCGGCTGAGCCGCGAACGGCATGCTGCAGACATCCGCCCCGCCCGGACCGACGCACGACACCTGACCGGAGCCGTCGTCGATGACACTCGCCGTGGAGACGGGACGCGATCGACCGGCCGTCGATCGACATCCGCCCGGCGGCATCCGCTCGGCGACCACCGCCGCGCTCGCCGCGGCGCGACGGAACGCGGGCCGGGGTAGCGCGCCGCCGCCCGGGGGCGAGGCGATCCTCGCCCTCCAGCGCGCGGCCGGGAACGCCGCGGTGAGCGCCCTGGTCGCCGCGAAGTGGCGACGGCCGAGCGGCGACGCCGTCGTCGAGATCGACGGGGCCCTCGTCGAGCTGCGACGGGACGAACCCGACATCGATCGCGTGGAGAAGGGGCTCAAGCGGGCGAAGGCCGCGGGCATCCCCGTCGACCTCGAGGGACTGAAGCCGCCGGCCTCGGCGCTCGCGGTGACGCTGACCGGGTTCGGTCCGAGCTCGGTGCCGGGGAAGAAGCCGGTCCCGCCGAAGAAGCCCGTGCCGCCCGTGTCGCCGCTCGGACGGGCGGCCGCGGCGAAGTCCGCGGCACGCAGGCCCGCGGCCGCCCCGGTACCTCGCGCGGGCGCGGCGCGCGGCGGCGCCCCCGGGGCGGCCGTGGGGCCGACGCCCCTGACGGGCGAGCAGCTCCTGCGTCCCCCGGTGGCGCCGCCCGGGGTACGGCCCACCCAGGACCCGGCGTTCACCCGGGTCAGGAGCAGGGTCGCGGGATTCGCGGCGGCGAAGCGGGCGCACCCGCCCGCCGCGTCGAAGGCGAAGGAGGCCCAGGGCGCCGCCCTGGCCCCGAGCGACGACGTCGCCGGCCAGGCCAAGGCCGCCAAGGTCGACTCGATGGACGCCCAGCAG
Organism: Agromyces luteolus; assembly: GCF_009729855.1. GTDB lineage: Bacteria > Actinomycetota > Actinomycetes > Actinomycetales > Microbacteriaceae > Agromyces > Agromyces luteolus. Next base: position 221,139 of record NZ_WODA01000017.1, on the reverse strand, counting down.
CCGGGCACCTTCGACAAGAAGGCGTTCATCGCGGCGGTCAAGACCGCGATCGAGGCGAAGTCGCCGAAGACGCTCAAGCAAGCGGACGACTACGCGAAGTCCGGCAAGGCCGGCGAGGTCAAGGGCGAGGTCAAGGGGCTCGTCACGCAGGGGAAGGAAGGATCGGCGCACGACATCGAGGAGGCCACCGCCGCGCCGCCGGACCCGTCGAAGGCCGTGCCCAAGCCCGTGACGCCGATGGCGGTCGAGAACCCCGGCCAGGTCGCCGCCATCCCCGCAGCGGGCGCCGTGCCGAAGCCCGCACCGCAGGAGCAGGTCAACCTCGAGGCCGGCAAGCACGAGGTCGATCAGGAGATGGCCGAGGCGAACGTCACCGAGGAGCAGCTCGCGAAGTCGGGCGAGCCCGAGTTCCAGGGGGCGCTCGCCGACAAGCGGACCGCGGCGGCCCACGCGGACACCGCGCCGGCGGAGTACCGCGCACAGGAGCAGGCGACCATCGCCCAGGGCAAGGCCCAGGCCGGCGCGACCACCGCGGCCGGCGTGCAGGGCATGCAAGGCACGAAGGCGACCGCGCTCGCGAGGCTCGTCGCCGAGAAGGGCAAGGCGAAGTCGAAGGACGAGCAGCGGCGCGCCGAGGTCACCGCGAGGATCCAGGGCATCTTCGGTGCCACCGAGACCGACGTGAAGAAGATCCTCGACGGCATCGACCCGAAGGTCGAGGCGGAGTTCGAGCGGGGCGAGGCTGCAGCGAGGGCGCGCTTCGAGACGTACGTCGCGGCGAAGATGTCGGCCTACAAGCGAGACCGGTACGGCGGATGGCTCGGCGGACTCCGCTGGGCCAAGGACAAGCTCTTCGGGATGCCCGACAAGGTCAACGAGTTCTACGTCGCCGGTCGCGAGCTCTACCTCGCGCAGATGGACGGCGTGATCTCGAGGGTCGCCGACATCGTCGGCTCGGCCCTCACCGCGGCGAAGCAGCGGATCGCCAAGGGCCGCAGCGAGATCGCGAGCTACGTGAAGTCGCTCCCGCGGGACCTGCAGAAGGTCGGCTCGGAGGCGGCGAAGGACATCGGAGACCGGTTCGACCAGCTCGAGAGCGAGGTCGCGGACAAGCAGAACGAGATCGTCGACGCGCTCGCGACGAAGTACGTCGAGGCGCGCAAGGGACTCGACGAGCGGATCGAAGCCCTCCAAGCCGAGAACCGCGGCCTCGTCGACAAGGCGATCGGTGCGATCAAGGCGGTCATCAACACCATCCGGGAACTCGCAGCGATGCTGAGGAACGCGCTCGCCCGCGCTGCGAGCGTGGTCGGCGACATCGTCGGCGACCCGGTCGGCTTCCTCGGCAACCTCATCAGCGGAATCAAGGGCGGTATCGACAAGTTCTTCGCCAACATCACCACGCACCTGAAGAAGGGCCTCATGGGATGGCTCTTCGGGCAGCTCGGCGACGCGGGCATCGAGATCCCCGACACGTTCGACCTCAAGGGCGTGGTGAAGCTGCTCGCCTCGGTGTTCGGCCTCACCTGGGCGAACATCCGCAACCGGCTCGTGCGTCAGATCGGGGAGACGGCCATGGCGGCCGTCGAGCGGGGTGTCGAGATCTTCCAGGTCATCAAGGACCAGGGCATCGCGGGGCTCTGGGACAAGCTCGTCGAGAAGATCGGCGACATCAAGGCGATGATCGTCGACCAGATCCAGGACTTCGTGATCACGAAGATCATCACCGCCGGCATCACCTGGCTGATCAGCCTGCTGAACCCGGCCGCCGCGTTCATCAAGGCGTGCAAGCTGATCTACGACGTCGTCATGTTCTTCGTGAACAACGCGGCCCGCATCGCCCAGTTCGTGAACACGGTCATCGACGGCGTGGTCGACATCGCGAAGGGCCGGGTCGGCGTCGTGGTCGACAAGGTCGAGAGCGCGCTCGGCCAGATGGTGCCGATCCTCATCGGCTTCATCGCGAGCGTCCTCGGCATCGGCGGCATCGGCGAGAAGATCCGCTCGATCATCCAGGCCATCCAGCGGCCGATCAACAAGGCCCTCGACTTCCTCATCAAGACCGGACTGAAGGTCGCCGGCCCGATCATCCGCGGCATCAAGGGCATCAGCACCAAGGTCAAGGCGAAGGTCGCCGCGGGCAAGGCGTGGGCGAAGGGGAAGGTCGAGGCCGGGAAGGCCTGGGCGAAGGGGAAGGTCGCCTCCATCCGGTCCAAAGGCGAGCAACCGGCCGAAGGGAAGCTCTCACCGGCCGAGGTGAAGCGTCGAGCGGCGAACATGCTCCAAGGCAGATCGTTCGCGGATGCCAAGGAAGCCCACGCTGCCCTGAAAGCGACGTGGAGTACGCTCCAACCGCTCGGTCTGAAGGGCCTGCGGCTCGACCCCGGCACGAAGTCGAAGCCTCCCGCGGTCTACGCGAGTGCCAGTGTGGCGGAGCGGATCGAGTTGGCGACCTCCGCTTCGGAAGTTCTCGCACTCGCGCTCAAGTTGCGCATGTTGACGGGTACGACATCGGCATTCGTGAGCTACGGCGACGGCAGACGCTTCGGGCCGGCCAACGGCTTCAGTGGACGAGGGCGCGGTCACGCCGAGATGCACATCGAGAAACGAGCTCCCGCACTGCTCCAGCGCATCGCGCGCGAGCGTCGAACCGGATCGCTGCCGAGCACCGGGCCGACCCCGATCGTGATCGACATGAACAGGCTCCCGTGCGATCACTGCGTGAAGAGGATGAAGGACTCCTTCGATGCAGCAGTGGTGAACAAGCAGGTGACGGTCACCCTCAACGCTGCCTCCGTCTGGCGACAGGCGACTGGCGGTATCGACCTGACCAGCGATGAGAAGCTGAGAGAACTGCGCGAGCGCATCACCGTGCAGCCACTCCATGTCTGGCCGCTGATCGAGCGTCGCCTCCGATCGTTCGGTGAGCCCGAGGTACAGGTCGGCAACCGCGTGTACGCGATCAATGAGTGGCTGAACATGAATGCCGGAACGCACGGCGTGGGCGCCTTCGACGTCGAGGAGAAGCTCGACCGCCTGAACCGATCCGCTCCGCTGCGCGCCGAGCAGCTCGGGAACGGTGCGCGGTCGTAGCCGTCCAGTGCGGCATCGACCTGCCCGATCGCGCAGCCACGACTACCCACCCGCACGCACCGACAGACTGCACGTCGAGGCACGCGCGCGCGGACGCTGGAGAGACCTGATCCAGCGAAGGAGCCTCCGATGCCCACCTACCTCTCTCCCGGTGTGTACGTGCAGGAGATCGAGGCCGGCACCCGGCCGATCGAGGGCGTCGGCACCGCGGTCGCCGCGTTCATCGGCCTGGCGCCCAAGGGCCCCGAGAACCAGCCCACCCTCGTGTCCAACTGGACCCAGTACGTCGAGAAGTTCGGAGGCCTCGTCGAAGGCGCGTACCTCGCGTACGCCGTCTACGGCTACTTCCTGAACGGCGGCGGCAACTGCTACATCGTGCGGGTCGGCGCCGGTTCGAGCGACGGCGGCGGAGGCAAGGGGGGCCGCAAGGGCTCCCAGAAGCAGCTGCCGGCCGGCCCGCAGACGGCGAAGATCGGCAACTACGTCTTCACGGCCAAGAACGCCTCGCCCAACGCGAAGCCCGTCAAGGTCGAGGTGAGCGACACCGAGGCCGAGGGCGCCGAGGAGGGCAGCTTCAAGATCGCCGTGACGGTCGAGGGGCGCTCACCGGAGGTGTACGACGGCGTCTCGGCGAGCCCCGCGAGCCCGAACTTCGTCGTGACGAAGCTCGCGGAGTCGAAGGCGGTCGTCGTCGAGGAGGCCGACGCGGCCGCCGGGGCCGTCCGCCCGCAGAACGGCGTCTTCGACCTCGAGGTGCCCGAGCCCGAGGAGCAGCCCGTCGTGCTCGACGGGCTGGCTGCCCGCGACTACATCGGCGACTCGTCCGACCGGACCGGCTTCAGCGGCCTCGAGGAGGTCGAGGACGTCACGATGGTCGCGATCCCGGACCTCATGGCGGCCTTCCAGCAGGGCGCGATCGACCTCACCACGGTCCAGGCCGTGCAGAAGGCCGTGGTCGCCCACTGCGAGCTCATGGGCGACCGGATGGCGATCCTCGACCCGCCGCCGGACCTGTCGGCGCAGGAGATCGTCGACTGGCGGCGCAACAAGTCCGGCCACGACTCGAAGTTCGCGGCGCTCTACTACCCGTGGTTCACGGTGCTCGACCCCGCGACCGGCGTGAATCGCTCCGTACCGCCGTCGGGCCACATCGCGGGCCTCTGGGCGCGCAACGACAGCGAGCGCGGCGTCCACAAGGCGCCCGCGAACGAGATCGTCCGCGGCGCCGTCGAGCTGCAGACCCAGCTCACCCGCACCGAGCAGGAGCTGCTCAACCCGATCGGCGTGAACGCGATCCGCAGCTTCCCGGGCCGTGGCATCCGGGTCTGGGGGGCCCGGACGCTCTCGAGCGACTCGGCGTGGAGGTACGTCAACATCCGACGGCTGTTCAACTACCTCGAGAAGTCGATCCTCAACGCCACGCAGTTCGCGGTGTTCGAGCCGAACGACCCGGCGCTCTGGGGCAAGCTCACCCGCTCGATCTCGGCGTTCCTGATCGGCGAATGGCGCAAGGGGGCCCTGTTCGGCCGCACGCCGGACGAGGCGTTCTTCGTCAAGTGCGACGACGAGACCAACCCGGCCGACGTCATCGACTCGGGGCAGGTCGTGTGCCAGATCGGCGTCGCCCCGGTGAAGCCGGCCGAGTTCGTCGTCTTCCAGCTCTCGCAGTTCTCGGGCGGCACGAGCCTCGTGACCGAGTGACTCCGGGCGCAACCCCGACCACCATCCGAACAGACCGAACCGAACCCAGGAGCATGCCATGCCACTCGCCGATTCCTTCGACTCCTCACCGGCCTACGCGTTCAAGGTCACGATCGACGGCATCGAGATCCCGAAGGTCACGGAGGTCGCGGGCCTCAAGAACGAGGTCGACAAGATCGAACTCAAGCAGCAGCTGGCCGACGGCAAGTACGTGGCCCGCCAGTTGATCGGTCGCGCCAAGACGGGGGAGTTCACGGTCACCCGCGGACTCACCGAGTCCAAGACGATCAGCGACTGGCTGAAGGTCGTGATGAACGGCGACGTCGCCGGCGCCCGCAAGAACGCCTCGGTCGAACTGCTCGACTACGAGGGCGGCACGCTCAAGAAGTACGAGTTCCGCAACTGCTGGGTGCGCTCGGTCGAGATCAACTCCCTGAAGGCCGGCGCGACCGAGCAGGCCACCGAGAAGTTCACCATCTGCTTCGACGAGTCGGAGGTGACCTGATGCAGCGGGTCATCGCGACGATGCCGAGCACGACCGCGCCCGGGGTGGAGAACGCCCCGGGGCGGTCCGGTTCGGCGGGGCCGGCGGCGGCCGACGACGGCGTGATGCGGACCGAGTTCGCCTTCGAGCTGCCGCGCGGCTACGTCGGCCAGGACGGGACCGTGCACCGGCGGGGCGTCATGCGCCTCGCGACGGCGCGCGACGAACTGCTGCCGTTGTACGACGCCCGCGTCCAGGAGAACCCGGCGTTCACGACGGTGGTGCTCCTCGGCCGCGTGATCACGTCGCTCGGCACCCTGCCCTCGGTCGACGGCTCGGTGATCGAGAACATGTTCGCGTCGGATGTCGCGTTCCTGCAGGACTTCTACCGGCGGATCAACGCCGAGGGCCACACCCGCATCGCCGTGACGTGCCCCGAGTGCTCGCACCGGTTCACGGCCGACCTCGCCGGTGGGCGCCTGGGGGAATCATGACGTACCCGGCCGACCGCATCCATGAGGAGGTCGCGTACGTCGCCTATCACTTCCACTGGTCGCTCGAGGACATCCTCGACATGGAGCACACGGCGCGTCGACGCTACGTGCAGGAGATCGCGGCGATCAACACGCGGCTGAACGAGGGCGGTTGAGCGGTGCGGTGGCCGTGGCAGCGAACCGAACGGACGGGCAGGGCTGCGGCCGACCCGCCTCCGACGGATGCCTCTGGCGCCGCGCGCACCTCGGAAGCGACGGATGCCACGGCCGTCGCCCCCGCCGGCTGGGCCTTCCTCCCGCCGCTCCAGCGTGAGGTGGACAGCGCTCCGCCGGCCACGCTGCGGCCGGGGTTCGTCGATGCGCTGCCGACCCGGGTCGTGCCGGCGTCGCTCGGGACGATGGGGCATCTCGTCGACGCCCGCGCGCCGTCGGGCACCGTCGGGGTCGACGATGCGGCGCTCGGCGCGCCGGTCCAGCGCGCGACGGCGGTCGACCTCCCGCTGCGGCCGAGGCCGTCGGGTGCTCCCGCTCCATCGGGCGGTCGGACGGGTCGTGCGGTCGCCGTGCAGCGGGCGGGCGAGCCCGAGCCGGTCGTGGGGCAGGCGACGGATGCAACGGGGGCCGCGGACACGGCGGGCGCGAGCGACTCGTGGTCGGACTCCGTCCCCGACGACGCCGCCGCGACTACGGCGCCGGATCCGGCACCGCCGGACCACGCCGGGCACGACCACGCCGCGCCCGATCGGATCGAACCCGACCGGGCCGCGCACGACCAGGCCGCGCCGGACACGGCTCAGGCCCGCGTCCAGCGGACACCGCACGGACCGGGACCCGCGGCCCCGACGCTCGGCGCCGACCCGCGGTCGGGCTCGACGGCGTCCCGCCCGGGCGGGATCGGCGGCGTCGCGTCGGACTCCGAGGCCGGCAGGGCACCGGCGACGGGCCCGCTCGGAGCCGGGCCCGTTCCGGGCGGTCTCCCCGTGCAGCGCACGTCGGCCCCCGCCGACGAGCTCGCCGACTCCCACGGACCCGCCGGCCCCGAGCCGCTCGCACCGCGTCGCGGACCGAGTGGGCGCGAGGTGCCGACGATCGCCGCACGGACCGTCGATCCGCCGATCGACCGCCCGGCCGCCGGCGAGGGCGTCCCGACGGCACCTTTCCCGGCGCCGCCGGCGCCGTCTGCGGCGCGGCGCCCGGGGCTCGGTGCGCCGCTCGCGCCCGCGGCGGTGCAGCGGAGCCCGGAATCGGACGGCGCGGACCGATCTCCTGGCGCCGAGGCGTCGAGGCCGAGCTCGGAGCATCCCATCGACGACGCGACCTCGCCCGACCCGTCGCCCGCGGCAGGCGCCGTTGCAGGGGAGCCGGAGACCGAGTCGGCATGGGCGGCCTCCGACGAGGTCGTCGTCACCGGACTGCCGCTGCTCGGCGACCGCGGCCCGGGCACGGGGATGTCGGCGCCCGGCCCCGGCCCGATCGCATCCGGGTGGGCCGACCCCGGATCGGGGTTCCCGCTGGCGGCGACGGACACGGGGATCGAGCACGGGACCGATCCGACCTCCTCCGCGCGATCGGGCGACCGCGAGGGCGACGGCAACGGGGTCGAAGCGACGAACGCGACTCCCACGACCTCCGCATCGCTTGAGGCATCCGCCACGCCCGTCGCGGCCCGCGGCCTGGTCGGCGCCTCCGCGGTCGTGCAGCGACTGGGCGCCGGGGGCGACCTGCCCGGACCGCAGGCCGCGCTCCCGACGGTCTCGCTCACGCCGTCCCGGCGGATCGTGCCATCGGTCACCGGCGCGTCGGCGTGGGCGCCCGCTGCCGGACGCGCGGGCGGCCGGGTCGTCGTCGCGCGCGTCGTCGCACCCGAGGCGGGGAACGACCCGCCGGCCGGTGTGGGCCGGGAGGGCCCGGACTTGGCGGCGAGCGTCGCCGACCTCGTCGACGCGGCATCCGGACGTCCGATCGCGACCGGCGCGCCGGCAGCGCCGTCCGGGTTCGGATCGGGTGCATCGGCGGACCCGATGCCTGGCGGGACGCCGTCCGGACCCGGCCCGCGGGAGGCGGCTTCAGTCCTGACGGCGCCGGCGAGCGCGACCGTGCAGCGGTCCGTGGCGGCCGCCGGAACCCCCGCGTCCGCCACGTCGCCGCCCCGCGGGCCGCTCGCGGTGCAGCGCTTCGGCCTGCCGTCGATCCCGTCGATGCCGGGCGCGGGCGACCTGCCCGACCTCTCGTCGCTCCGCCGACGCGTGCCCGACCTCGGTGAGGCCGCCGGCGAGGCGAGGTCGCGCGTCGAGGCGGCGGCATCCGGCGCCGCCGACCGGGCGCGGGACGCCGCCTCCTCGACCGCATCGGACCTCCGCGAGCGGGCCGAGCAGGCGGCCGACTCGGCGCGCGGCGCCTCAGCCGCGGCGGTCGACGACGCCGCGGCCGCCGCCGGCGCGGCGCTCGGCGGCGGCACCGCGGGGGCCGGCGAGGTCGAACAGCTCGTGCGGCGGATCTACGGCCCGCTGGTCCGGCGCATCAAGGCGGAGCTCCTGCTCGATCGCGAGCGCCGCGGCATCCGCATCGACGGGATCTGAACGAAGGAGGCGACATGCTCACCGACACCGAGATCGCCGTCGGCGTGCACTACCTCGTGCACCTCGACGAGCACGACCTGGGCGACTTCGCGACCTGCGACGGCCTCGGCGTCGAGGTGGTGCTCGAGTCGAGGGAGGAGGGCGGCAACAACGGCTTCGTGTGGCAGTTCCCGACCCGACTCAAGTACCCGAACATCAAGCTGTCGCGCCCGGTGAGCAAGGACACCGCCGACACCATCGTGAACTGGGTCGTCGCGGCGGTCACCGGGCCGTCGCGCGGCACGGGACGCATCGAGATCCGCAGCGCCGACAACAAGCCGGTCGCCGCCTACGACCTGCACGACGTCATCCCGGTGAAGTGGACGGGCCCGGCGCTGAGCCCGGACCAGCCCAAGGTGCTCACCGAGTCGCTCGAGATCGCCCACAACGGCTTCGTCCGCACGGGCTCGACGTACTGAGGCGGAACGACATGCCCATCACGACCACCGCATCCGACACGACGAGCCTCGTGCACGCCGCCATCGATGTCCACGAGCCGGGGCAGAAGCCGGGCAAGGTCGGCGCGAAGATCACGACGATCGACTTCCAGCTGAACCCCAAGGAGCTGACCGTCACGAAATCGGCGAAGTGGGAGAGCAAGAGCCAGAAGAAGTCGGCCTCCGCGCCGCCGACGACGTACCAGGGACCCGACCCGCAGAAGATGAGCGTCGAGATGTACTTCGACGAGACCCGGCAGCGCGACGGGAGCGTCGTCAAGCGGGTCGAGGCGCTGTTCCAGGCGTGCACGCCGACGAGCGCATCGGTCGACGGCAACCGGCCGTCGGCGCCGTGGGTGAAGTTCCGCTGGGGCGTGCTGACGGGCTTCGTCGGGTACATCAAGAGCGTCGCGGCGAAGTACACGCTGTTCTCGCCCGACGGCACGCCGCTCCGCGCCGTGTGCACGGTCGCGCTCGAGGAGCTCGCGAACGAGCCGTCGAAGCAGAACCCGACCTCCGGCGGCCTCCAGCCGCGCCATTCGCACGTGGTGCGCGAGGGCGACTCGCTCGCCGCGATCGCCTACGCCGAGTACGGCGACCCCGCGCGCTGGCGCGACCTCGCCGACGTGAACGGCATCGACGACCCCTTGCGCCTGCGCCCTGGCACGACCGTGCTGCTGCCGACGATCGAGGAGCTCTCGCGCGCGGACGGCCGCGTGATCGCGAGGAAGGAGATCGCCCGTGCCCTCGTCCGTTGACGCCTACACGAGCCTCGTGCTCGTCTCGGTCGCCGGTTCGACGCTGCCGCCCGAGGTCTCCTCGGTGCTCGCGAGCAGTCGCGTGACGGATGCCGCGAACCTGCCGGACTCGTTCGAGCTCGAGTTCCTCGACTCGGCGGGGACCGTGCTCGCGCAGGGCGGGTTCGAGATCGGCGCCGCCGTGGTGCTGAGCGTCTCGCAGAACGGCGCCGAGGGGCAGCGGAAGCTCCTCGAGGGCGAGGTGACCGCGCTCGATCGCGAGGACGTCGGCGGGGAGCTCCGCACCAGGGTCCGCGGACTCGACGCCTCCCACCGGCTGTTCCGCGGCCGGCGCATCGCGGCGTACGTCGACATGTCGACGGCCGACATCGTGCGCAAGGTCGCGGAGCGGGCCGGGCTCCGGGCCGGCACGATTTCGGGTCCGCCCACGGTGCGGGCGCACACCACGCAGGACGACATCAGCGACTGGGTGTTCCTGAAACGACTGGCGGATGACTCGGGCTGCGTGTTCGCCGTCACGGAGGGCCGGCTCGACTTCGGGCCCCCGACCGCCGCGACGACCGCGTCCGACGACACGGCCACGGCGGTCGACGACCCGATCGTCATCGAGCACGGACGGAACATCATCTACCTCCGGTCCACGATCACGAGCGCCGAGCAGGTGCCGGAGGTCGAGGTCCGCGGCTGGGACGTCGCCGCCAAGGACAAGGTCGTCTCGACGGCACCGGCGAAGACGGAATCGGCGGACCTGCCCACGCTCGACCCCGTGAAGGTCGCGAACGTGTTCTCGAGCCCCCGCTACGTGAGCGGCACGGGGACGGGCGCGCAGCAGCCGCAGGACCGGCTGGCGGAGTCGCTCTCCGCGCGGATCGCGGGCGGGTTCGCGGAGATCGAGGCCCAGATCCTCGGCAACCCAGGGATCCGATCCGGCACCGCCGTCCGCCTGCAGGGCTTCGGGGCGCCGTTCGACGGGCGCTACGTCGTCACCGAGTCGCGCCACGAGTTCACGCCGGAGCAGGGCTACACGACGTCGTTCACGGTGAGCGACGCGTCGGACCGTTCCCTGCTCGGCGCCGGGACCAGGCCCGACCGGGGTGCCGCCGCGTCGATGCCGGGAGTGGTCAGCGCGCTCGTCAGCGACGTGCAGGGCAGCGGCGGGGCGGAGGAGGAGGGCCGGGTGCGGCTCACGTTCCCGATCCTCTCCGACGAGTACGTGAGCGGGTGGGCGCGCGTCGTGCAGGCCGGAGCCGGCGGCGATCGCGGGTCGATGGTCATGCCCGAGGTGGGCGACGAGGTGCTCGTGGCCTTCGAGTCGGGGTCGTTCGATCGCCCGGTCGTGCTCGGCGGGCTCTACAACGGACTCGACGCGCCGCAGGGCGGGTGGGCGTCGGCCGTCGAGTCGGGCTCCGTCGTGCGGCGCAGCTTCGCGTCCCGCACGGGCATGCTCGTCGAGTTCCTCGAGCGCCCGGGCGAGGAGTCGCTCCGGGTGTCCACGAACGAGGGCAGCCAGCACGTGACCCTTACGCAGACCGCCGACAAGGGCATCCGGATCATCTCCGCCGGCCCGGTCGAGGTCACGGCCGAGCGCGACGCGACCGTCACCGCCTCCGGCGACGTGTCGGTCGCGGGCACGAAGGTCGAGGTCGAGGCGAAGTCCGAGCTGAAGCTCTCGGCGCCGAAGGTCGCGATCGAGGGTGCGACGTCGCTCGACCTGAGCGGCGCGAAGGTCTCCCTCACGGGGAAGGCCTCGGCCGAGCTGTCGTCCTCCGGGTCGACGGTCGTGTCGGGCAGCCTCGTGAAGATCAACTGAGTCCGAGACGGGAACGGAGGGACGGAGATGTCGCAGGAGTTCGTCGGGCGGGGCTGGTCGTATCCCGTCCACGTCGACGCGGGCGGCCGGATCGCGCTCTCCTCCGACGAGCACGAGATCGAGGAGAGCATCCACCTGATCCTCGCGACGGCGCCCGGTGAGCGGCCCATGCGACCCGAGTTCGGGTGCGCCGTGCACGACTACGTCTTCGCGCCCGCCGACGCGGCGACGGCGGGCGCCGTGGGCGACGCGGTGCGCACCGCGCTGCGCCAGTGGGAGCCGCGGATCGACGTGACCCGGGTGGCCGTCTCCTACGGACGTGCCGACGAGGGGCTGCTCCTCATCGACATCGGCTACGCGATCCGCGGGTCGAACGACCCGCGCAACCTGGTCTTCCCCTTCTACGTGATCCCCGAACGCGCATCGGAGGCGACGCAATGAGCCTGCCAGCACCGAACCTCGACGACCGACGCTTCCAGGACCTCGTCGACGACGCGAAGCGGCTCGCCGCACTGCGCTGCCGGAAGTGGACGGACCACAACGTCTCCGACCCCGGCGTCACCCTGATCGAGACGTTCGCGTTCATGACGGACGAGCTGTTCTACCGGCTGAACCGCGTGCCCGACAAGCTCTACGTCGCCTTCCTCGACCTCATCGGCATCACGCTCTACCCGCCGACGGCGGCCACCGCCGACGTCGTCATGTGGCTCGCCGCCCCGCGCACAGACGTCGTCGTGGTCCCGGCCCGCACCGAGGTCGCGACCCCGCGCAACGAGCAGGCGGAGTCGATCGTCTTCCAGACCACCGGTGAGCTCCGGATCCCGCCCCGATCGCTCGCGCACGTCGGGAGCCGGTCGGGCGAGCACGCGACCGTCCGCGGTGCGCGACTCGGATCGGACCCGCTGGAGGCCTTCTCGACGCCGCCCAAGACCGGCGACGAGCTGCTCATCGGCCTCGACCAGCCGGCGCCCGGGCTCGCGATCGGCATCCGGCTCGACTGCACCGTCCGCGGCGTCGGCGTCGACCCGAGCGACCCGCCGACCGTGTGGGAGTCGTGGAACGGTTCGGGGTGGACCCCGTGCGACCTCGTCTCCGACCGCACCGGCGGACTGAACCAGGCCGGCGAGGTGCGCCTCATCGTGGCGCGCGACCACGTGGCATCCGTCATCGGCGACGAGAACGCCGGGTGGATCCGGTGCCGCATCGTCGAGCGCGAGGAGGGCGTGCCGACCTACAAGCAGCCGCCGCTCGTGCGCGAGGCGTCGGCGGACACGGTGGGCGGCGTCGCCGTCGCGATGCATGCGCGGACGGTCGACGAGGAGATCCTCGGCCTCTCCGAGGGCGTGCCCGGGCAGTCGTTCGCGCTGCAGGAGCGTCCGGTCGTCGACGACGGCGAGGCCTTCGTCGTCGAGGTCGGCTCGGGGAGCGGATGGCAGGAGTGGACCGAGGTCGACTCGTTCGCCGGGTCCGGCGAGGACGACCGGCACGTGGTCGTCGACCGCGCGAACGGCACGGTGGCATTCCCGCCCGCCGTCCGCGAGCCCGACGGGAGCCTCCGCCGGTACGGCGCGGTCCCGCCGAAGGGTGCGCCGCTGCGCGTGCCGCGGTACCGGGTCGGCGGCGGACTCGACGGCAACGTCTCGGCGGCGAGCCTCTCGGTGCTCCGGTCGACCGTGCCGTTCGTGAAGGGCGCCGTCAACCGGAAGGCGGCGCACGACGGCACCGACGGCGAGACCGTCGAGGAGGCGAAGGTGCGCGGTCCCCTCGCGCTCCGCACGCGCGACCGGGCGGTGACGCTCGGGGACTTCGAGCAGCTCGCCAAGCGCGCGGCGCCCGGAGTCGGCCGCACGCGCGCGCTCCCGGTGGACGACGGCGGCGGCGCCGGGGTCCGGCTGCTCGTGGTGCCGACCGTCGCGGTCGACCCGGGCGGGCGGATCGAGTACGCCGACCTCCAACCCGGTCCGGAGCTGCTGGAGGCCATCTCCGACGAGCTCGAGACGCGACGGATCGCGGGCACGCGACTGGTCATCGAGCCGCCGGAGTACCGCGGCGTGACGGTGGTCGCGCGACTGGTCGCCGGCCCGCGGGTGGCCGTCAAGCGGCTGCAGGACGAGGCGCTCGCCACGCTCTACCGCCACTTCGACCCGATCCACGGCGGCAACGACGGCACCGGATGGCCCTTCGGACGCCCGGTGCTCGCGGGCGAGGTGTACGCCGTGCTCCAGGGCCTGCCCGGCACCGAGCTGGTCGACGACGTCCTGCTGTTCGAGGCCGATCCCGCGACGGGCGAACGCGGCGAGCCGGTGCAGCGGATCGGACTCGCGCCATCCGCCCTCGTCTACAGCTTCGCGCACAGCGTCCGGGTGACGTCGGGGGTGTGACGATGCGCGGGATCGTGAACGAGCCGATCAACCGGATGCCGCTCGCGAACCCGGTGCCGATCGGCCAGCGGCTGCCCGGCATCCTGCAGGAGGACCGGTTCCTCATGCAGTGGATCACGGCGTTCGACGACTCGATCGCGCCCGTGTACGCGGTGCTCGACAACCTCGACGCCTACGTCCGGCCGTCCGTGGCCCCCGTCGATTTCCTCGAGTGGCTCGCGACGTGGGTCGACGTCGCCCTCGACGATGCGTGGACGGAGGAGCAGCGCCGCTCGATCGTCGCGGGCGCCGCGGCGTTGCACCGACGCGCGGGGACGCCGGGCGGCATCCGCGACGCCCTTCGGCTCGCCGCCGGACCCGAGGCCGAGGTCGAGCTCGAGGAGTCGGGGGCGACGGCCTGGTCGCCGACGCCGGGGACGCCGCTGCCCGGATCGGACGAGCTGCGCCTGGCGATCACCGTCACGGTGCCGACGGGCGACCGGGCCGTGCTCGAGCGGCGCTTCGAGCGCGTCGCCGCGGCCGTGGTCCCCGCGCACCTGCCGGTCGGGCTGACTGTCGTGGTCGCGGGCTGACGGTGCCGGTCGCGGGCTGACGGCCCGCCGTTGCGGTCACCGTCAGTCGACCCCGAGCTCGACGCGCATGCGGCGGTAGCCCTCGGCTGCACGTTCGGCGGCCAGCACGTCGCCCGAGCGGCGCTGCACCTCGACGAGCGTGCGCCACGCCTCGTCGAGCCACGGATTGATGTCGACGGCCCTGGTGGCGGTCGCGACCGCGGCGCGCGCCGAGCCGAGCCGGAGTTCGAGGTGCGCGAGCGAGGCCGCGGCCTCGGACGCTCGAAGCCGGTACCGTTCGCGAGCGCCGGTCACCCACTCCGCGGGCCCGTCCTCGGGGAGCACGTCGCCGGCGTAGCGGTCGAGCGCGGCGCGCAGCCCGTGCGCCGCCGACTCGGCATCGCCCCGGCGCTTGGCCGCTGCCGCCTCGGCGAGGTGATCGTCGAAGTCGGCGAGGTCGCAGTCGCGACGATCGAGCACGCCGAGCCGGTAGGCCTCGCCGACGCGTTCGACGATCGAGCTGTCGGCGTCGGCGCGCGGGCGCGGCAGGGCGCGTCGGAGGCTCGACACGCTCACGTGCAGCGCGTGCACCGCCGAGTCGGTGCCGAGGTCGCCCCAGAGGATGTCGGCGATGAGTTCGCGGTGGACCGGCGCACCCGAGTTCAGCGCGAGCATCCGGAGCAGGGCACGGGCCTGCGGGCGCACCCGCCGGAGGTCGATCTCGGCGCCGTCGGCTCGCAGGTGGAATCCGCCGAAGCACTCGACCGTGAGCCGTGGCAGGCGGGAGCCGGCGGCCTCCGACCACTCACCGCCGGTGGGGCGCGGCTGCCGCGCGAAGGCGTCGGTGACGAGCGAAGGCAGCCGCGGCAGCCCGGTCTCGAGCGCGCGTCGTCGCCAGGTGGGGCGGGGCCCGGACCACGTCGCCGCACGGTCGGGGGCCAGGGACTGCGCGACCTCGAGCAGCGCCCGCGCGCCCTCCGCACCGGAGGATCGGACGGACCCGTCCGCCTCCACGATCAGGTCGCGGGTCTGCGCCGAGCCGGAAGCCGCCGCGGCGAGCGCGCCGCAGGTCCGCGACCACGCCGCCACGTCCCCGTAGCCGAGGCGATCGAACCGGTCCGCGACGGCCGCAGCCTGGGCGCTGGTCGCCTGCCCGCGCCGGAGTCGCACGACGAGGTCCACTCCGGCGACCGTCGCCGCGGTCAACGGCTCGCCGGCCGAGTCGCACGAGGCGACGATCCCGCGCACGGCCGACTGCGGCAGGCCGGCGATCGCCGCGATCGCGCCCTGGCAGGCGGGCGCGAGCCGCGGGTCCGCCGCCTCGACGCACTCCCGCTCGAGGGCCGCGAGCGCGTCGAGCGTCACGTGACCGGGGCTCAGCGGTTCGCGGATCACGAGCAGCGCGAGGCGTGCCGACCTGACCTGCCCCGGTGCGCCCCCGTCGACGAGGCGACGGAGGAAGGGGATGGCGCCGACGACGTCGCCGCGGCGCAGCCGGGAGAGGGCGGCCTCGAACGGGTCGACGACGGGCGTGCGCGACCGGTCGGGTGGGCGCGCGACATCGGCGTGGGCGGGCGGCCGCGTCGCCGGGGCGGCCGGGGGCGCCGCAGGCGCCGCGTGCGGCCGGGGCGGCATCGCCTCGGCGGATCGCCGGCGGGCGCTCGCCGACTCCGCGGCCTGCGGCACGGTGGGATCCACCGCGAGCGTGCGGCACTCGCTCAGGTGGCGGCGGAGCACCGGAGGTACGACGCGATGACCGAGCACGACCTCGTGCATCACCGACCCGGAGTCGACCGCGCTGAGCAGGCGGCCGGCGTCCGGTGCGCCGAGGACCCGGGCGCATTCGGCGAAGTCGAGCCTCGGCAGCTCGCTCGTGCGTTCGAGGGCGCGGCGGACGTCTCGCGGCAGCGAATCGAGCGCCGTCTCGAGGCACCCGGCAGCGAAGTCGGACCCGAGGTCGGACTCCACGACGGACTCGACGGCGTCCGGGTCGACGCGTCGCGCGCGCCGGGCGAGCAGCTCGACGAGGGCGGGCCAGCCGGCGGTCTCCCGTGCGACGCGCGATGCGCAGCCCAGGCCGATCCGCCGACCCGCGACCTCGCCGAACAGGAGCGCGATCTCGTCGATGCGCAGGCCGAGGTCGGGCGCCGTGATCGTCGCCGCTCGATCGGCCGCGGCATGGACGACGGGGGAGGGCAACGGGAGGCGGGACGCGAGCACGAGCCGCGGCATCCGCGTCGAATCGCCGACGATGCGCGCGAGCGCCGCTTCGACGGGCGTGCCGGGTGCGCACCCGACGTCGTCGAGTGCGACGGTCTCCGCGCCGGCGGCGGCGGCCGCGTCGATCGCCGCCTCGAGTCGCTCGGGGTGCGGATGCGTCGGATCGACGGTGACGACGGACGTCCTGCCCAGCACGGAACCGAGGCCGCTGATGAGCGTGGTCTTCCCGGCGCCGGCCGGTGCGACGACGGACACGAGCCGCGCATGCAGACGGGAGACCAACCGACCCGGGACCGTTCCCCCGGGCGGCCGTGCGTCGCGTCCCCGAATCGCCATCGTGCACTGCCGGTTCCCTCGCCATGCTGCCGCAACGGATCCCGGCTCCGCAATCGCCGCATGGTCGATCTTCCGGGTTCCTGCCTACCGAGGCCGCCGACCGCTCGCATCGGTGCAGTCCCTGAAGGTGCGGTCGGGCCCGGCGCAGGCACCTGCATCCGAGGTTCGAGGCGACGGATGCCTCGATCCGCCGTCGTCGCGGGCGATAGCATTGCCGCCGGACCCACCGACCTCCCCGACCCGAACCGGAGCCGCACCGCATGAGCGCCCAGACGCCGCCGCCCCTCCCGCCCGCGCCTCCGGCCCCGCCCGCGGGTGCGTCCGAGGCTCCGACGCTGTCGTACGGCACCGCGCCGCTCGCGGCGCCTGCGGCGCCCGGCCCCGTGGCATCCGCGCCGGCGCCCTCGGTCGCCCCGTACGGTGCGCCGGTCGCCTACGGGTCTCCCGCCCACGGGTCCGCGTACGGCGCCGCTCCCGCCCCCTGGACGCCGCCGGTCACCGCGCCGCAGAACGTGCTCGCGTGGGTCGCGTTCGGGTTGGGCCTCGGCGCGCTCCTCCTCGGTCCGATCAGCTCGATCGCAGCTATCGTGTGCGGCCACATCGCCCGCTCGCAGATCCGCCGAACGGGCGAGCAGGGCGCCGGCGCGGCCCTCACCGGGCTCATCTTCGGCTACGTCCTGACGATCGGGATGCTCGTCGCGATCGGGCTCTACGTGCTGCTCATCGTGGCCGTCTTCGCGGGCTCCGCATTCACGTCGGGCGTGCCGACGAGCCTCTGACCTGGCAGCCGACCCACGATTTAGCGCACACGCGCCGAGGTGATATTCTCGTGTGGTTGCCGCGACAGCGGCGCACGCCCCGATAGCTCAGTGGTAGAGCACTTCCATGGTAAGGAAGGGGTCGTCAGTTCAATCCTGACTCGGGGCTCTGGTTCCTCCGGCCCGGCCGGAGAAGCCTCGCGGCGGGGTAGCTCAGGTGGTTAGAGCACACGGCTCATAATCGTGGTGTCGCGGGTTCGAGTCCCGCCCTCGCTACAGGAAAACCCCCGGTCATCCGGGGGTTTTGTCGTTTCCAGCGGACATGGGAACAGCTTGCCGGTCCGCGTCACGCCATCGGGTCGCTGTACCCGCGTGACTCCCTCAGCTCGAGCCCGTAGCCGAGGGCCTCGTGCATCGGGCCCGACTGGGCATCGACGAGGAGCCCCACCGCACGCTCGGCGATGAGGGGAATCGGCTGTCGCGGGGTGCTGAGCGCGGGAACCGCGTACGCCGGTGAGGACGTTCCCTGGCGGGAACGGGCGTTCCCGCATCGTCGGCTGCCTGTCGGAATCCCACATCCGAGCCTGCCAAGAACTCCGATCTGAGTATGACAATAATCCCGATTTCGCGATGCCAAAAGCGCAGACTTCGTGCATGCCTGATACGGCACTCGGCCCCTGACGCTCAGCGACGAGCTGAGTTGACAGCCGCGCGGGGGCCGCGCCGACCGGCACGACCCCCGCGATCTCGCCGGGCGAGGCGTCAGACGCGCGCCGTGCGCCGCACCACGTCGCCGAGCGCGTCGGCGTCGAGCGCGAACAGGTCGCGCGAGCCGGCCGTCGCGGCGGGGACGAGGCCGGAGACCGCCGGGAGCAGCTGCTCGGCGTAGAAGCGGGCGAGCGGCAGCTGCGTCGCCGCGATGGCGTCGCCGTCGAGGTCGCGAGCGGCGAGCGCGGACTTCGCGAGGAGCCAGCCGCCGACCACGAGTCCCCAGATGCGCAGGTACGGGCTGGAGCCGGCGAGCACCGAGTTGGGGTCGGAGGCGCCGGTGCTGAGCATCCACGCGGTGGTCTGCTCGAGCATGTCGAGGCTCGTGCTCAGCTGCGCCCGGATGGAGGCGAACTCGTCGCCCGCGGCCGCCAGCTCGCCGTCGAGCTCGCGCATGGTCGCGATGAACTCGAGGAACGACGCCCCGCCGCGGACGCCGAGCTTGCGCCCGACGAGGTCGGCGGCCTGGATGCCGTTCGTGCCCTCGTAGATCGCGGCGATGCGCACGTCGCGGTAGTGCTGGGCGGCGCCGGTCTCCTCGATGAAGCCCATGCCGCCGTGGATCTGCAGCGCGAGGGACGTGAGCTCGTTGCCGAGGTCGGTTCCGAACGACTTGCAGATGGGCGTGAGGAGGCCGACGATCTCGTCCGCGCGGGCGCGGGTCGCGGCATCCGGGTGGTGGGTCGAGATGTCGACCTGCACGGCGTTCAGGAGCATCATGCGGCGGAGCGCGGCGATGTACGACTTCTGCGTCATGAGCATGCGGCGCACGTCGGGGAAGTCGATGATCGGCGAGTCCTGCGTTGCGCCGAGCGCGCGGCCCTGGATGCGCTCCGTCGCGTAGTCGAGCGACTGCTGGTACGCGCGCTCGGCGACGGCGAGCCCCTGCGTGCCCACCGAGAGGCGGGCGCTGTTCATCATCACGAACATGATGCGCATGCCGAGGTTCTCGTCGCCGATGAGGTACCCCGTGGCGTCCTCGTACGAGAGCACGCAGGTGGGGGAGCCGTGGATGCCCATCTTGTGCTCGACGCCGACCGTGTGCACGCCGTTGCGCTCGCCGATCGAGCCGTCGTCGTTCATCAGGAACTTCGGCACGATGAAGCAGGAGATGCCCTTGGTGCCGGCTGGCGCGTCGGGCGTGCGGGCGAGCACGAGGTGCACGATCTGCTCGCTCAGGTCGTGGTCGCCGAACGTGATGAAGATCTTCTGGCCGGTGATGCCGTACGTGCCGTCGGCGCGCTTCACGGCCTTCGTGGAGAGGGCGCCCACGTCGGAGCCGGCGTGCGGCTCGGTGAGGTTCATCGTGCCGGCCCACTCGCCGCTGACCATCTTGGGCAGCCACGCCTGCTTCTGCTCATCGCTGCCGTAGTGCAGGAGGGCCTCGATCGCGCCCTGCGTGAGCAGGGGCGCGAGCGCGAAGGCCATGTTGGCCTCCATCATCAGTTCCTGGATGGCGAGCCCGATCGTGCGCGGGAAGTCGCCGCCGCCGAACGCCTCCGGCAGGGGGACCGAGCCCCAGCCCGCCTCGACGTAGGCGGCGTACGCCTCCTTGAACCCGGTCGGCGTCGTCACCGTGCCGTCGGCGTTCAGGCGGGCGCCCTCGAGGTCGCCGGCGCGGTTGGTGGGGGCGACGACCTCGGCCATGAAGCCGCCGACCTCCTCGAGGATGTCGGTGACCATGTCGAGGTCTGCGTGCTCGAAGCCCGGAAGCTCGGCGACCCGGTCGTATCCCACGACGTGCGTGAGCGCGTACGCCAGGTCGGCGACGGGCGGACGGAAATCAGTCATCTTCGGACTGTAGGCGCGGGCATCCGGGTGCGGGCCGAATCTGTCGCTATCGACGAACGAGGTCGGTCGAACCGGCGCCGGGCTTGTGCGTCCCGGCAGTCGGGCACGCCCGCCCGAGGCGGGCGCGCGGGGCATCGATGCCTGCCTGTTGGGGCATGGGGCTGGCCGTGCCCTTACCGGGTTCCCTAACATCGGTGTCACGGCATCGTCTCCGATGCGGCGTCGCGATGCCGTGAGCGGGGGGACGGATGGCCGATCGCAGCTGCTGGAACTGCGGTGCGATGAACGCGCCCGACGCTCGCTGGTGCACGAACTGCAACTCCTACCTCGGGTGGGACAAGGAGGCGGCCGCGTCGGGCGGCGCGTCGGCGCCGCCGTCCGGGGCCGGCGGAAGCGGGGCCGCGACGACCGAGTCGCCCGGACCCGCGCCCGATGGGGGGACCGAGGTCGGAACGCCCGGCGGGGACGGCGCGGACGGCGCGCCCGGCGGTGACGGGGCATCCGCCCCGCCGGCCGGAACGACCGCGGCGGCCGGGAACGGACCCGCGCCCGGATCGCCCGAGGTGACCGTCGCGACGCCCGAGGTCACGCTCACGCCCGATGAACCGGCGCAGGTGCAGGTCGAGGTCGAGAACCCGACGAAGGTCGTCGACGGATACGACGTCGTGCTGGTCGACCCGCCGGAGTGGCTCGACCTCGTCGTCCCCGAGATCCACCTCATGCCGGGAGCCTCCGACGACGTCGGACTGACGCTCGTGATGCGCCCCGGGCCGATGGTCGTCGCGCAGCGGGTCGAGGCGGCCCTGCGGATCAGTTCGCAGGAGGACGCGAGACGCTACGCCCTCGCCACGGTCGTCGTCGACGTGCCGAGGCACGGCCCGCGCGTCGGCATCGCGGCGAACCCGGCGATGATCCGGCTCGAGGATGTCGGCGAGGGCGAGTTCACGCTGACGCTCGACAATCGCACCGCGAACTTCCCGCAGACGCTGAACCTCTCGGCGAAGGATCCGGAGGACGTCGTGCGCTTCCGGTTCCCCTCGACGACGGTCGAGGTCGAGCCGGGGTCGACCGCCGAGGTCCGCGTCGGCTTCACGGCGCCGCAGCCTCCGCCCGGTGAACAGCGCAATCGGCAGCTCTCGGTCGCGGCGACCGACGGCGACGGGCCGATCGCGACGACGATCACGCTCGTCCAGAGCACCGAGGCCGCGCCGGTCGACGTGCCCATTACGGTCCAGGTCCAGCCGAGCACCATCCGCTTGGAGGACGCGCAGGACGCCGAGTTCGACGTCCTCATCGACAACCGCGCCGGACACTCGAACGTCATCGTCGGCCTCACCGGCACCGATCCCGAACAGCGGCTCTCGTTCGCGTTCACCCCGGCGCGGTTCGGCGCGGCGGCCGGGAAGGT
Organism: Agromyces luteolus; assembly: GCF_009729855.1. GTDB lineage: Bacteria > Actinomycetota > Actinomycetes > Actinomycetales > Microbacteriaceae > Agromyces > Agromyces luteolus. Next base: position 199,531 of record NZ_WODA01000017.1, on the reverse strand, counting down.
GACGAAGGCACGCGGCCTGGTCCGCGCGGTCCCGCCGCCGCCGGGGTCCCAGGCGACCCATCCGTTCACCGTGGTCGCGAGCGACGGCACGACGGATGTCTCGGGGCAGGCGGAACTGGAGATGACGAGTTCCGCGGCGGCGATCGCCACCGCGGAGCTGCGCGCGAACCCGGAACGACTCGACCTCGGCCACGGCCGCCAGGGCCGGTTCACCGTGGAGATCGACAATCGACGCGGGGTGAGGCCTCTGAACGTGGCGATCTCCGGCCGATCGGATGACGGTGCGGTCCGCGCGACGTTCGATCCCGCCACCATCCTGGTCGCGCCGGGCGCGATCGGCTACTCGAGGGTGTCGCTGACGAGCCCGCGCCCGCCCGCAGGCCAGCAGGGGTCCCGCCGGCTGCACGTCACCGCCTCCGACGGGAGCCAGGACCTCGACGCGAGCATCGAGATCGAGCAGACGAGGCCCAACCATCGCCCGGCCGTCGGGCGGTGGCTGATCGCCCTGGGCGCGCTCATGGTCATCGTCGGGGCGCTGTTCCTGCCCTGGTTCGACGGGATCGGCCCGCCGCAGCTGAACCCGGTCGCGATCGTGCAGTCGATCCTCACGTCGAGCGGCCTGCAGTCCGAGTTCGTCGAGGGACCGGTGCGCATCCTCCTCGTCGTGCTCGGCGTGCTCATGCTGCTCGGCATCGCGGGCAAGGACGGCGGCCTCTCCCGCAAGTCGGCGGTGCTCGTCGTGCTGCTCGGAGCCGGGTACCTCGTCTTCCTCGCCGTCACGCCGGGCATGACGCTGTCGGCGCTCGACGTCGGACTGCCCGTGATCTGGATCGGCGCCGCGGTCGGGTACGCGGGCGGCATCCTCGTCCGCATGAAGGACTGACCGGCACCGCCGGGCGGGGGATCTCCGAACCGACGGGAATGCACGGCGCCCGATCGCGTTGGCCCTCAGTGGGCCGTGTCTCACCTCGACCGACCCGGCGAGGAGAACCACGTGACCGAACAGACCGCCGTCGGATTGCGATCCGAACGCGGGCCCGTGTTGGCCGCCCTGATGCTCTGCACCGGGCTCGTGGCGATCGAGGCGACGATCCTCGCGACGGCCGTGCCGTCGATCGTGGCCGACATCGGCGGGTTCGCCCAATTCCCGTGGCTGTTCTCGATCTACCTGCTCGCGCAGGCCGTGTCGGTGCCGGTGTACGCCAAGCTCGCCGACACCGTCGGGCGCAAGCCGATCATGCTGGTCGGCATCGGCGCCTTCCTCGTCGGCTCGATCCTCGCCGGCTTCGCGTGGGACATGACCTCGCTCATCGTCTTCCGCGCGATCCAGGGCCTCGGCGCCGGCGCGGTGCTGCCGGTCTCGATCACCATCACGGGCGACATCTACACCGTGCGGGAACGCGCGCGCGTGCAGGGGTACATCGCGAGCGTGTGGGCCGCGTCATCCGTCATCGGCCCCTCGCTCGGCGGACTGTTCGCCGAGTTCCTCTCGTGGCGGTGGATCTTCTTCGTGAACATCCCGCTCAGCCTCATCGCCGCGTGGATGCTGATCCGCAACTACCACGAGACCGTGGAGCGCAAGAAGCACCGCATCGACATCGCCGGGGCCGCGGTGCTCACGATCGGGCTCACGCTGCTCATCCTCGCGGTGCTCGAGGGCGGACAGGCGTGGGCGTGGACCTCGTGGCAGAGCATCGGCGCGTTCGGGGTCGCGGCCCTGCTCATCGTCGCGTTCGTGCTCATCGAGCGGAGGGCGGCGGAGCCGGTGCTGCCGCTGTGGGTCTTCTCGCGGCGCCTCATCGTCACCACGTCGTTGATCTCGCTCGGCGTGGGCGCCGTGCTGATCGGGCTGACCTCGTACGTGCCGACGTTCCTCGAGGTGTCGGCGGGTGCGACGCCGATCATCTCCGGGCTCGCGGTCGCCGCGCTCACGCTGGGGTGGCCGATCTCCGCCTCGCAGTCGGGGCGGCTGTACCTGCGGATCGGCTTCCGGAACACCGCGTTCCTCGGGCTCGGCATCACCGTGCTCGGCGCCGCGGGCCTCGTGGCCGCGACGTTCGTCCCGAACCCCGTCACGGCCGCGCTCGCGTGCTTCGTGGTCGGACTCGGGCTCGGCCTCGTCGCGTCGCCCACGCTCATCGCCGCGCAGTCGTCGGTGCCGTGGTCGGAGCGCGGGGTCGTGACCGGCGCGAACATGTTCCTCCGATCGATGGGCAGCGCGGTCGGCGTCGCGATCTTCGGCGCGGTCGCCAACGGCGTGATCGGCGAGTCCGGACTGGGTGCCCATTCGGGTGCGGCGATCCAGGCGGCATCCGCTGCGGTGTTCATCGGCGTGGCGATCGCGGCGGTCGCGACCATCGCGGGTGCCGTGGCGATGCCCCGAGCGCACGTCGACGACATCGAGCACCGGCCGGCCGAGCAGGCGGCGCCCGCCGTGACGAGCTGAGGCCCGTGGCGCCACCGACCCCGGCCGTAGGTCGGAGGTCCCGCCGACCGGCCGGGCGTTCGTGGTCTGATGAGCCCGACGAGGGGGTGCGTCGATGGCCAAGACGAGCGCGGCGGCCGCCGATCGGTGGCGCGAGCGGCGGACTCCGAGACGTGCCGCCTCGCGACTGATCGACCGCTGGACCGTCGTCGACGGCGTCGACGTGTTCTATCGGGAGTCGCCGAACCCGCCGAAGGATGCCCGCGTGATGATGCACGTCCACGGGTTCGGCATGTCGGGCCGGTACCTCCTGCCGACCGCCGAACTGCTCGCGGACGAGTTCCACACGTTCGTGCCCGACCTGCCCGGCTTCGGTCGCAGCGGCCGGCACCCGCAGGGCCTCGACATCCCGGACCTCGCCCGGGCCGCGGCCCGGTTCCTCGACGACCGCGGGGTCGAGAAGGCGACGCTCGTCGGGAACTCGATGGGGTGCCCGGTGATCCTCGAGTTCGCCGACCGCTTCCCGGATCGCATCGAGCGCGCCGTGCTCGTGTCGCCCGCAGGCGGGGTGTTCAACCGGCCGCTGTCGCGGGCGATCCGGCAGCTCGCGCAGGACGGCACGCGCGAGCCGCCCCGCATGGCACGCGTCGCCGTGCCCGACTACGCGCGCTTCGGGGTGCCGAGCACGCTCAAGCTCTTCCGGGCGCTGACGCAGTACCCGTCGCTCCAGCGCCTGCTCGAGCTGCAGCTTCCGACGCTGGTCGTCCTCGGCGACCGCGACCCTCTGATGCCCGGGCCCGCGCGCGTGCAGGAGGTGGCTGGGCAGGTCGACAACCACGTGCTGGCCGTCACGATCGAGGGCGCGGCGCACGCGATCAACTTCAGTCACGCCCGTGCGCTCGCGCACCTCATCCGGCGCTTCATGGACGACCTGTCGATCCTCGACGACCCGACCTGGACCGGCGGCGCCCGGGTCGTCGAGATCCACCGCGGCGTGCACCATCCGTCGGCGAAGGACGACTGAGAGGACCCGGGCGGAGCCATGGCCGACGCGAGCACGACCGAGCGACTGGACCGCAGCGCCATCGTCACCCTCGTCGCCCTGTCGCTCGGCATCCTCGTCGTCGCGAACGACTTCACGGCGCTGACCGTGGCGGTGCCGAGCATCGAGCACGACCTCGACACGACCCTCAACCGGGCGCAGTGGGTCATCAACGGCTACACGGTGGTGTTCGGCGTGCTCATCGTCACGGGCGGCCGGCTCGCCGACCTCTTCGGCCGGCGACGCGTCTTCGTGATCGGCGCGCTGATCTTCGGCGCGTTCTCACTGCTCGGCGGGCTCGCGCCGAACATCGGCCTGCTCATCGCCGCCCGCGCGCTCATGGGCATCGGCGGCGCGATGATGTGGCCGTCGGTCCTCGGCATGGTCTACGACATCATCCCGAAGTCCCGGAGCGGGCTCGCGGGCGGCCTCATCATCGGCGTCGCCGGGCTCGGCAACTCGATCGGACCCCTGCTCGGCGGCATCCTCACCGACACGCTCGGCTGGCGGTGGATCTTCTTCGTCAACGTGCCCGTGGCGCTGCTCGCGGTGCTGGTCGTGCTCCGGAACGTGCCCGAGTCCAAGCGCGGGAGCGGCATCCGCGTCGACTACGCGGGCATCGCCAGCCTGTCGGCCGCGGTGGTGCTCGTGCTCGTCGCCCTCGACGTCGGCAGCGCGAACACCTTCGCGTCGCCGTGGGTGCTCGGGATGATCGCCGTCGGCGTGCTGCTGCTGCCGGTCTTCGTGCTCATCCAGCGCCGGCAGGGCGACGATGCGCTCGTGCCGCGCCGCGTGGTCTCGAGCCGGCAGTTCAGCGGTGCGCTGATCTCGATCCTGCTCCTCGGCTCGGTGTTCTTCGGCGTGCTCGTCTACGTGCCCCAGTACCTCGAGAAGGAACTCGGATGGAGCGCCTTCGCGGCGGGCGCGGGCCTGCTGCCCATGATGCTCACCTTCGCCGCGGTCTCGTTCGCGGCGGGGCCGCTGTACCACCGCATCGGGAGCCGGCTCGTGGTCGGGATCGGCGCGGCCTGCCTCTCGGCCGGCGTGCTCGTGCTCGCGCTGGTCATCGGCACGGGCTACCTGCCGCTCGTCCCCGGGCTCGTGCTGTGCGGGATCGGCGTCGGGCTGTACTTCTCCGCGGTGACGACGGCCGCCGTCACGGCCGTGCGGCCGGAGGACTCGAGCCTCGCCGGCGGCATCGTCTACATGGGCAACGTCGCGGGCGGCTCGCTCGGGCTGGGCGTGAACACGGCGATCGTGCTCGCCGCGGCCGCGTTCACGGTCGGCATCCGGAACGCGTTCCTCGTCGACGCCGTGCTCGGCGTCGTGGGGACGATCGTGGCCGTCTGGCTCATCCGGTCGGAGGGATCGCGCACGCGCACGCCGACCTAGCGCCCGGCGCGCGCCGGCGAGCGCTGAGCGCTCAGCGGCCGGCCTCGGAACGCAAGACGGGCCGGTCCCGCCGAACCGGAGTCCGGCGGGGACCGACCCGTCGCCTGCGCCGCCCGAGGGCGGACGCGACGTCAGAGCGCCTGCGGCAGGATGTCGAAGGACACGCGTCCGTCCTCGGCGACGCTGGCGTCGAGCGTCTTGTCGTCGAGCGCGATGGTCGCGCGCTCGCCGAGGTACACGCGGGCACCCGACTGCTCGACCACGGCGTCGCCCGATTCGGGGGCGGGCGTGATCGAGACGCCGAACTGCGTGGCGTCCTGGTCCTCGGCCTCGATGCGCAGCCCCGATCCCTCGGGGGCGCCGTTGCCGGCGACGATCTCCTTCACGACGGTCGCCGCGGTGTCGGTCAGTGTGAGCATGTCGTCCTCCTCTGATCGCGAGTCGGCCACGATTCCAGATCGGGCCGAGGACCGCCACCCCGCCGCGGGCGTTTCGCTCGTCGCGTACGCTCGCGCCCGCGCGCGTCGCGCCCGTTCGCGACGCGGCGGCGAGGGCGTCTGCGAGGGCCGAGGCGAAGCCCGACGCGGATGCCGCGGGGTCGCGCTCACGCGGGCGGGAGCGGCTCGCTCGTCCCGCGGAGTAGCACGGGCAGCGTGCGCATCGCGTAGGGGGACGCGTCGAAGTCCTCCTCGCGGTTGCCCATGAGGAGCCAGCTCTCGAAGGAGCGCTCGTACGTGTCGACGACGACCCGCACCGCGAGGGTGGGCGACCACGTGAACCGCCGGTCGAGCTTCGCCATGAGGTCCTCGAACACGGGCACCAGTCGTTCGACGAACGACCGTTCGGCCGCCGCCGCTGCATCGCCGCCCCCGCCCTGCGAGGTCAGCGCGCGCAGCCGCCGCTGCGCGCGGATGATCAGGCCGCCGCGATCGAGCGGCCACGAGTCGGCGAGCATCCGTGCCGCGACCTCGACCGGGTCGGCGGAGTCGGCGTCGCGCTCGGACTCGACGATCTCGATCGCGTCGAACGCGTCGACCGCCGAGCGGAGCCGGCTCACGCAGTCGTGCACCAGTTGCTCGTTGACCGCATCGAGCAGTGCGTCGTCGGTCTCGAAGAACCGGCGGAACGCCTTGGGGTCCACGCCGTTCTGCTCGCAGATGTCGGCGATCAGCCGATCGTCGAGCGCCCGCCCCGACCCGAGCGCGATGCGTGCCGCGCGCGTCAGCCGGTCCGTGGTCACCTGACGCTGCTCGCTCCCTCGGCTCACGCCCCGCCTCGCTCTCCGACTCGTCCGAATCCTCGACGAGCGTACTCCGCCGATGCGCCCGTCGCCGGTGGCGCGTAGGCTCACGCATCGTGCACGAACCCTCGGCTCACGACCCGGCGCCAGTCGCTGCGTCGGCCGCGTCGGCCACTTCCGCCACGTCGACCCCGCCCGGTCGGCTCGCCCCGCTCGGCCTCGGCCTCGCCGCCCTCGGCCGCCCCGCCTACATCACCGCGGGTCGCGACGCGTCACTCGGCGACGACCGCAGCGTCGACGCGATGCGGAGCCGAGCGCACGCGATGCTCGACGCGGCGTGGGAGCGCGGCATCCGCTTCATCGATGCCGCCCGGTCGTACGGGCGGGCCGAGGAGTTCCTCGGCGCCTGGCTCGCCGCGCACCCCGAGCGTCGCGCCGCCCTCGCCATCGAGTCGAAGTGGGGCTACGCCTACGTCGGCGACTGGCGCATGGACGCCGACGTGCACGAGGCCAAGGAGCACTCGCTCGCCATGCTCGAGGGCCAGTGGCCCGAGACGCTCGACGCGCTCGGCGGACCGCCCGACCGGTACCTCGTGCACTCGCTGACCCCCGAGAGCCCGGCCCTCGCCGACGCGGGGCTGCTCGACCGGCTGCGCGAGCTCGCGGCATCCGGCATCGCCATCGGCATCTCGACGAGCGGACCGCACCAGGCCGACGCGCTCGACGCCGCCCGCACCCTGCCCGACTCGCCGTTCGGCACGGTGCAGGCGACGTGGAACCTGCTCGAGCCCTCGGCCGGCCCCGCGCTCGCGCGTGCCCACGACGCGGGCTGGTTCGTCGTCGTGAAGGAGGCGGTCGCGAACGGGCGGTTGACCCCCGCGGGCGACGAGACGGATGCCGCCGCGCTCGCCGCCGCCGACGGCCAGGGCCTCGACGCGCTCGCGATCGGCGCCGCGCGCGCCCAGCCGTGGGCCGACGTCGTGCTCTCCGGGGCGATGACGCCCGAGCAGCTCGATGCGAATCTCGCCTCGCGCGCGCCGGCGACGGATGCCGCGACCCTCGCAGCGCTCGCGGCGCTCGCCGAGCGGCCCGAGGCGTACTGGGCCGCGCGGAGCGCGCGGACCTGGGGGTAGGTGCGGCGCGCCGGCGCGGCATCCGTCACCGCATGGGGCGGTTGCACAGGGGCGAGGTCTACCCTGAAATGTGACTTCCGACGACATCCCCACCGAGGCCGAGGCTCCCGAGGAGCCCGCGACGCCCACCTTCGCCGATCTCGGACTCGAGGGGGCCGTGCTCAAGGCGCTCGACGACGTCGGCTACGAGACGCCCTCCGCGATCCAGGCCGCGACGATCCCGACGCTCCTCGAGGGGCGCGACGTCGTCGGCCTCGCGCAGACCGGAACCGGCAAGACCGCCGCGTTCGCGCTGCCGATCCTCGCCCGCCTCGACACCTCCGACCGCAGCCCGCAGGCGCTCGTGCTCGCCCCGACGCGCGAGCTCGCGCTCCAGGTCTGCGAGGCGTTCGAGAAGTACGCGGCGCACCTGCCCGACCTGCACATCCTGCCCGTCTACGGCGGCCAGGGCTACGGCGTGCAGCTCTCGGCGCTCCGCCGTGGCGTGCACATCGTCGTCGGCACGCCCGGCCGCGTGATCGACCACCTCGACAAGGGCACGCTCGACCTGTCGGGCCTCAGGTACCTCGTGCTCGACGAGGCCGACGAGATGCTGAAGATGGGCTTCGCGGAGGACGTCGAGACGATCCTCGCCGACACCCCCGATGAGAAGCAGGTCGCGCTGTTCTCCGCGACGATGCCCGCCGCCATCCGCCGCATGTCGGAGCAGTACCTCAACGACCCCGAGCAGATCACGGTCAAGGCGAAGACGCAGACCTCGGCGAACATCACGCAGCGCGTGCTCGTCGTCGCGCACGCCCGCAAGGTCGACGCGCTCACGCGCATCCTCGAGGTCGAGGACTTCGGCGGCGTGATCATCTTCGTCCGCACCAAGAACGCCACCGAGGAGCTCGCCGAGAAGCTGCGAGCCCGCGGCTACGAGGCCGCGGCGATCAACGGCGACATCGCGCAGGCGCAGCGCGAGCGGACCGTCGAGCAGCTCAAGAGCGGCAAGCTCGACATCCTGGTGGCGACGGATGTCGCGGCCCGCGGCCTCGACGTCGAGCGCATCACGCACGTGGTCAACTACGACATCCCCACCGACCCCGAGCCGTACGTGCACCGCATCGGCCGCACCGGTCGCGCGGGCCGCACGGGCGACGCGATCAGCTTCGTGACGCCGCGCGAGCGCGGCCTGCTCGGCCGCATCGAGCGCACCACCAAGCAGCAGATGACCCCCATGCAGCTGCCGAGCGTCGACGAGATCAACGAGTCGCGGCTCTCGCGCTTCGACGACCGCATCTCGGCCGCGCTCGAGCAGTCCGCCCGCATCGAGGGCTTCCGCGACATCATCGCCCACTACGTGCGTCACCACGACGTGCCCGAGACGGATGTCGCCGCCGCCCTCGCCGTGGTCGCGCAGGGCGATTCGCCGCTGCTCATGGAGGCCGAGCCCGAGCCCGCGCCGCGCGAGCGCGGACGCGACCGGTTCGACCGCGACGACCGCGGGCGCGACGGCGACCGGGAGCGGGGCGACCGCGGCCCGCGCCAGCCGCGCGAGGGCATGGCGACCTACCGCCTCGACGTCGGCAAGCGGCACCGGGTGATGCCCGGCCAGATCGTCGGCGCGCTCGCCAACGAGGGCGGACTCGCGCGCGACGACTTCGGCGCCATCCGCATCCAGGCGGACTTCTCGCTCGTCGAGCTGCCCGCGAACCTGCCGAAGGACGTGTTCGAGCGCCTGGCGGACACGCGCATCTCGGGCCGGCTCATCGACCTCCGCCTCGACACCGGCGGGCGGCCTCGCCGCCAGTACGACGACCGCCGCGGCGGCGGTGGCCGCTACGACCGCGACCGCGGGTACGACCGCGACCGCGGGTACGACCGCGACCGCGGGCAGGGCGGCGGCCGCGGGTACGACCGCGACCGTCGCGACGGCGACCGGGACCGCGGGTACGACCGTGACCGAGGGCAGGGCGGCGCCGCTCGCGGCTACGACCGCGATCGCGGCTACGACTCCCGCGGCTACGACCGCGATCGCGGCTACGACTCCCGCGGCTACGACTCCCGGGGGCACGGGTCGGACTCGGGCGACCGCAAGCCGCGGAAGCCGAGGCACGGCAAGTCCTGAACGCGACCCGTCCATTCGTGCATGAGAATCCGGCGGATGCCCCGGCACAGCGGCGTCCGGGCCGGATCCTCATGCACGAGAACCGGAAGTGCGGGCGCGCTCAGACGCGGCGGGCGAGCTCCTCGCTGCGCCAGCGGTCGTAGCGATCCCACGGATCCTCGTCGCCCTCGGCGAGCGCGGCGACGTGCCTGACGAGCGGTTCGTGGAAGCGGAACCACTCGCCCCCCGGCCAGCGTGACTCGGCGAACTCGGCGTGGCGGCGCTGCTCGAGGGCTCGGCCGCCGCGCTCGAACGCGAGCACCTCGTCGTGAGGGATCGTCGGGAGCCGCTGCCTCGGGTTCGACGACGTGCCGATCTTGACGCGCTCGCGCCAGCGGACGTAGTACACGACGTCGACGCGCGGCGGCGGGAGCTCGGCATCCGGAACCTCGCCCAGCCGCCATTCGCAGACCGCGCACACCCACCCCGACGGGTAGCGCACGCCGACCCGCGAGCCGCACACGAGGCACGCGCCGGGCAGCACGTCGGTGACGCCGCTCGAGCGCGCGATCCAGTCGTGGGCCGCGAGCAGGTGGGTCGTGCAGAGCGCGAGCGGCGCGGCGGGCTCGGCGGGCGCGCCGCACGGCCCGCGCTCGTCGACGGCCGTGCAGGCCGCGGCATCCGTCGCCATGCGCCGCACGCTACGCCGGCCCACCGACGCGCGGGCGCGCAGGCGCAGTCGGGAGCGCGCGTTCAGCGGCGCGGCGTCGTGCTCGCGCGCACCACGAGCTCGGGCTGGAAGACCGTCTGGCGCGGGATCAGCTCGGGGTCGGCGGTCTCCTCGAGGAGGATGCGGAGCGCGGTGCGCCCGATCATCCGGCTGGGCTGCCGCATGGACGACAGCGGCACGGCCGCCGCCGCGGCGAACGAGATGTCGTCGAAGCCGATGAGGGCGATCTCGTCGGGGACGAGCGTCCGACCCTCGACGGTGAGCGCCTGGAGCAGGCCGAGGGCGAGCAGGTCGTTGGCCGCGAAGATCGCGTCGGGCCGTTCCGAACGGGGGCGCGCCATGACCCGGGCGCCGGCGGCGGCCCCGTCGGCGACCGTGAGCGCATCGGTCGCCACGACCTCGAGGTCGACGTGCTCGCCGGCGTTCTCGGCGGCGGCGCGGGCCCCCGCGAGGCGGTCCGTGACCTGGCGGATCTCGAACGGCCCGCCCACGAAGGCGATGCGGCGGCGTCCGGTCGCGATCAGGTGCTCCACCGCCATCCGCCCGCCCGTGACGCTGTCGACCGAGACGGAGCTGAACCGGCCGTCGCCGCTGAAGCGGTCGACGAGCACGGCCGCGATCCCGCGCGCGCGGAGTCGCTCGAGGCGCGGATTGATGTCGCCGTACGGGGAGATGAGCACGCCCCGGACCTGCTGCTCCTCGAAGAGGTCGAGGTACATGCGCTCGCGCTTCGGGTCCTCGTCGGTGTTGCCGTACAGGATCGCGATGCCCGACTTGGACCCCTCGTCCTCCGCGCCGCGCACGACGTCGCCGAAGAACGGGTTCTGCCCGTCGAGCACGACGAAGCCGACGGTGGTGCTCACGCCGGCGCGGAGCTTCCGCGCCGCGTCGTTGCGCACGTAGCCGAGCGTCTCGATGGCCTCCTGCACGCGGCGCACCGACTCGGCGGACACCTCGCCGGGCCGGTTCAGGACGTTGGAGACCGTGCCCACCGAGACGCCCGCATGCTGGGCGACGTCGCGAATGCTGACCGCGGCCATCCTGCTCCTTCGCAATCGAACTTCGAGGTCATCCGTCCGGGTCGGACTTGACCCTCGCCGATGTCCTCCATAGAGTATGCCTGAATCGAGCCTGAATCGATTCATAAAGTTTTCACCTCAAGGAGGAGGACGTGACCGTGGCCCAGCCCCCCACGACGCCCGCGCCCCCAGCGCTCGAACTGTCGAAGGTCGTGAAGTCGTTCGGCGCCGTCGTCGCCCTCCGATCCGGCACCATCACCCTGGAACAGGGTTCGATCCATGCCCTGATCGGCGAGAACGGCGCGGGCAAGTCGACGCTCGTGAAGATCATCGCCGGCCTCTACCGGCGCGACGCGGGCACCATCAAGCTCCGCGGCGACGACGTCGACTTCCACTCGACCGCGCAGTCCAAGGCCGCCGGCATCGCCGTGATCTACCAGGAGCCGACGCTCTTCCCGGACCTCTCGGTGACCGAGAACATCTTCATGGGCCGCCAGCCCACGAACCGCTTCGGACGCATCGACCGCAAGGCCATGCGAGCCGAGGCCGAGGAGATCTTCGGCCGGCTCGGCGTCTCGATCGACCCGGACCGGATCACGGACGGCCTGTCGATCGCCGACCAGCAGATCATCGAGATCGCGAAGGCCATCTCGCTCGACGCTCGCGTGCTGATCATGGACGAGCCGACCGCCGCCCTCTCCGGCGTCGAGGTCGAGCGACTGTTCGCCGTCGCCCGCAGCCTCCGCGACGAGGGCCGCGCGCTCATGTTCATCTCGCACCGCTTCGACGAGGTCTTCGCGCTCTGCGACACGGTCACGGTCATGCGCGACGGCAGCTACATCGCCACCGAGCCGATCGCCGACACCAGCGTCGACGAGCTGGTCCGCCAGATGGTCGGGCGCGACGTCGCCGAGCTCTTCCCGAAGCTCCCCGCCGAGATCGGCGAGGACGTGCTCGTGGTCGAGGGGCTCACCCGCCCGGGCATCTTCCACGACATCAGCTTCACGGTGCGCGCGGGCGAGATCGTCGGCCTGGCCGGCCTCGTCGGCGCCGGCCGAAGCGAGGTCGCGCGGGCGGTGTTCGGCGTCGATCCCTACGAGTCCGGCACCGTCACCGTCGGGGGAGTGCAGTTGCCGAAGGGCAACCCGCGCGTCGCCATGGCGCGCGGCCTCGCCCTCGTCCCCGAGGACCGGCGCAAGCAGGGGCTCGTGCTCGACGAGTCCGTCGCCCGGAACGTCACGCTCGCCATCCGCGACACCCTCGCCAAGGGCGGACTGCTCACCAGCCGCGCGGAGAACGCCGCCGCCGCCGTGTGGGCGAGCCGGCTCGAGGTGAAGACCGCCGCGCTCGACGCGGAGACCGGGACGCTGTCCGGCGGCAACCAGCAGAAGGTCGTGCTCGGCAAGTGGCTCGCGACCGAGCCGAAGGTGCTCATCGTCGACGAGCCGACCCGCGGCATCGACGTCGGCACGAAGGCCGAGGTCCACCGGCTGCTCTCCGAGCTCGCCCAGCGCGGCATCGCGATCCTCATGATCAGCTCCGAGCTGCCCGAGGTGCTCGGCATGGCCGACCGCGTGCTCGTGATGCGAGAGGGGTGGCTGACCGGCGAGTTCCCGCGCGCCGAGGCGACCCCCGAATCCGTGATGTTCGCGGCCACGGCCGAGAAGGAGGACGCGAAGTGACCGCGACCGCAGCCCCACCCGCCCCGTCGACCCCGTCGGCGGCGACGCGGATCGTCTCGCACCTGCTCAAGGCGCGCGAGACCGGCATCCTCATCGCCCTGCTCGCCGTCATCGTCGTCGCGACCCTCGTCAATCCGAACTTCCTGTTCTCGACCGACGGCTTCCGCGACCTCCTCCTGACCCCGTCGCTGCTGATGCTCGTCGCCGTCGGCCAGGCGGTCGTGATCATCACGCGCAACGTCGACCTCTCGGTCGGCTCCGTGCTCGGCCTGACCGCCTACCTCACGGGCCGCCTCTTCATCGACGTGCCCGGCATCCCGATCCTCGCGGTCTTCCTCGCGGGCATCGCGCTCGGCGGGGTGCTCGGCCTCATCAACGGCGCGCTCGTCGCCTTCGCCAAGGTGCCGGCGCTCGTGATCACGCTCGGAACGCTGTACATCTACCGCGGGATCAACGTGGCCTGGACCGGCAGCGATCGCATCAACGCCTCCGACCTGCCGGCCGCGTTCCGCGGACTCGGCACCGGGCAGATCCTGTTCATCCCGATCCTCACGATCATCGCTGTCGTCGTGCTCGTCGTCGCCGCCTGGGTGCTGCGCAACCTCCGCAGCGGGCGCGAGTTCTACGCCATCGGCTCCGACCCGGATGCGGCGCACCTCTACGGCCTCCGCGTCACCCGGCGCATCCTGACCGCGTTCGTGCTCAGCGGCGCGCTCGCGGGCCTCGCCGGCGTACTGTACGCCGCGCGGTACGGCACCGTGAGCTCGGGCGCCGGAACCGGCCTCGAGCTGCAGGCCATCGGCGCCGCGGTCATCGGCGGCGTCGCGATCTCCGGCGGCGTCGGAACGCTCTGGGGCGCGGCGATCGGCGCGTACCTGCTGCTCACCATCAACCGGGCGCTGCCGATCCTCGGCATCCAGGACTTCTGGCAGCGCGCCGTCGTCGGCGCCCTCATCATCGGCGCGATCGTGCTCGACCGCGTGCTCGCCGTCCGACAACACCGCAAGCTCATCGAAGCCAGGGAGGCAGCGCGATGACCGCCACGGCACCGGCTCCCGCTCCGGACACCCGGACCACCCGCACGTACCAGGCGTATGCGACCCCGCTGTGGCGACGCGTGCTCGCCAACCGCGAGGCCGCGATCATCGGGCTGCTGCTCGTCGTCATCGCCGTCTCGATCGCGGTCGTGCCGAACTTCGACAGCCCGCTCACGGTGACCTACCTGCTGCGGGACATCGCGCCGATCCTGCTCATCGCCCTCCCGATGACGCTGATCATCATCACCGAGGAGATCGACCTCTCGGTGGCCTCGATCGTCGGCCTCTCGAGCGTGATGACCGGCATCCTGACCCAGGCCGGCCTGCCGTTCCCGGTCGCGGCGATCGCCGCGATCCTCGTCGGCACCCTCGCCGGCGTGATCAACGGGTTCCTCGTCACGGTCGTCGGACTGCCCTCGCTCGCCGTCACGATCGGCACGCTCGCGCTCTTCCGCGGCATCGCCGTGGGCCTGCTCGGCACGACCGCGATCACGGACTTCCCGGAGTTCTGGTCCGACCTGGCCCGCGACAACATCCCGGGCACGCCGATCCCGGGGATCATGATCCCGTTCATCGTGCTCGCGATCGCGTTCGCGATCCTGCTCCACTTCACGCCGTTCGGTCGGTCGCTCTACGCAATCGGCCTGAACAAGGAGGCCGCGGCGTTCTCGGGCGTCGCGGTCGGGCGCACGAAGTTCGCTCTGTTCGTGATGAGCGGCGCCATCTCCGGCTTCGCCGGCGTGTACTTCACGCTGCTCTACAACAACGCCCGCGGCGACAACGCGACGGGCATGGAGCTGCAGGTCATCGCCGCGGTCCTCCTCGGCGGGGTCTCGATCTTCGGCGGCCGCGGCGCCCTGCACGGCGTCATCGCCGGCGTGCTGCTCATCGGCACGCTCGGCAGCGCGCTCCGGCTCGCCGGTGTCACGAGCGACATCATCAACGTCATCACGGGCGTGCTGCTCGTGCTGTCGGTGGTGTCCGCAAGCCTCCTCGCCTGGCTCCGCCGTCGGCGGATCTCGGCGATCGGGAAGAAGAAGGAGCGAGAGCTGGCGGCGTCGTCGTCCTGATCGCTCCACCTGGAATCACACAGAGTCGGTTACCGGCACCAAGGAAGGAAACAACGATGTTCACCATGCAGCGTTCGCGCCGTTTCGGCGTGGCGATCACGGCGGCGGCGGCCGCGACGGTCCTGGCCCTGTCGGGCTGTGCGTCCGGCGGGGGCGATGGCGGGGGTGACGGCGGCGATGGCGGTGATGCGAACCTGTCGGTCACGTTCCTGCCGAAGAACCTGGGCAACCCGTACTTCGACACCTCGTCGGCCGGTGGTGAGGAGGCGGTCGAGGAGTTCGGCGGCACCTTCGCCGAGGTCGGCCCGTCGGAGGCGTCACCGACGTCGCAGGTCAGCTTCATCCAGACCGCGGCGCAGCAGGGCGTGGGCGCCCTGGTGGTCTCGGCGAACGACCCGGAGGCGATCTGCGACGCCCTGGACGAGGCATCCAGCGCCGGGGTCAAGGTCGTCACGTTCGACTCGGACACCAACCCGGAGTGCCGTGACCTGTTCATCAACCAGGCCACCGCGGAGGGCATCGCGAAGGTCCAGGTCGACCTGATCGCGGAGCAGATCGGCGACGAGGGCCAGATCGCGGTCCTGTCGGCGTCGGCGAACGCGACGAACCAGAACGCGTGGATCGAGATGATGGAGGAGGAGCTGGCCGCCAACCACCCCGACATCGAGCTCGTCGAGGTCGTGTACGGCGACGACGACGACCAGACCTCGTTCGACAAGACCGCGGCGCTGCTGCAGACCTACCCGGAGCTGAAGGGCATCATCTCGCCCACCACGGTCGGCATCGCCGCCGCGGCCCGCTACCTGTCGACCTCGGAGTACCAGGGCCAGGTCGCCCTGACCGGCCTCGGCACCCCGAACCAGATGCGCGAGTACGTCGAGGACGGCACGGTCACCGCGTTCGCGCTGTGGAACCCGGCCGACCTGGGCTACCTCGCCGCGTGGGCGGCGCAGGCGCTGATCACCGGTGAGATCACCGGTGAGGAAGGCGACACGTTCGAGGCCGGCAAGCTCGGCTCCTACGAGGTCGGCGCCGACGGCACCGTCCTGCTCGGCGACCCCTACGTCTTCGACGCCGACAACATCGGCGACTTCGACTTCTAAGGAGTCACCGCACGCACGCGGACGGGCCCGGGGCGAACGCCCCGGGCCCGTCCGGCATGTTCCGTTCCAGCCCGTCAGGCGTCGCCGTGCGAGCGCCGCTCCATCTGGTAGATCGCGGCCTGCGTGCGCCGCTCGAAGCCGAGCTTGGAGAGCAGGCCCGACACGTAGTTCTTCACGGTCTTCTCCGCGAGGCCGAGCTCCTCGCCGATCTGCCGGTTCGTGAGGCCGTCGGCGATGAGCGCGAGCACCTGCCGCTCCCGCAGGTTCAGCGCGCTGAACCGCGGGTCGTCGTGCTCGTCGGCCTTCGCCTGGTGCGAGACGCGCGCCGCGATCGAGCGGTCGATGAGCGAGCGGCCGGATGCCACCTTCCGCACGTCCTCGACGATGGTCGTGCCGCGCACGTTCTTCAGCACGTACCCGGCGGCGCCGGCGAGCACGGCGGACATCGCGGCCTGGTCGTCGTCGTACGCCGTCAGGATCAGGCACGCGAGCTCGGGATGCCGCGATCGCAGCTCCCGGCAGAGGTCGATGCCGTCGCCGTCGGGCAGCCGCATGTCGAGGATCGCGACATCCGGGCTGGTCGCCTCGATCCGCGCGAGCGCCTGGGCGACGGTGCCGGCCTCGCCGACGACCTCGAGGTCGTGCTCGCGGTCGAGGAGCTGGGCGACGCCGCGCCGCACGATCTCGTGGTCGTCGACGAGGAACACGCGGGTCATGTCGTCGGGTCTCCTTCCGGGACGGTGATGGGGGCCGTCCACCGGGCTCGGGTCCCCGCGGGGCTGCTCTGGAGGTCGAACGCGCCGCCGAGCCGCTCGGCGCGGATGCGGAGGTTCTCGAGTCCGCTCCGCCTGGCGGTGTCGCCGATGCCGCGGCCGTCGTCGGACACCTCGGCGGTGACACGCGCGTCGGCCGCGACGATCGTGAGGGCGACGGAGGTCGCCTCCGAGTGCTTCACGGCGTTCGAGAGCAGTTCGCGGACCGACGCCGCGAGCTCGTCGGCGAGCGAACCCTCGGAGAGCAGGTCGACCGGACCGGCGAACGAGACCGCGACGGGCTGGGGGAGGTGGCGGGACGCGGAGCCGGCGAGGTCGAGCACGCGGTGTCGCAGCGTCGGCGCTCCGCCGTCCTGCGGCGTCAGGGCGTACACGATCGTCCGCACCTGCGCGATCGCCTCGTCGATCGCCTCGACGGCCGACCCGAGCCGTTCGGCGACCGCGCCGGGGGAGTCCGCGGCCGCGGCCTCGAGGTCGAGCCCGGCGCCGTACAGCTGCTGCACCACGTGGTCGTGCAGGTCGCGCGCGATGCGCGCCCGGTCCTGGAGCAGGAGGCCGCGCTGCTGCGCCTCGCGGGCCGCGGCGAGTTCGCGGGCGAGCGAGACCCGGTCGGCCAGGTCTTCGGCGATGCGCATCTCGGCCGCGGTGAAGTGCGGCGCGCCCGGCTGGCGGGCGGCGGCGATCACCGCGCGCGGAGCACCGCCCGACCGCAGTGCCGTGAACAGCACGGGCCCGCAGGATCCGTCGTGGTGCAGCGCGAGCGCGTCCGGCGGCTCGATGCGGCCGCCCGGGGTCGCGCGCGTCTCGCCCCCCTCGAGCACCACGGCGCCGAGCGTCCGTTCCGCGTCGATCACGCTGCCGGCGAGGCAGGCGTCGGCCTCCTCGCCGCGCACCTCGAGCACGCGCACCGAGGTGCGGTCGTCGCCCACGAGGATGGCGACGCGATCGGCGGCGCCGCGGTCGACGAGCTCGTCGGCGAGCAGGGCCGCCGACCCCTCGACCGAGGAGGTGAGCAGGGCCGAGACGACCTGGGCGGATGCCGCGGCCCACGCCTCGCGGGTCCGCGCCTCGGCGTATCGGCGCGCGTTGTCGATCGCCAGCCCGGCCGCCGTCGCGAGCGCGGAGATGAGCTCGACGTCCTCGTCGCTGAACGTGCCGTCGCGCCGGTTCGTCAGGTAGAGGTTGCCGAACACCTCGTCGCGGACCCGCACGGGCACGCCGAGGAAGGCACCCATCGGCGGGTGGCCGTCGGGGAAGCCGACCGAACGCGGGTCCCCGGCGATGGCGTCGAGGCGGATCGGGTCGGGATGGTCGATGAGCGCGCCGAGCAGTCCGCGGCCCTCGGGGAGGTGGCCGATCCGCTGGACGGCCTCGTCGGGCATCCCGACGTGGACGAACTCCTCCAGCCCGCCCTGCGGGGCGAGCACCCCGAGCGCGCCGTACTCCGCGTCGACGAGCTCGACGGCCGACGTCACGATGCTCCGCAGCACCTCGTCGAGCTCGATCTCGCCGATCACCGACCGCGTCGCGTTGAGCAGGGCGCGAAGCCGGCCCTGCGTGCGCATGACCTCGCCCGCACGCTCCACGAGTTCGGCGAGGGCGCGGTCCAGTTCGGATCGCGGACCCTCGGGGAACGACAGCGGCGCGGGGTGCGGCATGCCACCTCCATCAGGCGGATGCTGCGAATCTACCATCCGGCGTGTCGCGGCCGGGCGAGGGACCAAAGGCCCCGGTACGGGGGTCACCGGCGCGGATGCTGGTCCCATGACGATCGTGGTCGGCGCCGACGGGAGTGTCGCGAGCCGCGCCGCCGTCGAGTGGGCGGCGCGGCGTGCGCAGCGCACCGGCGACGCGCTCGTCCTCGTCACCGTCGTCGACGACGGGTGGGGCAGCCTCGGAGGGTCGGCCCTCGTCGAACTCCGCGCGACCGCGGAGGATCGTGCCGAGCGGGAGGTCGACGTCGCCCGGCGGGCCGCGCCCGAGGTCGAGGTCCGGGGCGTCGTCGCGGTCGGGAGCCCCATCCTGACCCTCGCGGAGGCATCGCGCGATGCCGACCTCGTGGTGGTCGGAACGCACAAGGTCGGGTACTTCCACGGCCGCGCGATGGGCTCGCGCAGCCTGCAGCTCGCCGCGGTCGCCGCATCGCCGAGCGCGGTCGTGCCGGTCACGTCGTGGCGGGGGCGCTCGGGCGTGGCGGTCGGCGTCTCCGAGGGACCGGACAGCGACGACGCCGTCCGCTTCGCCGCGGAGGAGGCCGGCCGGCTGGGGGAGCCGATCGTCCTCCTCCGCGCGGCGGACGGCGACGAGGTGCACGAGCGGGCGCTCGAGCGGGCGGCCGAGCTCGTCGGCGAGCACGCGCCCGACGCCCAGGTCGATGTCCGCAGCATGGGCGGGGACGCCGCCGAGGCGCTCATCGCGGTGTCGCGCCGCGCCGTGCTCACGGTCACCGGGCGCCGGGTCGCGAGCCGCGGGTTCCTGCCGCTCGGCCGCACGAACTCCGACCTCCTCATGAACCTCGCCGGGCCGGTCGTCGTCGTGCCGCAGGTCGCGGTCGAGGCGTACCTCGTCGGCTGGGCGGTCGCCTGACCGGTGCGCCGGCGAGCGGATGCCGCATCCGCTCGCTCACGTCAAGACCCCCCGTTCGGGAGGTGACCGGGCCGTTCCGCGGGTATGCTGCTGCACTGCGACGGAACGACGGACGAGGCGATGGACGGCATGCAAGACCCCGAGGCGGGCCAGGGTACGGGCCGGCGCGGCCGACACGCGGCCCCTCCGGCCGGGTCCACGGGCCCCCTGAGCCGGGCCGTCGCGGCCGTCGGCGCCGGGACCGCGGCGGCGCTCGCGGTCGTCTCCGGCACGCTCGCGCGGTTCCGCGCGGGACCGGTGCTGCCGTGGGTCTCCGCGCACCGCCTGCTCGTGCTCGTCGTCGGTGCGCTCGTCGTCTCGGGCGCGGCGTTCACCGCGACGGCGGCCGTCATCGCGCAGCCCCCCGTCGCCGAGCGCAGCGGCTCGGTCGATGACGGGGAGCGGCCCCGACCCGGGTCCGGGTTCGTCATGCCCAGCCCCGTGTCCGGATCGCCGACGCCGACGACCGCGCCGCCGACCTCCTCGGCGACGCCCGGTCCGACCGCGCCCGTCGACGACCCGGCGAACGACCCGGTCGACGACCCGGCGATCGACCCGGAGCCGACGACCGACCCGGAGCCGAAGGAGGAGTCGAACGGGAACGGCCGTCCGGATCCGCCCGGCGCGACCAACCGCCCCGACAAGACGAAGGACTGAGCCCGCCGGTCGCGCGCGCCGCGCCGTGCGCGTTCAGCTCCGTCACACTCCGCCGTCACCGGACGTTCGGATCGGTGTGGTGCGCTAGCGTCGTGTCCACCCGGACGTACCCCGCAACGATCGGAGCCCACGTGAGCACCCGACAGGCCGAGCACCCTCGGCCGTCGCACTTCCTCCTCCACGTCAGCGACACGCACCTGCTCGCCGGAGGCGGCCGGCTCTACGACCGCGTCGCGGCCGACCGGCACCTGCGGGAGCTCTTCGAGCAGTTCGAGGCGTCCGGCGGACGACCGGACGCGATCGTGTTCACCGGCGACCTCGCCGACCGGGGCGAGCCCGAGGCGTACGAGCTCATCCGGCGCATCGTCGACCCGGTCGCCGCCCGGCTCGGCACGCGCGTCATCTGGGTCATGGGCAACCACGACGAGCGCGACGCCTTCCGGCGCGGCCTGCTCGGCGACGGCATCGGCGGGCAGCGCCCGGTCGACCGCGTCGACGACGTGAACGGCCTCCGCGTGATCACGCTCGACTCGACCGTGCCCGGCCGGCACCACGGCGAGCTCTCGGGGGAGCAGCTCGACTGGCTGGCGGAGGAACTCGCGATCCCCGCGCCGCACGGCACGATCCTCGCGCTGCACCACCCGCCGGTTCCGAGCGTGCTCGACCTCGCGGTCTCGGTCGAGCTCCGCGACCAGTCCGCCCTGGCCGAGGTCGTCGCGGGCAGCGACATCCGCTCGATCATCGCGGGGCACCTGCACTACTCGTCGACCGCGACGTTCGCCGGCATCCCCGTCTCGGTCGCGTCGGCGAGCTGCTACACGCAGGACCTCACGGTTCCGACGGGCGGCACGCGCGGATGGGACGGGGCCCGCGCGTTCAACCTCGTGCACGTCTACCCGACGACCGTGCTCCACTCGGTCGTGCCGCTCGGCGACCACGCGGCGCTCGACGTCATCGACGCGGAGGAGTCGGCCCGCCGCCTCGCGGCCGACGGCATCGTGATCCGGGACGCCGTCGCGGCGCCGGCACCGGCCGCGGCATCCGGCACGGCGCCCACCGATGCCGAGCGCGTGCACGTCGTGGTTCCGCCGTCGACGCTCGCGCTCCGTCCGTCGCGGCTCCGTCCGTAGCCGGCGGTCCGATCAGGCGGCGGTCCGATCAGGCGGTGAGGCTCGGGCGCTCGTCCGTCCCGGCGGCGCGCGCCGCGGCATCCGCCTCGGGCTTCTCCCACGGCGCGGCGAACGGGAAGTAGCGCTCGAGGAAGTCGATGACGGCCTCGGTGCGCTCCTCGACCGAGATCTCGGGGAAGCTGCCGTCGTTCAGGCAGAACATGTCCATGTCGCGGCGCTTCAGCAGGCGCTTCATCGCGGGCAGGGCGCGCTGCAGCGTGGTCTCGATGTACTTGACCTTCGCGTCGGTCTGCACGACCGCGCGGCCCGTGAGCAGTGCGAAGTAGTGGTACAGCGAGTTGGTCACCGAGATGTCGGTCGCCGAGCGGAAGCGGCTCGCCGCGGTGCGGCGGAACTCGTCGGGGAAGGTCGCCTCGAGCTCGGCCATGACGCTCCGGCGGAGCGGTGCGGCGCAGTGCTCGAGGTGGCGCGTGGTCACCTTGCCGAACCGCTCGTGCAGCAGAGCGCGGTTCACGCGCGCCGCGTTCTCGAAGCCCGAGCGGCTCGGGTCGGACTCGCCGAGGCCGATGCGCGTGCCCGCCTCGACGAACTTCGTCACGCCGCCTGGCGAGAAGAACAGGTCGGGCGAGACCGGCCGGCCGAAGAACATGTCGTCGTTCGAGTACAGGAAGTGCTCGGCGATGCCCGGGATGCGGTGCAGCTGGCTCTCGACCGCGTGGGAGTTGTACGTCGGCAGCACGCCGGTGTCGGCGAACATGTCCTCGGCGCGTACGACCGTGACCTTCGGGTGCTTCGCGAGCCATGCCGGCGGGCGCGAATCGGTGCAGATGAAGATGCGGCGCACCCAGGGCGCGAAGAGGTAGACCGACCGCAGCGCGTACTTCAGCTCGTCGATCTGCCGGTAGCGCGCCTCGGAGTCGTCGCCCTCGCCCACGACGTAGGTCTGCATGCGGCGCGCGCGCTCGCGGAGGAACTCGACGTCGGAGCCGTCGACCCACGAGAAGACCATGTCGATCTCGAAGTCGACGTCGCTCGCGAGCGGCTGCCACATGTGCTCGAGCGTGCGCCAGTCGCGGCCGTGCAGGTGCACCGTCTCCTCGACCGCCTCGCCGCGCGGGAGGGTGCGGCGCATGAGCGCGTTCTCGATGGGCGCCTCGATGACGTCGTCGCCGAAGCGCCAGAACTCGAGTTGGACGGCGGACTCCGCGCCGTAGCGGAGACGCCCGACCGGCTCGATCCGCGGACGGTAGAGGCGCACGGCGAGCGGCTTGCGCTTCGTAGACAGCTCGCCGTCGGCGACGAGCACGTCGGGCGCGTCGGGCGCGGTCTCGGGCACGAGCGTCGCCGAGTAGAACGGCTCGTTCGCGAAGGCGCTCGCGAGCGAGCGGACCACGCGCTTGCGGTCGCGACGGTCGACGGCGATGACCGGCCTGCCGCCGTCGCGGCGCACCAGCAGGTAGTCGACGCGGGCCTCATCGAGGGCGGATGCCACGTCGAGCAGGTCCTCGACCATCGACTCGTGCGGGGTCGCGTGCCCGTTCCGCAGCGCGAACTGGCCGCGGCGCACCACGAGGTCGTCGCGGTCGAAGCGGGCGTGCTGGGCGTCGGGTTCGACGAGCACGAGCTCGGGCACCCCGCTGAGCTGCAGGCCGCGACCGTCGGGCACGCGCCGGTGGAAGGCGTCGCCCTCGATCGGGGTGCGGTCGTCGCGGGGCTGGTCGGGCTCGTTCGTCACGTCGTGGGGTGCTCCGGTTCGGTGGGCGGATGGCGCGAGCGCGCCGGATGGGTCAATCGTACGACCGCGCGAGCGGGCGCTCGCGGCGCTCGACGACGCGACCGTGTTGCGCCGCGTGTCGCGTCGTGACGCACGGTGACGGGACGCCGTTGAGGCGCCGCACCGGGCTTCCGTAGCCTCGACGCACCCGCCAGCCAGGAGGCGTCATGACCAGCACCGCGACCACCGTGCCCGCTGCCGCACCCGCCGCGTCGGGCGCGCCCGGCTCCGCGGGCGCGACCGGCGGCCCCGGCCCGCTCGCCGCGCTCGTCGACGCCGGCCTCGAGGTGCCGGTGCTCGGCGGCGGCCGGGTCCGGCACGTGAACCTCGACGTCGCGGCATCCGCCCCCGCGTTCGCCGCGGTCGCGGCGCATGTCACCGCCGTGCTGCCGTACTACGCGAGCGTGCACCGCGGCACCGGCTACGCGTCGCAGGCGTCGACGGCCCTGCTCGAGGACGCACGCGTGAGCGTCGCGCGGCACGTCGGCGCCCGGCTCGACGATGACGTGGTCTTCACGCGCAACACGACGGACGCGCTGAACCTGCTCGCCGGCGCCGTGCCCGGGGAGACCGTGGTGCTCGACATCGAGCACCACGCCAACCTGCTGCCGTGGGAGCGTCGCGGGCGGCGCGTCCTCGTCGCGCGCCCTGCGTTCGCCGCGACGCTCGACGCGCTCGGCGCCGAGCTCGCCCGCCGACCGGCCGCGCTGCTGTCGGTGACGGGCGCATCGAACCTCACGGGCGAGGTGCTGCCGCTCGACGTGCTCTCCGACCTCGCGCACGCGCACGGCGCGCGACTGGCGGTGGATGCCGCGCAGCTGCTGCCGCACCGACGCGTCGACCTCGAGGCATCCGGTATCGACTTCCTCGCCTTCTCGGGCCACAAGGCGTACGCGCCCTTCGGCGCCGGCGCGCTCGTGGGCCGCGCCGACTGGCTCGACGCGGCGCCCGCGCACCTCGCCGGCGGCGGAGCGGTCGAGGCGGTGACGGTCGACGCAGCCTCGTGGAAGACGGGGCCCGAACGGCACGAGGCCGGCACGCCGAACGTGGTCGGGGTGGCCGCCCTCGCTCGTGCCCTCGTCGAGCTCGAGCGGCTCGGCGACGACGCCCGCCGTGCCCACGAGGACGCGCTCGCCGCTCGCCTGCACGAGGGCCTCGCCGCGGTGCCCGGAATTCGCGTGCTGCGCGGCTTCGACGACCTCGACGACCGGCTCGGGATCGCGACCTTCGAGCTCGAGCGCGGATCGGTCGGCCTCGTCGCCGCCGCGCTCGCCGCCGAGCACGGGATCTCGGTGCGCGCAGGACGCTTCTGCGCGCACCCGTTCTTCGACCGGCTCGCGACCCGGGCGAACGGGCTCCGGGTGAGCCTCGGCGCGGGGTCGTCGGCCGACGACGTCGACCGGTTCCTGGCCGCCCTCGCCCGGCTCGTGGCCGACGGCCCGGCCTTCGCCTACGACCGGACGCCCGCCGGATGGTGTCCGCGGACCGACGACCGTCCGCGACCGACCTTCGCCTGACCGGATCGGATGCGGCAGCCCTCGCACGCTCTGCCCATGCACGAGAATCCGCCGCACAGCGCCCGGACAGGCGGCAAGGCCCGGATTCTCATTCGCGCTCGCGCTCGCGCGCCGTGCCGGCGCTCGCGCGCCGTGCCGGCGCTCGCGGGCCTTGCCGGTGCATGAGAATCCGCGGGACAGCGGCTGCGCAAATGTCGAGGAGCCGATTCTCATGCATACCCGTGGCGGCCGCGGCATCCGCCGACGCGCCTACACTGGTTCGGGTCGAAGGGGGGTCGGATGCGTCCGCTCAGCGAAGACGAACTCCGGTCGTCGTTCGTGAACGCGACCGATCGGGAACTCGCGGAGCTCGAGCTGCCGCTGGAGTACCTGCTGGTCGACTGGGAGCGCGTCGACGCGCTCGCCTGGCGCGATCGCAAGGCCGGCCGACGCGGCTACCTCGTGACGCTCATCGACGACGAGCCCGTCGGGATCGTGCTGCGCGCGGCCGACCCGCCCGCGTCGCGGTTCCGCGCGAGCATGTGCAACCTCTGCCACACGCAGCAGCCCGCGAACCAGGTGACGATGTTCTCGGCGCGCCGCGCGGGCGAGGCCGGCCGGAACGGGAGCACGGTCGGCACCTACGTCTGCAGCGACCTGTCGTGCCAGGAGAACGTCCGCCTGCACGCACCGCTCGCGCCCGCCGAGGTGCGCAGCGGCTCGCACGCGTGGGCGCGCATCGACGGCCTCGCGCGGCGCACGCGCGCGTTCGTCGAGGGCGTGCTCGCCGACTGAACGGCACCGAGGCATCCGAACTCTCCACGCCAGGCGTGCATGAGAATCCGAGGCTGACCGCTCGACGGGGCGCCGTCGGACGGAATCTCATGCACGAGGACCGGGGCGGGGGTGGGCGGTCAGGCGTCGAGCGCGACGGGCTCGAGCGTCGGGCGCTTCGCCGTGCGGCCGTCGCCCGACGAGCGGCCCGTGAGGCGCCGGCCGATCCACGGCAGCACGTACTCGCGGTAGTACGTCGCGGTGTTGCGGCTCTTCTTCCCGGCCGGGGCGGCGGCGACCTCGGCGACGCCCCACTCCTCGGGCACGGGCACGCCGAGCGCGGTGAGCACGTTCGAGGCGACCTTCGCGTGCCCGAGCGAGTTGAGGTGCAGCTTGTCGGCCGACCAATAGCGGATGTCGCGGAGCGTCCGATCGCCGAAGTTGTCGACGAACGTCACCCCGTCGAGCTGCGCCAGGTCCTGCAGCGCGGCCGTGAGGCGCGAGCCGCGCGCGTCGAACACGCGGCCGAGCGGGAGGTGGTCGGTGGGGTTCGCGCCGCTCAGCATCAGCACGTGGATCCCCGCGTCGCGGATGCGGTGGATGGCCAGCCGGAATCGATCGGCGACGACCTCCTCCGGCATGCGCGGGCGCAGCATGTCGTTGCCGCCGCCGTTGAAGCTGATGATCTCGGGCCCGAGCGCGATGGCCGCCGCGAGCTGCTCGTCGATGATCGGGCCGAGCTTGCGGCCCCGGATCGCGAGGTTGGCGTAGCGCACGGGCTCCGGTGCGGCGGCCTTCGCGAGTCCGAGCGCGACGAAGTCGGCCCAGCCCCGGGAGACGCCGTCGGGCAGTTCGTCACCGACGCCCTCGGTGAAGCTGTCGCCGATCGCCGCGTACGAGTGGAACATGTCCTCCACGCTATCGCGAGGCATCCGTCGACCGGCCCGCCGGGCGCGTCGGCGTCGCTGCCGCGCACCGCGGGACCGCGTCAGTGCGCGTGCTCGAGCTCGCAGTCGGCGCCCGGATAGAGCAGCGCCTCGTGCCCGTCGTCGAAGCGCACGAGGTAGGGCGGACCGCCGTCGGACCCGCGCACCTCGAGGACCTCGCCGTGCTTCTCGGCGCTGCCCACCTGCTTGCCGTGGATGACCAGCCGATCACCGACCGTCGCCTGCATCGCGAACCTCCTCGTCCTCCCGTCAGGGTACGCCGACGCCTGCGCGCCCGGTAGGGCCTCCGGCCCGCAGTGCCCGGTGTCGTCACTCCGTCGCGAGGAGCGCCGCCCAGAGGTCGGCGCGCGCGTGGAAGCCCGAGAGGTCGCGGCCGAGGAGCTTCTCCGCCAGCGCGATCCGGCTGCGCACGGTGTGCCGGTGCACGCCGAGCTCCTGCGCGGTCGCGTCGAACTGCCCGCCGTGCTCGAGCCACGTGCGCGTGGTCTCGAGGAGCGTCGTGCCCTGCTCGCGGTCGTACTCGATGAGCGGCTCGAGCGTCGCGCGGGCGACCGCGCGCGCGTCGGTGCGCGCGAGGAACGCGAGCACGCCCTGCCTGCTGATGTCGTCGAACCAGACGACCCCCGGCGAGGTCTCGCGGGCGCGCTCGACGGCGCGCAGCGCCTGCTCGTGCAGCCGCGCGAGTTCGGTGACGGATGCCGCGTCCGAGACGCCGACGGGGACGTCGAACTCTCCTGCGAGCTCGTCGGCGACGTCGCGGTCGGCGTCCTCGCAGACGACGACGACCGATTCGCCGTCGCGGCCGAAGAACAGCCGCCCGCCGCGGTCGTCGACGCGCAACTCGAGGAACTCCGCGAGGCGGTCGGCGTGGTCCGGCGGCAGGTCGGCCACCGCGACGCGCACGGGGTCGGCGGGCATCGGGCCCCACATCTCGGCGGAGACCTCGGCCGCGAGCTCGACGTCGCCCGCGAGCATGGAACGCAGCAGGCCCGAGCGCAGGTGCCCTCGCGCCCGGTCGAGGTCGCGGTTCTGCTCGAGCGCGAGCCCGGCGAGCGCGATGACCGCGGTCACGACCTCGCGACCCGCCTGATCGAGCTCGGGGGAGTCGCCGATGGCGAGCACGCCGCGCAGCGCGCCTCCGGCGCCGAGCGTCTGCAGGGTCATCCGCTGCGGCCTGCCGACCGACGCGCCGGCCTCGAGCGTGCGGCTCGCGCGCTGCCCGCGGCGGAGCATCGATCGGGCCTCGCCGACGACCTCGCCGAGCGCGGGCTGGCCGAGGCCGCCGACGGGGGCCTCGCGGTCGAGGGCGCCCGCGGCATCCACCAGCCCGACCCACGTGCCGAGGCGGTTGCTCAGTTC
Source organism: Agromyces luteolus (assembly GCF_009729855.1). Classification (GTDB taxonomy): domain Bacteria; phylum Actinomycetota; class Actinomycetes; order Actinomycetales; family Microbacteriaceae; genus Agromyces; species Agromyces luteolus. The sequence goes on along the minus strand of NZ_WODA01000017.1, from coordinate 172,034 downwards.
GCCGAGCGTCGCGCCGAGGCCGTCGGGGCGGAGCGCGGCGAGCGAGATCGCGCGCTGCGCCTGGAGCGCCCATGCCTGCCGGGCGTTCGCGTCGGCGGCGTTCAGCTCGGCGATCGTGCGCGCGACGCGGATGAACGGCGTGCGGTACGGGACCTCGAAGAGCGGCACGCCGTGCTTCGCGCACGCCTCGACCAGGAGCGCGGGCGTGCCGGCGCGCACCACCTCCGTGCCGAAGCCGAGTGCCGAGATCCCGGCGCCTGCGAGGCGGGCGACGTACGCGTCGAAGCCCGCCGGATCGTCGCTGCCGGCGTCGGCGCCGAACTGCGTTCCGGTCGTGAGCAGCACCTGCCCGGGCTCGATGAACGGGGCCGGGTCGTCGAGGTCGGAGTTGTGCACCCAGGGCACGGGCGCGTCGAGCGCGGTGCCGGGGAGCGAGGCCTCGTCGGTCAGCAGGGTGAGCGCGAGGTCGTCGCGGGCGAGCAGGGTGCGCACGGTGGGCTTCATCGGGTGCTCCTCGCATCGGTTCTGAATGTACGACGAGTCGAACATTCAGCGCCGAGTGTACAGCCCGGTGGTTCGGGAACGCCTCAGGTGACGGCGCCGCGACGCGCGAAGCGCGGGTCGCGCCACACCTCGCTCGACAGGACGTCGTGGAGCACGTCGACCGCGTCCCACACGTCCGCGTGCGACACGTACAGCGGCGTGAACCCGAATCGCATGAGGTCCGGTGCGCGGAAGTCGCCGATGACGCCGCGCTCGATGAGCGCCTGCATGACGGCGTAGCCGTCCGCGTGGCGGAGGGCCACCTGGCTTCCGCGGAACGAGGAGCGGCGCGGGGTCACGACCTCGACATCCCAGTGCGCGAGTCGCCGGTCGACGAGCGAGATGAACAGCTCGGTGAGGCGGAGGCTCTTCTCGCGCACCAGCGCCATGTCGACGTCGTCCCAGACGTCGAGGCTCGCCTCGAGCGCCGACAGCGAGAGCAGTTGCGGCGTGCCGACCCGGAACCGGCCGATCCCCGGGACCGGGTCGTACCCGACCTCGAACTCGAACGGCCTGGCGTGCCCGTGCCACCCGGTGAGCGCCGGCCGCGCCGCCTCGTGGTGGCGCGAGGCCGCCCACATGAACGACGGCGAACCCGGGCCGCCGTTGAGGTACTTGTAGGTGCACCCGACCGCGAAGTCCGCGCCGGCCGCGCCCAGGTCGACGGGCACGGCCCCGACGCTGTGGCAGAGGTCCCACACCATGATCGCGCCCGCGGCGTGCACGCGGGCCGTCACCTCGGCGAGGTCGTGCATCCGGCCGGTGCGGTAGTCGACGTGCGTCAGTACGACCACCGCGACGTCGTCGTCGAGCACGTCGTCGAGGGTCGGCCCGTCGTCGTGCACGAGCCTGCGGTCGAGCGGCTCGGCGCCGCCCACCGTCGCCTGGACGCTCTCGATCACGTACAGGTCGGTCGGGAAGCTGCCCCGCTCGGCCACGATGACGCGCCGGTCGGGGCGCAGCCGGGCCGCCGCGGTGACCACCTGGAACAGGCTGGCCGACGTCGAGTCGCCGAGCACCACTTCGCCGGGCCCCGCCCCGATGAGCGGAGCGATGCGGTCGCCGACGGCCTGCGGCTTCGCGAACCATCCGGCATCGTTCCAGCTCCGGATGAGTCCGACGCCCCACTCCTCGGCGATGACCCGATCCACGTGCGCCCGGGTCGCCCGGGGGAGCGCGCCGAGGGAGTTGCCGTCGAGGTAGACGACGCCGTCCGGCAGGTCGAAGCGATCACGGAAGGACGCCAGCGGATCGGCGGCGTCGAAGCCCTCGCAGGTCGCGCGGTCGAGCGTTCGCCGGTCGGATGCCAGGTCGGATGCCGCATCGCTCAGCTGGATCATGATGGAACCGCCTCTCGGGTCGTGGTCGGGCTGAGCGCCAGGAAGCGCCGGGCGTTCTCGTGCAGGATCGCAGCACGCTGGTCGTCGTCGAGCCGTTCGGAACGCTCGACGACGCTGCCGACCGGCCGCTCGCCGAGCGGATACGGGTAGTCGCTGCCGAGCATCACCTGCGAGGCACCGAGCGTGTCCACGAGCAGGTGGAGCGCGGCCGGGTCGAAGACGACGGAGTCGACGCTGAAGCGATCCAGGTACCCGGAGGGCGGCAGGTCGCTGACGCCGACGACATCGGGTCGTCGGTGCCACGCGTTCTCGAACCGGCCGAGCCAGAACGCGAACGAGCCGCCGCCGTGCGCGAAGGCGATCCGCAGCGAGGGCGGGACGCGGTCGAACACCCCGCCGAGGATCATCGCGATGATCGACAGGTGCGTCTCGGCCGGCATGCCGGTGAGCCAGCGCGCCATCCACCGTTCGAGCCTCGGCGAATCGGGCATGTCCCACGGGTGCACGAACACAGGCACGCCGATCGCGGCGCAGTGCTGGAGCACCGTGACGATGCCCTCGTCGTCGAGGTCGCGGTCGCCGACGTGGTTGCCGATCTCGATGCCGCGGTGCCCCGATGCGATCGCGCGATCGATCTCGGCGCACGCGGCATCCGTGTCCTGCAGGGGCACCTGGGCGAACGGGATCAACCGGTCGGGCGTCGGCGCGCAGACCTCGAGCGCGAGGTCGTTGAAGATGCGCGCGACGCGGGCCGCCCGGTCGCCGGGCTGGTCGTACGAGAAGAACACGGGCGTCGGCGAGACGACCTGGATGTCGACCCCGTCGCGATCCATGTCCTCCAGCCGGGCGCGGGCGTCCCAGCAGGTCGCCTCGATCCGACGGAACTCGGTGGAGCCGACGAGGATCATCGCCTCCCGTTCGGAGTCCACGCGCAGCGACGGCCAGTCGCCCGGCCCGACCCGGTCGTTCAGGTCGGGCCAGCTCCGCGGCACGAAGTGCGTGTGGACGTCGATCGAGCCCACCCGGTCAGCCCTTGCCGGGGTGGACGGCGCCGCACTTCGGGCACGTGCGGCCCTCTTCGCTCTCGTAGAAGTCGCGGAACACCGGGGGGAGGTCCTCGACGATGTCGCGCACCTGAAGCTCGACCTCGTGCACCTTCGTGTCGCAGTTCGGGCAGAACCAGGCGAACTTCTCGAGGGTGCCCTCCTCGCGGATGCGTTCGATCACGATGCCGATCGATCCGGCCTCCGGTCGCTGCGGCGAGTGGTAGACGTTGCCGGGCAGCAGCCACATCTCGCCCTCGCGGATGTCGATCCGCTGCGGGCCGTCCTCGGTCATGACGTTGACGTGCATGTTCCCGCGGTACTGGTAGAACCACTCCTCGTAGGGGTCGAAATGGTAGTCGGTGCGCTGGTTCGGGCCGCCGACGACCTGCACGATGAAGTCGCCGATCGGCTCCCAGGCCTGCTTGTTGTTCACCGGCGGCTTCAGCAGGTGCTCGTGCTCGCGGATCCAGGCGGCGAAGTCGACGACGGGTGGGATGGTGGTCACGGTTCCTCCTCGGAGATGGTGGTGAAGGGGGCTGGAGCTGGTCTCGGGGCTGGTGCTCGTCCGGGCGAGCGCGACGGCCTGGATCTCGATCCGCAGGTGCGGGTGCGGCAGTGCGTGCACCGCGACCGTCGTCCGGGCCGGACCCGTCTCGTCGAAGTACTCCGCCCAGGCGGCGTTGTACCCGGCGAAGTCGTTCATGTCGACGAGGTAGGCGGTCGCCTGGACGAGGTCGTCGAGCGTGCACCCCGCTTCGGCGAGGATGGCGCGGATGTTCTCGAGGACCGCCCGGGTCTGGACCGCGATGTCGAGCCGGGTCGCACCGAACTCGTCGGCCTCGGCACCGGCGATGGTGTTGTCGGGTCGGCGGCTGCTCGTGCCCGACACGAACACGAGCTCGCCCGCTCGCCTGGCGTGCGGGAAGCGGCCGCGCGGCGTCGCTCCGCCGCGCACGGTGATCGCCTCGACGGTCATCGCGGCTCCTCCTCGCCGACGTGGACGACGACGCGCCCGAGTCCGCTCGCCTCGGCGGCGACGCTGCCGCTCGAGGGCAGGGGCACCGCGGCAGTGGCCGCGCCCGCGAGGAGCACCATGCCGCCCCGGAGTTCGAGGCCGTGCTCGCGGGCGAGCCGCTTCGCGGCCGCCACGGCGCGCACCGGGTCGCCGAGGATGGCCGCCGTCGATCCGGTCGCCGCGGCGCGGCCGTCGAGCTCGAGGACGACCGCCCGGTTCTCCAGCGGGCCCACCTCGTCGGCGGCGCGCCACGACCCGACGGCGAACGCCGAGGCCGAGGCGTCGTCGGCGATCACGTCGCCGAGGTCGAACCGGAAGTCCCGGTACCGCGAGTCGATGACCTCCAGTGCCGGGGCCACTGCCACGATCGCGGTGGACGGGTCGGCGCCCGGGTCGGCGATCGACGGCCCGAGCAGGTAGGCGACCTCGGGTTCGACGCGCGGGTGGATGCCGCGGTCGTCCGGGACGCGGCATCCGTCGTCGACGCGCATCGCGTCGGTGAGCGCACCGATGATGACGTCGTCGACGCCCATCTGCCGCGCCTTCTCGCGGCTCGTGAACCCGAGCTTCAGTCCGACGACGTGCTCGCCGCGGGCGGCTCGCCGGGCGATGAGGGCCCGCTGGACGGCGTAGGCGCTGTCGAGGTCGAGCGGGCGCTCGACGGAGAACTGCGCGATCGGCGTGCTGCGCCGCTCCGCGCGGTCGAGCGCGCGGGCGAGCCCCTCGATCCCGACCGGGTCGGTCGAGGGGTCGACGGATGCCACGGCGGCGGCGTTCGTGCTCATGCGGCGCCCTCCTCGGCTCCGACGACCTCGTCGCGCGCGGCGACGAGGTCGAGTGCGACGTCGACGATCATGTCCTCCTGGCCGCCGATCATGCGACGCCGCCCGAGCTCGACGAGGATGTCGCGGGCATCGAGGCCGTGGCGTTCCGCCGCGCGCTCGGCGTGCAGCAGGAAGCTCGAGTACACGCCCGCGTAGCCGAGCGTGAGCGTCTCGCGGTCCACGCGCACGGGGCGGCGCTGCAGTGGGCGGACGAGTTCCTCGGCGGCATCCTGCAGCGCGAAGAGCTCGCCGCCGTGCGACCAGCCGAGCAGGTCGGCGACCGCGACGAACGCCTCGATCGGGCAGTTGCCGGCTCCGGCGCCCTGGCCCGCGAGCGACGCATCCACCCGGACTGCGCCGTGCTCGACCGCAGTCACGCTGTTCGCCACGCTGAGCGACAGGTTCTCGTGCGCGTGGATGCCGATCTCGGTCGCGGGGTCCAGCACCTCGCGGTAGGCGTCGATGCGATCGGCGACGTCGCGCATCGTGAGGCGCCCGCCCGAGTCGGTGACGTAGACGCAGTCCGCGCCGAACGACTCCATGAGCCGCGCCTGCTCGGCGAGCCCGCGCGGGTCGTTCAGGTGGCTCATCATCAGGAACCCCGAGACATCCATGCCCTGGTCCTTGGCCCAGCCGATGTGCTGCGCGGCGACGTCCGCCTCGGTGCAATGGGTCGCGACGCGCACGCTGGTCACCCCGAGGTCGCGCGCCCGCGCGAGGTCGTCGATCGTGCCGATGCCGGGGAGGATCAGCGTGGTCAGCCGCGCTCGCCGCAGCACCGAAGCTGCGGCCTCGATCCACTGCTCGTCGGTGCGGGCGCCATGCCCGTACGCGACGCTCGAGCCGCCGAGTCCATCGCCGTGCGCGACCTCGATCGCGTCGACGCCGGCCGCCTCCAGCGCCGACGCGATCGCGCGCACCTCGTCGACCGTGTAGCGGTGCGCGATGGCGTGCATGCCGTCGCGCAGGGTGACGTCCTGGAGGTACACCCGCGGTGTCGTCCCGGTCATGCCGGCACCCCCGTCCGTTCGGCGATGAGGCGTTCGGCGGTGCGCAGTGCCGCCGAGGTCATGATGTCGAGGTTCCCCGCGTACTCGGGGAGGTAGTGGCCCGCGCCCGCCACCTCGAGCATGATCGTGATCCGGGTTCCCCGGAACCCCCGGCCGAGGGCCGGCACGTACGGCTCGTCGACGGGATCGAACTGCACGTCCTGCTTCAGCCGGTAGCCGCCGACGTAGTCCTGCACGTCCGCGACGATCGCCTCGACGGAGCGCCGCACCGCCGCCTCGTCGACCTCGTCAGCGACGAGGCAGTAGACGGTGTCGCGCATGATGAGCGGCGGGTCGGCGGGGTTCAGGACGATGATCGCCTTGCCGCGCTCCGCGCCCCCGATCGCCTCGATGGCGCGCGCGGTGGTCTGCGTGAACTCGTCGATGTTGGCCCGGGTCCCCGGGCCTGCCGACTTCGACGCGATCGACGCGACGATCTCGGCGTAGGCGACCGGGGCGACCCGGGAGACGGCGGCGACCATCGGGACCGTCGCCTGGCCGCCGCAGGTGACCATGTTGACGTTCGATGCGTCGAGGTGCTCGCCGAGGTTCACGACCGGGACGACGTACGGACCGATCGCGGCGGGCGTGAGGTCGACCACGAGCCGTCCGAGATCGCGGACCACGGCGTCGTTGCGCGCGTGCGCGGCGGCGGAGGTCGCGTCGAAGACGAGCTCGACGTCGGCGAACTCCGGCAGGCGGACGAGCCCGTCGACGCCTTCGTGGGTCGTCGCGATGCCGAGGCGGCGCGCACGGGCGAGCCCGTCCGAGCCTGGATCGATGCCCGCCATGGCGACCACGCGGAGGGTCTCCGAGAGTCGCTTGACCTTGACCATGAGGTCGGTGCCGATGTTGCCCGAGCCGATGATCGCGACCGCCGTCGTCATGCTGCTCCTCCTGTCGTGGCGGCGGCGGTCGTCGCCGCGTGCCCGGTGAACTCCGTGCGAACCTGGCCGAGCCCGTCGAGCCGCGCGTGGAAGACCCCCTGGGTCGCGTCGACCATCGGGCCGAGCGCGCCCGAGAGGACGACCTCGCCCGCGCGGAGCGGGCGGCCGTGCCGGGCGACCGCCCGTGCGAGCCAGGCCACGGCGATGACCGGGCTGCCGAGGCACGCCGAGCCGGCACCCGTCGAGACCGGCCCGCCGGCGTGGTCGAGGCGCATGCCGACGCCGGCGAGGTCGAGCCCGTCGAGGCGCCGCGGGGTCGTCCCGAGCACGACCGCGCCGCTCGAGGCGTTGTCGGCGATCGTGTCGGTGATGCGGATGTCCCACCCCGCGATCCGCGAGTCGACGACCTCGATGGCGGGAAGCACGAACTCGGTGGCCCGGATCACGTCGGCGACGTGCGTGGTCGGCGAGTCGAGGTCGCGCCCGAGGACGAACGCCACCTCGGCCTCGACGCGCGGTTGCAGGAATCGGTCGAGGTCGAGCGGTTCGCGGTCGTCGGCGACCATGTCGTCGAGGAGCACCCCGTAGTCGGGCGTGGCGACGCCGAACTGCGCCTGGACCGCCGGTGAGGTCAGTCCGATCTTCCGCCCCACGATGCGAGCGCCCTCGGCGACCCGGCGGGCGATGCCGAGGGACTGGACCGCGTAGGCGGCCTCCTGGTCGTCGTCGCCGATGAGGTCCCGGACCGGCGCGCAGGGGATCCGCGCGCACGCGGCGGCGTGGAGCAGCGACTCGGCCGCGTGGACCGGATCGGCGGCGGCGGCCGCCGCCGCGCCTCGCCTCGGGGTCGTCGTCGCGCTCACAGCTGCACGCACACGTTCGTCGGCTCGGTGTAGAACGCGAGCGAGTGCAGGCCGCCCTCGCGGCCGATGCCGGACAGTCCGACGCCGCCGAACGGGCTGCGGAGGTCGCGCAGGTACCACGTGTTCACCCACGACATGCCGACCCGCAGGCGCTGGGCGACCCGGTGGCCGCGCGCGAGGTCGGTGGTCCAGGTGACCGCGGCGAGCCCGTAGTCGGTGTCGTTGGCGAGCGCGATCGCTTCCTCCTCGGTGTCGAACGGCATGACGACCGCCGCCGGACCGAAGATCTCCTCGCGCACCGTGCGGTTCGCGTTGTCGAGGCCGGTCCAGAGCGTCGGCTCGATCCACGAGCCGGCGTCGAGGCCGTCGCCGAGCGTGGGGACGCCGCCGCCGGCCAGGAGTTCGGCACCCTCGCGGATCGCGAGGTCGTAGTACGAGAGCACCTTGTCGCGGTGCGCGGCCGAGATGAGCGGGCCGGTCGTGGTCGCGGGATCCTCGGGGCGGCCGAGCCGCAGTCGGCGGGCGTGCGCGGCGAGGCCGTTCGCGACCTCGTCGAACACGGCGCGCTCGACGTAGATGCGCTCGGTGCAGAGGCACACTTGGCCCGTGTTGAGGTAGGTCGAGCGGGCGAGCCCGGCGATCGCCGCTTCGAGGTCGGCGTCCGCGAACACGATCGCGGGGTTCTTGCCGCCGAGCTCGAACGAGACGGGGCGGACGCGGGGTGCGACCGCGCGCATGATCGCCGAGCCCGTGCTCGACTCGCCCGTGAAGGTCACGCCGTCGATGCCGGGGTGGGTCGTGAGGTGCTCGCCGGCCGAGCCCGGTCCGAATCCGTGCACGACGTTGACGACCCCGTCGGGGATCCCGGCCTCGGCGAGGATCTCGGCGAGCAGCGTGGCCGACGACGGCGTCTCCTCCGACGGCTTCACCACGACGGTGTTGCCGGAGGCGAGCGCGGGCGCGAGCTTCCAGGTGAGCAGCAGCAGGGGGAGGTTCCAGGGCACGATCACCGCGACCACGCCGAGGGGGGCGCGGACCGCGTAGTTGAGCGCTCGGCGACCGTCGGGCAGTTCGGTGAGGTACGAGTCGAGGCCGGCGGCCGAGGCCGTGTCCGCGAAGGAGCGGAAGTTCGCCGCCGCGCGTGCGACGTCGAGGTCGCGGGCGAGAGTCTCGGGCTTGCCGGTGTCGCCGACCTCGGCGGCCACGAGCTCCTCGCTGCGGCGTTCGACGACGTCGGCGACCCGGCGGAGCAGCCTGGCGCGCTCGGCGACGGGCATGCGACCCCACGGGCCCTCGAGCGCCGCACGCGCGGCGGCGACCGCGCGGTCGACCTCCCGCGGCCCGGCCTCGTGGACCACGGCGACGAGCGTGCCGTCGACCGGGTCGATCTTCTCGAAGGTGCCCACCCCGTCGACGAACTCGCCGCCGATCACGTTGCGGAGCTCGCGCGGGGTCGAGCTCCGCGTCGGGAGAGGGGCCGTGATCGGTGCCGGCGTCGTCGGGGAGGGCATGCGTTCAGGCTAGGAAGCGCGAACGATGCCGACAAATGCTCCTTTGATGCGCTGCCATGCCCATCCGGCTATAGTCCCGGCCATGGTCACCGATCGACTCCTCGACGGCCGTCTCAAGCTCCGGCACCTCGTGCTCATCACCGCCATCGCCGACGAGGGCACGCTCGTGCGCGCTGCCGAGTCGTTGCACATCACCCAGCCCGTCGTGACCCGCGGCCTCCGCGAGGTCGAGGACCTCCTCGGGGTGCAGCTGTTCGAGCGGATGCCGCGGGGCGTCGCTCCGACGCAGTACGGCGCGCCGTTCATCGAGCGCGCCCGGTCCGTGATCGCCGAGCTCCGCGCAGCCGACGAGGAGGTCCGCCTCCTGCAGACCGGCCAGCTCGGCACGGTCACGGTCGGCACGCACCTCGCCGGCTCGAACCTGCTGCTGCCCCGTGCGATCGCCGCGCTGAAGGCTGAGCATCCACGCCTCACCGTGGTCGTCCGCGAGGGCACGCCCGACATGCTGCAGCAGTTCCTGCTCTCGGGCGACCTCGACCTGACGGTCGGCCGGCTCTCGCCGACCGTGCCCGTGCGACTCGAACAGGAGCGCCTGCACCAGGAGCCCATCCGGCTCGTGGCGCGCGCGGGGCATCCGGTCCATGCCGGATCGAGGGGCACCTCGCTCGCCGAGCTGCTCGCCTACCCCTGGATCTTCCCCGTCGCGCAGACGGCGCTCCGCGCCGAGCTCGAGGCGGTGTTCTTCCACGAGGGACTCCCGCTGCCGGCCGATCGGGTCGAGTGCACGTCGATGCTGACGATGCGGAGCCTCCTCGTGTCGACGGACGTCATCGCCGCGCTGCCGATGTTCATCGCGGTCGACGACCGCGACGTGAAGATCCTGCCGACGCCCCTGAGCTCGATCCGCCGATCGGTCGGGGTCACGCTGCCGAAGGATCGCACGCCCTCTCCGGCGGCCGCCGCGCTCCTCGTGCACCTGCGGGAGGAGGGGGCTCGGCTCGCGGCGCTCGAGCGCGAGTACGCGACGGCGGATGCCGCGCCATCCGGCTGATATGCCCATACGGTCATGGCAACGACCCGTATAGATATTGGACAGCATCGATCCGGCCGATGACGCTGAAGGGGTCGACGCATCGAGGCGTCGAACCCGATTCTTCTCCCGACCCTGGAGGCGTCATGGCCGGATCCCCCTACGTAGCCGAAGCGAAGAAGTACCGTCCCGAGGACTTCGAGCGGGTCGTCGGCGAGCCGTCCGACCCCGAGCCCGGGACGTGGGGGATGCAGCCCGACGGGACCTTCCTGCCGCCGGCGCACACGCCGTCGGTGCCGCGCGACGTGTTCGTCGACTGGCCGGGACAGCTGGACTACCGCGACCCCGAGACCTACGCGCTGAACGCGAAGGCGGAGGCGTTCTACCCGATCGTCGTGAACACGAGCCACTCGTGGCAGTGCATCTACGACTGGGAGGGCACGCGCTACATGCTGCACTACGGCGGCGGCAACCACTGGAAGCTCTACGACATCACCGATCCCCGCGACCTGAAGGTCGTCGACGAGGAGCAGTGGGGCTGGGGCGACCCCCGCCCCGAGTTCGGCGCGACCACGGTGCAGTGGAACGAGCGGCTCGGCATGCACATCGCGATCCAGGCGAGCGAGACGCCCCGCTACTTCCTGAAGGGCCGCGTCGCCAACAAGTGGACCGACGACACCGTCGAGGGCCAGCTGACGGAATGGGAGGGCCTCCGCGGGTTCCGCACCTGGCAGATGAACGGCCCGAGCCCGCGCGACTGGACCCTGCTCACCCAGGTCTCGACCGACCCGAACCACGGGCCCGACGAGATCCAGGAGGGCAACGGCGTGCTCGACCTGCCCGTCTACTACGGCGGCCGGTACCTCTTCGTGGCCACCGCACCCGACAACACCTTCACCAACCAGCCGTACAAGACGACGCTCTGGGCCGCCGGCCACGCGGCCTACGACGTCTCCGACCCGTCGAAGCCCGAGCTGCTCTCGACCTGGTGGGTGCCCGGCACCCGCGCGGGCGAGGAGGCCGACTCCGAGTACCTGGCCGGCAACGACCGCTGGAACAATCGGACGAGCTGGTTCGGCTCGCGCATGGGCGTGTTCATGCCGAGATCGGTCGAGGCCGGCGGCAGGTACGCCTACGCCGCCCAGGGCGGGCAGGGATTCTTCGTGCTGGATGTCTCCGACCCCTCGAACATCCACCACGTCGGTTGGTGTCAGCTCCCGACGAGCGTCGCCGGCACCGAGGGCGACAACGTCGACACGACCCAGGTCGAGGAGACCGGTTACGTCTACGTCTCGGGCTACCCCATGAACACGGACTGCTACGAGCCCGCCAAGGAGATCTACCAGGTCGACGTGAGCGACCCGACGAACCCGCACGTCGTGCGCACGCTGCCCCGCCCGGTGCCGCCCGCTGAGGCGAAGTTCACCGACTGGGCGCAGCGCCGGGGCTCGTTCGGCCCGAAGCGCTCGGGCTACTTCACGAACACCGGCACCCCGCACGGCGGCGTGATCCCCTACGCGTTCTACGCCGCCGGCCTGCAGGTCTTCGACGTGCGCGACCCCGAGGACCCGAAGGTGGGCGCCTACTTCGTGCCGCCCATGGGCCTGAAGGACGACGACGACCTCGCGGCGCCCGTGCACGGCATCTTCGTCGAGTGGGACCGCAACCTCATCTGGCTGTTCGCGAACCACGGCATCTACGCGGTCTCGACGCCCCTGCTCGGCGAACCGGTCGTGGGCCTGCCGGGCGCCGACCGGCCCGACGCGACCTGAGCCCCGAGCCATCCGCCTGCGAATGCCGACCATGAACCGGAGCACCAGACCCTGGCCCGCCCTCTGGGCGCTCGTCATCGGGTTCTTCATGATCCTCGTCGACACGACGATCGTGTCGATCGCGTACCCCGCGATCCTCGCCGACCTCGACACCGACCTGACGACGGTGATCTGGGTCACCAGCGCCTACCTGCTCGCCTACGCCGTGCCGCTGCTGATCACGGGCCGGCTCGGCGACCGCTTCGGCCCGAAGCGGGTCTACCTCGTCGGGCTCGTGGTCTTTACGCTCGCGTCGCTCTGGTGCGGGCTGTCCGGCGAGATCACGATGCTCATCGCGGCGCGCGCCGCACAGGGCCTCGGCGCCGCGCTGATGACCCCGCAGACGATGGCCGTGATCACGCGGGTCTTCCCGCCGAACCAGCGCGGGGCGGCGATGGGCCTCTGGGGCTCGGTCGCCGGCGTCGCGACGCTCCTCGGCCCGATCCTCGGCGGCGTGCTCGTCGACTCGCTCGGCTGGCAATGGGTGTTCTTCGTCAACGTGCCCGTCGGGATCATCGCCTTCGTCGCCGCCTGGCGGCTCGTGCCGAGCCTCGAGACGCGGGTGCACCGGTTCGACTGGCTCGGCGTGCTGCTCAGCGCGGTCGGCATGTTCCTCATCGTGTTCGGCGTGCAGGAGGGGCCGACGTACGACTGGGGCACCATCGTCGGCCCGGTGACCGTCTGGGGCGTCATCGCGTCCGGCGTGGTCGTGATGCTGGCCTTCGTCGCGTGGCAGGCGCTCACCCGCACCGAGCCGCTGCTGCCGCTCGTCCTGTTCCGCGACCGGAACTTCGCGCTCTCGAACGTCGCGATCTCGCTCGTCGGCGTCGCCATGATCGCCATGCCGCTCCCGCTCGCGTTCTTCCTCCAGGTGGCACGCGGGCTCACGCCGACCCAGGCGGCGCTCATGCTCGCGCCGATGGCGGTCGTGTCGGGCGTGCTCGCGCCGTTCGTCGGGCGGTTCAGCGACCGCGTCGACCCGAAGTGGGTGGCCTTCGCCGGGCTGTCGATCTCGGCGGGCGCGCTCGGCTGGTACGCCGCAGTCCTCCGACCGGATGCCCCGCTCTGGCTGCTGCTCCTGCCGTCGGCGCTGCTCGGGATCGGCATCTCGGGCGTCTTCGCGCCGCTCGCCTCGACCGCGACCCGGAACCTCGCACGCGAGCACGCCGGCGCAGGCTCGGGGGTGTACACGCTGACCCGGCAGATCGGGTCGGTGCTCGGCTCCGCGGCGATCGCCGCGCTGATGAGCGTCCTCCTGTCGGCGCAGGTGCCCGGCTTCGACGCCGACGAGGCGACGCCCGGCTCGGGCGGCGGGCTTCCGGCCGCGTTCGCCGACGGGTTCTCGGTCGCCATGGGCCAGTCGCTCCTGCTCGCGGTCGCCGCCTTCGCGCTCTGCGCGGTCGTCGTGCTGTGCTTCGCGAAGCCGAAGGTCACCGTCGGGTGGGGTGAGGGGCCGGATGCCTCGAGCACCGCCGGCCCCGCAGCACCCGCGAGCTCGGAGGCATCCGCTCGCGCCCAGGCATCCGTTCGCACGCGGGTCTCGACCTCGGGGGCCGAACGCTGATGACCGCCGCACGTTCCGCCGGGGCGTTCGCCGACGCGTCCTTGGATCCAGAATACAAACATCGCCGAAGGGGGCCGGCCGTGACCACGACCGCCGACATGACCGACGCACGCGGAGGCGGCCGACTCGTCGTCGACGGCCTCCAGAAGCAGTACCGACTCGACGGGGCCGAGGTCCCCGTGGTGAAGGGCGTCAGCTTCACCATCGAGCCCGGCACGTTCACCTCGCTCCTCGGACCCTCCGGCTGCGGCAAGACGACCACGCTCCGGTGCGTCGCGGGGCTCGAGACGAGCGACGGAGGCGTGATCTCGCTCGACGGGCGGGTGCTCTCGACGGGGAGCGAGCATGTCTCGCCCGACAAGCGGGACGTCGGCATGGTCTTCCAGAACTACGCGATCTGGCCGCACATGAGCGTGTTCGCCAACGCGGTCTTCCCCCTGCAGGTCTCTGCGGGGAAGCTGCCGAAGAAGGAGGCCAGGAAGCGCGCGATGGAGGCCCTCGAGCTCGTGCAGCTCGACGCCTACGCGCATCGACCGGCGACCGCGCTGTCCGGCGGCCAGCAGCAGCGACTCGCGCTCGCCCGGGCGCTCGCGCACCGACCGCGGCTGCTGCTCCTCGACGAACCGCTGAGCAACCTCGACGCGAAGCTCCGCGACACGATGCGCAACGAGCTCCGCGGCCTCCAGCAGCGCCTCGGCATCACGGCGCTCTACGTCACGCACGACCAGTCCGAGGCGCTGTCGATGTCCGACCGCGTCGCCGTGATGAACGGCGGGCGGATCGTGCAGGAGGCCGCGCCGAAGGAGCTGTACTTCGCGCCCGCCGACCGCTTCGTCGCCGACTTCGTCGGCCGGGTGAACCTCATCCCCGCGGTCGTGCGCGATCGCGACGCGAACGGCGACGCCCTGGTCGAGGCGTTCGGGACCAAGCTCGTCACGCCGTGCCCGGCCGGGAGCGGAACCGGGGCCGAGGTCACCGTGACGATCCGTCCCGAGAGCGTGCGCTGGCACGAGGCATCCGTCGACCGACCCAACCTGCTCGCCGCCCGGGTGGCCCGGGTCGAGTTCCTCGGCGAGATCGTCGAGTACGAGGCCGAGATCGTGCACGAGCAGACCACCGTCGGGCGCATCGTCGCGCGCGGCGCCCCCATGGACTCGCCCGCGGAGGGGAGCTCGGTCTTCCTCGAGCTCGCGCCGCAGGCCTGCCGCGTGCTCGCGGCGTAGGCGACCCACCCCTCAACCCACCGCACCACCCGCTCCACCCGCTCCACCATCCGTTCCATCGACAGAGAGGCACCAGGGATCATGAACGTACGTACCTTCCGGGGCGGCACCGTCGCCCTCGCCGCAGCGGGCATGCTGCTGCTCAGCTCCTGCAGCTCGAGTCGGGAGGAGGCGCCCGCGGCGCTCGAACCGGCCGGCGACGCGACCACCGGCGCGACCTGCGACGCGGTCGAGATCGGCGCCTTCACCCGCTGCGAGAACTTCTACGAGGACTTCTGGCCCGAGATCGACCGGCAGATGGACGCCCTCTACGAGCAGGCCAAGGAGACCGACGGCGGTCGGCTCGTGGTCTGGGACTGGTACGAGCTCGCCCCCGAGGTGATCGCCGAGTTCAACGCGCGCTACCCCGACATCGAGATCGAGACGCGAGGCCTGACCTACAACCTGCCGTCGGCCGTCATCTCGGCCGAGGCCACCGGCGGCCGCAACACCGACGTGCTCTCCGGCTCGCTGCTGTCCGCCGCCGCGATGACCGACGAGGGGTACTGGGACGAAGTCGACTGGACGCAGTTCGGCGTCCCCGAGGAGTTCCTCCAGCTCGGGGCCCCCGAGATGCTGCCCGACAGCATGAACGGCTCGCTCATGCAGGTCAACACCGACCGGATCGAGGCCCCGGCCTCCCTCGACGACCTGCTCGCGCCGGAGTTCGAGGGCAAGGTCTCGATCGCGAACTACAACCCGATCGTGTTCTCCGGGTACGGCATGGCCGAGGGCGAGGACGCCATGGTCGAGCTGATCGGCGAACTGAAGTCGACCGGATCGCTCCAGGTGCTCGAGGACCAGAACTCGCCGCTGTCGAGCGGCGACGTGCCGATCGCGCTGAACCAGACGCTCTTCAACCCGAACCCCAGCCTCGCGGCCCAGCCGTTCGAGCACTCGGGCGTGTTCGCCCAGTTCTCGGGCGTGAACGTCGACGCCGCCAACAAGCCGGGCGCCATGCTGTGGGCGCTCTGGAACGCCTACGACCCGACGTGGCTCGAGCTGCGCATGACCGACGAGCGGTTCGCGACGACCCAGGTGCCCTACCCCGGCCTGCCGTCGTCGCTGTTCGAGCAGGCGACCGGCCTCATGAAGACGAACGCCGAGGCGCTGCTGCAGAGCATCGAGGACGGCGCCGAGACCGAGACCGAGGCGACCCGCGACGAGTGGATCGCCCTCACGAACGCTGCCGACGCGGCGCTGAACGGATAGCCATGTCCACGGTGGAACGGACCACGAGGGCCGGGCGGACCCGGCCGACCACGATGACGGTCGCGACGGTCGTCGCCGGAACGGTGATCTTCCTGCTGCTCGCCATCCCGTTGGCGGTGCAGGTCATCACGGCCTTCCGTGGTCCGTTCCTCCCGTTCGGCGTCTCGTCTGCACGGTGGTCGGTCGACAACTTCGCGACCCTGTGGGAGCTGCGCGAGGACTTCTGGGCCGTGCTCGGGTCGACCGCGGCCTTCGTGGGCGGCTCGACCGTGCTGTCGCTGCTCATGGCGTTCGGCCTGGCGTGGGTGACCGTGCGGACCGATGCCCCGTTCCGGCGGGTGATCTCGCTGCTCGTCATCGTGCCGTTCATCGTGCCGCCGATCGTCAAGGCGCAGGCGTACCTGCTGATGCTCTCGCCCGAGTCGGGCGTGCTGAACCAGCTGATCCACCTCGTGCCCGGCATGGCCGACGTGACGATCGACCCGTACTCGTTCCCCACGATGATCGTCATCCAGTCGCTCACGAACGTGACGTTCCCGTTCCTGATGATCGTGCCGATCCTGACGGGCATGGACGGCTCGCTCGAGGAGTCCGCGCGCGTCTCCGGCGCGAGTTGGGGGCAGACCCTGCGTCGGGTCACGCTGCCCATGCTCTGGCCCGGCCTGCTCGGCGTGACCGTGCTGACGTTCATCCTCGGCCTCGGCAGCCTCGAGGTGCCGCTGCTGTTCGGCCAGGAGTCCGGCAAGTCGATCTTCGCCCTGAAGCTCTGGACCCTGATCAGCGCGGGCGCGGGCGAACTGCCGCAGTACGGCCTCGCGGCCGCCTGGGGGTGCGTGTTCCTCGTCATCACGACGATCGCGTTCGTGATCTACCTCCGGGCGACGCGCGACGCCGAGCGGCGTGCCTCGATCTCCGGCAAGGGGTTCCGGCCCACCACCATGAAGCTGGGCGGATGGCGCGTCCCGGTGCTCCTGGCCGTGTTCGTCTTCACGATGCTCACGGCCGTGCTGCCGCTGTTCGCCCTCCTCTGGTCGGCGATCACGCCGTACCCGCTGGCGTTCTCGCTCGACGCGCTCCGCACGCAGACGCAGTTCGGCGCGTTCGGCGAGGTGCTCGCCGACGGCGAGTTCTGGGCGTCGCTCGGCCGTACGCTCGTCATCGCGGGCGGCAGCGCCACGATCGCGTGCGGCGCGGCGACCGTGCTGGCGTACGGGATCGCGCGTGCCCGCGCGACCGGGTGGACGAGGAGCATGGACCTCTTCGCGTCGTCGAGCGTCGCCATCCCCGCGGTCATCGCCGGCTTCGCGATGTTCCTGACGTTCATGGTGATCAACCCGGTGATCCCGCTCGTCGGCACGATCGCGGCGCTCGCGATCGCGTACTCCTACCGGGTGTCGATCGCCTATCGCGCCGGGTTCAGCGCGACGCTGCAGATCCGGAAGGAGCTCGAGGAGGCGGCGCTCATCAGCGGCGCGAGCCGGCTCGAGGGGTTCCGCCGCATCGTCGCGCCCCTGCTCGCCCCGACGGTGTTCGCCGTCTGGATCCAGATGTTCATCCTCGGCACCAACGAGTTCACGTTGCCGGCCTTCCTCGCCACGCCCGAGTCGCGACCGCTCTCGGTCTACATGTACGCGATGATCAACCCGCGCTCGGCGCAGCTCTACGCGCCCGACCAAGGGGCGGCCATGGCGCTGATCTTCACGCTCCTCGTCTTCGCGATCGGCTACGGCCTGCAGTGGCTCGTGTCGCTCCGCGCGATCGGGCGCGCATCGCGCCGGGGTCGGGTCGTCGCGAGCGCGACCGATGCGCTGGGCGCCGCGGCCGCGGCCGTCGAGGCGACGGATGACCCGGATGCCACCGACACGCGTTCCGTCGCGACGGAGCAGGTGCGGGAGTTGTCGCACCGCTGAGCCCCCGGCGGGCTCCCATTTGTACGGCGTGGCACGTCCACCCCCTCCCGATGTACATCCGGGAGGGGGTGGCATCCGTTTCGGGCTGCCTACCATTGCCCGACATCGCCACCGTCGTCACCGCATCGGAGCACCCCATGACCATCGTCGAACCCACGGCCACCGCCGTCGGCGGCCCCGCCCTCCCGCAGGAGCGCCGCCTCGTCACCAGCATCCCGGGCCCGCGCTCGCAGGAGCTCATCGCCCGCAAGGCGCAGGCCGTCGCGAAGGGCGTCGGGCACACGATCCCCGTCTCGGTCGTCGCGGCCGGCGGCGGCGTCATCGTCGACGCCGACGGCAACTCGATCATCGACCTCGGCTCGGGTATCGCCGTCACGGGCGTCGGCAACTCGAACCCGCGCGTCGTCGACGCCGTGAAGGCGCAGCTCGACGCGTTCACGCACACGTGCTTCACCGTCGCGCCCTACGAGGGGTACGTCGCCGTCGCCGAGAAGCTCAACGAGCTCACCCCCGGCGACCACGAGAAGCGCACCGCGCTCTTCAACTCGGGCGCCGAGGCCGTCGAGAACGCGATCAAGGTCGCGCGCCACCACACGAAGAAGATGGCCGTCGTCGCCTTCGACCACGCGTACCACGGCCGCACGAACCTCACGATGGGGCTCACGGCGAAGAACATCCCCTACAAGAACGGCTTCGGCCCGTTCGCGCCCGAGGTCTACCGCGCGCCGCTCAGCTACCCCTTCCGCGACGGCGGCCTGTCAGGTGCAGAGGCCGCGGCCCGCGCCATCACGCAGATCGAGAAGCAGATCGGCGCCGAGAACCTCGCCGCGATCATCATCGAGCCCATCCAGGGCGAGGGCGGCTTCATCGTGCCCGCCCCCGGCTTCCTGCCGGCGCTCGTCGAGTGGGCGAACGCGAACGACGTCGTCTTCATCGCCGACGAGGTGCAGACCGGCTTCGCCCGCACCGGCGCCTGGTTCGCGAGCGAGCACGAGGGCATCGTGCCCGACGTCATCGTCACCGCGAAGGGCATCGCCGGCGGCCTTCCGCTCTCGGCCGTCACCGGCCGCGCCGACATCATGGACTCCGCCATGGCCGGCGGCCTCGGCGGCACCTACGCGGGCAGCCCGCTCGCCTGCGCCGCGGGACTCGCCGCCATCGAGTCCTACGAGGAGGACGGCCTCATCGAGCGCGCCAGGCAGATCGGCTCGGTGCTCATCGGCCGCCTGAACGCGCTCCGCACCGCCGACCCGCGCATCGGCGACGTCCGCGGCCGCGGCGCCATGGTCGCCGTCGAGCTCGTCGACCCCGTGACCGGCGCGCCCGACGCGGCGCTCACCGCGAAGGTCGCCGCGCACGCCCACGCCAACGGCGTGCTCGTGCTCACGTGCGGCACGTACGGCAACGTCATCCGCTTCCTCCCGCCGCTCACCATCTCGGACGAGCTGCTCGTCGAGGGCCTCGAGGTCGTCGCGGAAGGGCTGCGCAGCGCATGAACCCCGTGACGGCGACGACGGCGTCGCCCGTAGTCCGCGCGGACGCGGCATCCGTGCCCGCTCTCGCGGTCGCCGACGCCGAGCCGACCCCGCTCGTCGACGCCCGCGCCCAGCTGGCCGAGGCGATCGAGCTGCTCGGCTACGGCGAGGGCTTGCACCGCATGCTCGCGACCCCGCGTCGCGAGATGGCGGTCGCGGTGCCGCTGCGCCGCGACTCCGGCGAGACCGAGGTGTACCTCGGCTACCGCGTTCAGCACAACTTCAGCCGCGGCCCCGCCAAGGGCGGCCTCCGCTACGCGCCGAACGTGAACCTCGACGAGGTGCGCGCGCTCGCCATGTGGATGACCTGGAAGTGCGCCCTGCTCGACGTGCCCTACGGCGGCGCGAAGGGCGGCATCGCTATCGACCCGCGCGACCACTCGGTCGGCGAGCTCGAGCGCGTCACCCGCCGGTACACGAGCGAGATCCTGCCGATCATCGGGCCGGAGCGCGACATCCCCGCGCCCGACATCGGCACCGACGAGCGCACCATGGCCTGGATGATGGACACCTACTCGGTGAACTCCGGGTACACGGTGCCCGGCATCGTCACGGGCAAGCCCATCGCGCTCGGCGGCTCGCTCGGCCGCGCGTCGGCCACGAGCCGCGGCGTGACGCACATCGCGCTCGCCGCGCTGCGCCACGCCGGCATCGAGCCCGGTCGCGCGACCGCGGCCGTGCAGGGTTTCGGCAAGGTCGGTGCGGATGCCGCGCGGTTCCTCGCCGAGGGCGGCGTGCGCGTCACGGCGATCAGCGACCAGTACGGCGCGGTCCGCAACGACGCCGGGCTCGACATCGAGGCGCTCTCCGACCACGTGCGCGACACCGGTTCGGTCGTCGGCTTCGCCGGCGGCGACGCGCTCGACCGCGACGCGGTGCTCACCCAGGACGTCGACCTGCTCGTGCCGGCCGCCGTCGAGGGCGTGCTGCACGGCGGCAACGCCGCGGACGTGCTCGCGAAGGTCGTCGTCGAGGGGGCGAACGGCCCCACCACCCCCGCAGCCGACGCGATCCTCCGGGAGCGCGGCGTGCTCGTCGTCCCCGACATCCTCGCCAACGCGGGCGGTGTCATCGTCTCGTACTTCGAGTGGGTCCAGGCCAACCAGGCGTACTGGTGGCGGGTCGACGAAGTCGAGAGCAGACTGGAGGAGCGGATGCTGAACGCCTGGCGTCATGTCCTCGGCTACGCCGAGGCCCGCGACCTCTCGCTCCGCACCGCCGCCACGGCGCTGGCCGTCGAGCGCGTCGCCGAGGCGCACCGCCTCCGCGGCCTCTACCCGTGATCGAGCGACCTCAACGCACACCGAACGAAACGGACATCCGAGCATGACCACTGCAACGCAGGAATCCGCACTCCTCGACCAGGTCGCCGACGGCCTCTACATCGGCGGCGAGTGGGTCGCCGCCGAGGGCGGGAAGACCTTCGAGGTCCGCGACCCGGCCACGGGCGACGTGATCAAGACCATCGCCGACGCGTCGGCGGCCGACGGCATCCGCGCGCTCGACGCGGCCGTCGCCGCGCAGGATGCCTGGGCTGCGACCGCGCCGCGCGAGCGCGGCGAGATCCTCCGCCGCGCCTTCGACACGCTCATGGAGCGCGCCGACGACTTCGCGCTCCTCATGACCCTCGAGATGGGCAAGCCGCTCGCCGAGGCGCGCGGCGAGGTCAAGTACGGCGGCGAGTTCCTCCGCTGGTTCAGCGAGGAGGCCGTGCGCATCACCGGCCGCTACGGCTGGAACCCCGAGGGCACCGGCCGCATCGTGGTCGCGCAGCGCCCCGTCGGACCGTCGTACTTCATCACGCCGTGGAACTTCCCGCTCGCGATGGCGACCCGCAAGATCGCGCCGGCGCTCGCCGCGGGCTGCACGGTCGTCGTCAAGCCCGCCGCCCTCACGCCGCTCACGACCATCGCGTTCGTGCAGTTGCTCGAGGAGGTCGGGCTGCCGAAGGGCGTCGTGAACGTCGTCACCACGACGAGCTCGTCCAAGGTCTCGGCCCCGATCATCGCCGACCCGCGCCTGCGCAAGCTCTCGTTCACGGGTTCGACCGAGGTCGGCCGCAAGCTCATCGAGCAGTCCGCGCAGGGCATCCTCCGCACCTCGATGGAGCTCGGCGGCAACGCCCCGTTCGTCGTGTTCGAGGACGCCGACCTGGACAAGGCGGTCGAGGGCGCGATGGTCGCGAAGTTCCGCAACATCGGCCAGGCGTGCACGGCGGCGAACCGCTTCATCGTGCACGAGTCGGTGGCCTCGGAGTTCGCGCGCCGCGTGAGCGAGCGGGTCACGGGCATGCAGGTCGGCCGCGGCACGGAGGACGGCGTGCACATCGGGCCGCTGATCGACGACGACGCGGTCGCGTCGACGCACGAGCTGGTGACGGACGCCGTGGACAAGGGCGCGACGGTCCTCGCCGGGGGAGCGCCGATCGACGGCGCGGGCTCGTTCTACGCGCCGACGGTGCTCCACGACGTGGCGGCCGATGCGCGCCTGCTCCGCGAGGAGATCTTCGGGCCGGTTCTCGGCATCACCACGTTCGCCGACGAGGACGAGGCCGTGCGCCTCGCGAACTCCACGGAGTACGGCCTCATCTCCTACGTGTTCACGCAGGACCTCGCCCGCGGCCACCGCATGATCGACCGCCTCGACACCGGCATGATGGGCCTCAACACGGGCCTCGTCTCGAACGCGGCCGCCCCCTTCGGCGGCGTCAAGCAGTCGGGCATCGGCCGCGAGGGCGGCTTCGAGGGCATCCACGAGTTCCTCGACACGAAGTACACCCTGATCCCGGCCTGAGACCGGATCGTGCTGGTGATCGAGTAGCGGCGCAGCCGCGTATCGAGATCTCGGTACGGCCTCCGGGCCTACTCGATCCCCAGCGTGCACAGAAAGCAGACCAGAACCATGCAACGCATCGAGACCGACGTCGTCATCGTCGGCGCAGGCGCCTCGGGCCTCACGGCCGCGACCGAGCTCGTGAAGGCCGGGCGCGACGTCGTCGTGCTCGAGGCCCGCGACCGCGTCGGCGGCCGCCTCTGGACCGGCGACGTCGACGGCGCCATGCTCGAGATCGGCGGCCAGTGGGTCTCGCCCGACCAGGACGCGCTCATCGAAACCCTCGACGAGCTCGGCCTCGAGACGTACGAGCGCTACCGCGAGGGCCGGAACGTCTACATCGCCGAGGACGGCGAGCGCCGCCTGTTCGAGGGCGAGATCTTCCCCGTGCCCGCGCAGACCGAGGGCGAGATCGTCGGACTCATCGAGAAGCTCGACCAGCTCGTCGCCGAGATCGACCCCGAGGCGCCGTGGGCGCACCCGCGCGCCAAGGAGCTCGACGAGATCTCGTTCGCCGAGTGGCTCGGCACGCAGACCGACGACGAGGAGGCGAAGCTCAACATCGGCATGTTCATCGCCGGTGCGATGCTCACCAAGCCGACCCACGCGTTCTCGGCGCTGCAGGCGCTGCTCATGGCGGCATCCGCGGGCTCGTTCTCGAACCTCGTCGACGCCGACTTCATCCTCGACAAGCGCGTCGTCGGCGGTCTCCAGCAGGTGCCGATCCGCCTCGCCGAGCGCCTCGGCGACGCCGTGAAGCTCGGTCAGCCCGTGCGCACCATCCGCTGGAATCCCGAGGCGCCCGAGGCGGGCGTCACCGTGATCAGCGACGAGCTCGAGGTGCACGCGCAGCAGGTCGTGCTCGCGCTCGCGCCGATCCTCTACGACCGCATCTCGTACGAGCCGCCGCTCCCGCGCCTCCAGCACCAGATGCACCAGCACGTCTCCATGGGCTTCGTCATCAAGGTGCACGCCGTCTACGAGACGCCGTTCTGGCGCGAGCAGGGCCTCTCGGGCACCGCGTTCAGCCCGTACGAGCTCTCGCACGAGGCGTACGACAACACCAACCACGGCGACACCCGCGGCACGCTCGTGGGCTTCGTCTCCGACGAGGCGGCCGACGAGGTCTTCCGCCTCTCCGCCGAGGAGCGCAGGGAGCGCATCCTCGAGTCGCTGTCGCACTACTACGGCGAGCAGGCCAAGCACCCGGTCGTCTACTACGAGTCCGACTGGGGCTCGGAGGAGTGGACCCGCGGCGCGTACGCCGCGAGCTTCGACATGGGCGGCCTCGCGCGCTACGGCGCCGACCTCCGCACGCCCGTCGGCCCGATCCGCTTCGCGTGCTCCGACATGGCGGGCAAGGGCTACCAGCACGTCGACGGCGCCATCCGGATGGGGCGGCTCGTCGCGTCGCAGGCGCTCGAGGCGCTCGAGGCGCGCGGGGCACTCGCGTGACCGGCACCGGCATCCTGGTCGGGTACACCGCGAACGCCGCGGGCGCCGACGCGCTCGCAGTCGCGAGCCGCCTCGCGGCCTCGGCCGACGCGCCGCTCGAGGTCGTCATGGTCCTCCCGTCCGAGGTCGGCAACTCGAGCGTCCCGGCGGACGCCGGCTACGAGCGGCACCTGCGCGCGCAGTCGCGCGAGTGGCTCGAAGAGGCGTCGAAGCACCTGGGGGCGGATGTCGCCTCGAAGCTGCACCTCCGCTACGCCGAGTCGTTCGCCGAGGGCCTCATCGAGGCCGCGCACGAGTTCGACGCGCGCCTCATCGTGATCGGCACCGCGCGCGGCGGCCTCCTCGGCCGGTCGCGCATCGGCTCGGTCGCGAACGAGCTGCTGCACTCCTCCGACGTGCCGGTGCTCCTCGCCCCGTCCGGGTCCCGCGAGCTGCCCGCATCGCAGGGCATCACGCGCATCACGGCCGCGGTCGGCACCCGCCCGGGCGCCGACGCCCTGCTCGAGTCGGCCATCCGACTCGCACGCGCGACGCACGCGCCGCTGCGCCTGCTCTCGCTCGTGCCCATCGACCTTCCCGCCGGCCTCGACGCCGACCTCGCCGCGCTCACCAGCTCGGTGCACGCCGAGGAGGTGCTCGACGAGGCCCGCCAGGCGCTTCCGGACGGCATCGAGGCGACCGTCGAGACCGCGACGGGCGAGACCATCGAGCACGCGGTCCGCGCGCTCGACTGGCACCAGGGCGAGCTCGTGCTCGTCGGCTCGAGCCGCCTCGCGGCGCCGCGCCACCTGTTCCTGGGTTCGACCGCGGCGAAGATGCTGCGCGAGCTCCCGGCACCGATGATCGTGGTGCCCCGCACCACCCGCTCCTGAAAGACGCTGCAATGTCGCACCACACCCCTGACCAGGCCCCGCTCACCGAGGCGACCCGCGCGGTCGACTCGTCCGAGCACGGCATCACCAAGAAGGGCCTGTCGGCCGGTTCCGTCGGCCTCATCGGCGCGATCGTCATCGGCATCTCGTGCATCGCTCCGGCGTACACGCTGACCGCCGCGCTCGGTCCGACGGTGTCCGAGGTCGGCACCCAGGTGCCCGCGATCATCCTGCTCGGGTTCATCCCGATGCTGCTCGTCGCGTTCGGCTACCGCGAGCTCAACCGGCGCATGCCCGACTCGGGCACGTCGTTCACCTGGGCCACGCGCGCCTTCGGCCCGTGGATCGGGTGGATGGCGGGCTGGGGCCTCGTCGCGGCGACGATCCTCGTGCTCTCGAACCTCGCCGGCATCGCGGTCGACTTCCTCTTCCTGCTCATCTCGCAGGTCGTGGGCAACCCCGAGATCGCCGACATCGCGGCGAACCCGTTCGTCAACGTCGTCGTGTGCCTGCTCTTCATGCTCGGCGCGACGATGATCTCGTACCGCGACATGCGCACCACGCAGAAGCTGCAGTACTGGCTCGTCGGCTTCCAGGTCGCCGTGCTCGTGCTGTTCTCGGTCGCGGCGCTCGTCGAGGTCGCGAACGGCAACGCGTTCGACGCGACGCCGATCGAGCTCAGCTGGTTCAACCCGTTCGCGGTGAGCGACTTCAGCGCGCTCGCGGCGGGCCTGTCGCTGTCGATCTTCATCTTCTGGGGCTGGGACGTCACGCTCACGATGAACGAGGAGACCAAGGGCGCCGAGAAAACCCCGGGTCGCGCGGCGACCCTCTCCGTGCTCATCATCGTCACGCTCTACCTGCTCATCTCGGTCTCGCTCATCTCGTTCGCGGGCGTCGGCACCGGCGAGTTCGGCCTCGGCAACCCCGACATCCAGGACAACGTGTTCTTCGCGCTCGCGGGGCCGATCCTCGGCCCGCTCGCGGTGCTCGTCTCGCTCGCGGTGCTCACGAGCTCGGCGTCGTCGCTGCAGTCGACGTTCGTGTCGCCGGCGCGCACCCTCCTCGCGATGGGCCACTACGGCGCCCTGCCGCCGAAGTTCGCGCAGGTCAGCCCGCGCTTCTTCACGCCCGGGTACGCGACGATCGTCTCGGCGGTCGTGGCATCCGTCTTCTACGCCGTCATGCGGTTCGTGAGCGAGAACGTCCTGTGGGACACGATCACGGCGCTCGGCATGATGATCTGCTTCTACTACGGCATCACCGCGTTCGCGGCGGTGTGGTTCTTCCGGAAGACGTGGTTCCGCTCGGTGCGCGAGTTCTTCTTCACGCTGCTGTTCCCGCTCGTGGGCGGCGTCATCCTGTCGGTGCTCTTCGTGACGACGCTCGTCGACAGCATGGACCCCGACTACGGCAGCGGGTCGAACATCGGCGGCGTCGGCCTGGTGTTCATCCTCGGCATGGTCGTGCTGCTCACGGGTGTCGTGATCATGATCTGGCAGGCGATCAAGCGTCCGGCGTTCTTCCGCGGCGAGGTGCTTTCGCGGGCGTCCGCCGACTGAGCCCGTGCGGGGCCGGTGTCACCTCACCGTGCCGACCCCGCGCGTGAACGCGAACCGCCCCGCCGGCGACACCCGGCGGGGCGGTTCGGCGTTGCCGCGCGCCGCGCCGGGCGCAGCGCCCCGTGCGTCGCGCTCGGCCGCGTGCTCGAGAAGTCGCGGATGCAGGGTGCGGCCGTGCATCTGCGACTTCTCGATGCTCGGCAGCAGCTGGTGCGGGGATCGGTGCGGTGCGGTGCGGTCGGGGCCCGCCCGGCCTACTCGCCCATCGGCGCGGGCGCGGCGCCCGTGTACATGCCGTAGACGAGGTCGGCCGCAGCCGCGGCGGTCGCGGGGTCGGCGCCGGCCGCGACATCCGCTCGCGCCCACTCGTCGGCGCTCAGCCGCATGAAGGCCATGCCCTCGTCGGACTGCAGCCACTCGGCGGAGTTGTCGGGCCGGATCTCGCGTGTGGTGAAGTGCAGTGCGAGGCCGAGCAGCGCGCCGTCCCACCCGATGCCGGTGGGGGAGGGGCCCATCTGCGCCCACATCTCGTCGGTGACGTCGGCGGCGCGCGCGACGTGCTCGAGCTCGAAGCGCGTGCGCTCCGCGTCGACCTCGGTGAGCCGCACCGTGATCCAGGTCGTGCCGCCGCCGTACTCCCACGTCGCGGTGAACGAGTTCGGTGCGTCGCACGCCGTGATGGTGCCGCCCGCGTTGCCCTCGAGCTGGTACGTGCCGCCGAGCCGCAGGTCGCCGCTCACCGGCAGGAACCAGCGCGGGATGCGCTCGGCCGTCGTGAGGGCGTCCCACACGTCGTCGATCGGCGACGGGTAGGTTTGGGCGAGGGTCTGCACGCGCAGGCGCTCGCCGTCGCGCTCCACGGTGTCGACCTCGCGGTCGACCGCGTCGATCTGGGCTCGGATGTCCATGGTCAGTGCTCCTGCTCCGGTGGGTGCGCCGCGGTCGTCGGGTCGGGACGGCTCGGGCGCGGTGTCGTGGGTCGGCCGGGGGTCTCCGGCGGGCCGGGGTCGTCGGGCGGGCCGGGCGGTGACGGCGCGGCCGGGTCGGCGGATGCCGCGAGCCGCCGTTGCCGGCGCCCGCGGGCGAGCTCGGTGCCGAGCGCGTCCAGTCGCGGCTTCCAGAACCGCTCGAACGGCGTGAACCACTGCGCGGCCTCGGCGAGCGGATCGGGATCGAGCGCGTACAGGCGCCGGGTGCCCTCGGCGCGTACGGTCGCGAATCCGGACTCGCGCAGCACGCGGAGGTGCTGCGAGACGCCGGGCTGGCTGATGCCGAACTCGGCCTGCACGATGCGCCCGACGTCGCCGGCGGCCAGCTCGCCGTCGGCGAGCAGCTCGAGGATCCGGCGACGGACCGGTTCTCCGAGGATGTCGAGCGCGTGCATGTCATTCATTATTCGCTCACGCCTTATATAAGTCAAGATCGAATTATCTGATCTCGCGGGCCACGTCTGGCCCGCCTCGCGCAGGCACGCGAGATCGAGAAGTCGCAGATGGCGGCACGAGCCGTGCATCTGCGACTTCTCGATCGCATCGAGCCCGCGGCCTTCACGGGCTGGGGAGTGGGCGCGGGTGCGAACGGTCGCAGATGGCGGGAGCGACCCGCCATCTTCGACTTCTCGATTGGGGGCGCCGCGGGCGCGACATGCCCGGGCCCCGCGCGTCAGGCGGCGGCGCGCGCCCCGCGATCCGTCGACTCGGTCGGGCGCGCGTCGGCCCGGTACGCGGTGCGGCCCGCGACGACCGTGCGGATGACGCGGGCCTCGAGCAGCGCGTCGTCGCCGAGCTCGAAGGGGTCCCGGTCGATCACCGCGAAGTCGGCCGCGAGCCCCGGCGCCAGCCGTCCGCGCGACCCCTCCTCGCGGCACGAGTAGGCCGCGTCGCGCGTCGCGTGCCGCACGGCGTCGGCGAGCGGCACGGCGTACTCCGGATGGTTCGCCGGGAACGAGTCGTCGAGCGCCGAGCGCCTCGTCGCGGCGACGTACAGGTTCGGCAGTGCCTCGTGCGGCGCCGTCGGCGCGTCCGTCGAGAACGCCAGCACGGCGCCCGCGTCGGTGATCTCGGTCCACGGGAATCCGCGGTCGGCGCGCTCGTCGCCGAGCATCGCGGCCCAGTTCGCCCAGATCGCCGGGTCGGCGTGCACGGGCTGCATCGACGCGACGACGCCGAGGCGCGCGAGGCGCGCGACATCCGCCCGGTCGACGAACTCGAGGTGCTCGATGCGGTGCCGGCGGTCGCGGTCGCCGTTGACCGCGTGCGCGTGCTCGAGCGCGTCGAGCGCGATCCCGCTCGCCGCGTCGCCGATCGCGTGCAGCGCGACCTGGAGACCGGCCGCGTCGGCGGCGGCGACCACGGGCTCCAGGGCCTCGAGCGGCCAGATCGGCTCGGCGTTCGACCCGTCGACGTACGGATGCCGCATCGCGGCCGTGCACGCGTCGATCACGCCGTCGAGCACGAGCTTGATCCCGGCGATCCGGAGCCACGGCGTGGCGACCTCGTCCGCGAGCGAGGCCGCGCGCGCGACCTGCGCGAGGTTCGCCGACGCGTCGCCCGTGTTCGCGACGAACCAGTGCGCGACGACCCGGATCGGCAGGGTGCCGCCGCGCCGCTCCGCGGCGCGGCGGAACGCCGCGAGCCCGAGCTCGTCGAACGCCATGTCGACGACGCCCGTGACGCCGGTCGCGAGGTAGGCGGCGATCGTCCGCTCGACGGCGGCATCGCGGTCGGCGTCGGTCGCCTGCGCGGCGAGGTGCTCCCAGGCGTACTGCTGCGCGGCGGTCTCGTAGAGCATGCCGTCGGGCTCGCCCTCGGCGTCGCGGCCGATGCGGCCGCCGATCGGGTCGGGGGTGTCGCGCGTGATGCCGAGCTCGGCCAGCGCCGCCGAGTTGACCCAGCACGAGTGGTAGTCGTTGGCGTCCAGGTAGATGGGCACGTCGGGAAGCACCTCGTCGAGCATCGCCGCGGTGGGTGCGCTGCCCGGGACGGAGTCGAACAGCCAGCCGCGGCCGAGCACGCGGGGTGCGTCTGGTGCCGCAGCCCGCGCCGCGACGAGTCGCGCCCGGATCTCGTCGAGCGAGCGCGCGTCGGTCAGGCCGACCCGGCCGAGCGCCTCGCCCATCATGACGAGGTGCGTGTGCGCGTCGATGACGCCGGGCAGCACGAGCCGTCCGTCGAGGTCGACGGTCTCGACGTCCGCGCCGCCCGGGTCGGCGCCGCCGACGGCGGCCCGGACCTCGGGCTCCGTCCCGACGGCGAGGATCGTCCCGTCGTCGACGGCGATCGCCTCCGCCCACGCTGGCTCGTCGGCGGTGAACACCCGCGCGTTCACGTACACGGTGCGGCGGGTCATGCGCGGACCTCCTGCGCATCGGCGGCGTCCGCTGACGTCGGGCTCGCGGCCGCGGCATCCGTCGCCGCCTCGGCGGCCTGCGCCTCGCGCGAGAACCGTGCGACGAGCACGACCGGGGTGATGAGCGCGAAGCTCGCGATGCCGAGCACGATGCCGAAGCCCTGGAAGCCGAACGCCTCGACGAGCGCGGCGCCGATCACCGGCGTGAGCGCCGAGCCGACGAGGTAGACCGCGAGCAGCGGGCCCGACCAGCGCCCGTCGGCGTCGAGCGCCGCAGCCGTCGACACGAAGTAGAGGAACGCGACGGCGTAGATGGTGTTCCACACGATGAACACGACGATGAACGCGGTGGGGTCGGTCACGGTCGACTCGACGATCTTCAGGATGCCGCCGGCGGCCAGCAGGATCGCGAGCGGCAGCGCGCGCCCGAACCGGTCGCCGACGACCGTGATCAGGATGGCGCCGAGGATGCCGCCCGCGGTCGCGCCGCTCAGCGCGAGGCCGAGGCCCTCGGGCGTGAGCGCGGCCTGCTCGGCGCCCATGACGCCGGCCATGGCCCACAGCGAGTCCTCGCTCACGGCCCAGAGGGCGAAGCAGGCGAGCAGGGCGAACCCGGCGATGGTCACGCGTCGCGAGCCCGGCGAGAATGCGGTGGCGGATGCCGCGGCCGCGTCGCTCGCGGCGGGAGCGAGGATGGGCGCCGCGGGCAGCCACGCCGTGGTGGCGAGCATCGCGAGCGAGAACACCGCGAGCACGCCGAACACGCTCGCCGGCGCGAGGCCGATCATCGGCACCACGGCGAGGATCACGGTGCGGGGGGACGATTCGCGGTGCGCCCGGTGTGGCATCCGCTCTAACGAATGGTGTTCGTTTATTATTCACGTCGACCCGCCGGTTGGGAAGGGGTGATTCGGAATCCGTTCCGGCACCGCCCTAGGCTGGGCGCGACGAGGAGGTGCGCATGCCGAGGCCGAAGGTCCCGCTGCTGTCGGCCGACCGCATCGCCGACGCCGCGCTCGAGCTCGTCGACTCGGGGCAGCCCTTCGGCGTGAACGCGCTCGCGCGCACCCTCGGCGTCACGCCCTCGTCGCTCTACAACCACGTCCGCGGGCGCGACGAGATCATCGAGCTCATCCGCGGCCGCATCGCGGCCCAGTACCTGCCCGAACTCCCCGAGGGCGCGTGGGACGAGGTCGTCGCGTCGACCCTGCGCGCCCAGCGGCGCATGTACGCCGAGCACCCCAACGCGATCCCGCTCATCGTCGGGAAGACGATCACCGACCCGCTCGTCATCGCGAGCTACGACAACCTCGCGACCGGCCTCCTCGACGCCGGCTTCCCCGAGGACGAGGTCCTCACGGTCGTCGCGATCCTCGACTCGTTCGCGCTCGGGTTCGGACTCGACCTCGCCTCGCCCGACGACATCTGGCAGCCGCAGGGGCCGACCGAGACGCTCGGACGACTGCTCGCGGGCGCGGAGCGCGGTGCCGCACGCTCGGATCGCGCGTTCGAGGAGGGG
Source organism: Agromyces luteolus (assembly GCF_009729855.1). GTDB lineage: Bacteria > Actinomycetota > Actinomycetes > Actinomycetales > Microbacteriaceae > Agromyces > Agromyces luteolus. The sequence continues at coordinate 141,044 of NZ_WODA01000017.1, read as the reverse complement.
CTCGAGCTGCTGCTCGACTCGCTGCGGCTCCGCCTCTCGCGGCTCCGCGAGGCCGACTGAGACTGCGCGGCACTCGCGCTGGGCCGTGCTCCCGCTCGTGTTCGCGTTCGCACTCGGGTCGAAGCCTGGACGACGCCGCCCGACCTCGAGAAGTCGCGGATGGCGGGTGGTGTCGTGCACGTGCGACTTCTCGAAATGGGACGGCGACCGTGCAGCGTCGTGCAGGATCAGGCTCGTCGTCGAGAAGTCGCGGATGGCGGGTGGTGGCGTGCAGGTGCGACTTCTCGAAACGGGGCGGCGACCGCGAAGCGTCGTGCTGGACAAGGCTCGTCGTCGAGAAGTCGCGGATGGCGGGTGGTGGCGTGCATGTGCGACTTCTGGGCGCGGGGCGCTCGGCGCTGGGCGCTGGGTCGGCGCTGGGCGCTGGGCGGGCGCCGTGCGCCGACGGGCGCCGCGCGGGGTTCCCCGCGCCCCGCACGACGGCTAGCGTGAGCGTGGGCGCCCGGGGGAGGGCGCACAGGCGGAAGGACGGCCCGTGGCCTCGTACGACGACATCATCGCCAACATCCCGATCGCCGACCTCGCCTCGAGGCTCGGCGTCGACGAGGCCACCGCGCGCGCGGCGGTCGACCAGGCGCTGCCGGCGCTGCTGGGCGGCATGGGGGCGAACGCGCAGGATGCCGCGGGCGCGGCCTCGCTCGAACGCGCCGTGCAGCACCATCCGCCGCAGCTGTTCGAGGGCGGCGTGGATCTCGACGAGGTCGACGAGGACGACGGCGACAAGATCGTGCACAACGTCTTCGGCGCGAACACCGACCAGGTCGTGCAGAAGCTCGGGTCGGCCGAGGGGAAGGCCGAGCCCGGCCTCATCCAGAAGCTGCTGCCGATCCTCGCGCCGATCGTGCTCAGCTTCCTGGCCGGGCAATTCGCCAAGCGCCAGCAGGGGTCGTCGTCCGATGCGTCGACGGGCGGGGGCGGCGGCATCGGCGACCTGCTCGGCGGGCTGCTGGGCGGCGCCGCCGGTGGAGGGGCGTCGGGCGGATCGGCCGGCGGCCTCGGCGGCCTCGGCGGGCTGGGCGACCTGCTCGGCGGGCTCCTCGGCGGCGGCAAGCGCTGAGGCGGGGCGGAGCGGCGGGCCCGCGGCATCCGCTCGCCCGCCCTCGACAGGGCCGCGCGAAGCGCGCTGCGTAGACTGGCACGGTGCCAGTGAACCCCGAGCTGCAGGGGCGCGAGTTCGCGCCGACCGCGCCGTACCTCGTCGGTCGTGAGAAGGTGCGCGAGTTCGCGCGTGCCGTGTTCGCGACCAATCCGATCAACGTCGACGTCGACGCCGCGCGCGCCGCCGGCCACGCCGACATCGTCGCGCCGCCGACCTTCGCGGTCGTCGTGCAGGAGCACACGCTCGCGCAGCTGCTCGCCGAGCCCGACGCGGGCATCGACTTCACGCGCGTCGTGCACGGCGACCAGCGGTTCACCTCGACGCGGCCGATCGTCGCGGGCGACGAGCTGACCGCGACGCTGACCGTCTCGAGCGTCAAGACGCTCGGCGCGCACTCGATGGTCACCGCCGAGTCCGTGATCACCGACGCGGGGGGCGCGCACGTCGTCACCGCGATCTCCACCCTCGTCGTGCGAGGAGACGACTGATGCCCGAGACCGTCGCCGCCCCCGCGGCCCCCGACTTCGACGCGCTCGCCGTCGGCGACATCGTCGCCGAGCGCGAGTTCCACCTGACCCGCGACTCGCTCGTCCGCTACGCGGGCGCCTCGGGCGACTTCAACCCGATCCACTACCGCGACGACGTCGCCGCGTCGGTGGGCCTGCCCGGCGTGCTCGCCCATGGCATGCTCACCATGGGCCTCGCGGTGCAGCCCGTGGTCGACTGGGCGGGCGACCCCGCGCGCGTCGCCGATTACCAGGTGCGCTTCACCCGGCCGGTCGTCGTCGACCCCGAGACCGGGGCGGATGTCTCGGTCACGGCCAAGGTCGGACAGCTCGACGCCGAGGCGCGCGCCGTGCGCGTCGACCTCACCGTGAGCTTCGAGGGTGCGACCGTGCTCGGCAAGGCGCAGGTGCGCGTGGTGCTCGCCTGACATGAGCGAGCAGCACGACGTCCCGTTCGCCGACCTCACGACGCTGCGCGTCGGCGGACCGATCGACCGGATGGTCACGGCGACGCTGCCGCACGAGCTCGTCGACCTCGTGCGCGAGGCCGACGCGTCGGGCGGGCGGTGGATGGTCCTCGGTGGCGGCTCGAACCTGCTCGTCGGCGACGACGGCTTCGCGGGCACCGTGATCCGGATCGCGACGAAGGGCATCGAGGTGCTGCCCGGCGCCCAGCCCGGAAGCGTGCACCTGCGCGTGCAGGCCGGCGAGGTCTGGGACGAGCTCGTGGCGTTCACGGTCGAGCGCGGCTTCTCGGGGCTCGAGGCCCTGAGCGGCATCCCCGGCTCGGTCGGCGCGGCGCCGGTGCAGAACATCGGCGCCTACGGCCAGGAGCTCTCCGACGCGCTCGTCGGCATCGAGTTCCTCGACGAGGGCGCCGACCGGCCGCGTCGCATGTCGGCCGACGAGCTCGAACTCGGCTACCGCACCTCGGTGCTGAAGCAGGGGCTCGCGGGCGTCGTCGTCTCGATCGAGGTCGCCCTGCACGACACCACCGCCGAGCGCGAGGTGCTCGGCCAGGCCCTCGGCACGCCCGTGGCGTACGCGCAGCTCGCGAGCGCGCTCGGCGTGCAGCTCGGCGACCGCGTGCCGATCGCCGACGTGCGCGAGGCGGTCCTCGCGCTCCGGTCGGGCAAGGGCATGGTGCTCGACCCCGAGGACCCCGACTCGGTGAGCGCCGGGTCGTTCTTCACCAACCCGATCGTCTCCGAGCGCGTCGCGCGGACGCTGCCGGGCGATGCGCCCCGCTGGTACGTGGAGCCCGAGGAGCCCGACGCGGTCGTGCCGCTCGCCGAGCTCGAGGCGCAGTCGCCGCTCGACGCCTTCCTCGCGCACCAGGCCGAGGCCGAGGCGGCCGAGGTGCGCGCCCACGCCGACCCGGCCGAGCCGCTCGTCAAGCTCTCGGCGGCGTGGCTCATCGAGCACAGCGGCATCCGTCGTGGATTCGCCCTGCCGGGCTCGCGCGCGGCGATCTCGTCGAAGCACACGCTCGCCCTCACCAACCGGGGCGGCGCGAGCGCCGACGAACTGGCGCAGCTCGCGCGGTTCGTGCAGGGCCGCGTGCAGGCCGAGTTCGGGATCGTGCTGCACCCCGAGCCCGTGCTCGTGGGCGTCGAACTCTAGGCGGCGGTGCCCGACGTCGCCCGACAGCCCGACGTCGCCCGACGTTCCGGCGTCGCCGGGTCGGCGACGCCGGAAGCGTCGAGGGCTCAGGCCGGCGTGATGGTCACGGCCTCGATCCGGTCGCCCGCGAGCCGGAAGCGGTAGCGGAACGTCAACGGGCTCCCGGGATAGTCCCCGTGCGCCTTCGCCTCGACCTCGTGGTCCGGGCCCGAGGACCGCTCCCGCAGCACCTCGAGCGCGATCTCCGGGGTGGCGGCGAACCATCGACGGATGGCGGCCCGGCCGGTATGGACCTCGTTCTCGTCCTCGACCGACCCGCCGGCCACGAAGAGCTCGGCGAGCGCCTCCGCGTCGTGCGCATCCATGGCGTCGATGGCGGCGGAGATCACTCCGCGCGCGGATGACGACGTGTTCACCTGTTCCTCCTTCTCCGTTCCCTCGCCCATCCGCTCACCGTGCGGCGAGCTGTGCCGCCGGGCGGGCGGTGGACATCGCGGCCTCGCCGATCAGCCGCGCGACCTCCTCGGGGTGCGAGACGGTCACCGCGTGCGAGGCGTGGACCTCGACCGTGTGCGAACCGGCCCGCTCGGACATGAATCGCATGGACTCCGCGGGGATGGCGAGGTCCTCCAGGGTCACGAGGCTCCACGACTCCACGTCCTTCCAGCCGGCGTGCGTCGCGGCATCGGCGAGCGCGTTCGCGGCGATCGGGCGCTGGATCGCCGCCATGAGCGCCGCGGTGTCCTCCGACACGTCGGCGGCGAAGACGCGGTGGAACTCCTCCTGCGTGATGGAGAGGTCGGTGCCCTCGCCCCCGGGCACGGCGAACGGCACCTCGGCGAGAGCGGGGCCCAGCTCGCCGCCGGGGAACTTCGCCGCCAGCTCGCCCGTGCTCTCGCCGGCCTCGAGCTGGAAGCTCGCGACGAAGACCAGTGCGCGCACGTCGGCGGTTCCGGCGACGGCTTCGCTCATCACGCTGCCGCCGTACGAGTGCCCGGCGACCACGATCGGCCCGTCGATGGCCTCGAGGGTGCTGCGGAGGTAGGCCGCATCGGACTGGAGCCCGCGCAACGGGTTCGCGACGGCGATCGTGCGGTAGCCGTCGCGCTGCAGCCGCTCGATCACGCCCGTCCAGCTGGACGAGTCGGCGAAGGCGCCGTGCACCAGCACGATGGTGGGCCGCTCGGTGTTCGTGTTCATCTCGATGTCTTCCCTTCGATCGACCCGGGTTCCCCGGGTGGGTGAGCGGGCGAGCATCGCCCGCTGACCTGAACAACACGGATTGCTCGCAATATATTGCATATCAATCGAAGTCGAGTTCGGATCGGGACGAATGGCCCCTCCACGACCTGCCGCTCCGGGGTTTGACGGACCCGGCCGAGTGTGCGAGATATATTGCATGCCCATCCCCACCGACGTGCCCGGCGTGCAACGCCCGCTCCTCCGCGACGACGTCTTCCAGCGCCTGCGTGGCGCCATCGTGGATGGGACCCTCGAGCCCGGCGAGCAGCTGAAGGACGGTGACCTGGCGGCGTGGCTCGGGGTCAGCCGCACCCCGGTCCGGGAGGCGCTGCTGCGCCTCGCGGAGGGCGGTCTCGTGATCGCGCAGCCGGGCCGCTCGACCACCGTGAGCGAGATCGACCTCCGCGCCGCGCGGGACGCCCGTGACGTGGTCGCGGCGATGCACCGGCTCGCGGTGGGCGAGGCGGCCAGGCGTCTCTCCGCGGACGACCTCGCCGCCATGCGTGCCGCCAACTCGCGTTTCGCGGCAGCACTCGACGAGGGCGACGTGCGTGCCGCGCTCGACGCGGACGACGACCTCCATGCCGTTCCCGTCGCCGTCTCGGGGAACCGCGCGCTCGCGGCCGTGCTCGACCAGTTCACCCCCCTCGTCCGGCGCGCCGAACTGCTCCGCTTCTCCTCCCTCGGCGGGGCGGCGTCGGTCGCGCGTCACGAGGAACTGATCCGCCTCTGCGAGGAGGGCGACGCCGACGGCGCCGCATCCGTCGCCTTCGACCTCTGGCACACCCTGCCCACGACCTGACGACCGGCGACGGGCTGACCCTCAGCCGGCGACGGGCCGAGCCGCCGGACGGTAGACATCCATCGCCGCCGGAACCACGCGGACGCGCGTGCGGTACCCGGGTGCCGACAGGTCGGCGGATGCCGCGGCCGGCGCGTCGAGCGCGACCTCGCCGTCGTGCACGAATCCGGGCGGCAGCCCGTTCCGCGGGCGCACGTCGATCGTGAGGCCGGTGGACGTGAACGCCTCGACGCGCTCGGGGACGAGCCGGAGCCGACGCAGCACGGAGGCGGTCCGCTGCCCGAAGGCGAGCGCCGCGATCGCACCCGTCCGCGAACCGCGGTGCAGCACGCGCACGTCGAGCACGCCGTCGTCGAGCTCCCGCCGCTGCAGGGGCGCATGGATGCCGCGGTCGTTGCGCCCGACGCCGACGAAGAGCGCCCAGACCTCGGCCCGACGTCCGCCGACCACCACCGCCACGGGCTCGGAGCGCCGCAGCATCCGCTCCGCGGCGAGGAGGCCCGCGAGCCACTTCCCGAACCGGGGCCGCAGCCGCTCGCGCAGCGCGATGACGTCGGGGTACACGCCGACCGACGCGGAGTTCAGGACCGTGATCGGCGGGGTCTCGCCGAACGCGAGCTCGGCGACATCCGCCCGCACGCCCTCGCCCGCCTGCAGGGCGTCGACGGCATCGTCGGCCGACGCCACGCCCGCCGTGCGGGCGAAGTGGTTGAACGTGCCGCCCGGCACGACGAGGAGCGGCACGCCTGCGGCGCGCGCCACGTGCGCGACCGCGCCGACCGACCCGTCGCCGCCGCAGACGCCGACGATGCGCGGCGGCACCGGCCGGGCGAGCGCCTCCGCGACGACGGCCCCCGGCTCCTCGCCGGGCTCCAGGAACCGCAGCTCGGCGCGGGGGAGGCGCTCCCGCAGCACGTTCGCCGGGTCGGAACGGACCACGCTCGTCCCGGCCGACCGGTTCAGGACGACGAGCACCCCCGCCCCGTCGGCCGACGCCGGGAGGGCGCGATCGCGGCCGGGTGCCGGGAGCGCGGCGCGCGCACCGCGCCGCGGCCGACGCGGGTGCTCCGCACGCCCGATGCGCCGGGTCCCTCGTCCTGATCCCACCGGCCCAGCGTACGGGTCCCGAGCCGCCGGAGCCGCGAGCACGCGGACGACGGCGCGGGTGCGGATCAGAGCAGCCCGAGCTCCATCGCGCGCGTGACGGCGCGCGTGCGGTCGCCGACCTCGAGCTTCTCGAACACGTGGATCAGGTGCGTCTTCACGGTCGCCTCGCCGATGTGCAGCGCCCGGCCGATCTCCGGGTTCGACCTGCCGTCGGCGACCAGCCGCAGCACCTCGAGCTCGCGCGGCGAGAGCGCGGGCGGGGGAGCGGCGGCCGCCGTCGCGCCCGTGCGCACGCGCGCGACGAGCTTCGCCGCGATCGACGGCGCCAGCACGGTCTCGCCCGCGGCGACCGAGCGGATGCCGGCGAGGATCTCCTCCTGCGGTGCGGCCTTCAGCAGGTACCCGCTCGCGCCCGCCTCGATCGCGGCGAGGATGTGGTCGTCGGTCTCGTAGGTCGTGAGCACGAGCACGCGCGTCCCGGACGGGCCGGCGGATGCCAGGATCCGCTCCGTCGCGGCGGCGCCGTCGAGCACCGGCATCCGCAGGTCCATGAGCACGAGGTCGGGCCGCAGCTCGTCCGCGAGCGCGACCGCCTCGGCGCCGTCGACGGCCTCGCCGACGACGTCGATGCCGGGCTCGGACTCCAGCAGCCCGACGATGCCCGCCCGGACGATGGGGTGGTCGTCGGCGACCACGACCCGGATCGGATCGATCATGCGTCCGCTCCCGCCGTGGCATCGCGCCCCTCGAGGGCCTGCCGCGCGGGAACGACCACGCGCAGCACGGTGCCGCCGTCGCGCCCCGCGGCGAACTCGAGCCGCCCGCCCACGAGGGCGACCCGATCGCGCATGCCGGCCAACCCGAAGCCGCCGTCCCCCGGCGAGGCGTCGCCCGGTCCGACGCCGTCGTCGCGCACGGCGAGCACGATCTCCGGCGGCGTCCCCGCCGTCGTGACGACGATGTCGGCGGAACTCGCACGCGCGTGCTTGCGGACGTTCGCGAGCGCCTCCTGCGCGCAGCGCAGGAGCACGACCTCGAGCTCGCGGTCGAGCCCCGCGGCATCCGTCGTCACCGACACCCGCACGCCGGTCTCGCGCTCGAACGTCTCGGCGAGCCGGCGCAGCGCCTCGCCCAGGCCGCCGTCCGACTCGATCGGCGCGAGCGACGCGACGAGTCCCCGCGCCTCGGTGAGGGCCTCGCGGGCCATCTGCTCCATGAGCTCGACATCGTCTCGAGCGGATGCCGCGGCCTCGCCCTCGACCCCGACGAGCCGTCGTCCGGTGCGCTGGGCGACCATCACCATCCCCGTCAGGCTCTGCGCGATCGTGTCGTGGATCTCGCGTGCGAGCCGGGCCCGCTCGTCGGCGACGCCCGCGTCCCGGTGCATCGCCGCCAGTTGCCCCTGCGCGGCCTGCAGCTCGGCGAGCAGGCGGGCCCGCTCCTCGCCGAACTGCGCGATCCGCGTGATCCAGAGGCCGAGTGCGATGCTGAAGCCGACCGACAGCGCAGCCACCGCGCCCCCGACCACGAGGCCGGCGGGCCACGCCCGCACCGCGTAGCCGACGACGATCGCGACCGCGATGGCGATGTTCGCGACGATCGCGCTGCGCGTGTTCGGCGACGTCGACCAGACGAACGGGTAGAGGAACGCCTGCAGGATCGCGAACGACGGCTCGATCGCGGTGCCGACCGCGAGGAGGACGGCGTACGTGATCGAGATCGCGAGGTGGGCGCGGGGCGCGGCCACGGGCACGCACCGACGGCCCCACGCGAAGTGGACGACGAGGAAGGCCCCCGCGACCGCCCAGGTCCCGACGTCGTCGGCGCCGAACGGCGGATCGAGCAGGGAGATGGCGGCGATCACGACCGTGACCGCCGCCGCCGCGGCATCCCACCACCGCACGTTCTGCATGGACTCAGGCTCCCACAGGGTTCTCGCGTCGCGCAGCGATCACGCGTCGCGTCGGATCCAGCGGAACGTGAGGCGGCTGATCACGAGGCCCACCACGAGCCAGGTCAGCAGCGCCACGGCGACCCAGCCGAGGTCCCACGCCTCGTACTGCTCGAGCACCGCGAAGTCGTCGGGGAGGAACGCGGCGCGCATGCCCTGCGCCATCCACTTCAGCGGGAAGAGGCTCGCGATGTTCTGCATCCACTCGGGCAGCTCGTTGAACTGCAGGTACACGCCCGAGATGAACTGGAGCACGAGCACGATGGGGATGACCACGGCCGTCGCGCTGCGGCTCGAGCGCGGCAGCGCCGAGAGGGCGATGCCGAGGAGTGCCGAGGTCGCCACGCCGAGCACGAACACCCACGCGAACGTCATCCACGCCTCGGGCTCGGTCGGCAGGGCGATGCCGTAGAGCGTCGAGGCGACGAGCAGCAGCAGCGCGGCCTGCAGCACGCCGGTGACGAAGACCTGCCCGATCTTGCCGATGAAGTACGACACGGGCGAGAGCGGGGTGCCGCCGAGGCGCTTGAGGGTGCCGTTGCTGCGCTCGGTCGCGATGTCGATCGCGAGGTTCTGCACCCCCGAGAGCAGCATGCCCGCGGCGAGCATGCCCGGCAGGTAGTAGGCGCCGACGCTGATGGACTCGGCGTTCGGGCCGGGCTGGATCTCGCCCGACGCGCTGAACGCCGCGGTGAAGATCCCGAGCATGATCACCGGGAACAGGAACGTGAAGAACACGGCGTCGGGGGAGCGGAAGTAGCTGCGCACCTCGTAGCCGATGCGCGAGGCGCCGACCGCGATGCGGCCGGGCCGGGCGGCCGCCGGCGGCGTGCCGGTGCCGGTCGGGCGGATGCCTCGGCGCGCGCGGCGCGCGTTCGCGGCGGTGGCCGTGTCGACGGTGCTCAAGCGACGGCCTCCTCGGCGTCGGGTGCCGCGGCGCCTGCCGCGCGCACCAGGTCCAGGTAGATGTCCTCGAGGCTCGGGCGGATGACCTCGAGCCCGGCGGGCTCGCCGTCGAGGTCGCGGACGAGGCTCGCGACCAGTTCGGCGGGCTGCTCGGTGCGCACCTCGCGGGCCGTGCCCGCGCGGTCGCGCCACCTGACGATCGGCACGCGCGCCTCGGCACCGCCGAGCCGGTCGACGGGCCCGACGTCGACGAGACGTCCGCCGAGGATGATCCCGGCGCGGTCGCCGAGCTGCGCCGCCTCGTCGAGGTAGTGCGTGGTCAGCAGGATGGTCGTGCCCTCGTCCTTCAGCGAGCGGATGAGCTGCCAGAACTCGCGTCGGGCCTCCGGGTCGAAGCCCGTGGTCGGCTCGTCGAGGAAGAGCAGTTCGGGTCGCCCGATGATGCCGAGGGCGACGTCGACGCGGCGGCGCTGGCCGCCGGAGAGCTTCGAGATGCGCGTGCGGGCCTTGTGCTCGAGGCCGATCGCCGCGATCACCTCGTCGACGTCGCGCGGGTCCGGGTAGAAGTGCGCGAAGTGCAGGAGCTGCTCGCGCACGGTCATGACGCCGCTCTCGGTCTCGGACTGCAGCACGATGCCGAGTCGCGACTTCCAGTCGAGCCCGCCGTGGGCGGGGTCGACGCCGAGGACGGTGACCTCGCCCGCGGTGCGCAGGCGGTAGCCCTCGAGGATCTCGATCGTGGTCGACTTGCCCGCGCCGTTCGGGCCGAGCAGCGCGAAGGTCTCGCCGTGCGAGATGTCGAGGTCGATGCCGTCGACGGCGGCGACCGCGCCGTACTGCTTGCGGAGTCCGCGCATGCGCACGGCGGGCGCCTCGCGGTTCGGTGTGGTGTCCATGCCCTCGATGCTCCTCTTCACGCGGGCGTCGCGACAGCCGTGGAGCGGTCGATCTTCGCCTCCACCGATCGGTGGATGCGATCGGCTCACGAGCGGGCGATCTCGGCGAGGCGGCGCTCGAGGAACCGGCGCTCGGGAGCCGTGCGGGCGAGCGCGATCGCCTCGCGGTACCGCGCGGCCGCGGCATCCGTCTCGCCCTGCCTGCGGAGCAGGTCGGCCTGCGCTGCGGGCAGCAGGTGGTAGCCGTCCAGGCGACCGGATGCCTCGAGCAGCGCGAGGTCGTCGAGGCCGGACTGCGGCCCGAGCGCCATGCCGCGCGCGATCGCGCGGTTCAGGGCGACGAACGGCGAGTCGGCGAGCATCGCGAGGGCGTCGTAGCGGGCGACGATGGCGCGCCAATCGGTCTCGTCGGCCGTCCGGGCGCGGACGTGCACGGCCTGGATCTCCGCCTGCAGGCGGTAGGGCCGGGCCGGCGCGGGGCCCTCGCGGCTCGCGTCCCCCGCCCGGCCCGCTGCCGACCCGAGGAGCGCCAGCCCCTCGGCGATCTCGGCGGCGTCCCACGCCGCGCGGTCCTGCTCGGGCAGCGGCACGAGGTCGCCCTCGGCGTCGACGCGTGCGGCTGAGCGCGCGTGCTGGAGCAGCATGAGCGCGAGCAGCGCTCGCGCCTCGTCGGCGTCGGGCATGAGGTCGACGACGAGTCGGGCGAGCCGGATGGCCTCGGCGGACAGGTCCAGTCGCTGCAGCGCGTCGCCGTGCGAGGCGAGGTAGCCCTCGTTCGCGACCAGGTAGAGCACCGCGAGCACGCCGCCGAGGCGTTCGGGCAGCAGGTCGGCGGTCGGCACGCGATAGGGGATGCCGGCGTGCCGGATCTTGCGCTTCGCGCGCGAGATGCGCTGCCCCATGGTCGGTTCCGGCACGTGGAAGGCGCGCGCGATCTCGCCGGTGTCGAGGCCGGCGACCGTGCGGAGCGTGAGCGCGACGCGCGACTCCATCGGCAGGGCGGGGTGCGCGCACGTGAAGACCAGTCGGAGCCGGTCGTCCCAATCGGGCTCGCCGCCGAGCGCGTCGCCGGCGAGGTCGGCCGGGTCGGGCGGTCCGCCCGCCCTGCCGGACAGCTCCTCCATCGCGATCCACTCCCTGACCTTGTCGGCCTCGACCCCGCGCCGGCGGAGCCGGTCGAGCGCGAGGTTGCGCGCCGCGGTCGTGAGCCACGCACCCGGATTCCGGGGGATGCCGTCGCGCGGCCAGGTCTCGGCCGCACGTGCGAAGGCGCCGGCCGCGGCATCCTCCGCGACGTCCCAGTCGCCCGTGACGCGGATCAGCGTCGCCACGACGCGCGCCCACTCGGACGCGTACGCGTCGCGCAGCGCGTCGGCGATCCCGGGTGCGACCGGGTCCGCCCCGTCCGCACCCGGCACCGCCCTCCCGACGGCGCCCGCGTCGTCCGCCCGACCCGTCAGCGCGCGACCTCCGCGAGCACCTCGGACGCCGCCGGCTCGCGTCGGACGCCGCGCTCCGCGGCCTCCCGCCCGGCACGCGCGACGTGGTCCTCGTGCACGTCGAACGGCCACATCGGACGGAGCTCGATCGCGCCGCCGCGCGCCATCGGATGCTTCGAGGCCACCTCGATCGCCTCGGCGAGACCGCCCCGCACCTCGATGAGGTCGAAGCCCGCGATCCACTCCTTCGCCTCGGCGAATCCGCCGTCGGTCACGAGCACCTCGCCGTGCCGGCGCCGCACGAACGTGGCATCCGCCGGGCCCCGCAGCACCTCGCCGAAGAGCCGCACGCCGCGGCCGTCCATCTCGCGCACCCACGCCTCCGGGCCGTCGTCCTCCACAGGGCGGCCGTCGGCCGCGGCGCGCTCGCCGCCGGGCTCGACGACGACGAGCATGAGGTAGCGACGCCCCTCGACCGCTCGGTCGGCGAAGCCGGGCGGCACGATCCGGGAGCCCGGGGCGGCGTCGGGCCACCGCACGAACGGCCGGATCTCGACGCGTCCGAACGACGCCACCGGATGCTTCGACGCGACCTCGATCGCCTCGTCGAGGTCGCGGGCGTCGATCACGTCGAACCCGCCGATCGATTCCTTCGACTCGGTGAACGGGCCGTCGACCACGAGCACCTCGCCGCCGCGCACGCGCACGGTCGTGGCATCCTGCTCGGGCCGCAGCCGCTCGCCGTACTCGGAGACGCCGCGCGCCTCGACGTCGTCCACCCACTCGCCCACGTCGTCCTGGGCGGGATCGTAGGGCAGCGCGTCGGCGCCCTCGGCGTAGAACAGTGCGTACTCCATGACGGAATCCCTTCTCTCGGTCACGCTACGCACGTACGACGAACGGGGGAACCCGATTTCGACACGTCCGCCGGGGTGGGGCGTGCACGGATCGTACACGCTCTCGGAGAGAGGGCCGGGGTGGCGGGTGCCGGTCCCGGTGAAGCGGATGCCGCGCCCGCCCGGCGCGGACGCGGCATCCGAGGCTCAGGCGCCGACGAGCAGGCGCGGGTGCTGCGCCTCGACCACGTTGGGGTGGGCGCGGAGGCGGCTCTTCAGCCAGTTCTCGCCGAACACCGCGTGCAGCGGGTTCGCCGGGTCCTGGGTGACGCCTGGCGCCTCGGCGGCGAGCGCCGGCGGCAGGTCGATCGTCGGGATCGTCGCGTCCAGCGACGGGCCGTGGAAGTAGGGGATCGAGATGCGCTCGGTGCCGGGCTCGGGCGAGACCACGCGGTGCAGCGTCGCCTTCAGGTAGCCGCCCGTGGCGATCTCGAGGAGCTCGCCGATGTTCACGACGAACGAGCCGGCCGGCGGCGTGACGTCGATCCACTCGCCGTCCTTCTCGACCTGGAGGCCCGCCTTGCCCTCCTCGACCGAGAGGAGCGTGAGCACGCCGAGGTCCTTGTGCGCGCCGACGCCCTGGGCCGGCTGCTCGGCCTCGACGCCGGGGTAGCGCACGATCTTCATGTACGGCGACGGGGTCGCGAACGCCGCGTCGAAGGTGTCGGATGGCGCGCCGAGCGCCTCGGCCCAGGCGCGGAGCAGTCGCGTGCCGACCTCGTCGAGCCGGCGGATCCACTCCTCGGCGACCTCGCGCAGCTCGGGCAGCGCCTCGGGCCAGAGGTTCGGGCCCTGCAGCACCTGGTAGTCGGGGGTGTCGGGGCCGACCGGGACGGCGGGGCGCTCGGCGCCGATGTCGATCTGCTCGCGGATGTCGACGCGACCCTGTGTGCGCTCGCCGCCCATGCGGGTGTAGCCGCGGAAGTGCGGGCTCTTCACGTTCTCGATCGCGAGCTTGTGCGACTCGGGGAGCGCGAAGAACGCGCGGGCGACCTCGTACGCGCGGTCGATGAGCTCGGCCGGCACGCCGTGGCCGACGAGCGAGAAGAAGCCGACCTCGTGGGTCGCGCGGCGGAGTTCGTCGCGGAACTGCGCCTGCTGCTCGGGCGTGCCGTTCAGCAGGGAGAGGTCGAGGACGGGGATGCCGGACATGTGCTGGTCCTTTCGAGGGTGCCGGGAGGGTGGTGCGCCGACGATGCGGCCCCGGCATCCTTGGACGTCTGCCCGTGGCATCCGGTCTCGTGTCCTCCATCGGAGGGAGCGGGTCTCGAGACGGATGCCGCTGGGCTGACGCGGACGCGTCGGATGCGGCGTGAGCTGGGCTGCGGTCGGCGGCGCGTGAGGAATCGCGCCCTGGGATCGTCGGGGAGGACGATCGCCTAGCGGCGACAGCAGCGACAGGTGTCAGTACTCACGATGGCGGACACGCTAGCACGCCTCGGGGCGTGCCCCGCAATCCCCAGTTCAGGCGGGGAGCACCAGCGAGACGGCGATCGCGAGCATCACGACCGCGATGATGCCGTCGAGCACGCGCCACGCTCGGGGGCTCGCGAGCACGCCGCCGAGCAGGCGCGCGCCGTACGCGAGGGCGAAGAACCAGACCGCGCTCGCGACGACCGCGCCGAGCGCGAAGGTCCAGCGGGCGTCGCCGTGCGTGGCGCCGACGGAGCCGAGCAGTACGACGGTGTCGAGGTAGACGTGCGGGTTCAGCCAGGTGAGGGCGAGGCACGTGAGCACGACGGGGAGGACCGCGCTCCGGGTTCGGACCGCGGTCATCGCCACCCCGGTGGTCGAGTAGGACGCGCCAGCGCCCGTATCGAGACCACCCCGTGCAGGCTCTCGATCCTCGATCCGCGCTCCTCGACCATCGGTCGCGTCCTCCTGCACCCGGAGCCCCTCGTCGCTGCCGCGCAGCGCGCGACGCGCGGCGAGCAGCGCGTACCCGACGAGGAAGATCGCGCCCGCCCAGCGGGCGACGCCCACGAGCCATGGCATGGCCTGCAGCATCGCCCCCATGCCGCCGACGCCCGCGACGATGAGCAGCGCATCCGAGACCGTGCAGATCGCCGCGACGACGAACACGTGCTCGCGCCGGATCCCCTGGCGCAGCACGAACACGTTCTGCGCGCCGATGGCGATGATGAGCGAGAAGCCGAGACCGAGGCCGGCGGCGAGCACGGAGAGTTCCATGTGCTCGAAGCTATGTCGTCGCCCCACTGAAATCCAGCTCAGGATTCTTCACCAGCATTAGCATTGCTTCATGCAGATTCCGCTCGACCTCGCGCGCACGCTCGCCGCGGTGATCGACGGCGGCACGTTCGAGGCCGCCGCCGCCGAGCTCCGCGTCACGCCGTCGGCGGTCTCGCAGCGAGTCAAGCAGCTCGAGCAGCGCCTCGGCCGCGTGCTCGTCGTGCGCTCGAAGCCCGTCCGGCCCACCGAAGCCGGTGCCGCCGTGGTGCGTCTCGCGCGTCAGCTCGCGCTGCTCGAACACGACGCGCTCGCCGCCTTCGGCGGCGACGACGCGGCATCCGCTCGCCCCACGACCGTGCCGCTCGCCGTCAACGCCGACTCGCTCGCCACCTGGTTCCTGCCCGCGCTCGCACGCATCGCCGAGACCCACGCGGTCGTCTTCGACCTGCACCGCGACGACCAGGACTTCACGGCCGGCCTCCTCGAATCCGGCACGGTCATGGGCGCCGTGACCTCGCAGGCGACGCCGGTCGCCGGATGCCTCGTGCGCCCGCTCGGCGTCATGCGGTACACCGCGGTCGCGACCCCGGCCTGGGTCGCGCGCTGGTGTCCGGGCGGGGCGGATGCCGCGTCGCTCGCCGCGGCACCGCGAGTCGACTTCGACCGGCGCGACGACCTGCAGGGCGAGTACCTGCGTCTCGTCGGCGCGGATGCCACGGATCCGCCGCGGCACTTCGTGCCCGCGTCGAACGACTTCGCGACCGCGATCAAGCTCGGGCTCGGGTGGGGGCTCCTCCCGGGGTTCCAGTCCGATGCCGAGCTCGCCGACGGCCGGCTCGTCGCGCTCGGCGGACCGCCCGTCGACGTGCCGCTGCACTGGCAGCAGTGGAACCTGGGCTCGCCGCTGCTCGACGCGATCGCCGACGGCCTCACGCGCGACGCCCGGCGCGCGCTCGAGCCCGCGTCCTGATCCGCCGTTGCGCCTCCGGCCGGAGGCGCGGCTCGCGGCCCGACGCCGTCGCGTCCGGGAGTCGGCCGCACCCGCTGCCCTCGGGTCCGCCCGATCGGGCACGTGGCCGACCCGGGGAGTGGACAGAATGCCGACATGTCCTCCGAACGCGCGGTCGGGGACCATCGACGCGGCGCGCCGAGCCCGACGGGACGCAGCGCGTCCCGAGCGAGCCCGCTCGACGCGGGACGGACGCGCGCGTCCCCCGCGGTGCCGCCGGCCTGGGCGATCGGCCTGCAGCGGCTCGTCGGCAACGGCGGGCGCCAGGGGGCCGTGGTCAGCAGGCTGCTGCAGGTCCAGCGGCAGCCGGTCGTCCCGCCGGCGAAGCCGACGCTGCGCGCGGGTTCGCGCGGCGAGTTCGTCAAGGAGGCGCAGCGCAAGCTGAGCAGGCTGCAGGCCTCGGCCGGCCCGCTCGTCGAGGACGGGCAGTACGGCCCGCTCACCGAGGGCGCGGTCCGCACGTTCCAGGGAGCGCGCGGGATCCCGCCGACCGGCGTGCTCGACGGTGCCACCTGGACCTCCCTCGACGGCGCCTTCGCGGCCTTGCCGGCGCCGGTCCGCGCGGTCCTCGCCCCCGGGGCCGATCACGTCGACGTCGGGTTCGCCCAGCAGAAGCTGAACGCCCTCGGCATCTCGCCGCGCCTCGTCGTCAACGCGGTCTACGGCCCCGAGATGCAGCCCGCCATCATCGCCATCGAGGTGCTGGTCCTGCACCGGTTGCCGACGAGCATCATCGACGCCGACGTCTGGCGCGTGCTCGACACCGCCAGGCCGGGCGGCTTCATCGCGCTCGAGGGGCTGAGCGCGACCCCGGTCGAGCAGCACACCGCGAGCGGCACGGCGAATCCGCTCGGCGTGCAGGTGCCGGGCACGAGCCTGCATCCGGTCGTCGGGGCCGGAGGCATCCTGCGGGGCGCCGCGGTGCGCGAGCTGCAGCAGAAGCTGAACACGGCGGGCGCGTCGCCGGCGCTCGCCGTCGACGGGGTCTTCGGACCGCTGACGACATCGGCGGTCCGCGCGTTCCAGACCGGGCGGGTGCCTCCGCTGCCGGCGTCGGGCATCGCCGATGCGGCCACCTGGACGGCGCTCGACGCGGTCGCTCCCGCATCGACCGTCGGGTTCATCGAACGCCAGTGGACCGAGGAGGTCGGCGGAGCGACGTTCGGGAACACGGGCGGCAATGCGTCCCGCTACTCGTGGGAGATCTCGGGCGACCGCATGGTGGTGACCGTGGCGGTGAACTTCACCGGTCTCGCGCCGAGGGAGGTGTGGTTCTCGCACGTGCCTCGCGTCTGGAACCGGTTCGCCGCGGTCCGGGACGCACCCCCGCAGCGGGTGGAACTCGAGTTCCGCCTCGTCCGCGGGAGCGGACCCGCCGCGATGACCGTCAACGTGGTCGCGGGCAACGGCCGATCCGACGCCGGCACCTGGTTCCGCAACGACCCGGACTCGGCGTCGACCGTGCCGCACGAGTTCGGTCACCTGATCGGCCTGCAGGACGAGTACCAGCAGCGCCCCGGCGACTACGTGCGAATCACCGGGCACGAGCCGCCGGTCGGGGCGACGACCGGTCCGCCCGGTGTCGCTCCCGCCACGATCGCCGCGAACCTGCAGGCGGCTATGCTGGCGCGCAACGCCGCCAACGCCCGGACGGCGGCGGCGGGGGTGACGATGGGAGCGTTCGCGCAGCGCGTCGTCGCGGCCTACGCCGCCCTGCCGCTCGGGGGCGTCGCACCGGCGCTGCCCGCGGTGCCCGCGTCGCCGGGGGTGCCGGCGCTTCCCGCGCTGCCGGCGTACACGCTGACCACCGACCTGATCACCGACCTCGACCGGTCGCTCCGCGACTCGGCCGACCGCTACGAGACGATCCAGGTCTTCACGTACACCAGCGGCTCGATCATGGGCGACCCCGGTCGAGCGCCGGACATCCACGACCACGGTGCCGAGCCCCGCCACGTCGCCGAGTTCCTCGGGATCCTCGGGCGAACGCTCGGCGGCACGTTCCGGGGGGAGGAACGATGACCCTGCTCCGCTACGTCCGCGCCGACGGCCGACGCGTCCCGGCCGAGTACGAGACCGTCGAGGTCGACCCCGACGGCCGCCTCGCGGGATGGCGGTCGGTCGCCGTCGGCGCCGTCGGCTCCTTCGAGGGCGCCATCGCCGACGACGAGGTCGACGACCTGAGGGCGCTCGTCGAACGCGCGCAGGCCGCGCCCGCGCCCGGCGCCATCCGACGACCCGGCGCGGCGAGCGAGACCCTCGAACTCGGCGACGGGTCCGCGGTCGAGGTCGCCGGCCTCGACCCCGCGGACGACCCGGCCTGGTCCGAGCTGGTCGCCCGGGGTCGCGACCTCCTCGAGCGGCAGGGCGCGTTCCCGGTGGCCGCGATCGGATTGGACGCCGAGCGGGGGCGCCTCGAGCTGCTCGGCACGCACCGGCTCGAGCTCGACCTGTCGGACGCCGTCGTGACGCGCTACGGCTGGATGCCCGACGGCGCGCTCGCGGGCGAGGCGTCCGCGCCCCTGGATGCCGGCGGCCGCGTGCGTGCGGAGCCCGGCTGGTCGCTCGAACTCCCGCCGGCGGGCGAGGGGCTTCCCTCGGATGCCGCGGTGCAGACCGTCGTGCGGTTCGCGATCGTCGCGGCCGGCACCTCCGTGGCGGTCGAGGTCGCCACCGAGCCGCCGGACTGATCAGAGGTTCTGGCCGATGTCCCAGAGCCGGTCGGGGCGTCCGTCGATCGCCTCGGAGACCGCGAGGGCCTGGTCGTCGGAGAGCGAGGCGACGTAGTCGATCACGCCACGACCGACCCCGAGCGCCGTCACGTCCGCCGCCTCGGGCACCGGCACGGCCTCCGGCCGCGCCCTCCGCAGCTCGGCGTAGCCGTCGGTCGCGATCTCGACGAGCTCGCGGAGCCGAAGCGGCACGCGATCCCGGTCGTCCTCGTCGCGGAGCCACGCCGTGAGGCCCTTCACCGCACGGGTGATGACCCGGCTGAGGCCGCGCTGGTACATCACGATGTCGGAGCGGTCGAGGATGAAGTGCCGGTGCACGAACTTCAGGATCTCGACCTCGTGCCAGGCGCGCTCGTCGAGCGTGACGAGGCCGGCCCGTGCGATGCCCTCGGGTGCGGGCACGACCGACGACTGCAGGTGGTCGATCCAGCGGTTGGTGAACGACGAGAGGGCGCGCTCGGCCGCGATCGAGCCGTCGAACGGGCTCGCGAGGAGTCCGTCGACGAGGTCGTCGGCGACCACGCCCACTGCGGCGCGGAACGCCTCGTCGCCGGCGATCCACGGGTCGGAGGCGTGCAGCTTCCGACGCAGGGCCTCGAGCGCGCTGCCCGGCGGCGCGCTGCGCCGGGCGAGCTGCTCGTCGTCGAGGTCGCGCAGGTGGAGGCCCGTCTCGATCCACCCGCGGAACTCGCGCGCCACGGCGCCCTGCCCGAGCAGCCCGGCGCGGTGGAAGTCGTCGACGTCGTGGATCGAGTACGCGATGTCGTCGGCGATGTCCATGATCGAGCACTCGAGCGACTGCCGAAGGGGCGGATGCCCGTCGCGGGCCTCGGACAGGTCGGCGGCGTCGATCCCGTAGGCCGAGAACTTCAGCACGTCGACGCCGCGGTCCGTGCGACGGAACCCTCGCGGCAACGGCCCGTCGCCGAGGGCCGCGACGTCCACGTGGCGGGTCCACGGGTACTTCGCCACGGCACTCCGCACCGCGGCCGTGAGGTTGAGCCCGCGCGGCGCCACCTCGCTGACGTCGAGCGTCGTGACGATCCGGTACGTCTGAGCATTGCCCTCGAACCCGTCGGGGAGGCCGAGCGTGTCGCGGGCGAGCCGGTCGAGCACGCGCTCGCCCAGGTGCCCGAACGGCGGGTGGCCGAGATCGTGCGCGCTCGCGGCGGCCTGAACGACCACGGCGTCGCAGCCGTGCGCGAGCGCGAACCCGCGCGTCGGCGACGCGGCATCCGTCATCTTCACGGCGATCGCGCGGGCGACCGCGGTGACCTTGATCGAGTGCGTCAGCCGGTTGTGGATGAGCGGCCCGGCGCCCGGCTGCCCGATCACCTGGGTCACGGCCGAGAGGCGCGAGAAGTACGGCGAGAACCGGACGCGCTCGAGGTCGAGGCGGTACTGCGAGTGCTCGCCGACGACGTCCGCGCTGCTCCGCGGCTCGGGCGTGCGTCGCGCCGCGCGATCCATCGACGGGACCTCGGTCAGGAGAACAGCTCCTGCAGCCGCTGCACGCCCTCGAGGAGCGGGTCGTCGCCGAGCGCGTAGCTGAACCGGAGGAAGCCGCTCGGGCCGAACGCCTCGCCCGGGACCGCGGCGACCTCGGCCCGCTCGAGCATGAGGTCGGCGAGCTCGAGCGACGTCGTCGGCGTCACGCCGCCCCACTCGCGGCCGAGGAGGCCCGACACGTCGGGGTAGACGTAGAACGCGCCCTCGGGCACCGGGACCGACATCCCGTCGATCTTCGACAGCTCGGCGACGATCGTGCGGCGACGACGGTCGAACGCTCGTCGCATCTCCTCGACGGGCTCCTGCGGGCCGGTGAGGGCCGCGATCGCGGCACGCTGCGAGATGTTCGACACGTTCGACGTGAGGTGCGACTGCAGGTTCGCGGCGCCCTTCATGACGTCGGCCGGGCCGACCATCCAGCCGAGGCGCCAGCCGGTCATCGCGTAGGTCTTCGCGACGCCGTTGACGAGGATCGCCTGGTCGGCGAGGCCCGGCACGGCCTCGACGATCGAGAGCGCGCGAGGCGGCGCGGCCTCCGGGTCCTCCGCGTAGGTGAGGTTCTGGTAGATCTCGTCGGTCACGACCCAGATGCCGTGCTCGAGCGCCCACTCGCCGATCGCCCTCACCTGCTCGGGCGGGTAGACCGCTCCGGTCGGGTTCGACGGCGACACGAACAGCAGCGCGCGCGTGCGCTCGGTCCGTGCGGCCTCGAGCTGCTCGACCGTGACGAGGTAGCCCTGCTCGGAGCCGGCGAACACGTCGACCTGCCGGCCGCCGGCGAGCTTGATCGCCTCGGGGTAGGTGGTCCAGTACGGCGTCGGGACGAGCACCTCGTCGCCGTCGTCGAGCAGCACCTGGAAGGCCTGGTAGACGGCCTGCTTGCCGCCGTTGGTGACCACGACCTGGTTCGCCCCGACCTCGAGCCCCGAGTCGCGCAGGGTCTTCTCGGCGACGGCCGCACGCAGGTCGGGGAGGCCGGCCGCGGGCGTGTACCGGTGGTTGCGCGGGTCGCGGACCGCCTCGAGCGCGGCCTCGACGATGTGCGCCGGGGTGGGGAAGTCGGGCTCGCCCGCAGCGTAGGAGATCACGGGCCGCCCCTCGGCCTGGAGGCCCTTGGCCTTGGCATCGACCTTGAGGGTCGCGGACTCGGCGATGGCGGAGATGCGGGCGGAGAGACGGCGCTGATCGGTCACGACTCCAGCCTACGGCTCGGGCCCGCGCGCGTCAGCGGTGGATCGGTCAGAGAGGGACGCCGCGGCGGTTGTTCCCCCGAGCCGCGGCGTCCGGCGCCTGCCCCCACAGGCGCGCTCCCCGAAACCTCCGTGCACCGCCGGGAAGCGGTCACATGCGCCACGATACGCCGGTCGCCGCCGGACGCGAGGGACGTACGTCCCGTGTCCTCGGTCCCGCCCCCACGATCGCCGGTCGGCGGTCGAGGGTCGGCCACGGTTTGGCGCACCTTCCGGAGTCGCATACACTTGGTGAGGTTGTTGAAGTCAGCCAAGATCGAACGCGCCTTCACGGCGGGCGGCCTGCCCGACGTGGTCGCCGATCGGGGTGGCTTCGACCCGAGGTGATCCGGCCAGCCGGATCGCTTAGGGCGGTGGCTCAATTGGTAGAGCAGCGGTCTCCAAAACCGCAGGTTGCAGGTTCGAGTCCTGTCCGCCCTGCGAGCCGGCCGGCGAAGGCCGGCCCATGAAAGGTGTACGAGGTGGCCCGGAAAGTACTCGACGAACCCAGCGAGGAAGTCGTCGCCAATGCCAAGCGCGAGAGCGCGGCGCGGCGCAACCCCTTCGCGCGGATCGCCCTGTTCATCCGACAGGTCATCGGCGAGCTGAAGAAGGTCGTCACCCCGACGCGCAAGGAGCTTGCGAGCTTCACCGCGGTGGTGCTGGTCTTCGTGGCCATCATGATGGCGATCGTCTGGGGGCTCGACCAGGTCTTCTCATGGCTGGTCGTTTTCGTCTTCGGAACGCCGGGGGTCTGATCGGGCCGTCGGCCCGACACCTGCCCGCCGGGTTCCGGCGGCACGGCAGAAAGAAGGATTGAGGAAGTGTCGAAGAACGAGCGCCAGGACGTCGACTGGGCGACCGCCGCGGAGCAGTCCTCCGAAGAGGACGAGGCGCAGGAGGGCAACTCGCTCGAGCGCGACGAGGATTCCGTCGAGCCGGCCGAGCACCGCGCCGTGCACGTCGTCGACGACGAGGGCAACGACGTCGACCTCGACGCCGTCCTCGACGCGATCGCCGAGGCGACCGACCCCGAGGCCGACGCCGTCGTCGACGACGCCCTCGAGATCGACTCCGCCGACGAGGCCGAGGCGGCGTTCGACGCCGTCACCGAGGAGGACGAGGACCACGACCCGTACGAGGCGTTCCGCAACGAGCTGCGCTTCCTCCCGGGCAAGTGGTACGTCGTGCACTCCTACGCCGGCTTCGAGCGCCGCGTGAAGGCGAACGTCGAGCAGCGCCGCGAGACCATGGCGATGGCCGACTACATCCACCAGGTCGAGGTGCCGATGGAGGATGTCGTCGAGATCAAGAACGGCCAGCGCAAGATGGTCACGCGCGTGCGCGTGCCCGGCTACGTGCTCGTCCGCATGGAGCTCAACGAGGAGAGCTGGTCGGTCATCCGCCACACTCCCGGCGTGACCGGCTTCGTGGGCAACGCCCACAACCCGACCCCCCTCCGCTTCGAGGAGGCCTTCAACATGCTGAAGAGCCTCGTCGACATCAAGGACGTCGCGCCCGCCAAGGGCGCGAAGGGTGCCGCCGCGGGCGGCGCCGCGCGCCAGATCCCCGCCGAGGTCGACTTCGAGATCGGCGAGACCATCACCATCAAGGACGGCTCGTTCGCGGGCCTGCCCGGCACGATCAGCGAGATCAAGCCCGAGAGCGGCAAGCTCACGGTCCTCGTCTCGCTGTTCGAGCGCGAGACCCCGGTCGAGCTCAGCTTCGACCAGGTCACCAAGCTCTAGGGGCTCTCAGGCCCCCCGCAGCAACCCTCCGGTATCATCGGAGGGTTGTGCTGCGTCCAGGACACATCGCACAACAGGCCACCGCGACCGGAACCGCCGGGATCGCGGGAGAGTGCCCCGGCCGTTCCGGTCGGGCGTTCGAAACAGGAAGAGAGAAATCATGGCACCGAAGAAGAAGGTCACTGGTCTGATCAAGCTTCAGATCAAGGCCGGCGCCGCCAACCCGGCCCCGCCGATCGGCCCGGCCCTGGGTCAGCACGGCGTGAACATCATGGAGTTCTGCAAGGCCTACAACGCGGCCACCGAGGCTCAGCGGGGCAACGTCATCCCCGTCGAGATCACGGTCTACGAGGACCGCTCGTTCACCTTCATCCTGAAGACCCCGCCCGCCGCCGAGCTCATCAAGAAGGCCGCCGGCGTCGCCAAGGGCTCGGGCGTCCCGCACACCACCAAGGTCGGCAAGATCACGCCCGCCCAGGTCCGCGAGATCGCCGAGACGAAGATGGCCGACCTCAACGCCAACGACATCGACGCCGCGTCGAAGATCATCGCGGGCACCGCTCGCTCGATGGGCATCACGGTCGAGTAAGACCGCCGGTGGTGTCGGTGGTCGAGTAGCGCGAAGCGCGTATCGAGACCGAGACCCCGACGGATGCCACGAGGCATCCGTTCACCAGAACTCTCATTCGTGGCAGCGCCCGCCAGGCGCGATGACCACACTCTCGCTAGGAGAACCAACATGGCACAGAAGTCCAAGGCCTACCGGGCCGCGGCCGAGAAGATCGAGGCCGGCAAGTACTACACCCCGACCGACGCCGTCGCCCTCGCGAAGGAGACCGGCTCGGCGAAGTTCGACTCGACCGTCGAGGTCGCGCTGAAGCTCGGCGTGGACCCCCGCAAGGCCGACCAGATGGTGCGCGGCACCGTCATCCTCCCGCACGGCACCGGCAAGACCGCCCGCGTCATCGTCTTCGCGACCGGTCCCGCGGCCGAGGCCGCGATCGCCGCTGGCGCCGACGAGGTCGGCGGCGCCGAGCTCATCGAGAAGGTCTCCGGCGGCTACACCGCGTTCGACGCGGCCGTCGCCACCCCCGAGCTCATGGGCCAGGTCGGCCGCCTCGGCAAGGTCCTCGGTCCGCGCGGCCTCATGCCGAACCCCAAGACCGGCACCGTGACCCCGAACCCGGCCAAGGCCGTGGAAGACATCAAGGGCGGCAAGATCGAGTTCCGCGTCGACAAGCACGCCAACGTGCACTTCGTCGTCGGCAAGGCGTCGTTCACGCAGGAGCAGCTGAACGAGAACATCTCGGCCGCCCTCGAGGAGGTCGTGCGCCTCAAGCCGTCGAGCGCCAAGGGCCGCTACATCCAGAAGGGCGCCGTGTCGACCACGTTCGGCCCCGGCATCCCGCTGGACGTCAACGCCATCTGAGACACCCGCTGATCGAGGCGCGCGACGCGCGCATCGAGATCACGAGGGGCCCGCCGGTTCGCCGGCGGGCCCTTCGTCGTCGTTGCGGCGGCGACGGCAGCGGCGGTACGTTCCACCACGACGGCCGAGGCGCCCGGGTGCCCGGGAGCGGCCGCCGGGGGGAGCGGAGATGACCTCGCCGAGCACGCTCGACGCCGGCCGCGCTGCGGCGGCGGATCGGCGCTGGGCCGACGCGGTCGAGTACCTCGGTCGCGCCGACGCGGACGGCGGGCTCGCGGCATCCGACCTGCAGCTGCTCTCGACGGCCGCGCTGCTGCGCGGTGAGCCGCCGCTGGCGGTGGATGCCGCGTCGCGCGCCTACGCGGAGCACCTCGTGGCCTCCGATCCGGCGGCGGCCGGACGGGTCGCCGGATGGCTCGCCCTCGAGATGATCGAGCTCGGGGACTTCTCGGGCTCGGTGACCTGGTCGGCGCGCGCGATGCGCGTCGCGAGCACGGTCGGCGACCCGCGGCTCATCGCGTTCGCCCGGATGGGACCGGGCGTCGCGCAACTCGGCAGCGGGGACGCCGCGGAGTCGCGTCGGACGTTCGAGGAGGTGCGAGCGGTCGCCGAGGAGTACGACGACGGCGAACTCGACGCGAACGCGTCGCTCGGGCTCGGCAAGTCGCTCATCGAGCTGGGCGAGGTCGCGGACGGGTTCGCGAGCTACGACCGCGCGATCGCGGCGATCGAGGCGGGCCGGGTCGGACCGTTCTCGACGGGGGTCATCTGCTGCGCGCTCATCTCGGATGCCACGATGGCGCAGGACCTCGGGCGCGCCGACGCCTGGCTCGACCTGCTCGACGGATGGTGCCGCGCCCAGCCGTCGCTCGTCACGTTCAGCGGACAGCGGCACGCGTTGCGCGCGGCGCTGCAGATCGTGCGCGGGGCGTGGGACGAGGCCGCCGCGTCGAGCGAGCTCGCGGTCGGCAGGTTCCGGGCGGGGGACTACCGGGCCGTCTACGGCGCGCCGTATTCGGCGGCGGAACTGCAGCGGCTGCGCGGCTCGTTCCGGGCGGCCGAGGAGTCGTACCGGCGTGCCGGAGAATCCGGGTGGGAACCCCAGCCGGGCCTCGCGCTGCTCCGCCTCGCCGCCGGGCAGGCCGAGGCGGCGCAGGCGGAGATCCGGCGGAACGCCGCCGGCGTCGACGGCTTCACGCGGCGATTCGTGCTGCCCGCCCTCATCGAGATCGAGGTCGCGGCTGGCGACCCGGCCGCGGCGCGGCAGGCGCTCGCCGACCTGCGTGCGGCGAGCGCGTCGATGCCGACGCCGATGCTCGAGGCGATGATCGCGTCGGCCGAGGCCCGGGTGCTCCTCGCCGAGGGCGACGCGCAGGGTGCGCTCGACGCGGCCCGGGACGCGTCGGCGCGCTTCCTCGCGGTCGACGCTCCCGTCGAGCGGGCGCGCGCCCGGGTCCTCGCGGGGCGCGCGCTGCGCGCGCTCGGCGATCGTGCGGCGGCCGACGCCGAGTTCGGGGCGGCACGCGAGGTGTTCGCGGCGGTCGGTGCCGAACCGGCGCTCGCCGAGCTGGCCGAGGTCATGGGGGAGCGCCGCACGGGGGCGCTCACCGAGCGGGAGGTCGAGGTGCTCCGGCTCGTCTCGACCGGGCTGACGAACCGCGGCATCGCCCAGCGGCTCTCGCTCAGCGAGAAGACGGTCGCGCGGCACCTCAGCAACATCTTCGGCAAGCTCGGGATCGCGTCGAGGTCGGCGGCGACGGCGTACGCGTACGAGCACGGGCTCGTCTGACGAGGCCGTCTCGCCCGTCGGCCGGGCTCGGACCCGCCCGGCCCCGATCGGTCCGTGCATCGTTCTGCCCATCGGCCGCCGCGCCGGATGGGTGATCCGGCCGACGCGGCGGCGCGACGGGATTCCTACCGTGATGCCGAGGAGCCCGGTTCCGTGCCGGACTCGGAAGCGGAGGACATCATGGATGCCACGGGCACGCCGCGTCTCGTCGCCGACGCGGCAACGAACGGGATCGAGGAGCACGACACGGTCGTCGTCGGCGGCGGGCAGGCCGGCCTGACGATCGGCTCCGAACTCGCGATGCGGGGTCGTGATCACGTGATCCTCGACGCGCACGAGCGTGTCGGCGAGGCGTGGCGACGGCGCTGGGACTCGCTCAGGCTCAACACGCCGGCGAAGTACGACGGCCTGCCGGGCACGCCGATGGGCGACGACCCGTTCGCGTTCCCGTCGAAGGACGAGTTCGCCGACTACCTCGAGCGGTACGCCGCGGCGAATACGCTCCCGGTCGTGACCGGGACACGGGTGCTCGGACTCCATGCGGTCGGCACCCGCTACGTGCTGACGACGGACGACGGACGGCGATTCGGAGCGGCGAACGTCGTGATCGCGACGGGGCCACATCAGGTGCCGCGCGTCCCGGAGTTCGCGGACCGTCTCGCTCCGCACATCGTCGCACTGCACTCCGACGAGTACCGCAATCCCGGTCGGCTCGCGCACGGGCGCGTCCTCGTCGTCGGCTTCGGGAACTCGGCGTCGGAGATCGCCCTCGACGTGTCGCGATCGCATGAGACCTGGATCTCGGGTCGCCCGAGCGGAGAGTTGCCGTTCCGGCACGGCCGTGCCGCAGCGCGCTTCGGCTTCCCCATCGTCCGGTTCTTCGGCCTGTACGTCGCGACCGCGGGCAGCCCCCTGGGGCGGAGGATGCTCGCGCGCCGGCACGGCCGCGCGGAACCGCTGATCCGCGTGCGGCGCCGGGAGCTCGCCGCCGCGGGTGTGCGCATGGTGCCGAGGACGACCGGCGTCGAGGCCGGCCGGCCGGTCGTCGACGGGACCGCGCTCGACGTCGCGAGCGTCATCTGGTGCACGGGCTTCGAGGAGGACTTCGGCTGGGTGCATCTCCCGGCGTTCGAGGGCGGGCGACGGCCGCGGCACGACCACGGGGCCGTCGAGGGTGCCCCCGGCATCTACCTGCTCGGGCAGCACCTCCTGCGATCGGAGGGCTCGGGGACGCTCGTCGGCGTCGGTCGGGACGCACGGTGGATCGCGAAGCGAATCGCCGCGACGCCGGAGGTCGTAGTCGGCGCGGATGCCCCACCGGCGCCGTCGCACGCGGCGGCCTGATCGGGCCGGGCCCGGCGGCGCCGGGACCGCCGGGACCGCCGCTGCCGCCGCGCGGTCGGGGCCGCGCGCGGCCGCCATGGCGGCCTTGCCGCCTCCCGGGGTGCGCGGTACCGTTCGCGGAGGGGCGGGAGCCGGCGGCCGACCGGTCGATCGGGCGGGCCCCACGGCGATGGTCGCTTCGACGAGTCTCGAGCAGGCGCGCACCGCGTACGCGGAGCGCCGGTGGAGCGATGCCGTCGAGTGGTTCGGGCGGGCGGAGGACGGCGCCGACGCCATGTCGGGCGACGACCTCGACCGATACGCCATGGCCTGCAACCTCGTCGGGCACGGCGAGCGCGCCATCGAGATCGGGACGCTCGCACACGAGGCCCACCTCGCCGCCGGACGCCCGGACCGCGCCGCGTACATCGCGACCTGGATCAGCCTCGAGTCGATGGACTCCGGCAACCCGTCGCAGGGCATGGGATGGCTCGCTCGCGCGACGCGGCTCGTCGAACGACTCGACGAGCCGGGGGCGGTCGCCGGGTTCGTGCTCATCCCCGAGGCCCTGGGCGCGCTCTACGCGGGGGATGCGGGCCGGGCGCTCGAGCTCTTCGGCCGCGCGGGCGAGATCGCCGAGCGAACGGGCGATCCGGATGTCGCGGCCCTCGCGCTGCTCGGCAGCGGCCAGGCCGTGATCATGGCCGGCGATCCGGCCCGCGGAATCCGGATGCTCGACGAGGTCATGGTCTCGGTCACCGCGGGCGAGGTCGGCCCCGTGCCATCCGGGATCGTGTACTGCGCGGTGATCGGCTACTGCCACCTGACCTTCGAGCTCGCCCGAGCGGTCGAGTGGACGCGGGCGCTCGACCGGTGGTGCCGCGACCAGCCGTCGCTCGTCGCGTTCAGCGGGCAGTGCCATGCGCACCGGGCCGAGCTGTTCCGCCTGCACGGCGCCTGGACCGACGCGATGGCGGCGGCGAGGCTCGCCGAGGATCGACTGCTCGCCGGCGACTTCGGTGCCGCGTTCGGCGCGCACTACCAGCAGGCCGAGGTGCTGCGCCTGCGGGGCGAGGTCGACGAGGCGGAGGCGAGGTACGCGAAGGCCGCCGAATCCGGGTGGGATCCCCAGCCCGGGCTGGCGCTGCTGCGCCTGGACGAGGGGCGAGTGGAACTCGCGCAGAGCCTGATCCGGCGGAGCGCCGAGAGCGCCGACGCCGCCACCCGCTGCCACCTGCTGCCCGCGATCGTCAGCATCGAGGTGGCGGCGGGCGACCTCGATGCCGCGCGGGCCGGCGCGGACGAGCTGGCCGCGATGCACGTCGTGAACGCGTCGGTCATGCTTCGGGCGATCACCGCCTACGCCGACGGCGAGGTCCGGCTCGCCGCCGGCGACGCGTCGGGGGCGTTCGCGCGCCTGCGCGCGGCCCGCGAGGCGTGGGTCGAGGTCGGGGCGCCCTACGAGGTCGCGCGGTGCCGCGTGCTCATGGCGCGGGCGCGCCGCGACCTCGACGAGGACGAGGCCGCCGAGCTCGAGGAGGACCTCGCGGAGGCGGCGTTCGCGGAGCTCGGCGCGGAGCCGGCGCTCGCGGCCCTCCTCCGGGAGCGCGGCGCGGGCCGGTACGGGGACCGGCCCCTCACCGGCCGGGAGGTCGAGGTGCTGCGGCTGGTGACGCGCGGGATCACCAACCGCGAGATCGCGTCGGAACTGCACCTCAGCGAGAAGACCGTGGCCCGGCACCTCAGCAACATCTTCGCCAAGCTCGACGTCCCGAGCCGGGCGGCGGCGACGGCGTACGCGTTCGAGCACCGCCTGGTCTGACGGCGGCGGCGGCGGCCGGATGGCGCCGGGCATGGGTAGAACGACCCATCGGCGTCCGCCGTGAAGTTGCGTGCTTCTCCCGACGCGGCGCGACGCCGGCCCCCGTAGCGTCGCGAACATGGATGTCCCGGTGCTCGCAGGAACGGTCGCGGCCGTCGTGTTCGCGACCGCCAACCTGCCGATGGTGTGGAAGGCCCTCCGCACGCACGACGTGGGGTCGTACAGCCTCGGGAGCATCGTCATGATCAACGGCGCGAACGCCGTGTACTCGGTGTACGTGTTCAGCCTGCCGTTCGGTCCGATCTGGCTGCTGCACTCGTTCTACCTGGTCGCCTCGGCGATCATGCTCGTGCTGTGCGTGCGCGAGTACCGCGGGCGCGGCGGCGTCCGGATCCCCGCCTCGCCAGCCTCGTCCGCGGCCCCGGCCCCGGCCCCGGCCCCGGGCATGCCGCGGCGCCGCGTGCCGGCGCGTCCGGCAGCGGCATCCGATCGGCCCCCGCGCGGGCGCGGCACGCCGGTGCCGCACCCGGCTCGGCCCGCTCAGCGGGCGACCGCGACGATCAGTGGGTGATCGCGTCGTGGTGCGCGCGCATCGCGGGGCGGATGGCGAGGGCGGCGACGATCACGACGATCGCGCCGCAGATCCACGACATCCACGCGGGGCCGAAGGCGCCCGTCTCGACGTAGCGGCCGACCCATGGCGAGATGATCAGGAGGATGCCGAGTCCGCCCTGCACGTACTCCATGGCCACCATGCCGGGCCAGGCGAGGTTCACGATGCCCGAGACGACGAGCAGCGCGCCCAGCACGACCATGATCGAGACGGATGCTCCCATCGGAGTGAGGAACATCGTCGACAGTGCGACTGCCAGACCGGCGGCGATCGCCACCCAGTCTTCCCATCGCGTCCACTTCTTCATAGAAACCAACCTCCTCCAGGTGGCGGCTCCCATATCTGGGTGTCACCTCAACGGTATTCCCGACCGACCGTCCGGTCAATGGACGGAAGTCGCGCACCGCCGCCGGCGTCGCGCAGGTGGCCCGGGGCGACCCCACGGCGTACGCTCGACGGGTGGCCGCGGCGTCCCGCCGGCGGCCGCCGGCAGGCGATCGGATGTCACCACAGCACGCAGCACCGGAACCGACCCTCCTCGTGGTCGGGGGCCGGTGGGGAGGGCGACGCCTCGCGGTCCCGCCCGGTCCGACCGTCATCGGCCGCGACCCGTCGTGCGGGATCGTCCTCGATGTCGACGGGGTGAGCCGTCGGCACGCCCGGCTCGTGCGCACGGGTGACACCGTGACGATCGAGGACGCGGGCTCGACGAACGGCACCGCCGTGAACGGCGGGGCCGCCGCGGGCCCGCACGAGCTCCACCACGGGGACCTCGTCACGCTCGGCTCGATCGAGCTGTCGTACCTGGGGCCGCGCGAGCGGCCCGTGCCGCACGTCGTGCCCCGACGCGGCCGTGTGCGGATCTGGCGCGCCGTGGTCGTGGGCGCGCTGGTGAACCTCATGCTCCTCGGGGTCGTCGTGCTCGTCCAGCTCACGACCGGCCTGACCGGGGTCGCGCCGTGGATCGCGGCACCGCTCACGGGCATGGCGGCCGCGCTCGTCCAGCTCACGAAGGACGCCGTGACGCGCGTGCCCGAACCGCCGCCGCTGCCGGCCGTGGGCGGCGTGCCGGGTGCGGTCGTGGCGCCCAGCGCCCCGGACGCGTCCCGCACCCCGGACGCCGACCCGCGCCCGCCGCCCACCGGTGCCCGTACGACCGCGCCGATGGGATTCGAGGTCCCGAAGCGGCGACGCGGGCTTCCGGTGTCCGTCGCCGCGATCGTGACGGTGCTGGTGCTCGGCGTCGGCGGCGTCGCCGTCGCGTTCGGCGTCGCGACCCTCACCGGGTACGTCACGGGCGGCCAGGAACCTTCGCCGAGCACGCCATGACCCTCGCGGTGCCCGCGGCCGCGGCATCCGCTCGCCGTCAGCTCAGGACGCGGAAGCCGCGCTCGCCGATCGGCTCGCGGTCGGCGGTGCTCAGCGAGGTGACGTCGGCGCCGGGCGGGCCCTCGTCGAGCCACGCGAGCATCGAGGCGACGGATGCCTCCTCGCCCTCGATCTCGGCCTCGACCGCGCCGTCGTTGCGGTTCCTGATCCAGCCCGAGACGCCGAGGCGCTGCGCCTCGACGCGCGCACTGAACCGGAAGCCGACCGCCTGGACGCGGCCGTGGACGATGACGCGCTGCCGGATCATGCGACCCCCTCTGCGACGAGGGTAGACCGCGTGCCGCGCGACCGCACGGATGCCGCGCCCGAGCCGCACGCGTACGATGACCGGCATGGGGGAGGTCACCGAGTACGTCGCCGGGCTCCACGAGCCGGCGCGATCGAGCATCGAGGGCGTGTACTTCATCGCACGCGAGGTCGTGCCCGACGCCGAGGAGGGACGCAGCTACGGCATGCCCGCGCTGCGGTACGCCGGCAAGCCGCTCCTCGCAGTCATGGAGGCGACGGCGCACATCGGGCTCTACCCGTTCAGCCCCGCCGTGATCGACGGGGCCGCCGACCTGCTCGAGGGCTTCGACCGCACGAAGGGCACCATCCGGTTCACCCCGGAGCATCCGCTGCCCGAGGAGGCCGTGCGCCGCCTCGTGAGCCTGCGCCGCGACGAGATCGACGCGGCATCCGGCCGCCGCCGCGCGTGAGCGCCGACGACCGGCCGCGCCTGCTCGGCGCCGCGGTCGACCGCGTCCTCGCGGAGACCCTCCGCGAGGTCGCCGCCGACGTCACGGAGGGGACGGTCGCCGACTACATCCCCGAGCTCGCCGACGCCGACCGCGAGGCCTTCGGCGTCACGATCGCGAGCGTGCTCGGCCGGAGCTACGGCGCAGGCGACGCCGACGCCCCGTTCACCATCCAGTCGGCGTCGAAGCCGTTCGTGTACGCGTTCGCGTGCGAGGAGCTCGGCGCGGACGCGGTGCACGAGCGCGTCGGCGTCGAGCCGAGCGGCGAACCGTTCAACGCGATCAGCCTCGACGAGCGCGGACGGCCCGAGAACCCGTTCATCAACGCCGGCGCGATCGTGACCACGTCGCTCGTGCCCGCCGCCGACGCCGACGAACGGTTCCGCCGCATCCGCGACGCGCTCTCCCGCTTCGCGGGCCGCGAGCTCGACCTCGACGACGACGTGCACCGGTCCGAGGCGGAGACCGGGCACCGGAACCGTGCGCTGGCGGGACTCGCGCTCGCGGCGGGATCGCTCGCGACCGACGACGTCGACGCGGCCACCGACCCGTACTTCCGGCAGTGCGCGCTGCGGGTCACCACCGCGGACCTCGCACTCATGGGCGCCACCCTCGCGAACGGCGGAGTGCACCCGATCACGCGCGATCGTGTGATCGGCGAGCGTGCGGCCAGGGACACGCTCTCGGTGATGGCGACGTGCGGCATGTACGACCGGTCGGGCGCGTGGGCCTTCCGCGTCGGGATGCCCGCGAAGTCGGGCGTCGGCGGCGGCATCGTCGCCGTGCGGCCGGGCGAGTTCGGGGTGGGCGTCTACTCGCCGCCGCTCGACGAGGCCGGCAACAGCGCCCGCGGCGTCGCCATGCTCGAAGCGCTCTCCGACCGGTTCGGGCTGCACATGTTCGACCACATCGTCGAACCCGTCTCGCCGGTCGCGGAGGTCGACGTCGACGCGGCGGCCGGAACGGTCACGTTCGACCTCCGCGGAGAGCTCGACTTCATCGCGGCGGAGCAGATCGTGCACGACGTCGGGCGCGTGCTGGAGCACACCGATGCCCGCGTCGTGCGGCTCGACTTCGGCGACGTCACGGTCGTCGCCGGCATCGCGGAGCAGTTGCTCGGCGAGACCGCCGCCGCGGCCGAGGCGGCCGGCATCGAGGTTCACGCCGTCGGAGCGCCCGACCGCGTGCTCGAGCAGTTCGGGCTCGCCGACCGGCGCTGATCGCGGCACCCCAGACGGCGAAGCGCCCCGGAGCGGATGCCCCGGGACGCTTCGATGGCGCGACGGCCGATCAGCCGATGCGGATCATCTTCTTGTTGACGAACTCGTCGGCGCCGAAGCGGCCGAGCTCACGGCCCGAACCGGAGCGCTTCACGCCGCCGAAGGGCAGCTCCGCGCCGTCGGCGAGCACGAGGTTCACGAAGACCATGCCGGCCTCGATCCCGTCGGCGACTCGCATCGCCTGCTCCTGGTCGGTCGTGTAGACGTACGAACCCAGGCCGAACGGGATGTCGTTCGCGAGGCGCACGGCCGCGGCCTCGTCGGCGGCGCGGTACACCTGCGCGACCGGGCCGAAGAACTCCTCCTTCGAGGCGGGGTTCTCGGGCGTGACATCCGTCAGCACCGTGGTCTGGAAGAACGCGCCCTCGCGCGAACCGCCGTGCACGAGCGTGGCGCCGTGCTCGATCGCACGCTTGACCTGGTCGTCGAGGCCCTCGGCGGCCTTCAGCGACGACAGCGGGCCGAGCGCCGAGTCCGACGAGGTCGGGTCGGTCGCCTCGACCTCGGCGATCTTCGCCGTGAACTTCTCGAGGAACGGCTCGTACAGCTCGTCGATCACGATGAAGCGCTTGGCCGCGTTGCAGGACTGGCCGTTGTTGTCGAGGCGCGCGTCGACCGCGTTCTGCACGGTCGCGTCGAGGTCGTCGGTCGAGAGCAGGATGAACGGGTCGGACCCGCCGAGCTCGAGCACGACCTTCTTCAGGTGCTTGCCCGCGAGCTCCGCGACGGCCGCGCCGGCGCGCTCGGAGCCGGTGAGCGAGACGCCCTGCACGCGCGGGTCGGCGATGACGGTCGCGATCTGGTCGTGCGACGCGTAGACGTTCACGTAGACGCCCTCGGGGGCGCCCGCGTCGCGGAAGATCTGCTCGATCGCAGCGGCCGACTCGGGGCACTGCTCGGCGTGCTTGAGGATGATCGTGTTGCCGATGATCACGTTCGGGCCCGCGAAGCGCGCGACCTGGTAGTACGGGAAGTTCCACGGCATGACGCCGAGGAGCGGCCCGAGCGAGCTGCGGCGGATGATCGCCGAGCCCTCGCCGTCGAGCAGCGCGACGGGCTCGTCCTTCAGGAACTCGGACGCGTTGTCGGCGTAGTACTCGTAGATCGCACCGGCGAAGTCGGCCTCGCCGAGGGCCTGCTCGATGGGCTTGCCCATCTCGCGCACGATGATCTCGGCGAGTTCCTGCCGGCGCTCGACGTGCAGTTCGCCGACGCGGCGGATCAGGGCGGCGCGCTCCTCGACGGTGGTCGACTTGGCCCACGTGCGGTGCGCCTCGTCGGCGCTCGCGATCGCGGCCTCGAGCTCGGCGTCGGTGATGGTCGGGAACGTCTTGACCGTCTCTCCGGTGGCCGGGTTGACGACGGCGTAGTTCGTCATGGGACTCCTCTGGGTGATTGGTGCACTCGTCAGCCCGGACGGCGACGACGGTGCACGCCGTCTCCAAGCCTAAGCGGATCGACGGGGAAGGCGATCGACGCGATGGCGCATCGGCGGGAGCGGATGGACGTGCTGTACAACAGGAGCCTCGACGCCCGTGGGTATGGTGACGGAGGGACCCGCGCGGGCCGGGTCCGATCGCCGAGGAGGGCGGATGGCTGAGGCGGACCGGGTCGCGGCGGGCGCGCTGCGCGGCATCCGCGTCGCCGACTTCTCGCGCGTGCTCGCCGGGCCGTACGCGACCATGACGCTCGCCGACTTCGGCGCCGACGTGATCAAGGTCGAGCCGCCCGGCGGCGACGACACGCGGCACTGGATCCCGCCCGTCGACGCGACCGGCCGCGCCACGTACTTCGGCGGGGTGAACCGCAACAAGCGCTCGGTCGCGCTCGACCTGACGGATGCCGCGGGGCTCGCCGAGGCGCGCCGGCTCGCCGCATCCGCCGACGTGGTCGTCGAGAACTTCCGGCCCGGCGTCATGGCCCGGTTCGGCCTCGCATACGAGGACGTGCGGGCCGCGAACCCCGGCGTCGTCTACTGCTCGATCACCGGCTTCGGCACGGGCGAGGGTGCGGCGCTCGCCGGCTACGACCTGCTCGTGCAGGCCGTCGGCGGCCTCATGAGCATCACGGGCGACCCCGACGGCGAGCCCTCGAAGGTCGGCGTCGCACTCGTCGACGTGCTGACCGGGCAGAACGCCGTCGCCGGGATCCTGCTCGCGCTCCGCGAGCGCGATCGCACCGGGGTCGGATGCCTCGTCGAGGTCACCCTGCTGCAGAGCCTGCTCTCCGCGCTCACCAACCAGGCGTCGTCGACGCTCGCGACGGGCACTCCGCCCCGCCGGCTCGGCAACCAGCACCCGAGCATCGCGCCCTACGCGGTGTTCCGCGCCGCCGACCGCGAGCTCGTCATCGCGGTGGGCAACGACCGCCAGTTCGGGGCGCTCGCGGGCGTCCTCGGCTCGCCCGGCCTCGCCGACGACGCGCGGTTCCGGACGAACGCCGACCGCGTGGCCCACCGCGACGAGCTGGGCGAGGCCCTCGAGCGGGCGCTGGCCGCGGCATCCGCCCGGCACTGGGTCGACGCGCTCACGGCGGCCGGCGTGCCCGCGGGGCTCGTGAACGACGTCGCCGAGGCGATCGCGTTCGCCGACGCGCTCGGGCTCGAGCCCGTCGCCGTGACCCGCGAGGCCGACGACGCGTCGGCGCCGCACCGGTCGATCGCGAACCCCATCCGCGTCGGCGGGGACGGCGCGAGCTACCGCACCGCGCCGCCGGCACTCGACGCCGACCGGGGCGCCGACTGGCGTCCGCGCGGCTGACCGAGACATCCGCCCCTGCAGGGCCCACGATCACACGGAAGGATCGACATGACCGCCACCGAACCCGACGCGACCGTCACCGCACCCCGCATCGACGCGGTCTTCGACCTCGACGCGCTGCTCACCGCAGACGAGCTGGCCTGGCGCGACCGCGCGCGCCGGTTCGCGCAGGAGCGCATCGCGCCCATCATCGAGCAGGACTTCGAGGACAAGGTCTTCCGCCGCGAGCTCGTGCGGGAGGCCGGCGAGCTCGGCTTCCTCGGCATGCACCTGACCGGGTACGGATGCGCCGGGGCCGGCGCCGTCGCGTACGGCCTCGTGTGCCTCGAGCTCGAGGCGGCCGACTCGGGCTGGCGCACGTTCGTGTCGGTGCAGGGCTCGCTCGCCATGAGCGCCATCCACAAGTACGGCTCGGAGGAGCAGAAGCAGCGGTGGCTGCCGGGCATGGCGGCGGGCGAGCTCATCGGATGCTTCGCGCTCACCGAGCCGCAGGGCGGCAGCGACCCGGCCGCGATGACGACGACCGCGCGTCGCGACGGCGACGAGTGGGTCATCGACGGTGCGAAGCGCTGGATCGGGCTCGCGTCGCTCGCCGACGTCGCCGTCGTGTGGGCGAAGGTCGACGACGCGGGGAGCGACGACCACGGCGTCGTGCGCGGGTTCCTCGTGCCGACCTCGACGGCCGGGTTCACGGCGACCCCCATCGACGGCAAGCTCTCGATGCGCGCCTCGGTGCAGTGCGACGTGACCTTCGAGGGCGTGCGACTGGCCGCCGACGCGATGCTGCCCGGCGCGCGCGGCCTGTCGGGCCCGTTCGGATGCCTCAACGAGGCGCGCTACGGCATCGTCTGGGGCGCCATGGGCGCGGCCCGCTCGTGCCTCGAGTCCGCCCTCGGCCGCTCGATCACGCGCGAGGTCTTCGGCAGGCCGATCGGCGCGAACCAGCTGATCCAGGCCAAGCTCGCCGACATGCTCGTCGAGGTCGAGAAGGGCGTGCTGCTCGCACTGCACCTCGGCCGCCTCAAGGAGCGCGGCGCGCTGACCCCCGCGCAGATCTCGGTCGGCAAGCTCAACTCGGTCCGCGAGGCGCTGCGCATCGCGCACGAGGCGCGCGCGATCCTCGCGGGCGACGGCATCACGAACGAGTTCCCGGTCATGCGGCACGCGGCGAACCTCGAGTCCGTCCGCACCTACGAGGGCACCGACGAGGTGCACCAGCTCGTCATCGGCCGCGCGCTCACCGGCCTCAGCGCCTTCTAGCGTCCGGGCGCGCGCCGCGCGGCATCCGTTGTCGGAAACCGACGACGAACCGACGGATGCCGCGGGCGCGGGCCACACTGGACCGATGCGCATGACCCCACGACGACTGGCCATCGGCATGAGCCTCTGGGCTCCGAACCTGTTCAGCGGCATCCGGGTGCGGCGCTTCGCGCCCGACTGGACGAGCGCCGAGGTCGCGCTGCACGTCAACGCGTTCACCCGCAACTACGTGAAGACCGCGTTCGGCGGATCGATGTCGGCCATGACCGACCCGTACTTCTTCATGCTCGTGCGGCACCAGCTGGGCGGCGACTTCGTGGTGTGGGACACCCGCGGCGAGATCGAGTTCGTGAAGCCCGGCCAGGGCGTGCTCACCGCCCGGTTCGAGGTGCCGCGCGAACGGGCGGATGAACTGCGGCGTCGGGCGCACGGGGGAGCGAAGGTGCTCGAGTGGTTCGAGACCGACATCGTCGACGCCGACGGCGATGTCGTCGCGCGCGTGCGCCGCGAGGTGTACGTGCGCGAGAAGCGTCGCGTCACCGAGGCTCGCGCCGCCTGAGGCCCGCCCCGGCGGAGACGTCGAGGCCGGCACCCTCGCGGGTGCCGGCCTCGGTCGCGTCCGGCGCATGGCGCCGGTCACGGTCAGCTGTTGATGCCGGGGATGACCAGCCAGCGGTTCTCGAGCACGAGCCAGATCGCGACGAGCACCAGCGCGATGATCGTGAGGGTCATGCCGAGGCGTCCGCGCATGATGAGCGCGACGACGAGCACGACGAGGGTCGCGATGCCGAGCACCAGCGATCCGAACGGGATGCCGGGCAGGAACAGCGACAGCACGAAGAGGCCGGCGACGATGATCTCGATGATGCCGATCACCGTCGATCCGCCGCGGGCGCGCAGGCGCCAGATGCCGTCGACGATCGCGAGGACGCCGCCGGCGAGGGCGATGAGGAGGAGCCAGGAGAGCGTGATCATTTCGGGTTCCTTCGTTCTGCGGGGGCAGTGCGACGAGGGGATCCGCCCCTCGACCGCGCCAGCCTAGCCACGCGGAAATCGCCGCTGCCGCCCATTGCGCACGAGCCGTCGGAGCGTGTATGCCCGCGCGCGCATGCGGGCGATCCCGACGCCGGGAGTCGGCACCTCCGACGTGGATCGGCCGCGGATCGCGCCGGATCGGAAATGAAATCGAGGGTCATCCGGTTTCACCACGTGGCCCCGGTCGTGCTGGACTCGTCCTCACCCGCCGGGGCTCACTGCCGCCTCCGGCAGCCGGCACCATCCCGCCGGGCCCTTCCACGTCACGAACGGAGCACCACGTATGACTCGCACCCGCACCCTGCTCGGCCTCGCCGCCGCATCCGCCGCCGTCCTCGCGCTCGCCGCGTGCTCGACGAGCGACGGGGCCTCGGGCGGGGCGGACGCCGCGGGCGACGAGTACGGCCTCGTGCAGGCCGGCACGCTCACGGTCGCGACGGAGGGCACCTACCGTCCGTTCAGCTACCACGAGGACGGCTCGGGCGACCTCGTCGGCTACGACGTCGAGGTGGCCGAGGCCGTCGCCGAGAAGCTCGGCCTCGAGATCGCCTTCCAGGAGACGCAGTGGGACGCGATCTTCGCGGGCCTCGACGCGGGCCGATTCGACGCGATCGCGAACCAGGTCTCGATCACGCCCGAGCGCGAGGAGCAGTACCTCTTCAGCACGCCCTACACCGTCTCGCGCGGCGTCATCGTCGTCAACGAGGGCGACTCCTCGATCTCGTCGTTCGACGACCTCGCGGGCACGACGACGGCGCAGTCGCTCACGAGCAACTGGTACGAGCTCGCGACCGAGTCGGGCGCGCAGGTCGAGGCCGTCGAGGGCTGGGCGCAGGCCGTGGCGCTCCTCGAACAGGGCCGGGTCGACGCGACGATCAACGACCGGCTGACCTTCCTCGACTACGTGAACACCACGCCGGACGCCGCGATCGAGGTCGCCGCCGAGACCGACGAGACCTCCGAGAGCGCCTTCGCCCTCACGCAGGACAAGGAGGCGCTCGTCGCCGCCATCGACGAGGCGCTCGCCGAGCTCGCCGCCGACGGCACGCTCGCCGAGATCGGCGAGAAGTACTTCGGCGCCGACGTCACCGAGTAGCCTGTCGCCGTCCCAGGAAGGCGGTGACCCGTGAACGAGGGCCTGCAACTGTTCCTCGAGTCGTTCTGGCCGATCGTGTGGGGCGGGATCACGGGCACCATCCCGCTCGCGCTCGCATCGTTCGCCATCGGACTCGTGCTCGCGCTCGCCGTGGCGCTCATGCGGCTGTCGAGGAACCGGGTGGTGTCGGGCATCGCCCGGTTCTACATCTCGGTGATCCGCGGCACGCCGCTGCTCGTGCAGCTGTTCGTGATCTTCTACGGACTGCCCGCCGTCGGGCTCGTGATCGACCCGTGGCCGAGCGCGATCATCGCGTTCTCGCTGAACGTCGGCGGCTACGCCGCCGAGGTGATCCGCGCCGCCATCCTGTCGGTCCCGAAGGGGCAGTGGGAGGCGGCGTACACGATCGGGATGTCGCCCTCGACGACGCTCCGCCGCGTCATCCTGCCGCAGGCCGCACGGGTCTCGGTGCCGCCGCTGTCGAACACGTTCATCTCGCTCGTCAAGGACACGTCGCTCGCGTCGCTGATCCTCGTGACCGAGCTGTTCCGCGTCGCCCAGCAGATCGCGGCGTTCAGCCAGGAGTTCATGCTGCTCTACCTCGAGGCAGCCCTGATCTACTGGCTCTTCTGCCTCGCGCTCTCGGGCGGGCAGATGCGACTGGAGAGGAGGCTGGACCGCTATGTCGCCCACTGACGCACCCGTGCCGCCGACGGGCGGCGACCCGCTGGCACCCCGCGAGGCGGGGGCGTCGGATGCCGCGGTGCTGCTGTCGGCACGCGGCCTCCGCAAGTCGTTCGGAGCGAACGAGGTGCTCCGCGGCATCGACTTCTCGGTGCGCCGCGGCGAGGTCGTGACGCTCATCGGTCCGAGCGGGTCGGGCAAGACGACCGTGCTGCGCTCGCTCAACGGGCTCGAGACGCCGGATGCCGGCACGCTCGAGTTCGACGGCGGACCCGCGATCGACTTCGCCCGCCCGGCGTCCAAGGGCGACCGGCTCGCGATGCGCGACCGGTCGGCGATGGTGTTCCAGCACCACAACCTGTTCCCGCACATGACCGTGCTCGAGAACGTCGTGGAGGGACCGATCCGGGTGCAGCGCGTGCCGAGGGCGCAGGCGCTCGCCGAGGCATCCGCCCTGCTCGAACGCGTCGGCCTCGCCGAGAAGCACGACCAGTACCCGCACCAGCTCTCGGGCGGGCAGCAGCAGCGGGTCGGGATCGTGCGCGCCCTCGCGCTGAAGCCCGACCTGCTGCTCTTCGACGAGCCCACGAGCGCGCTCGACCCCGAACTCGTCGGCGAGGTGCTGAAGGTCATCACCGAGCTCGCCGACGAGGGCTGGACCATGGTCGTCGTGACCCACGAGCTGCAGTTCGCGAAGCAGGCCGCCGACGAGGTGCTCTTCATGGACGGCGGCGTGATCGTCGAGCGCGGCGCGCCGGAGGACATCTTCACGAAGCCGCGCGAGGAGCGCACGCGCCGGTTCCTCGACCGGATCCTGCGACCGCTCGACTGAGGGCGGGCGCGCGCGGCGTATCCCCGACGCGCGCGGAGGCGGGGCGACTACCGTGATGGCATGTCCGCGCGCGTCCTCGGCTCCGGTGCCGGGACGGCGAGCGCCGCCGCGCGGACCGCGTCGTCGGTCGACGTCGACGCCGACCGGGCGAGCTCGCCGGCCGAGGCCGCGGTGCTCGCCGTCGATCCGGCGGCGCTCGCGCGGACGACGAGATCGCGGCGCGCGCTCGGGGCGTTCCGCCTCGCGATCGCCGTGGTCGAGATCGTCGCGCTGATCGCCAACTACCAGTACGTGCTCGAGTTCCCGCTGTTCGCGTCGGTGAACTTCTTCAGCTACTTCACGATCCAGTCGGCGATGCTCGCCGTCGTCGTGCTGCTGGTCGCCGCCGTCTTCGCGCTGACGCAGCATCGCGACCCGCCCGTGCTCGCGGCGTTCCGGACGATCGTCACGGTCTACCTGCTGGTGTCCGGCATCGTGTTCGGACTCATCGCGGTGCAGGCCTCGACGCGCGACTACCGGCTCGAGGTGCCGTGGTCCGACACGCTCCTGCACTTCGTGGTGCCCGTGCTCGCCCTCGTCGCCTGGACCGTCGACGCCGTCATCGCCGTGAACCCGCCCGTGCCGTGGGCGACGATCGGGCTCGTGCTGGTCTTCCCGGCCGGATGGCTCGTGTACACACTCATCCGCGGCGCCGACATCGGGTGGTACCCGTACTTCTTCCTCGACGCCGGCCAGGTCGGCGGCTACCTCGGCGTGGCGGTGTACTGCGTGCTCGTGCTGCTCATCTTCGTCGGCATCACCTCGGTGCTCGTCGGCGTGCACCGGCGGCTCGCCCTGCGCGGGGTGCGCCGACGGGTCGCCGCGCAGAACCGCGCGACCGAGGACTCCGGCGCCGCGGCCGAGGTCGAGGCCTGAGCGTCGATCATCGGGATCGCTACGGCGCGGCGAAGGGCTCGAGGGCGGCCAGTATCGCGGCGAGCGCGTCGGCATCGTCGAGTTCCGCGATGCGGCGCGCGTGCTCGGCCGCGAGGATGCCGAGGAGGATCGGGCGGCGCGGATCCACTCCGACGTCGAGCCAGGCGGCCACCGTGGGGGTCGCTCCGACGAGGGTGAAGACGTTCGCGTCGGTGTCCGTCGTGGCGGCGACCTCCCCGTCGGCGGCAGCGGCGGGCTCATCGGTCGAGCCGTTCGCGTCCTCCGCCGCATCGTCGGGTGAGCCCGCGGCATCCGCTCGCCAGAACGGCTCGTCGAAGGCGAGCCACACGACATCGGAGGCGCCCATGCCGAGCACGCTGATCGCGCGCTGGTGCAGGAGCGGAAGCGGGGGGTCGAACGTGATGGTGTCGGTCTTCAGCACGCCGACCGACGCGGTCACGATCACCCGCTGCATGCGCAGCGACTCGCCCGTGTCCAGGCGGAGGCCGACGCCCTCGTCGCCGACGGTGATGTTCGTGACCACGCTCGACCCCGCGATCGCGAGGCCGTCCGCGAGGCGGTCGATGAGGGCGGTCCACCCGCTCACCACCCGGGAGGTCGGTCGCCACACCAGGTCGGGGTCGAAGCGCTGCGCGGAGACGCGGGTGGGCGCGGCGCCGGTCGTCGGTTCGACCCCGGTCGAGATCGCGTTCCTCAGCCAGTCCCTCGGGCTCAGCCCGTCTGCGCCCGGCTCGCCCGAGATCGGGACCGCGCCCGATCGGATCAACGCGTTCGTGAGCGACACGTCGGCCGAGTTGCCGGCCGCCCACTCCTGGGCGGTCGCGATGGCGTCCCAGCCCGCAGCGGATGACTCGACCACGGTGCCGTCGGGCGTGCGGACCTCGATCACGGGCGCGAAGGGGCGCGTGGCCACGCCGGCCTGGGCGAGGATGGGTCGGAGTTCGGCGCCGTCGGACGCGAACACGCTGCCCAGGACCACCGGGCCGCCGAACGCGTCGTCCTCGACCGTGCGCAGCCGGCCGCCGAGCGTCGTGCCCGCCTCGACCACGACGACGTCGTAGCCGGCGTCGGCGAGCGTGCGCGCGGCGGCGAGCCCGGCGATGCCCGCCCCGATGACGGCGATGCGGTCGCCCTCGTCGGCGAGGTCGGCGATCGTGCGTGCCGCGCGGACGCCCTCCGCGTAGGCGCCGTGGACGGTGCCCGGTGCGTCGGCGGACGTGCCCTCGCCGGCGATGACGAGGCGGTCGGCGATGGGGTCGGCGAGTGACGTGCGCAGCTCGGGCGTGGAGCCGACCGCGTCGAAGCTGAACGCTCCGCGCGTGAACGGGTCGCGGCTCCAGCGCGAGCGGAGGAACG
Source organism: Agromyces luteolus (assembly GCF_009729855.1). Lineage (GTDB taxonomy): Bacteria > Actinomycetota > Actinomycetes > Actinomycetales > Microbacteriaceae > Agromyces > Agromyces luteolus. The sequence goes on along the minus strand of NZ_WODA01000017.1, from coordinate 97,760 downwards.
CCTCGGGGGCGGGGACGCCGCCCGCGCTCGGGCTCGGCGACGGAGCGGGCGTGCGGGTGGGGGTGGGCGTCGGCGTCGGGCCGCCGTCGGTGCACGCGGCGAGCGTGACGGCGAGGCCGCCGAGCGTCGCCGCGAGGAACGCGCGCCGTGGCATCCCCCCGGCGGGCCCGCGTGCGTCCATGTGCCTCAGGCTAGCCGCTCGGGTCGCGGCGGCCCGGCAGCCTCGGGCGACCCGGCATGCCCGGCCGCGCCACCCTCCCGGAGGGGCCAGCACATGAGAATCCGCGGTTCGCGGCCCCGGAGGGGCGCGAACCGCGGATCCTCATGCGTTCCCGGCCGGCCGGGGCGTGCGTGCTACCCCGCGATCTCGGCGTCGGCGACGTCGAGGGCCGCGTCGATGATGTCGAGCCCGCGGACGAGGTCGTCCTCGCTGATCACGAGCGGCGGTGCCACGTGCATCCGGTTGAAGTGGATGAACGGCCAGAGGCCCGCCTGCTTGCACGCCGCGGCGACCTTGGCCATCGGCGCGGCATCCGCCCCCGATGCGTTGAACGGCACGAGCGGCTCGCGGGTCTCGCGGTCGCGCACGAGCTCGATCGCCCAGAAGAGGCCGAGACCGCGCACGTCGCCGACCGACGGATGCCGCTCGGCCATCGCGCGCAGGCGCGGACCGACGACGCGCTCGCCGAGGTCGCGGACGCGCTCGAGGATGCCGTCGCGCTCGAACACCTCGAACGTGGCGACGCCCGGGGCGCATGCGAGCGGGTGGCCCGAGTAGGTGAGCCCGCCCATGAAGGCGACGGTGTCGAAGTGCGAGGCGATCCGATCGGAGATCACCACGCCGCCGAGCGGCGCGTAGCCCGAGTTCACGCCCTTGGCGAAGGTGATGAGGTCGGGCGTCACGCCGAAGTGGTTCACGGCGAACCACTCGCCGATGCGGCCGAAGCCGACCATGACCTCGTCGGCGATGTAGACGATGCCGTACTTGTCGGCGAGCGCGCGCACGCCCTGCAGGTAGCCGGCCGGCGGCACGAGCACGCCGTTGGTGCCGACGACGGTCTCGATGATGATCGCCGCGATCGTGTTCGCGCCCTCGAGCGTGATGACCTGCTCGAGGTGGGCGAGCGCGCGCTCGGTCTCCTCGGCCTCGTTCGAGGCGTGGAACGACGAGCGGTACGGGTACGGTCCGAGGAAGTGCGCGACCGAGCCGTCGGAGGGCTCGTTGGCCCAGCGCCGCGGGTCGCCCGTGAGCGAGATCGCCGTCGCCGTGCCGCCGTGGTAGCTGCGGTACATCGACAGGACCTTGCGGCGGCCGGTCACGGCGCGCGCCATGCGCACGGCGTACTCGTTCGCGTCGGCGCCGCCGTTGGTGAAGAACACCTTGTCGAGGTCGCCGGGCGCGACCTCGGCGATGCGGCGCGCGAGGTCGCCGCGCACGTCGGACGCCATCGACGGCTGGATCGTCGCGAGGCGGCCGGCCTGCTGCTGGATCGCCGCGACGAGGTCGGGGTGCTGGTGTCCGAGGTTCAGGTTCACCAGCTGCGACGAGAAGTCGAGGTAGGCGTTGCCCTGGTAGTCCCAGAAGGTCGCGCCCTCGCCCGCGGCCACGGGCAGCGGGTCGATGAGCGCCTGCGCGCTCCACGAGTGGAACACGTGCGCTCGGTCGTCGGCGCGCACCTGCGCCTCGGCGGCGGCGTCGGGCAGCGGATGCCGCGTGCCGGTGCGGTCGACGTACGACGCCGCTGTCGCGGCATCCGTCGTCGCCTCGTCGGCCCCGGTCGGGATCAGCGTGTCGGTCATGCGAGGTCCTTTCGGTTCCGGTGGTCGAGTAGGCGCGCCAGCGCCGTATCGAGACCTGGTGAGGGGTCTCGATACGCGCTTCGCGCTACTCGACCGGCGAGGAGGTCAGTGGTTCTGGGGGAAGCCGAGGTTGATGCCGCCGTGGGTGGCGGGATCGAGCCAGCGGCTGGTGATGGCCTTCTCGCGGGTGAAGAAGTCGAAGCCGTGGACGCCGTAGGCCTTGGCGTCGCCGAAGAGGGACTGCTTCCAGCCGCCGAAGGAGTGGTACGCGACGGGGACGGGGATGGGCACGTTGATGCCGATCATGCCGACCTGGACCTCGTTCTGGAAGCGTCGGGCGGCGCCGCCGTCGTTGGTGAAGATCGCGGTGCCGTTGCCGAACTGGCCGGAGTTGATCAGGTCGAGGCCCTCGTCGTAGCTCTCGACGCGGACGACGGAGAGCACCGGGCCGAAGATCTCCTCGGTGTACGCGCGGCTCGTGGTGGGCACCTGGTCGAGCAGGGTCGGGCCGAAGAAGAAGCCGTCCTCGTGCCCGTCGACGGTGAACCCGCGGCCGTCGACGACGACGGTCGCACCGTCGGCCTCGGCGATGTCGACGTAGGAGGACACCTTGTCGCGGTGCACGTCGGTGATCAACGGCCCCATGTCCGGCTCACGGAGCGAGCCGTCACCGGCATCGACGCCGGCGCCGTTGCCGATCCGGAGCCGGCCGATGCGCTCGCTGATCTTCTCGATCAGCTCGTCCGCGACCGGCTCCACGGCGAGGACCACACTGATGGCCATGCAGCGTTCCCCGGCGGCGCCGTAGCCGGCGTTCACGGCCTGGTCGGCGACGAGGTCGAGGTCGGCGTCGGGCAGGACCAGCATGTGGTTCTTCGCGCCGCCGAGGGCCTGGACCCGCTTGCCATGCCTGGACGCGGTCTCGTAGATGTACTGCGCGATCGGCGTGGACCCGACGAACGAGATCGACTGCACGACCGGCGAGGTGAGGAGGCCGTCGACGGCGAGCTTGTCGCCCTGCAGCACCGTGAACACGCCGTCGGGCAGGCCGGCCTCCTTCCACAGCTCGGCCAGCCACAGCGCGGCCGACGGGTCCTTCTCGGACGGCTTCAGGACGACCGCGTTGCCCGCGGCGATCGCGATCGGGAAGAACCACATCGGCACCATCGCCGGGAAGTTGAACGGGCTGATCACGCCGACCACGCCCAGCGGCTGCTTCAGCGAGTACACGTCGATCCCGGTCGAGGCGTTCTCGGAGAACGCGCCCTTGATCAGGTGCGGGAACCCGGTCGCGAGCTCCACGACCTCCTGGCCGCGGAGGATCTCGCCCATCGCGTCCGAGAGCACCTTGCCGTGCTCGCGCGTGATGATCTCCGCCAGCTCGCCCTTGCGCGCGTTCAGCAGCTCACGGAACGCGAACAGCACGCCCTGGCGCTTCGCGATCGAGTAGTCCTTCCAGACTCGGTAGCCGCGCTCGGCGGAGGCGATCGCCTCGTCGATCTCGGCCTGGTCCGCGAGCGCGACCTCGGCCTGCACGGCACCGGTGGCGGGGTTGTAGACGGGCGCGGTGCGCCCCGAAGCGGATGCGCGCAGGGCGCCGTCGATCCAGTGCCCGATCTGCGGCACGTCGGTGGTCGCGGCGGGCGACGAAGCGGTCTCGGTGAGGCTCATGGCGCTCCTTCGGTGGGTCGTGGCGACGGATGCCTCGGCATCGCGTCGCTGGGTGGCATTCCTGCTCGAACCTCGGGATCGGACAGATCGACCGACGTCGTCTAAGCTGGCGTTTCCCAAGTCTTGCAGAGGCAGAGAGGCCGAAACGATGCCAGAGCGTCGCGAAGACGAAACAGATCGTACGGATCGTCCGGGTGTCCCGGTCGGCGGCCCGACGGCCGGCGGCAACGGCCACGGCACGGACGACGCCCTGCCCACCGTCCGCGAGATCCTCGCGCTCGACGCGGTCGCGGCGGGCGTGCCCGAAGTGCTCGTGGGCGACGCCGCGCTCGACGCGCGCGTGCGCTGGGTGCACGTCTCCGACAGCGCCGGCGTCGCCCGGCTGCTCGACGGCGGCGAACTGCTGCTCTCGACCGGCTCGGGCTGGCCGACCGAGCCCGACGAGCTGCGCGCGTTCATCGCCGGGCTCGTCGAGGTCGGGATCTCGGGCCTCGTGCTCGAACTCGGCGCGCACTACCGCTACGTGCCGGCCGTCGTGCACCGGGCCGCCGCCGAGCACGAGTTGGCCCTCGCGGCCCTGCACCGCGAGGTGAAGTTCGTCGGGCTGACCCAGGCGGTGCACCGCCGGATCATCTCCGAGCAGACGGCGGCGCTGCACGCGCGCGACGAGGTGCGGGAGCGCTTCACCGCGCTCGCGCTGCGCGGGGCCCCGGCCGACTACATCGTGCAGCAGCTCGCGCAGACCCTCGATGCGCCCGTGCTCCTCGAGAACCTCGCGCACGAGGTCGTCGCGGCCGACCTCCCACCGGAGTCGGAGGAGGAGGTGCTCGCCGGCTGGCAGCTGCGCTCGCGCGACGCGCATCGGCGCGCCGTGGCCGGCACGATCGCCGCGGGTTCGGACGACTGGCTGATCGTGCCCGTCGAGGCCCGCGGCATCCGCTGGGGGCACCTCATCGCGTTGCCCGGGCCGGCGCACGCGGCAGGTCGGACGAGCGTGCTCGAGCAGGGCGCGATCGCGCTCGCGCTCGGCCGCCTCGCCGACGGCGACGACGACACGTGGGGTCGCATCGGGCGGCAGCGACTCGTCGAGCACCTGCTGGGCGGGCGGTTCGCGGGGCAGGGCGGCGCGGTCGCACGCCTCGAGGCGGCGGGCCTGCCGGTGCACGGCGCCGACCTGTACGGCATGGTCGTCACCGGGCGAGGTGCAGAGGGCGATGCGGATGCCGCGGCTCGCGGGCTCGGCGGGCGTGCACTCGACGGTCGGCCGGTCGGCACGGGCGCGGCGGCATCCGCTCGGGTGCTGCTCGTGTCGCTGCCCACCGGCACCCGCTTCGACGACGACGCGGCGAGCCGCTTCGCCGCGCAGCTCGCCACGAAGGCCGACGGGACGACGGATGCCTCGGGCGTCGCACTCTCGATCGGGGCGCGCTCCGGCGATCTCGACGGCCTCCTCGTGTCGGTGCAGGAGGCGCTGGACCTCTCGCGCACGCCGGTCCCGCGCGGTGCGCGCGGCCCGATCGTCCGGCGGTCGCAGGATCGCCCGCTCGTCCGCCTCGTGACGGCCCTGCGCGACGACCACCGCCTGCAGGAGCTGGGGGAGCGCATGCTGGCGCCGCTCATCGAGCACGACCTCGCGCGCGGCGGCGACCTGCTCGACGTGCTCGCGGCCATGCTCGCGCATCCCGGGAATCGCACGGCGGCGGCGCAGGCGAGCCACCTCTCGCGGTCGGTGTTCTACCAGCGGCTGGCGCTCATCGGCGACCTGCTCGGCGTCGACCTCGACGACGGCGAGACGCTCACCGCGCTGCACCTCGCGCTGCTCGTGCGGCGGAGCGGGGTGCGCTGAGCGCCCCGGGACGAGGCATCCGTTACTTGCTCTTGACAAGTTCACTTGCAAAGAGCAAGCTTGCCGTGTCGGCCGCCCGGCACGACCCGATCTCACAGGGGGAGACCATGACCACCAGCATCTTCGTGAACATCCCGACCGCCGACCTCGACCGGTCGAAGACGTTCTACGAGGGCCTCGGCTACACCATCAACCCGATGTTCAGCGACGACAACGCGGCATGCGTCGTCGTCGACGAGAACGTCTACTTCATGGTGCTGACCAGGGAGTTCTTCCAGACCTTCACCGACAAGCAGGTCACCGAGCCCAAGACGCACGCGCAGGCGCTCATCGCGCTCACCTGCGACTCGCGCGAGGTCGTCGACGCGACCATGGCGAAGGGGCTCGACGCGGGCGGCACCGAGCCGCGCCCGACGAGCGACCTCGGATTCATGTACTCGCGCGACCTCGAGGACCCGGACGGCAACATCCTCGAGTTCTTCTTCATGGAGCCCGCGGCCGTCGAGCAGGGGCCCGACGCGTTCCTCGCCGAGCAGGGCGCGCCGGCGACCGGCGCCGGAGCCTGACTCGCGTCGTGGCGGCACGATCCCCGCGCGGCTTCGGCCAGTACGGCGGGGTGGCCCGCGCCGTCGAGCGGGTCGGGGAACGGTGGGCCCTGCTCATCGTCCGCGACCTGCTCGTCGGCGCGCGCCGGTACGGCGACCTCAAGGCGAGCCTGCCGCGCATTCCGACGAACATCCTCGCCGACCGGCTGCGCGAGCTGCAGGAGTCCGGCGTCGTCCGGCGGGTGCCGACCGTGCGCGGCGGCTACGAGCTCACGCCGCTCGGGCGCGAGCTCGAACCCGTGGTCGTGGCGCTCGAGCGGTGGGGGTGGTCGGTCCTCGGCGATCCCGGCGACGAGGAGCGCCTCGGCCATGAAGCGCTCGCGATCGCGTTGCGCTCGGCGTTCCGGCCGGATGCCGCGGCCGACGAACCCGCGACCGAGTACGTGCTGCACGTCGGGCGGGCCTCGGTCGCCGCGGGCGTCGACGGACGCACGCTCGAGGTCGTGCCCATCGGACCCGACGCCGTGCCGACGCCCCGCCCCCCGGCCACCACCGTTGGGCCGAGTGCTGCAGAGGTCCCGCTCGCGAGCGTCGAGTTCGCGCTCGAGCTCGCCGAGCTCCGCGACCTGATCGCGGGGCGGACGGATGCCGCGGGCGTGCCGGTGCTCGCGGGCGACCGCGACGGGGTGGCGCGCTTCGCGCGCACCTTCCGCATCGACCCCGTCGAGCCGCCGGAGGACGCGTTCGGCGCGGCCGCGGCATCCGTCGCCTGAGCGCGCCGGACTCGACCGACGTCGGGACGCGATGCGAACGCAACCCCGTGACGTGGCTGGGCTCGACCGAGTAGAACGAGGTGATGACCTCCCCGCTCATCCTCGGTCCGATGCTCCGCCATGTCGGCGAGACCACCGCCACGATCTGGGTCGAGACGGAGGGCGCCGCGACCGTGCGCGTGCGCGCCGGCGGCCGGAGCTGGCAGGCGCGCACCTTCGCGGTGCACGACCACCACTACGCGCTCGTCGAACTCGACGGGCTCGAACCCGGCGCCGTGCTGCCCTACGAGGTCGACGTCGACGGCGGGCGCGCCTGGCCGGAAGGCGATTCCGAGTACCCGGCATCCGTCGTCGCGACGTGGGAGCCCGGCCGGCGGCTGCGTCTCGCCTACGGATCGTGCCGGACGAGCGTGCCGCACGACCTCGAGGGCAATCTCACGCACGGCGTCGACGCCATGCGCGCCTTCGCGCTCGCGCTCGCCGAGGGGTACGCCGGGCGGCCGGACCTGATGATGTTCCTCGGCGACCAGGTCTACGCGGACATCACCTCGGACGAGATGCAGGAGTTCATCCGGAACAAGCGCGACATCGACGAGGAGCCGGGTGAGGAGCTGAAGGACTACGAGGAGTACGCCCACCTGTACCGGCTCGCGTGGTCCGACCCGGCCAACCGCTGGCTGCTCTCGACGGTGCCGACCGCGATGATCTTCGACGACCACGACGTCCGCGACGACTGGAACGCGTCGCACGACTGGAAGCAGAAGATGGAGGCGACGTCGTGGTGGCACGGCCGCATCGTCGCGGGGCTCGGCTCGTACTGGGTGTACCAGCACCTCGGCAACCTCACGCCCGAGGAGCGTGCCGACGACGAGCTGTGGCAGCGGATCGCCGGGCACGACGGAGATGACGAGCTCGACCTGACCGACGAGGTCGACGCATTCGCCGACCGCAGCGACCGTGAGCCGACGAGCGTCAGGTGGAGCTACACGCGCGACTTCGACGACATCCGCCTCGTCGTCGTCGACTCGCGCGCCGCGCGCGAGCTGGACCCGGACGCCCGTGGTCTGCTCGACGCGGAGGAGCTCGAGTGGTTCGACGCGCAGCTGCGCGGCGGATTCCGGCACGTGCTCATCGCGACCTCGCTCCCGTACCTGCTGCCGATGGGACTGCACAACGTGGAGGCGTGGGACGAGGCGATCTCGCAGGGCGCCTGGGGCCGGCGGCCCGCGCGCGTCGGCGAGGTGCTCCGGCAGGCCGTCGACCTCGAGCACTGGGGGGCATGGCAGGACACGTTCCAGAAGGTCGCGCGGATGGTCCGGGAGCTCGCCGCAGGCGAGCGCGGGCCGGCCCCGCAGAACGTGCTGTTCCTCGCGGGCGACGTGCACTACTCCTACCTCGCCCAGGTCGACCGCGACGACGTTCCGGGGGCGCGGATCCTGCAGGCGGTCTGCTCGCCCATCCGCAACCCGCTGCCGCGCGTCATGCGCTGGTTCTCGGTCGTGATGTCGTACGGCGCGGCGACGCCGATCGGCCGGCTCGCCGCGCGGTCGGCCAAGGTGCCCGACGCGCCGTTCCGCTGGCGCACCGTCAAGGGGCCGTGGTTCGCGAACAACCTCGCGATGCTCCTGGACGCGCCCGACGAGCTCCGGCTGACGTGGCACACGGGCGTGGTCGAGGACGGCGACCAGGACCATCCGCACCTCGAGCAGGTCGCCGACGTGCGAGTGCCCGCGGACCCTCGCGCCCGGGTGACGTCGGGCTGACGACGCGGTGCGGCCGGCTCAGGCCGCGGACTCGCGGGCGCGGCCGGCGAACGCGGCCCGGACCTCGTCGTGCGGCAGCGCGACGTTCGCGTGCCCGTCGCGGCCGACCATGTCGCGCGCCGCGACGAGCGCGTTGGCCACGGCCTCCTCGGTCGCCTGGACGACCGCCTCGAAGTACGGGTCGATGCGGCCCCACGGCACGAACCGAGCGGTCTCGTAGGGGTCGTCGCCGGGCTCGCTCGTGGGCATGCTCGAGGTGAACGCGCCGGGGTTCCCGGTCGAGCAGGCGAGGAAGATGTCGCCCGAGAAGTGGCTGCCGGCGGTGCCGGTGCGCGCGAGGCCGAGCGGCACGCGGCGTGCGAGCGCCTCGCACTGGCCCGGCAGGAGCGGGGCGTCGGTGACGACGATCCCGATCACGCTGCCCGCGCCGGCGCGAGCCCGCGCCCGGTGGCCGTCGCGGATGAACCACTCGAGGTCCTCGTACGGGTTCGGCGCCGCGCTCGAACGGCCGAGCGGCGCGCCCGCCAGGCGGAGCTCATCGCGGCTGCCGAAGTTCGCCTGGAGGAACACGCCGACCGTGTGCGTCTCCGCGCCGAGCCGGACCACGCGCGAGGCCGTGCCCGAGCCGCCTTTGAACCCGTAGCAGTTCATGCCCGTTCCGCCGCCGACGTTGCCCTCGGCGATCGGGCCGCTCGCGGCCGACTCGATGGCGAGGATCGCGTGCTCTGGGCGCACGTGGCCGGCGTTGATCTGGTTGAGGTAGCCGTCCCAGGTCTCGCCGACGACCGGCAGCATCCATTCGGCGGCCAGCTCCGGATGCGCCCGCTGCGCCCAGCGGTCGATGCCGGTGTGCACCGCGCCGACCGCGTGGCTGTTCGTGATGCCGATGGGCAGCGTGAGCGAGCCCGACTCCTCGATCCAGCTGCGGCCGGTGAGCTCGCCGTTGCCGTTCAGCGAGTGGACGCCGGCGGCGCACGGGACGCCGGCGCCGTCGCGCCCGCGGGGGAGGATGGCCGTCACCCCGGTGCGCGCGACGACCTCGTCGCCGGGGGCGCCCTCGACGATCGTCGCGTAGCCGACCTCGACGCCGGGGACGTCGGTGATCGCGTTCCACCGGCCGGGCGCGCCGTCGAACGGCACGCCGAGGTCTCGGGCGCGGGTGGGATGCTGCGGCGTGGTGGTCATCATCGACTCCAGAACTCGAACAATCGTTCAGTTTCAACGACTTCAAACGATAACAGGCTTGACAGAATGCGTCGAGCAGAAGTTGAATGCATGTTCAGGTTCTGACCCCGACGAGCGCCGCGGCGCGTGAGGAGACTTGCAATGACGCAACAGATCCCCGAGACGATCGACGCCGGTTCGCCGCCGGCGCCCGATCGGGACGCCCCCGGCCGGCTCGCCGGCGGCCGCCTGCGCGTGTGGGACATCGTGTTCTTCGTGGTGTCCGCGGCCGCCCCGCTGACCGTCGTCGCGAGCGCCGCACCCACCGCCATGCGACTCGGCGGCGTCGGTGCGGCCGGCGCGCTGCTGGTCTGCGGCGTGATCCTGATCTTCTTCGCGATCGGCTTCACCGCCATGTCGCGCCACGTCCGCAACACCGGGGCCTTCTACGCCTACGCCGCGCGGGGCCTCGGCAAGCCGGCCGGCATCGGCACCGCGCTCGCCGCCCTGTTCGCGTACATCGTGCTGTCGGTGAGCTTCTACGGCTTCCTCGGATTCTTCGCCCAGCTCACCGTTGCCGGCCTGTTCGGGCTCGACCTGCCGTGGCCGATCTGGTCGCTCATCGCGGCCGCATGCGTCGCGTTCCTCGGCTACCGGAAGGTGGACGTCGGCGCCAAGGTGCTCGCCGTCCTGCTCACGGCCGAGGTCGGAATCCTGCTCGTGCTCTCGATCGCGGTGCTCGCGAACGGCGGCCCCGAGCCCTGGAGCGCGGCGCCGTTCTCGCCGGAGGCCGTCTTCCTCGCCCCCGGTGTCGCCGCACTGTTCGTCATGGGCTTCGGCGCCTACATGGGCTTCGAGGGCACGGCGATCTACGCCGAGGAGGCGAAGAACCCGTCGCGCACGGTGCCGCTCGCCACGTACATCGCCATCGGCTTCCTCGCCGTCTTCTACGCCTTCACGTTCTGGATGATCACCGTGGCCTTCGGGGTCGAGGGCGTCATCGGGCTGGTCTCGAGCGACGACTTCGAGTCGACGGTGTTCATCGCGGGCGACCAGTACCTCGGCGCCTGGGCCGGCACCGTCCTGCAGGTGCTCATCGTCACGAGCTTCTTCGCCTGCCTCCTGGCCTTCCACAACGCGTCGAGCCGGTACGCCTACTCGCTCGCCCGCGAGGGCCTCCTCCCGAAGCGGCTCGCCCGCACGCACCCGACCAGCAAGGCACCCCACGTCGCGAGCACGACGATCGCCGTGATCGCGGTGGTCGCCATCCTCATCGGCTGGGGCACTGGCGCCGACCCGATCCTGCAACTCGGCATCTGGTCGTACGGCGCCGGCGTCGCGGGCCTCGTGTTCGCGCAATCCGTCGCGGCCGTCTCGGTCATCGGGTTCTTCGCCCGCGATCGGCGCGGCTACGGCCGGTTCCGCATGGTCGTTGCGCCCGTCATCGGTGCGGCCGGCCTGATCGGCGGATTCCTGCTGATCGTGCTCAACTTCGAGTACGTCACGGGTCTGGACCCGGTGGCCAACGCACTGCTCATCCTGCCCACCCCGGTGCTGTTCCTGGCCGGTATCGTGTGGGGACTGGTCATCCGCCGCCGCAACCCGGCGCAGTACGCCGCACTGGCGGAGACGACCGCCGAATGACCCCGGAACGGTGACGTGAAGCAGTCCACCAAGCAGGCGCAGCGTCGCGACGCACTCGTCGCGGCGCTGCGCCGCGTCGCCGGGGAGCGCGGCATCCTGCAGGCCAACGTGCGCACCGTGGCCGCGGAGGCCGAGGTCAGTGCCGGCAGCGTGCTCTACTACTTCCCGACGTTCGACGACCTCGTCGCCGCCGCGGTCGAGGGGGTGCTCGAGGAGTTCTACGAGCGCCGCCGTCGGATCGCCGAGGAGGTCGCCGACCCCCGCGAGCGGCTCCGGGCGATGATCGAGGCGGGCATCCCCGACGACATCAGCGACGACCTGCGGATCGTCTACGAGAGCGTCGCGCTGCTGCCCGAGCGCCCGCAGCTGCGTCCGCTGCACCGGTCGATCGTCGAGCGCCAGGTGATGCTGTACCGCACGACCCTCGAGATCGGGGCGGGGGTCGGCGCGTTCCGCCCGCGCATGCCCGTCGCGGCCATCGCGCGGAACCTCGTCGCGCTCGAGGACTCGTACGACCTCTACCCGCTGCTCGGGCTCGGGCTCGACCGGGCCGAGTGCCGGCGGGCCGTGCTCGACTACGCGGCGCTCGCGCTCGACTGCGAGCTCTGACCCGGACCCGAACGGGCGGTGCTGCCGGTCTCGCTCACCGGGCGATGAAGAGCTTGCGGAGCGACTCGGTGACGGTCCACACGGTCGACATGCCCGCCTCGAGGCGCACGATCGAGCCGGGCCGGAGCTCGATCGACGGCAGCGCCGGCTCGACGAACTCGACCGTCGCGTGTCCCGCGATCACGAGGAAGACCTCGTCGACCTCGATGTCGCGCATCGCGCCGGGCGTCATCTCCCAGACGCCGAGCTCGCCCGCGCGCCCGCCGTCGGCGGGCTCGTCGAGCGGGGCGTACCCGGTCGAGGGCGACCCGGACACGACCTGCTCGGCGGGAACAGGTTCGTGCGCGAGCGCGAGGCTCGCGGCATCCGTCATCGCCCCTGCGGCGAGGCGCGCGAGCGCCGGCTCGGGCGCGCTCACGAGTCGAACCCGAGGCCGAGGGCGTCGAGGGTCTTCAGCAGCATGTTGCGTCGTCCTCCGTCGTGGTCGGCGCGGTCCAGCGACCAGCGCGTGGCGTTGATGCCGAGGGATGCCGCGGGCTCCGGCGGGAACGGCAGGGGCCGCGTCTTCACCATCTTCAGGCGTGTGCGCTCGGTGTCGCGGCCCGCGAGCAGGTCGAGCATGGTCTCGGCCATGAAGCGCGTCGACGCGACGCCCAGCCCGGTGAAGCCGGACGCGTAGGCGACGCGGCCGTCGCGCGCGAGGCCGGTGAACGCCGTGAACTGCGTCGACGTGTCGATCGCGCCCGCCCACCGGTGCGTGAAGCGGAGCCCCTCGAGCTGCGGGTAGGTCGTGAAGAAGTGGCTCGCGAGCTTCTCGAAGCTCTCGGGGCGGTTCTCGTAGGCGTCGCGGATACGGCCGCCGAAGTGGTAGATCGCGTCGTAGCCGCCGTAGAGGATCCGCCCGTCACGGGTCATCCGCGAGTAGTGGAACTGGTTGGCCATGTCGCCGACGCCCTGGCGGTTCGCCCAGCCGATCGAGGCGCGCTGCTCGTCGGAGAGCGGCTCGGTCATGAGCACGTAGTCGTACACGGGCACGGTCATGAGGCGGTTGCGCTTCAGCAGCGACGGGAAGACGTTCGTCGCGAGCACCGCGCGGGTCGCGTCGACGCGGCCGTGCTCGGTGACGAGCTGGACCGCGCCGGTCGAGCCGGGGGTGTCGAGGCGGGTCACGGGGGAGTCCTCGAAGATCTCGACGCCCGCCTCCTCTGCGACGCGCGCGAGCTCGGCCGAGAGCTTCGCCGGGTGCAGGATGGCGCTGGTGCGCGTGTTCCAGATGGCGCCGAGGTAGGTGGGGGAATCGACCTCGTCGCGCACCTGGTGCTCGTCGAGCAGCTTCACGCTGTCGTCGCCGCGGGACGCGGCATCCGCCGCCATCTCGTGCAGCCACTCGACCTGGTGCGGCTCGATCGCGACGTCGAGGGCGCCGTTGCGCTCGAACTCGAAGTCCATGCCGAACTCGGCCTCGGCGGCCTCGATCGCGTCGAGGTTCGCCAGGCCCAGGCGGTCGAGCTCGTCCATCTCGGCGGGCCAGCGCGAGAGGCCGTTCTCGCGGCCGTGCGTGAGGCTCGCCTCGCAGAAGCCGCCGTTGCGGCCGGATGCCGCCCAGCCGATCCGCTTGGCCTCGAGCAGGACGACGTGCAGGTCGGGGTTCGCGCGCTTGGCGAGCACCGCCGTCCAGAGGCCGGTGTAGCCGCCGCCGACGACGGCGAGGTCGGCGACGATCGTGCCGTTCAGGCGGGCGCGGGTGCGCTTGGCCTCGTCGGCGAGGTCGTCCAGCCAGAACACGCGATGCGCGGTGTCGGCCAGGCTGCGGTCGATGACTGATGCCGCGGGGCGGCGGCGTTCGAAGACGGTCGTTCCCATGGGTGGGATCACTCCAAGTCGGTCTGGTGCCTCCATCCTGCCGCATATTGCACAAGTGGACAATAGGCAGATCGTCAGGATGCTCCAGTTCGACCGGACAGCCCGCCTGGCCCTCACGCATGCCTGTGGATGAAGGACCCTCGTGTCGGTGGCGTGGGACAGGATCGACCGCATGCCCGCAGTGCCGCCCGCTCCTCCCGTGCCGCCGCCCGCCCCCGACCTGCTCGAGTTCGACGCCGACCTCTCCGGTCCCGAGCTCGACCTCGAGCAGTGGATCCCGCACTACCTGCCCCAGTGGTCGAGCCGCGAACGCACGCGGGCCCGATACGACGTGGCCGACGGCGTGCTGCGGCTTCGGGTCGACGCCGACCAGCCGTCGTGGTCGGTCGAGTACGACGGGTCGACGCAGGTGTCGAACCTGCAGACCGCGGTGCGGTCGGGGCCTGTCGGCTCGGTGGCGGGTCAGCATCCCTTCCGCGACGACCTCGTGGTGCGAGAGGCGCAGGGCGACCGGCGGCTGTTCACCCCGTGCTTCGGCCGCGTCGAGATCGTCGCCGCGATCGACGGCATCGACGAGCACGCCATGGCCGCCCTCTGGATGATCGGGGTGGAGGAGGAGCCGTCGCAGTCCGCTGAGATCTGCGTCTTCGAGATCTTCGGACGCGACATCGCCGACGACGGCAGTGCGCTCGTCGGCATGGGCGTGCACCCGTTCAACGACCCCGCCATCACCGACGACTTCGAGCAGGTGCGCGTGCACGACGACGTGCGCGAGCCGCACCGCTACGCGGTCGACTGGCGGCCCGACGAGGTGGTGTTCTCGATCGACGGTCTCGTCCGCAAGCGCGTCGCACAGTCGCCGCAGTACCCGATGCAGCTCATGCTGAACGTCTACGCGTTCCCGCCCGAGCCGCCCGCGGTCCCCGCCTACCCGGAGTCGTTCGCGGTGCACGCGGTGCGCGGGTACCGGGCCGAGTGAGGCCGATCGGCCTTCCCTCGCTCGAGGCGACGGCGCCGCGCTTTCACTCGGCGAGCAACGCGTCGAGTCGTGCGGCGAGTGCGTCGGCATCGACGCCGTGCCAGCCGCCGGGCTCGCGCCAGAGGGCAGCGCCGACCCGCTGGGCGAGTTCGTCGCTCATGCTGGTGATCTCCTCAGGCGAGCCGTCGCTGACGATGAGATGGATCGGCGCTCGGTCCGGAGCGAGTGCGTCGGCGTCGACGAGGGCGAGGTCGAGGTCCACGAGAAGCGTGGGCGCGATCCGCACCAGGTCATCCCAGGCCGGCGATGCGACGAGATCGTCCACGATCTCCGGGGGAACCCCCGTCGCATCGTAGAACGTGAGCACCGCGGCGGCCGGTTCGCCCGAGCCGATCGCGGCCTCGATCCGTTCGCGGAGACCTGAGTCGTCGGGTTCGAGGTCGACCGCGGGCTCCAGGAGGGTGATGATGCGCGTACGGAGTCGAGTCGCGGCGTGAAGGACGAGTGCGCCTCCGGACGAGAACCCGATCACGACATCGGCGCCGCCGAGGTGCGTCACGAGCGCCACCAGGTCCTCGATCTCGGCTGCCGGTGACATGTCGATCCCGGGCCGGCTGCGCCCGCGACCGCGGCGGTCGTAGGTCACCACCTCGAAGCGATCGGCCAGGCGGTCGATGGCGGGTTGCAGCGGACGCATGGCGGCCGACCCGAGGGCCGGATCGACCCACACCACCCGAGGCCCGGTCCCGTCGACACGGTAGTGGATTCGTTGGCCGGCGCGGTCGAGCGTGGCATCCATGAGGCGATCCCAATCTGTACTGATGAGTACAATCTGTGAGAACTGTACTCTGGAGTACATGGCGGTCACAACCTCATCGATGCGCAAGCGACTCGCGATCATGGATGCGGCCAAGCAGAGCTTCCTGGCCGTCGGGTTCACCGACACCAACCTCGACGACGTCGCGGCGACGGCCGGGGTGTCGAAGATGACCGTCTACAGTCACTTCTCCTCCAAGCAGAACCTGTTCGTCGCGATCATGAACGATGTGATCGACGTGCGGTCGGCGGACGGGCATCGGCTCGAGGTCGGATCCTCTCCCGCGGACTTCGGGGCGACACTCACGGCGATCGCCACCGAGCTGGTCGAGACCGTGCGGGACCCCGAGGTCGTCGGGTTCCGCCGTGTGCTCGTGCAGGAACAGTCGCGGCATCCGGGCCTCGCCGCCGCATGGCGGAAGGCGACGGTCGTCGCGACCACCGCCGAGCTCGAACAGTTCTTCGCGTCGGCGCGGCGGCAGGGGTTCCTCGTCCGGCGAGTCGAGCCGCGAGCCGTCGCGTCCCAATTCCTGTGGATGCTGATCGGCGAGGAGCTCGACCGAGCACTCCTGGATCCAGGGCACGACACGGTCACGCCGGCGGTACGCGCGCGGGAGGTCGTGGCGACCGTGCTCGGCGCGTACGCGGCATCCGTCACGGACTGACGTGTCGCAGGGCTCGCTCGATCTCGATGAGGGTCATGAAGCTGCGGCGCATCTCGCGGGTCGACGCGAAGTTCAGCACGATGTCGGCGTCGTGCACCGGGTCGTGGAACACGTGCGTCGCGAGCACGCCGATGTGGCCGGTCGGGCGCGGGAGGCCGGCGAGGAACGGCGAGAACCCGCCGTAGCGGAGCTGCATCATGCCCGCGCCGTAGTGGATGCCGGGTCGGAAGCGGTTCCGCGGCTCGGCGAGGTGCGCGAGCGTGTCCGGCGCGACCAGGGTTCCGTCGTGCAGCGCGCGGCTGAATGAGAGCAGGTCGTCGGGCGTGCTCACGATGCCGCCTCCGGCCCAGTCGCAGCTGAGGCTCGTGAAGCGGCTCGCCTCGACGCGACCGAGCCGGAGCGGCGCGATGACCGGACGGGTCGGAGCCGCACTGCGGCCGCCGACCGCCGTCGCCGTCGCACGGTCGCGCTCTGGCGCCGAGTGGAAGAGCAGCGCGCTGTCGAGCATGCCCAGCGGACGGAAGACGCGCTCGTGCAGCACGTCGTGGAAGGCCTGACCGGTCGTCTCCTCGACGATGCGGCCGAGCAGCACGAAGCCGGTGTCCGAGTAGCGGAAGCGCTCGCCCGGCCGGCCGACCGGGTGCTGGCGCTCACGGCTGAACGCCAGCAGGTCCGCAGGCGTCCAGGGTCGGTCCGGCTCGGCGATCACCAGGTCGCGCATCCGCGACCCGCTCGCGACCGGCCCGTCGAAGTAGTCGGCCACGCCGGCGGTGTGCGACAGCAGGTCGTCGACGGTCGCGCCGCCCGCGGCATCCGTCGTCTCGGTCGCCTCGAAGAGGCCGGCCACCACCTCGCTGGAGAGCAGGTCGGCAACGGGGGTGTCGAAGGCGAACGCCCCCTCTTCGACCAGCTGCGCGACGAGTGTCGTCGTCGCGAGCTTGCCGACGCTCGCGACGTGGAACCGCGCGGCATCGCCGGAGCGGAAGTCGACGCCGAGAGCAGGCGCCCGCACGGCGACCTGGGGCGCCCCGAGTTCGCCCCTGCGTCGCGTCACGCGTTCGAGGTGCCGGTCCAGGCGTGTGGCGAACGACTCCGTCGGGCTCATCTGCGAGAATCCTCCCGTCTCGATTCGTGATATCACGATTAGTGATATCACGAGTAGGAATATACTTCGATCGCGCGTCGCCGACAAGGTCGTCGTGCGAACGACGGATGTCGCGGAGGGAGCACCGGGTGGGGAACGTGATCCTCGGGCTGCTCATGCTGCTCGGCCCGCAGACGCTGTACTCGCTGAACACGCAGTTCCAGCGGGGGCCGTCGCTGTTCTACCGGGCGAGCTTCGGCAGCCTGCAGAGCGCGCTGCGCGGACTCGTCGCGTCGGGGTACGTGACCGTGCGCGAGGCCACGGAGTCGGGTCGCAACAAGAAGATCCACACCATCACCGACGACGGCGTCGCGGCCTTCCACGACTGGATCCGCTCGCCGCTCGCGGGGGGCGACCTCGAGGTGGCGGCGCTCAGCCGGCTCTTCCTGCTCGGCCTCGTCGATGACGCCGACGAGCGCCGCGACATCCTCGACCACATCGTCGCGGAGGTCGCGCGCGAGCTCGCGCGCCTCGAGGAGTTCGCTGTCGCGCTCGACGAGCAAGCCGACGCAGTGCCCGAGGAGTACCGCGACGTGTTCCGCTACCAGCGCGCGACGCTCGACTACGGGCTCATGGCGCATCGCGCCGGCCTCGCCTGGTTCCGCGAGCTCGCCGCCGACGGGCGCTGAACGGCGCCGGCAACCGCTCATACCCCTGTGCATGAAGATCCGGCCGACAGGGCTCCGAACCCCGGATTCTCATGCGCAATGACGGGGAACCGGTCAGGCGCGCGGCGCGTGCGCCTCGAGGAACTGGTACACCTCGGTCTGGTCGACACCCGGGAAGGTGCCCGTGGGCAGGGCGGCGAGGAGCGAGGTCGGGGTGCGGGCGGCCGGCCACGAGGCATCCGCCCACTTGCCCGCCAGCTCGTCGGGCGCCCGGCGGCAGCACGACTCGTCGGGGCAGCGCGACACCGCACGATGCGGTGTCTCCCGGCCGCGGAACCACTTCACGTGCTCGAACGGCACGCCGACCGACACCGAGTACTCGCCCTCCTTTGCCTTCTCGATGCGCGACGTGCACCAGAAGGTGCCCGACGTCGTGTCGGTGTACTGGTACCAGGGGCTGAAGCGGTCCTCGACGTCGAACACCGTTCGGGCCGTCCAGTTGCGGCAGACCGTCGTGCCCTCGACCGCGCCGAGCGCGTCGGAGGGGAAGCGCACCGAGTCGTTCTCGTAGGCCTTGATGATGGTGCCCGACTCGTGCACCTTCATGAAGTGCACGGGGATGTCGAGGCGCGCCGTTGCGAGGTTCGTGAACCGGTGCGCGGCCGTCTCGTACGAGACCGCGAAGTGGTCGCGGAGCTCCTCCATCGAGATGCGGCGCAGGTTCTTCGCCTCCGTCAGGTAGCGGACGGCGGCCTGCTCTGGAAGCAGGATCGCGGCCGTGAGGTAGTTCGTCTCGATGCGCTGGCGGAGGAAGTCGCCGTAGTTGCCGGGCTCCTCGTGGCCGAGCAGGTGGCTCGCGAGCGCCTGCAGGATCGGCGAGCGCGAGTCGCGCGAGGGCGACTGCTGGGTCGGCAGGTAGATGCGTCCGTTGCGCTTGTCGGTCACCGAGCGCGTCGAGTGCGGCAGGTCGCCGACGTAGTGCAGCGAGTAGCCGAGGTGGCTCGCCATGTCGGCGACCAGCTGGTGGGAGACCGGGCCGCCCGCGTGGCCGACGGCCTCGAGGAGCTCGGCCGCCTTCGCCTCGAGCTCGGGGTAGAAGTTGTCACGCGCACGCATCTCGGCGCGCAGCTGGGCGTTGGCCCGGCGCGCCTCCTCCGGGGTCGCTGCACGTTCGCGGTGCAGGCGGTCGATCTCGTTGTGCAGCGCGAGGATCGTACCGAGCGTCTGGTCGCTCATGGTCTTCGCGACGCGGAAGGGCTCGAGACCGAGCGCGGAGAACACCGGGCCGCGCTGTGCGCGCTCCACGGCGATCTCGAGTGCGGCCCGCTCGGACGGGGCATCCGGGCGCAGCAGTTCGTCGGCCGTCGTGCCGAGGGCCAGGGCGATGGTGCGGAGCATCGAGAGCCGCGGCTCGCGCTTGCCGTTCTCGATCGCACTGACCTGCGACGGGGCGCGGTCGATCGCCGCGGCGAGCTGGCCGAGGGTCATGCCGGCAGCGAGGCGGCGCTCGCGGATGCGGCGGCCGAGCGTCAGCGCGTCGACCTCGTCGGGCCCGGGCTCGGGCGGAGCACCGACCACGCCGACGCCTCGGGAGGGCGCGGCGGCGTACGCGGCGTGCGGGGCCGAGATGCGAGCGGGATCGACGGTGACCATGCCTCATGCTCACATGAGCACGCACAGCACGCAAACGGAAGGATCACGAAATTTCCGTGATGGAGTGCGATTTCCTCGGGAATCAAGGGGATTCAGGTGCGCATCCTGTCGAACTTCCATGGTTCTGCTGTCATTAGTCGTGCTTATCCGGCTCGCCGTCGACCCTGCCCTCCAGTGCGTCGATAGGGTCGTGCGATGGACCTGGTCGACGTCTGGCCGCTCTTCGGCCTCACCCTGCGCACGCCGCGGCTCGAACTCCGCCTCGTGCGCGACGACGACCTCGCCGGGCTCGCCGACGCAGCGCTCAGCGGCATCCACGACCCCGCGGTCATGCCGTTCGCGTTCCCGTGGACGGACCAGGCACCGGACGTGATCGGTCGCGAGCTCGCACGACACGTCTGGCGCGAGCGCGTCGGCACGACCCCCGACGGTTGGACGCTGCTGTTCGCGGTGATCGAGGACGGCGTGCCGATCGGCGTCCAAGACGTGCGCGCGACGCGGCTCGCCACGCTCCGCACGGTCTCGACGGGGTCGTGGCTCACCGCGTCGCGCCAAGGCGTCGGCCTGGGCCTCGAGATGCGCGCGGCCGTCCTCGCGTTCTGCTTCGACCACCTCGGCGCCGAGGTCGCCGAGTCGGGAGCGATCGACTGGAACGCGGCCTCACTCGGCGTCTCGCGCCGCCTCGGCTACGTCGAGAACGGCGAGAAGCGCGTCGTCTCCCGGGCGGAGCACGTCGAGCGCGAGGTGCTGCTGCGGCTGGAGCGCAACGCCTTCATCAGGCCCGAGTGGACCCTCGAGGTCGACGGGTTCGACGATGCGGTCCGGGCGCAGCTCGGCGCCTGACGAAGCGGGACCGGCGCTCAGGCCGCGCGCACCGCCCCCGCGTCATCCGCCGCGTACACGCGCTCGCCCTCGACGAACGTCTGCTCGACGCGCGTCGCACCGATCTCGGATGCCGGCCCCGCGAACGGGTCGCGGTCGAGCACCACCAGGTCGGCGTACTTGCCGACCTGGATGGTGCCGGTGACGTCGTCGAGGTGGTTCACCCACGCCGAGCCCGCGGTGTACGCGGTGAGCGAGGTCGCGAGGTCGATCGCCTGCTCCGGCAGGAACGCCTCGTAGTCGCCCTCGGCGTAGGCGGGCGCCGACTTCCGGTTCACCGCGGTGTGGATGGCGGCGAGCGGGTCGGGCGTCGAGACCGACCAGTCGCTCCCCGCCGCGAGCACCGCGCCCGAGCGGAGCAGGTCGCCGAACGGGTACTGCCAGGCACTCCGCGGGTCGCCGAGGAACGGCAGGGTGAGCTCGACCATCTGCGGTTCGAGCGCCGCCCACAGCGACTGCATGTTCGCGGCGACGCCGAGCTCGCGGAACCGCGGGATGTCCTCGGGGTGCACGACCTGGATGTGCGCGATGTGGTGGCGGTGGTCGCTGCGCCCGTTCGCGGCGACGGTGTGCTCGACCGCGTCGAGGCACTCGCGCACGGCGCGGTCGCCGATCGCGTGGAAGTGCAGCTGGAAGCCGAGGCGGTCGAGTTCGGCGGCCGCCGGGTTCAGCACGGAGGGGTCGACGAACGAGATGCCCGAGTTGTCGGTGAAGTGCCCGTGGCCGTCGCAGTACGGCTCGAGCATCGAGGCCGTGAAGTTCTCGGCGACCCCGTCCTGCATGATCTTGATGCTCGTGGCGGCGAAGCGGCCGGCGCGGTAGGCGTCGCGCTTGGCGACGAGGTCGGGGATCTGCTCGATGCCGCGCGTGCGGTCCCACCAGATCGCACCGACCACGCGGCCGGTGAGCTTCCCGGCGTTCGCGGCGGCGACGTACGCGGGGCCGGGGTCGCCGGCGTCGCCGTAGGTGCCGACGATCGCGTCCTGCCACGCAGTCACGCCGTACGAGTGCAGGTACCGCTGGCCGAGCAGCACGGCCTCGGTGAGCGTCTCGAGGCTCGTCTCGGGGAGCAGGCGGTTCACGAGCGACATCGCGCCCTCGTGCAGCGTGCCACTGGGGTTGCCGTCGGCGTCGCGCTCGATCCGGCCGTCCGCGGGGTCGGGGGTGTCCCGGTCGATCCCGGCGAGACGCAGTGCGGCGGAGTTCACCCACGCGCCGTGGCCGTCGCGGTTGGGCAGGAACGCCGGGCGGTCGGGCAAGACCCGGTCGAGGGCCGCAGCGGTCGGCGTTCCGCCGGGGAACGCCGACATGGACCATCCGCCGCCCAGCACCCACTCGTCGTCGGGGTGCGCGGCCGAGTACTCGGCGATGCGCGACAGGTACTCCTCCTGCGTCGAGAGCTCGGCGAGGTCGCACCGCATGAGGTCGAGGCCGCCCCAGACGGGATGGACGTGCGCGTCCTGGAAGCCGGGGACCAGCAGCCGCCCGCGGAGGTCGACGACCTCGGTCGACGCGCCGACCAGGTCGCGGACGTCGTCGTCCGATCCGACCGCGACGATGCGGCCGCCGCGCACGGCGACCGCGCTCGCGCGCGAGCGGACCGTGTCGGCCGTGAAGACGGGGCCGCCGGTGAAGACGAGGTCGGCGTGGGTCATGGGAGGGGGTCCTTTCGTGTGTGCGGGGTCTCGATACGGCCTGCGGCCTACTCGACCACCTGGGTGCGGGTCTCGATACGGCCTGCGGCCTACTCGACCACCGGAAGCGGGGGTCTCGATACGGCCTGCGGCCTACTCGACCACCGGGTGCGGGTCTCGATACGGCCTGCGGCCTACTCGACCACCGGGAGGCGGATGCCGGTGCGGGGATCAGCCGCCCGACATGGTGCGGGCGATCTGCGTCGCCGAGTCGCCGGCGCGCTTCAGCACGACCGCGACGAGGGCGAGTGCCGCCAGCGTGAGCAGCAGCATCACGGTCGACACCGCGGCGATCTCGGGGCGGAGGCCGCCGCGCAGCGCGCTCAGCACGTAGACGGGCCACGGCGTCGAGCCCGAGACCTGCACGAACGCCGCGACGACGGTGTTGTCGAGGCTCAGCGTGAACGACAGCAGCAGGCCGGCCAGCACGGCGGGCATCGCGAGCGGCAGCGTCACGCGGCGGAAGGTCGTGAACGGCCGCGCGTAGAGGTCGGCCGAGGCCTCCTCGAGCTGCGCGTCGAGCCCGACGAGTCGAGCACGCACGATGTACGTCACGACGGCGGTCGAGAACAGCGAGTGGCCGACGACGAGGCGCACGGTGCCGTCGTTGAAGATCGACAGCCCGGCGTCCTGGCCGAGGAACACGAGCCACGGCAGCAGCGCCACGGCGTCGACGATCTCGGGCGTGACCGACACGAGCAGCAGCAGCCCGATGAACCACAGCGCCCACTTGCCGGGCTTCCTCGCGAGCGCGATGCCGGCGAGCGTGCCGAGGAGGGTCGCGAGGACCGCCGCGATCGCGCCGGTCCGCAGCGACACCGCGACGGCGTCCCGCACCGCGGGCTTCTCCCAGAGCGCGCGGTACGGCTCGAACCCGAACTCGTTCCACGCGATGAGCAGGCGCCCGTTGTTGAACGAGTACACGAGGATCACGATGATCGGCGCGAACAGGAACAGGAAGACGAGCACGCTCCACACCGTCAGGCCGACGTCGACCGGGGAGCGTCGCGCGCGTCGCGCGACGGGTGCGTCGGGCGTGCGGGGGGCGGATGCCTCGGCGGCGCCGGGCGCGGCATCCGTCATCGTCGTCTCGGGTGCGGTGGTGGTCATGCCGAGGCCTCCAGGGCGACGCGGGTGCGGGCGCGGAACGGCAGCGAGACGAGCCACAGCAGCAGCCCGATCGCGGCCGCCGAGACCATGATCACGAGGATGAGCAGCACGGCCATGGCCGAGCCGAGCGCCCAGTTCTGCGCGGCCTGGAACTGGCTCGCCACGAGTTGGCCGACCATGTTGCCCTGCGCGCCGCCGAGCACGGTCGCCGTGATGTAGTCGCCCATGAGCGGGATGTACACGAGCAGCAGGCCGACGATGATGCCGGGGCGGGCGAGCGGGAACGTCACGCGGAGGAAGGTGCCGACGCGGTTCGCACCGAGGTCCTTCGACGCCTCCCGCAGCGCCGGCCCGACGCGGTCGAACGCGACGAAGAGCGGCAGGATCATGAGCGGCAGGTAGTTGTAGACGACGCCGATCAGCACCGCGGTGCGGGTGTACAGGATCTCGAGCGGGCCGTCGGTGATGCCGACCGTCTGGAGCAGCTGCGACATCCACCCCTCGGGGGCGAGGATGATCTGCCACCCGATCGTGCGCACGAGGAAGTTCGTCCAGTACGGCACCATCACGAGGGCGATGAGGAGCCCGCGGCGGTTCGCGGGCGCCTTCACGGCCATCCAGTACGCGACCGGCAGGCCGATGGCCAGGCACAGGAGTGTTCCGGCGATGCCGACCCACAGGGTGTTCATGAACACCTCGAAGAAGGTCGGCGAGAGGGCCTCGGCGTACCGGTCGAACGACAGCACGTCGGTCGCGTGGGTGCCGAAGATGCCCGGCTTGTAGCCGAAGCTGAAGTAGAGCACCGCGCCGACCGGTACGACGAAGAAGGTGACGAGCCACGCCCACGCGGGGATCGCGAGGGCGAAGCTCGGCAGGCGGAGACTACGCACCGGCGGCGGCCTTCGCCTTGTTCCAGATGTCGACGTTGGCCTGCTGGGCCTCGTTGACCTCGCCGTCGTTCATGGTCGCGATCTGCTCCTCGGTGAAGAAGACCAGGTCGAGCATCTCGAGGCCGGCCTCGTTCGCCGCATCCTCGATGCCCGCGGCGCCCGTGTGGTAGCCGATGTAGTCGACTTGGAGGAGCTGGTTCTCGGGGACCATCGTCCAGTCGATGAACGCGTGCGCGGCCTCGGGGTGCGGAGCGCCGACCGGGATCGCCCAGTTGTCCATCCAGAGCTCGGTCGCGGGGGAGCCGAGCACCCACTGCCAGCGGTCGGGGTCGGGCGACTCGAGGATGCCGATGCGGGCGTCGCCGTTCCACGCCTGCATGAGCACCTGCGTGGCCTGCGGGATCGCCTGGCCGCCCGGGTAGGAGTCGAACGCCGAGATGTGCGGCGCCAGGGTGTTCACGATGAAGTCCTCGCACGCGGCGATCTCGGCCTCGTCGGTGGTGTTCCAGTCGATGCCGTTCGCCCAGTAGTAGAGGCCCGTGACCTCGGCCGGGTCGTCGAGCACGCTCGTCTTGCCGCTCGCCTCGTTCTGCGCGGCGTCGAGGAAGTCGTTCCAGTCCTTCAGCTCGCGCGTGATGACCGTCTTGTCGTAGACGAAGCCCGTCGTGCCCCACGCCTTGCAGATCGAGTACTCGTTCTCGGGGTCCCAGCTGCGGCCGAGGAAGGCGGGGTCCATGTGCTCGATGTTCGGCAGCAGGTCCTTGTTGAGCGGCTGGATGATGCCGTTCTCGATCATCTGCGGGATGAACGCGCCGGTCGGCACGATGATGTCGTACCCCGACGTGCCCTTCGCGGCGACCAGCTTGGAGATAAGCTCCTCGTTCGAGCCGTACGAGTCGAACGTGACCTTCGGGCCGAAGTCCGACGTGAACGACGCCACGACGTCGGGCGAGTCGTAGTCGCCCCACGTGTAGATGCTGAGCGAACCCTCGAGCTCGCCGCCGGTCGCGACGGGCGCCGACGAGGTGCCGCCGCCGGGCGACGAGCACGCGGCGAGGAACGCGGTGCCGCCCATGGCGGCGGCGAAGCTCAGGAACCGGCGGCGGTCGATCGCGCGCTGGAGGATCGGCACCTGCTCGGTGCTCGCGAGGATCCGGACGGGGGTGGACTTCTCGGCCATGTCGCTCCTTGGGGGTTCGGGCGGATTGCTGGGTTCGGTGGTGCGGGTGGGCGGGCGGGCGGTTGGGCGTGCGACGTTCCGGCTGCGGCCGGCCGGCGTCAGTGCGTCGGCGGCGCCACGTAGCCGCCCGCGGCGGCCGCGTCGTCGGACGGGAAAACCTGCACGCTCGCGTCGCTCCACGAGCACGAGACGGCCGAGCCGACCGCGAGGTCGGGCGCCTCGGGGGTGGGGCGACGGGCGATCAGGCTCTGGTCGTCGCCGAGGCGCACGAGGTACTGCATGGTCTCGCCGAGGTGCGAGACGCCGAGCAGGGTGCCCTGCACGCGGTTCGCGCCGGTCGCCGGGGCGCCGGCCGCGGCATCCGCCTCGATGCGCACGAACTCGGGGCGCACCGCGGCCTGCACCGACGTGCCGTCGGCGATCGGCGCGAGACGATCCGAGCGGATGCCGCGCACGAGGCCGTGCACGGACTCCACCGTCGAGCCGCCCTCGGCCGCGGTCCCGCGGAAGAAGTTCTGCTGGCCGACGAACGCCGCGACGTACGCCGAAGTGGGCCGGGCGTAGATCGTGTCGGCGTCGGCGAGCTGCTCGATGCGGCCGTCGCGCATGATCGCGATGCGGTCGCTCATCGAGAGCGCCTCGCCCTGGTCGTGGGTCACGAACACGAACGTGATGCCGAGCCGCGACTGGAGGAGCTTCAACTCGAGCTGCATCTCCTCGCGCAGCTGCCGGTCGAGCGCCCCGAGCGGCTCGTCGAGGAGCAGCACCGACGGGCGGTTGACGAGCGCGCGGGCGAGCGCGACGCGCTGCTGCTGTCCGCCGGAGAGCTGCGTGGGCTTGCGGTCGGCGAAGCGGCGCATCTGCACGAGGTCGAGCGCCTCGGAGACGCGCTGCCGGACCTCGGCCTTGGGCGTGCGGCGCTGCTGGAGGCCGTACGCGACGTTCTCGGCGACGGTCATGTGCGGGAAGAGCGCGTACGCCTGGAAGACCGTGTTCACGTCGCGGCGGTATGGCGGGGCGCCCAGGACGGATCGTCCGGAGATGCGGATGTCGCCCTCGTCGGGCTGCTCGAAGCCGGCGATCATGCGCAGCGTCGTCGTCTTGCCGCAGCCCGACGGGCCGAGCAGCGAGATGAACTCGCCGGGCTGGATGGTGAGCGAGAGGCCGTCGACCGCGACCGCGTCGCCGTAGCGCTTCGTGACCTGCTGGAGTTCCACGGATCCGGATGCGGCATCCCGCTCGTCGGTGGGGGAGACGGTCCTCGCCTCGGTCGCTGTCGTCACCTGTGGGCACCTCCGGTTCACTGACGCCGCGTCGCGTCCGGCCATTCAAACCCCTGTTGCACGCCTGTGCAATGGCCGGGTGGATAACCGGACGATCCATCGCCGGACGGCGGTTCCCGCGACAGATCGTCCGACGGATCGTCACGCGGGTGAAACGGACCGGCCCGGTTCGTCATACGGGCGAAACGCGGCCCCGCGACATCCGCTCGCCGAAGCCGGGACGGGCGCGGCCCGGCCCGGCCCGTCGTCACGCGAACGCGAACAGCGGCGGGAACGCCACCACGACCACCGCGGCCCACGCGACGTAGACGGGTAGGTACGCCGTCTGCCACCGCTCGAGTCGGAGGAACGGGATCCGTCCGCGCAGGAATCCGAGGTGCAGCCAGGCCGCCCTGGCGAGGTTCGCCAGCAGGATGAGGTTCAGCCCGAGCGACGCCGTCTTGTTCGCGCTGAAGCCGAACTCGCCGATGCGCCCGACCATCGCGACGAGCACGACGAGGTCGACGACCAGCGCGCCGGCCAGCATCACGAACTGGATCCACTCGAACCAGCCGGCCCGGACGAGCGGGTCGCGCGCCGAGTACGAGTAGACGAGCAGCGCGAGCGCGACGACGAGGACGAGGTCGAACGCGATGAGGAGGTCCCGGTTCGCATCCACGAGGTTCCACTGCAGCGCGGCGGCGACGACGAGGGCGAGCAGCATGAGCGCGAACAGGGGCGTGAAGACCTTGGTGAGCACGGGAGCGATGTTCTCGATGACGCGCTGCTTGGCCTCGACGAGCCAAGCCGCCACGAGCACCGCGCCGGCTGCGCCGCAGGGGAGCACCCACTCGCCGACGAACGGCAGGACGTCGACGCCGATCGAGCCGAACACCGCGACGGCCAGCATCGAGAGACCGCCGCCGACGAGCGCGATGAGCAGGTAGTAGACCGCCCACTCGCCGCTGAACCGGACGAAGTCCATGCGCGCGTCGCCGCTCCGCCAGTCGCCGGCCGCATAGGCGATGCCGGTGACGAGCCAGAGCGCGACCGCGGCATGGACGGCCGCCAGCAACTCCGTCATCGACGGTTCGGTCGCGAAGGCGGCGGTACCGGCGCCGGGACCGAACGGATAGGCGTTCAGCACGACGGCCGCGAGCGCGAAGGCGCCGGCGATGCCGGCGAGCGCGCCGACCGGCGGCCGGTGCCGCCACGCGAACCAGGCCGCGAGGAACGGCAGCACGAGGATCGCGGCGTTGCGGAGGAAGAACGTCGGATCGACGCCGATCAGGTCGGCGACCTTGACCGCGAGGCCCGCGCCGACGCCGAGTCCGAGCGCGACGGCGAGGCCGTTCGCGCGGCGGAGGACGGAGGTCGGTGCGCCCGGTGCGCCGAGGTCGCCGGATGCCGCGGTGCGCCCGCCGCCGTTCGGGTCGTCGTCGAGCACGAGCTGCTTCCAGAGCCGTTCGGAGTGCACCCGCGCGTACTCCCGCGAGAGCTCGTCGACCGCGCCGAGGCGCTTCACGGCGACGAGGAAGGCCTCGTCGTCGTGGAGGCCCGCCGATCGGAGCGAGTCCACGCGGTCGAGGAGGTGCCCCTCGAGCTCGTCGATGTCGTGCGCACTGAGCGCGTCGCGCCGCTCCAGCCACTCGCGCCACGTGGCGACGAGCTCGTCGAGCTCGCGTCGTTCTTCGAGCGTCATCTCAGGCACCTCCGAGCGCGAGCCGCGCGGAACCGCCGCCGCCCGGCCCGTCGGGCCAGACCTTCGCGAGCACGTCGCCGACGACGTCCCACTGGCGTCGCTGCTCGGCGAGCGTCGCCGCACCCTGCGAGCTCAGCCGGTAGTGCTTGCGCGGGCGCCCGGTCGGCGAGGCGCCCCAGTGCGACTCGACGTGGCCGAGCCGCTCGAGGCGGTGCAGCAGCGGGTAGAGCATGCCGTCGCTCCACTCGAGCTCGCCGCCCGAGAGCTCCGAGATCCGCTGCAGGATCGCGTACCCGTACGACTCGCCCTCGGCGAGGATGCCGAGCACGACCGGTGTGGCCGAGGCGGCCACGAGGTCCTTCCCGATTCGCATGCGTGCCCTTCCCTCCGCGTGCCGGGGCTGCGCCCCGCGCCCATACCTCGTACTGCAAGGTACCTTGCAGCACAAGGTATCACTCGTCGGGCACGTGAGGGGAGTCGGTCTCCGTGGAATCGTCGGCTGCGTCGGCTGCGTCGGCGGCGTCGGCTGCGTCGGCTGCCCCGGCGGCGTCGGCCGATCGCGCACGTTCGAGCCGGGTCAGCACTCGCAGGCCGATGACCGTGGCCCCGAGGCCGACGCCGAGCCCGGCGACCACGAGCAGCGCCCACCGCGGATCCTCGCGCAGCGCGACGAGCACGCCCACGACCGCGAGCGCGGCACCGACCACCGGCCCGCCGACGAACAGCGCGACGCCGAGCACGCCCAGCCGCGACCGTCGCCGCCCGAGGCGACGCTCGTCGTCGGTGAGCCCGTCGTCGTGCGTCACGTGCTCATTCTGCCCCCGGCGGCCACGAGGCATCCGGCCGCCCCGCGGTTGTTCCGGAACGCAGAAGAACCGCGGAAGTTCACCCCCCGATTCGTCGCCCGACCCCCTCGGAGGGCGCGCAGCATGGTTCCACAGACCCCCGGACGGCACCGCAGGAGGCGCCCGACGGACACCACGAGACATCCGCACGCTGCACCGAAGGAGCACCACGATGAGCACCACGAACCGCCCCGGCGACCAGACGCAGACCGCCGCCGAGCTCCAGCTCGAGTGGGACGCCGACCCCCGGTGGGAGGGCGTCAAGCGCGACTACACCGCGGAGGACGTCATCGCCCTCCGCGGCCCGGTGCGCGAGGAGCGCACGCTCGCCAAGCGCGGCGCCGAGAAGCTGTGGGAGAACATCCGGAAGAACACCGGCACCGCCTTCGAGCGCATGGAGGACCCGGAGTGGTCGGCCGCGCTCGGCGCCCTGACCGGCAACCAGGCCGTGCAGCAGGTGCGCGCCGGGCTCAAGGCCATCTACCTCTCGGGCTGGCAGGTCGCCGCCGACGCCAACCTGTCGGGCCAGACCTACCCCGACCAGTCGCTCTACCCGGCGAACTCGGTTCCGGCCGTCGTGCGCCGCATCAACAACGCGTTGCTCCGCGCCGGCCAGGTCGAGCAGGGCACCGACGACCGCGACTGGATGGCGCCGATCGTCGCCGACGCCGAGGCCGGCTTCGGCGGACCGCTCAACGCGTACGAGCTCATGCACCAGATGATCGAGGCCGGCGCGGCCGGCGTGCACTGGGAGGACCAGCTCGCCAGCGAGAAGAAGTGCGGCCACATGGGCGGCAAGGTGCTGATCCCGACCGGCCAGCACATCCGCACCATCAACGCGGCCCGCATGGCGGCCGATGTCGCCGGCGTCCCGTCGATCATCATCGCCCGCACCGACGCGCTCGCCGCGACGCTCCTCACGAGCGACCACGACGAGCGCGACCAGCCGTTCGTCACGGGCGAGCGCACCGCCGAGGGCTTCTACAACGTGCAGAACGGCATCGAGCCGGTCATCGCCCGCGGCCTCGCCTACGCCGAGTACGCCGACCTGCTCTGGGTCGAGTCGGCCGAGCCCGACCTGGAGCTCGCCCGCCGGTTCGCCGAGGCCGTGCACGCGAAGTTCCCCGGCAAGCGCCTGTCGTACAACTGCTCGCCGTCGTTCAACTGGAAGCGCCATCTCGACGACGACCAGATCGCGAAGTTCCAGCGCGAGCTCGCGGCCATGGGCTACGCCTTCCAGTTCATCACCCTGGCGGGCTTCCACTCCCTGAACCACGGCATGTTCACGCTCGCCAAGGACTACAACGAGCGCCACATGTCCGCCTACGTCGAGCTGCAGGAGGCCGAGTTCGCCTCCGAGGCCGACGGCTACACGGCCACGCGCCACCAGCGCGAGGTCGGCACCGGCTACTTCGACCAGATCGCCACGGCGCTGAACCCGAACAGCGCGACCCTCGCCCTCGTCGGATCGACCGAGGAAGAGCAGTTCCAGCACTGATTCCGATCCCGCTGGTCGAGTAGCGCGAAGCGCGTACCGAGACCCTCCACCGGTCTCGATACGGCCCTGACGGGCCTACTCGACCACCGGGGTCGCACCGAAGGAGACGAGATCATGACCATCACGATCGAGCGAACGGATGCCGCGGCATCCGCTCGCACCGAGCCCACCACGCCCGAGCCGAAGCCGGCGACCGGCAGCTTCCAGACCGTGCAGCCGCACCTCGAGGTCACCGCGCCGCTCGGCGAGCGGTACGACGAGATCCTCACGCCCGAGGCGCTCGCGTTCCTCGCGAAGCTGCACGAGCGCTTCGCGCATACGCGGCACGAGCTGCTCGCCGTCCGACTGCAGACCCGGGTCGACGCGGCGAACGGCCGCGACCCGAAGTTCCTGCCCGAGACCGAGTGGATCCGCAACGACCGCACCTGGCGCGTCGCGGGCGCCGGCCCCGGACTCGAGGACCGCCGCGTCGAGATCACCGGTCCGACCGACCGGAAGATGGCGATCAACGCGCTGAACTCCGGCGCGAAGGTGTGGCTCGCCGACCACGAGGACGCCACGAGCCCCACCTGGGCGAACGTCGTCGAGGGCCAGCTGTCGCTCTTCGACTTCCTGCGCGGCGAGCTCGAGTACACGAGCCCCGAGGGCAAGGAGTACCGCGTCACCGCGACCGAGACGCCGACCATCGTGTTCCGGCCGCGCGGCTGGCACCTGGTGGAGAAGCACCTCAAGTTCCACGACCGGGCCGGGCGGGCGATGCACGCCTCGGGCTCGCTCGTCGACTTCGGGCTCTACTTCTTCCACAACGCGAAGGCCCTGATCGAGGGCGGCCGCGGCCCGTACTTCTACCTGCCGAAGCTCGAGTCGCACCGCGAGGCCAAGCTCTGGAACGACATCTTCACGTTCGCCGAGCAGGAGGTCGGCATCCCGCACGGCACGATCCGCGCGACCGTGCTGATCGAGACGATCCAGGCCGCGTTCCAGATGGAGGAGATCCTCTACGAGCTGCGCGACCACTGCGCCGGCCTCAACGCCGGTCGCTGGGACTACATCTTCTCGATCGTGAAGACGTTCCGCTCGCGCGGCCGCCGCTGGGTGATGCCCGACCGCAAGTCGATCACCATGACCGTGCCGTTCATGCGGGCGTACACCGAACTGCTCGTCTCGACGTGCCACCAGCGCGGTGCGCACGCCATCGGCGGCATGAGCGCGTTCATCCCGAACCGCCGCGACCCGGAGGTCACCGAGCGCGCGCTCGCCGCGGTCTCGGCCGACAAGCGCCGCGAGGCGGGCGACGGGTTCGACGGCACGTGGGTCGCGCACCCCGACCTCATCCCCACGGCGCGCGCCGAGTTCGACGCGGTGCTCGGCGACCGGCCCAACCAGGTCGATCGCCTCCGCGAGGACGTGCAGGTCACGGCCGCGCAGCTGCTCGACATCCCGTCGGTCGGCGGCGAGGTCACCGAGGCCGGCGTCTACGACAACATCTCGATCTGCATCCGGTACATCGAGTCGTGGCTCCGAGGGACCGGCGCCGCGGCGATCGAGAACCTGATGGAGGACGCCGCGACCGCGGAGATCTCGCGCTCGCAGGTGTGGCAGTGGCTGCACGACAACACGGTCACCGCCGAGGGCACGCGCATCGACCAGACGTCGATCGTGCGGATCATGGCGGCCGCCGTGGCCGACCTGCCCCGCTTCGAGGGCGACCGGTTCGACGACGCCATCTCGGTGTTCCGGTCGGTCGCGCTCGAGCCCGAGTTCCCGACGTTCCTCACCGTCGGGGCGTACGCCCGGTTCCTGTAGCCGGTCGATGGTCGAGTAGGACGCGAAGCGACCGTATCGAGACCGAGGGAGCGGATGCCGCGGGACGGGAAGCCCGCGGCATCCGCTTCGCCGTGTCAGCGGAGAGGGACGGGGACGTCGACGCCGCCCTCGGGCGTCACGCGCGGGTTCATCTTCAGCAGGGTGGGCGCCGGCACGAACCCGCCGGCGAAGAGGGCCTCGCCCTGGCGGAACCACGGCGAGCGGGCGATGAGGCCGGTCGGCGCGTAGCCGAAGTACGTCGCGAGCCCCTCGAGGTCGATCGGCGAACTCATCTTCATGAGCGCGAGGTTGTCGCACTGCGAGATGATCCCCGGATGCACCTTCGATGGCCGCTGCGTCGACAGCAGCAGCCACAGGCCGAACTTCCGTCCCTCGGCCGCGATCTGCACCAGTCGCTCCCGCACGGCGATCGCGACGGGCGAGTCCAGCTGCGGCGAGCAGAGGTTGTGCGCCTCGTCGATGACGAGCAGCACCGGCCGGCGCTCCTCGCGCCGGGCCCACAGCTCGTCGAGCACCGCGAGCGCGACGACGAGCTGCTGCTCGGGCGTCGAGAAGCCGCCCAGGTCGAGCACCGTGGCATCCGGTCGCTCGTCGATCACGTCGGTCGCCGCGCCGGCGGCCCCCGCCCACACCTCCCACTCCATGAGGCCCAGGTTCTCGATCCGCAGGGCGAGGTCGCGGTGCACCGGATCGTCCGACGAGCGGAGCGTCGGCAGGACGGCTCCGAGGTCGGTCGCGTCGAGCGTGTCGCGCAGGTGCACGAGCGCGTTGTACTCCCGCCGGTCCACGACCGGGTCCAGCTGCAGCACGGCGGCCTTCGAGGCCATCGGCATCCCGACGAAACGGGCGCGCAGCGGATCGGCGCCCGGCACGTTCGGCCGCAGCACGCGGATGTCGCGCTCGCGCAGGGCGTCGGCCGTCGGCCCGGTCGCGCCCGGGACCAGCTCGCCGAGGCGCACGAAGTCGGAGTTCGGGTCGAACACGACGACCGGCAGCGCGGTGTGCGCGATGACCTGCTCGAGCACGACCCCGAGCGCGTAGGTCTTCCCCGACCCGCTCTGCCCGCACCAGAACGTGTGCCGGTTGAACCGGTGCGGCAGCAGCTTCGCCGGCCCGCCCGGCGGGGTGAGGTCGGTGCCGATCTCGAGCGCCGCGCCGGTCGCCGAGTGCAGCAGGTCGACCGACGCCGGATCGACCGCCGCCACGCTGGCCGCAGCGAACGGCGAGGTCGCACGGGTCTCGAGGAGGCCGTCGGCGATGAGGCCCAGCAGCCGCCCGCGGAGGTGCCCGCGCTCCTCGTCGAGCTGCTCGACGAGCCCGAGCTGGCGGCGCTCGCCGTCGTCGATCACCACGAGCGCGCCGACGACGAAGCCGTCGACCGGGCCGGGGATCTGGAACGAGCGCCCGTCGTCGGAGCGGGCCGTCACGCGATCGAAGGGAACATCCATGCGCCGATCCTGCCACCCGCCGGCCGAGTCCGGCACGGGATCGAGGCGCGACGCTCCGGCGATCGACGGACGACGCTCGGGCGATCAAGGCGCGACGCTCGGGCGATCGATGGACCGGATCACGGCGCACGGGTAGCGTCAGGCGTGTGACCGTCACGATCCGGCCCGCGACGTCGGGCGATGCCGAGGCACTCGCGCGCCTGGCCGCCGTCACGTTCCCCCTCGCGTGCCCGCCGTCGACGACCGCCGACGCCATCGCATGGTTCATCGCCGAGCAGCTCAGCGAGGTGCGGTTCGCCGAGTACCTCGTCGATCCCGACCGGACCATCCTCGTCGCGGAGCCCGACCGCGCGAGCGGCGCGGGCATCGCGCTCGCCGAGTCCGAGGCGGTCGCCGCGACGGGCGGCCTGGTCGGCTGGTCGATGCTCGTGTCGACCGAGGACGGCGTGCCGGCCGACGAGGATGCCGCGTCCAGCGTCACGACGCGTCCCGCGATCGAGCTCAGCAAGATGTACGTGCACCCGGTCGCGCACGGCGCCGGGATCGCCGGGTCCCTCATGGCCGCGACCCTCGCAGCGGCCGCGGCGACGGGCGCCGCGGTCGTGTGGCTCGGCGTGAACCTGGAGAACGGCCGCGCCATCCGCTTCTACGAGAAGCAGGGGTTCGAGGTGGTCGGCACCAAGGGCTTCCGGCTCGGCGATCGCGTCGAGCACGATCACGTGCTCGAGCGCTCGCTCTGAGGCGCGTCGCCGAGGCGGCTGGACACGAGCCGGCCGATCGCCCGTCGCTCGGTCTCGCTGTCGCAGGAGTCGAGCGCCCGGTCGAACGCCGCGCGGGCTCCGGCCGGGTCGCCGGCCCGCACGAGCATGTCCCCGTGCGCGAGGTGGAAGTAGTGGTAGTCCGCCAGTTCCGAGCCGAGCGGTGCGAGGAGCGCCAGGCCCGCGTCGCTCCCCTCCGACAGCGATGCGGCGACGGCCTCGTTGAGGCGCACGATCGGCGACGGCTCGAGCTTGCCGAGCACCGCGTACAACCGGCGGATGGTCGCCCAGTCGGTGTCGTCGAACGTCGGCGCCCCGGCGTGCGCGGCGGCGATCGCGGCCTGGAGCTGGTACGTGCCGACCCGACGCAGCCGCAGTGCTCGCGCCAGCAGCGTCCGCCCCTCGGCGATCGCCCCGGCATCCCACAGCGAGCGATCCTGGTCGCTGAGCAGGACGATCTCGCCGTCGGCGTCGAGGCGCGCGGGACGGCGTGCATCGGTGAAGGCGAGCAGGGCGGCGAGGCCCCACGTCTCGGGCTCGTCGGGCAGGAGCTCGCAGAGGCATCCGGCGAGCCATCGCGCCTCGTCGCACAGGTCTCCGCGGATCAGGTCTCCGCTCGGTGCGGCGTGGCCCTGGGTGAAGATGACGTAGACGGTCCGCAGCACGCCGTGGAGCGAGTCGCCGAGGTGCTCGCGATCCGGCACCTGGAACGGGATGTTCGTCGCCGCGATCTTCTTCTTCGCCCGGACGAGCCGCTTGGCCATCGTGGCCTCGGGGACGAGGAACGACCGGGCGATCGACGCCGTCGGCAGGCCGACCACGTACCGCAGGGTGAGGGCCACCTGCGCCGATTCGTCGAGCGCGCGGTGGCAGCATCCGAAGATCATCGCGAGGAGGTCGTCCGCGACCGCACCGCGAGCGCGCTGGGGCAGTTCGAGCGCGGCCCGCACGTCGGCGACGCGGCGCGCCCACCGCACGTCGCGACGCGCCCGGTCGATGGCCCAGCGTCGTGCCACGGTGAGCAGCCACGCACCGGGAGCGTCCGGCGCGCCGTCGACGGGCCACCGCTCCGACGCCGTCGCGAAGGCGTGCTGGGCGGCGTCCTCCGCGAGGTCGAGGTCGCCGAGGTCGGAGCGCAGGGTCGCGACGAGCCGCGGCCACTCCGCGCCGAACACCTCGGCGACCTCGGAGCGCGGCATCTACCCGGTGAGTTCGGAGAGGTCGAGGACCGCGCGGAGCTCGACCG
Source organism: Agromyces luteolus (assembly GCF_009729855.1). GTDB lineage: Bacteria > Actinomycetota > Actinomycetes > Actinomycetales > Microbacteriaceae > Agromyces > Agromyces luteolus. Next base: position 61,875 of record NZ_WODA01000017.1, on the reverse strand, counting down.
AGCCGTAGCCGATGTTCGGCACCTTCTCGGCGTACGAGATCGCCGCGTCCAGGTCGTCGACGTCGATGATGTAGTACCCGCCGAGGTACTCCTTCGTCTCCGCGTACGGCCCGTCGGTCACGACCGTGGCGCCGTCGCGCACGCGCACGGTCGTCGCCGTCTCGTACGGATGCAGCGCCTCGCCCGAGACGTAGACGCCGGCCTGCTTGAGCATGTCGTCGTAGGCGAACCACTCGCCCATCTCCGCGGCTTCCTCGGGGCTGCCCGGCTGCGGCCCCTCTCCTGGGGCGCTGGTGAGCAGGAGCATATACTGCATGGGAGTGTCCTTTCGTGTCGGGAGCCGCTGGAGGCGGCACCTACTGAAGCGACGAACACCAGTCGACCAGATGGACACCCCGTCCGCACGTGTTCCTACTTCGACGCCTTCACGCGCTCGTACGCCGCGAGCGCCGCGGCGCGCGTCTCCCGCAGGTCGACGATCGGCTCGGGATACCCGTCGTCGTCGAGCTCGGGCACCCAGCGGCCGACGTACCGACCGTCGGGATCGAACTTCTCGCGCTGCAGCTCGGGGTTGAACACGCGGAAGTAGGGCGCGGCATCCGCCCCGGACCCGGCGACCCACTGCCAGCCGAACGGGTTCGAGGCGTGGTCGGCGTCGACGAGCGTGTCCCAGAACCACTGCTCGCCCCGGCGCCAGTCGATGAGCAGGTTCTTCGTGAGGAACGACGCGGTGACCATGCGCGCGCGGTTGTGCATGCTCCCGGTGTGCCAGAGCTCGCGCATCGCGGCATCCACCACCGGCACGCCGGTCCGGCCCCGCTCCCACGCGGTGAGCGCCGACGGGTGCAGCCGCGGCCACGGGAACGCGTCGAACTCGCTGCGCCAGTTCCTCGTCGCGAGGTCGGGGAAGTGGAAGAGCACGTGCCAGGCGAACTCGCGCCAGCCGACCTCCGCGAGGAACTTGCGCGCGCCCTCGGTGCCGGCGGCGCGCTCTCGCGTCGCGTGCCAGATCGCGTGCGGGCTGATCTCGCCCCAGCGCAGGTGCGGCGAGAGCCGGCTCGTGGACTGCCGGTCGAGCCGGTCGCGCCCGGCGGCGTACTCGGCGAGATCCTCCTCGAGGAACGCGTGCAGCCGCCGGTGCGCCGCCCGCTCGCCGGGCTCCCACGTCTCGCGGAGCCCGCCGGCCCAGTCGGGGTGCGTCGGCAGCAGCCCCCAGTCGTCGAGGTGGTCGCCGGCCGGGCCGCCGCGCCCGTAGGGCCCGCCGAAGCCGTCGAGCTCGCGCGGGGCGGGCAGCGGATGCCGCGGCTCGTCGGCCGCGAGGCACGCCTTCCAGAACGGGGTGAACACCGAGAACGGGGTGCCCGATCCGGTCCGGATCGTCCACGGCTCGAAGAGCAGCGACGCGCCGAAGCTCCGCACCTCGAGCCCGGCGTCGGCGAGCCCGGACTTCAGGTCGGCGTCGACCTCGCGCTCGGCGCCGCCGTAGCGGCGGTTCCAGAAGACGGCGCCGGCGCCGGTCTCGTCGACGAGCGAGCGGATGACCCGGCCCGCGGGCCCGCGCCGAAGCACGAGCCGCACGCCCCGGTCGCTCAGGTCGTCGGCCAGCGAGGCGAGCGAGTGGTGCAGCCACCACTTCGCCGCCCCGCCGAGCGGTCGCACGCCGGCCGACTCCTCGTCGAGCACGTGCACGGCGACGATCGGCTCGCCGCGCTCGACCGCCGCGTGCAGCGCGGGGTGGTCGCCGACCCGGAGGTCGTCGCGGAACCAGACGATGGACGGGGTGGCACCCATGACACGACGCTAGCCGAGGCATCCGTCACCCGACGCGGGGTTGACCGCGGGGTCGCCGCCGTTCACAGGAGATCCGCCGATCCACAGGACGTCCGGACGGATTCCGTCCTGCGGATCGCGGGGTCTCCTGTGGATCGGCGGGGCGGGGGGTCAGAACCGGAGCGAACGGAGGTAGTCGTACCCGACCTCGGCCGTCTGCAGCGGCGTGACGTCCGGGGTGTCGTTCTCGACGATGTACTCCTCGACCGCGTGCGCTCGGAAGATCCGGTCGAACGCGATCGTGCCGGTGCCCAGATCGGCCATGTCGCCGTCGAGGTGGCGGTCCTTGACGTGGAACTGGCGCACTCGCTGGGGTGCCTCGTGGATGGTGTCGATCGCGAACTGCACCGGGTCGGCCGCACCGGTGTTCACGCCGCCCGTGACCGCCCAGTACAGGTCGATCTCGAGGTGCACGAGCGCGGGGTCGAGGCGCTCGGTGAGCACCTGCCACGGCGTCCGTCCGCCGCCGAGGTCGGTCGTGAACTCGTGGGCGTGGTTGTGGTAGCCGTACGCGATGCCGTACGAGCTCGCGGCCTGGGCCTCGACGTTCATGCGATCGGCGAGCGCCTGCCAGTCGGAGAGCGAGTTCGAGGCGAAGTACGGAACGTTCAGGTACTTCTGGCCCAGCGTCGCCGCGTTCTCGAGCTTGATCGCGAGCGCCGCGTCGTCGGCCGACACCCCGTCGTGCGAGGAGGTGGCGCGGATGCCGATCGAGTCGTAGAACGCTCGCAGCTCGGCCGCCGAGCGGCCGAAGTAGCCCAGCGCCTGCTCGACCTTCGGGTAGCCGAGGTCGGCGATCGCGCGCAGCGTCGTGTCGTAGTCCCCGGGGCCCCAGGGCGCACCCAGGCCCGCGCGCACCGTCCAGAGCTGGAGGCTGATCTTGCCGGGCGGGACGCGCTTCCACGGCTTGGTCGAGACGTCGGCGAGCGCCGGTGCCGCCCCGCCGCCGAGCGTGAGTGCGGCGGCGGAGGCGCCGAGCAGCCCCATCAGCACGCCGCGCCTGCTGATGCCTCGCTGGGCGAGCGAGGCCTGCATCGCCTGGTCGCCGTCGAATCCGTAGCACATAGGGGGTTCCTTTCGTGAGGGCTCCCTCGCCCTCGCTCGCCTTCGAGCCTGTCCCGTCAACTTTCGTCGACGAGTGTCCTTAAGTCAACGAAAGACGCAGTGCGGCGCAACACAAGTCGCGCAGTGAAGGCGAGAAGTGAGACGAACCGTTCGCCGACCCCTGCCGGCGGCTCCGGGTGCAGCCTCGATGCGCGCCGGCCCGACCCGCGGCCGACCGGTGCTACGCCGGGTCGTCGGCGACGCGCAGCACGAGCTTGCCGCGCACGTGACCGCCGCCGAGGCGCGTGTGCGCGGTCTCGCCCTGCTCGAGCGGGAACACCTCGTCGACGTGCACCCGGATCGCGCCGTCGTCGACGAGGCGCGAGATGACCGACAGCGTGCGCGCGTCGGGCGAGACGACGAAGCCGGTCGAGCGGATGCCGCGTGCCGCCGCCTCCTCGGCCATGGTCGGCCACGACTTCGTGGGCACGTTCACGACGAGCCCGCCTCGGCGGATCACGTCGAGCGAGCGCGTGCCGGTGTCGTCGATCACGTTGCCGATGAGGTCGATGACGACGTCCTGTTCGCCGGCGACCTCCTCGAATCGCTCCGAGGTGTGGTCGATGACGTGCTGCGCGCCGAGCGACCGCAGGAAGTCGGCATTCCGCGGCGACCCCGTCGCGGTGACCTGCGCGCCGAAGTACGCGGCGAGCTGCACCGCGAAGTGCCCGACGCCGCCCGCGCCGGCGTGGATCAGCATGCGCTGGCCGTCGTGCGCGCGGGCGACGTCGACGACCGCGCCCCACGCGGTGAGCGCCGCGCACGGGATCCCGGCCGCCTCGACGAAGCCCGTGCCGATCGGCATGGGCGCGACCGACATCGACGGGATGGCGACCACCTCGGCGTACGTGCCCGTCATGCGCGGCACGCGGCCCATGCCGTAGACGCGATCGCCGACCTTGAGCGGGTGCGCCGCGTAGGGGACCTCCTCGACGACGCCCGCGAAGTCGAGCCCCAGGATCGCGGGGTACGACGAGATCGCGGCCGAGACGCCGCGACCGAGCTTGGTCTTCCGGTCGATCGGGTTCACGCCCGCGGCGATCACCCGGACGAGCACCTCGTCCTGCACCCGGATCGGGGCGGGCACGTCCGCCATCCGGAACGTCGCACCCTCACCCGTCTCGTCGACCACCAGTGCCCGCATCGTTCCCCCGTCCGCTCGCCGCCCGTCCGACCATTCTGCGGCACATTAGGCTGCGGAAGACCGGCTGATTCGAGGGGGATGGATGCGCGCGCTGTTCGGAGTGCTCCGGGTCGTCGCGGCCGCGGCGGTGATCGTCGCGATCGTCGGCCAGTTCGTCGTCAGCTGGTCGATGGTCGAGGACCGCGCGGCGTTCGTCGTCAACTTCTTCAGCTTCTTCACGATCCTCTCCAACGCGCTCACGGCGCTCGTGATGCTCGTCGGCGCGTGGCTCGCCATCGCCAGGCCGGCCGACCCGCCGTGGTTCGACCTCGTCCGCGCGTGCGCGACGACCTACATGGCGACGACCTTCGTGGTCTACAACCTGCTGCTCCGCGAGATCTCGCTCGACCAGGCGACGACCGTGCCGTGGTCGAACGAGATCCTGCACGTGTGGGCGCCGCTCTACGTCGTGGCCGACTGGGTGCTCGCGCCCGGCCGCCACCGGATCCCCTGGCAGCGGCTCTGGACGATCGCGCTCTTCCCGCTCGCCTGGGCGGTCTACTCGCTCGTGCGCGGCGGGCTCATCGGCTGGTATCCCTACCCGTTCCTGAACCCGGCGCAGCCGGCGGGCTACGGCGGCGTCGCGGTCTACGTCATCGCGATCGCGGCCTTCATCCTGCTGGTCGGCGCGGGCGTGCTCGCCCTGAGCCGCACGCCGTGGCCGCACGCGGCCCCGATGCCGGCCGGCGCCGAGTCCGTGCGGGAGCACGAAGCTCAGGCGAGCGGCCCCGGGCGGTAGAAGGAGCGGTCCGGGGCGCCGCCGACGCGAGCGGGCTCGGCGGAGCCGGGCTGCGGCCGGATCGCCTCGAGCAGCATGCCGGCGAGGCGCACGAGCTGCGCGATCTGGTCCTCGTCTCGGTCGACCCACCGGCACTCAGGGTCGCCGACCGGCACGAAGCCGTCGTGCTGCTCCCACACCACGAGCGTGCGCTCGGCGCCGAGCACGTACTGCTGCCACCACACCTGGCGGAGGTAGCCGCGGGGGATGCCGCGCCACGGCTTCGACGTCGTCTTGATCTCGCACAGCTCGAGCGTGCCGTCGCCCCGCACCGTGAGCCCGTCGGGCGTCGCGAGGTGGCGGCGGTCGGACTCGGCGTGGAAGAGCAGGCTCGAGGGCGCGATGCCGTGCTCCGAGCGGACCCACCGGGCGATCACCGGTTCGCGCTCGCGACCGTGGTCGGTGTACCGGCTGCCGCCGAACCCGCGACGGTCGCCGCCGTAGACCTTCTCGCTCGCGGCGGCCCGGACGGATGCCTCCGACGCGAGCTTCGCGGCATCCGTCGCCGTCACGCCCTGCGCGCGAGCCCGCAGCCACGCCACCCGGTCGCCCGAGTCGGCGACGATGCGGGTCTCGTGCGGCAACGGCGACTGGCGGAGCGCCGACGCCACGCGGGGTGCGACCGACTCGAGGTCGAACAGCGCGAAGGGGGTGTCGGTCACCCGACCACGGTACCCCCGGCCACCCCTCGGCGACGTCCGCGGCGGACGCGCGGCGCTACTTCACCGCGCGGAGCGCGCCGCCCGCCGACTGCGCGATCATCGCCTCGATGTTCGCGGGGGAGAGCGAGTGGTGGATGGCGAGCATGCTCGCCCCGAGCACCGCTGCATCCGCGCCCGTCTGGGACAGCGTGATGTGCAGTGACTCGGTCGCGAGCGGCATGGAGCGGCGGTACACGACCTCGCGCACGCCGGCGATCAGGTGCTCGCCCGCCTCGGCCATCGACCCGCCGAGCACGATGACCGACGGGTTCATCAGGCTGAGGCAGGTCGTGAGCACCTCGCCGATGTCGCGCCCGGCCTGCCGGACCGCCTGGATCGCGTTGACGTTGCCGTTCTTGACGAGATCGACGACGTCGCGCGAGTTCGTCGCGGGGATGCCGGCCGCGGTGAGGGCGCGGGCGATCGCGCTGCCCGAGGCGAGGGCCTCGAGGCATCCGAAGTTGCCGCAGTTGCAGGCGATCTCGGCGCCGCGCGAGACGTAGACGTGCCCGATGTCGCCCGCCGTGCCCTGCGCGCCGCGCTGGAGGAACCCGCCGGAGATGACGCCCGCGCCGATGCCGGTCGCGATCTTCACGAAGAGCAGGTGATCGGTGTCGGGCCAGGCCCGCTCGCGCTCGCCGAGGGCCATGATGTTGACGTCGTTGTCGACGAGCACGGGCACGTCGATCTCCTGGCGGATCCACCCGGCGATGTCGAAGCGGTCCCACCCGGGCATGATCGGCGGGTTGATCGGTCGCCCGGTGCTGAACTCCACCGGGCCCGGGACGCCGACGCCGATCGCGAGCAGGTCCCCGGTGCGGCGTCCCGTGTGCTCGATGAGCTCGCGGGTCGTCGCGATCACCGCGTCGAGGACGACCCGCGGCCCCTCGGCGACCGCGATGACGGTGTTCGTCTCCTCGATGATGCGGCCGGTGATGTCGGCGAGCGCGACGCGGATGTGCGAGGCGCCGATGTCGACGCCCACGACGAACCGCTCGCTCGCCGTGATCGCGAAGAGCGACGAGGGCCGCCCCCCGGTCGAGGCGGCCTCGCCGACCGGGCCCACGAGCCCCAGGTCGGTGAGGGCGTCGATGCGCATCGCGACCGTGGTGCGCGCGAGCCCGGTGATCGAGGCGAGCTCGCTCCGGGTCCGCGGTTGACCGTCGCGGAGGATCTGGAAGAGATCGCTCATCGCGGTCGACCCCAGCGCGTTCACGTGGGGCCGCGCGTCGGCGTTCGCACTTACGTCAACCATCCGTCGATTCTCCCATACCTTCCGACATAACTCGCATGCGCATGCATCCTCCGGAATACACCCCGTCGGCGCCGCCGCGCACGAGCTAATGCGACTTCGAACCCTGCCCGGCGAACCGCTGCTGCAGGAGCACCGCGATCACGATGATCACGCCCTTCGCGACCGCCTGCACGGAGGTCGAGAGGTTGTTCTGCGTGAACACGTTGGTGAGCGTCGCGAAGATCAGGACGCCGAACACGGTGCCCGTGATCGTGCCGCGGCCGCCGACGAGGAGCGTGCCGCCGACCACGACCGCGGCGATCGCGTCGAGCTCGTACAGCGTGCCGTGCGTCGACGTGCCCGCCGTGGTGCGGCCGAGGATCATGACCGCCGCGATGCCCGCGGTGAGACCGGCGAGCGCGTAGAGGTACATGGTGTGCCGGCGCACCGCGAGGCCCGCGAGACGCGCCGCCTCGCGGTTGCCGCCGATGGCGACCGTGCGGCGGCCGAACGTCGTGCGGTTGAGCAGGATCCACCCCGCCACCGCGACGATCACGAAGATCCAGATCAGCATGTCGATGCCGAGCAGGTCCATGTTCATGAACTCGATGAACTCGGGGATCCGCACCACCTGGGTCGTGCGGTTCGCGAGGATCTCGGCGAGCCCTCGGGCGGCGACGAGCATCGCGAGCGTGGCCATGAATGCGACCACCTTGCCGTAGGCGATGACGAAGCCGTTGAGGAAGCCCGCGGCGAGGCCGACCGCGAGGGCCGTGAAGACCATCACGAGCCAGGTCGAGTTGTCGGCGGCCGCCTGGATGGCGGACAGCGTCGCGACCACCGATGCGAGGCCCATCACCGAGCCGACGGACAGGTCGATGCCGCCGCCGATGATGACGAACGTCATGCCGACCGAGATCACGCCGATGATCGAGGCGAGCCGGATGATCACGAGGATGTTGTCGATGTTCGTGAATCGGTCGCCCGCGGTGATCGCGCCGACGACGAAGAGCGCGGCGAGGGCGAGGATCAGGCCGAGGTTGCGGCCGACGGACCCGCTGAGGAGGCCCTTCGCGGTGAACCGGCGACGCGGCTGGGGCTGCGGTGCCTCGGAGCCGGCCTCGGCCGGGGCGATGGTCTGGGACTGGGACTCGCTCACGCGGCGGTTCCTTTCATGACGAGGTCGAGCACCTGGTGCTCGTCGATCTGGTCTGACTTGACGGTGGTGAGGATGCGGCCGTCCCCGACGACGAGGACGGTGTCGGCGAGGCCCAGCACCTCCTCGATCTCGCTGGACACGACGACGACGGCGTCGCCGTTCGCCGCGAGCTCGCGGATGAGGGCGTAGATCTCGGCGCGGGCGCCGACGTCCACGCCGCGGGTCGGCTCGTCGAGGAGGAGCACCGACGTGCGGTTCACGAGCCAGCGCGCCAGCAGGATCTTCTGCTGGTTGCCGCCCGAGAGCGTGCGGGCCGGCCGGTCGGGGTCCGCCGGGCGGAGCTCCAGGGCGTCGATCTGCTCGGTGGCGATGCGGCGCTCGCGCCGCTCGTCGACGAACCCGCCCCGGGCGAACTTCGCGAACGAGGAGAGCGTGACGTTCCTGAAGATCGGCTCGTCGAGCAGCAGGCCCTGGCTCTTGCGCTCCTCCGGGGAGAGCCCGACGCCCGCGCGGACCGCGTCGCGGACCGAACCGCGCCGGAGCGATCGGCCGTTCGCCCGGACCGTGCCGGAGGTTGCGCGTCGCGCCCCGTAGATGGTCTCGAGGATCTCCGATCGGCCCGAGCCGACGAGGCCGGCGAGACCGACGACCTCGCCCGCCCGGACCGTGAAGCCGACGTCGTGGAAGACGCCGTCGAGCGACAGGCCCTCCACCTCGAGCGCGAGCGGAGCGTCGTCGGGGACGGGCGTGGCCGGCGGGAAGACGTTCTCGACCTCGCGGCCCGTCATGCGCCGGATGAGCTCGGACGTCGGCGTCTCGGAGACATCGAGGCCGTTCGCGGTGCTCCGGCCGTCCTTCAGGACGGTGATGCGGTCGCCGATCTCGCGGATCTCCTCGAGGCGGTGCGTGATGTACACGACCGCGATGCCCGCCGACGTGAGTTCGCGCACGACCCGGAAGAGGTTCTTCACCTCCTCGCCGTCGAGCACCGCGGAGGGCTCGTCCATGATGATCAGCCGGGTGTCGTGCGACAGCGCGCGCGCCATGCTCACGATCTGCTTGTTGGCGGCGCTCAGCGAGCCGACCTCGCGGGAGGGGGAGAGGTCGCCGTGGCCGAGCCGCTCGAGGAGCCGACGGGTGCGGGTGTTCGCCTCGCCGGTGCGCAGGAAGCCGCCGACCGCCAGCTCATGACCGAGGAAGATGTTCTCGGCGATGGTGAGGCCGTCGACGACGTCGAGCTCCTGGTACATCGTGGCGATGCCGAGCTCGATCGCGTCCTGCGGTGAGTGGAGGCTCACGTGCTCGCCGTTCCACTCGATCGTGCCCGCGTCGGGGAGGTGCGCCCCGGCGAGGGTCTTGATCAGCGTCGACTTGCCCGCGCCGTTCTGGCCGAGGATGCAGTGCACTTCGCCGGCGGCGATCTCGAGGTCGACGTTCTTCAGCGCCTGGACGCCTGAGAAGCTCTTCGAGATCCCGGTCATGCGGAGTAATGCCGGAAGATGGTCGTCTTTGATCACTCGAAAATCATAACCGGTTCCCGCGATGTCGCAAGTGGTTTTCCCGATTCTCATTCGCGCCGCCCCTGCGATGAGCGGTTCCGGGCCTGGGGCGACCCTCGATACTTATAACGCGTCACAAACATAAGTTGCGCAGATCCGGCTATCTTCTGCTACGCTCACGAAACGTCAGCGTGGACTCCGTTGGGTGTGGTGGCATCCGGATGGTTTACGAGGTCCATCTGGCGGTGCTGCGTCACATCCAATGAGAGGACTACACGAATGAGTGTCACCCGCACTTCACGAGCCCGCATGCTGGTCATGGCGGGCGCATCCCTCGCAGTCGCCGGCCTGCTGGCCGGCTGCACCGCGGGCGGTTCCGAGTCGAACATCACCGAGAACCAGAACTCCGCCGAGGAGAACGCCGAGGCCGGCGACACGGTCGTCATCGGCTTCTCGGGTCCCGCGGCCGACCACGGCTGGCTCGGCGCCATCAACTCGGCGGCCATCGCGGCGGCCGAGAGCTACCCCGACGTCGAGCTCCGCGTGGCGGAGGGGACGAACGACGCCAACCTCCAGATCAGCCAGGTCGAGACCTTCGTCAACGACGGCGTCGACGCCATCGTGCTGCTGCCCACCGACGGTGCGGCGCTGACCGAGGCCGCGACCGCGGCGATGGAGGCCGGCATCCCGGTCATCAACGTCGACCGCGAGTTCTCGAGCCCGTTCGCCGCGCGCGCCACGATCCTGGGCGACAACTACGGCATGGGCGTCTCCGCCGGAACGTACATCTGCGAGCGCCTCGAGGGCCAGGACGACGCGGTGATCGCCGAGATCGCGGGCATCGACTCGCTGCCGCTGACCCAGGACCGCTCGGCCGGCTTCGCCGACGCGCTCTCCGACTGCGGCCTCGAGGTGACCAACCGCGTCGCCGCGGACTTCACCATCCAGGGCGGCGAGGCCGTGACCTCGCAGCTGCTGTCGGCCGCGCCGGAGATCGACGCGATCTGGAACCACGACGACGACCAGGGAGTCGGCGTCCTCGCGGCGATCGACGCCGCCGGCCGCGACGAGTTCTTCATGGTCGGCGGAGCGGGCAGCGCGAACGCGATGCGCGCCATCCAGTCGGGCGACTCGGTGCTCGAGGCGACGGTCATCTACCCGTCGACGCAGGCGGCCGACGGCATCGCGCTGGCCCGCCTGATCGCGCAGGGCAAGACGATGAGCGACCTCTACACGCCGAGCGTCGCCAACCGGATCGTCCTCGACGCGCCGGTCGTGACCGCGGACAACGTGGACGAGTACATCCAGTTCGCCTTCGAGTCCTGACACGAACACCACGAGGCTGGGCGCCCGACGGGCGCCCAGCCTCCCCTACCCAGAAAGGCACTCGATCTGCATGCGTGAACGACTCCGCGTCGCGATGGTGGGCAACGGATTCATGGGGGCCGCCCACTCGCAGGGATGGCGCGTCGCCCCGAGGTTCTTCGACCTCACGGCCGAGCCGACGATGGACGTCCTCGTCGGTCGAGATCCGGGTCGCGCCGCCGCATCCGCCGAGAAGTGGGGCTGGCGCGAGTCCGCGTCGGACTGGCGCGAGGTCGTCACGCGCGACGACGTCGACATCGTCGACATCGTGACCCCGGGCGACAGCCACGCGGAGATCGCCATCGCCGCGCTGGAGGCGGGCAAGCACGTGCTGTGCGAGAAGCCGCTCGCCAACTCGTCGCACGAGGCCGAAGCGATGACCCGGGCGGCCGAGGCCGCGGCGGCGCGCGGCATCCGCTCGATGGTCGGGTTCACGTACCGGCGCCTTCCGGCGACCGCCTTCGCGCGGCACCTCATCGCCGAGGGGCGCATCGGCGACGTGCGTCACGTGCGCGCCTCGTACCTGCAGGACTGGCTCGTCGACCCCGCATCGCCCATGACCTGGCGGCTGCAGAAGGACCGTGCCGGATCGGGCGCGCTCGGCGACATCGGCGCGCACGCGGTCGACATGGCCGAGTACCTCACCGGGCTGCAGGTCGCCGAGGTGTCGGGCCTGCTCGAGACGTTCGTGCGGCAGCGGCCGATCGCGGGCTCCTCGTCGGGGGCGATCTCGGGCGGGTCGTCCGCGCCGGCGACCGGCGTCGGCGAGGTGACCGTCGACGACGTCGCGTTCTTCCACGGGCGCTTCGCCTCGGGTGCGCTGGGTTCGTTCGAGGCGTCGCGCATGGCCACCGGCCGCAAGAACGCGCTGCGGGTCGAGGTGTCGGGCTCGCGCGGCGCGATCGCGTTCGACCTCGAGCACCTCAACCGCATCGAGTACTACGACGCGACGGCGCCCGCGGCCGAGCAGGGCTTCACGTCGATCATCGTCACCGAGCCGGAGCACCCGTGGGTCTCGGCGTGGTGGCCGGCTGGTCACCTGCTCGGGTACGAGCACGGCTTCGCGAACCAGGCGAGGGACTTCGTCGAGGCGATCGCCTCGGGGTCCGACCCCAGCCCGTCCTTCGCCGACGGCCTCCACGTGCAGCGCGTGCTCGACGCGGTCGAGCAGAGCTCGGACTCGGCGGGCGCGTGGGTGGGCGTCGAGCAAGGGGCGGGTGCGACCCGCGCGTCGGTGGGCGTCGCCGGCGGTGCCGTGGACTGACCGGGCACGGACGGTCCGGTCGGCCGGGTTCCGCGAACGAAGGGGAGGAGCGGGATGACGTCGATCGGATCCGTGCGGCTCGACGAGCGGGCGGGGGGATCGGCCGGGCCGGCCGGGGGATCGGCCGAGCGGGCCGGGGGATCGGCCGGGGCCGCCGACGACGGGCATGCGGCGGTGGCCGGGCTCGCGGCGCGCGTCGAGGCCGCGGTCGCCCGCACGCCGGGCGCGGTCGCCGCGGAATGGGCCGTCATCGCCGCCGCCTCCGACGACGAGCCCGAGCTCCGGGAGGTCGTCGAGCGGCTCGCCGCGCAGCGCGGGGGCAAGTACCTCCGGTCGCGCCTCGCCGCGGCCGCGTACCTCGGCATGGGCGGCGCCGACGCGCGCGCCTGCGACGCGCTCGCTGCGGCGGTGCAGCTGCTCCACCTCGGGCTCTGCGTCCACGACGACCTCATCGACGGCGACGACCGCCGGCACGGTCGCCGGAACCTCTTCGGCGTCACGCGCGACGCGCTGCGATCGATCGGCACGGTCGCGACCGCCGAGCATCGGGCGGCCTCGGGCGCCCTCCTCGCCGGCGACCTGGCGATCGGGGCGTGCGTCGGGGCCCTCGCCCGCGCTCCCGTCCCGGACGGGATCCGGGTCGAGCTCGTGCTCGAGGTCGTCGCCGCCCTCGAACGGGCGATCTCGGGCGAGCTGATGGACGTGCGCGGGGAGCAGCTCTCACCCGAGGCGGCTCGGCCCGCCCGCACGGCCGAACTGAAGACCTCGGGCTACAGCGTCGTCCTGCCGCTCCGGCTCGGTGCCATCGCGACGGGTCGGGCAGATGCCGCGGCGCTCGACGCGCTCGGCGAGTTCGGCCGGCACCTCGGGGTCGCCTACCAGTTCATGGACGACGAGCTCGCGGTCTTCGGGGACCCGGAGCGGACGGGCAAGTCGACGAGCTCCGACATCCGTTCGGGGAAGCGCACCTTCCTGCTCCAGCTCGCCTACGCGGGTTCGTCGGAGGCGCAGCGCGCGAGCCTGGACCGCGACGTGGGCCGGGCCGACCTCTCCGAGGCGGGCGTCGAGCGGGTCCGCGCGATCATGCGCGACAGCGGCGCGCTCGAACGGCACCGCGCCTGCATCGTCCGGCGCGCGGCCGACGCGGTGTCCGCCCTCGACGGCGCCGGCCTCCCGGCGGAGCTGGACGCGTACCTCCGCGTGCTCGCGCGGAGCGTTCCGGGCCGCGCCGCCTGACTTTCAACCGAGAATGAGCGGGTTATCGCTCCAGTACTGCAACTTCTGATTGACCGAGGATTCAAGCTCGGCTAGCTTCGAGATCGGGCCACGGCGCCCACGCGCAACGGTGCACACGGAATGGAGTTCGACGATGAACCAAGGACGGACCGGGATCTGGTTCGTGGGCGCTCGGGGGAGCGTCGCGACGACCGCGACCGTCGGCCTCGCCGCCCTCGCCGAGGGGCTCGCGGCGCCGGTCGGCCTCACCACCGCCGGCCCGGAGTTCGACGGCGTGGCCCTCCCCGCGTTCGGCGACCTGGTGGTCGGCGGCCACGACGTCGACGACACCCCGCTCGTCGAGCGCGCCCGGCGCCTCGCTTCGGGCGGCATGCTGCCCGCCCGGCTCGTCGAGGCCGTGGCCCCGCGGCTCGACGCGGTCGACGCCGACCTCCGCCTCCTCCCGCGCACGCCGCGCGGCACCCAGCGCGACGAGATCGAGCGTCGCGCCGCCGACATCCGCGACTTCCGCGAACGGCACGGCCTCGCCCGGGTCGTCGTGATCGACGTCGCCTCGACCGAACCGCTCCCCGCCGACCGACCCGAGTTCCACGACCGAGCCGCACTCGAGGCGGTGCTCGACGACCCGGCCTCCGAGCGGCTGCCGTCGAGCACGCTCTCGGCGATCGCGGCCGTCGCCGCGGCCGGTGCGCCCTACGCGTGCTTCACCCCGTCGCTCTCGCTCGGCATCCCGGCGCTGCAGGACCTGGCCGCCGAGTCGGGCGTCCCCGTCGCGGGCCAGGACGGCAAGACCGGCGAGACGCTGCTCCGAACGGTGCTGGCGCCCATGTTCGCGTCCCGCGGCATGCGGGTGCTCTCGTGGGCCGGCGCCAACCTCCTCGGCGGCGGCGACGGTGCGACCCTCGCCGACCCCGGCGCGGTGCAGTCGAAGCTCGTCTCGAAGAACCGCGGCCTGCACGACCTGCTGGGCGACGACGTCGTGACCCCGCTCCACATCGACAACGTGCCCGACCTCGGCGACCTCAAGACCGCGTGGGACCACGTGCACGCTGAGGGCTTCCTCGACACGCGCATCACGCTCCAGACGACGTGGAGCGCCTACGACTCGACGCTCGCCGCGCCGCTCGTCATCGACCTCGCGCGGCTGCTCTCCCTCGCCGACGGTGCGGGCGTCACCGGCCCCGTCGCCGAGCTCGGGTACTTCTTCAAGGACCCGTGGGGCAGCGACGTGCACGCCTTCGCCCGCCAGGCCGACGACCTCGTGTCCTGGGCGCTCCGGACGGCGGTCCGGAGGTCCGCGGCGCAGGTGGCGTGACGTGGACGCCCGCACCTTCCTCCAGCTGGTCCGCGCGCCGGCGGGGTTCACGGTGCTCGGCGACGCGACCGCGGGCATGGCCGCGACCGGGCGTCGCGGCATCCGTGCTCGGCTCGGCCTGCCAGTCGCCTCGGTGCTCCTCTACTGGGGCGGGATGGCGCTGAACGACGCCGCCGACGCCGAGCTCGACCGCGTCGAGCGCCCGGAGCGGCCGATCCCGTCCGGCCGGGTGTCGCGACGGGCCGCCATCGCGACGGCCGGCGGGCTCACGATCGCGGGCATCGCGGTGGCCGGGCTCACGGGCGGCCGCACCTCGCTCGCCGTGGCCCTCCCGCTCGCCGGTTCCATCTGGGCGTACGACCTCGCGGCCAAGCGGGGCGCGCTCGGCCCGCTCGTCATGGCCGCCTGCCGCGGGCTCGACGTGCTCCTCGGCGCGGGAGCGGACGGCGCGGCGGCCGCGACCCGCCCCGCGCTGGTCATGGCGGCGCACACCGCGAGCGTGACGGCGCTCGCGCGCGGCGAGGTGCACGGCACGCACCCGGCGGTGGCCTCGGTCGCCGCGGCATCCACGGCGGGTTCGGCGCTGGCCGCGGTGCGGCCGAGGGCGGATGCCGCGGGCGTCGTGTCGTGGGTCGCCGCCGCCCGGTTCGCCGTCCCGACCCTCCGGGCGCAGGCCGGCGCGATCGGCACGCCGAGCGGCCCGGTCGTCCGCGACGCGACGCGACGCGGCATCTTCGCGATGGTGCCGCTGCAGGCGGCGCTCACGGCCCGCGCCGGTCGCCCGGTCGACGCCGTCGTGCTCCTGGCGATCGACGCGCTCGGCCTGCTGCTCACGCGTCGCGGAACGAGGGGGCGTGAGATCACGTGACGGCTCCGACCACGCTCGCCCGGCCGGTGCTGGGCTACGGCACGAACGGCCTCGCCGACCATCCGCTCGGCGACGCGCTCGACGTCGTGCAGGCGAATGGCTACGGCGCGATCGCGCTGACCCTGGGCCATCCGCACTTCGATGCGTTCACCGACGGATGGCGCGACCGCGCGCGACGCCTGGGCGACGAGCTCCGCGCCCGCGGCCTCAGGGTCGTCGTGGAGACCGGGGGTCGGTACGTGCTCGACCCCTTCCGCAAGCACCGACCGAACCTGCTCGACGACGCCGCCGGGGCCGAGCGGCGCGTGGCCTTCCTCGTGCGCGCGATCGACGTGGCCGAGGTGCTCGGCGCCGACTGCGTCTCGCTCTGGTCGGGCGTGCGGCCCGAGGGAGTCGACGCGTCGACGGCGTGGGCGCGCCTCGTCGAACGGATGTCCCGGGTCGTGGTCGCCGCTCGGACGCACGGGGTGCGCCTCGGGTTCGAGCCCGAGCCCGGCATGCTCGTCGAGACCGTCGCCGACGCGCTGCGACTGCGCGCCGACCTCGGCGACCCGCCGGAGTTCGGGCTCACGGTCGACCTCGGGCACTGCGTCGTGGTCGAGCCCGGCGGGGTCGAGGCCGCCCTGCGCGCCGCGGGCGACCTGCTCGTGAACGTGCAGGTCGACGACATGCTGCCGGACGCGCACGAGCACCTCGAGCTGGGAACGGGCGCGCTCGACCTCGGGCTCGCGTTCCGCACGCTCGCCGAGCTCGGCTACGACGGCGTCGCGGCGGTGGAGCTGCCGCGGCATTCCCACGCGGCGCCGCGCCTCGTGCGGGAGAGCATCGCACGACTGACCGAGGTCATGGAGAGGATCGGGTGATCAGCATGCACGAGTCGACCACGGCCCGAGCCGGCGGGCCGGGCGGGCGCGGGGGAGTCGCCGCGTCGCTCGCGCGTGCCGGCGCTCCGGCGATCGTCGTCGCCGACGAGCTCGAGACGCGCTACCGGAGCGGCGACACCGAGGAGCGCATCCAGGTGCTCGGCGTGCTCGACCGCATCGTGGAGGAGCAGGCCGCGCCCGACCTCGTTCGCGCCGTCGGCATCGACCTCGTCCGCGACGCGCTCCGGACGAACGACCCGCGACTCGTCGCGGCGGCGATGGGCCCGTTCGCCGGCCGCCATCTCGGCGACCACGACTGGCGGCACGGCGTCGTCAAGCTCGTCTTCATGGGGGTGCCGCTCGCGGGCGTCGCGCGGCTCCACGAGCGCGCCGACGACGAGCTCGCCCGCATGGCCGAGGACCTCGCCGAGGAGCGCGAGGCAGCCGGTCGCCCGATCCCCGACGACCTCCGGGCGCTGCTGCCCGCGCCGGCGGCGGCCGGCTCCGACGCATCCCTCGAGAAAGGACGCTGACCGTGCGCATCTTCGACCCGCACATCCACATGACCTCGCGCACGACCGACGACTACGAGGCGATGTACGCCGCGGGGGTGCGCGCCGTGGTGGAGCCGGCGTTCTGGCTCGGGCAGCCGCGGACGGGCGTGTCGAGCTACCTCGACTACTTCGATGCGATCACGGGGTGGGAGCGGTTCCGCGCGTCGCAGTTCGGCATCCGCCATCACGCGGCGATCGCGTTGAACCCGAAGGAGGCGAACGACCCGCGCTGCCGGGAGGTGCTGCCCGAGCTCGGCCGGTACCTGCGCCGCGAGTCGGTCGTCGCGGTCGGCGAGACCGGGTACGACTCGATGACGCCCGAGGAGGACGAGGTGCTCGAGACGCACCTCGACCTCGCGAAGCGGCACGGCCTGCCGGTCGTCGTGCACACGCCGCACCGCGACAAGAAGCACGGCACGCAGCGCACGCTCGACGTCGTCGCGAACTCGGGCATCGCGCCCGAGTTGGTGGTGCTCGATCACCTCAACGAGGTCACGGTCGACCTGGTCGCCGAGCGCGGCTGCTGGATGGGCTTCTCGATCTACCCCGACACGAAGATGGACCCGCAGCGCATGGTCGCGATCCTCCAGCGGCTCGGCACCGAGCGGATGCTCGTGAACTCGGCCGCCGACTGGGGCCGCTCCGACCCGCTGCTCACGGCGGAGACCGGCCGGGCCATGCTCGACGCCGGCTTCGGCGCCGCCCAGGTCGACGGGGTGCTGTGGGAGAACCCGGTCGCGTTCTACGGGCAGAGCGGCCGGCTCGACGTGACCCCGCTGCCCGGGTTCGAGCTCGGCGGCGACGCGGAGCTGTTCGAGGGCAACTCGATCCTCCGCGGTGCGGCCGCGATGCCGGCGGAAGCGGAAGCGACGGCGGGGGCGAGCTGAGCGTGCACCTCTCCTACTGCACCAACGTCCACCCGGCCGAGGACCTCGCCGGGGTGATCGCGCAGCTGCACGCGGCGGCGGGTCCGATCCGGCGGGCGGCCGGGCTCGGCGTGCTGGGCGTGGGCCTCTGGCTCCCGGCGCCGCTCGCGGCGCGGCTCGCGACCGAGCCCGCCGCGCTCGAGGCGCTGCGCGCGGCCCTCGACGAGGAGGGCCTGGAGGTGCGCACGTTGAACGCGTTCCCGTACGCGGCCTTCCACGCCGAGGTCGTGAAGCTCGACGTGTACCGGCCCGACTGGACCGATCCCGCGCGGCTGGAGTACACGATCGACGCCGCGCGAGTGCTCGCCGCGCTGCTGCCGGCGGGTGCCGAGGGCAGCATCTCGACGCTGCCGCTCGGGTGGCGCGAGGGGTGGGATGCCGCGGCCGACGCCGCCGCCCTCGTCGCGTTGGGGGCGCTGACCGCCGAACTCCGCGCCATCCGTGCCGAGACGGGACGCGTCATCCGCCTGGCCATCGAACCGGAGCCGGGCTGCGTGCTGGACGACGTCGCCGACACGGTCGCGTGGCTCGGCGCGCACCGCGACCGGGTCGACCTCGAGCACGTCGGCATCTGCCTCGACACCTGCCACCTCGCGGTGTCGTTCGCCGATCCGCGGGCCGAGGTGGAACGCATCGCCGCGGCGGGCATCCGGGTCGTGAAGGTGCAGGCGTCGGCGGCGCTGCACGTCGAGCGACCGGGCGACCCGGCGGCACGCGACGCGGTCGCCGGGTACGCCGAGGACCGCTACCTGCACCAGGTGCGCGAGGATGCCGCGGGCGGCGTCATGCGCGTCGACGACCTGCCCGAGGCGCTCGACGCGCTGCCCGCGGCGGCGCCGTGGCGCGTGCACTTCCACGTGCCGCTGCACCTCGCACCCGAGCCGCCGCTGACGTCGACCACCGACGTGCTCGAGACCGCGCTCGACGCGGTGGCCGCGACGCAGACGGTGGACGAGTTGCACGTGGACGTCGAGACGTACACGTGGTCCGTGCTGCCGGGGTCGCCGCCCGACCTCGTCGAGGGCGTCGCGGGCGAGTTGCGCTGGGCGGCCGGCCGCCTCGCCGAGCGGGCGGAGCAGCCGGCGTGACCGCGAAGGTGCTCCTCCTCGACGTGGTCGGCCTGACGGCCGACGCGCTCCGCTCCATGCCGCGGATGTCGCGGCTCGCCGCGCAGGGTTCGCGCGCCGAGCTCGGCACCGTGCTGCCCGCGGTCACGTGCTCGGTGCAGTCCTCGGTGCTGACCGGGCGGATGCCGCGCGAGCACGGGGTCGTGGGCAACGGATGGTACTTCCGCGAGCTCGGCGACGTGCTCCTCTGGCGGCAGCACAACCGGCTCGTCGAGGGCGAGAAGCTCTGGGAGACCGCCCGGACGCGCGCCGGCGGCGACTACCGGAGTGCGAACCTGGGTTGGTGGTACGCGATGGGCGCGAGCACCGACCTCACGGTGACGCCCCGCCCGATCTACCACGCCGACGGCCGCAAGTCGCCCGACTTCTACGCCCGCCCGCCGGTGCTCCACGACGAGCTCCGCGACGCGCTCGGCGAGTTCCCGCTGTTCCAGTACTGGGGGCCGACCGCGTCGATCCGGTCGACGCAGTGGATCGTCGACGCCACCCGCCAGGTGCTCGACCGGCCCGACGCGCCCGACCTCACCATGGCGTACCTTCCGCATCTGGACTACGACCTCCAGCGCTTCGGCCCCGACGCGCCCGAGGCGGCGCGCGCCGCCGCCGACCTCGACCGGGCCATGACGCCGCTGCTCGACCAGGCCGACGCGCAGGGCGTCACCGTCGTCGCGCTCGCCGAGTACGGCATCGCAGGCGCCGACCGGCCCGTGGACGTCAACCGGGCCCTCCGCCGCGAGGGCCTCCTCGAGGTGTACGTGCAGGACGGCCGCGAGCAACTGGACCCGTGGACCTCTCGGGCGTTCGCCGTCGCCGACCACCAGGTCGCGCACGTCTACGTCGCCGACCCCGCCGACGAGCCGCGCGTCGCGGCGATCCTCCGCGGGCTCGACGGCGTCGACGAGGTCCTGGATCGCGAGGCGCAGGCCCGGTACGGTCTCGACCATGCCCGGTCGGGCGAACTCGTCGCCGTCGCCGCGCCGGGCGCGTGGTTCACCTACTACTTCTGGCTCGACGACGATCGCGCACCCGAGTACGCGCGGGGCGTGGACATCCACCGCAAGCCCGGCTACGACCCCGCCGAGTTGTTCTTCGACCCGGCCGACCGGCTCGCGAAGGCCAAGGCCGCGGGCAACCTCGCCCGCAAGGCGCTCGGGCTCCGCTACGCGATGAGCACCGTGCCGCTCGACCCGTCGTGCGTGCGCGGCACCCACGGCCGCCTGCCCGACTCGTCGGCCGACACCCCGCTGCTGCTGAGTTCCGACCCGGCGTTCCTGGACGGCGCGGGGGACCGCGTGCCGGCGACCGCCGTGCGCGACCTCGTGCTCCGGCACCAGGGCCTCGGCGAGCGGATGCCGCAGCCACCCGTGCGCGACCGTGTCGCGCCCCGATGACCACCGAACCCCGAGAGAGGATCCGAGCATGACCGACACCCCAGCCACCCACCCCGTCACCCTGTTCACCGGGCAGTGGGCTGACCTGCCGTTCGAGGAGGTCGCGCGCCTGGCCTCGGAGTGGGGCTACGACGGCCTCGAGATCGGCATCGGCGGCGACCACCTCGACACGAAGCTCGCCGACGAGGAGCCCGGCTACCTGAAGGAGAAGCAGGAGCTCCTGAAGCGCTACGGCCTGGAGGTCTACGCGATCTCGAACCACCTCACCGGCCAGGCGGTGTGCGACGACCCGATCGACTTCCGCCACCAGGCGATCGTGCGCCCGTACACCTGGGGCGACGGCGACCCCGAGGGCGTGCGCCAGCGCGCGGCCGAAGA
The DNA here is from genome assembly GCF_009729855.1 of Agromyces luteolus. Classification (GTDB taxonomy): domain Bacteria; phylum Actinomycetota; class Actinomycetes; order Actinomycetales; family Microbacteriaceae; genus Agromyces; species Agromyces luteolus. The sequence goes on along the minus strand of NZ_WODA01000017.1, from coordinate 41,100 downwards.
CCTCAAGCGCACTGCCCGGGTTGCCCGGAAGCTCGGCGTCGACACGGTCGTCGGCTTCACGGGCTCGAAGATCTGGCAGTACGTGGCGATGTTCCCGCCGGTCCCCGCCGACGTGATCGACGCCGGCTACGAGGACTTCGCGAACCGCTGGAACCCGATCCTCGACGTGTTCGACGACGAGGGCGTGCGCTTCGCGCACGAGGTGCACCCCTCCGAGATCGCGTACGACCACTGGACGAGCGTGCGCACGCTCGAGGCCATCGACCGGCGGCCGGCGTTCGGCTTCAACTGGGACCCGAGCCACATGATGTGGCAGGGCGTCGACCCGGTCGGCTTCATCTGGGACTTCCAGGACCGGATCTACCACGTCGACTGCAAGGACACGCGCATCCGGACGGCGAACAGCCGCTCCGGCATCCTCGGCTCGCACCTGCCGTGGGGCGACCCGCGCCGCGGCTGGGACTTCGTCTCGACCGGGCACGGCGACGTGCCGTGGGAGGACGCGTTCCGCGCGCTCGACGCGATCGGCTACACGGGCCCGATCTCGGTCGAGTGGGAGGACGCCGGCATGGACCGCCTGCACGGCGGCCCGCAGGCCCTGGAGTACGTGCGCTCGCTCATCTGGCCGCGGCCGACCGCGTCGTTCGACGCCGCGTTCTCGAACCAGTAACGGGCGGCGACGGGGCGCCGGAGGTCAGTACCACTTCGCGAAGGACTGGTAGCGCGAGAACCCGGACGGGGAGTCGACCTCGCCGGGCGGCCAGTACCCGTCGGAGAGCCATCCGTAGGCGTACTGGAAGCGGCCCATGCCGCCCGAGAACGGCGACCCGGCGGCCGGATGGCACATGTGCCCGCAGTAGTCGTCGACGAAGGAACCGAATGCACGCGCCGACTGGGCGTGCCCGACCGTGGCGTACTGGCTGCCGGGCAGGCCCAGGTCGGTGCCACCGAGCAGGTCGTGCACGGCGCGATGGTCGGCGTGCAGGTTCTCGTAGCCGGTCGCCCCGTCGTTGAAGAACCCCGCGCCGATGACATCGCCTTCCAGCTGCGTCGGGAACCGGTCGACGAGCGTCCTGGTGGTCTGCACGGCCCACAGGACCTCGTCGACGGTGAGGGCGCCCAGGTCGAAGGTCACGACGGCCGCGTCCGATCCGACGGCGACCTCGAACCCGTCGGCCACGACCACCGTGCCGGCCTCGTCCCGGCTGAGCGGGACGGGCACCTCGCGGCCGTCGAACTCGATCGGTCCGCCGGTGAGGCGTTCCGCGTCGCCGACCGGGCCGACCCCCGCGGAGTGCACGAACTCGCGCCAGCTGTCCATGCGGTGCTGCTTGCAGCGGTCCGAGTACTGCACGCCCGTCGGCTGCGGCTGCGGAAGGTACTGGAGCGAGACCCACGGGTTGTCGACCGGTTCCCCATCGCAGAAGCGCGTGGATTCGCCCGTGGTGAGCACGACCAGCACGTCGTACCGGCGGGGGTCGCGGACGCCGGAGATCGACCACGACGCGAACTCGTCGTCGGGGTGGGCGATCAGCGTGTACCGGAGGACCCGCCCCGAGTCGGGCAGCCACCACGACACGCGCCGCGCGGCGTCGACCGTCGTTCGCGGCGCCGCGCCCGGCGTGACGAGCAGCAGCGGGCTCTGCCGGTCGCCCGCCACCGCGCCGGCCGCGATGCTGTCGGGGAACTTCGACCCGGTCGCCAGCACCAGGCTGGGCGTCGTGGCCGCGAAGAACCGGTCGGCGACGGCAGCGGCCGTCGCGTACCGGTCGACGCCCGCGATCCGCTCGACGCTCCCGCCGGTGATCTCGGCGATGCGAGTCGCCACCGTGTCGCTCACGACATCCGGGCCGCCGACGACGTGGACGACCGGTGGATGCAGCCGGCGCAGCTGCACCTCGGTCGCCGTCGGCACCGCGGTCCTCGTCACGAGCAGGGTCGGCGCACCTTCCCCTGCGGCGGCAGGACCCGCGGCGAGGGCGTCGGGGAAGTTCGTGCCCGTGGCCGCGAACACGGCCGGGGCATCGTCGAAGAATCGGCGGGCGAGCTCCGCGGCCGTCGCGAACCGGTCGACCCCGGCGACGCGCTCGACGTCCGCGTCGGGCAGGATCGCTCGAACCGCGTCGACGACCCCGTTCGAGACGGCCGCCTCGCCGCCCATGACCCAGACCCGGCGGGGGGCCAGACGGGACAGCTCGGCCCCCACCGGCCCGGGCAGCCGCGTGGACCGCGTCAACAGGACCGGACCGCCGCGCGCCCCGGCCACTGCGGAGGCCGCGAGGCCGTCGGGGAAGTCCTCGCCGGTCGCGAGCCAGACGTCGCCCACTCCGCGATCGAAGCGCGCTGCGAGCTCCACGGACGTGAGGTATCGATCAGCGCCGCCGGCGCGCTCGGGCGCCCGATCGGCCACGGACGCGACCGTCGAGAGCGCGACCTCGGGGACGACGTCGGGACCGCCCGCGGCCATGACGGAGCCGACGATCCGGTCGCCTGCCGGGGCCTGCTGGATACCGGCCTCCAGGGATCGGTCGGGCGAGGCGGGCGCGAGCGCGTGCTCGAGGACCGTGCTGGGACGGTCGGGCGGGCCGACACGCGCCGGCGGATCGTCGGGGCGCGCGGGCGGCTCCCGGGCGGCGACCTCCGGCGGGACGGGTGCGTTCGGCACGACCGATGGGATCGGCTGGTCCGGCGGGCCGGCGTTCGCCGCGTTCGCCACCTCGCCGGCCGTCAGCGGCGTGACGGGCATCGCCGCGACGGCGCCGAAGGTCAGCGCGAGCACGAGCGCCGCGCCGGCTGCGCTCGACCCCCGCATGCCCCGCCTCCGATCGTCTGCGGGCGGTGCCACGGCGTCGCCGCATCCGGGTGCAGGGGCCGTCGGGGTCACCGCCGAACGGCGGGCTGGGGTCGCCGGAACGGTTTCGGTCCTCGTCTCGAACCTACGCCGACCCGGGTCGGCGTGAAGCCCCCAAGACGGGCCACACGGGGCATCGGGTGCGTGCGCCGAACGCCGCCGCCGCCCCTACGATCGAGGTCATGCGACCCGAACCGACGGCCGCGCGGCGCGCCCCGCGCGCGGCGGCCCGAACCCCGCGCACCCCGATGCGACCCGGTCGCGACCTCTCGCGGCCGCTGCCCGCGGGATTGAGCTGGGGCGTGCTCGCGGCGTTCGCCGGCGCGGTCGCGGTCGGCGTGCTGGTCGGCGCGGTGCCATGGTGGCTCGCCGCGTGGTACGGAGCGGCGAGCCTCGTCGCGTTCACGGCGTACGGCGCCGACAAGGCGGCCGCGCAGCGTTCTGCGCCACGCGTCGCCGAGCAGACCCTGCACCTCGTCGACCTCGCCGGCGGCTGGCCGGGGGCGATCGTCGCCCAGCAGCTGTTCCGGCACAAGACGCGCAAGCGCAGCTTCCGTCGGAGCTTCTGGGGCACGGTCGTGGTCAACGCGCTGCTCGCCGCGGGGCTCGTCGCGCTGCTGGGCTCGCCCGGGGTCGTCCCCGGCGGCATCCTCGATCTGGTCGGTCGCTGAGCGGGACCGGTGGCCCGACGGCGCCCGTCCGTCCTGTGGTACCGTGCGCGCGAAAACGGCAGTCGGACCCCGCCCGGCACGCGGTCGGGCGGTACGGCTCGCCCGAAACGGGGGAAGACCAATGCAACGTCGCAACGGGGTCCGCAGCAGGCTGACCCGACTCGCCGCACTCGCCGCTGCCGCCGTCGTCGCCGTGGCACTGACCTCCGTCGCTCCGGCGTCCGCCGCGCCGCCAGGGGGCAACAACGGCGGCAAGGACATCGCCTCGACGACGGAGAACTACCTCACCACCTTCTATCCGATCTGGTTCACGCACTTCCAGACCACCGAGCTGCCGGTGCCGGTCAACCACTTCATCGGGCCCAACGAGATCTCGCCGGTCTACCAGGCGGTCGTCGCGATCAACGACGACACCCTGTACGCGAGCTCGCCGCTCGACGTCGGCGACGACCCGGTCGGCGTCGTCGTGCCGGCGACGCCGGTCGCCTACTCGGTGCTCCTCGTCGACCCGTACGGCAACGTCTATCCGTCGGGCATCCCGTCCCGGAAGGCGGGCGAGGGCACGGAGACCCTCGAGTACGCGCTGATCGGTCCGGACGCCTCGGACGACCTGCTGGGCGCGGAGGTCGTCCGGCTGCCGCTCGAGCACATGATCATGATCTTCCGGGTCGACAAGCACATCGGCACCGAGGACGTGACGGCCGAGGCCGAGACGTTCCGCACGGGCATCCTCGTGAACGGCGTCCCGACGGCCGTCAAGCCGGTCGAGGAGTTCGGGGTTCCGGTGAAGACGATCGCCGACGAACTCGTCCGCCTCGCGCCGATCGAGTTCCTGCGCCAGATGCAGGTCGCGGTGGCCGACGACGGCTGGACCCCGCCGCTCACCCGCCAGGAGCAGAAGCTGTCGGACGACTTCGACCGGCTCTTCGGGGACGGCTCCGGCCTCACGCCCGGAGAACGCGCGCAGTTCGCGCAGGGGGCGCGGTCGGCGCACGACGCCCTCATCGCCAACTACCTCGACCACCGGGGCGCGACCAACTGGACCCACTTCACCAACATCGGCGAGTGGAAGAAGAACGTGCTCGATCGGGCGTCGATCACGGAGTTCTGCCAGTACTGCAACACGATCGAGACGGCCGCGTACTACCACGCGTTCTTCGACGGCAACGGCGCTCCGCTCGACGGGTCGAACGCGAACGGCTACGTCCTGACGTTCCCGGCCGACGCGATCCCGGAGGCCGAGCGCTTCTGGTCGCTGACGGCCTACACGCCGCAGGCGATCCAGCCGATCCCGAACGCGATCGACAAGTACGTGGTCGCGAGCTACACCGAGGGTCTCCAGAAGAACCCCGACGGCTCGATCTCGATCTACATGTCGGTGACGCAGCCCGACGGCGTGCCGGAGGCGAACTGGCTCCCGGTTCGCGACGGGGCGTTCAACGTGATGCTGCGCATCTACGGCGTCGTGCCGAAGAGCGACATCGCGAAGGACAAGTACCTCCCGCCGGCCATCCAGCAACGCTGAGGCTCCGGCCGACGGCGCCCGCCCACCACGCCGGTGGGCGGGCGCCGCCGCGTGGCGGGGTCGTGCCGACGGATGGCCCGGATCGGCCATGCGCGGATGGCCCGGACTCGCGATGTGCCATGAGCCGGTGCGGAGTGGACTCGAAGGGTCGATCCGCCCCTCGGGGCCAGAACACCGGGAGTCATCATGTCCACCGCCATCGCACCCGCACCGGTCGCACCCACGCGCGTCGCACGTGCACCGCTCGCACCTGCACCGTCAGTGCGGACGCCGCACGCACCCGTCCCCGTCGCGTCCGCCCCAGTCGCCTCGCCCTCGCCCTCCGCCGAGGACGCGGGCTCGCTCGCCTACGCGTCGATCGCGCACGGCGCGTCGCGCGGGTACTACCGCGTGCTGTTCGAGTCCGGACCCGTCGACGCCACCGCGTTCGCGACGCTCGTCGGCGTCTCCCGGCGCGAGTCGGAGCGCTGGCTGGCCGAGCAGCTCCGATTCGGGCTGCTGCGACCGGTCAATCCGACCTCCGGCCCAACCGCCGAGGCCTACCTGCCCGGCGAGTTCGTTCCCATCCTCCTCGACGCCCGCGACCCGGCCGAGCTCGACTCGGCGCGCCGCATGCTCGCAGCGCGCGCCGACGACCTGCCGCAGGTGCTGCGGACGCTGTGGACCGGGTCGGAGCATCCCGCCGAGCACCTGTCCCGCGGCATCGGCCGGCTCTGGGCGCGGATGTTCGCGGCAGCGCGGTGACGGCCGGCAGGCGCCGCGCCGCTGGCCCGAGCATCGCTCGCGTTCCTAGACTGGGGCCGTGGAGGCCGCAGACCAGGTCGTCCGATACGCCGATCACGACGGCGCGTCGATCGCGTGGTCCGCGGTCGGCCGCGGCCCGCCGCTGGTCCTCGGCGGATGGTGGTGCAGCCACCTCGACCTCGACTGGCGGCAGCCCCGCTTCCGGCGCTTCGCGTCCGGCCTCGCGGAGGGCCGCACCGTCATCCGGTACGACCGGCCCGGGACGGGCGCATCCGATCGGGGGCGGATGCCGCCGCGCACCCTCGACGAGGAGCTCGCGGTCCTCGAAGCGGTGCTCGACGCCGTCGGCGTCGAACGGGTGTCGCTCTTCGGCGCGTCGTCGGGCGGCGGCGTCGCCTCCCTCTTCGCGGCGCGGCATCCCGACGCCGTGGACCGGCTCGTGCTCTACGGCACCTACGCCCGAGGCGCCGACCTGGCGCCGCCGGCCGCGCGCGAGGCACTGCTCGCCGTCGTCCGGCAGCACTGGGGGATCGGATCTCGGGTGCTCTCGGACCTGTTCGAACCCGATGCGACCGCCGCGGAACGCGACGAGTTCGTCGAGTTCCAGCGCCGCGCCGCGACCCCGGAGGTCGCGCTCGCGTCGCTCGCGGAGGTCTACGCCATGGATTCGACGCCCCACCTCGGCGACGTCAGGGCGCCGACCCTCGTGCTGCATCGCCGCGACGATCGCGCGATCGCGTTCGCGCTCGGGCGGGACGTCGCCGAGCGGATCCCGCACGCCCGATTCGTCCCGCTCCTGGGCGAGGACCACTTCCCCTGGCGGGGCGACGCCGACGCGATCGTGCGCGAGACCCGTCGATTCCTCGGCGACCGCGTCGAGCCGGCCGGCGAGACGGATGCCTCGACCCCCGGCGCATCGGGCGGGTCACCGACGGGCGCGCCGCACCTGACCGACCGCGAGCGCGAGGTGCTGCGGCTCGTGGCGCGCGGCGAGACCGACGCCGAGATCGCCGCGCACCTCGTGCTCTCGGTGCACACGGTGCACCGGCACGTCGCGAACATCCGCTCGAGGCTCGGGGTGCCGTCGCGCGCCGCAGCGGCGGCCTGGGCGCTGCGCAACGACCTCATCTGAGCGGCGCCCGTCGCGCGCCCCGCGGAGGTGGGCGGATGTCGCGGCCGGAGGGCAGGGCCGCGGCATCCGCCCGGTCGGCTAGGCCCGCTCGGTCACCGTGCCGTGCGTGAGGTGCAGCCGACGTTCGGCGCGCCTGGCGACGGCCGAGTCGTGGGTCACGATCACGAGCGTGAGCCCGCGGTCGCGGTGGAGGCCCTCGAGGAGGTCCATGATCTCGTCGCGGGTCTGCTCGTCGAGGTTGCCGGTGGGTTCGTCGGCGAGGAGCACGTCGGGTTCCTTCACGAGCGCGCGCGCGATCGCGACCCGCTGCTGCTGACCGCCCGAGAGCTCGCTCGGGACGTGGTGCGCGCGATCGCCGAGGCCGACCGAGGCGAGGGCCTCGGTCGCGCGTCGGCGGCGTTCGTCGGCGGCAACGCCGAGCGGTTCGATCGCGGTCTCCACGTTCTCCTGCGCGGTGAGCGTCGGGATGAGGTTGAAGCCCTGGAAGACGAAGCCGATCTCGGTCGCGCGGATCCGGCCGAGCTTCGTGTCGGGCATGCCCGACAGGTCGGCCTCGCCGAGCGCGATGCGGCCGGAGGTCGGGCGGTCGAGGGCACCGAGCATCTGCAGCAGCGTGGACTTGCCGCCGCCCGTCGGCCCCTGGATCGCGACGAGCTGGCCCGTCGGGATCGACAGGCTCACGTCCTTCAGGGCGTGGATCGTGCGTTCCTTCTGCCGATAGGTCTTCGTGACGTTCTCGAGGGTGTACATGTGCTGGTCCTTCTTCCGGTGTCCGGTGGGTGCGGTGACGGATGCCGCGGGGGTGCGTCGGTGCCGTCGGGAGGCTCAGGCGACGCTGCGGAGCGCCTCCGCGGGGCGCAGCCTGCTGGCGCGCCATCCGCCGATCGCACCGGCGAGCAGGCCGCCGACGACCGCGAGGCCGACCGCGAGGGCGACCACGCCGAGCGTGACGGGCGCGTTCAGCACGACCTCCGTGGTCTCCTGCGCCGCGGCGAATGGTCCGCCGCCGCCGAAGCCGCCCGGGCCGCCCGCGCCCTCGGCGCCGGCCGCCAGCGGCGAGGAGGTGGTCGCGAGGCTCGGCGAGATCGCGTTGATGATCGCGATGCCGATGAAGCCGAGCGCGAGGCCCGCGGCGCCGCCGATCAGGCCCTGCACGAGCGACTCGCCCGCGACCTGCCCGACGATGCGGCGGTCCGACCAGCCGATCGCCTTGAGCGTGCCGAACTCGCGCGTGCGGCGCGTGACGCCCTGGATGGTGAAGAGGATCGCGATGAGGAACGCGGCGGCGAGCACGGCGATCGAGAGCCAGAGGCCGAGGCTCGAGATGAGCGACGACGCGCTGCCGAGGGAGCCGGAGACGCTCGCGGCGAGGTCCTCCTGCGTGCTCACGGTCTGGTCGGGGAGGGCCTCCTCGAGGTCGGCCTTCACGGCCGGGATGTCGGAGGCCGACGCCGCCTGGACCGAGATGTCGGAGACCTGGCCGTCCATGCCGGACAGGGCCTGGGCCACGTCGAGCGGGATGTACGCGTTCGACGCGGTCGCGGCATCCGCCGACGTCGAGGTCACGGTGCCGACGACCTCGAACTCGGTGCCGCCGAGCTCGATCGCGTCGCCCACGGCGACGCCCTCGGTCGTGGCGTACTCGGCGTCGAGGACGACGACGTACTCGCCGGCATCGCCCGAGTCGAGGCCGCGCCCGTCGGCGAGCTCGACCGCGCTGAGCGGCCCGATGGCCTCGGCGGCCGGGTCGACGCCGGTCACGGTCACGCTCGTCACGTCGAAGTTGCCGCCGCCGAACCCGCCGCCGGCGCCGCCCTCGCCCGGTGCGGGCGCGCCGGCGTCGCCCGAGGCCGCCTGGTCGCCGGCCGCCTGGTCGGTCGGGCGCTGCGGCAGCTCGCCGTCGAAGGTGACGTTGGTGAGGCTCAGGGTCGCGGATGCCGCGGCCACGCCGTCGACCTCGAGCACGGCGTCGAGCGTCGACGCGTCGAAGGTCGACGATCCCGGCCCGGCGGTCAGCCGCGAGTTGCTCAGCGCGGTGGTGCCGTCGTCGTCGGTCGCGCCGTCGTCCTGTCCGAACTCGAACCGGACGCCGCCGCTCGGGCCTTCGCCCTCGCCGGGCGCCGTGGGCGCCTGCGAGACGGTGAGGTCGGTGCCGACGCCGTAGACGGATTCGAGCACGGCGGCCTGCGCATCGCGCACGCCCCCCGAGACGGCGTTGACGATCATGACGAGTGCGATCGCGAGCGCCATCCCGACCGCGACGATCGCGGTCTGCCGGCGGCGCCCGGCGAGTTCGCGCCGGAGGTAGGTGAAGAACATGCGGGGTCCTCATCGGGTCGTTCGGCCCACGGCGATCGCGGGCCCGGCTCGGACGCTACGAACGTGGACTGTGCCGCACCGATGGCGACCCTATGGATCGCGTATGAGATCGGATGGCACGGTTCATTGCGGGATCACAGGCGGCATCCGTCGCCGTCATAGGAAGCGCACAGGAATTCCCGCATACTCGGAAGGCATGAGCATGGAGACCGGCACCGGAACCGCGCACCGACCGCAGATCGCGAAGGCGGACGGCAGCGCCGTGCGCGTCCTCGTCGTCGACGACGAGAACTCGCTCACCGACCTCCTGAAGATGGCGCTCCGCTACGAGGGCTGGGAGGTCCGGACGGCCTCCGACGGCCTCGGCGCCGTGCGCGTCGCCCGCGAGTTCCGGCCCGACGCGATCGTGCTCGACATCATGCTCCCCGACATCGACGGGCTCGAGGTGCTGCAGCGCGTGCGGGCCGACGGCACCGAGACGCCCGTGCTCTTCCTCACCGCGAAGGACTCGCTCGACGACCGCATCGCGGGCCTCACCGCGGGCGGCGACGACTACGTCACGAAGCCCTTCAGCCTCGAGGAGGTCGTCGCGCGCCTCCGCGGGCTCATCCGCCGCTCGACGCTCACGCTCGCGCAGGCCAAGGACCCGGTGCTCCGCGTCGGCGACCTCTCGCTCGACGAGGACTCGTACGAGGTCGAGCGCGACGGCACCCCGATCGAGCTGACCGCGACCGAGTTCGAACTGCTCCGCTTCCTCATGCGGAACCCGCGCCGCGTGCTCTCGAAGGCGCAGATCCTCGACCGCGTCTGGAACTACGACTTCGGCGGCAAGGAGTCCGTCGTCGAGCTCTACATCTCCTACCTCCGCAAGAAGATCGACGCGGGCCGCGACCCGATGATCCACACGGTGCGCGGTGCGGGCTACATGCTGAAGGCGGCCGGATGACGCATCCGGGCGCTCCGGGGTACGCGGCCGCCGCCCGGCGCGCCGCGTCCGAGCGTGCGCAGGCGACGGATGCCGCGGGCGGCGGCAGCGCGTCCGCGACCGGCGGCGCCGAGCCATCCGTCTCGCACTCGCCCGACGCGCCCCAGCGGCGCGCGCCCCGGACGCTGCGGCGCACCCTCGTCATCGTCATGGCCGCGCTCGTGGTGCTCGCGAGCGTCATCGTCGGCGTCGTGAGCACGGCCGTGCTGCACGGCCAGCTCGTCGCCCGGGTCGACGGGCAGCTGCACCAGGCCACCGAGCGCGCCGCGCGCGCGGTCGACGACGACGAGCCGAACGAGCAGTTCCCCCGTCCGGACATCGGCGCCGAGGAGCTGCTGCGCATCCCCGGCCAGCCCGTCGGCACCATCGTCGCGCTGGTGACGAGCGAGCAGGAGCGCGTCGTCGCCGCGACCGCGACGATCGACGAGGACGGCGACATCGTGCAGCTCTCGCCGAGCGCCCAGGTCTCGCTCGCGTCGATCCCCACCGACCGCGAGCCCGTCACGATCGACCTCGACGGACTCGGCGACTACCGCGCCATCGGCGTGCCGCTCGTGCAGGACTACGCCTACGTGGTCGCCTTCCCGCTCGCCGACGTGAACGCCACGACCACGCAGCTCGCCGTCACGATCGCCATCGTCGCGCTCGCCGCGACGATCGCGGCCCTCGCGCTCGGCGCGCTCATCGTCGGCCGGGCGCTGCGCCCGCTCGATCGCGTCACCGAGACCGCGACGCTCGTTTCCGAGCTGCCGCTCGCGCGCGGCGACGTGGCGCTCCCCGACGACGTGCCCGTCGACGACGAGCGGACCGAGGTCGGCCGGCTCGCCACCTCCTTCAACCGCATGCTCGGCCACGTCGCCGCGTCGCTGTCGGCCCGCGAGCAGTCCGAGCGCAAGGTTCGCCGCTTCGTGGCGGACGCCAGCCACGAGCTCCGCACGCCGCTCGCCTCGATCCGCGGGTACTCGGAGCTCACTCGGCTGCACGGCGGCGAGCTGCCGCCGGACGTCGTGCACGCGCTCGGCCGCATCGAGTCCGAGTCGCTGCGGATGACCGAGCTCGTCGAGGACCTGCTCCTCCTCGCCCGGCTCGACGAGGGACGCGAGCTGCGGCGCGAGCCGGTCGACCTGACGCGGCTCGTGATCGACGCGGTCGGCGACGCGCAGGTGGCCGCACCGGGCCACGAGTGGCGCGTCGAGGTGCCCGACGACGAGGTGACCGTGACCGGCGACGCGAGCCGGCTGCACCAGGTCGTCGCGAACCTGCTCGCGAACGCCCGGGTGCACACGCCGGAGGGCACGGAGGTCGTCGTCCGCGTGGCGCGCGTGCGCGCGGCATCCGCGGCCTCGGCTCCGGCCCGCGTGCGGGTGACGGTGACCGACGACGGGCCCGGCATCGATCCCGCCGTGCGGGCGAGCCTGTTCGAGCGGTTCGCGCGCGGCGACGCGTCGCGCTCGCGCCGGGCCGGCAGCACCGGCCTCGGGCTCGCGATCGTGCGGGCCGTCGTCGAGGCCCACCGCGGCACCGTCGAGGTCGCGAGCGAGCCCGGCCGAACGGAGTTCGCGGTCGAGCTGCCCGCCTGACGACGGCCCCGAGGCCCGAACGGACGGCCCGGTGCGGCTCAGCCCTCGGTGATGCGGCGGAGCACGTCGGCGACGACCCGCAGGTCGTCGACCGAGCGATCCTCGAGCGCCGAGCGGAGACGCTCCTGGTTGCGGGAGCGGACCGCGTGGAGTCGCTCGACGGCGGCAGGAGTCGCGACGAGGACGCGGGCGCGCGCGTCGCGCTCGTCGACGCGGCTCTCCACGAGCCCGGCCTCCTCGAGCTGCCGGACCTGCCGGCTCACCGCGCTCTTGTCCATGTCGAGCTGCTCGGCGACGACGTGCGCGTTCGTCTCGCCCGCGCGGGCGATCATGCTGAGCAGCTTGTACCCGGCCGGCTGCAGGTCGGGATGGACCCGCTTCGCCGATTCCGACCACACCGTGCGCGCCCGGTTGAAGAGCACGCTGAACTGGTCCTCGACGGCCGCGATGGCGGCGTCGAGCTCGGGGTCCGCGGTCATGACGGCCATGCTAGCGACGCGCCCCCGCGGCATCCGCGCTGTCGACCGACGCGACCGACCCGGTCGCGGCCGAGACGGGCTCGCGCCGGACCTCGGCGTCGCACGACTCGGCCGAGGGGACCGGCGCGCCGATCTCCGCCTCCGCGAGGTCGATCACCGCGTCCTCGGCCTCCTCCGCGAGCGACTCGGCCGCGGTCTTCGTCGAGAGGGGCTTGTTCGGGAGGAACGCGATCGCGATGAGCGAGAGCACCGCGAGCGGCACCGCGATCCAGAAGGCGTCGGCGATGCCGTGGCCGTAGGCCGACTCGATGATCACGCGGATCGTGTCGGGCAGCTCGTGCACGTTCGGCACCGCGCCGCCGGAGAGGCCCTGCAGCGCCTCGACCTCGCCGGGCGTCGACGGCACGAAGCCCGCGAAGCCGGTGGCGATGTGGTCCTGCACCTGGGTCGCCAGCAGCGAGCCCATCACCGTGACGCCGATGGTGCCGGCGATCGACCGGAAGAAGTTCACGTTCGACGAGGCCGCGCCGAGCTGCGACACCGGGGTGTCGTTCTGCACGACGAGCGTGAGGTTCTGCATCACCATGCCGAGTCCCGCGCCGAGCACGACCATCGCGACGCTCACCCAGAGGTAGTCAGTGTCGTAGCGGAGCGTGGTCATGAGGAAGGTGCCCGCGACCGTGAGCGCGGCACCGAGGACCATGAAGCCCTTCCACTTGCCGAACCGGCTGATCAGCGCGCCGATCAGGATGGAGGCGCCCATCTGGCCGACGATCAGCGGGATGGTCATGAGACCCGACTCGGTCGGCGTGGCGCCGCGCGCGAGCTGGAAGTACTGCGCGAGGAAGACGCTCGTGGCGAACATCGAGACGCCGATCGCGATCGAGGCGATCACCGCGAGTGCGAAGGTGCGGTTCTTGAAGAGGGCCATGGGCACGATCGGCTCGGCCACGAAGAACTCGACGACGACGAAGGCGACGATGCATGTCGCGGCGACGCCGACCATGACGAGGCTCGTCACCGAGCTCCACTCGAACTGGCTGCCGCCGAGCGTGACCCAGACGAGGAGGAGGGAGACGCCGACGGCCATGAGGATCGCCCCGGCGTAGTCGATCTTCACCGCGCGCCTGGGCAGCTGGGGGAGGTGGAGCGTGACCTGGATGAGCACCAGGGCGATGATCGCGAGGGGGAGCGGCAGGAAGAAGTTCGCGCGCCAGCCCCAGGCATCGGTGACGACGCCGCCGAGGAGCGGACCGCCGATGGTCGCGACGGCCATGATGCCGCCGACGACGCCCATGTACTTGCCGCGCTCGCGCGGCGAGATGATGAGCGCGACGATGATCATGACGAGCGACATGAGGCCGCCGGCGCCGAGGCCCTGGATGACGCGGACGGCGATCAGGGTCGTCGTGTCCTGCGCGAAGCCGGCGATCGCGGTGCCGACGACGAACAGCCCGATCGCGAGCTGCAGCAGCACCTTCCGGTTCACGAGGTCGGCGAGCTTGCCCCAGATGGGCGTGGAGACGGCCGTCGCGAGCAGGCTCGCGGTGATGACCCAGGTGTAGGCGGCCTGGTCGCCGCCGAGGTCGGCGATGATGCGGGGCATCGAGGTCGAGACGACCGTGCCCGAGAGCACCGCGACGAACATCGTCACGATGAGGCCCGACAGGGCGATGAAGACCTCGCGCGGCGTGCGCGAGGGCGCCTCGGTCGAGGCGACGGAAGCTGCTGCTGCTGACACGAGAGTGAGGTCCTCCGAGAAAGTTGATCGTCGTCAACCATATGACTGTAGTTGAACTCTGTCAACTTTGGATGTCGGTCAACTATTCCCCGGACGCAGCCGGGAGGCCGTCAGGGCGTCGGGGGCACGGCGGGCTGGGTCGTGAACCAGAAGACGTCGGTGTCGGCCGGCGGGGGGATCGGCGCCCCGCTCTTGTCCCGGATCACCGTGTGGACCACCTTCCACTCGGTGCGGACGGCGTCGACCGTCACGACCGTGTCGCCGCCGTCGACGCTGCGCCGCACCGTGAACTCGGCGGCATCGGGGCGGCCCGAGGCCGCCTTGGCCTCCGCGATCGCGGCGGCGTCGTCGGGCGGCGCGGCCGTCGAGATCGTCGCGGGGATCACCGCGGCCGAGCCGTCGTCCTGAAGCTTCTTGAAGGCGAAGTGGTACACGAAGTCCGCGCCGGTGCGCTCGCGCTTGACGAAGGCGATCGAGGTCCCGCCCTGCTCCGCGATCTGCTTCAGCTGCTCGGCGAAGCCCGCCTTGAACGCCTTGTCGTTCGGCGCGGGGACCGGTCCGCGGAACGCCTCGAACGTGACCGCGTCCACGGTCCGCTTCGCCTGCGCCGCGACCCCCGACCAGAACTTCGCGTCGGAGTTCGCGACGTGCGTGCCGTACTTCGTCGAGAACTCCGTGGCGAGCGCCTTGCGCGAGAGCGTGCTCTTCCCCGGACGTTCGACGAAGTACTCGGCGAGCCGCTCCGCACCGCCGCCGAAGAACTGGGCGTGGGTCGTGGTGGTCAGCGCGGCGCGGCCGCCGAACGCCGAGTGCAGGGTCGCGACCATCCGCTGGCTGCGGCCGATGTTGCACCCCTTGATCACGATCTTCGTGGCGTCGTCGATGACGTCGGCGCTGACCGTGGTGAGCTTGCCCTGCTTCACGGCGGCCTGCGCCGTGTCGAACTGGGTCGGGGTCCCGCCGGACCTCGTCACGGGGAGTGCGACGTTGGGCGGCGTGTCGGGCGTCACGCCCAGGTCGAACATGAGGCGGCCGTCGGGGTGTCCGTGGGACACGATGATGAGCAGTCCGACCGGATCCCCGGACGCGTTGACGGTGCTCAGGACCGCCTCGAGGGTCCTCGCCTGCTCCAGGTGCGAGTTCGCGACGCTGCCGTGCTTGGCGCGGTAGAACGCCTCCGCCTCCGTGAAGAACCGGTTCTTCGTGCCGGGCGGGTCCGCGCCCATGATGAACACCCACGTGTGCCGCGGCTTCGGCGGAGCGGCCGGCGGCGCGGCACCGCCCTCGTCACGTTGGAGTCGCAGGCCGCCGAGCAACGACGAGACGGCCCGGTTCCCGGCGACCGCCTCCAGTGCGGCCGCGCCCGCGCCCGCCATCCGTGCCGGCAGGTCGCGGGAGTGCGACGCCAGGCGGTCCGCGGGGGCGAAGGGCTCCGATCCGCGCGCCGAGGAGCGCCGACCCGTCGCGGCATCGCCGCTGACGGGCTCGCGGTCGCCCGCCCTCGAGCGCATGGCCTCACCCCGCATCTCAGGATCGTCCGCTCGGGCGGCCGCGTCGAGCGCCGACCGCGCACGCTGCCCGATCGGGCAGGTTCGCCATCGATTTGGCCGCGGCCGCGGCATCCGTTATCGTGTTCTGAGCCGAAGACCGCTGGTTGTCGTGTTCGCGTGCGAATCCGACCGAAGTCCTGTGAGAACAGGTGCCCGCGCAGGTGTGACGAAGACTTCCCGGGTTTCCCGAGCCGAGCTCCGCGCAACTGCGCCGGAGCTCTTTTTCTTTCCCAAGATCTGCACCAGCGCTCCAAGGCCGTGCATCGCCACCGCGATGCGCGTTGAAGACACAAGGAGTGGCCATGGCGAACAAGGAAGCCTCGGTTGCCGAACTCACGAACCTGTTCGAGAGCTCGACCGCCGTTCTGCTGACCGAATACCGCGGCCTCACTGTTGCCCAGCTCAAGACGCTGCGCAAGTCCATCAGTGGGGACGCGAGCTACGCCGTGGTGAAGAACACGCTGACCAAGATCGCGGCCAACAAGGCCGGGATCTCCGCGTTCGACGACGACCTCAAGGGCCCGTCGGCGATCGCGTTCGTGCACGGCGACCCGGTCGCCGTCGCGAAGTCGCTGCGTGACTTCGCCAAGGCGAACCCCCTCCTCGTGGTCAAGGGCGGCTACTTCGATGGCAAGCCCCTGACCGCCGAAGAGGTAGGCAAGCTCGCCGACCTCGAGTCCCGCGAAGTGCTCCTGGCGAAGCTCGCCGGCGCCTTCAAGGCCTCGCTGTTCGGAGCCGCATATCTGTTCAACGCACCGCTCTCGAAGGCCGTCCGCACGGTCGACGCGCTGCGTGAGAAGCAGGAGTCCGCTGCGTAGGCGCGAGCCTCTCAAGCGGTGAGTTACCAGGAAATCTAAGGAGAAGAATCATGGCGAAGCTGTCCACTGAGGAGCTGCTCGAGCAGTTCAAGGGCCTGACCCTCATCGAGCTCTCGGAGTTCGTCAAGGCGTTCGAGGAGACCTTCGAGGTCACCGCGGCCGCCCCCGTCGCCGTTGCCGGCCCGGCCGCCGCCGGCGGTGGCGCCGCTGCCGAGGAGGTCGAGGAGAAGGACTCGTTCGACGTCATCCTCGAGGCTGCCGGCGACAAGAAGATCCAGGTCATCAAGGTCGTCCGCGAGCTCACCTCGCTCGGCCTCGGCGAGGCGAAGGCCGTCGTCGACGGTGCTCCGAAGGCCGTGCTCGAGGGCGCGAACAAGGAGACCGCCGACAAGGCGAAGGCCTCGCTCGAGGAGGCCGGCGCGACCGTCACCCTCAAGTGATCGCCGCCCTCGCGAGAGGGTCGCAGCTTGAGGTGACCCGCGTCACCTGAACACACGGATGCCCCGTGCCGATTCGCTCGGCACGGGGCATCCGTCGTCTCGCTCGACTCAGTCGTGTTCGCTGCGGACGAGGAGCGCCTCGATCCCGGCGTACGTGTTCGGCCCCGGCACGCCGTCGATCGGGCCCGAATAGCCCCCGCGCTGGGCGATCCGCTGGATGCCGCGCCATGTGTTCGGTCCGGCGACGCCGTCGATCGGCCCCGTGTAGCCGGCGCCGGCGAGGATCGTCTGGACTCCGCGCCACGAGTTCGGCCCCATGACGCCGTCGTAGGGCCCGAAGTACCCGCCGATCCGGCCCATGGTCTGGAGGGCGCGATAGGTGTCCGCGTCCGGGATCCCGTCGACGGGTGTCACGTAGCTGAACGGCGCGAGCAGGCGCTGGACGCCCATCCACGACTGGACTCCCATGACCCCGTCGACCGGTCCGGCGTAGCCGCCGAGCGCCGCGAAGCGCTGGAGCGCCCGCCAGGTGTTGCTTCCGGGTGCGCCGTCGATCGGGCCGGTGTACCCGTAGCCCGTGACGAGCCGTTGCAGCGCCCGCCAGGTGTTCGGGCCGGGACTTCCGTCGTTGGGCCCGTCGTACCCGCCTCCGCGGGCCAGTCGCTGCAGTGTGATTCCCTCGGCGCTCATGATGCCCTCCTTCGTCCGAGTCGGGCCTCACGCCATCCGCTCGGTGCCGGATGACGGCCCACGGCGGACGTTACGGACGGCACGACGGGGATGCCACCGGGCTGACCCTGAGACGGCTCGCGCGGCCCGCGTCAGCGCGCGACGAGCGACCTCGCCGACGGCGCCGTCGTGCTGCTCCGCACCACGAGCCTCGTCTCGAGCGGCCGGTCGAAGTCGGGGAGCCCGTCGGGCGTCACCGGATCGGCGTCGCCGGTCGGCTCGCCGAGGAGCCGCATCACGGCGTCGACCGCGAAGCGGCCCTGCACGCGCGGGAACTGCTCGATCGTCGTGAGGCCATACAACTCGGCGTGCTCGTGACCGTCGAAGCCCACGATCGAGAGGGACCCCGGCAGGGAGATCCCCAGTCGTTCGGCGGCTCGCATCGCGCCGAACGCGACCTCGTCGGACGCGGCGAAGATGGCGGTCGGTCTGGTCGCCGGATGCCCGAGCAGTTGCAGCGCCGCCGCGTATCCGCCGGGCAGCGTCATCTCGGCCTCGACCATGCCGTCCGACTCGCCGACCGGGTGGAGGTCCGCCTCGCGCATCGCATCGGCGAACCCCGCCCTGCGGAGCGCCTGCACGCTGCGCGCCGCGGATCCGGCGCCGGCCCCGGCGAGGTGGGCGATGCGCTCGTGGCCGAGGTCGATGAGGTGCTCGGTGGCGAGCCGCGCGGCGCCGCGGTCGTCGATGGCGAGCCGGGGCGCGCCGGGCCCGGTGCCGCCGAGCGCGATGATGGGCTTGCCGCGGCCCTCGATGACCTCGACCTCGCGCTCGGTGAGGTCGACGCCCACCGCGATGACCGCGTCGACCCGCTTGCGGGCGAGGAAGAAGTCGAAGACGCGGTCGCGGTCGGGACCCGAGAGGGCGAGGTTGTAGAGCGTGAGGTCGTACCCCGCGGCGAGCAGCGTCCGCTCCATGCCCTCGAGCACCTCGCCGAAGAACCAGCGGTTGACGAACGGGATGACGACGCCGACGTTCTTCGTCCGGCCCGTGACGAGGCTCGCGGCGTTCGGCGAGGCGATGTAGCCGATCTCGGCAGCGGCCTCGACGACCCGGAGGCGAGTGGCCTCGGAGACGTACCCGCGACCCGACAGTGCCCGTGAGGCCGTCGACTTCGAGACGCCGGCCAGGCGCGCGACATCCGAGATCGCGGTCATCACGCTCCCTCCATCGGGCTTGCGAACGGAGTGTACGCGAATCGCCGGAGGTGTGGAACCGGTGCCACACCCGAGCCATCCGTCACGCGATCGTGACCCGGCCAACCCTTGCCCGCCGCCGCCGCGGTCGCCTAGCGTGGGGTCTGGAACCGGTTCCCGGTTCCGCCCTGCACCACACTCAACGAGGAGATGACATGAGACTCACACGGCATCGCCGTTGGGCGGCCCCCGTCGCGGTGGCCGCGGCGGCCGGCCTGGCGCTCACGGCGTGTACCGGCGACATCGCGAGCGAGGACGCGGGCGACGTCGACTGCGCGGACTACGAGGAGTACGGCACCTTCGACGGCGCCGAGGTCACGATCGGTGGAACGATCCTCGACCTCGAGGCCGATCGGCTCGTCGAATCCTGGTCCGACTTCGCGACCTGCACCGGCATTTCGATCGACTACCAGGGCTCGAGCGAGTTCGAGGCGCAGATCGCGGTCCTGGCCGAGGGCGGCAACGCACCCGACATCGGCTTCGTGCCCCAGCCCGGACTCGTCCAGCGGCTCGCGGACGGCGGTTGGCTGATCCCCGGCTCCGAGTCGGTCGAGGCCAACGTCGACGAATGGTGGTCGGAGGACTGGAAGGGCTACGGCACCTACAACGACACCTTCTACGGCGCCCCGCTCATGGCGAGCATCAAGGGCTACGTCTGGTACTCGCCGGCGGAGTTCGAGGAGAAGGGCTACGAGATCCCGCAGACCCTCGACGAACTCTCCGACCTGGCGCAGACGATCGCCGACGAGGGCGACCACAAGCCGTGGTGCGTCGGCCTGGAGTCCGGTGAGGCGACCGGCTGGCCCGGCACCGACTGGGTCGAGGACTACATGCTGCGCCTGCACGGCGCCGACGTGTACGACCAGTGGGTGACCCACGAGATCCCGTTCAACGACCCGCAGGTGGCCGAGGCCTTCGACGCGGTGGGCGAGTACCTGAAGAACGACGACATGGTCAACGGCGGCATCGGAGACGTGTCGACGCAGATCACCGAGGCGTTCCAGACGGCCGGCCTGCCGATCCTCGACGGCGAGTGCTCGCTGCACCACCAGGCGTCGTTCTACGAGACCTTCTGGAACCCCGAGGGCGGCGACGAGAACACCGTGGCCTCCGACGGGACCGTGTTCGGCTTCCTGCTCCCGCCGGCCGACGCCGACGACCCGCTGTCGGTGACCGGTGGCGGCGAGATCGTCGTGGCCTTCACCGAGGCCGAGGAGGTCGAGGCGGTGCGCACGTTCCTCTCGAGCGACACGTGGGCGAACAACCGCGTCAGCCTGGGCGGCGTCATCAGCGCCAACCAGGGCGTCGACCCCGAGAACGCGTCGAGCGAGCTGCTCGTGCAGTCCATCGAGATCCTCCAGGACCCCGAGACCACGTTCCGGTTCGACGGCTCCGACCTGATGCCCGGTGCCGTCGGCGCCGATTCCTTCTGGAAGGGCATCGTGGCCTGGGTGAGCGGTGACAGCACCGAGTCGGTGCTCGACACGATCGAGGCCAGCTGGCCCAGCAGCTGATCGTCCGCGCGCCGCGCGCGCCCCACGGGTCGCACGCGGTATGACCGAGGGGCGGGGTGAGGCACCCCGCCCCTCGGGACCCCCAGATTCAACGACGAACCGGGAGGCATGATGACCACGGGCGACCTGCTCGGCAAGATCCTCCAGGTGGTGATGGGGCTCGCGATCTTCGCGGCGATCATCGGCCTCCTGATCTTCTTCATCGACAAGGCCCCGAAACGGGGCCGTGACTACTGGCAGCTCGCGGGATTCCTCACCCCGGCGCTGCTCTTCCTCGCCGTCGGCCTCGTGTACCCGGCGATCCGCACGAGCATCCTGGCCTTCCAGGACTCCGGCGGCGCGTTCACGATGGACAACTTCATCTGGACGTTCACGCAACCCACGGCGATCCGGACCCTGATCAACACGATCATCTGGGTGCTGCTCGTGCCGACGATCTCCACGGCGATCGGCCTCGCCTACGCGGTCTTCATCGACAAGTCGCGCGGCGAGAAGTACTACAAGGTGATCCTGTTCATGCCGATCGCGATCTCGTTCGTGGGCGCCGGCATCATCTGGCGCTTCGTCTACGAGTACCGCTCGGGCGAGCGCGACCAGATCGGCCTCCTGAACGCGCTCGTCGTGACGTTCGGCGGCGAACCCGTCCAATGGCTCCAGACCGACCCGATCAACACGTTCCTGTTGATCGTCGTCATGATCTGGATCCAGACGGGCTTCGCGATGGTGCTCCTGAGCGCCGCCATCAAGGGCGTGCCGACCGAGCAGATCGAGGCGGCGCAGCTCGACGGCACGAACGCGTGGCAGCGCTTCCTGAACGTCACGATCCCGGGCATCCGAGGGGCCCTGGTCGTGGTCGTCACCACGATCTCCATCGCGACGCTGAAGGTCTTCGACATCGTCCGTACGATGACCGCCGGAAACTTCAACACGAGCGTCATCGCGAACGAGATGTACACCCAGGCGTTCCGCGCGAGCGAGATCGGACGAGGCTCCGCACTGGCGCTGATCCTCTTCCTGCTCGTGATGCCGATCGTCATCTACAACGTCAACGTCCTCCGGAAGCAGAGGGAGATCCGATGAGCAGCGTCGCACCCGCCGACCTCCCGGTCAGCAAGGACAAGGGATCGCTCGAGGCCGCCGAGGAAGCGGAATACGGCCGGCCGAAGACGGCGCGGGTCAAGAAGCGCCTGACCTCGCGCACCGCCACGATCGTCTCCCTCATCATCGCCGTCCTGTGGACGATCCCGACGTTCGGCCTCTTCATCTCCTCGTTCCGGCCCGCGGAGCTGATCCGCACGACCGGGTGGTGGACGATCTTCCAGAACCCGGGCTTCACGTTCGACAACTACGCCGAGGTCCTGCTCTCGCCGTCGGCGTCGTCGCCGCAGCTCGGCGCGTACATCGTGAACTCGATCGCGATCACCCTGCTCGGCACCCTGATCCCGCTCGTGCTCGCGACGATGGCCGCGTACGCGTTCGCGTGGATCAAGTTCCGGGGCGCGAACGCGCTGTTCATCTTCGTGTTCGCCCTCCAGATCGTGCCGCTGCAGATGGCCCTCGTGCCGCTCCTGCAGACCTTCTCGATCTGGCTGCGGCCGATGCAGGCGTGGCTGCACGACGTGGTCCCGATCATCCCGGAGCAGAACTACGCACCGGTGTGGCTCGCGCACGCGATGTTCGCGATGCCGCTGGCCATCTTCCTGCTGCACAACTTCATCTCCGAGATCCCCGGCGACGTCATCGAGGCGGCGCGAGTGGACGGCGCCACGCACGGGCAGATCTTCTTCCGCATCGTGCTGCCGCTGGCCACCCCGGCCATCGCGTCGTTCGCGATCTTCCAGTTCATCTGGGTGTGGAACGACCTGCTCGTGGCGCTGATCTTCTCCGGCGGCACACAGGACGTCGCGCCACTCACCCAGCGATTGGCGGAGTTGACCGGTACGAGAGGCCAGGCGTGGGAGCTCCTCACGGCGGGCGCGTTCATCTCGATCGTCATCCCGCTCATCGTGTTCTTCAGCCTCCAGAGGTACTTCGTGCGAGGCCTCCTGGCGGGCGCGACGAAGGGCTGAGCGAACGGGGCGGATGCCGCGGCATCCGTCGCACGTCGGCGGGGCGGATGCCGAGGCATCCGCCCCGCCGTCACGCCGTCCGCGAACGGCCGCAGTCGGGCGGGGACCGGGCGGCCGACCCGTCGGCGGGCCCGCCTAGGCTCGATGCATGAGCATGCACGCGAGCGCCCCGGGCGGGCAGTCGGGGCGGATGGGCAAGCCCCGCACCCGTATCAGCGGGGTCGACGAGTCGGCGCAGCGCGCCGAGAACGCGGAGGCGCCGAAGATCCCGCACCTCATGCGCCGCATCGCCGAGCTGTTCGCCCCGCACAAGGTCGCGCTGACGACCACGATCGTCCTGGTGCTCGTGAGCGCCGCGTTCAGCGTCATCCCGCCGCTGCTCACGGAGCGGGCCTTCGACGAGGGGCTCTTCCCGGTCGGAGCCGACGGGCAGGTGATGAGCCCGAACCTGCCCGTCCTCACGGCGATCGTCGTCGCGATGCTCGCGGTGTTCGTCGTCTCCTCGCTCCTCGGCGTCTGGCAGACCTGGCTCACGGCCACCGTCGGCAACCGGGTGATGGGTGCGCTCCGAGTGCGGATGTTCACGCACCTCCAGCGCATGGAGCTCAGCTTCTTCACGCGCACGAAGACGGGCGTCATCCAGTCGCGCCTGCAGAACGACGTCGGCGGCGTGGCATCCGTGCTCACCAACACGGTCTCGAGCGTGCTCGGCAACACGGTCACCGTGCTCGCCGCGTTCGTGGCGATGCTCCTGCTCAACTGGCAGCTCACGCTCATCGCGCTCGTGCTGCTGCCGGTCATGGTCATCGCGCAGCGCCGGGTCGGCCAGGTGCGCGCGCGCATCGCGGCGAAGACGCAGGAGTCCCTCTCCGAGATGACGGCGATCACGCAGGAGACCCTGTCGGTGTCGGGCATCCTGCTCTCCAAGAGCTTCACGCGGCAGCGCAGCGAGATCGCGCGCTACAGCGACGAGAACGACAACCAGATCGCCCTCCAGGTGCGCCAGCAGATGACGGGCCAGTGGTTCTTCGCGATGGTCGGCATCTTCATGTCGGCGATCCCGGCGATCGTGTACCTCGCGTCGGGCTGGCTCATCACGGGCGGCACGACCGACATCTCGGCCGGCACGATCGTGGCCTTCACCACGGTGCAGGCGCGCCTCCTGTTCCCGCTCATGGCGCTCATGCGCGTGGCGCTCGACCTGCAGACCTCGGGCGCGCTCTTCGCGCGCATCTTCGAGTACCTCGACCTGCGGCCGGCGATCACCGATGCGCCCGACGCGCGCCCGGTGCCTCCGGCGGTGACGACGGATGCCTCGGGCCGGCCGCTCCTCGGCCGCGTCGAGTTCGACCACGTCTCGTTCCGGTACCCCGACGCCGACGACGACGGTCGGCCCACCCTCGACGACGTGTCGTTCACGATCGAGCCGGGGCAGTACGCCGCCTTCGTCGGGCCGAGCGGCGCGGGCAAGACGACGGTGTCCTACCTGGTCCCGCGGCTCTACGAGGCGACGGGTGGGGCGGTGCGCTTCGCGGGCGTCGACGTGCGCGACCTCGAGCACGAGTCGCTCGTGTCGAACATCGGCGTCGTGAGCCAGGAGACCTACCTCTTCCACGCGTCGATCGCCGAGAACCTGCGCTACGCGAAGCCCGATGCGACCGACGCCGAGCTCGAGGCGGCGGCGCGGGCGGCGAACATCCACGAGACGATCGCGTCGTTCCCCGAGGCCTACGACACGGTCGTGGGCGAGCGCGGCTATCGCCTCTCGGGCGGCGAGAAGCAGCGCATCGCGATCGCGCGCGTGCTGCTGAAGGATCCGGCGGTGCTCGTGCTCGACGAGGCGACGAGCGCGCTCGACACCATCAGCGAGCGCGTCGTCCAGGCCGCGCTCGACGACGCCTCGCGCGGCCGCACGACGATCGCCATCGCGCACCGTCTCTCGACGGTCGTGTCGGCCGACGTGATCTTCGTCGTCGTCGCCGGCCGCATCGCCGAGCGCGGCACGCACGCCGAGCTGCTCGCCCAGGGCGGCGTCTACGCCTCGCTCTACCGGCAGCAGGCCGAGCAGCCCGAGGTGCCGACCGTCTGAGCTGCGCGGCCCCCGCGGCCCCGCCGCACGCGCCGCGCGCGCCGTGCGCCGGCGCCCTCGCCGTTCGCGCGTTGCGCGGCATCGCGACGAGTGCGCAGCGCACACCCCGCGCACGTGTCGCGAAAACGCGCACTCGCCCAGGTGACTGGTGCCGCGCCAGCCCCGTGCATCATCCCTCCGCGAACGCGTGTGGATCCGACGAGCGTGTCTGCGTACGCAAACGCGCTCGTCGGATCTGCACGCGCTCGGCGAGACGGCGGAGGAGGCGGGCGCCCCGCCCGCGCCGCGCCCCGCCCGCGGCGCGCTAGGAGCGCTCGGCGAGCATGTCCTCCATGAGGGCGATCTCGGCCTCCTGGCTCAGGATGATCGACTCGGCGAGCGAGACCACGACCGGGTAGGTCGACCGGTCGAGGACCGCCTCGGCCATGACGACCGCACCCTCGTGGTGGGCGATCATGAGCTCGAGGAACCTGCGCTCGGCCTCGACGCCCTCCAGCTCGCGGAGCTCGGCGACCTGCTCGGGGGTGGCGAGCCCGGGCATCGGCTCGCCGGGGACGTGCGCGGCGCCGCCCGATCCGTCGCCGTCGTGCCCGTCGTGCGTGCTTCCGTCGGCGGAGGGCTGCGTCATCCACGTCATCGACGGCTCCGAACCGGCCTGCGGCAGGCCCCACTCGGCGAGCCAGCCGTACATCTGCCCGGCCTGCTGGGCCTGCGCGATCGCGATGTCGTAGCCGAGCAGCCGCACGTCGGGGTCGTCGGTGGCGTCGCGCACGATCATCGCGAGCTCGACGCCCTGCTGGTGGTGCACCTGCATGTCCCGCGCGAAGCCGGCTTCGGCGCTCGCGTTCGACGGCGTCTCCTCGCCGAGCGTCGAGAGCCGGCCGATCGCGAAGGCCGCGCCGGCCACGGCGATGACGGCGACGGATGCCGCGAGCACCACGGCCCAGCGGCCGATGCCCGAGCGGCGGGGCCGCTCGTCGTGGTCCTCGTGCCCGACGCTCACGCGACCTTGCCGGGGCCGTCGATGGCGCCGGTGCAGGGCGCGCCGGGCTCGGGGACGTTCTGGCTCTGCCAGTACTCCTCGAGGAAGTCCTCGATGCGCGGGTCGTCGACGCCGTCGACCTGGAGCTGGGAGTTCCAGCCGCTCAGCACGACCGGGGAGGGCAGGCCCTCGAAGGGCGAGAGGATCACGTACGTGCTCGGGAGCTTCGAGCGGAGCGTCGAGATGTCGTCGTCGGAGAGGGCGTCGGCGTCGTAGGTGACCCAGATCGCGCCGTGCTCGAGCGAGTGCACCGCGTTCTCGTTCGGCACGGGCTCCTCGTAGACGCCGCAGTTCAGCCACGCGGGGTTGTGCTGGCCGCCCGCGGGCGGCGTCTGCTCGTAGTCGACGACGCCCTCGACGTGCTCCGACGCGTTCTCGAAGGTCTCGACCCCCTCGATCTCGGCGCCCTCGCCGCCGGCGGTGTAGTTCGCGGCCCGCGGCGTGAGCGCGATCGAGGTGACGATGAGCGCGATGATCGCGACGCCGACGCCGACCGAGCTCCAGATCGCGATGAGGCGGTTCCGCTTCATCTGCGCCTCGCGCTTGCGGTACGCCTCGAGCTTGCGCTCGCGCTCCGCGGCGCGCTGCTGCTTGACGGTGGGCTTCTTTCCGGGCTGGGTCGCGCTCACGCGGGGCCTTCCTCGAGCGGGGTGGAGATACGGGACGGGGTACTCAATACGAACGTATCGGGCTGGGAGAACGCCGTCACCCGTGCGCCGCCGCGGATCCCGTCGAGCCCGGGTCTAGCATCCGAGATGCCGGCGCGGGGCGACCGCGTGCGGACCGCTCGAGCGGTCCGGGTCGGATGCCGGCGGGGGAGGTCGGCGCGTGAGCGGGGACATCGATCATCCGGACGTCGCGGTCGCCGATGCGGACGGGCCCGACGAGAGCGGCGCCGGCCGGGGGAGCGGCCTCAACCGGCGCGTCATCGCGCTCGCCGTCGCGGGCGCGGTCGGCGGCTTCCTGTTCGGCTTCGACTCGTCGGTGGTGAACGGCGCGGTCGACGCGATCGAGCAGGAGTTCAGCCTGTCGGCGGGGCTCACGGGGCTCGCGATCGCGAGCGCCCTGCTCGGGTGCGCGCTCGGGGCCGAGCTCGCGGGCCGCCTCGCCGACCGGTTCGGCCGCATCCCCGTCATGATCCTCGGGGCGAGCCTGTTCCTCATCTCCGCGATCGGGTCGGGCCTCGCGCTCGGCGTGTGGGACCTCATCGTGTGGCGCGTCATCGGCGGCCTCGGCATCGGCATCGCGTCGGTCGTCTCGCCGGCCTACATCGCCGAGATCTCGCCGCGGCGGGCGCGCGGACGGCTCGCGTCGCTGCAGCAGCTCGCGATCGTGTTCGGCATCTTCACCGCCCTGCTCTCGGACGCGGTGTTCGCGTGGGCGGCGGGCGGTGCCGCGGAGCCGTTCTGGTTCGGCCTCGACGCCTGGCGCTGGATGTTCCTCGCGGGCATCGTGCCGAGCGTCGCGTACGGCCTCATCGCGTTCTCGCTGCCGGAGTCGCCCCGCTACCTCATACGCGTGGAGAAGGAGGACGAGGCACGCGTCGTCCTCGAGCGCATCCAGCCCGGCGAGGTGGAGCGCGCCGTCCGCGACATCCGGAACACCATGAAGGCCGACGCCGAGGCCAAGCAGGCGAAGGGCGCGCTGCGCGGGCCCGTGTTCGGCCTCCGCGGCATCGTCTGGATCGGCATCCTGCTGTCGGTGTTCCAGCAGTTCGTCGGCATCAACGTGATCTTCTACTACTCCACGACGCTGTGGAGCGCGGTCGGCTTCGACGAGTCGAACGCCTTCGCGATCAGCGTGTTCACGTCGATCACGAACATCCTCGTGACCTTCATCGCGATCGCGCTCGTCGACCGGGTCGGGCGGCGGCCGCTGCTCCTCGTCGGGTCGGCGGGCATGACGATCTCGCTCGCGACGATGGCGCTCGCGTTCGGCAACGCGAGCGGCTCCGGTGAGGACATCTCGCTCCCCGGCGCCTGGGGACCGATCGCGCTCGTCGCGGCGAACCTCTTCGTCGTGTTCTTCGGCTTCTCGTGGGGTCCGCTGGTGTGGGTGCTGCTCGGCGAGATCTTCCCGAACCGCATCCGCGCCCGCGCGCTCGGCCTCGCCGCCGCCGCGCAGTGGATCGCGAACTTCGTCGTGACCGTGACGTTCCCGCTGCTGGCGAACACCTCGCTCCTCCTGACGTACGGCATGTACGCGACCTTCGCCGCGCTCTCCTTCTTCTTCGTGCTCGCGAAGATCCCGGAGACGAACGGGATGTCGCTGGAGGAGTCGGAGACGCTGCTGCCGCCCAAGGGCTCCGCGCGTCGTCGCGCCGGTGCCGGCGCGACCGACGGGTGAGGCCTGCCACGAGGCATCCGTCATTCGCTAGGCTGGCCGGGTGAGCCTCTCGTGCCGGTGTTGTCGTCGCTGAACGCGCGACCCCTTCCCTCGCGTCGGGCGCCGAACGGGCGCCCCTCGACGCACACGACACCAAGGAACGAACCAGCGGAATGAAGTACGCAGCCCACATCACCGAACTCGTCGGCAACACGCCCCTGGTCAAGTTGAACCGGGTGACCGAGGGCGTGACGGATGCCACGGTGCTCGTCAAGCTCGAGTACCTGAACCCGGGCGGCTCCTCGAAGGACCGCATCGCGCGCAACATCATCGATGCGGCCGAGCGCGAGGGCAAGCTGAAGCCGGGCGGCACGATCGTCGAGCCGACCTCGGGCAACACGGGCGTCGGGCTCGCGCTCGTCGCGCAGGAGCGCGGCTACCGCTGCGTGTTCGTCTGCCCCGACAAGGTCTCGGAGGACAAGCGGAACGTGCTGCAGGCGTACGGTGCCGAGGTCGTCGTGACGCCCACGGCGGTCGCCCCCGACAGCCCCGAGTCGTACTACGGCGTCTCCGACCGGCTCGCCCGCGAGATCCCCGGCGCGTTCAAGCCCGACCAGTACTCGAACCCCAACGGCCCGCTCTCGCACTACGAGACGACGGGCCCCGAGATCTGGCGCGACACCGACGGGACGGTCACGCACTTCGTGGCCGGCGTCGGCACGGGCGGCACGATCACGGGCACCGGCCGGTACCTCCGCGAGGTCTCGGGCGACTCGGTGCGCATCATCGGCGCCGACCCGGAGGGCTCGGTCTACTCGGGCGGCACCGGGCGGCCGTACTTCGTCGAGGGCGTCGGCGAGGACTTCTGGCCGACGGCGTACGACCCGAGCGTGCCGCACGAGATCATCGCCGTCACCGACGCCGAGTCGATCGACATGACGCGTCGGCTCGCGCGCGAGGAGGGGATCCTCGTCGGCGGGTCGAGCGGCATGGCCGTCGTCGCGGCGCTGAAGGCCGCGTCGCGGCCCGAGGTGACGGAGGACGACGTCTTCGTGGTGCTCCTGCCCGACTCGGGGCGCGGGTACCTCGGCAAGATCTTCAACGACAAGTGGCTGCGCGCCTACGGCTTCGGCAACGCGCCCGCAGGGCACACGATCCGCGACATCCTTGCGGCGAAGGCCGACCGCACGGCGCCGCTCGTCTACGTGCACCCGAACGACACGGTGCGCGAGGCGATCGACCGGATGACCGAGTCCGGCGTCTCGCAGCTCGTCGTGCTGTCGGCCGAGCCGCCCGTCGTGCTCGGCGAGGTCGTCGGCGCGCTGCATGAGGACGAGCTGCTCGAGCAGGTCTTCTCCGGCCGCGCGAAGCTCACCGACGAGGTGTCGGCGGTCGTCGGCGACGCGCTGCCGCTCATCGGCGTGAACGAGCCCGTGGCGACCGCGCGCCAGGCGTTCGGCGAGGCGCCTGCGATGCTCGTGACCGACGGCGGCAAGGCGCTCGGCGTGATCACGCGCACCGACCTCCTTTCGTACCTCTCCTCCTGAAGGGCCGGGAACCATGCACCACGACGCAGGCTTCGACACTCGCGCGATCCACGCGGGCCAGGAGTTCGACCCCACGACGGGCGCGGTCATCCCGCCCATCCACGTGACCTCGACGTACGCACAGGACGGCATCGGGGGCCTCCGCGGCGGCTACGAGTACTCGCGCGGCGGCAACCCGACGCGCACCGCACTCGAGACCCAGCTCGCGGCGCTCGAGGGCGGCATCCGCGGCCTGTCGTTCGCGTCGGGTCTCGCTGCGGAGGACGCGCTGCTCCGCACGATCCTGACGCCGGGCGACCACGTCGTCATCGGCAACGACGTGTACGGCGGCACGCACCGCCTCATCCGCCGGATCTTCGGCGACTGGGGCGTCCGGCACTCGACGGTCGACACGAGCGACCTCGACGCGGTGCGCGGGGCGATCGAGCTCGGCACGACGAAGGTGCTCTGGGTCGAGACGCCGTCGAACCCGCTCATGAAGATCTCCGACATCGCAGCGCTCGCCGAGCTCGGTGACGAGGCGGGGCTCACGGTCGTCGTCGACAACACGTTCGCGAGCCCGGCGCTGCAGCAGCCGATCGGGCTCGGCGCGCACGTCATCGTGCACTCGACCACGAAGTACCTCGGCGGCCACTCCGACGTCGTCGGCGGCGCGCTCGTGTTCGCGCCCGGGCAGGAGGAGCTCGCCGAGCGCGTCGGCTTCACGCAGTTCGCGGCCGGCGCGGTGTCGGCGCCGTTCGACGCGTTCCTCACGACGCGCGGCATCAAGACCCTGGGCATCCGAATGCAGCGGCACAGCCAGAACGCGCTCGCGATCGCCCGGCGGCTCGACGAGCATCCTGCGGTCGGCCGGGTGCTCTACCCCGGCCTCGAATCGCACCCCGGGCACTCGCTGGCCGCGCGCCAGATGTCGGGCTTCGGCGGCATGGTGTCGATCGACCTCGCGGGCGGCGGCGATGCCGCGCGCCGGTTCGCGGAGTCGACCGAGCTGTTCACGCTCGCGGAGTCGCTCGGCGGCGTGGAGTCGCTCGTGAACTACCCGTCGGAGATGACGCACGCGTCGGTCAAGGGCACCGAGGCCGAGGTGCCCGAGTCGATCGTGCGCCTGTCGGTCGGCATCGAGGACGTCGACGACCTGCTCGCCGACATCGACGGGGCGCTCGGGCGCGTCTAGGGACCGCCCGGGCAGGGTGGCAGGAATTCGACGAACACTGTCGTTCCTGCCAGCGCGCGTGTCGGTGGCATCCGCCACGATGATCTGGTGAGTACGAGAACCCTGGATGTCGCGCCCCCGGTCGGCGCCGCAGCAGCGCATCACGGCCGGCTGGGCCTCGTCCAGGGCACGGCCCTCTACGTCGCGAGCGTGCTCGGCACCGGCATCCTGGTCCTGCCGGGGCTCGCCGCGCAGGCCGCCGGTCCCGCGTCGGTCCTCGCCGTCGCGGCGGTGCTCGTGCTGTCGATCCCGCTCGCCGGCACGTTCGCCGCGCTGGCCTCCCGCTTCCCCGACCCGGGCGGCGTCGCCAGCTACGTCCGCCGGGCGCTCGGCCCGACCGCGGCCCGCATGACGGGGTACTGGTTCTTCTTCGGCGTCTGCGTCGGCGCGCCCGTCGTCGCGATCCTCGGCGGCGAGTACGTCGTCGCGGTCCTCGGCGTCGATCGCGCCGCCGTGCCGGTCATCGGCTTCGCGGTCTTCCTCCCGCCGCTCGTCGCCAACTGGTTCGGGGTGCGCGTCGCCGGCTGGGTGCAGTTCGTGCTCACGGGCCTGCTCCTCGCGGTCGTCGTGGGCGTCGTCGCGGTCACCTTCCCGGCGGCCGACGCGGCGAACTTCACCCCGTTCCTCCCGAACGGCTGGGGCGGCGTCGGCGTCGCCATCAGCCTCTTCGTCTGGGCCTTCGCCGGCTGGGAGGTCGGCACGCACATCGCCGGCGAGTTCCGCGACCCGCGCCGCATCATCCCGATCGCCACGGGCATCGCGATCGCACTGGTCGGCGTCGGCTACCTCGCGCTGCAGTTCGCGACCGTCGGCGTGCTCGGCGACCGCGCGGGCGCGAGCCAGGTGCCGCTGCTCGACCTCGTCGAGACCACGGCCCCGGGCATCGGGTCGGTCCTCGTGGCGATCGTCGCCGCGATCGTCACGGTCGGCGTGCTCAACGCCTACCTGCCCGCGTTCGGCAAGCTCGGCGCCGCGCTCGGGCGCGACGGCGACCTGCCCCGGTTCTTCGCGAAGGGTGCGGAGGACGGCGCGGTGCCCCGCCGGGCGCTCGCCCTGACCGCGGCGCTCATCGTCGTCTACTTCGTCCTGATGCTCTGGAACGAACTCGACCTGACGGGCTTCATCCTCATCCACACGAGCAACATGGTCGCGATCTACGCCGCCGGCATGCTCGCCGCGACGCTCATCCTCCGCCGGTTCTCGCTCGGCTGGTGGCTCGCGATCGTCGCGACGGTGCTCACCGCCGGGCTGCTGGTGCTGGCGTGGCAGAACCTCGTCATGCCGCTCGTGCTGGCCGCGGCATCCGTCGTCGTCACGATCGTGCGCCGGGTGCGGGCGAGCCGCCTGCCGTCGCTCGAAGCGGATGCCGCGGCATCCGTGGTCGCGGCCGACGCCGAGCCCGTGCCGTAGGCGTTCGACCGTCCTCGGGCCCGGCCGGCCGGGCCTGGCCGCACGCCGGCTGGCCGCCGTCGGCCCCGCCGACGGGTGCGGCTGCGGCCCCAGGCATCCGTTCCGCTGGGAATCGGCGCGGATGCCGCAGGTCGGCTGGCATGTGCGGCCGGTCCCGGGAGAGGATGGTCCGCATGACTGCCCACGCGTACGCGCTCGCAGACGGCAACACGATCCCCGCGATCGGGCTCGGCACGTACGGGTTGAACGACCAGTCGGGGGTCGACGCGATCGTCTCGGCGATCCACGACGGCTACCGGCTCATCGACACGGCGTACAACTACGGCAACGAAGAGGTGGTGGCCGAGGCGATCCGCCGCGCCGACGTCGACCGCAGCGACCTGTTCGTGACCACGAAGCTGCCCGGCCGCCACCACGGCGTCGACGAGACCCTCGCGAGCTTCGAGCAGTCGCGCAAGCGCCTCGACCTCGACTGGGTCGACCTCTACCTGATCCACTGGCCGAACCCGAAGCGCGACCGCTACGTCGACAGCTGGCGCTCGATGATCAAGCTCAAGGAGCGCGGCGTGGTGCGCTCGATCGGCGTCTCGAACTTCACGCCGCCGATGCTCGACCGCCTGTTCGCCGAGACCGGGCTGATGCCCGTGGTCAACCAGGTCGAACTGCACCCGTACTTCCCGCAGGCCGAGCTGCGCGCGTACCACGCCGAGCACGCGATCCGCACCGAGAGCTGGAGCCCGCTCGCCAAGCGCACCGAGCTGCTCGCGGAGCCCGCCATCGTCGAGATCGCCGAGCGTCGCGGGGCGACGCCGGCGCAGGTCGTGCTCGCCTGGCACCTCGCGCTCGGTGCCGTGCCGATCCCGAAGTCGGCCGATGCCGCGCGCCGCCGCGAGAACCTCGACGTGTTCGACCTCGAGCTCGAGGCCGGCGAGGTCGAGGCGATCTCCGGCCTGGAGCGCGGGCGCCTGTGGGGCGCCGACCCCGACATGCACGAGGAGATGTAGCGCGTCCGCGTCGCACTCCGCTGACGATGGCGGGGTCGTGCCGAACGACGACCGGTTCGAAGCGAGCGGATGCCGGTGGGCGGACGTAGGCTCGATCAGGTGACCGACCGCTCCACCCCCGTGCCATCCGACGACGCCGTCCCCGCCGGGGGCGTGTTCGCGAAGTCGTGGCGGTGGCTCTCGCTCGGCATGTTCGCCCTCATCTTCCTCGCCGCGTTCGAGGTGCTCGCCGTGACCACCGCTATGCCGATCATCGCCGCCGACCTCGACGGCGAGGGCCTCTACGCCCTCGCGTTCTCGGTGCCCCTCGCGGCCGGCGTCGTCGGCATGGTCGTGGCGGGCAACTGGAGCGACCGCTCCGGCCCGCTGCCGCCGCTCCTCGCGGCCGGCGGGCTGTTCGTGGTCGGCCTGGTCATCGCCGGGCTGGCGCCGAGCATGCCGGTGCTCGTGCTCGGGCGGCTGGTCCACGGCATCGGCGGCGCGGCCGTCATCGTGCCGCTCTACGTGATCGTGGCGCGCGTCTACCCCGAGTCCGTGCGGGCACGCGTGTTCGCGGGCTTCGCCGCGGCCTGGGTCATCCCCTCCATCGTCGGGCCGACCGTCGCGGGGTACGTCGCCGAGCACCTCGACTGGCGCTGGGTGTTCCTCGGCGTGATCGCGCTCGTGCTGCCCGCCGCCCTGATGATGCTCGCGCCCCTGCTGCGCGTGCTCGACCGCGTGCAGGGCGACCCGAGCGTGCCGTGGAGCGCCGGCCGGGTCGCCTGGTCGGTGCTCGCGGCCGGCGCGGCCCTCGGCATCAGCCTCGCGGCGGAGTTCGACGAGCCCTGGCGCTGGATCATCGCGGTGCTGTCGATCGCGGTCGCCGTCGTCGCCGTGCGACCGCTCCTGCCGCCGGGCGCGCTCCGCGCGGTGCGCGGCATCCCCGCGACCGTGCTCATGCGGGCCGTCGTCGCGGGTGCCTTCTTCGGCGCCGAGATCTACCTGCCGAAGATGCTCATCGAGCGCTACGACCTCCCCGCCGGCCTCGCCGGCGCCGTGCTGACCGGCGCGGGTCTCTCGTGGGCGGCGGCGTCCTGGCTGCAGGGGCGGCTCGATCCGCGGTTGTCGCACACCGAGGTCGTTCGCATCGGGGCGCTCACGCTGGCGATCGCGCTCGTCGGCGTGCTCGCGATCGCGCTCTTCGGGTGGCCGCCTGCGGCGGTGTTCGTCGTGTGGACGCTCGCCGGCGCCGCGATGGGCTTCATGTACCCACGGTTCTCGGTGGCCGTGCTCGAGCAGTCGCCGCAGTCGGTGCAGGGCTTCAACAGTGCGGCGCTGACGATCGGGGAGTCGCTCGGCGGAGCCGTGGCGCTCGCGGTCACCGCGCTCGTGGCGAGCGTGGCATCCGCCGGGGCGTTCGCCCCCGAGTTCGCCGTGACGGCCGCGATCGCCGTCGTCGGCGTGCTGCTCGCCTCGCGCGTGCGCCCGCCCGACGGGTGGCGGCGGAGCGCGCAGGGCGCCTCGACGCCGGCGGGCGAGTCGGCGGCCGCGCCGACGCCGGGAGACTAGGCGCCGTCACCGGCATACGGCTGCTCGCCAGCGCCCGCGCGGAAGCCGAGTTCATGTGACGGTCACATTGTGACGGTCACATTCCGCGCGGGGATGTGCATAATGGTGTCGCCGGCATGTGTGACCGTGAACATGCCGAGATCGATCGAGGTCGCCGTGCCAGAGCCGTCGCAGGAGCCGCCGAAGGGGCGCGCCCCGAGCATCCGCGACGTCGCGCGGGTCGCGGGGGTGTCGCACCAGACCGTGTCGCGCGTGCTGAACCACCACCCGAGCATCAGGCCCGAGACCAAGCAGCGGGTGCTCGACGTCATGGCCGAGCTCCAGTACACGCCGAACCGCGCCGCACGCGCCCTCGTCACGAGCCGATCGCGCACGATCGGCATCCTGTCGGCGTCGAGCACGCACTACGGGCCGGCATCGAGCATCGCCGCGATCGAGGCGGCAGCGCGCGCCTCGGGGTACTGGGTGAGCACCGCGAACATCGAGTCGTCCGACGCGGTGTCGATCGCCGACGGTCTGGCGTACCTGCGGGCCCAGGGCATCGAGGGCCTCGTGGTGATCGCCCCGCAGGTGCGCGTGTTCGACACGCTCGCGCAGTTGTCGATCGACGTGCCCTACGTGACGCTGCAGTCGACCGGCCGCGACCCGGAGCACACGCTCTCGGTCGACCAGATCGCGGGCGCGCGGATGGCGACGCGGCACCTGATCGAGCGCGGGCACCGGTCGATCTACCACCTCGCCGGCCCCCAGGACTGGATCGAGGCCGAGGCGCGCATGCGCGGCTTCCTCGACGAGATGGGCGCGCAGGACGTACCGACGACGGCGCCGATCCTCGGCGACTGGACGGCCGACTTCGGCTTCTACGCCGGGCGCGAGCTGCTCACGGTGCGCGACTTCACGGCGATCTTCGCGTCGAACGACCAGATGGCGCTCGGGGTCATGCACGCGGTGCGCGACGCGGGCCTCGAGATCCCGCGCGACGTGTCGATCATCGGGTTCGACGACATCCCCGAGGCGGCGCACTTCTGGCCGCCGCTCACCACGGTGCGGCAGGACTTCGCCGAGCTCGGCCGGCGCTGCGTGGCCCTGCTGCTCGGCGACCTCGACGATGCCGCGCCCGAGTACCGCGGCACGATCGTGCCCGAGCTCATCGTGCGCGATTCGGTCGGTGCGCCGTCGTTCTGAGGTCGCGGCACCGCGCGGAGCGGTGCGTCCCCGCCGTTACCGTTCCGTGACCTTACTCGGTTGACAGGATCGCGAATCGTGTGGCTAACATGAGTCTCGCGATGTGAACGGTCACATGGAGCGTCACATCGCCGGACGTTCCACCATCGCCCCCTCGAGGGCGTGCGCAGCACACGACGAAGGAGTCCCGCGTGATCGACACGACCGCCCCCGGCCGGCCCACCAGCCCGGCCGCCCCCCGGCGCGGTGCCGTCTCCACGGGGACCCCGGGCCCCGCCCTCGGAACGTCCGCCGCCCGCGCCGCGGCATCCGTCGCCCCGACCGCATCGGCGGTCGCCGCATGACGACGTTCGGACCGCAGATCGAGGTCGCCATCGCCCGCACGCGTGCGGACGTCGCCCGCCTGCACGGCGAACTGACCCGGTACGGCCTCGTCGTCTGGACCGGCGGCAACGTCTCGGGCCGGGTGCCCGGCGCGGACCTGTTCGTGATCAAGCCGTCGGGCGTGAGCTACGACGACCTGGCGCCCGAGAACATGATCGTCTGCGACCTGGACGGCAACGTCATCCCCGGCACGCCGGGCGCCGACCGGTCGCCGTCGAGCGACACCGCGGCGCACGCCTACGTGTACCGCAACATGCCCGAGGTCGGCGGCGTCGTGCACACGCACTCGACGTACGCGGTCGCCTGGGCGGCGCGCGGCGAGGAGATCCCGTGCGTGATCACCGCGATGGCCGACGAGTTCGGCGGGCCGATCCCGATCGGCCCGTTCGCGATCATCGGCGACGACTCGATCGGCCGCGGCATCGTCGAGACCCTCCGCGGCCACCGCTCGCGTGCGGTGCTGATGCAGAACCACGGCCCGTTCACGATCGGCGCGAACGCGAAGGACGCCGTCAAGGCCGCGGTCATGGTCGAGGACGTCGCCCGGACCGTGCACCTCGCACGCGAGGCGGGCCCGCTGATCCCGATCCCGCAGGAGTCGATCGACCGGCTGTACGACCGGTACCAGAACGTGTACGGGCAGACCGGGGATGCCCGTCGAGAAGGTGCAGCCGGGCAGACCGGGGATGCCCGTCGGGACGCCCCGGCCGGAGCCCCGAAGGCGAAGGCGAAACGCAACTGAAGAGCTTGCGGCATCCGAGGTCACGACGGATGCCGCTGGGAGCCGGTCGTCATGGACGAGGCCGGGTCCGAAACGTCACCAAGACGACGACGTCCATGACCACACAGTGAAAGGACACACCGTGAACACCACGAAGAAGGTGCTCCTCGCCACGCTGGCGGCCGGTTCGATGCTCGCGCTCGCCGCGTGCTCGGGCGGCAGCGGCGGCGGTGGAGAGGGCGACGGCGGCCTCATCGGCGTCGCGATGCCCACCAAGAGCTCGGAGCGCTGGATCCAGGACGGCGACGCCGTCAAGGAGCAGCTCGAGGAGCAGGGCTTCCAGGTCGACCTGCAGTACGCCGAGGACGACATCCCCACGCAGGTCTCCCAGATCGAGAACATGATCACCAAGGGCGCCGAGGCCCTGATCGTCGCCTCGATCGACGGCACGACGCTGTCGGAGGTCCTCCAGAACGCGGCCGACGCCGACATCCCCGTCATCGCCTACGACCGCCTCATCCGCGACTCGGAGAACGTCGACTACTACGCGTCGTTCGACAACTACATCGTCGGCGTCCAGCAGGCCACCTCGCTCCTCGCGGGCCTGGGCCTCACCGACCTCGAAGGTGCCGAGGCCGCCGACGCGCCCGAGGGTCCGTTCAACATCGAGCTGTTCGCCGGTTCGCCCGACGACAACAACGCCACGTTCTTCTGGAACGGCGCGATCGACACGCTCCAGCCCTACATCGACGAGGGCACCCTCGTCGTGAAGTCGGGCCAGACCGAGTTCGAGCAGGCCGCCATCCTCCGCTGGGACGGCGAGGTCGCGCAGAGCCGCATGGAGGACATCCTCGTCTCGACGTACTCCGACGGCTCGCAGGTCGACGCGGTGCTCTCGCCGTACGACGGCCTCTCGCGCGGCATCATCTCGGCCCTCACCGACGCCGGCTACTCCGTCGGCGACGAGTGGCCGATCATCTCCGGCCAGGACGCCGAGCTCGACTCGGTCAAGGCCATCAACGCCGGTGAGCAGTACTCGACCATCTTCAAGGACACCCGCAACCTCGCGGCCGTGGCCGTGGACATGGCGACCGCCCTGCTGAACGGCGAGGAGCCCGAGGTCAACAACACCTCCGACTACGACAACGGCGTGAAGGTCGTGCCCTCGTACCTCCTCGAGTCCGAGATCGTCGTGGCCGACAACATCACCGAGGTCCTGGTCGACTCCGGCTACTGGACCGAAGAGGAGATCAACGGCTGAAACGGCCGCTGATCCCCAACGGATGATCCACCGCGTGTCGGGGCCTGCGGCGGGAGTACTCTCGCCTCAGGTCCCGGCCGCGGCATCCGCCACCCGGCCGGCCCCACACCGGCGATGGAGCAGGAGCAAGGGATGACCAACCACATTCTCGAGATGCGCGGCATCACGAAGACGTTCCCCGGCGTGAAGGCGCTCGCGAACGTCAACCTGGGCGTGGAGCGCGGCGAGGTCCACGCCATCTGCGGCGAGAACGGCGCGGGCAAGTCCACGCTGATGAAGGTGCTGTCGGGCGTCTACCCGCACGGCACCTACGACGGCGCCATCGTCTTCGAGGGCGAGGAGGTCGCGTTCAAGGACCTCACCGACTCCGAGGCCAAGGGCATCGTGATCATCCACCAGGAGCTCGCGCTCAGCCCGTACCTGTCGATCGCCGAGAACATCTTCCTCAACAACGAGCAGACCTCCGGCGGTCTGATCGACTGGAACAAGACGAACTTCGAGGCGTCGAAGCTCCTCGCCCGGGTGGGCCTGAAGGAGAACCCGACGACGAAGATCCGCGAGATCGGCGTCGGCAAGCAGCAGCTCGTCGAGATCGCGAAGGCGCTCTCCAAGCGCGTGAAGCTCCTGATCCTTGACGAGCCGACGGCCGCCCTCAACGACGAGGACTCCGACCACCTGCTCGACCTCATCCTGCACCTGAAGGGGCAGGGCATCACGTCGATCATCATCAGCCACAAGCTGAACGAGATCAAGAAGGTCGCCGACACCGTCACCGTCATCCGCGACGGCAAGACGATCGAGACGATCGCGAAGCAGGATGTCACCGAGGACCGCATCATCAAGGACATGGTGGGTCGCGACCTCGAGCACCGGTACCCCGACCACACCCCGCACCTCGGCGAGGAGCTGCTCCGGGTCGAGGACTGGACCGCGCACCACCCGCAGGACACGAGCCGCGTCGTGGTCGACAACGTCAACCTCCACGTGCGGGCCGGCGAGATAGTCGGCATCGCCGGGCTCATGGGCGCCGGGCGCACCGAGTTCGCGATGAGCCTCTTCGGCCACTCCTACGGGTCGCGCATCTCGGGCAAGGTGTTCCTGCGCGGCAAGGAGATCAAGACCCGCACGGTCGCGGAGGCGATCCAGAACGGCATCGCGTACGCGACCGAGGACCGCAAGACGTACGGCCTGAACCTCATCGAGGACATCAAGCGCAACATCTCGATGGCGTCGCTGAAGAAGCTCGAGAAGTACGGCCTCGTGCACGACAACGAGGAGTACGCGGTCGCCAACGAGTACCGCAAGTCGATGAACATCAAGGCGCCGAACGTCCTGGTGAAGACCGGCAAGCTCTCGGGCGGCAACCAGCAGAAGGTCGTGCTGTCGAAGTGGATCTACGCCGACCCCGACGTGCTGATCCTCGACGAGCCGACGCGGGGCATCGACGTGGGCGCGAAGTACGAGATCTACACGATCATCAACCGCCTCGCCGCCGCCGGGAAGGGCATCATCGTGATCTCGTCCGAGCTGCCCGAACTGCTCGGCATCTGCGATCGCGTCTACGCCCTCTCGGAGGGTCGCATCACCGGGGAGCTCCCGGTCGCGGAGGCGACCCCCGAGTCGATGCTCAAGCTCATGACCATGGAAAAGCCCCGCTAGCCCGCGGCTGACGGATCACCTCAGGAGACATCATGTCGAATCCGAATCCCCCCACCATCGAGGAAACCCACGCGGCGGGCAGCAACATCAACCCCGTCCAGAACAAGTTCACGGACCGGCTGACCCACGTCCTCAGCGACCTCGGCCGCAACGGCATCTTCATCGCCCTCGTCGCCGTGGTCGTGCTGTTCTCGTTCCTGACCGACGGCATCCTGCTGCGTCCGCAGAACATCTCGAACCTGGTCGTCCAGAACGGGTACATCCTCGTCCTCGCGATCGGCATGGTGATGGTCATCATCGCCGGCCACATCGACCTGTCGGTCGGATCGGTCGCCGCGTTCGTCGGCGCGTGCTCGGGCGTGTTCGCCGTCCAATGGGGCCTGCCGTGGTGGCTCGCGGTGCTGCTCTCGCTCGTCATCGGCGCCCTCGTCGGCGTCTGGCAGGGCTTCTGGATCGCCTACGTCGGCATTCCGGCGTTCATCGTGACCTTGGCGGGCATGCTCATCTTCCGCGGGCTCGCACTCGTGGTGCTGGGCAACGCGAACATCGGCTCGTTCCCGACCGAGTACCGCGCCCTCGGAAACGGATTCCTCTCGAACGTGTTCGGCGAGTTCGAACTCGACCCGCTGACGCTCGGCGTCGGCGCGCTCGCGATCGTGATCCTCGTGGTCCAGCAGGTCCGCACCCGCCGCGGCCGCGTGAAGTACTCGCAGGACGTCGAGCCGCTCGCCTGGTTCATCACCAAGCTCGTGCTCATCTCGGCGGCGATCGGGTTCTTCGCCTACGCGCTCGCGTCGTACAAGGGCATCCCGGTCACGCTCATCATCCTCGGCGTGCTGGTGCTCGTGTACAGCATCGTGATGAACCGCACGGTGTTCGGCCGCCACATCTACGCGATCGGCGGCAACCGCCACGCGGCCGAGCTGTCGGGCATCAAGACCCGCCGGGTCGACTTCTGGCTGTTCGTGAACATGGGCTTCCTCGCGGCGCTCGCGGGCCTCATCTTCACGGCCCGCCTGAACCTCGCGGGTCCGAAGGCCGGCGACGGCTTCGAGCTCGAGGCGATCTCGGCGGCGTTCATCGGCGGCGCGGCGGTGCAGGGCGGCGTCGGCACGATCGGCGGCGCGATCATCGGCGGCCTGATCATCGGTGTCCTGAACAACGGCATGTCGATCATGGGCATCGGCATCGAGTGGCAGCAGGCCGTGAAGGGCCTCGTGCTGCTCCTCGCGGTGGCGTTCGACGTGTACAACAAGCGTCGGTCGGGCGGGCACTGACCCGCAGCAGCACCTCCTGAGACGGCGAGGGGCGGATGCCACGTGGTGCCCCTTCTAACGATCGCTGCAACACCTCGGATTTCGGGGAGTTG
>NZ_WODA01000016.1 GCF_009729855.1 Agromyces luteolus | reverse complement strand
CAGATGGCCCCAGAAATGACAGATGTCTCGCGACATATGAGACATATGTCGCGAGACATCACACGGTGCCCCTGGAGGGACTCGAACCCCCAACCCTCTCCTTAGGACGGAGCTGCTCTTCCATTGAGCTACAGAGGCTGACCGGACGAGTCTAGCGGGCGCGCCGGATCGGCTCGGCCACCGGGCGGCGGCACCGCAGGGACGGGCAGGGTCAGTTGTAGCCGAGCACCACGATCGCCGACGTCGACGGGGCGAGCTCGTCGACGAACCCGTTCTCGTCGAACCGGTTGTCGTCTGAGGGCTGCGTCATCGCGGTCACCTTGCTTCGCATCTCTGGGGAGGGAAGCCTCAGGCTATCGGCGCCGCCGGGACGCGGTCATTGTCCGGAACGTCCAAGTTCGAAACGCCGTTTCGCCATGATGTCACCTGACGCGACCCGTGGACGCCGCCGGTCAGGCCGGCGGGTACAGGTAGAGCGCCTCCCCGACGGGGATCGTGCGCACGTGGTACGAGTGGTCGGAGTTCTGGTTGTACTCCTCGATCGTGACCGTGCCGTCGCCGTTGACCGACTGCACGTACGCGACATGGTTGTAGGGGAACCACGCGACGGCGCCGACGACGGGCTCGCTGCTCGACGGCCAGCCCTTCGCCGCCCACTCGTCGGCCCACATCCAGGCGCTGCCCGAGGCCAGGTTGCCCCAGTCCCACTTCCACGGCGCCCCCGTCACGCCCGCGTCGCGGTTGAGGCGCCAGGCCACGAAGTCGACGCACTCGCGGTAGTAGTAGCGGAGCGGCGACAGCCCGCCGCCGTAGTCGTCGGGCGTCTGGTTCCACCACGGATAGTCGTCGCCCTCCGCCCGCTGCGCGACGATGGCGTACTCGCCCGTGCCGCGCGACGCGAGTTCGGCCTCCCAGGCCGCGCGCTCGGCCTCCGCGGCCGCGGCGTCGATCTCCTCCTTCGTCGTGACCGAGAAGGTGTCGCTCGACACCGGCGCACCGGCCGCGAGATCCGAGACCTCGAGCGCCTGCGCCTCGGCGACCGAGAGGCTGAACTTGGTCGGCGTGCCGCCCGGCAGGTGGCCGCCGGGCAGGAACGCGTACGCCGGGAGCGCCACGGTGCCGACCAGCGCGGGAACCAGGAGGACGGTGGCCGCCACGCGCATGGGGCCGTTCCGTCGCGAGACCGGCCCGGAGGCACTCGGCGCCGGGGTCGCGGTCGCCGTGCGCGAGGCACCGCCCCGACGTCGACCGGCGGCCGGCCGCGCCACGAGCGACGAGGACGCGCCACCGGTCGCGGCGGCCACGGCCAGCGCCACGGAGGACGAGCCGGTCGGCGCGGGCCCGGCCGCGCCGGCGGCCGGGATCGCCGCGGGATCTGCCGGCGTCGCGGACGGGACGGCGACGGCCTCGGGGACCGGAGCACGGCGGGCGACCGGTGCCGGCGGGGCGGTCCGCTCGACGGATCGCGGGGAGGAGGTGGACATGCCCCGCGGATCGCGGCGATCGGGTGCGGGCGCGGAGCTCTCGGGACGAGGCGGACGGGGCGGACGGGGCGGGGCGACGGACCGTCCGGTCATCGGCGGACGGGCAGACTCCGTCCCGCGGCCCGGCGCCGGCGCCGGCGCGCGACCGGGCATCGTGCCGCGGTCCGCCGGAGCGTCGCGACGGGGCGCGGGCTGCGGCGCCACGCGTCGATCGGCGCGCGGCGCGTCGGCGGCGGACCGCTCCCGTCCGCGGCGCCACTCGTCGACCTCTGGACGGCTGGGCGGCAGCGCGGGACCCGTTCCGGGATCGCGGAGGGCCGAGCGGTCGCGCAGTGCCGACGCGCCTCGATCGACCACCCCGTCGGCGGGGCGATCGCGGTCCGCCCGGCGACCGGACGCGGGCGGAGCGGATGCGGCATCCGGTCGCGCCGCGGCCTCGCGGAAGTCGGGCGACCAGCCGGCGGACCCGTCTGCGGGCAGGGCGGACTGGCGTCGGGGCCGCAGGCCTGGGGGCCGGCCGTGCGCGTCGTCACCGTACAAGGATCGTGAACCTCCGGTCCCGCGCCGGCTCAGGGGGAGGCGGACGCGGGGGCGTTGCGGGTCTCCGGAGCCGGGGGTGCTCCGGACTCGTACCACCCTAGGGCACGGTCCGAGCGGTTGTCACGATGCGCCGCACCGGCGCGCCGGGACGGGCTCAGGCGGCGCGCTCGAGGAAGTCGCTCCACTGCGGGAGCGGCCGCTCGAACCCGCGCACGACCCAGCCGCGACCGTGCGGCATGCGCGGCGTGATGCGCAGCGTCCAGCCCATCTCGGCCGGGGTGTGGTCGCCCTTGGAGTTGTTGCATCGCAGGCAGCAGGCGACGAGGTTCTCCCACGTATCGCGCCCGCCTCGCGACCGGGGCAGCACGTGGTCGATCGTCCCGGCCGACTTGCCGCAGTACGCGCAGCGATGCTCGTCGCGGCGGAGCACCCCGCGCCGGCTGACCGGGACCTGGTGCACGCGCGGCGTGCGCACGTATCGGGTGAGCAGGATGACGCTGGGCCGGACCCATTCGCCGTTCGCGCCGTGCACGGGATTGCCCTCGTCGTGCAGGATCACGGTGGCCTTCTCGTTCATGACGAGCAGGAGGGCGCGCTTGAACGACACGACCGCGAGGGGTTCATATCCGGCATTGAGCACGAGCGTGCGCATGGGGTGCCTTTCGATCGGTGCTGGATGGCTTCCAGCCGCGTGAAGGGAAGGACGATCCGGATGCCGCGGGGTGCGCGGAACCGCCCCGGAGACGCGAAACGGGCACCGTCATGAAGACAGTGCCCGTCGGCATCCCGGCGAGGTCGCGGCTCGGCTGACTACTGCGCCGCTGGTCGTAGAGCACGCGCGCACCCGCGGAATGGGTGCTGCTGCGCGGACCGACCATCGGACTTCCCCTACCCGGTATTCGGAATCGTCAGGGTCAAGGCTACGACACGAATGGCGTGCCGGGTCCTCCCGGCACGCCATTC
Organism: Agromyces luteolus; assembly: GCF_009729855.1. GTDB lineage: Bacteria > Actinomycetota > Actinomycetes > Actinomycetales > Microbacteriaceae > Agromyces > Agromyces luteolus. Next base: position 137,343 of record NZ_WODA01000016.1, on the reverse strand, counting down.
GCGTCACGCTTCACACGCTGTTCACACGTCAGATCCGCACGATCCAGTAGTCGCTGGTCCAGATCGGCTGGACTCGGACGACCGTGCCCTCGTAGGGCGCGTGGAGGATCATGCCGTTGCCGGCGTAGAAGCCGATGTGGCCGCTCATGACGACGAGATCGCCGGGGACGGCCTCGGAGACGGGGATCTGCGTGCCGGCGGCACCCTGCGCGGAGGACGAGTGCGGGAGGCTGATGCCGAACTGCGCGTAGACGTACTGGACGAGGCCGGAGCAGTCGAAGCCGGCGGGCGTCGCGCCGCCGTAGACGTACGGGACGCCGAGGTACTGCTGGGCGACCGAGTACACGCTGGCGGGGTCCGCGGAGCCGTACACGGCGGCCGGCGTGTACTCGCTGGCCGCGGCGGCGTAGGAGGTCATCTGCTCGGCGGCGGCCTGGCGGGCGGCCTCAGCGGCGGCAGCGGCCTCCTCGGCGGCGCGCTGGGCCTCCTCGGCGGCGCGGATCTCCTCGCCCGTGACGGCGTCGTAGCCGTCCTCCGAGATGGGCGCGGCGATGACGTCCTCGGCGACCTCGACGTCCTGCGGGGCCGCCTTGGTCAGCTGCGTCTGCGCGGTGGCGCCGAACTGGATGCCGTCGCTGCCCGGGGCGAACGCGTAGGCGGGGATCGCGAGGGTGCCGACCAGGCCGGCGGCGACGGACATGACCATGACGTTCTTCGCGCCGCCGCGGCGGAGGCGGCGACCGAGCGAGTCCTTCTGGAGCTTCGCCTCCATGGCGACGTCGGTCGCGGCCGCGGGCGCCGCGGGCGCCGCCGGCGTCGTGCGACGCACGAGTGCGGTTCCGGTCCTGGGCTTGGGGGCGGTGGTCGCGCCGGAGCGGCGCCGGGGGAATCGAGCCAAAACGTGTCCTCCGCCCCACGAGGCCGAAGCTCCGTCTCACCTGTGCGCTTGGGGGCGCGTCACGGGTATCGGGGCCGAGCGGTGAGCGCGGGAGGCGTCTCGACCCTGTTCCTCCGGCTGGCTTGTCGCCGGCGGACTCGATCGAGGATACGCGAGAGGTCGTCGATTGTCACATTTCGGTCACGGAGCGCCGGAATCCGCATTCCGCGACCGGTGCGACGGATGGATCCGGAACCGGCGAACCCCGCGCGCCCCGAACACGCACCGGAGCCCGGGATCAGTCCCCGATGAAGAGGTGTCCGGCGAGCTCCGACGGAAGCTCGAGCGCGTCGTCGCGACCCTCGACCGAGACCACCACGACGGTGCCGTCGCGACGGAGCGACACCCTCGTTCCGGGCAGCACGCCCGCGGCCTTGAGCCGGCCGAGCAGCTCGGGTTCGAACTGCGCGGGCTCGGCCAGACGGCGGATCACGCCCTCGGCGGCGCCGCCGCCCTCGTCGAGCGCGGTGAGCACGTTGCGCACGCCCTGCATGAACGGCGCCGCGGGCTCGACCCCGAGCTCCTCGAGACCGGGGATCGGGTTGCCGTACGGCGAGTGCGTGGGCTGGCCGAGGATCTCGACGAGGCGACGCTCGACGTGCTCGCTCATCACGTGCTCCCAGCGGCACGCCTCTTCGTGGACGTACTCCCAGTCGAGGCCGATCACGTCGGCGAGCAGGCGCTCGGCGAGGCGGTGCTTGCGCATGACGTGGACCGCCTTCTGGCGGCCGTCGGTCGTGAGCTCGAGGTGGCGGTCGCCGGAGACGACGACGAGGCCGTCGCGCTCCATCCGCGCGACCGTCTGCGACACGGTGGGCCCGGAGTGCCCGAGGCGCTCGGAGATGCGGGCGCGGAGGGGCACGATGCCCTCCTCCTCGAGGTCGAGGATGGTGCGCAGGTACATCTCGGTCGTGTCGATGAGGTCGGTCAATTCGCTCCCCCTCGGCCGTCGGGCGCCTCGTGCATCAGAACAGACTACTGGCCGCGGCCGACATGCCGCCCGGCGGTCGGGGTGGACACGACGAACGGCGCCGGCCGCGTCATCCGCCGCCATGGCGAAGGCCCCGCGTCTAGGATCGGACCATGCCTGAGCTCGTGATCCCCTCGTCGCTCCTGCCCGCCGACGGCCGTTTCGGCTGCGGCCCGTCGAAGGTGCGGCCCGAGCAGCTCGCGCACCTCGCCGAGGTCGGCCCCGGCCTGCTCGGCACCTCGCACCGGCAGGCGCCGGTGAAGCAGCTCGTCGGCCGGGTCCGGCGGGGCATCGCCGACCTCTACTCGCTCCCCGACGGCTACGAGGTCGTCCTCGGCAACGGCGGCTCGACCGCGTTCTGGGATGCCGCGGCGTTCGGCCTCGTCGAGCGGCGCGCGCAGCTCTGCTCGTTCGGCGAGTTCGGTGCGAAGTTCGCGAAGGCCGCCGCCGCGCCGTGGCTCGAGGCCCCAGATGTGAGGAAGGCCGAGCCGGGCTCACGCGTCGACGCCGAGCCGCTCGAGGGCGTCGACGTCTACGGCTGGCCGCAGAACGAGACCTCGACCGGCGTCCAGGCCCCCGTCCGCCGGGTCGCCGCCGACCCCGGCGCGCTCACGGTGGTCGACGCGACGAGCGCCGCGGGCGGCGCGTTCGCCGACCCGGCCGAGTTCGACGTCCTCTACTTCGCTCCGCAGAAGAACTTCGCCTCCGACGGCGGGCTGTGGTTCGCGATCATGTCGCCCGCCGCGATCGAGCGCGTCGAGCGCGTCGCGGCATCCGGCCGGTACATCCCCGACTTCCTGTCGCTGAAGAACGCCGTCGACAACTCGCGCCTCGACCAGACCCTCAACACGCCGGCCCTCGCGACGCTGCTCCTCCTCGAGAGCCAGCTCGAGTGGATGAACGCGTCGGGCGGCCTCGCCTGGGCCGACGCCCGCACGCGCGAGTCCTCCGGCGTCCTCTACGACTGGGCCGCGCGCACCGAGGCGGCGACGCCCTTCGTCGCCGACCCCGCGCACCGCTCGCAGGTGGTCGTCACGATCGACTTCGACGAGACGACGGATGCCGCGGCCCTCGCCACGACGCTCCGGGCCAACGGCATCGTCGACACCGAGCCCTACCGCAAGCTCGGCCGGAACCAGCTGCGCGTCGCGACGTTCACCGCGATCGAGCCCGACGACGTCCGCGCGCTCACCGCGTCGCTCGACTGGGTGCTCGCGCAGAACGGCTAGGGTGACGGCCATGCGCCTGTGGCTGTCCGAGTCCGAGCGGCGCCCCGATCCGGAGCCGGTCAGGGCCGACGCGCGAAAGGCGCTGCTCGCCGGGACGGTCGGATGGGTCGTCGCGCTGGCGCTCGCCCTCGCCTTCTCCGGCGCGCTGGCGGATGCCGGGTTCGGCTGGTTCACGATCGCGGCCGCGATCGGCGTCGTGCTCGGGATCGTCGGACTCGTCGTCGTGCAACTGCGCCGACGGCGGCATCCGCCGGAGCCCGACGACCGGGCTTCGCGCTGAGCGCCGCCCGGACGGGTCAGTCCGAGTCGTCCGGCCGGTCCCGGTCGTCCGCGCCGCCGTCGGGATCGCCGTCATCGGGGTCGCCGTCGTCGACGCCGCCCTCGACGTCGGCGTCCTCCTCGTCGTCGGCGGCGTCTTCGCTGTCGTCGTCATCGGCTTCGGAGCCGTCCAGCGCATCGATGTCGATGCCGTCGAACACGTCGTCCCCGGCGTCCTCGTCGCCGAAGTCGTCGGCGTCCGCTGCGTCCTCGTCCTCGTCCTCGTCCTCGTCCTCGACGTCGTAGTCGGCCTCGTCGCGGTCCGATCCCTCGTCGCCGTCGGCCCCGTCCTCGACGTCGGACTCCTCGTCGGCCGCCTCCGACTCGGCGGCCGCCGCGGCCTGCGTCGCGCGGTACTCCGCGAGCCGCTCCGACCACGGAACCCACTCGGGGGCGAGGAGCGCCCGCTCGCCGGGGAGCAGCTCGCTCTCGAGCACGGTCGGCTCGCCGTCCTCGACGCGGGCGAGCGTGACCGACCAGTGCCAGCCGGGGTACCCCGGCAGGTCGGCGGCGAAGTGGAGGGAGAGCACGTGATCGGCGTCGGCGACGTGGCCGAGGACCGAGCCGACCGACTGCGCGGGGGTGACCTCGAGCAGCGCGCCGCGCGCGAGGTCGACCGCGGCGAGCAGCACCTCGTCGGCGACGATCGGTGCACGCTCCTCGGCGGGCGCGCCCCCGTCGGATGCCTCGGGCGCCTCGCCGGCGATCTCCGCGTCAGGCATCCAGCTCGTCCGCAACCCTGCGCAGGAGCGCCGCGATCTTGCGGCTGTGCGCGTTGTCGGGGTACCGGCCGCGCTTGAGGTTCGCGCCGATGCCGTCGAGCACCTTGACGAGGTCCTCCACGATGACCGCCATGTCGTCCGCGGGCTTGCGGTGCATCCGGGCGAGGCTCGGCGGCGCGTCGAGGACGCGCACCGAGAGCGCCTGCGCACCGCGCTTGCCCTGCGCGATCCCGAACTCCAGCCGGGTGCCCGAGCGCACGGTCGCGCCGGCGGGAAGTGCCGAGGCGTGGAGGAAGACCTCCTGGCCGTCATCGCCGTGGATGAAGCCGAACCCCTTCTCCTCGTCGTAGAACTTGACCTTGCCGGTGGGCATCGATGGAACTCCCGCTGTCTCGGTGGGCGCGCCGGGAACCGCGGCGACGTCGGCCCCCAGTCTACGGTCCGGCATGCCCCGCGACGGCCGTGGGGCCTATTCTGGGACGGTGAGCAATCAGGGCCCGATCACCGACCATCGCCTCGAGCGCATCCTCGCCTACATGGTCGCCGCGACCGTCGGGCTCTCGATCATCGCGTTCTTCGCGGTCATGATCGGCACGCTCGCCGGGGTCGGCGCCGACGACGGCTTCAGCGAGGGCATCTGGCCGTTCGTGCTCGTGCTCCCGCTCATCGGACTGCCCATCGGATTCGTCCTCCTGATCGCGCTGCTCATCGTCAACGGCGTGCGTCGCTCCCGGGAGTCCAAGCAGGGCACGGACTGACGGCCATGCTGGTGCTCGCCGCGAGCCTCCGCGCGATCCCGCGCGAGCGACTCGCGGCCGCGCTGGCGGCGCGCGAACTCGATCACTCGAGCGTCCGCGACCTCTTCGACCTCGCCGAGGCGCTGACCGCGGCCGACTCCATCGACCACGCCGTCGACCGGCTAGAGCGCCCCTCGCTCGCCGTCCTCGCCGCCGCGGCGGCGACCTCCGACGACGCCGGGTGGACCGACGTCGACCGCCTGGCCGACGAGCTGCGCGCGCTCGGCGCCGACGACCTCGGCGACGCCCTGGCCGACGACCCCGCCGCCGTGCTCGATCGCCTCGAGGCGCGGCTCCTGCTGCTGCGCGACGGCGACCGCATCCACGTGCCGACCGAGATCGCCGCACGACTCGGCTCGAGGCTCGACGACGACCTGCCGAGCCTCGAATCCCTCGCTGGGCACGCGCCGCCCGTCGCCCTGCCGCGCGATCGTCCCGACACCGGCCTGCTCGACCGGCGCGCCGCCGAGACGGCGCACGGCACGGTCGCCGCGACCGCGGAGCTGCTCTCCGGCCTCGCCGTGCAGCCGGCCCGCGAGCTCGCGAAGGGCGGATTCGCGCTGCCCGACGCGAAGCGCCTCGCCGAAGCCGCCGGCGTCGAGCTCGACGAGTTCCCGCGACTCGTGCGCCGGGCGATCGAGGCGGGCCTGATCGTGCGCGACGGCCCCGTCTGGCTCGAGTCCGACGCGGGCGCCGAGTGGATCATGCTCGGCACCGGCGCCCGATGGACCCGGCTCGCGGAGGCCTGGCGCGCGCGGATCCCGGCGCCGCTCCGGGACCTGGTCGTACGGCGCAGCGAGGCGCTGAGCTCCGCCTCGATCAGGGACGACGTCGCGTGGTACTACCCGGGCGGCGGCGCGTGGCTCCGCGACGGCATGGACCGCCTCCTCGAGGACGCCGAGGCGCTCGGCCTCGCCGTCGCGGGCGAGCCGCTCGAGACGGCCTCGCTCGTGCTCGCCGGCGACCTGGTCGCCGCCGCCGAGCGCCTCGCACGCCACTTCCCCGCGCAGGTCGACAAGGTCTACGTCCAGCACGACCTCACGATCGTCTCCCCCGGCCCGCTCGAGCCCTCGCTCGACGCCCGGCTGCGGGCGTTCGCCGAGGTCGAGGGTCGCGACCTCGCGTCGAGCTACCGCGTGACCGCGGCATCCGTGAACCGCGCCCTCGCGGCCGGCGACACCGAGGAGGGCATCCGCGACTTCCTCGAGGGGATCTCGCTCACCGGGATCCCGCAGCCGCTCGCGTACCTCCTGAGCGAGTCGGCGGCGCGGTTCGGCGCGGTCCGGGTCGGCGCGGCCGACGCTTCGGAGGCGCCCGCGCGCGCGTCGGTGCGATCCGACGACCCGCAGCTCATCGGCACCCTGCTCGTCGACCAGTCCCTCTCGTCGCTCGGGCTCCGACAGGACGGCGCGCACCGCCTGCTGTCGCGGTTCCCGCCCGACGTGGTGTTCTGGGGCCTGAGCGACGCGCGCTACCCCGTCGCCGCGGAGGACGCGGAGGGACGGATCGTCCGCCTCCGACGCCACCACGTCGGGCACGCGCCGACTCCGGCGCCGCGCACGGACCCGATCGAGGCGCTGCTCGACCGGCTGGCCGAGGCCGACGCCGAGGGCGGCACCGAGCAGGCCTGGCTCGCGAGGCAGCTCGAGGCGGCCGCCCGTGCGAAGGAGACGCTGACGGTGACGGTGCGGATGCCGGGCGGCGACACGGCCGACTACCTCCTCGCACCGGCGAGCGTCGCGAACGGCCGGCTCCGCGCCCGCGACCGCAAGTCCGACATCGAGCGGACGCTGCCGATCTCCGCGATCGCCGCGGTCGCGCCGGCGCCCGCGGGGAGCTGAGCGGGCCCGCGCGACGCCTCGGTGCGGAATGACCGGCACCGAGGCATCCGGTGCACTCGGCGTCGCGTTCGGGAATCCCGGATAGACTGGTCCGCTATGTCAGACGGCCCCCTGATCGTCCAGAGCGATCGCACCGTGCTCCTCGAGGTGGCGAACCCGCTCGCCGAGGACGCGCGGCACGACCTCGCCATCTTCGCCGAGCTCGAGCGCGCGCCCGAGCACATCCACACCTACCGCATCACGCGGCTCGGCCTGTGGAACGCGCGCGCCGCCGGGCACACGGCCGACGACATGCTGGGCACGCTCGAACGCTACGCGAAGTTCCCCGTGCCGCAGACGGTCGCCGTCGACATGCGCGAGACCGTCGGCCGGTACGGGCGCCTCGTGGTCGACCGCGCCGACGACGGTGCACTGCGGCTCCGCAGCGACGACCTCGCGGTGCTCACCGAGGTCGCGGGCGCGAAGCGCGTCGCGCCGCTGCTCACCGAGCGCATCGACGACACCAGCTTCCTCGTCGAGGCCTGGGCGCGAGGCGCCCTCAAGCAGGAGCTCGTGAAGCTCGGCTGGCCGGCCGAGGACCTCGCGGGCTACACGCCGGGAACGCCGCACGAGATCGACCTCGAACAGGACGGCTGGCACCTGCGCGACTACCAGCAGAAGGCCGTCGACAACTTCTTCGACGGCGGCTCGGGCGTCGTCGTGCTGCCCTGCGGCGCCGGCAAGACGCTCGTCGGCGCGGGTGCGATGGCGACCGCGAAGACCACCACGCTCATCCTCGTGACGAACACCGTGAGCGCGCGCCAGTGGCGCGACGAGCTGCTGCGCCGCACGAGCCTGACGGCCGAGGAGATCGGCGAGTACTCCGGCCAGACCAAGGAGGTCAAGCCGGTCACGATCGCGACGTACCAGATCCTCACGGCGAAGCGGAAGGGCGAGTACGCGCACCTGGCGCTCCTCGACGCGCTCGACTGGGGACTCGTGGTCTACGACGAGGTGCACCTGCTGCCCGCGCCGGTGTTCAAGCTCACCGCCGAACTGCAGGCGCGGCGCCGCCTGGGCCTCACCGCGACGCTCGTCCGCGAGGACGGCCGCGAGGGCGACGTGTTCTCCCTGATCGGCCCCAAGCGGTTCGACGCGCCGTGGAAGGAGATCGAGGCGCAGGGCTTCATCTCCCCCGCCGCCTGCTACGAGGTGCGCATCGACCTGCCGCAGTCCGAGCGGCTCGCCTACGCGGCATCCGCCGACGACGAGCGCTACCGCCTGGCCGCGACCGCGCCCGCGAAGCTCGGGGTCGTCAAGGAGCTCGTGGCCAAGCACGCCGGCGAGCGCATCCTCGTGATCGGCCAGTACCTCGACCAGATCGAGGAGCTCGCGGAGGCGCTCGGGGCACCGCAGCTGACGGGTGCGACGCCCGTCGACGAGCGCGAGCGGCTGTTCCAGGAGTTCCGCGACGGCCGGACACCGGTGCTGGTGGTGTCGAAGGTCGCGAACTTCTCGGTCGACCTCCCCGAGGCGACGGTCGCGATCCAGGTCTCGGGTTCGTTCGGGTCGCGGCAGGAGGAGGCCCAGCGACTCGGGCGACTCCTCCGCCCGAAGGAGTCGGGCCTGTCGGCGAACTTCTACACGCTCGTCGCGCGAGACACGGTCGACCAGGACTTCGCGCTCAACCGCCAGCGGTTCCTCGCCGAGCAGGGCTACAGCTACACGATCCTCGACGCGCACGCCCTGGCGGCCTGACGCGCGCTCGGCCTCGTCGGGGTCAGGCGGATGCCTCGGCGCCGCGCCGCACCCGGCGCAGCCGCCGGCCGACCCACCAGGCGAGCCGGTCGAGGGCCATCACGACGAGCCCGAGCACCGCGATGTAGGCGACGACGCGGAGCATCTCGAGCAGCGACCCGAGCGCGCCGAGCGCGTCGGTGTCGAGGAACGGGTACGGGAATCGGTCGGGCACCTCGGGCAGAGCGAGGGCGCGCCAGAGGAAGAGGAGCCCGTAGGCGGCGGGGTACACGAGCCACCACGCGGCATCCCGCCAGCGCACCACGCGATGCGGGCCGAACGCGACCCAGTCGACGAGGACCATGAGCGGCACGACGTAGTGCATCGCGAAGATCGCGCGGTTGGCGAGCTGGTCGGTCGGGTCCGCGACGAACAGGCCCGGGATCGGGTTCTCGAAGTGGTTGAGCAGCACGTGCGAGACGACCATCGTCGTGAGGATCCAGGTGGTCACGCCGCCCCGCAGCACGGGCGCCGGCGGCCGTGCGGTCCCGCGCCGCACCATCCAGTAGAGCGCGCAGGCGAAGTACGCGAAGACGATCACGTTGCTCTGCGTCGTGAAGTAGGCCAGGCGCCGCTCGCCGGCGACGAGTCCCCACACCACGACGAGCACGATCGCCACGCGCCACCAGAACGCCGGTGCGGCCCAGACGTTCGCACGCGGCGCCGTCTCGGGGCACGGCTCGGGCCGGGTCCGGTCGGCGGCGTCGACGCTCACCCCATCACCTCTCCTCGTCGCACGAGCGGGCGGATCGCCGCGCCGCACGCAGAGGCTAGGCGGCGCCCTCCGATCGTGTCAATGCGTTGCCGCCACGTCGCCCTCAGCTCCGCGCGTAGCGCAGGAAGAGCATGCGCTCGCCCGCGATCGCGTGCACGAGCCGCATGGCGCGCGGACGCTCCTCGGCCGAGCCCGAGATGCGCGGCGCCGCGCCGCCGACGAGCACGGGACTGAGCGTCACGCAGAGCTCGTCGACGAGGTCGGCCTCGGCGAGCGCGCCGAGCAGGCCCGGCCCGCCCTCCGTGAGGATCGAGCGCAGGCCGCGCCGGCCGAGCTCGGCGAACGCCGCGGCCAGGTCGACCCGCCGGTCGCCCGCGACGATCACGTCGGCGACGCGGGCGAGCGCATCGCGCCGGTCGGGCGGCGCGGCGTCGCTCGTGACGACGATCGGGCGGGCCGCCGAGTCGGCGAAGAACGGATGCCGCGGCTCCAGTCCGAGCCGCGACGAGACCACTGCGAACCGCGGCTGGGCGTCCCGTCCGCGCGCCGTCCGCCACGCGGCATCCGCCTCGACCACCGCCGCGCCGCCGTAGCCCTCGGCGCGCACCGTGCCCGACCCGACGAGCACGACATCGGCGTGCGAGCGCAGCACCGACATCAGCCGCTGGTCCTCGGGGTCGCCGAGCCCGCCGCTGCGGCCGCCGAGCGTCGCCGCGCCGTCGAGGCTCTCGACCATGTTGGCCCGGCAGAAGACGGAATCCGATCCCCCGCCCGCGTCGACGACGTCGACGGCGTACGAGGCGTGCATCCGATCGGCGTCGAACGGCCGCCGATCCGCCGCCGTGATCCCGGCGCTCATGTGGCGTCGCCCGGCCCCAGGTTGTGCTCGAGGAACGCCGGCTCGCGCCATCCCTCGATCGCCTCGACCATCCGGACGGCGTCGACCGTCTCGCGCACGTTGTGGACCCGGACGATGCGCGCCCCCCGATCGATGCAGTAGACCGCCGCCGCGAGCGATCCGGCGAGCCGGTCGCGCCGGTCGCGCCGCCCGACGCTCTCGCCGACGAAGTCCTTGTTCGAGAGCGCGACGAGCAGCGGCGGCCCGACGGCGGCGATCTCGTCGAGCCGCCGGGTGAGTTCGAGCGAGTGCAGGGTGTTCTTGTTCAGGTCGTGCCCGGGGTCGATGACGATGCGCTCCTCGGGCACGCCGTGGGAGCGCGCCAGGTCGATGCGATCTCGGAGGAACGCCGCGACCTCTGCGACGACGTCGCCGTACTCCGGCATCGGGTGCGGAGTCCGCGGCGCGGCGAGGCTGTGCGTGATCACGATGGTCGCGTCGCTGTCGGCGACGACGTCGGCCATGGCGGGGTCGTGGATGCCGGTCGTGTCGTTGATCACGTGCGCGCCGGCCGCGATCGCCCGGCGCGCCACCTCGGGGTGGAAGGTGTCGACGGAGACCACGGCGCCCGATCCGGCGAGCGCGGCCACGACGGGGACGACCCGGTCCGCCTCCTCCTCGACCGGGATCGGCGGACCCGGAGCGAACTTGGCGCCGCCGACGTCGATCCAGTCGGCGCCGTCCGCCACCGCCGCATGCGCGGCCTCGACGGCGCGGTCGAGCGCGAAGGTCGCCCCCCGGTCGTAGAACGAGTCGGGCGTGCGGTTCACGATCGCCATGACCGCGACCTGCCTGGCGAAGTCGAACTCGCGCGGGCCGATTCGCCGGAGGGTGCCGCTCACGCGGCGGCGCCGATCTCCGAGAGCGGCACGTCGGGATCGGCGAGCGCGGCCGGATCGACCGCGACGCGCGCGCGGATGAGCCGCTGCACCTCGTCGTTCACGTCCCACACGTTGACGTTCATGCCGGCCACGACCCGCCTGTCGAGCAGCCAGAAGGCGACGCACTCGCGCGCGGCGAGGTCGCCGCGGACCACCAGGTCGGCTCGGTCGGCGAGCTCGCCGTAGCCGGAGTACTCCATGCCGAGGTCGTACTGGTCGGTGTAGAAGTACGGGATCTCGTCGTACTCGAGCTCCTCGCCGGCGAGCACGCGGCCCACCGCGCGCCCGCTCGCGTCGGCGTTCGCCCAGTGCTCGACGCGCAGCCGGTGGCCGAGCGTCGGGTTGAACACGTTCGCGACGTCGCCCGCGGCGTACACGCCGTCCGCGCTCGTGCGGAACGCAGCATCCGTCACGATGCCGTCGTCGACCGTGAGGCGAGCGGATGCCGCGAGCCCGACGTTCGGCGTGGCCCCGATGCCGACCACCACGAGGTCCGCCGGCACCTCCTCGCCCGTCGAGAGCACGACGCCGCGCACCCGGCCCTGCTCGCCCTCGATCGCCGACACCGCGACCTCGGTCCGCATCTCGACGTCGTGCTCGCGATGCAGGTCGGCGAACATGCCGCCGAGCTCGCGCCCGACCGCGCCGACGAGCGGCGCCTCGCTCCGGCCGAGCACGGTCACGGGGTCGCCGTACCCGCGGGCCGCGGCGGCGACCTCGAGGCCGATCCAGCTGGAACCGATGACGACGACGCGCCGGTCGCCCGCGCGGAGCGCGGTGCGCAGGCGCGTGGCATCCGGCAGGGAGCGCAGCAGGTGGACGCCGCGGAGGCCCGCACCCGGCCCCTCGAACCGGCGGGCGGTCGCGCCGGTCGCGATCAGCAGGCGGTCCCAGGCGAGCTCGCCCGCATCGGTCGCGAGCGTGCGCGTACCGACGTCGAGCGCGGTCGCACGCACCCCGCGCCGCACGTCGACGTCGTGGTCGCGGTACCACGCGGCATCCAGCGGGTAGATCGCGCTCGACGGGTCGTCGCCCTCGAGGTAGCCCTTCGACAGGGGCGGCCGCTCGTACGGCAGGCGGCGCTCCTCGGTCACCACGACGATCTCGTCGTCGACGTCGTGCTCGCGCATGGACTCGACCGCTCGGGCCGCCGTCAGGCCACCACCGACGACCACCACTCGTTCGCGTGCCATGCCGCGAGTCTTGCACGGTCGCTCGCGTGCGTCGAAGGCTCATGGCATCCGCTCGCATTGCATTCGAGCAATTCCCAGCCAAGATACAGCCCACGCGCAGCAGAATCGTTGCATGAGTGACGGACCTCGCATCCTCATCGTCGACGACGAGCCCAACATCCGCGACCTGCTGACGACGAGCCTCCGGTTCGCGGGCTTCGCGGTGCGCGCGGTGGCCAACGGCGCGCAGACCATCTCCGCCGTGCTCGAGGAGGAGCCCGACCTGATCATCCTCGACGTCATGCTGCCCGACATGAACGGCTTCGGCGTCACCAAGCGCCTCCGGTCGGCCGGGTACACGGCGCCGATCCTCTTCCTCACCGCGAAGGACGACACGGAGGACAAGATCACCGGCCTGACGGTCGGCGGCGACGACTACGTCACGAAGCCGTTCAGCCTCGACGAGATCGTCGCACGCATCCGCGCCATCCTGCGCCGCACGATGCACGCCGAGGAGGACGCGGTCATCCGCACCGGCGAGCTCACGATGGACCAGGACACGCACGAGGTGCTCGTGGGCGACACGCCGGTGGAACTCTCCCCCACCGAGTTCAAGCTGCTGCGCTACCTGATGCTGAACCCCAACCGGGTGCTGTCCAAGGCGCAGATCCTCGACCACGTGTGGGAGTACGACTTCAACGGCGATGCCGGCATCGTCGAGAGCTACATCTCCTATCTGCGACGCAAGCTCGACCAGCACTCCTCCGAGCCGCTGATCCAGACCAAGCGCGGGTTCGGGTACATGCTGAAGTCGAAGTCCTAGTACAGGCCCGGTACAGGGAGGATCCGTAGACTCGGCCCGCCATGCACCAGACCCTCGCCGACCGTTGGAGCCGGATCTCGCTCCGGACCAAGATCACGGGCGTCACCGTCCTCATGCTGACGCTCGGCCTCCTCGTCTCCGGCATCGGCACGGCGGCGATGCTGCGGTCCTACGTCGAGTCGCAGCTCGAGGCGAAGCTCGAGTCGATCGCATCCAGCAGGATCACCGAGTACCTCACGCGCGGTGACGGCGGCTCGTCGGGGTCCGACGGCGCATTCGACTTCAACGCCTCCGACGACGTGTTCGTCGCGATCTACGACGCGAACACCGGTACGTTCCTCGACCACAACTGGGGCACGCGCGAGCCGGGTGCGTTCCCGCTCATCCCGAAGCAGCTGACGCAGGCGGACGTCTACGCCCAGAACTCCGGGGGCGGGTACCGCGTCTTCTCGCTCCCCGACGCCAACGGCGACCTGACGTTCCGCGGCGTCTACGCGGTCATGTACGCCGACGACCAGGGCAACCTCGCGCCGATCATCATCGCGATCTCGTCGCAGGACACCGAGCGCCTGCTCGCGGCGTACCTCACGATCTTCCTCGGCTTCGGCATCGGCGTCGTGCTCGTGGGCGCGCTGCTGACGCGCATGCTCGTCACGACGACCTTCACCCCGCTGCGCGAGGTCGAGGCCACGGCGGCCGCGATCGCCGACGGCGACTTCAGCCAGCGCCTCGGCGGCGCGACGCCCAACACCGAGGTCGGGCGCCTGAACCGCTCGCTCAACACCATGCTGAACCGCATCGACCGGGCGTTCCGCGATCGCGCCCGCACGATCGACCAGATGCGTCGCTTCGTGGGGGATGCCTCGCACGAGCTCCGCACGCCGCTGGTGTCGGTGCGCGGGTACGCCGAGCTGTACCGCATGGGCGCGCTGCAGAACCCCGAGGACGTCGCCCAGGCCATGGACCGCATCGAGAAGGAGGCGATCCGGATGGGCGGCCTCGTCGAGGACCTCCTCGCGCTCGCCCGCCTCGACGAGGCGAAGCCGCTCGACCTCGCCGAGGTCGACCTGGTGCCGCTCGCACGCGACGCCGCGCTCGACGCCATGGCGGCGAACCCCGGCCGCACGGTGACCGTCATCGCGCCGGAGGCGGTCGCGACCGGCTCCACCGAGGTCGTCCCCGCCGAGGTCGAGGTCGATCTCGACACGGCGTCGTCGCGTTCGTCCGGCCCGATGGCGTTCGCCGGCGCCACGCTCGCCCGGCTCCGAGGCCGGCGGGCGAACGAGTCGGGCGACGACGGCGACGCCGCGCCCCGATCGGGTCGGCGCGGAGGTCGCGGCGCGACGGCGGCGCGGTCGGGCCGCGGCGGAGCCGGGCGCGCGACCGTCGCGACGGATGCCGCCGCCACCACGACGACCGCGGACGCCGTCCCGGCCGGGACGGCCCGCGGCGCGCAGCCGTCGTCCGCTGGCGCGCCCACGGCCGTGCCCGCGGAGACCGTGCCCGTGCGCCGGGCCGTCGTGCTCGCCGAGGAGAACAAGATCCGCCAGGTGATCACGAACCTGATGGGCAACGCGATCCGCTTCACGCCGGTCGAGAGCCCGATCGAGATCCGCGTCTCCGTCGACGACGACACCGAGCGGGCGCTCCTCGAGATCGTGGACCACGGCGAGGGCATCCCTCCCCAGATCCGCGAGAAGATCTTCCAGCGGTTCTGGCGCGCCGACACCTCGCGCACGCGCGAGACCGGCGGGTCGGGACTCGGGCTCGCGATCGTGTCCTCCATCGTCTCGGCGCACAACGGCCACGTCGACGTCGTCGAGACCCCGGGCGGCGGCGCGACGTTCCGGGTGTCGCTCCCGCTCTCCGGATCGAGCGCGGCGCCGCAGCAGGTCGCGCACTCCTGAGGCCTCCGCGCGCCGACGGCTCGTCCTCCACACGCCGGCGAACATCGCCCGCGCGTCACGTCGGTCGCGCCCCGCGGCGTGGCCGCGCGGCGCGCGGCTACGGTCGCAGCATCACGACGAGAGGATGACCATGACGAGGTACCAGGTCGACAGCGAGCAGGTGCACGCGGCGACGCAGGGCATGCAGGCGACGATCGGGCGCATCCAGTCCGAGGTGGCCGCCCTGCTGGCCCAACTCACCGGCCTGCAGGGGTCGTGGTCGGGCCAGGCGTCTTCGGCGTTCCAGGCCGCCGTCGCCGACTGGCGGGTCACGCAGCAGCACGTCGAGCAGAGCCTCGCCGGGCTGAACCAGGCGCTCGGTGCCGCCGCGATGCACTACGCCGACGCCGAGCAGGCGAACGCCCGGCTGTTCGTGCGGTGAGCCGGTGGGCGGCCGGAGACCGACGGCTCGCCCGGACACGACGAAGGGCGCCTCCCGGGGGAGGCGCCCTTCGCGCGTGGTGCGGCGGATGCCGCGGTGCGGATCGGGATCCGCGAGCGGACTAGAAGTCCATGCCGCCCGTCGGGTCGGCGGGAGCCGCAGCGACCTTCTCCGGCTTGTCGGCGACGACGGCCTCGGTGGTGAGGAAGAGGCCGGCGATCGACGCGGCGTTCTGCAGCGCCGAGCGGGTCACCTTGGCGGGGTCGATGATGCCCTGCGCGAGCAGGTCGCCGTACTCGCCGGTCGCGGCGTTCAGGCCGTGGCCCGCGGGGAGCTCCGAGACCTTGTTCGCGACGACGCCCGGCTCGAGGCCGGCGTTGAGGGCGATCTGCTTGAGCGGCGCCTCGATCGCGACCTTGACGATGTTCGCGCCGGTCGCCTCGTCGCCCGCGAGCTCGAGCTTGCCGAACGCGGCCTTGCCGGCCTGGATGAGCGCGACGCCACCACCGGCGACGATGCCCTCCTCGACGGCGGCCTTCGCGTTGCGCACGGCGTCCTCGATGCGGTGCTTGCGCTCCTTGAGCTCGACCTCGGTGGCCGCGCCCGCCTTGATGACGGCGACGCCGCCGGCGAGCTTCGCGAGACGCTCCTGGAGCTTCTCGCGGTCGTAGTCCGAGTCGGTGTTCTCGATCTCCGAGCGGATCTGCGCGACGCGGCCGGCGATCTGGTCGGGGTCGCCCGCGCCCTCGACGATGGTCGTCTCGTCCTTGGTGATGACGACCTTGCGCGCCTGGCCGAGCAGGTCGAGGGTGGCGTTCTCGAGCTTGAGGCCGACCTCCTCGGAGATGACCTGGCCGCCGGTGAGGATCGCGATGTCCTGGAGCTGCGCCTTGCGACGGTCGCCGAAGCCCGGCGCCTTGACGGCGACCGACTTGAAGATGCCGCGGATCTTGTTCACGACGAGCGTGGCCAGGGCCTCGCCGTCGACGTCCTCCGCGATGATCAGGAGCTGCTTGCCCGACTGGATCACCTTGTCGACGATCGGGAGCAGGTCCTTGATGTTCGAGATCTTCTGGTTGGCGATGAGGATGTACGGGTCCTCGAAGACCGCCTCCTGGCGCTCCGGGTCGGTGACGAAGTACGCCGACAGGTAGCCCTTGTCGAAGCGCATGCCCTCGGTCAGCTCGAGCTCGGTGCCGAAGGTGTTCGACTCCTCGACGGTGACGACGCCCTCCTTGCCGACCTTGTCGATCGCCTCGGCGATGATCTCGCCGATCTGCGGGTCGGCGGCCGAGATGGACGCGGTCGCGGCGATCTCGTCCTTGGTCTCGACCTCCTTGGCGGTGGCGAGGAGCTCCTCGGAGACGGCCGAGACGGCCTTCTCGATGCCCCGCTTGAGCGAGATGGGGTCGGCGCCTGCGGCCACGTTGCGGAGGCCCTCGCGCACGAGCGCCTGGGCGAGCACGACCGAGGTGGTGGTGCCGTCGCCGGCGACGTCGTCGGTCTTCTTCGCGACCTCCTTGACGAGCTCCGCACCGATCTTCTCGTACGGGTCGTCGAGCTCGATCTCCTTGGCGATCGACACGCCGTCGTTCGTGATGGTGGGGGCGCCCCACTTCTTCTCGAGCACGACGTTGCGGCCGCGCGGGCCGAGGGTCACCTTGACCGCGTCGGCGAGCGTGTTGAGGCCACGCTCGAGGCCGCGGCGGGCCTCCTCATCGAAAGCAATGATCTTTGCCATGTGTGTCTCTCGTCCCTTCCCGGACGTCTAAGAACCGTGGGTTAGCACTCGAATCGACTGAGTGCTAAACCGATTCTGGCACTCGCATGCGTCGAGTGCAAGCGAGGCGACGCCCGGGTGGGACGCGCGGACATGCGGAAGCGCCGCCGGGGGCATCCGGCGGCGCTTCCGAAGAATCGAACTCAGGCGGGACGGACCGCCTCGGCCTGCGGGCCCTTCGAGCCGGAGCCCACCTCGAAGGTCACCTGCTGACCCTCTTCGAGGACCTTGTAGCCGGCCATGTCGATGGCGGAGTAGTGGACGAAGACGTCCTGGCCCCCACCGTCGACGGTGATGAATCCGTATCCCTTTTCAGCGTTGAACCACTTCACGGTTCCGTTCGCCATGCGTTGCTCCCATGTTGCCGTGTATCGAAGTCAGCACGTGCCGTCGGCTGTACCGGGCCGTCGTCGTGCCGACGTCGACGACGGGGACCGGCGCCGGGTGCTCACACGGGTGTTCGAGCGGCCGTTTCTAGATACTCACGGCGCGGCGGCCCCGCACAAGGGCTCCGGCTCCGCGAATGGTCGCAGAATGGCAACGATTCGCCGCCGGGTCACTCCTCGACGGCGTCCGCGTAGTCCGCGCCCAGGACGACCACGAGCTGCATGCCCTCCTCGCCGAACTCCTCGGACAGTCGCACCTCGGCCTCGGGAAGCTGCTGCGCCACGCCTCGGGCGGCCCCCTCGAGATCGGCCGTCGCGTAGTAGACGACCGTCTGCTCGATGTCGTTGCGATCGGCGTTCGTGGTGATGCCGACGGGCACTCCCGCCGCCGTCAGCACCTCTCCCGCCTGCGCCGCGAGCCCGGTGGTCGACGTGCCGTTCAGGACCGCGACCGTGACGTCCGGAGCGAGGGTGGGCTCCGCCGTCGGGACGGCGGAGGCCGGCGCCGTCGGCAGTGCGGTGTCGTCGAAGTCGAGCCGCTGGTTGTAGGCCGCCACGGCGGCGATGCCGGCACCGGCGAGCACGACCGTCGCGAGCGCCGCCCACGCGAAGGGCACCCAGCGCCGCCCGCGTCGGGCGGGAGCGCGGTGCGCGCCGACCCGATCCATGCCGTGGGGGATCGAGTCGAACCGGTCGCGGGGGAACTTCGGCACCTGTGGTCCAGTCGGTCGGGGCGCTCAGGCGAGCGGCCGGGCGGTCGGGATGGTACGGCGCGCACGCGACTGCGCACGTGCCTCTCGCTGCCGCTGCAGCCGACCGATGAGCATCGGATCGAACCGCAGGGCGGCCGGCGAATCGACGAGCGCGCCGAGGAGCCGATAGTACCGGGCCGCGGAGAGCCCGAGCTCGTCGCGGATGGCGTCGGCCTTCCGAGCGGGGTCGCGCCACGGCCGCGACTCGAAGACGAGGATGGCGCGCTGCGCCTCGTCGAGCCCGTCCGCGTCCATCACACCTCGCCTCACCGAGTCCACCGTCGACGACATCCTAGGGAGCGGACGTCGGGAGCCCGCCCCACGCGTCGGCGCGGCCCGAACGCGGCCCCGGGAACGGGCCGCCGAGCGGACGGCCACCCCCGGTCGTCGGCCGGGAACACCGTCGCACCCGGACACGTTGCACTCGAAGCCGCGCAAAGCTGCGACGATGGAAGACGGCCGGCCGACCCGAGGAGACCCATGGCGTACCAGGTGAACAAGTCCGACGACGAGTGGCGCGCACAGCTCGACGACGAGCAGTACGCGGTGCTGCGCGAGGCCGCCACCGAACGCCCGTGGACCGGTGAGCTCCTCGACGAGGAGCGCGCCGGCATCTACACGTGCGCCGCGTGCCGCAGCGAGCTCTTCAAGTCGGGCACGAAGTTCGACTCCGGCTGCGGCTGGCCGAGCTTCTACGAGTCGGTGCGCCCCGAGGCGGTCGAGCTCATCGAGGACACGTCGCTCGGCATGCTGCGCACCGAGGTCCGCTGCGCGAACTGCGGTTCGCACCTCGGCCACGTCTTCCCCGACGGCTTCGGCACGCCCACCGGCGACCGGTACTGCATGAACTCGATCGCGCTCGACTTCACTCCCGAGCCCTGAGCGTGGGCGCCGTCCGGGACGCCGTCCTCGCCCGCCGGTCCTGGCCGAAGGTGACGGATGCCTCGCCGACGGACGCCGAGGTGGCGGAGCTGCTCGAGGCCGCATCGACCGTCCCCGATCACGCCGCCCTCCGGCCGTGGCGGGTGGTCGCGCTGCGGGGCGACGCCCGGGCGCGCCTGGGCGACGCGCTGGCCGAGGCATCCGGGTTCGAGGGCGCCGCCGCCGGGAAGCTCGCGGCGAAGCCGCTCCGCGCTCCCCTGCTGCTCGCGCTCGTCGCCGTCGTGCGACCGCATCCGAAGGTGCCGGCCTGGGAGCAGGAGGCGTCGGCGGCCGGCGTCGGGCACCTGCTCGCCCTGCTGCTCGACGACGCCGGCTGGGGCGTCATGTGGCGCACGGGGCCGTTCACGCGGCATCCGGCCGTCGCGCGCGTGCACGGCCTCGCCGACGACGAGCACCTGCTCGGCTGGCTCTACGTGGGCGGCCGCAGCGCAGCCGACCGCCCCCAGCGTCGCCTCGATGCCCGCACCGCGGACCGGTTCACCGCCCTGACGTGACCCCGCCGGGAGCGTCGGCGGTCGACGCTCCCGCGGCCTCGGCCGCGACGTGCCGCGCCGGCCGCCGGCGGATGCTCGCGAGCGCGACGGCGACGAGCGCGAGCACGGTCCCCCCGATCGTCGCGAAGCCCACGGGGCGAGCCGAGGTCGGCGCCAGCAGGTCGAGCGCGAGCGCGGTCGCGAGCTGGCCGGCCACCAGCCCGAGGGCGAGCACGAGCACGCCCACGCGCCGCACCAGCACGGCCTGCGCCGCGATGAACACGCAGCCGATCGCCCCGCCGGCGTAGAGCAGGGGATCCGCCGGGAACGCGGTCGGCCAGCCGACGGATGCCGCGTGCGCGAGCATCACGACGACGAGCACCGCGGTGCCAACGAGGAAGTTCACGAACGTCGCCGCGAGCGCACTCGCGGCTGCGGTGCGCACGCGGCCGTTCATCGCCTGCTGCCACGACACGCCGATGCCGGCGGAGAACGGCAGCAGCATGAGCTGGAGCGGCACCGCCTCGGCGAGCTGGGCCGACACCGCCCAGCCGACGGCGACGAGCGCGAGCGCGGCGCCCGCGATGCGGGTCGGGCTGAGCGGCCGGCGGCCGCCCGGACCGAGGCCGACGGCGTCGAACACGACGCCGCCCAGGGTCTGCCCGGCGACGATCGACACCGTGAACAGCGCCACGCCGAGCACTCCGGCCGCGAGCCCCTGGGTCGCCACGAACCATGCGCCCGCGACGCCGCCGAGCAGCATCCACCACGCCACGCGCCCGGCGCGCACCGCGTCGAGCGCCCGCCGGAGGCCCCGACGCCCCTCCGGCCACGCCGCTGCGAGCAGCGCGAGGATCGCCAGCCCCGAGCCGAACGAGATCGCCGCGGCGACCGAGAAGTCGGCGAGCTCGCGCGCGAGTTCGCCGTTGATGCGCGACTGCAGCGCGACGAGGCCGCCCGACACGATCGTGAGCGCGATGGCGACCTGCATCGGCACGCGCGACGACTCGGCGTGCGCGTGGTGGTGGACGTGGTCGGGACCGTCCGGCACGCCGGGAGACGGCGCCGCCGGAGCCGGGTCCGGACGGCCGGAGGAAGTCGACATCGAGCCGGCTACGGGACTCGAACCCGTAACCACCGCTTTACAAGAGCGGTGCGCTACCAATTGCGCCAAGCCGGCAGGGACCCTGTCATCCTACCGACGCACGGGCGTCGCGCACGACGACGGCCCGGCGGTCGCCGGGCCGTCGTCGTCCGATCGGGTCGGGGTCAGCCCGCCTCGGGCGTGGGCGTCGGGGTCGGCGTCGCCTCGGACTCCGAGTAGCTCTCGCCGGTGGCCTGGAGCACGAACGCCTGGAACTCGGCCGGGTCCTCGAGGGAGCCGACGTACTGCTTGCCGTTCACGAGCACCGTCGGCGTTCCGGTGACCGACTCGAGTTCGGAGTTCGGGATCGGCTCGGTGAGCGCTCGCTCCGTGGCATCCTGCACCCAGCTCTTGAACCTGGTGTCGTCGATGCAGGAGTCGACCGACGAGGCGGCCCCGGCCTGGGCCGCGAGCTCCGCGATCTCGTCGTTCGTGAGTCCGGCCGTGAGCTCCTCGGGCTGGTTCGCGAACATGAGCGCGTTGAAGTCGAAGAACGCCTCGGGCGACTCCTCCGCCACGCACGCGGCGGCGTTCGCGGCGCGCAGCGAGTACTGCGTGCCGGCGGACTTGTTCGTGAGGATCGCGATCGGGTGGATCTCGAGGGTCGCCGCGCCCTGCTCGACCATGGTGCGCATGGTCTCGGAGTTGGTCGTCTCGAACTGGCCGCAGAACGGGCACAGGTAGTCGACGTAGACCACGATGTTGGCGACCGTGCCGCTCTCGTCGGGCACCGTCGGGGTCGGCTGCCCGCCGGCGGGGATCGCGGGGGTCTCGACGGGCTCGATGCCGGCCTCGCCGCCGACGAGGAGGATCCCGTCGCTCGCCATGTTCCGCGGGCCGGGGCCCTCGGGGCGGACGCTGTTGAAGACGATGGCCCCGATCAGCGCCGCCACCGCGACGATCGCGAGCACGACGCCGCCCTGGATGAGGAACTTGTTCCGGCGATCGCGCTTGCGCTGCTCCTCCCGCAGGACGCGGGCCTTCTCGCGGGCCGCCTCGCGGCGTTGGTTGCGGGTGGGGCGTGGCTCTGATCCGCCAGTGCTCATCGTGGGTCAACTCCGGGTCGCTGTGGGGGCGCGCGCGCATGAGGGCGCACGCACCGAAGAGTGTAGGAGCGATCACTGGGAATCGTCCAAACGACGCCCGGACGCGGGCTGGACGCGGCATCCGCCCCATCGGCCCCGGCCGGGCCGGTGCATTCGTCGCGGAATCGGTGCCTCGGCGATGGCATGGCATACTGAGGGGGCGTCGACATCGAAGTCGGCGTTTCCATTCACTACGGATCGTCCGGCACGTACCTGCCGGTGAAGGAGAACAGAACCATGGCGTCAGTCACGTTCGACAAGGCCACCCGCCTGTACCCGGGTGGCACCCGTCCCGCCGTCGACCAGCTCGACCTCGAGATCGCAGACGGGGAGTTCCTCGTCCTCGTCGGTCCCTCGGGCTGCGGCAAGTCCACCTCGCTGCGGATGCTCGCCGGCCTCGAAGAGGTCAACGAGGGCAACATCTTCATCGGCGACCGGAACGTCACCGACGTCCCCCCGAAGGACCGCGACATCGCGATGGTCTTCCAGAACTACGCGCTGTACCCCCACATGACCGTCGCCGAGAACATGGGCTTCGCGCTCAAGATCGCGGGCGTCGGCAAGGAGGAGCGCGCAGCGCGGGTCCTCGAGGCCGCGAAGCTGCTCGACCTCGAGCCGTACCTCAACCGCAAGCCCAAGGCGCTCTCGGGCGGCCAGCGCCAGCGCGTCGCCATGGGCCGCGCGATCGTGCGCCAGCCCCAGGTCTTCCTCATGGACGAGCCGCTGTCGAACCTCGACGCCAAGCTCCGCGTGCAGACCCGCACCCAGATCGCCTCGCTCCAGCGCCGCCTCGGCGTCACGACGGTCTACGTCACGCACGACCAGACCGAGGCGCTCACCATGGGCGACCGCATCGCGGTCCTGAAGGACGGCGTCCTCCAGCAGGTCGGCACCCCGCGCGAGCTGTACGAGCGGCCGAGCAACGTCTTCGTGGCCGGCTTCATCGGCTCGCCGGCGATGAACCTGTTCCACGCCGACGTCACCGAGGGCGGCGTCCTCTTCGGCAAGGCCGTCGTGCCGGTCGAGCGCGACGCGATCTCGCAGGCGTCCGGTTCGATCGTCACGGTCGGCGTCCGCCCGGAGGACATCACCGTCTCCACGACGCCCGGCGAGGGCATCGAGGTCGTCGTCGACATCGTCGAGGAGCTCGGCGCCGACGGCTACCTCTACGGCCACGCCGAGATCGAGGGCAAGCGCACCGACATCGTCGCGCGCGTCGACGGCCGCAACCACCCGTACTCGGGCGAGACCGTCTACCTGCTCCCGACGCCGAAGCACGTGCACGTGTTCGACGCCGAGTCGGGCGAGCGCCTCAGCACCGAGGCCGTCGTCAGCTGACCTCCTCGGATCGTCCACGAAGCCGGTCGGGCCCTCGGCCCGGCCGGCTTCGCCGTTCCCCGGTACGCTGTCCCTGATGAGCGGCACTCTCTCGATCACGTCGGCGATGACCGATCCCGCACTGCTCGACCTCCCGTGGGACCTCCCACTCGAGGCCTGGCCGAGCGAGCACATCGCCGCCCTGCCCAAGGGCATCTCCCGGCACCTCGTGCGCTTCGCGCACCTCGGCGGTCACGTCGTGGCCATCAAGGAGACGACGGCCGAGATGGCCAAGGGCGAGTACGAGATGCTCCGGACGCTGCAGCGCCTCGAGATCCCGTGCGTCGAACCGGTGGCCGTGATCACGAACCGCACGGATGCCGACGGCGAGGCGCTCGCGCCCGTGCTCGTCACCCGCCACCTCCGGTTCTCGCTGCCCTACCGCGCGCTGTTCTCGCAGACGCTCCGGCCCGACACGGCGACGCGGCTCGTGGACGCGCTCGCGGTGCTGCTCGTCCGCCTGCACATCATCGGCTTCTTCTGGGGCGACGTGTCGCTCTCGAACACCCTGTTCCGCCGCGATGCGGGCGCCTTCGCGGCCTACCTCGTCGACGCCGAGACCGGCAAGCTGTACGAGGGCGGGCTCTCCAACGGCCAGCGCGAGAACGACCTCGAGATCGCTCGCGTCAACATCGCGGGCGAACTGCTCGACCTCGAGGCGGGCGGGCGCGTCGCCGACGAGCTCGACCCCGTGCGCATCTCGAACGGCATCGTCGACGCCTACCGGAACCTCTGGCGCGAGCTCACCGGCAGCGAGTCCTTCGGCATGGCCGAGCGCTGGCGCATCAACGAGCGCGTGAACCGCCTCAACGACCTCGGCTTCGACATCGAGGAGCTCGCGATCCGCACCGACGAGTCGGGCACCACGCTCCGCATCCAGCCCAAGGTCGTCGACGCGGGGCACCACCAGCGGCGGCTGCTGCGCCTCACCGGCCTCGACGCCGGCGAGAACCAGGCGCGTCGCCTGCTCAACGACCTCGACTCGTATCGCGCGGCCTACCGCAAGGACGCCGACGAGGAGATGGTCGCCCACGAATGGCTCATGCGCGTGTTCGAGCCGGTCGTCAGGGCCGTGCCGCCGGAGCTCCGCGGCAAGCTGGAGCCCGCCGAGATCTTCCACCAGCTGCTGGAGCACCGGTGGTACATGGCCCAGACATCGGGCCACGACATCCCGCTCGCCGAAGCCCTCACCTCGTACATCAACGACGTGCTGCGCCACCGTCGCGACGAGGCGACCGTGATCGGCCCGCCGACCGAGGCGATCACGACCGCGATGCCCGCGGTGGCCCCCGACACCGCCGCCGTGCCCGTGCATCACCCCGACGACGAGGGCGACTGGCGCCTCAAGGTCTGATCGCCCGGTCGCCGCTCGAGTACGACGCGCATCGCCCGGTGGTCGAGTAGGACGCGCAGCGCCCGTATCGAGACCGAGCTCCGGCTCACCGGTGGTCGAGTACGACGCGCATCGCCTCGGTGGTCGAGTAGGACGCGCAGCGCCAGTATCGAGACCGAGCTCCGGCTCACCGGTGGTCGAGTACGACGCGCATCGCCCCGGTGGTCGAGTAGGACGCGCAGCGCCCGTATCGAGACCGTCTGGGGATGGAGACGCGCAACGAGTACACGCCTGCGCCATGCTCACCCCATGCCATTCATGTACATGCTCAGATGCGCCGACGGAACCACCTACGTCGGAAGCACTGTGGATCTCGACCGCCGCCTCGCACAGCACAGCGCCGGCGAGGGCGCCGACTACACGCGTCGCCGTCTCCCGGTCGAGTTGATCTACTTCGAGGAGTACTCGCGCATCGACGACGCGTTCACCAGGGAGAAGCAGGTGCAGAACTGGAGTCGTGCCAAGCGGCTCGCATTGGCGGCGGATGACCTCGACGCACTCGGACCGGCGAGTCGGAAGCGCTGGGTGTAAGCCCCGATACGGGCGCTGCGCGTCCTCCTCGACCACCGGACGCACAGGTCTCGATACGGGCGCTACGCGTCCTACTCGACCACCGATCGGGCTGGTCTCGATACGGGCGCTACGCGTCCTACTCGACCACCGGACGCACAAGTCTCGATACGGGCGCTGCGCGTCCTCCTCGACCACCGGCGCGGCGCGCGTCGTGCCCGACCGCCGGGAGCGCGGCTACTCGGCGCGGAGCTTCGCGATCTCGTAGAGCGTGACGGATGCCGCGATGCCGGCGTTGAGCGATTCGGTCGCGGCCGAGATGGGGATCGACACGACCGCGTCGCAGGTCTCGGTGACGAGCCGCGAGAGGCCCTTGCCCTCGGAACCGACGACGATGACGATCGGGCGGTCGGCGAAGTCGAGGCCGGGCAGCGACACGTCGCCGCCGCCGTCGAGCCCGAGCACGAAGACGCCGCGCTCCTTGAGCGCCTTCAACGTCTGCGTGAGGTTCGAGGCCATCGCCACGGGCACGCGCGCCGCGGCGCCCGCCGACGTCTTCCATGCGGACGCGGTCACGCCGACCGACCGTCGCTGCGGCACGATGACGCCCTGGCCGCCGAAGGCGGCGGTCGAGCGGATGATGGCGCCGAGGTTGCGCGGATCGGTGATGCCGTCGAGTGCCACGAACAGCGGCGTCTCGCCCGAGTCGATCACCTCGTCGAGCAGGTCGACCGGGTGCGCGTACTCGTACGGCGGCACCTTGAGTGCGAGCCCCTGGTGCACGCCGCCCTCGCCCGAGAGCCGGTCGAGCTCGGGGCGCATGACCTCGAGGATCGGGATGCCGCGGTTCGTGGCGACCTTCACGGCCTCCTTGACGCGGTCGTCCATCTCGATCCGGGCCGCGATGTAGAGCGTCGTCGCGGGGATGCGCGTGCGCAGCGCTTCCACGACGGCGTTGCGACCGGTCACGATCTCGGACTCGTCGCCCGACTTCGCCCGACGAGCGGCGCCCGAGGCGCCGCGCGGGGCGCCGGGCCGCTGCCCGCCGCGTCCACCGGACTTCGCCGCGGCACGCTCGGCGGCCGCCTTGCGCTTGTGCGCCTGGTGGTACGGGCGGTCCTCGGCCTTCGGCGTGGGTCCCTTGCCCTCGAGGGCCTTGCGGCTGTGGCCGCCGGTTCCGACCTTCTTGCCCTTGCCCTTCTTCCGCACGGCTCCCGCGCGAGGCTTTCCGCTGCTGCCCTTCATGAGGTGAGGCTCCAATGCGTTCCGGTCTGGCTGTCTTCGATGGTGATGCCGGCGTCCGTGAGCTCGGCGCGGATGCGGTCGGCGGCGGCCCAGTCCTTCGAGGCGCGCGCAGCGCGGCGATCCTCGAGGAGTCGGGCGACGAGGGTGTCGAGCGCGGTGGCCGCGGGTCCGGCATCCGTCGCCCACAGCGGGTCGGTCGGGTCGATGCCGAGCACCCGGACCATGGCGAGCACCTGCCCGCGCAGGTCGGCTGCGGTCCCGAGGTCCTCCCCGTCGAGCGCCTGGTTCCCGGCGCGGACGGTCTCGTGCAGGACCGCGAGCGCCTGCGGCACGCCGAGGTCGTCGTCCATGGCCACGGCGAAGGCCTCGGGCCACGAGGCATCCGCCCCCTCGTCGGCGTAGCGGGTGCCGGCGAGACGCCGGTCGACCCGGGTCAGGAAGGTCCGGATGCGATCGACCGCCGCCTCGGCCTCGGCGAGCGAGTCGGGCGAGTAGTCGAGCGTCGAGCGGTAGTGCGCCTGGCCGAGCAGGTAGCGGACGGCGAGCGGCGACGCGAGCGCCGTGAGCTCGCTCGCGTAGACCGAGTTGCCGAGCGACTTGGACATCTTCTGGCCGCCGACGTTCACGAGGCCGTTGTGCACCCAGTGGCGGGCGAAGCCGTCGCCGGCCGCCGTGGACTGGGCGAGCTCGTTCTCGTGGTGCGGGAAGCGCAGGTCGAGGCCGCCCCCGTGGATGTCGAACTCGGGCCCGAGGTAGCGCGCGGCCATGGCCGAGCACTCGATGTGCCATCCGGGCCGGCCCGGGCCCCACGGCGACTCCCAGCCCGCCGAGCGCGGCTCGGTCGGCTTGTGCCCCTTCCACAGAGCGAAGTCGCGCGGGTCGCGCTTGCCCCGCGGGTCGGAGTCGGCCGCCGCCTCCATGTTCTCGCGGGCCTGCCGGGTCAGCTCGCCGTAGGCGGGCCAGCTGCCGGTGTCGAAGTAGACGTCGCCCGAGCCGTCGGGCGCCGCGTAGGCGTGGCCCCGGTCGATCAGTCGCTGGATGATCCGCTGCATCTGCGTGACGCTCGCGGTGGCGCGCGGCTCGTAGGTCGGCGGCAGGATGCCGAGCGCGTTGTAGGCGGCGGTGAACTCGAGCTCCACCCGGTACGCGAGCGACCACCACTGCTCGCCGATGCCCTCCTCGGCGGCGGCGTTCAGGATCTTGTCGTCGATGTCGGTCACGTTGCGCACGAACGTCACCGCGTACCCGCGCGCCATGAACCAGCGACGCATGATGTCGTACACCAGAGCGCTCCGCAGGTGCCCGATGTGCGGGCTCGACTGCACGGTCGGCCCGCAGACGTACATGCCGACGTGCCCCTCCTCGAGGGGCACGAAGTCACGCAGGGCCTGGGCCTTCGAATCGTGGAGTCGCACGGTCACCCGTCAAGCGTACCGGCGCGCCCGCTGCGAGAACGGCGAACGGATGCCGCGCCTCAGCGCTGCACGGGTCGCCGATGCCCTCGGCGTGCGCCGCGGCCGACGTCAGGCCGGCAGGACGAGCGCGGTCGCGATCGCGGTGACCCCCTCGCCGCGGCCGGTGAACCCCAAGCCGTCGGTCGTCGTCGCGGCGACGCTCACGGGCGCGCCGACGATGCCGGTCAGCAGGGCCTCCGCCTCGGCGCGGCGGGGCGCGAGCTTCGGGCGGTTGCCGACGACCTGGACCGACACGTTGCCGACGCGCCATCCGGCCGCGGCGAGCCGTCGCACGGTCTCGCCGACGAAGACCTCGCCGTGCGCGCCCGAGAACCGCGGGTCGTCGGTGCCGAACATGCCGCCGATGTCGCCGAGGCCGGCGGCGGCGAGGAGCGCGTCGCAGATCGCGTGCGCGACCGCGTCGCCGTCGGAGTGCCCCGAGAGGCCGCGCTCCCCCGGCCAGTGCAGGCCCGCGAGCCAGAGCGGCGTGTCTTGTGCGTCGGCGAAGGCGTGCACGTCGATGCCGGTGCCGACGCGCGGCACCGCCGCGTGCGCGGGAAGCGCGCGCTGGGTCGACCGCTCGCCGGCCGCGCCGTTCGCAGTCCGTTCGGCGAGCAGCTGCTCGGCACGGTGCAGGTCGGAGGGCACCGTGACCTTGAACGCCCGCGCGTCGCCCGGCACCACGTCGACGGGCACGCCGGCGGCGGCGACGAGCGCGGCATCGTCCGTGAAGTCCGCGCCGGCCGCGGCGTATGCCGACTCGAGCACCTCGCGCGGGAAGCCCTGCGGGGTCTGCATCGCGGCGAGCTCCGAGCGGTCCACCGTCTCGAGGACGTGCCCTTCGCCGTCGACGCGCTTGACGGTGTCGACGACGGGCAGTCCGGGCACGATGCCGTGCCCGCGCGACTCGACCGCGGCGGCCACCTCGTCGAACACCGCGGACGGCGCGAGCGGGCGGGCCGCGTCGTGCACGAGCACGACCTCGATCTCGCGCGGGAGCTCGGCGATGCCGCGCGCGACGGACTCCTGCCTGGTGAGGCCGCCGGCGACGACCACGAGGTCGACGGATGCCGCGGCCGCGCGCGGAGCGGAGCGCTCGCGCACCTCGTCGACGCGGTCGGCCGGCGCCACCACGACCACGAACGGCGCATCGCGCATGCCGAGCACGGCATCCAACGCGACGCCGAGGATCGTGTCCTCACCGAGGGGGACGAGGGCCTTGGGTTCCGGATGCCCGAGCCGGGTGCCGGACCCGGCGGCGACGACGATGACGGCGACGGTGGAGTCGTTCACCCCTCCACCGTAGTCGCCGGACCGTGGCCCGAGCGGGCCGATCGACCCGGGCCGACCGGTCCGGTCCGGTCCGGGATCCGGCTCCGCAGACGACGATCGCCGCCGTGCGCTTCCGCGCCGGCGGCGATCGTCGAAGGGGCTCGACGCTAGGAGGCGAGCACCTCGTCGAGGACGGTCGAAGCCTGCTCCTCGTCGGTCTTCTCTGCGAGCGCGAGCTCGGAGATCAGGATCTGGCGGGCCTTCGCGAGCATGCGCTTCTCGCCCGCGGAGAGACCGCGGTCCTGATCGCGGCGCCAGAGGTCGCGCACGACCTCGGAGACCTTGATCACGTCGCCGGAGGCGAGCTTCTCGAGGTTCGCCTTGTAGCGGCGCGACCAGTTGGTCGGCTCCTCGGTGAAGGGGGCGCGCAGCACCTCGAAGACCTTGTCGAGGCCCTCCTTGCCGATCACGTCACGCACGCCGACCAGGTCGACGTTCTCTGCGGGCACCTCGATCACGAGGTCTCCCTGCGTGACGTTCAGCTTGAGGTAGAGCTTCTCTTCGCCCTTGATGATGCGTTTCTTGACTTCGACGATCGTTGCGGCACCGTGGTGGGGGTAAACGACGGTCTCGCCAACCTCAAAAAGCATGAATAGACGTCCTTTCGGCAACTTTCAGGATATCACACCGAGGTAGTGCTAAGGTTCCGCCTCCGCGCCCGGAGGGCGCCGACGCCATGGGCTACACTCGACTCGATCCCACGCGCGCGGGTCGCATTCCGCTGCGCGCACGCTCGTCCTTGGAGGTTCTGTGAAGGCGCGTCTCGCGGCATCCGCTGCCCTGGCTCTCGGCATCGCCATCGGCGGCAGCGGCTGCGCCATGCTGACCTACCAGGCGACCACCGAGAAGTACGACGCGAGCGACGGCGTCTCGGCCGATGTCGGCGCCCTCGACGTGCGCAACGTCCTCGTCGTGAGCGACGAGGGCGAGGAGGGCAACCTCGTCCTCTCGGTCACGAACACCGGCACCGACGACGAGACGCTCTCGGTCCAGTTCGTCGACCAGGGCGACACGTTCGAGATCGACGTCGACGGCGGCGAGACCGTCTCGCTCGGCACCGCCGAGGAGGAGCCGCTGCTCATCGAGAACCTCGACGCCGAGGTCGGCGGCCTCGTCTCCGTGTACCTCCAGGCCGGCAGCGCCGAGGGCGTCGAGATCCAGGTGCCCGTCCTCGACGGCCGCCTCCCGGAGTACGAGGACCTGGTCCCGTAGGGGCCCGAAGACCACGAGAGCGGATGCCGCGGCGCGAGCCGGCGGCATCCGCTCTTCTCGTCGCGGCTACGCCTCGAAGCGGTAGCCGAGCCCGCGCACGGTCACGAGCTGCACGGGCTCGGACGGG
Source organism: Agromyces luteolus (assembly GCF_009729855.1). GTDB lineage: Bacteria > Actinomycetota > Actinomycetes > Actinomycetales > Microbacteriaceae > Agromyces > Agromyces luteolus. Next base: position 106,724 of record NZ_WODA01000016.1, on the reverse strand, counting down.
GTGACCTCGATCTTCGACCGGATCCGCTTGATGTGGACGTCGAGGGTCTTCGTGTCGCCGAAGTAGTCGCTCCCCCACACGCGATCGATGAGCTGGCCGCGCGTGAGGACGCGACCCGCGTTGCGCATGAGCAGCTCGAGCAGCTCGAACTCCTTGAGGGGCATCGCGACGGCCGCGCCGTCGACCTCGACCGTGTGGCGGTCGACGTCCATCTTGACCCGGCCGCCCTCGATCACGGCGTCGTCGAGGTCGCCCGGCTCGGTGCGACGGCGGAGCACCGCGCGGATGCGCGCGAGCAGCTCGCGCGTCGAGTACGGCTTCGTCACGTAGTCGTCGGCGCCCAGCTCGAGTCCGACCACGATGTCCACCTCGGAGTCCTTGGCGGTCAGCATGATGATGGGCACGCTGGAGCGCTGGCGGATCTCGCGGCAGACCTCGGTCCCCGGGAGGCCGGGCAGCATGAGGTCGAGCAGCACGAGGTCGGCGCCGTCGCGATCGAACGCGGCCACGGCGGCGAGGCCGTCGGCGGCCACCTCCACCTCGTAGCCCTCGCGTTCGAGCAGGAAGCTCAGCGGGTCGCTCAGCGCGATCTCGTCCTCGACGAGCAGGATGCGGGTCACTCTCGGTCTCCTCGGGATGGCGCGGCGGGAAGTGCCGCGGCGATTCGGGTCTTCGTGTCCTCCGCGACGGGGACCGGCGCGTCGGAGGCGGGTTCGGCGTCATCCGCCGGCTCCCGCGAGATGGGTCGCTCGGCGAGCGGGAGCCGGATCGTGAAGGTCGAGCCACGGCCCGGCCGCGACCACACCCGCACGTCGCCGCCGTGGTTCTGGACGGTGTGCTTGACGATGCTGAGGCCGAGGCCGGAGCCTCCGGTGTTCCGCGAGCGGGCCTGGTCGACGCGGTAGAAGCGCTCGAACACGCGGTCGATGTCCTCCGGGGCGATGCCGATGCCCTGGTCGGCGACCGAGATCTCGACGGCGTCGCCGTCGACGATGGCGCCGACCCCGACCCGTCCGCCCTCGCTGGAGTAGCCGATCGCGTTCGAGATCAGGTTGTGCAGGGCGACGACGAGCAGCGCCTCGTCGCCGTAGACCTCCGCACGGGACTTCGCGCGGGCCGCCACGTCGATGCCCCTCGCCGCGGCGACCACGCGGTTCTGGTCGACGGCGGCCGCCACCACGCGATCGATGTCGACGAGTTCGTCGCGCCGCAGCGCATCGCGGGCCTGGAGCCGCGAGAGTTCGATGACCTCGCTCGTGATGTGCGCCAACCGGGTCGACTCGACGCCCAGCCGATCGGCGAAGCGGCGGACCTGTTCGGGTTCGTCGGCGGCCTGGTCGAGCGCCTCGGCGAGCAGGCTGACCGAGGCGATCGGCGTCTTCAGCTCGTGGCTGATGTTGGCGATGAAGTCGCGCCGCACCTCGTCGAGGCGGTGCGCCTCGGTGCGGTCGTCGGCGAGCAGCAGCACGAACCGGGTCCCGAGCCGCGCGACGCGGACCTGGAGCCGCATCGTCGCATCGCCGAAGGGTCCGCGCGGGAGCTCGATCTCGAGGGCGACCGGCTCGCCGGTCCGGCGCACGCGCGACACGAGGTCGACGAGCTCGGCGTGCGCGAGCATCTGGTTGCGGACCAGCCCCATCGCGAGGGCGCCGGGCGAGGCGCGGAGCACGTTGTTGGAGGGATCGAGCACGACGCCCGCGGACTCCAGGACGTCGAGCACCTGGTCGACCCCGTCGGGGATCGTCGGTGCGACGACGCGGGCCGCGCTCTGGCCGCGGCGTTCGGCCATGTGCAGCACGACCGTGAACCCGGCCCCGAGGAGGATGCCGAAGGTCAGCGCGACCAGCACCGACCAGGTGGAGTCCATGGCACCACCCTAACCGTGCCGGTCACCCCCGATTCACCCGGGCGGACGCCGGGCGGGGGTAGGTTAGGGAGAGTTCAGCAGCACGGCACCTGCCGTTCAACTTCGACGGCGAGGATGTCGCGTGCCGGTCCGAGACCGGTCGTCCCGCGTGCCCGTCGTGGGAGCTCGAGACCATCGAAGGGGTCACACACATGCGTGAGGTGTTCCAGCAGGAACTGCGCGAGGTTCAGGACGGCCTCGTCGAGATCGCGACGCTCGTCGCCCAGGCCATCGACAAGGCGACGCGCGCCTTCAACGAGTCGAACGTGAGCCTCGCCGAGGAGGTCATCGCCGACGACCACCTGATCGATCAGCGTGCGCAGGCGCTCGACGAGCTCGCGATCACGATCCTGGCCCGCCAGCAGCCCGTCGCCCGCGACCTTCGGATCACCGTGAGCGCGCTCCGCATCTCCGCCTCGCTCGAGCGCATGGGCGACCTCGCGATGCACATCTCCCAGCTCGCCCGGTACCGCTTCCCCGACAAGGTCGTGCCGAAGTCCCTCCGACCGACGTTCCACGAGATGGGCGCGCTCGACGTCGAGGTGGCCCGCCAGCTCGTGGAGCTGCTGCGCACGCAGGACGTCACGATCGCCGACGAGATCCGCAACAAGGACGACCAGGTCGACGAGCTCCACCTCTCCGTCTTCGAGAAGGTGCTCGGCGAGACGTGGAAGGGCGAGGCCACCGCGACGGTCGACGCGACCCTCGCGAGCCGCTACCACGAGCGCTTCGGCGACCACGCGGTCTCGATCGCCCAGAAGGTGCTCTACCTCGCGACGGGCGACTGGGTCCCCGAGCCGGCCTGATCCCCGTCGCCCGACGCGACACGACGCACGAGGGCCGAGCGGATGCGACATCCGCTCGGCCCTCGTCGTCGTCGCGGGTCGGCTACTTCTTGCCCTGGGCGGCGACCGCCGCGGCGCCGGCGGCGGCGGCCTCGGGGTCGAGGTACTCGCCGGGCTTCGTGGGCATGAAGTCCTCGCCGAGCTCATAGACGAGCGGGATGCCGGTCGGGATGTTCAGCTCGGCGATCTCCTCGTCGGAGATGCCGTCGAGGTGCTTGACGAGCGCGCGCAGCGAGTTGCCGTGCGCGGTGACGAGCACGGTCTTGCCGGTCTTCAGGTCGGGGATGATGTCGGTCTCCCAGTACGGGAGCATGCGCGCGATGACGTCCTTCAGGCACTCGGTGCGAGGCATCTCGTCGTCCGACAGGTCCGCGTACCGCGGGTCGCCGACCTGCGACCACTCGGCGTCGTCGGCGAGGACGGGCGGCGGCGTGTCGAACGAGCGGCGCCAGAGCATGAACTGCTCCTGGCCGTACTTCTCGAGCGTCTCGGCCTTGTCGAGGCCCTGCAGCGCACCGTAGTGGCGCTCGTTGAGCCGCCACGAGCGGCGCACGTCGATCCAGAGGCGGTCGGCCGCCTCGAGCGCGAGGTCGGCGGTCTGGATGGCACGGGTCAGGACCGAGGTGTGCAGCACGTCGGGGAGGACCCCCTTCTCGACGAGCAGCTCGCCGGCGCGCTCCGCCTCGGCGCGGCCTTGGTCGCTGAGCCGCACGTCGACCCAGCCGGTGAACAGGTTCTTCTGGTTCCAGTCGCTCTGGCCGTGGCGCAGCAGCACGAGGGTGTAGACCATGCGGTCCAGCCTAGCGACCCGGTCGCGGCGGGCAGGGGGCGGGGTCGAACCGTGACGGATGCCGCGGGGCCCGCGGATGCCGCGGACCGGGCGGGCTGCGACACTGGAGGGCATGCCGGTCGGATCCATCACACGGGGCACGACGAACACGAACCGCCTGCGCCGCATCGACCGCTGGATCGCCGAGCAGCCCGGGTTCCGCCGCGCCGCAGATCCGCTCGTGGTCGACCTCGGCTTCGGGGCGAGCGGCGTGACCGCGTTCGAGCTCGCGGCGCGGCTGCGCCGGTCGCGCGCCGACGTGCGCGTGCTGGGCCTCGAGATCGACCCGGCGCGGGTCCGGAGCGCGGACGCGCAGCTCGCCGACGTCCGTGACGGCCGGACCCCGTTCGCCGCCGACCTGCCCGTCTCGTTCGGGGTCGGCGGGTTCGAGGTGCCCGTGCCGGGCGGTCGCCGCCCCGCGGTGATCCGCGCCTTCAACGTGCTCCGCCAGTACGACGAGGACGACGTCGCCGGCGCCTGGGCCCGCATGGCCGAGCGCCTCGCGCCCGGCGGCCTCCTCGTCGAGGGCACGTGCGACGAGCTCGGCCGCATCTCGAGCTGGGTGGGCGTGACGGATGCCGCGCCGCGGACGTTCACGGTCAGCCTCCGCCTGACCGGGCTCGACGCCCCGTCGGTGGTCGCCGAGCGACTGCCGAAGGCGCTGATCCACCGGAACGTCCCCGGCGAGCGCGTGCACGACCTGCTCGAGGCGCTCGACCGAGGCTGGCGGGTGCACGCACCGCTGTCGGTCTACGGCCCGTCGCAGCGCTGGATCGCGCTCGCCCGCGGCCTGCGCGACGAGGGGTGGCCGGTGCACGGGGGCGTCCGGCGCTGGCGGCTCGGCGAGCTCACGGTGGACTGGTCGTCGGTCGCGCCGAGCTGAGGCACGCCCGCCGCGCCGGCGCGCCTCAGTCGCCGGGCAGGAGCGCCCGCGCCTCGTCGAGGCCGAGCCCGGTCGCGGTCAGGAGGTCCACGAGGTACGGGCGGAGCGCGGCGAGCGTGTTCCGGTCGCCCTGCGAGCCGTCGGGCAGGATGGCGACGGGGTCGAGGTGCCGGAGGATCTCCGCGAAGCCCTGCCGCGCGACGGGCTGCTGCGCCACGTCGCGCAGCGACTCGTCGAACACCTCGACGGCGACCGCGATCCGGGCGACCACGTCGGCGACCGCCTCGCGCGGTCGTCCGTCGCGGAGGCTCCACTCGACCCGGCGCGAGACGATCCGGAGGTTGCGCGTCGCGAGGTCGACGCCGGAGAGCATCGCGCGCTGCCGTTCGAGGTCGAACCTGGCCCGGCGCACGATCGGCGACAGCCGGGCGATCGCGATGCCCGAGTCGACGCTCGCGGTCCACGCCTCGACCGCGGGCTGCGTGGCGCGCGCGCGGGAGAGCGCCCGCCCCGCGGCATCCGCCTCACCCGACCGGAGGGCCGCCGCGAGCTCGAGGAGGACCGCGACGTGCTCGTCGAGCAGGCGTCGGCCGTCGCGGAGGGCGGTGCGGCGCGGATCGCGCGGGATCACGGCGGTCGCGAGCAGCGCGAACGCCCCGCCGACCACGGCGTCCAGCGTCCGGACGAACGGGCCGCCCTCTGGCGCGGGGACGAGCATCACCAGCGAGCACTGCACGGCCGCGGCGATCGCGAACGACGCGTTGCCCGACAGGAACCGCGCCACCGCGAGCGTCACGGCGAGCGCGAGCGCGTACTGCCAGATGCCGCTGCCCGCGACGAGCAGCAGCGCCTCGGCCAGCGCGATGCCGAGAGTCATGGCGATGACGGTCTCGAGCACCCGGATCGGACGCGCGTCGCGCACGAACCCGAGCGACGTGATGGCGACGAGGGCAGAGATCAGCGGCTGCTCGTGCCCGACGACGAACAGCGAGAACGAGTACGCCGCGATCGCGGTGACGGTGATCTGCAGGATCGCCGGAAGCGAGTCGCGCAGCCGGCCCCCTCGCCTGCCCAGCCGGGTCGCCCCGCCGGGCGATCGGGTCACGGCCGGATGCCGAGCCTCGGCAGGCGGGGCACCTCGACCGCCGCCGCCGCCCCGGCGGGCACGATCTCGACCTGCGCCGCGGCGACGTCGATGCCGTGGCTCTCGACGATGAGCTCGAGGTCGGCCGGAACGGCGCGCTTGACGACCGCGAGGGCGATCGGGCCGAGTTCGTGGTGCATGCCGGCGGAGGTGACGGCGCCGACCGCGCGGCGTTCGGGCTCGTCGCCCGGCGCCGGCTCGGGACGGACCTTGAGCCCGACGACGGCGTCGCCCCGCTTCGGAAGGACCGTATCGCTGCCGTCGAGGTGGAGCATCACGAGGCGGCGCGGGGGACGGCCGAGGTTCACGACCTTCGCGACGGTCTCCTGTCCGCGGTAGCACCCCTTGTGCAGGTCGACCGCGCTGCGGAGCCAGTCGAGCTCGTGCGGCAGGGTACGCTCGTCGACCTCGGTCGCGAAGCGCGGGCGCCACGCGGCGATTCGCAGCGCCTCGAGCGCGAGCGCGCCGGCGACCTGGACCGAACCCGACCGGACGGCGCCGGCGAGGCTCGGGAGGGCGTCGCGGGGCACGATCGCCTCGGCGTACCGCCATGCCGCGCCCGCGTGCCCCGCCTCCGGGGCGTAGCCGTAGCCGTCGGCCAGCACCTTCCGCCACGGATCGCGCCAGGTCAGCGCGCCGTCGGGGAGCTCGACCGGGAACCCGTCGCCGCTCGGCATCGCGCCGATGACGGCGAACCGCTCGCTCACGTCGGCGACCTCGACGCGCAGCATGAACCGCATGCGGTCGAGCCACGTCGCGAGCGACGGCGCGGCGTCGCCCTCGAGCACCAGCCAGCTGCGTTCCCCGTCGTCGACGACGTGGACCGCGTGCTCGACATGGCCCGCGGCGTCGAGGAACAGGGCCTCGGCGCTCTCGCCCGGCGCGAGGTGGTCGAGCGCGCGGCTCGCCATCGAGTTCAGCCACGACCGGCGGTCGGGACCGGCGACGGTGATCACGCCCCGGTGCGACAGGTCGACGATCGCGCGCCCCTGCTCGAGGCGGCGCTGCTCGACCATCGGGTCGCCGTAGTGCGCGGCGACGCCCCCGTCGGGCGGATCGCCGACGACGGCGCCGGGCAGGGCGAGGAAGGGCGATCCCGACATCAGTCGACCTTGGCCAGCCGCGCGGACGCGTGCGTGCGCAGGTCCTGGCCGAGCGCCGCGATGTCCCACGCCCAGAGGAGGTGGTTCTCGACGAGCCCGTAGAGCCGCGTCGCCGCGGCGTACTCCTTCGCACCGGCGGTGCGCATGACGGCGTCCGTCGCGAGGTCGATGCGCGGGCCCTTGACCTGGCCCAGGTACAGCTCGCTCACGCCGCCCGGATGCACGATCGAGACCTCGAGGTCGAAGCCGCCGGCGTCGTTGCGGAGCGTCTCCACGGCCTCGGCGTCGGGGAAGCGCGACGCGCCGACCGCGGGCAGCATGGCCGGACCCTGGTCGCCCTCGCCGAGCGGGCGCGCGAGCCGCCAGTACCCGGTCTCCGCCGCCAGCGGCGTCGGCTCGCCGTCATCCGTCGTCGGGAACAGCCAGGTGGAGGACGTGTAGTTGAGGTAGGGCAGGCCGTCGTGGCTGAAGCTCACGCGCTGTCCGAACTCGTGGGTGACCGAGCCGTCGCCGATGGCGTAGTCGATCACGCCCGAGCCCTCCCAGACCCCGATGAGCCAGGAGAGCGGAACGAGCTCCGCGGGGAGGCCGACCGGCAGCTCGATCACGATCTAGCGCTGCCCCTTGAAGAGCTTGTAGACGACCACGCCGCTGATCCAGGCGATCGTGAGGCTCGCGAGACCGAGCAGGCCGATGAAGAAGAGTTCGAGCGCGAGCAGCGAGGACATGGTGCGAGTCTACCGGTTGCTCAGCCGAGGACCGGCAGCAGCGCGAGCGCCCCGAGGGCCACCGGGACGACCGCTCCGGCGATCGACGCGCTGGTCCGTGCGACGTAGCCGTGGGGCCTCCGAGACGCGAGCTGCAGCAGCAGCGCCGCGATGACGGATGCCGCGAACACCATGCCGAGCACGCCGAGCGCGGCGTGAGGCCCGGTGTCGTGGAACCAGGTCCGAGTGCCCGACCAGGCGAGGCCGACGACCACCGCGGATCCGACCGCGGAGATGACCCACACGGCGGGCACGGCCCATCGGGCGAGGCCCGTCGCCGGTGCTCCCGCGTCGTCCTGCGTCACGCCGGCCTCCTTCCCCGTCGCCGAGCGCCCGGTGTCCCGTAGTATTGACCGCACCTTACTACTGGAGGGTGTGCGTGGCGCAGCTGCTGATCCTGACGCCGGCAGCAAACGAAGACGTTCTCCCGGCCCTGTCTCTCCTGACGCATCGGGTGCGCGTGATTCCGGCGTCGCCCGATCAACTCGTGCGCGCGCCCGAGGCCGATCTCGTCTTCCTCGACGCCAGGACCAATCTCGCCGGCGCCAAGGCGCTCGCCCAGATCCTGCGGACCACCGGCCTCTCGGTTCCGTTGATCCTGGTCGTGACCGAGGGCGGGCTCACCGCGGTGACCTCCGACTGGGGCGTCGACGACGTGATCCTCGAGCAGGCCGGTCCCGCCGAGATCGACGCGCGGATCCGGCTCGCACTGGGCCGGGCGCAGGCCGCGCAGCCGGCCGAGCGCATCCAGACCTCCGGCGTCGTGATCGACGAGGCGAGCTACTCCGCCAAGGTGCACGGCCGCACGCTGGACCTCACCTACAAGGAGTTCGAGCTGCTCCGGTTCCTGGCGGCGCACCCGTCGCGGGTGTTCACGCGGGAGCAGCTGCTCAGCGAGGTGTGGGGCTACGACTACTTCGGCGGCACCCGCACCGTCGACGTGCACGTCCGTCGCCTCCGCGCGAAGCTCGGCGACCTCGACAGCCTCATCGGCACCGTGCGCAACGTGGGGTACCGCTTCAACGTGCACGAGGACGACGAGCAGCAGGCCGACGTCACCGCCCGGTGACCTGCGCTTCACCACCGCGTCGCGGGCCGGTGGCATGATGTGTGGATGACCGCGGAGAGCACCCTGGACGAAGACCGCACCGCGAGCGACTTCGACGACGACTTCGAGCCGCTCGACACCGACGGCGCGCCCGAACTCCTCGCCGAGCGCTACCTCGACCGGGAGCTCAGCTGGCTCGCCTTCAACCAGCGCGTGCTGGAACTCGCGGAGGACCCGCGGCTGCCGGTGCTCGAACGCGCGAACTTCCTCGCGATCTTCGCCTCCAACCTCGACGAGTTCTTCATGGTCCGCGTCGCGGGCCTGAAGCGCCGCATCAACACCGGGCTCGCCGTGCCGACGAACGTCGGCCGGACCCCGCACGAGGTGCTCGCCGACATCTCGCAGAAGGCGCACGAGCTGCAGTGGCGGCACGCTGTGGCGTACCAGGAGCTCGTGAAGCCGGCGCTGGCCGAGGCCGGAATCCGCATCGTGTCGTGGGGCGAGCTCGACGAGGAGCACCGGGAGCACCTGCACGGGTACTTCAGCACGCAGATCTTCCCCGTGCTCATGCCCCTCGCGGTCGACCCGGCCCACCCGTTCCCCTACATCTCGGGCCTCTCGCTGAACCTGTCGGTGCGCGTGCGCAACAGCCGCACCGGCCGGCAGGAGTTCGCGCGCGTGAAGGTGCCGCAGATGCTGCCGCGGTTCGTGCGCGTCGACCCGAGCGAGTCCGTGGAGGACGCCCGCTACATCGCGCTCGAGGACCTCATCGCGAACCACCTCGGCGACCTCTTCCCCGGCATGGAGGTCCTCGACCACCACGTGTTCCGCGTCACCCGCAACGAGGACGTCGAGATCGAGGAGGACGAGACCGAGAACCTCATCAAGGCGCTCGAGAAGGAGCTCCTGCGCCGGCGGTTCGGGCCGCCGATCCGGCTCGAGATCTCCGACGACATGGACGAGGTCACGCTCGGCCTCCTGGTGCGCGAGCTGGATGTCACGGAGCAGGAGGTCTACACCCTGCCGTCGCCGCTCGACCTCGGCGGGCTGTTCGACCTCGCGCGCATCGACCGGCCCGAACTGCACTACCCGACGCACGTCCCCACGACGAACGTGCAACTGCAGCCGTCCGAGCCGAACCGGCAGGCCGACATCTTCGCGGCCGTCGCCGAGAAGGACGTGCTGCTGCACCATCCGTACGAGTCCTTCGCGACGAGCGTCCAGGCCTTCCTCGAGCAGGCCGCGGCGGACCCCGACGTGCTCGCGATCAAGCAGACGCTCTACCGCACGTCGGGCGACAGCCCGATCGTCGAGGCGCTGATCGACGCCGCGGAGTCGGGCAAGCAGGTCCTGGCGCTCGTCGAGATCAAGGCCCGCTTCGACGAGGCCGCCAACATCACCTGGGCGCGCAAGCTCGAGAAGGCGGGCGTGCACGTGGTCTACGGCCTCGTCGGGCTGAAGACGCACTGCAAGCTCGCGCTCGTGATCCGCCAGGAGAAGTCCGGGCTGAAGCACTACAGCCACATCGGCACGGGCAACTACAACCCGAAGACGAGCCGCATCTACGAAGACCTCGGCCTGCTGACCGCCGACGACCAGGTCGGCAAGGACCTCACCCGGCTCTTCAACGAGCTCTCCGGGTATGCGATCGAGAAGAAGTTCAAGCGCCTCCTCGTCGCCCCGCTCCACCTCCGGAAGGGGCTGCTGAAGCTCATCGCCCAGGAGACCCGGAACGCGCAGGAGGGCAGGCCCGCCGGCATCCGCATCAAGGTCAACTCGATGGTCGACGAAGCCATCATCGACGCGCTGTACCGCGCGTCGAACGAGGGCGTGCCGGTCGAGATCTGGGTGCGCGGCATCTGCAGCCTCCGGCCCGGCATCCCCGGCCTGAGCGAGAACATCACGGTCCGCAGCATCCTCGGCCGCTACCTCGAGCACTCGCGCATCTTCTCGTTCCGCAACGACGGCGACCCGGTCGTCTACATCGGGTCGGCCGACATGATGCACCGCAACCTCGACCGACGGGTCGAGGCGCTCGTCCGACTCACGGATCCCGACCACGTGAGCGCGATCGCCGAGCTCTTCGACGAGGCCATGGACGAGCGCACCGCGTCGTGGTGGCTCGCGGGCGACGGCACCTGGACGAGGCACTCGACGGACGACGCCGGACGCCCGCTCGACGACCTGCAGCACGCCCGCATCCAGCGCGTCGCGCAGCGCAGCAAGCGCGTCGCCCAGCGCGCGACGCGAGCGGCGCGCCGATGAGCCAGGTCGCCACCGCCGTCTACGCGGCCGGCGCCGTCTGCTGGCGCGTCATCGACGGGCGCATCCACGTGCTCGTGGTGCACCGCACCGTGCACGGCGACGTGACGATCCCGAAGGGCAAGGTCGACCCCGGCGAGACGCTCCCCCAGACCGCGGTCCGCGAGATCGCGGAGGAGACCGGGCTCGCCGTCGCGCTCGGCGTGCCCGTCGGCGTCTCGCGGTACCCGCTCCCGAGCGGCCGCGAGAAGATCGTGCACTACTGGGCGGCCGAGGTGACCGAGAAGGCGGTGCAGGCGTCGACGTTCCGGCCCAACGCCGAGATCGCCGCGCTCGAGTGGGTCACCATCAAGCGGGCGCGCGGCTACCTCACCTACGGGCCCGACCGCGAGATCCTCGACAACTTCTCCGCGCTCGTCGAGCAGGGCGTGACCCGGACGTTCGCGCTCATCGTGCTGCGGCACGGCAAGGCCCAGACCCGGTCGGCGTGGAAGGGCGAGGACACGAGCCGTCCGCTCGTCGAGCGCGGCGTGCAGCAGGCCGCCGCCCTGGTCGGGACCGTCATGGCCTGGAAGCCGCGCAAGATCGTGTCGAGCCCGGCGGTGCGGTGCGTGACCACCGTGGCCCCGCTCTCGGCGGAGACCGGGATCCCGGTCAAGCGCGATGACGGGATCAGCCAGGACGCGTGGGAGGCCGGCAACGACGAGGTCCGGCGGGTGATCGGCAAGCGCGTGCGCGTGGGCAAGACCGCCGTCATCTGCGGCCACGGTCCGGTCATGCCCGAGATCATGCGCGAGATCGCCCTGGCCACGGGCACGCCGCTCGGTTCCTATGTCACCGACGCCGCGAGCCTCGAGGTGGGCGCGTTCAGCGTCGTGCACCTCTCCTCCTCGAATCCGTCGTCGGGCATCATCGCCATCGAGACGCACGCGCCGACCGCGTAGGCGTCCCCGGTCCGAGTCGAGACGCAGGGGATACGCAGGTTCCGCACACCGTCGCGACCCCGAGTGTTCACCGTTCGTTCATCCGATTGGGTTTCGATGTTCACCGGACATGGCCCCGGGCCCGGCGCGCACCGGCCGACTCCCCCGCCGCTCCAGAATCGCCGATCCCCTCGAACCTTCCCCGAAGGAGCCCCGTGAACCGCTCGCGCTCGCTCGCGGCCGTCGCGCTCGCCGCGGCCGCCGCAACCGTCCTCTCCTCCTGCGCCGTCAACGAGATGGAGGTCGGCGACACGGGTTCGACGCTCGACGGATACCTGGTCGGCGCAGGTTCGTCGGCGCAGGGCGCCGCGCAGCAGTCGTGGATCGCGGCGTTCCAGACCGACCATCCCGGGGTCACGGTCGACTACGATCCGGCCGGCTCCGGCGCCGGCCGCGACACCTTCATCGAGGGCGCGGGCGACTTCGCCGGATCGGATCGCGCCTACACCACGGACGAACTGGAGGACGGCGACTTCGGCCGCTGCGCGCCCGACTCCGCGGTCGTCGAGTTGCCCCTGTACATCTCCCCGATCGCCGTGGTCTTCAGCCTGGACGGGATCGACTCGCTGAACCTCGACGCTGCCACGATCGCGGGCATCTTCGCCGGCGACATCACCGACTGGGACGATCCGGCGATCGCCGCGACGAATCCCGGAGTGACCCTCCCCGACCTCGCGATCACGGCGGTGCACCGCTCCGACGACTCGGGCACGACCGAGAACTTCACCGACTACCTGCACGCCGCCGCTCCCGACGCCTGGGAATGGGAGGCCGATGGCGTGTGGCCGTTCTCGGGCGGCGAGGCAGCGCAGGGCAACTCGGGCGTGGTCGACACGGTCGGCAGCGGCGTGGGGACCATCGGCTACGCCGACGCGTCGCGCGCCGGAAGCCTCGGCACGGCGGCCGTCCGCGTCGGCGACGAGTTCGTCTCCTTCTCTCCCGAGGCGGCCGCCGCGGTCGTCGACGCGTCCCCGCTCGAAGCGGGTCGAGCCGAGGGCGACCTGGCCATCAGCATCGACCGCACGACGGAGCAGGCGGGGGTCTACCCGATCGTCCTGGTCAGCTACCTGATCGCCTGCGAGCAGTACGCGTCGTCCCGCAACGCCGAGATCGTGCGGGAGTACCTGGCGTATATCGCGAGCGAGGAGGGACAGCAGGCCGCCGCTGCGGGCGCGGGATCGGCGCCCATCTCCGATGCGATGCGCGAGCGCGCCATGCAGGCGATCGAGTCCATCAGCGGATAGGGCTGCTCATCCGGCGCGGCGGAGCATCGCCGTCACGGCGGACTCACAGGAGTGGCATCCCGGCCGGTCAGGCCCAGTTCACCTTCCGTTCACCGTTGTGGGGGACGCTCGTCACGCACGCTGGTTAGCGTCGCAGGCGGGTCGGCACCCGGCCCACACTCCTGCAATCAACCCCCGGAAGGGAATCACGTGAACCTCAAGCGTTTCGGCGCGCCTGCCGTCATCGCCATGACGGCGGCCCTCGCGCTCAGCTCCTGCGCCGCGAACGAGGGCGGCTCGGGCGACCCCGCCGCCTCTGAGTCGACGCTCTCGGGCACCCTGGTCGGTGCCGGCGCCTCCTCGCAGGACTCGGCCCAGCAGGCCTGGATCGCCGGTTTCCAGACCGCGAACCCCGATGTCACGATCAACTACGACCCGACGGGTTCGGGCGCCGGTCGCGACACCTTCCTCTCCGGTGCGAGCGACTACGCGGGCTCCGACCGTGCGTTCAACGACGAGGAGATCGCCGCGGGCGGCTTCGCCAAGTGCGCGCCCGACACCTCGATCGTCGAGCTCCCGCTCTACATCTCGCCGATCGCCGTGATCTTCAACCTCGAGGGCGTGGACAGCCTCAACCTCGACGCGGCCACCATCGCGGGCATCTTCGCCGGTGACATCACCAACTGGAACGACGAGGCGATCGCCGCCACGAACGAGGGCGTCGAGCTCCCGGACCAGGCGATCACCCCGGTCCACCGTTCGGACGACTCGGGCACCACCGAGAACTTCACCGAGTACCTCGGTGCGGCCGCTCCCGACGTGTGGACCTACGAGGCCGACGGCGTGTGGCCGTTCGAGGGCGGCGAGGGCGCGCAGGGCACCTCGGGCGTCGTCGACGCGGTGACCAACGGCACCGGCACCATCGGGTACGCCGACGCGTCGCGCGCCGGTGACCTCGGCACGGTGGCGGTCGGCGTCGGCGGCGAGTTCGTCGAGTACTCGCCCGAGGCCGCTGCGGCCATCGTGGACGCGTCGCCGTTCGTCGAGGGCCGCGCCGACGGCGACCTCGCGATCGAGCTCGACCGCACCTCGGAGGAGGCCGGCGTCTACCCGATCGTCCTCGTGAGCTACCTCATCGCCTGCCAGGAGTACGCCGAGCCCGAGAACGTCGAGCTCGTGAAGGCGTACCTGTCGTACATCGCCAGCCCCGAGGGCCAGGACGTCGCGGCCGAGGCCGCCGGTTCCGCCCCGATCTCCGACTCGCTCCGCGAGAAGGTCACCACGGCGATCGACTCGATCCAGTAGGTGGTTCGTGCCCGGCCCCGGTAGCGTCAGCAGCACCCGGGGCCGGGCACGGCCATGTTCCATGCACCACTGACCGGAGGATCCCCAGATGACCACCGCAGCCGCGCCGATCCGGGCGAAGCAGCGCCCAGGCGACCGCGTCTTCTCAAAGTCGGCGGTCTTCGCCGGCTCGATGATCCTCGTCACGCTCGCCGCGGTCGCGACGTTCCTCATCGTCCAGAGCATCCCGGCCCTCTTCGCCGACAGCGAGGACGCCTCGATCCTCGACACGAACTTCTGGGCCTACGTCGGCCCCCTGGTCTTCGGCACGATCTGGGCGGCAGCGCTCGCGCTGCTCATCGCGCTGCCGATCTCGATCGGCATCGCCCTCTTCATCTCGCACTACGCGCCTCGACGACTCGCGTCCGCACTCGGATACATCGTCGACCTGCTGGCCGCCGTGCCCTCGGTCGTCTTCGGCCTGTGGGGCATCGGGGTCCTCGCCCCGGCCGTCCAGCCCGTCTACTCCTGGCTCGTGGACAACCTCGGCTGGTTCCCGCTCTTCGCCGGGCCGGTCTCCGGCACCGGCCGCACGATCCTCACTGCGGCACTCGTGCTCGCGGTCATGATCATCCCGATCATCACCGCGATCTCCCGCGAGGTCTTCCTGCAGACGCCGGTCCTCCACGAGGAGGCCGCGCTCGCCCTCGGCGCCACCCGGTGGGAGATGATCCGCACGGCGGTCCTCCCGTTCGGCCGCCCCGGCATCATCTCCGCGGCCGTCCTCGGCCTCGGACGCGCGCTCGGCGAGACGATGGCCGTCGCCATGGTCCTCTCGGCGACTGGCGCGGTGACCTTCCAGCTCCTCACGTCGGTCAACCCGTCGACGATCGCGGCGAACATCGCCCTGAGCTTCCCCGAGGCGTACGGCATCAACGTCAACGTCCTCATCGCGACGGGCCTCATCCTCTTCATCGTCACCTTCGCGGTGAACGCGATCGCCCGATGGATCGTGGCCCGCCGCGCCGAGTTCTCGGGAGCGAACTGATGACCACCACGATCACCCCTCCCGAGCCCAAGACCTCGAGCCCGATCAGCAACTCGCTGACGGCGGGCAAGCTGCCCAACCAGGCTCCGTGGATGGTGCTCGGCGCGAGCCTCCTCGTCTCCGCGGCCCTCTTCGGCATGCTCGCCCTCACGGGCGGCGAGTTCGACTGGGCCGGGATGTTCGTCGTCGCGGCACTCGTCTACGTGGTCACGATCACGACGGTCTCGCGCGTGGTCGAGGGCCCGCGCAAGGCGATGGACCGCTTCGTCACGGCGCTCGTGACGGGCGCGTTCATCGTCGCCATGATCCCGCTCGTCTCGCTGACGATCACGGTCGTCACGTTCGGGCTCAACCGGTTCGACGTCGAGTTCTTCACCTACTCGATGCGGAACATCACCGGCGAGGGGGGCGGCGCGGTCCACGCGATCGTCGGCACCCTGCTGATGACGGGCACCGCGGCGCTCATCTCGATCCCGATCGGCCTGATGACCTCGATCTACCTCGTCGAGTACGGCCGCGGCCGGCTCGCTCGCGGCATCACCTTCCTCGTCGACGTCATGACCGGCATCCCCTCGATCGTCGCCGGCCTCTTCGCCTATGCGCTCTTCGCGATCTTCTGGGGTCCCGGCACCCGCACCGGCATCGCCGGCGCGGTCGCCCTCGCGGTCCTCATGATCCCGGTCGTCGTGCGGTCGAGCGAGGAGATGCTGCGCCTCGTCCCGGTCGAGCTCCGGGAGGCCGCGTACGCACTCGGCGTGCCGAAGTGGCTGACGATCGTCAAGGTCGTGCTGCCGACCTCGATCGCCGGCATCACGACGGGCATCATGCTCTCGATCGCCCGCGTCATCGGCGAGACCGCCCCGCTGCTGATCGCGGCGGGCTTCACCAACAGCCTGAACTACGACATGACCGAGGGCCGGATGTCCTCGCTGCCGGTGTTCGTGTACACGCAGTACGCCAATCAGGGCAATCCGCCCGAGGCGTACCTCGATCGCGCGTGGGCGGCCGCGCTCACGCTCATCCTCATCGTCATGGCCCTGAACCTCATCGCCCGACTCGTCGCACGGTTCTTCGCCCCCAAGTACGGTCGCTGACCCCGCCACCCCAGTAAGGAAGCCCAGTGTCCAAGCGCATCGAGGTCAAGGACCTCAACGTCTACTACTCGAAGTTCCTCGCGGTCGAGGGGGTCTCGCTCGAGATCGAGCCCCGGAGCGTCACGGCGTTCATCGGCCCGTCGGGCTGCGGGAAGTCGACGTTCCTCCGCACCCTGAACCGCATGCACGAGGTGATCCCCGGCGCGCGCGTCGAGGGCGAGGTCCTCATCGACGGGAACAACCTCTACGACCCCGAGGTCGACCCGGTGCTCGTGCGCCGCCAGGTCGGCATGGTGTTCCAGCGGCCGAACCCGTTCCCCACGATGTCCATCAAGGAGAACGTGCTCGCGGGCGTCAAGCTCAACAACAAGCGCATCTCGCGGTCCGACGCCGACGACCTCGTCGAGAAGTCGCTGCAGGGCGCGAACCTCTGGAACGAGGTCAAGGACCGCCTCGACCGCCCCGGCTCGGGCCTGTCGGGCGGCCAGCAGCAGCGCCTCTGCATCGCCCGCGCGATCGCCGTCTCGCCCGAGGTCATCCTCATGGACGAGCCGTGCTCGGCACTCGACCCGATCTCGACGCTGGCGATCGAGGACCTCATCGAGGAACTCAAGCAGGAGTACACGATCGTGATCGTGACCCACAACATGCAGCAGGCGTCGCGCGTCTCCGACAAGACCGCGTTCTTCAACATCGCCGGCACCGGCAAGCCCGGCAAGCTCATCGAGTACGACGAGACGACGACGATCTTCTCCAACCCGTCCGAGAAGGCCACCGAGGACTACGTCTCCGGTCGCTTCGGCTGAGCAGGCGCCCCGCGCTCCGGCCCGGTCCCCGCAGGGGGCCGGGCCGTCGTCGTCAGTCCCGCGGGCTCAGGAGGTACGCGTTCAGCGCGGCCGTCTCGTCGGCGTCGACGGGAAGGGGCGCGCCGTCGAGCTCGGCGATCGGTGCGGCCATGCGCACGCTCGACATGAGCCACGCGGCATCCGCTCGCCGCAGTTCGTCGAGGGTGAGGTCGCGGTAGGCGACCGACCGGCCCTGCGCCTCGAGGTGGGCGAAGACGCTGCGCTGCGTCGTGCCGTGCAGGATGCCGGCCGCGGGCGGCGGCGTGACGTACTCGTCGCCCAGCCGCGCGATCAGGCTCGACGTGGGCCCCTCGAGCACGAATCCGTCCGACGAGGTGAACAGCGCATCGTCGGCGCCGCGGCGCTTGGCCTCGCGGATCGCGGCCATGTTCGCCGCATAGCTCAGGGTCTTCGCGCCGAGCAGCAGCCACGGCGCCCGCTCCCCAGCGCCGCGGGCGACGCCCCGATCGAGGCTGACGACGCGGATGCCGCGCACCCGCGCCGCGGCGAAGTCCGCGCCCGGCGTGACGTGCACCCAGCCGGTCGGTGCCGTGCCCGGGTCGAGCCCGCGGCTCAGCGCGATCTTGAGGGCGAACTCGCCCTCGGCCGGCACCCGCTCGGCCGCGCGCCGGATGACCAGCCGCCACTGCTCCAGGTTCGGCTCGGGCAGTTCGGTGAGACGGGCCGAGTTCGCCAGACGGGCGAGGTGCGGCCCGATCTCCTGCACGTGGCCGTCGACGACGGCGAGCGTCTCGAACACCCCGTCTCCGCGGTGCGGCGCGAGGTCGTTCACGGCGAGCGCGGCCGCCCCGGGCTCGATCTCGCGGAACGACGCCTCGAGGAACTCGGCGGACGCATCCACCGGGAGCGGTTCGACCAGGAACGAGACGGTGTCGGCCATTCCTCGATGCTACGCCGCGCCGGCCGACGCCATCCGGGAACCGTCGCTGCGGAGGGCGTCGCAGGCACCGTCGCAGGCGCTCGGGCATGAAGATGGCCGGCCGCAGAACGCCTCTCGGCGCGAGGCCGCTCGAAGCGGCGAATATTGGAGCCCGGGGTTACTGCGACCGGCCACGAACAGTCTAAACGAGGCGGACGGCGGGTCTATTCCCGGCCGCTCGATGCGCCTCGGAACAGGCTCAATCGAGGCTGTCGTGGCGCCAGAGTCGGGCGCACGCCGCGAGTTCCTCCGCGAGCGACGAGAGCCGGAGGGCCCGCTGGGTGAGGACCCCCGGCCGGTCGGGATGCGCGGCGTCCGCGGCATCCGCATCGTCGGCGAGGCTCGCGAAGCCGGCCGACGCGACCCGGCAGAACGCCGTCGCGCGCTCGAGCGCCGCGGCGAAGTCGCCCGAGAACACGCCGCGCAGGATCGTGTCGGCGAGTTCCCGCACCTCGGCCGGGCCCGCCGGGGTCGGTGCGCCCGCGACGACCTGGTCGATGGTGTGCGACACCTCCGTGCCGCGCTGGAACGCGAGGCTCACGCCCGGCGCGTCCTGTCGGATCATCGTGCGCAGCAGGTAGATGCGCCAGAGCGCGCCCGGGAGGCTCTTCGGCGACGCCTGCGACCACAGCTCGGCGATCGCGTCGATGCCGTGCTCGTCGGTGTACGTGACGAGCCGGGCGACCGTCTCGGGATCGGGGTCGGCCCGCACCCTGGACAGCACGGCCGCCGCGGTGTCGTGCGCGACACGGCTCACGTACGCCGGGTCCTCGGCGCCCAGGTACCCCTCGAACATGCGCGGCGGGAAGCGCGTGGGGCGGTGGAAGTCTGCGGTCATCGCGGACACGATACCCCCGCCCGCCTGCGACCGCCCCGAGTTCCGCGTTCGGCGGAATCCGCACCGTCAGGCCAGCGGCTCGCTCCGCCTGGCCGCGTCGAGGACCGATGTGCGCCAGGTCTCACCCATCCGCTCGTACGTGACGATCGCGTGGCAGTTTCTGCATCTGACGTCGCACTTCGCGATCTCCTCGTGCACGCGGACCCACGAGTACGCCGCCTTGGCGAGCTTCATCACCTCGCCGAGCTTCTCCGCCCCCGCGCGGTGATCGAAGTCGAGCACCCGGATATCGGCCTCACCGCAGTCGACGCAGGGATGCTCGAGGAGGTATGCACCGATGCGCTGCAGATGGGCCGCGCGGGTCTTCGCCACCTGCGCGGCGACCGCCCTGCGGTGCTTGGCGATGTTCTCCGAGTAGTATCGGCGCGCCCTCGCGGCGTTGCACTCGCGGCAGACCGCCTGCAGTCCATCCGGTGATCGAGCACGGAGATTGAACGCCGTCGTCGGGAGCGAGCGGCGGCAGGTCGAACAGTGCTTCATGGCGTCCTTCCCGGGGATGACCCCACGCTATCGCCGGCCGCCGACGCCAGCCCGAGCTGCCCAGAGCACCACCTTCGCCGCACCCGAGACCGGAACTCGCCGGCCTGTTAGGGTGGGTCTGCCCCTATAGCTCAGTTGGTTAGAGCAACGGACTTCAACAGAACACAGGAGCGTCACCGCAGAAATGCGGTGGATGTACGCCGCTATATGCTGGGACCCCCTGAGAGCCCGAGGTACTCGCCCGAGAGGGCAGTGACAATCCGAGGGATTGGGCGATCAGCAGGTAACCGAAAGGGAACCTCAGAGACTACACGCGGCGCACCTGACCGGCTCGGCCGAAGGTGAAGATATAGTCCAGACTGCAAGCCGTTCGCGGTGGCTGGGGAAACTCAGTGCAGCAGGTTAATCCGTGGGTCCAGGGTTCGAGTCCCTGTGGGGGCACCTTCACCGATCACGGCGCGAGCCGCGGCATCCCCAGCCCGAACTCCTGCCGCAGGGCGCTCGCGGCCGCGTGCCAGCCGGCGAGGCCGTGCACGCCCGGGCCGGGCGGGGTCGAGGCCGACGCGAGGTAGACGCCCGCGAGCGGGGTGCGCCACGGGTCCGGCGAGAGCACGGGGCGGCGCACGAGCTGCGCGAGCGACGGCGCACCCGAGGCGATGTCGCCGCCGATGTAGTTGGCGTTCTCGGCCTGCAGCTGCGCGGCCGAACGCGACGACGTCGCGAGCACGAGGTCGCGGAACCCCGGCGCGAAGCGCTCGAGCTGCCGGGTGACGGCCTCGGCGGGGTCGAGCGTCGATCCGGCGGGCACGTGCGTGTACGTCCAGAGCACGTGCCGGCCGTGGGGCGCGCGCGAGCCGTCGAGCGTGGACGGCTGCGACACCAGCACGTACGGTGACGACGGATGCCGCCCGCGCGCCACGTCGCGCTCCCCCGCGGCGATCTCCTCCCGGGTGCCCCCGAGGTGAACGGTGCCCGCTGCGGTCACGTCGGCGGCGGCCCACGGCACCGGCCCCGCGAGCGCGAAGTCGACCTTCGCGGCGGCGTTGCCGTACCGGAATCCGCGGAGCGCCCGGCGATAGCGCGTCGGCAGCCGGTCGCCGGCGAGGCGCGCGAGCGCCCGCGGGGTCACGTCGAGGACGACGGCGCGGGCGCGCGGCAGCGCCGCGAGGTCGTCGACCGCGGCATCCGTCACCACCTCGCCGCCGTGCGCGACGAGGTCCGCGATCAGCGCGTCGACGATCGCGCCGCTCCCCCCGACGGGGATCGGCCAGCCGCGCGCGTGGGCGTGCATCGTGAGGACGAGGCCCGTTCCGGCGGTCCCGAGGCTCGGCAGCGGGCGGATCGCGTGCGCGGCGACGCCGGTCAGCAGCGCGGGAGCCGCGTCGCCGCGGAACCGCAGGTTCCACGCGGGTGTGCCCTGCTCGAGCGCGCGGAGCCCGAAACGGGCGGCGACGAGCGGATGCCGCGGCACGCGCAGCAGCGTCGACCCCGTGAACTCGGTCACGGCCTCCTCGTGCGCCACGAGAGGTGCGAGCAGGCGCCCGTACGCCCTGCCGTCGTGGCCGAGGCCGTCGGCCGTGCGGTCGAGGTCGTGCCACGCGAGGCCGGCGCGGCCGCCGTCGAGCGGATGGGCGAAAGAGAGCTCCGGCACCCGCAGCTCGATGCGCCGCTCGAGGCCGAACGCCCGGAAGAACGGAGACGCGAGCGCCATCGGGTGCACGGCCGAGCACACGTCGTGGCGGAAGCCCGGGAGCGTGAGCTCGGCCGTCCGGGCGCCGCCGCCCGGCTCGGCCGCGGCCTCGAAGACGCGCACGGCCAGGCCGGCCCGTGCGAGCGTGACGGCGGCGGCGAGCCCGTTCGGGCCCGACCCGACCACGACCGCGTCGACGGCATCGCTCCGGGCCATCCGACCTCCCCGTCCGCGGGCGGGCGTGCTCCGCGGTCGGCACCATGATCCCACGCGAGCGGCGCATCGCCGCGAGCGGCGCATCGCCGCGAGCGGCGCAGTGAGGCGGGCGGCGGAGCGAGGCGTCGTGACCGGCGGACCGGGGCACCGCCGTGGGGGACCGGAGACGTGCTGGGCTCCGATGCCCCGACGCGGCGGCTCCTCCCCAGGTGTCCCCTTCCGCACTGCCACGTGCGGTGGACCGAGCGTACGTCCATGGCACGGCGCTGGGAACACCCTCGAACTGGGGACTGGACATCCTGCCGGACCGACTGCTGTGAGCGGGCCGGCGACTCGCGTCAGCCGACGATGCGACGGAGGCCCGCCATGAGCGCGAGGCGCTCCTCGGCGTTCCGGCCGAGCGGAGTCACGTTCAGCGTCGTGACCCCCGCGCGCACGAACGCCCGGACGCGCTCGGCGACCTCGGACGGCGACCCGATCAGCGAGATCGCGCGCACGAGCTCGTCGGGCACGGCGGCGATCGCCTCCTCGCGGTGGCCGTCGAGGTAGAGGTCCTGGATCCGCTCGGCCTCCGCGGCGAAGCCGTAGCTCGCGATGAGGTCGTTGTAGAAGTTCTTCCCGCGCGCACCCATCCCGCCGATGTAGAGGCCGAGGTTCGGCTTCACCGCCGCGATCGCCGCCTCGACGAGCTCGGGGCGGTCGGTGATCGCCAGCGCCGGGCTGGCGAAGACGTCGAGCGGACCGAGCTCGGGGGCCCGTCGCGCGCGCCCCGCATCGAGCGATGCGCCCCACACGTCGGCGGCGCGCTCCGGGTGGAAGAACATCGGCAGCCAGCCCTCGGCGATCTCCGCCGTCTGCTCGACCGACTTCGGGCCGAGCGAGGCGATCGTGATCGGGATGCGCTCGCGCACCGGCTCGTTGATGAGCTTCAGCGGCTTGCCGAGGCCCGTGCCCCGATCGGCCGGGAGCGGGATCGTGTAGTTCCTCCCCGCGTGCACGACGCGCTCGCGCCGCCACACCATGCGGCACACGTCGACGATCTCGCGCATGCGGCCGAGCGGCGCGTCGTAGGGCACGCCGTGGAAGCCCTCGATGACCTGCGGCCCCGAGGCGCCGATGCCGAGCTCGAAGCGGCCCTCGGAGACGTAGTCGAGGCCGGCGGCGGTCATCGCCGTGAGCGACGGGGTGCGGGTGTAGAGCTGCAGGATGCCGCTCATGAGCGTCATGCGCGAGGTGCGGGCCGCGAGGAAGCCGAGCTGGCTCACCGCGTCGAACGAGTAGACCTCGGGGACCACGACGAGGTCGACCCCGGCGCGCTCGAGCTCGGCGACCTCGGCGGCGGCCTCGCGGAAGCCGCCTGCGTAGCTCAGGAACATGCCGATGCGCATGCGTCACTCCTCGTCGTCGGGGTCGTGGTGGGGTCCGCAGCCCCATCAGACCCTAGCCGACCCGATCAGGTCTCGACGACGACGACGGGGTCGGTGGTCGGCGCCTCCGACCCGCCGGCCGGCTCGACCGTCATGCCGACGAGGACGCCGGGCGTGAAGTCGCCCTCGAGCACGACGTACGCCGCGCCGCCGTCGGGATCGAACGTGCCGGCGGGACGTGCGCCGGCCTCGTCGATGTACCAGAGCTCGTAGGTCGAGTCCGCGCCCACGTCGGGCAGGTCGGACGCGCGCACGGCGGATCGGCCGAGTTCCTCGGACCACACGATCGTCACCTCGCCGCCGCCGGTCGACGGCACCGTGACGGACTCGGCGTCGGGTGCGGTCGCGATCGCCTGCACCGACCGCTGCGCGCCCCACCCGGCCGGCCCCGGCCAGTTCACGCCCACCACGGCACCCGCGATGACGAGCACGGCGGCGGCGGCCGCGGCGATGATCGCCGCGGGGCGCTGGAACCAGCGGCGACGGGCGGCGCGTTCGGCGGGTCCGGCGACGGACGCCCCCTCCTCGCGCTCGTCGGCGACCGACGCGGGATCGGGCCCGGCGGTCGATGCGACATCCGGTTCGGCCACCGGTTCGGCCGTGGCTTCGACCGCGGGCTCGGGCGGGCCGACCGCCGACGGCTCGGCCGAGACCTGCGGCACGTCGTCGAGCCGGTCGAAGATCGAGGCCTTGAGCGTCGGCGGCGGTTCGATCCGGCCCGCGCCGTCGGCGAGCGCGGCCGCGGCCTCCCGGTGCGCGGCGAGTTCCGCCCGGAGTTCGGGCGATTCCGCGAGTCGGGCCTCGACGATCGCACGTTCCTCGACGGTCACCGCGTCGAGCGCGTAGGCCGCGAGCAGTGCGTCGAGGTCGTCGGGCTCCCGACGCGCCGGGGACTCGGAGTCGGTCATGTGCTCACCCCCATCACGCGGCGCAGGCGGATCATGCCGTCGCGCATCCTCGTCTTCACGGTGCCGAGCGGCACGTCGAGCCGTTCGGCGATCTCGGACTGCGTCAGACCGCCGTAGTACGCGAGCGTGACGCACTCGCGCTGCAGGTCGCTGAGCTCGGCGAGCGCCTCGTGCGCTCGCTCGTGGTCGAGTCGCACCTCGACGGCCTCGGCGACGCTGTCGACCGGTACGTCGATGTCGCGCACGCCGATGCGGGCGTCGCGGTCGCGCGCGGACTGCGCCGAGCGCACCCGGTCGACGGCACGGCGGTGGGCGAGCGTGAACATCCACGAGATCGCCGATCCTCGCGCGGCATCGAACCGCGGCGCGGTCTGCCACACCTCGAGGAACACGTCCTGCGCGACCTCCTCGGCCTGGGCGGGGTCGACCACGACACGTCGCACGAGGCCGAGGATCCGGGGCGCGGTGCGGTCGTACAGCGCGCCGAACGCGGCACGATCGCCGGCGCCGGTGGCCACGAGCAGGTCGTCGAGGGTCGGGTCGGATGCCGCGGGCTGATGCTCGGCGTCCGTCACGCGTCCAAGCATGACAGACCGCGCGGGTCGGCGCCGCGCCGGGACGGGTGCGGCGCGGAGGGCGACCCGGCGCGGCGCGATCGCGAGGGTCATGCGGTGCTCCTGCCGTGCGGGGAGGGGTCGCAGGTGATTCGGCGCCGGCCGCGGCGCAGATTGGCCACCCCCGAGCGGGCGCGGCGAGGACGCAGCCGGCCGGGTCGGTCCCGGTCCGGGTCGGCCGCGGTCAGGTCGGTCGCGCTTCGGTGCTGTCCGGGCCGTCCACGCAGTACCAGAGCCGCCATCGATCGGGCACGCCCTTCAGCTCGTGCTCCCCGGCGGGCTCGAAGGCGAACGGGAATCCGAGCAGGAGCGACCGGACGGTGTCGCTCACCATGATGCGTCCGGGGTCGGCGGCGGCGCAGATCCTGGCCGCCGCGTGGACGGCGAGCCCGACGAGGCCGTCGCCGCGCATGATGAGCTCGCCCGAGTGGACGCCGACGCGCAGCTCGAGACCGAGCGCGGCGGCCGAGTCGAGCGCCTGCGTCGCGAAGTGCAGCGCGGCGGACGGCAATGGGAACGTCGCCACGATCCCGTCGCCCGTGGTGTTCGCCTCGGTTCCGGAGAATCGGGCGATGGAGCGCCGCAGCGCCTCGTCGTGCGCGGCGTGGATGCTGCGCCACCGTTCGTCGCCGGCCTCCGCGAGCGCGGCCGTCGAGCCGACGATGTCGGTGAAGACGGTCGTGAGCACGTCTCGCCGTCCGCCGCTCCGGCTGCCGGTGAGGAACTCCTCCATCTCGTCGACCAGCGCGCTGTCCGGCAGGATCGCCGGCAGCGCCGACGACCGGTGCACGAGTCTGAGCCGGCCGTCGGGGAGCGCGTCGGCCAGCCACCGCATCGCCGCCTCGTCGATCCCCTCCAACCCGGTGTCGTGGAGCACCAGGACCGGTGCGCGCACGTCGGCGAGGTGCGGCCGGATGTCGACGGCGCCGATGGCCTCGGCGAGCCGCCTCGCGGCGGTCGGCGTCGCCGACATGCTCTCGTACCGCTCCCACCACGCGACGAGCCGCTCGGCTCCCTGCGTCTGCCAGAACTGCCGCACCACCGATCCGCGGCCCCACTCCGCCGGCTCGAGCCCCGCCATGAGGCTCGCGATCCAGGCGGGATCGAGCTCCCAGGGGAATCCCTCGGCGGCGTGGCCGACCGCGAGCACCTCGTACGCGATGACCGCCTCGACGCGATCGGGATGGCGCGCCGCGGTGGCGAGCGCGGTCGCGCCGCCGTCGAACCAGCCGATGATCGTGGCCCGGGTGCTCCCGGCGGCGTCGAGGATCGCGACGAGGTCGTCGGCGTGGTCTTCGACGGTCGCGTCGAGTCCTCCACGATCCGAGAGGCCCGTGCCGCGCTTGTCGAACAGGATGACGCGCGCGCCGAGGCCCTCGAGCCGCTCGAGGAACTCGAGGTGCTCGGGCAGCTCGCAGAAGACGTCGACGTTGGAGATGAACGCGAACGCGAGCACGATGTCGCGGTCGCCCTCGCCGAACACCTTGTAGGCGAGGTCGACGCCGTTCCGGGCGGCGTACCGCGTGGCCGGGATCACGATGCGGGTGCCTCCACTCGGAACAGCGACCAGACGCCGGGCACGCCCTTCAGTGAGTGCTCGCCGGCCGGTCGGAAGGTGAGGCCCGAGCCCTCGACGAGGACGCGGACGGTGTCGGTGACGAGCACCTCGCCCGTCCCGGCGAGCGCGGAGACGCGCGCGGCGACATGGACGGCGATGCCGACCGTGTCGTCGTCGCGGACGAGCACCTCGCCGCAGTGGACGCCGGCACGGAGGCCGAGGCCCATCCCGTCGGCGGCACCGATCGCGTCCTGCGCGAATCGGATCGCCGACGACGGAAGCGCGAACGCGGCGACGAACCCGTCGCCCGCGGTGTTCACCTCGCGGCCGCCGAACGTCGAGAGCGACCGCCGGATCGATTCGCGATGCGCGGAGAGCAGGTTGCCCCAGCGCAGGTCGCCGGATCCGGCGAGCTCCTCGGTCGAGCCGACGATGTCCGTGAATACGATGCTCGCGAGCTCGCGACGAGCGCCGCTGCGGGTGCCGACGAGGAAGTCCTCGATCTCGTCGACCAGGTCGTCCGACGGGAGGATGAACGGAGCACCGTCGGCGTGCCGGACGACCTGCAATCGTCCCTCGGGCAGGGTGTCGGCCAGCCAGCGGAACGGCTCCAGCGGCACGCCCGGGTAGCCCTCGTCGTGGATCACCAGCACCGGCGCCGCGACGTGCGCGAGGTAGCCCCTGATGTCGAGCGCCAGCGCGTCCTCGAGCACCCGCACCGCACCGCTCGGCGGAGCGGAGAGCCGCTCGTAGCGGATCAGCCAGTCGAGCAGCCTGGCATCGCCCGCCCAGTCGGGAGCCATCGTGCGAGCCATCGCCGCCTGGCCCCAGCCCAGGGTCACGAGCTCCCGCATGGCCGTCTCGCCGAACGGCGACGCGAAGCCCCACGGGAAGCCGGGGCGGCGTCGGCCGCTGGCGAGGACCTCTGCCGCGACCACGGATTCGACGCGATCCGGATGGCGCGCCGCGGCCACCAGGCAGATGGCGCCGCCGTCGAACCAGCCGAGCAGGACGGCGCGCGCACTTCCCGCGGCATCGAGCACCGCGACGAGGTCGTCCGAGTGCTGCTCGACGCTCACCGGACCGGTCCCGCGATCGGACATGCCGGCACCCCGCTTGTCGAACAGGATCACGCGGCCGAGCGCGGCGAGTCGTCGGACGAACTCCCGGTTCTCGGCGAGCTCGAAGAAGGCATCGACGTTCGAGACGAGCGGGAAGGCGACCAGCAGGTCGCGAGCTCCCTCACCGACGACCTTGTACGCGATGTCGACGTCTCCGCTCCGGGCGAAGGCGGTGTCCGGGATCACGGCGCCGCTCCGACGCATCGCCGTCGGATCGAAGCGATGCGAACACGGTCCCCCCGGGCTCCCGCGGCCACGGCACCAAACTAGTGCCCCGATGGCCGATGTTGCACGGGCTTCGGCTCAGATCCCGCCGCGGGTCTCCTGCCCGGCCGCGACGCGACGCCGGTGCTCGCGGTTGCGGACGACCCGCTTGGCGACGAAGGCGCCGACCGCGAGCACCACGGCGACGATGACGACGGCCTGGAACCCGTCGGCCCAGGGCTCGACGACGGCCCAGTTCTCGCCGAGCACGTAGCCGGCGAGCACGAAGACGGTGTTCCAGATGACGCTCCCGGCCGTGGTGAGCGCGAGGAACAGCGCGAGGTTCATGCGCGTGACGCCCGCCGGCACCGAGATGAGGCTACGGAAGAGCGGGATCATCCGGCCGAGGAACACGGCCTTCTTCCCGTGCTTCACGAACCACGACTCGGTGCGGTCGACGTCGGCGACGTCGACGAGCGGCACGGCCTTGATGATCGCCCGCGTCCGCTCGCGGCCGAGCAGCGCGCCGACCGAATAGAGCGCGAGGGCGCCGACGACGGAGCCGAGCGTCGTCCAGAACAGGACCTCGGCGAGCGTGAACGAGCCCTGGCTGGCGGTGAACCCCGCGAGCGGCAGGATGACCTCGCTCGGCAGCGGCGGGAACAGGTTCTCGAGCGCGATCGCGAGCCCGGCACCGGGGGCGCCGAGGGTCTCCATGAGGTCGACGGCCCAGGCGGCGAGGCCGGTGAGTTCGGGTTCGGCGGCGGCGAGGAGGGTCGTCGTCATGGTGACGAGGCTAGGGGACGCCGGTGAACGGAACCTGATCGGGCGGTCGGCCCCGCGGCATCCGCCACCGCCGACACACCCGGACGGAACCCGACCAAACCGTCGCGCACACGGCCACGAACCCCATCCGACGGCCCCGGAACGCGGGCCGGACCAACCAAGGAGGAGACCGATGCGATCCACGCGAAGCACGCACCGCACCGCACTGGCGGCGTTCTCGATCGTGGCCGTCGCCGCGCTCGGCCTCGCCGGCTGCAGCGCCGGCACGACCGACGAGCCCGCGACCGACGACGAGACCTCGATGAGCGAGGAGCCCATGGAGACCGAGGAGACGATGGCCGACCCCGCGGCGAACCTCGTCGGGCCGGGATGCGCCGACTACGCCGAGCAGGTGCCCGACGGCGCCGGCTCCGTCGAGGGCATGGCGATGGACCCCGTCGCCGTCGCGGCCTCGAACAACCCGCTGCTGACGACGCTCGTCGCGGCCGTCTCGGGCGGCATCAACCCCGACGTCGACCTCGTCGACACGCTGAACGGCGACGAGTTCACCGTCTTCGCGCCCGTCGACGACGCCTTCGCCCAGATCGACGCGGCCACGATCGAGACCCTCCAGGGCGACAGCGAACTGCTGACCTCGATCCTCACCTACCACGTGGTCCCGGGGCAGCTCGCGCCGGACGAGGTGGTCGGCACCCAGGCCACGGTGCAGGGCGGCACGGTCGAGGTGACCGGCTCGGGCGACGAGCTCATGGTGAACGACGCGAACGTGATCTGCGGCGGCGTCATGACGGCGAACGCGACGGTGTACCTCATCGACTCGGTGCTCATGCCGCAGTAGGCGGACTCGCGGGCACCGCTCCCGTCGCCGACGGCCCCTCCAGGACGCTGGAGGGGCCGTCGGCGTTCGGGGTCACGGCGTCGAAGCCCGGGGCGCGCGTCGACGCCCGCGCGCGTCGCACGCCCTCAGCGGGCTCCGAGGCGGATGCGACAGGCTGGTCGTCGGCAGATCGGAGCGAACCCCCATGGCCTGGAGCCTCGTCCTCGACATCCTGCTCGTGCTCGTCCTCATCGGCGCGCTCGTGCACGGATGGCGCGCCGGCCTGCTCCGGACCCTCGGCGGGCTGCTCGGCCTCATCGGCGGCGGCATCGCCGCGTACATCGCGATGCCGTGGGTCGTGTCGTTCGTCGCGGCCCCCGAGTGGCGGGCGCCGATCGCGATCGCGGTCGCCGTGCTGCTCCTCGTCGCCGGCGCGTCCATCGGCGGCGCGATCGGACGCGCGCTCGGCCGGGGCGCCGAGTCCGTGAAGCTCGGGCCGATCGACCGCGTGCTCGGCGCCATCGTGAACACCATGGTCACGGCGTTCGTGGTCGCGCTCGTCGCGTCCGGCGTCGGCTCGATGGGCGTGCCCGTCGTCTCGCCGGCGGTCGCGGGATCGTGGGTCGTGCGCGGCATCGACCAGGTCACGCCGCAGCCGGCGCGGACCCTCATGGCCGAGCTCCGCACGGCCGCGTTCGGCGAGGCGATCCCGTGGCTCACGGGCGTCCTCGACGGGCCCACGGTCGCGCCGGAGCTGCCGTCGGGCGGCGTCGACGACGCCGAGCTTCGCGCGGCCGCGGCATCCGTCGTCAGGGTCACCGGGCTCGCCTTCGAGTGCGGCGGCAACCTCACGGGCTCGGGCTTCGTGGTCGCCCCCGGCCGCGTGGTCACGAACGCGCATGTCGTGGCGGGCGTCACGGAGCCGATCGTCGAGGCGCCGGGCCGCGGTCCCGTCGCGGGGCGTGTGGTCTCGTTCGACCCGGGCGCGGACCTCGCCGTGATCGCCGTCGACGGGCTGGACGTCGCCCCGCTCGAGCTCGCCGACGCTCCCGGCGCCGACACCGACGTGGCCGTCGCCGGCTACCCGTTCGGCGGTCCGCTGGAACTGCGGGCCGCCCGCGTCATGGCCAACGGGCCGATCACGATCTCGATCGACGGCGACACGACCTCGCGCGACGTGGTGACGCTCGCGGCCGCGGTCGACCACGGCAACTCGGGCGGCCCGGTGCTGACGGGCGACGGCGAGGTCGGCGGCGTGGTGTTCGCGAAGTCGCAGACCGTCGACAACGTGGGCTTCGCCGTCCCGGTCGCCACGCTCGAGCCGCTCGCCGACGAGGCGCCGTCGCTCAGCGACCGCGTCGACTCCGGCAGCTGCGCGTTCTGACGACGGCGCGGCTCGTGGCCGCGAGCCGGCAGGCGGCCGGGTCCGGGCTCACTCGGCGGTGAAGCCGGCGAAGCGGATGCCCCAGCTGAGCTCCCACTGCTCGCCCGGGTCGAGCCAGCGCAGGCCCTTGCCCGAGTTGAACGCCTCGGCGGGCGCGGTCATCGGTTCCACCGCGATGGCCCGGCTCTCGCCGGGGTAGCTCTCGGTCGTGAACACCTGCACGTAGGCGAACTCGTCGTCGGCCCAGACCGACACGGATCGGCCGTCGGGCGCGACGAGCGTGTGCTCGACGGTGCCGTCGACCGAGGCGACCTCGCCGAACGCGTCGTCGAGGTCGACGTCGCCGACGCGGCGCCCCTCGCGGAAGTCCCATTCGGTGCCGTCGACGGGGACCTCGACCGTGGGGAGCAGGCGGTCGTCGACCTCGAGGTGGCTCGCGGCGTCGAGCCGGAGCACCAGGTCCTCCGTGGGCACGCCGCCGATCTTCACGAACGGGTGGGTGCCGACCGCGACGGGGGCGGGCTCGCCGCCGACGTTCTCGAGGAAGTGCGTGACCTTGAGCCCGTCGGAGACGAGCTCGTACCGCACGGCGGTGCGGACGAGGAACGGGTAGCCGAGCTGCGGGAAGATGGTCGCCGCGAGGGTCACGGAGTCGCGGTCCTGCTCGACCGGGACGTACTCGGCGTACCGCAGCAGGCCGTGGATCGCGTTCCGCCGCGCGGGCTCGGTGATCGCGAGCTGGTAGGTCCGGTCGCCGTGGCGCCACACGCCGTCGCGGATGCGGTTCGGCCACGGGACGAGCACGATGCCGGAGCCCGAGGGCGGCGTCTGGTCCTCGCCGTACGGCGGGACGAGGTCGATGCCGTTGATGGTGAGGGTGCGCAGTCCGGCGGCGACCGCGGTGATCGTCGCGCGCACGTCGCCTGTGGAGGTGGTCGTCTCGAGCTCGAACTGATCGCCCGTGGGGAGATTCATGCACACCACCCTAGGGCCGGTCGGCGGCGTGGGCGACGAGGACGTCGAGTCCGGCGTCGCGCAGCTCGCCGATGAGGACGCCCGGGGCCGCGGCATCCGTCACGAGCGCGTCGAACGCGTCGACCGGAGCGATCCGGCCGAGGTGGACCTCGCCGAGCTTCGACGCGTCGGCCACGACGACGGCGCGCGCGGCGCGCGCGAGCATGAGGGACTTGACGGATGCCTCGGGCAGGTTCGCGTTCGTCACGCCGAGCCGAGGGTCGACGCCGTTGCACCCGATGACCGCGAGGTCGACGTGGATCTCGTCGAGCACGGAGCCGGCGAGGGGGTGCACGAGCGAGTGCTGTCGGGGCCGGAGGGTGCCGCCCGTCACGACGACCGTGAACCGCGGGATCTCGGGCTCGAGTTCGAGCGCGATCGAGAGGCCGTTGGTGAAGACCGTGACGTCGTCGAGGTCGTCGCGCGCGCGGAGGGCGCGGGCGACCTGGAGCGTCGTGGTGCCGACGTCGAGGATGACGCTCTGCCCGCTCCGCACGAGCGATGCCGTCCGTTCCCCGATGAGCTGCTTGGGGACGACGGATGCCGCGAGGGCCTCCTCGAAGCTCGGCTCGCGCTCGGGGCGGGGGTCGACGGCGCCCGCGCCGGAGGGCACGGCTCCGCCGTGGACGCGACGGACGGCGCCCGCCCGCTCGAGCGCGTCGAGGTCGGCGCGGGCGGTCACGGGCGTCACTCCGAACGACTCGCTGAGCTCGACGACGCGCACGAACCCGCGCTCGGTGACGAGGTCGGCGGTGAGCCTGCGGCGGTGCGCGGCATCGGGCTGCATGGGACCAGTGTGCGCCGGGCGTCCCTGCTTTGCAATACGAAACCCTCTTGTTTCTCAAACGAAAGTCGCGTACCGTGGCCGCGTGCAACAGACCGAACCCGGCCTCCTCGACCCGCGCATCGCCGTGCGCCGCTCGACGCTCGCCGACGGCCGCGAGCTCATCTACTTCGACGACGCCGACACGACGCTCCCCGCGGAGCGCGCGATCGACGCGCGCACGCTCGACCCGCGACCCGCGATCGCCGAGATGCGACAGGACCCGCTCACGGGCGAATGGGTCTCGATCGCCGCCGCACGCCAGAACCGCGTGTTCCTCCCCCCGGCCGACGCCGACCCGCTCGCGCCGCAGACCGCGACGAACCCGTCCGAGATCCCGAGCACGTACGACGTCGCGGTGTTCGAGAACCGCTCGCCCTCGTTCGGCCCCGACCTGGCCGACTGGCCCGACTCGGCCGAGGGGGCGACGGATGCCGCGGCATCCGTCCTCGCCGACGTGCGCGCCGTCGGCATCGGCCGCCGCCTGCCCTCGCACGGGCGCTGCGAGGTCGTCTGCTTCAGCCCCGAGCACGAGGGCTCCTTCGGCACGCAGTCCGTCTCGCGCGCCCGCACGGTCATCGAGGCCTGGGCGCATCGCACCGCCGCGCTCTCGGCGCTCCCGGGCGTGCAGCAGGTGTTCCCGTTCGAGAACCGCGGCCGCGAGATCGGCGTCACGCTCCCCCACCCGCACGGCCAGATCTACGCCTACCCCTACGTGACCCCGCGCACCGAGCGGCTGCTCGCCGCGATCGACGCGTACGGGCCCACGCTGCAGGCCGACGTGCTCGAGCGCGAACGTTCGGGCGAGCGCGTGCTCCTCGCCGCCGAGCACTGGACCGCGTACGTGCCCTTCGCCGCCCGGTGGCCGGTCGAGGTCCACCTCGTGCCGAACCGGCACGTGCCCGACCTCGCCGAGACGACGGCCGAGGAGCGCGACGAGCTCTCGCGCGTCTACCTGCGGCTCCTGCGCGGGGTCGACCGGCTCTACGACACGCCCACGCCCTACATCGCGGCGTGGCACCAGGCGCCGGTGCACGAGCACCGCGACGACGTGCGGCTCACGATGCAGCTGACGAGCCCGCGCCGCGCCGCCGACCGGCTCAAGTACCTCGCCGGGTCCGAGGCCGCCATGGGCGCGTGGATCGGCGACGTTCCGCCCGAGGCGCAGGCCGCCGCACTGCGCACCGCGATCGAAGGAGTCGAGCTGTGACCGACGCCGTGGCCTCCGCCCAGCACCTCTTCGCCGAGCAGTACGGCCGCCGCCCCGCCGGGGTGTGGTCGGCGCCCGGCCGCGTGAACCTCATCGGCGAGCACACCGACTACAACGACGGCTTCGTCTTCCCCTTCGCGATCGACCGCCGCACGACGGTGGCGCTCGGCGATCGCGACGACCGGGTCGTGCGCGTCTCGTCGACCTTCTCGCCCGAGACGATCGAGGTGCACCTCGACGAACTCACGCCCGACGCCGTGAGCGGCTGGGCCGCGTACCCGCTCGGCGTCGTCTGGGCGCTCGGCGAGTCCGGCGCCGACCTCGCGCACGTCCGCGGCGTCGACCTGCACATCGACTCCGACGTGCCCGTCGGCGCCGGTCTCTCGTCGTCGGCCGCGATCGAGTGCGCCGTCGCGCTCGCGCTCGACGAGCACTGGGGCCTCGGCTTCGACCGCCCGACGCTCGCGAAGATCGGCCGCCTCGCCGAGAACCGCGTCGTCGGCGCGCCGACCGGCATCATGGACCAGTCCGCGTCGCTCCTCGGGGAGGCCGACGCGGGCGTGTTCCTCGACTGCCGGAGCCTCGACGCCGACGTGATCCCGCTCGGCTTCGCCGAGGCCGGGCTCTCGCTCCTCGTCGTCGACACGCGCGTGAGCCACGCGCACGCGACCGGCGGCTACGCCGCGCGGCGCGCGTCGTGCGAGGCCGGCGCCGCCGCGCTCGGCGCGGAGTCCCTCCGCGAGGTGGGCGTCGACGACCTCGACCGCGCGCGCGACCTGCTCGACGACGAGACCTACCGCCGCGTCCGGCACGTCGTGACCGAGAACCAGCGCGTGCTCGACACGGTCCGCACGCTCCGTGAGCACGGCCCCGGCGCGATCGGCCCGCTGCTCGACGCCTCGCACGTGTCGATGCGCGACGACTTCGAGATCTCGGTGCCCGAGCTCGACCTCGCGGTCGACACCGCGCAGGCGAACGGCGCGATCGGCGCGCGCATGACCGGCGGCGGCTTCGGCGGAGCGGCGATCGCCCTGGTGATCGACGACCTCGTGCCCGTGGTCGGCCGCAAGGTCGTCGAGGCGTTCGCCGAGCACGGCTACCGCGAACCCGGGGTGTTCACGGTGCACGCCGCGCAGGGCGCGCGACGCGACGCCTGAGGCGGCCCGGTCAGCTCGGCTCGACCGCCGTCGGCGTACCGCCCGTGATGCGCACGAGCTCGTCGAACGTGGTCGGGAACACGGTCTTCGCGTGCCCGGCGGCCGCCCACACCTCGTCGTAGCCGGCGAGGTCGACGTCGACGAACGTGCGTACCGGCGCGGGATGCCCGACGGGCGCGACGCCGCCGATCACCTGGCCGGTCGCGGCCTTCACGACCTCCTTCGACGCGCGGCCGATCGTGCCGCCGAGCTCGGAGCCGAGCCAGTCGGTGTCGACCCGGTGCGCGCCCGACGTGAGCACGAGGATCGGCTCGTCGTCGAGCGTGAACACGAGCGAGTTCGCGATCTGGCCGACCTCCACGCCGAGCGCGTCGGCCGCGAGCTTCGCGGTCGTCACGGCGTCGTCGAACCACACGATGCGCGCGTCGACGCCGACGGCGGCGAGTGCGGCGGCGACGCGATCGACGGCGGCGTGCGAGGGGGCGGCGGTCTGCTCGTCGGTCATGGCTCCGATCCTACGAGCGGATGGCGCGGCATCCGTCGCCCGTCACCGGACCCGCGGCGCAGCCGGCCGTTCACCGCGCTGTCGTAGGGTTCGAGCGTGACCGCCTCCCCGCCGCCGCACGATCGCCTCGCCCGCCGTCTCGGGCTCCGCGGCGCGGTCGCCATCGGGCTCGCGGCGATGATCGGCGCGGGCGTGTTCGCGGTGTGGGCGCCGGCCGCGCAGGCCGCGGGCGGGTGGCTCCTCGCCGGGCTCGCGATCGCCGCGCTCGTCGCGTTCGCGAACGCCGGCTCGACCGCGCAGCTCGCCGTCCGCTACCCGGAGTCGGGCGGCGCGTACCGCTACGGCCGCGAGCGGCTCGGCGCGTGGCCGGGCTTCCTCGCCGGGTGGGGCTTCGTGATCGGCAAGACGGCGAGCTGCGCCGCGATGGCGCTCACCGCGGCCGCGTACCTCGTGCCGCCCGCGTGGTCGAAGCCGGTCGCGATCGCCGCGGTCGTGGTGCTCGTGGGCGTCAACGTGCTCGGCGTCACGCGCACGGCGCGGGTCGCCTCGGTCATCGTGTCGGCCGTGCTCGCGGTGCTCGTCGTGGTGGTCGCGGCCGGGTTCGCCGCGATCGCGGGCGTCGGCTGGGACGCCGGTGCCGCCGGGCCCGAGGCGGCCCTGCGGTCGGCGGATGCCGCGCCCGGCGCGCTCGGCGTCTACGGCGTGCTGCAGGCCGCCGCCCTGATCTTCTTCGCCTTCGCCGGCTACGCGCGCATCGCGACGCTCGGCGAGGAGGTGCGTGAGCCGCGTCGCACCATCCCGCGCGCGATCGGCGCGGCCTTCGCGATCGTCGTGGTCGTGTACGCGCTCGTCGGCACGGCGGCGGTGGGAGCGCTCGGAACCGACGCGCTCGCGGCATCCGTCGCCCCGCTCGTCGACGTCGTCGCGGTCGCCGGATGGCTCTGGGCCGAGCCCGTCGTCCGCATCGCGGCCGGGGTGGCCGCACTCGGCTCGCTGCTCGCGCTCGTCGCGGGCGTCGGGCGCACGAGCCTCGCGATGGCGCGCGACGGCGAGCTGCCCCGCCCGCTGACGG
Source organism: Agromyces luteolus (assembly GCF_009729855.1). Lineage (GTDB taxonomy): Bacteria > Actinomycetota > Actinomycetes > Actinomycetales > Microbacteriaceae > Agromyces > Agromyces luteolus. The sequence continues at coordinate 70,636 of NZ_WODA01000016.1, read as the reverse complement.
CGGTGCATCCGCGCTTCGGCGTGCCGCACGTGGCCGAGATCGCGACGGGCGTCGCCGTGATCGTGCTGCTGCTCGCTGCCGACCTGCGCGGCGCGATCGGCTTCTCGTCGTTCGGCGTGCTGCTCTACTACCTGGTCGCCAACGCGTCGGCGATCACGCAGCCGGCGAGCGAACGGCTCGTGCCGCGATGGCTCTCCTGGTTCGGGGCGATCGGATGCGTCGTGCTCGTCGTCACGCTCCCGGTCGCGTCGATCGTGGCCGGCGCCGCGGTCTTCGCCGTGGGCGCGGCGGTGCGCGGCATCCGTCTCGCCGTCGCCGCCAGGCGTACCTGACGCCGGGCCGCCGCCCGATCACAGGAGCGGCGCCGATGGGCAGGACCATCCGCGCCAGAACGTCCTGCACATCGCCGGAGCTCCTGCGATGCCTACCGGCCGCACCTGCCCATCGGCCCGGCAATAGGCTGACGGCATGAGCGCCGACCCCGCAGCCCGCATCCTGACCATCGCCGACGTGCCGGCACCCGAGCTCGAGCCGACGGCCTTCGTCGCGCTCGGCGCCGTCGTCGTCGGGCAGGTGCGCCTCGCCGCGCGGTCGAGCGTCTGGTACAACGCCGTGCTGCGCGCCGAGGCCGAGCCGATCACCCTCGGCGAGCGCTCGAACCTGCAGGACGGCGTGGTCTGCCACGTCGACGCGGGCTACCCCGTCGTGATCGGCGCGGGCGTCTCGGTCGGCCACCGCGCCGTGCTGCACGGCTGCACCGTGGAGGACGACTGCCTCATCGGCATGGGCGCGACGGTCCTCAACGGTGCCGTGATCGGTCGCGGCTCACTCGTCGCGGCCGGCGCCGTGGTGCTCGAGGGCACCGTCGTGCCGCCCGGCTCCCTCGTCGCCGGCGTGCCGGGCAAGGTCCGGCGCGAGCTGACCGCCGACGAGCAGTCCGGCATCCGGCGCAACGCCGAGGCGTACCTCGCGCACGCCGCCCGGCACGCGGCCGACGTCGGCTGACCCGGCCTCCGCCGACCCGTCGGGCGCGACCGGCTCCGCGCCTCCTGCGGGTACGCCTGCGAGCAGCCGAGCGAGGCGCCGCCGGGTGCGCCGCACCCGGCGCACGACGCCCCGGGCCGGGACGCCGACGCCCCAGGCGAGCGCGCCGGAGAGGCTGCGATCGTGCTCGCCGAGCATGCGGCGGCGCTCGAACGCCGAGCGGAGCGCGCCGCCCGAGAGGTCGTGCCGGCGATCGAGCGGCGGCAGCGGCACGATCTCGCGCGCCTCGACGAGCGCGGAGAGTCGCGTGGCCCAGTCGTCGGCATCGCGGCCGTGGAAGTAGTTCTCGCCGAGCCAGGACGCCTCGGCGAGCCGGAATCGCCCGGCCGCGAGGTCCTCGGTCGACCCGAACAGCCCCGCGCCCTCGAACACGGTGTTGATCATCGACGGCGAGACGCCGAAGTCGTCGAGGAGCAGCGTCGGCAGGCCGAGCGCGATCGACTCGAGCGCCGCCGTCGAGCTGACCGTCACGAGTGCACCGGCACGTTCGAGGTGGGCCGCCATGGGCCCGTCCTCGACGACGAGGTTCGGCGGCAGCCCCCCCGCGGCGCCGAGGTCGCCCATCAGGTCGGCGTAGTCGTGCGCCTCCTCGTGCGTCTGCGCCTCGCCCGCGCGTGCGCGGACCTTCACGACGACGCGGCGGTCGGGCCGCCGACGGGCGAGTTCGGCGAGCGCCGAGAGCACGAGCATCCGCGCGTCCTCGCCGACGGGGACCTTCGCCTGTGCGGCGAAGATGACGTCCGTGCCGCCCGGAGCGGTGGCATCCGTCGACCCGTCGCCCGCCGAGAGGAACGGCAGCGTCGCCAGCCCGAACATGCGGTCCACGCCGAGCTCGGCCGCGTTCGCGCGGAACTCGCGCACCTCGCGACGGCTGTGCAGCACGATCAGGTCGGTCTGCTCGCGGTAGATCACGGCCTTCGGGACCGCGGGGATCGTGAGGCCCGGGAAGCCGCTCACGAGCACCGGGCGGTCGCGGCGGCGGAGCAGCCGCGGTGCGATCACCCGGACGAACGGCCCGCGCAGCGCGAGCAGCACGGCGTGCGGATCGAAGGCGTCGAGTTCGTCGTCGAGCCCGTGGATTCCGGCGGGCCCCTCGAGCGGCAGGATCCGCGCGTCCGCGGGCGCGAAGCGCGTGCCGTCGAGGGCGTGCTCGAGCTGGCGCTCGCTCGGCTGCACCGGCGAGGCGACCACGACGAGTCGCGACGTCCACTCGCCGGGCAGCGTCGAGGCGAGCGCCGCGCCCCACTTCACGTACGAGTCGGAGTCGCCGACGACGAGGAGGCGCCGCTTGGCGGCATCCGTCGTCGGGGCACCCGGAGTGCCGGTCGCGGGGCCACCCGTCACGCGAGCACCCGGCGCAGCTTGGCCTTCGGGGCCTCCTCGCCCGGGTAGACGCGCTTCACGCCGTCGCCCATGGCCTCGCCGATGATGCGGATGTCGCGCACCAGGTGCTCCAGACCCTGCGGCTCGAGCGAGGCCGAGTGGTCGGAACCCCACATCGTGCGGTCGAGCGTGATGTGCCGCTCGACGGCGACCGCGCCGAGCGCGACCGCGGCGATCGAGATCTGCAGACCGCGCTCGTGGCCGGAGTAGCCGACCGGCACGCCCGGGTAGCGGCGCTTCAGCGCGGGGACCATGAGGAGGTTCGCCTCCTCCGACGGCATCGGGTAGCTCGACGTGGCGTGCATGATCACGAGGCGCTCGGTGCCGAGCACGGTGACCGCGCGATCGATCTCGTCGAGCGTCGACATCCCGGTCGAGAGGATGACCGGCTTGCCCGTGTCGCGCACGGCCTCGAGCAGCTCGATGTCGGTGACCGATGCCGACGCGATCTTGTGGGCGACCACGCCGAACGACTCGAGGTCGGCCACGGCCGGCGCGTCCCACGGCGACGCGAACCAGTCGAGGCCGTGCAGGGCCGCGTGGCGGGCGACCTCGGCGTACTCGTCGCGGCCGAACTCGACGCGGTGGCGGTACTCGAGGTAGGTCATCGTGCCCCACGGCGTCTCGCGCGGCGTGAGCTTCATGTGCTCGGGCGTGGAGATGTCGGGCGTGCGCTTCTGGAACTTCACGGCCTGCGCACCGGCGTGCGCGGCGACCTCGATGAGGCGCTTGGCGATCTCGACGTCGCCGTTGTGGTTCAGGCCGATCTCGGCGATGACGTAGACGGGGTCGTACTCGCCGATGGCGGCGTGGCCGATGCGCACGGACATGGTGGCTCGCTTTCGTGGTGGGTCAGGTCGCGGAGGACGCCGCGGCGATGGCCTCGCGCTGCTCGCGAGTGGGGTGGGCGGGATCGAGCTCGCGCGACTCGCGCGCCAGGTCGGACGCCCCGGAGCCGAGCTTCGCGTCGCGGGCGGCGAGCACGAGCTCGGCGAGCTCGCGCACCGCGCCGTGGCCGCCGTGCCGCTCGAGCACGTGACGGGCCCGCTCGAGCGCGTCGGGCGCCGCGTCGGGCACGGCGAGCGGCCAGCCGACGAGGTCGAGCGCCGGGATGTCGCCGCGGTCGTTGCCGAGGTAGGCGATGCGGTCGAGACGGATGCCGCGGGCGGCGGCCCACTCGCGCAGTGCGGCGCCCTTGTCAGCGAGCCCCTGGATGACGTCGATCCCGAGCTTCTCCGCGCGGCGGCTGACGACCGGGTTGGCCTCGGCCGAGAGGATCAGCACCGGGATGCCCGCGTCCCGGAGTCTCGCGACGCCGTGCCCGTCGGCCCGGCTCACGCGCACGGATTCGCGGCCGAGCTCGTCGACCGCCGCGGTGTCGTCGGTGTGCACGCCGTCGAAGTCGGTCACGACCGCGTCGACGTCGATGAACGGATGCCGCGGGTCGGCCATCCACGCCACGCCCTCGCGGCGCGCGAGCGAGGCGGCGATGCCGCCCGCGAGCCGCCGGTCGACGCGCGGCGCGAGCACGCGGGCCCGGGCGAGGTCGGCGGCGTCGTCGATCTCGATGGCCGTGTCGGGGTGGACGCGCTGGATGCCGATGCGGCCGAAGAAGCGGTGCCCGGCGAGGACGAATCCGTCGGTGCGGAGCACGTAGAACGCGCCCGTCTCGAGGAACTCCTGCTCGCGGTCCTGGCGGCGCGGGCGGTTCGAGGGGTCGTGGTTCACGCCGATCGCGCTCGCGCCGTCGGCGTCGTCCGCGCGCTCGCGCCAGAGGAACCCGTGCGTCGGCGTCGCGGCGAACACGACGTCGCGCTCGCCCTGCTCGACGCGCGCGACGGCCGCATCGAGGTCGGCCGGGTCGATGAAGGGCGAGGTGGCCTGGATGAAGACCGTGACGCCGCCGGGCTCCTGCCCGAGCGCGTCGATCGCGTGCAGCAGCGCCGACTCGCTCGACGCGGTCGCGTTCGCGAGTTCGGCCGGGCGCGCGATCACCTCGGCGCCGGCGCCGCGCGCGGCATCCGCGATCTCCTCGTCGTCGGTGGTCACGACGACGCGCCCGATGCGCTCCGCGGCGAGCGCGGCGTGCACGGCCCTGGCCACGAGCGGCACGCCCCCGACGCGTGCCACGTTCTTGCCCGGCAGGCCCTGCGACCCGCCACGGGCCGGGATGATCGCGATCGCGCGCACGGCGCCGGCCGGCGTACCGCCGCCGGCGGCGGCGGGGCTCGTCCCGGTGCGGGCGGCGCGGTCCCCCGACGCGCCGACGCCGTCCCGGTCCGGTCCCGACTCGGCCGCGCCGGCGGCGGTGGCCTCGGTGGAGTCACTGCGGCTCATGCCGCGAAGCTAAGCGCGGGACGCGTCCGCCGGGTGCACGTCGGGTGAACGCCGGGCGACGTTCAGGCTGACAGCGGATGCCGCGGCATCCGCCCGCACGTTTCGCGCCGGGCCCGCGCGCATGAGAATCCGTGGAACAGAGCCGCAGGGCCACCCGTAGGGCGGATTCTCATGCGGAAGACCGCTTCGGGCTCAGCGCCCGTGCAGCTTGATCTCGGCGGCCTTCACGACGTTGGCGAGGAGCATGGCGCGGGTCATCGGGCCGACGCCGCCGGGGTTCGGCGAGAGGTGGCCGGCGATCTCGGCGACCGCCGGGTCGACGTCGCCGGTCAGCCTGCCCTTGCCGGTCTCCTCGTCGGAGACGCGTGTGATGCCCACGTCGAGGACCGCGGCGCCGGGCTTGACCCACTCGGGCTTGACCATGTGCGGCACGCCGACGGCCGCCACGACGATGTCGGCGCGGGCGACCTCGGCGGCGAGGTCCTGCGTGCGGGAGTGCGTGAGGGTGACGGTGGCGTCGAGGCCCTTGCGCGTGAACAGCAGGCCGAGCGGGCGGCCGACCGTGAGACCGCGGCCGATCACGGTCACGTGCCGGCCTCGGATCGGCACGTCGTAGCGCTGGAGCATCTCGACGATGCCGGCCGGCGTGCACGGCAGCGGCGAGTGCAGGTCGCCTTCGATGCCGAGCACGAGTCGGCCGAGGTTCGTGGGGTGCAGGCCGTCGGCGTCCTTGTCGGGGTCGATGAGCTCGAGCATCGCGTTCTCGTCGTGGCCGGTCGGCAGGGGCAGCTGCACGATGTAGCCGGTGACCTCGCGCGCCGAGTTGAGGTCGCGGATCGCGGCGCGGACGTCGGCGGAGGTCGCCGACGCCGGCAGGTCGACGCGGATCGACTCGATGCCGACCTCGGCGCAGTCGCGGTGCTTGCCGGCGACGTACGAGCGCGAGGCGGGGTCGTCGCCCACGAGCAGCGTGCCGAGGCCCGGCACGATCCCGTTCGAGCGGAGGTCGGTGATGCGCGAGGCGAGCTCGGACTTCACGGCCGACGCGGTCGCGACGCCGTCGAGGGTGATGGCGGTCATGTTCGGTACCTCTTCCGAGCTGGTCGACGGGATGGAACGGAGGAGATTCCGGCCGACACGCGGGTGAGCGGATGTCACGGGCGGCGCGTCGCCGCGGAATTCCTTCGACGTGTGCGGCCGGGCCCGGGGGCGGGCGATCGCGCGCCCCCGGGGCCGGCCGGGCCGGCTACTGCTGCAGGCCCGGGTAGAGCGGGAACGCCGCGGTCAGCGCCTCGACGCGCGAGCGGAGCGCCGCGACATCCGGGTTCGCCTGCAGCGCGAGCGCGATGACGTCGGCGACCTCGGCGAACTCGGCGTCGCCGAAGCCGCGCGTCGCGAGCGCGGGCGTTCCGATGCGCAGGCCCGAGGTGACCATCGGCGGGCGCGGGTCGAACGGCACCGCGTTGCGGTTCACGGTGATGCCGACCTCGTGCAGGCGGTCCTCCGCCTGCTGGCCGTCGAGCTCGGAGGTGCGGAGGTCGGCGAGCACGAGGTGCACGTCGGTGCCGCCCGTGAGCACGTCGACGCCCGCGGCGCGCGAGTCGTCGGCGACGAGGCGCGACGCCAGGATGCGCGCACCGCTCAGCGTGCGCTCCTGGCGGTCGCGGAACTCCTCGGACGCCGCGATCTTGAACGCGGTCGCCTTCGCGGCGATCACGTGCATGAGCGGCCCGCCCTGCTGGCCGGGGAAGACGTTCGAGTTGAGCTTCTTCGCGAGCTCCATGTCGCGCGAGAGGATGAAGCCCGAGCGCGGTCCGCCGATCGTCTTGTGCACGGTCGAACTCACGACATCGGCGTGGGGCACGGGGTTCGGGTGCAGGCCCGCGGCGACGAGGCCGGCGAAGTGCGCCATGTCGACCCAGAGCTTCGCGCCGACCTCGTCGGCGATCTCGCGGAACGCGGCGAAGTCGAGCTGGCGCGGGTAGGCCGACCAGCCGGCGATGATGACCTGCGGCTTGTGCTCGATGGCCTTCTCGCGCACCACGTTCATGTCGACCTGGAAGGTCTCGGGGTCGACGCCGTAGGCGACGGCGTTGTAGAGCTTGCCCGAGAAGTTCAGCTTCATGCCGTGCGTGAGGTGGCCGCCGTGCGCGAGCTCGAGGCCGAGGATCGTGTCGCCGGGCGTCGCGATCGCCGAGAGCACGGCCGCGTTCGCGGTCGCGCCCGAGTGGGGCTGCACGTTGGCGTACTCGGCGCCGAACAGGCTCTTCGCCCGCTGGATGGCGAGGTTCTCGGCGACGTCGACGAACTCGCAGCCGCCGTAGTAGCGGCGGCCCGGGTAGCCCTCGGCGTACTTGTTCGTGAGCACCGAGCCCTGCGACTGCAGCACCGAGACGGGCACGAAGTTCTCGCTCGCGATCATCTCGAGCGTGGTGCGCTGGCGGTTCAGCTCCTGCTCGAGCACCTCGGCGATCTCGGGGTCGACCTCGGCGAGGGGCTGGTTGAAGACGGATGCGGCGCCCGCGACGGCGTCGGCGGGGGCGTCGGTGGTGAGTGACTCAGCCAATGGATGGCTCCTTCGGGATGACATGCGGACCTGCGGAAATCGCCTCGTGCGCGACTCGCGCCCCGAGGCCTCGCGTACCGGCCCAGGCGTGCGGTCGGTCCGTGCCAGTCGCTCCCCGATGGTCACCCATCTCAACGCCAGTCGCGACGCCGCCAAGCATAGCAACGGATGCCGCGAGCCCACGCCGCGGATGACGCGCGCGGTCGCGGCGCCCGGCGCGCCCGCCGGTGCCGGCGATATCGTGGCCCGGTGACCTCCGCGCCGACGACCGTCATCCACTCCGCCCGCATCGTGTCCGGCGGCGACACCGTCCCCGACGCCTGGGTCCGGTTCGAGGGCGACCGGATCGCCGGACGCGGCATCGGCGAGTCCTGGCGCGACGCGCCCGCGGTGCGGGCGGGCGAGGCCGGGGTGACGGATGCCGCGGGCCGCTGGCTCACGCCCGGCTTCGTCGACATCCACTGCCACGGCGCGGGCGGCGCGGCGTTCGACGACGGCGCGGACGGCATCCGGACCGGGCTCGCGGTGCACCGCGCGCACGGCACGACCCGGAGCGTGTGCTCCCTCGTGACGGCGCCCGTCGACGCGCTCGCCGAGCGCCTCCGCGCGATCGCCGCGGTCGCGGCATCCGACCCGCTCGTGCTGGGCGCCCACCTCGAGGGCCCGTTCCTCGACCACGAATTCCGCGGCGCGCACGACCCGTCGATGCTGCGCGCGGCCGACGACGAGGCACTCGACCGGCTGCTCGAGGCGGCCGACGGCACGCTCCGGCAGATCACGATCGCGCCCGAGCACGAGGGCGCCGAGGCGGCGATCGCGAGGCTCGTCGACGCGGACGTCGCGGTCGCCGTCGGCCACACGGGCGCCGACTTCGACACAGCGCTGCGCGCGTTCGACGCCGGGGCGTCGATCCTGACGCATGCGTTCAACGGCATGCGCGGCATCCACCACCGAGCCCCCGGACCCGTGGTCGCGGCGATGCGCGCCGACCACGTGACGCTCGAGGTGATCGGGGACGGCGTGCACGTGCACCCCGACGTCGTGCGCCTGGCGTTCTCGGGCGCGCCCGGGCGGGTCGCGCTCGTGACCGACGCCATGGCCGCGACCGGCGCGTCCGACGGCGCGTACGTGCTCGGCTCGCTGTCGGTCGACGTGCGCGACGGCGTCGCGCGGCTCGCCGACACGGGGGCGATCGCCGGATCGACGCTCACGCAGGACGAGGCGCTGCGGCGCGCCGTCCTCGACTCCGGGATCCCCCTGCACGAGGCGGTCGGCGCGCTCACGGTCACGCCCGCCTCGGCGATCGGGCGCGCGGGCGACCTCGGCCGCCTCGACGTCGGCTTCGCCGCCGATGCGGTGCTCCTCGGCGACGACCTCGCGGTCGAGGGCGTGTGGGGCGCGGGCACGCGCATCGCCTGAGCGTCGTCCCCGGGCGGAGCGGGGGGCCTGTTCCCCTTCGCCCCCGCGCCCCGTCCCGGTCGCCGTCCCGCGCGATCCCCCACGCGGTCCGCACCGACTCCGAGCGACCTCCCGGCCCCTTCCCCGGTGCGCGGTCCCTCACCTGAGAGACGCCGTCACCGCCGGATCATGACGCGACTTCACGCGATCCGCCGACGGAAGCCGTTCGGCGAGCACGGGCGTTTCGTCGATCCGCCCGCTCATCGGGTTGAATGAGCGGGACCGCACAGCAGCCTGCCCGGCGCGGACCGCCGGCACCCGAAGGCGATGCGTGCGTTCCCGGGCACGCCCGCGCCCGCACGAGGAGGACCAGGCACGTGACCCCAGCACGTTCGACGCCCGCCGACGCCGACCTGATCGCGGCGGCCCGGAGCGGCGACCGCGACGCCTACGCCGAGCTCTGGCGTCGCCACGAGGCATCCGCTCGCACCGTCGCCCGCTCGCACACGACCCTCGACGCCGACGACCTCGTCGCCGAGGCGTTCACGAGGACCTACGACGCGATCCGGTCGGGCAAGGGCCCGACCGGCGCGTTCCGCCCGTACCTGTTCACGACGATCCGGAACACGGCCGCGACCTGGGGTCGCGCGAACCGCGAGACCCCGCTCGACGACCTCGAGTCGGTGGAGGACCCGACGACGGGCGACGCGGCCGCGCTCGAGGCGCTCGACCGGTCGACGACCGCGAAGGCGTTCCGCGCGCTGCCGGAGCGCTGGCAGGAGGTGCTCTGGTACGCCGAGGTCGAGCGGATGTCGCCGCAGCAGATCGCGCCGCTGCTCGGGATGAGCGCGAACGCGACCGCCGCGCTCGCCTATCGCGCCCGCGAGGGCCTGCGCCAGCAGTGGATCCGGGCGCACCTGGCCGACGGCCACCTCGAGCCCGAGTGCGGCTGGACGGTGGACCGCCTCGGCGCCTACCTGCGCGGCCGCCTGCGCAGCCGCGACACCGCGAAGGTCGAGGCGCACCTCGACGACTGCGCGAAGTGCACGGTCGTCGCGGCCGAGGCCCGTGAGGTCGGGATGCGGCTCGCGCTGGTGCTGCTGCCGCTCGCCGCGGGATCGGCCGCGGCCACCGCGTACTCGGCCTGGCTCGGCGCCGCCGCGCCGGTGGCGACGACGGCGGCCGGCGCGGCCGGCCTCACGGCAGTCGGAGGGGCCGGGCAGGTGGGCGGAGCCGCGGCGGGCACCGCTGCGGCGGGTGCGAGCACGGCCTCCGGCACGGGTGCCGCGGTCGCCGTCGGCGCCGGCGTCGGCGGCGCGGTGCTCGTCGCGGCCACCGCGGTCGCGCTGCTGGTGCTGCCGCAGGTCGCGCCGACGGACGCCGCGCCGGGCCCGGGGTCGGCGGCGATCGCCGCCGAGGATCCCCGCGAGCCCGAGCCGCCGCAGGTCGCAACGGTGCCGGATGCCGCGCCCGCCCCGCGCGAGCCGGAGCCGGCACCCGACCCCGTCGTTCCGCCCGCCCAGCCGGAACCCGCGGTCGAACCCGAGCCCCGGACGAAGACGACGACGGCGACCGTCGTGGAGCCCGAGCCGGTTCCGGAACCCGAGCCGGAGCCGGAGCCGGTGGTCGAGCCCGAGCCCGAGCCCGTCGCCGAACTCGGGCTCGTCGTCGACGTGCACGGCTCGGCGCTCACGCTCTCGCTCGAGGGCGAGCCCGGCGCCGAGGTCGAACTGCTCGCCGACGGCCTGCCGTTCGCGATCGTGGTGCTCGACGAGTCGGGGCTCGCGGTCGCCGAGTTCCTCGCGCCCGCGAACCACAAGTGGACCGCGTCGGCCCGCTACGCCTGACCGGTCCCGCGCCGGCGCGGGCTAGGCTTCGACGGTGCGCGCCCGCGCGCGCTCCGCGCGCGAGGACCGCACCACGATGAGCATCGCCGCGACGAGCAGCACCGCGTACGCGACCGGCACCGCGCCGACGCCGACGGCGTCGAACAGCACGGCGCCGACGAGCGCGCCGCCGCCGATGCCGACGTTGAAGGCGGTCGTGTAGAGCGCACTCGCGGCATCGCGTCGATCGGCCGGCGCGGCCTGGAGCAGTCGGGTCTGCAGCAGCGGCGGGACGGCACCGAAGGCGAAGCCCCACACGGTGTAGGCGATGATCGCCGGCCACAGGCCGGGCTCGGCGGCGATCACGAGGAGCGCGATGGCGAGCAGCAGCATGGCGCCCACGAGCGCGCGGACGCTGTCGCGCGCGATCGGGCTCCCCGCCACGAGGAGGCCGACCGCGCCGGCGAGGCCCGAGGCGAACAGCAGCGGCGCGACCGCAGCCGACGACGCGCCCACGACGTCCGTGAGCAGCGGGGCCACGTACGTGAGCGCGGCGTACTGGCCGATCATCACGACGGCGGTGACGACGCTCACCGCGACGACCCCGCGCATGCTGCGGCGATCGGCGGGCTCGGCGCCGGGCACGCCCGTGGCGACAGCAGGGCCGTCCGGTGCCGTCGACTGCGGCGCGGCGGTGTCCGGCGGCAGCACGGCCCGAACGACCACGGCGCCGGCGAGCGTGAGCGCGGCGACGACGCCGAACGCCCACCGCCAGCCGACCGCCTGGCCGAGCGCGGTCGCGAGCGGCACGCCCGCGATGAGCGCGAGGGTGCCGCCGCCGAGCACGACGGACACGGCGCGGCCGAGGTGCTGCTCGCCGACGAGTCGGGCCGGATAGGCCCCGACCAGCGCCCAGAACAGGCCGTGCGCGACGCCGCCGACGACTCGGACGGCGACGAGCTGGCCGTAGTCGGGAACGAGCGCCGAGGCGGCCGTCGAGAGCCCGAGCACGACGAGCACGATCGTGATCAGGGTGCGCCGCGGCATCCGCCTCAGGAGTGCGGTGAGCGGCGTCGAGGTCACGACGACCGTGAAGGCGAACACGGAGACGAGCAGGCCCACGAGGGGTGCGCCGACGCCGAGGTCGGCGCTCATCTCGGGCAGCAGCCCGGTGGGCAGCATCTCGATGGTGATGGACAGGAAGACGGCCGCGGCGAGTGCGACGAGCGAACGCCAGGGCATGGTGGTCGCGCCCGCGCGCGACGATGAGGTGATCGGCATGAGGAATTCATCCGACGGCGTTCCCCGCGAAGCGGCACGGCCTGCTGCGGGTCGACTACGCGCTCACGTGCGCGCCCGGGGCCGACGGTGTCCGCACGACCGCGACCCAGTGTAGCGGGGCGCGCCTGCGTATTCGCCGGGCGGTACGCTGTCCCGATGAGCACGGAGGCCGAGCCGCACAGCCCGCACCTGTCCCACTGGGTCGTCACGCTGAGCTGCACCGACGGGCCCGGCATCGTGCACGCGGTGAGCGGCGCGATGGTCGCCGCCCGCGGCAACATCACCGAGAGCCAGCAGTTCGCCAGCCACGACACGGGGCGCTTCTTCATGCGCGTGCAGGTCGAGTCGCCGGCCGACCGCACCGAGTTCGAGGCCGCGCTCGCGCCCGTCATCGAGCGCTGGAGCATGGACCTGCACCTCGACGAGGTGGGTCGACCGCTCCGCACGCTCGTGCTCGCCTCGACCGCCGGTCACTGCGTGAACGACCTGCTGTTCCGCCAGCGCGGCGGCCAGCTGCCCGTCGAGATCCCGCTCGTGCTCTCCAACCACGGCACGCTCCGCGACCTCGTCGACTTCTACGGCGTGCCGTTCGAGTCGGCGCCGGTCACCTCGCCCGAGACGAAGGCCGAGTTCGAGCGCCGCATCCTCCACGCGGTCGACGAGCACGACATCGAGCTCGTCGTGCTCGCGCGCTACATGCAGATCCTCTCCCCCGAGCTGTGCGATGCCCTCGCGGGGCGCTGCATCAACATCCACCATTCGTTCCTGCCGGGCTTCAAGGGCGCGAACCCGTACCGCCAGGCGCACGCCCGCGGCGTGAAGCTGATCGGCGCCACGGCGCACTTCGTCACGAGCGACCTCGACGAGGGGCCGATCATCGAGCAGAACGTGGTCCGCGTCGAGCACTCGCGCTCGGTCGCCGAACTCGTCGCGATCGGGCAGGACGAGGAGAGCCGCACGCTCTCGCAGGCCGTGAAGTGGTTCGCGGAGCGCCGGGTGCTGCTCGACGGGCAGCGCACGGTCATCTTCCGCTAGGCGGGCCGGCACGGGTCTCGATACGCGCCTCCGGTGCTCCTCGACCACCGGAGGTCTCGATACGCGCCTCCGGTGCTCCTCGACCACCGGGGGTCTCGATACGCGCCTCCGGTGCTCCTCGACCACCGGGGGCGGTCAGTCGCGGAACTCGCGGCGCCCGTTGATCACGCCGCTCACCGCGGCGACGACGGCGAAGACGACGGCCACGACCGGCTGGCCCATGATCCACCACGCGATCGCGGCCGTCGAGAAGACGGCGATCTCGACGAGCGCCTTCACGAACGGGTCGACGTGGAAGACCGCCTTCGGCGACCGGAAGAGTCCCCACAGGAGGATCGCGAGGAGCGGCAGCCCGATGCCGATGAACACGCCCGGCCACGGCAGCGCGAACGCGGCGAAGCCGAAGATGCCGAGGGTCACGATCGCGAAGATCTCGAGCAGGAAGCGCAGCAGGTCGTTGGCGCCGACCTTGGGGTTGGGCTCGGGGGTGGCATCGTTCACGAGGTTCAAGCCTAACCGCGCCCGCCGCACGCCGACGCCGCGGCATCCATCGAGCGGATGCCGCGGCGCGGCGATCGTGCGGACGCGATGCGGTCGTCAGCCCACGGGCGCCGCGTCGCGCCCCGAGGACACGCCGGGCTCGACGTCGGTCGAGCCGTCGGCGGCGCGGTCGACGTGCGCGTCGGCCGCGGCGAGCTCCTCGTCGGCGTGCGCCGCCTCGGCGTCGGGCTCGGCGCCGCCGGCCGTGCGGAAGTGGCCGATGAGCGAGAGCACGATGCCCACCGCGGCCCACGTCGCGAGGACGAGCCACGGGAACGCCATGGGCGCGTCGGGGAAGTACGACAGGTCGCGCAGCAGCGTGCCGGCAGCGCCCGGCGGCATCCACTGGCCGATCGCGCCCCACGGCGTCGCGAGGAACTCGACGGGGACGGTCGCGGCCGAGATCGGGTTGCCGACGAGCACGAACAGCGCGGCGCCGACGGCGATGCCCGCGCGGCCCATCAAGGCCACGAGCCCGGTGATCGGGGCGGCGATCGCCGCGACGGCCAGGGCGATGGCCGAGGCGTTCAGCCAGAAGTCGCCCTGGAGTGCGCCGAACCACCCCTGCAGGATCCCCGCGAGCACGAGCCCGCCGGCCACCGAGTAGGCGACGACCGCGACGACCCGGCGCATCGCGCCGATCACGGCGAGCGAGATCGCGATGCCGCCGAGCATGCCGCCGAGTACGAGCGGGAACATCGCGGCGGCGAGACCGGTGCCGCGCGGGTCGGAGTCGGCGAGCGGCACCACGTCGGTGACCGTCACGGTGACCTGCGGGATCTCGGGGAGCGACGGCGCGGCCGGGGCATCGCCGGGCTGGCCGGATGCGGCCTGCTGGAGCGCCGCCTGCACGGCGGCCTGCACGACCTGCTGCAGCTGCTCGGGCAGCGCCGCCTGCACCTGCTCGTCGATGCCGGCCTGGAGCCGGGTCGCGAGGCCGTTCAGCAGCTGGGCGACGGCCGGGCTCGCGGCGGTCGCCGTGAGCACCTCGGGCGCATCGGTGGGCGCGTCGCCGAGGACGATCGCGCCGTAGACCTCGCGCTGCTCGATCGCGGCCACGGCCGCGTCGCGGTCGTCGTAGCGCTCGAGCGCGACGGCGCCCTCGGCTTCGTCGGCGACGCGGTCCTCGACCTGGGTCACGGAGGCGTCGGGGCCGACGATGCCGACCGGGAGGTCCTTCGGCTCGGACGTGACCGACGGCCACGCGAACGCGAGCAGGACGACGCCGACGACGAGGGAGAGGACGGCGCCGATGCCGATCGCGCGGCCGATCGGCGTCCGGTGCGTGGTGTGGGAGGACATGAGCTCGGCTCCTTCATAAAAAACGAATGCTCGTTCTTTATAATGGACCTGCGACGTAGGATCGTCAAGCGACGGGAGGATGCCGGATGCCGAAGGTGAGCGACGAGTACCGCGCGGCGCGACGCGAGGAGATCCTCGACGTCGCGCTCGGATGCTTCGCGGAGCGCGGCTATGCGAAGACCTCGATCGCCGACCTCGTGGAGGCGTCGGGGCTCTCGGCGGGCGCGATCTACGGCAACTTCCCCGACGGCAAGAAGGAGCTCTTCGCCGCGGCGGCCGCACGCGTGCTCGAGTCCCGTCGGATCGAGCTCGCCGAACGTCGGCGGGACGGCGGCCCGCTCGCGCCCGGCGAGATCATCGCGACCCTGCTCGGGGGCATCCGGAACGAGCCGTTCAGCGCGGTGCTCCCCCAGCTGTGGTCCGAGGCCATCATCGACCGCGAGATCCGCGATCTCGTCCAGGTCGTCTTCCTCCGCCTGCGCGGCGCGGTCGGCCTGCAGCTCGCCGAGTGGGCGCGCACGCACCCCGACCGCGTCGAGGGCGAGCCCGAGGCCTGGGCCGAGCGCGTCACGCCGGTGATCCTCTCGGCGGCACCCGGGTTCATCCTGCAGCGCGCGCTCCTCGACGACTTCGACGAGGAGGCCTACCTCGCCGCACTCGGCGAGGCGCTCGTGCACTGAACCGTCCGGTGCATCCGGGCGCTGCGACCGGGTCGGCGGCGCGGCGACGCGGTCCGAGTGCGCCGACGGATGCCGCGGCATCCGCCCGGTCGGCTCAGATGCCCTGCCAGTCGGGCTTGTTCGCCCAGGCGTGCCGGTAGTACCCGGCGTGCGCGAGCTTGGACGCGGCCGCCTCGTCGACGATGACCGTGGCGTGCGGGTGCAGCTGGATCGCCGAGCCCGGCTGGCTCGCCGAGACCGGCCCCTCGACCGCCGCCGCGATCGCCTCGGCCTTGCCCTCGCCGAAGGCGAGCAGCACGAGGTGGCGCGCGCGGAGGATCGTGCCGATGCCCTGCGTGATGCAGTGCATGGGCACGTCGTCGATCGAGTCGAAGAAGCGCGCGTTGTCGGCGCGGGTCTGCTCGGTCAGCGTCTTCACGCGCGTGCGCGAGGCGAGCGAGGAGCCCGGCTCGTTGAACCCGATGTGCCCGGTGCGCCCGATGCCGAGGACCTGCAGGTCGACCCCGCCCGCGGCGTCGATCGCCGCCTCGTAGTCCTCGGCCGCGGTGCGGATGGTGGCCGGATCGCCGTTGGGGACCCGGATGAGCTCGGGCGTCAGCCCGAGCGGCTCCACGACCTCGCGCGCGATGACCTGGCGGTAGCCCTCGGGGTGTCCGGCGGGCAGCCCGACGTACTCGTCGAGCGCGAAGCCGCGCACGCCGGCCACGGAGACGCCCTCGGCGGCGATGCGACGCGCGAGCGCGCGGTACGTGCCGAGCGGGGTCGAGCCGGTGGCCAATCCGAGCACGGCGTCGGCACGGGCCCGCAGCAGGTCGACGACGGCGGATGCCGCGAGCTCGCCGGCCTCCTCCTCGTCGCGCACGATCACGACCTCTGCCATGCCGGCTCCTCCAGTTCCTCTCCGATCAGGGCGGCGCCGACGGCGGCCGCGGGGAATCCGCGCGGGATCACCTGCACCCGGCGGGGCAGGTCGAGCGAGGCGAGGAACGCGGAGTCCTCGGCCCAGTCGGCGAGCACGCGGCGCGTGCCCGCGAGCAGTCGGTCGCCGAGCGCCGAGAGCCCGCCGCCGATCACGATGTCGTCGACGTCGGTCGTGAGCGCGAGCAGGCGCACCGCCGAGGCGACGCCCACCAGGAAGCGCTCGCGCGCAGCGACGGCCGCCGGTTCGCCGGCATCCGCACGGTCGAACAGGTCGATCGCCGGGTATCGGTGCGCGCTCGGCCACAGCGTCGCGAGCGCCGAACCCGACGCCAGCGTCTCGAGGCACCCGCGCTGCCCGCACGCGCAGCGCTCGCCCGCCGGGTCGACCGGGATGTGCCCGATCTCGCCGGCGACCCCGCGCCCGCCGCGGAGCAGGTGACCGTCGAGGACGATGCCCGCCGCGAGTCCGGTGCCGAGGTTCAGGTAGGCCATCGAGTGCGCCCGGATGCCGTCGGCGACGCCGAGCAGGTGGTGCGCGCCGAGCGCGGCCGCCTTCACGTCGTTCTCGATCCGCACCTCGACGCCGAGCCGGTCCGCGAGCCGCGGGCCGAGGTCGAGCCCCTCGAGCCCGAGGTTCACGGCGTGGGTCACGCGACCGGTCCCCGAATCGACCGAGCCGGGGATGCCGATGCCGATCGAGCGGAACGCGTGCGGGTCCACGCCCGCGAGCTCGGACATCCGCTCGACCGTGGCCAGCGCCGTGGCGACGACCGCCTCGGCGCCGAACCCGGTCGGCATGCGGACCTGGTCGCTCAGCTCGCCGTCCTCGCCGATCGCGACGGCCGCGGTCTTGGTGCCGCCGATGTCGATCCCGAGCCTCACGACACCTCCGCCGCGGCGGTCAGCGCGTCCTGGACGAGCTCGGCGAACGTCGCGGCGACGCCCCGCGAGGCGCCGAACGTCGCGAGGTCGGCGTATGCGAGGTCGTCGCTCGGCCAGCCCATGTCGACCGTCACCACGTCGGTGCGCGCAGCGCGGAGTCGCTCGATCGCGTCGACCGCGAAGGCGTGCCGGTGCAGGTCCTTGCCGATCACGACGACCGGGCCGGCGAGGGCGGCCGGGTCGGGCAGCGGCGACGCGGCGTCGACGACGAGCTCGGCGGCACCCGTCAGCCAGGTCGGTGCCGGGCGGCCCGGGTCGGGCGCCGCGACGAGGGCGAAGGGCCCCCACGGCACGGCTCCGACGGCGATGTTCGCGACGGTCTCGATGCGGACGATCGTGCCGACCGAACCGGTCGCGCAGAGCCGGTCGAGCGCACCCGGCGCGACGTGGAACGACGCGGCGACACGGTCGGCGAGGCCGGCGGGCAGGCCCGCCTCGGGCGACGCAGCGGATGCCGCGGGCTCGCCCGCGGGACGTGCGACGACCGCGAGCGCGCGCACGCGCGCCGCGGCATCCGCCACACGCTCGGCCGCGAGGCGGCCCGACGCAACGGCATCGGCGATCGCCTGCGCGATCTGCTCCATCTGCTCGCCCGTGTTGTCGGTGCCGATGCACAGCAGGTCGCAGCCGGCGGCGAGCGCGAGCACGGCAGCCTCGGGGATGCCGCGCCCGCCGCTCGCCCCGGCCATGTCGAGGGCGTCGGAGACGATGACGCCCTCGTACCCGAGCTCCCCGCGGAGCAGGCCGTGCAGGATGCGGGGAGACAGGGTGGCAGGGTGCTCCGCGTCGAGCTGCGGGAGCAGGATGTGGCTCGTCATGATCGAGCGCGTGCCGGCCGCGATCGCGGCGCGGAAGGGCGCGAGCTCGCGCTCGTGCAGCGCCTCGAGCGGCAGGTCGACGACGGGCAGCGCCAGGTGCGAGTCGGTCGCCGTGTCGCCATGGCCCGGGAAGTGCTTCGCGCTCGCGTCGATGCCGACGGACTGCACGCCCTCGACCCACGCCGCCGTGTGCCGGGCCACGAGCCCGGGCTCCGCGCCGAAGCTGCGCACGCCGATCACCGGGTTCGCTGCGTTCGAGTTGATGTCGGCGTCGGGCGCGAACGTCATGGTGCAGCCGACTGCGACGAGCGCGTCACCCACCGCGCGCCCGACGGCGCGAGTGAGCTCGACGTCGTCGATGCGGCCGAGCACGGCGTTCCCGGGGTACGGGGCGCCGCGGTCGAAGAACAGGCGCGTGACGTCGCCGCCCTCCTCGTCGATCGCGACGACCGCGAGCGGGTTCGCCGCGCGCAGCTCGGCCGTGAGGCCGGCCAGCTGCACGGGCGAGACCACGTTCGAGCCGAAGACGCACACGCCGCCGAGGCCCTCGCCGAGGAGGCCGAGCAGCCATTCGGGCGCCTCGGGCCCGGCGAATCCGGGCAGGAGGGTCGTGAGGATGTCGCGGCGCAGGTCCCGCCCGGCGCCGCCCTGGATCACGTCGTTCATCCCTTGACCGCTCCGCTCACGAGGCCGCTCGTCATCCGCCCCTGGACGATGAGGAAGAACACGATCACCGGGATCGCCATGAGGGTCGAGCCCGCCATGATGGCCGCCCAGTTCGTCGTGCCGTTCGCCACCAGGAAGGTGCGGAGCCAGACGGGCAGCGTCATCATCTCGGGCCGGGCGTTCAGCACGAGCGCGATCACGAACTCGTTCCACGCCTGGATGAAGCCGAACACGCCGGTCGCGACGAGTCCGGGGGCGAGCAGCGGGAACGTGACCCGCCAGAAGGCGCCCGCCCTGGAGCATCCGTCGATCATGGCCGCCTCCTCGAGGTCGGCCGGCACGCCGTTGACGAACCCGCGCAGGGTCCAGATCGTGAACGGCAGCACCGTGGCGACGTACACGATCGTCAGGCCGATCAGGGTGTTCAGCAGGTGCCATCCGTCGATGACCCGGAAGATCGCGACGATCATCGCCTCGCCCGGGATCATCTGGATCACGAGGATCATCACGATGAACCCGCGCCGGCTCTTGAACCGGAACCGGGTGACCGCGATCGCCGCGAGGAACGCGAAGACCAGCGCCACCAGCACCGTCGTGAGCGTCACGACGAGCGAGTTGACCGCGGCCGGCGCGAACGGCGTGCGACCCGGGTCGAAGAGCACCGTGGCGTAGTTGCGGAGCGTGAAGTTGTCGGGCCAGAAGTGGATCTCGGAGCCGCGGATCTCGTTGTTCGGCTGGAACGACGTGTTCACCATCCAGTAGACGGGGAACGCGAACAGGGCGAAGAGCACGACCGACAGGGCGCTCCAGAGCGCGGTCGAGAGGCGGTTGCGGCCGCGCCGGCGGCCGGGAGCCGGGCGCGTGCTCGACCCCGTCACGATGGCGGTGGTGGCGCTCACAGCTCCTCCTCCTTGATGGTCTGGCGGACGTAGTAGAGCGAGACGGTCATCAGGATGATCGCCGTGATCACCGCGATCGCACCGCCCGTGCCGAAGTCGCCGCCCGCGATCGAGACCTGGTAGATGTACACGCCGAGCGTGTTGGTGAGGGCGCGGATGCCGCCGATGTCCTGGAGCGCGAAGATCTGGGTGAACACCTTGAGGTCCCAGATGATCTGCAGGATCGTCGTGATCAGGAAGATCGGCTTGAGGTACGGGAACGTGATGAGCCGGAAGCGCTTGAACGCGCCGGCGCCGTCGAGCTGGGCCGCCTCGAGCACCTCGTCGGGCACCTGGGTGAGGCCGGCGTAGATCGTGAACGCCACGAACGGCACGGCGCCCCAGACGATGATGATGCCGGCGACGAGGAAGAAGCTCAGCGGGTCGATGAGCCACGAGTGCTGCTGGAACTGCTCGAGCCCGAACCCGTTCACGAGGACCGAGTTGACGATGCCGTAGTCGGTGTCGAACATCCAGCCCCAGACGATGGTCGCCGAGAGCGGCGGCATCGCCCACGCGAGGAGCATGCCGAGCGAGAGCAGCAGGCGGAAGCCCTTGGGCAGGCGCTGCAGCAGGAGCGCCATCAGCGTGCCGAGGACCATCGTCGTCACGACGCAGACCGCGGCGAAGACGAGGCTCCGGCCGAGCACCTCGTAGAAGGTGACGTCGGTGAGGACGGAGACGTAGTTCTCGAACCACACCCAGGTGGGCGGGGCGCCGAAGACCTGCGCGCGGCCGAACTCCTGCATCGAGGTGATGAGCAGCTGGATGAGGGGCCAGCCGACGATCGCGGCGAGCACGAGCGAGGCGGGGACGAGGAGGCCGTAGGGGGTGAGTCCTCCGGCGCGGCGGCTGAAGCGGCGTCGCTTCGGCGGCGGGGCGGGCTGCGGGGTGACGATGCGTTCGCCGTCGACCGCGCTCACGGCCGGGGGGAGGCCGGTGTCGGTGGTGGTCATGTGGGGCTCCTGCGTCTGACGGCGAGGTGGGGATGCCGCGGGCGGTGCCCGCTCATGGTGCCGGGCCGGCAGCGTGTGTGGGGCACTGCCGGCCCGGGGCCTGTGGGAGTCGGTGCGGCCGCACGTCAAGTGTGCGCGCGGCCGCACCGCGGGGGAAGGACTAGCCGTTGAGGATGTCCTCGATCTGCTGGTCCGCCTCCTCGGCGAGCTGGGCGACGTCGCCGCCCTGCGCGATGTTGACGAAGAGGTCCTGCAGGATGCCCGCCGCCTCGACGTCGGCCCACTTCGGCGAGGCCGGGGTGAGCTTGGCGTTGCCGGCCGCGGCGGAGATCGCCTGGGCGACCTCGTCGGTGCCGACCGTGTCGCCGAGCGAGAGCTTCGCCGGCACGAGGCCGTTCTCGCCGTAGATCGTCTGGAACTCGTCCGAGAGGATGATCTTCAGCGCGTCGAGCGCGAGCTCGGGGTGCTTGGTGTTGGCCGAGATGCCGATGTTCGAGCCGCCGGCGAACACCTGGGCGGCGTCGCCGTCAGCGCCGGGGAGCGCGTAGACGCCGAGGTTCTCCTCCTGGTCGGGGCAGCCGGGGGTCTCGGCGTCCTCGGGGGCGAGGATCGACCACTTCACCCAGGCCGGAGCCGCGAGCTGCAGCGACGTGCCGTCGCAGAAGCCCACCTGCGGGTTCGACTCGTTGGCGTCCTTCGGGGCGCGCGAGGCCTCGGTCATGACCTTCTGGACCATCTCGAGGCCCTCGATCGACTCGGGCGAGCTCAGCTGGGCGTCCCACTCCTCGCCGTCCGGGACCGCGACCTCGCCGCCGGCCTCCCAGATGTAGGGCAGCGCGGCGTACCAGTTCTGGCCGGGCCACCAGACACCCGACTTGCCGGGGTTGTCGTTCGCGAGCTGGATCGCCTGGTCGACGTACTGGTCGAGCGTGGTCGGGACCTCGATGCCCGACGCGGCGAACGCGTCCTTCTTGTAGAACACGAGCGACGAGCCCGAGTAGAGGGGCGCGGCGTAGAACTTCTCGTCGTACGAGCCCACCTCGACGAAGCCGGGGAGGAGGTCGTCGCCGCCCAGCTCGTCGTAGTGGTCGGTGAGGTCCATGAAGGCGCCCGCCGACGTGAAGGCCGGGGCCTGCGTGTTGCCCACCTCGACGACGTCGGGGCTGTCCGAGCCGGAGAGGCTGGTGGTGAGGCGGTCGACGAGACCGTCCCACGACTGCTCCTCGATCACGAGGGTGGAGCCGGGGTGCTCCTCCTCGAAGGTCTCGACGAGCAGCTCGCGCGCCGCGTCGGGGGTGTCGGTGCCGACGAGCCAGACGCGGATCTCCGCGCCCTCCTCGGAGGCCGCGTCGCCTCCGGTGGTGGCGCACCCGGCGAGGGTCAGCGCAGCCGCGGCGCCGAGCGCCACGATGCCGAGGTTCCTCATTGCGTGGTTTCCTTTCGTAGGGGGAAGGTGGGAGCGGGGGTGCTGCCACCCGTGGTGCAGGGGGGTGGGGTCAGGAGACCCCGAGTTGGCCGGAGAGGACCATGACGGCCGCCCCGCGCAGGACGATGTCCTGCCCGTGCGCGGTCATCCGGAGCCTCAGTTCCCGGTGGTGTTCCGTCATCGTCCGGTTCCGGACCGTCTCGACGGCCGCCTCGAGCAGCGGGCCGTCAAGCAGTTCCGTCGGTCCGCTGAGCACGACCTCGGAGAGGTTCAGCGCACCGACGACGGGGGCGAGCACGATGCCGAGGCGTCGGCCCGCTTCCCGCAGGGTCTCTTCGCGAGCGGATGCCGCGGCATCCGCATCGCCGAGGCGTTCGAGCTCGGCGGTGAGTCGGGGCACCGCGAGCCAGGCCTCGAGGCAGCCGTGCTTGCCGCACGCGCACCGCGGGCCGCCGTCGGTGCCGACCACGACGTGGCCGATCTCGCCCGCGGCGCTCCCGGCGCCGAGCACGGGTCGACCGCCGACGATCAGGCCGGCGCCGACGCCGTGGCCGACCTTGACGAGCAGGAGGTCGCCGGGCGCGCCCGCGTGCTCGGCGAGCACCGCGACGTTCGCGTCGTTCGCGACGTGCACGGGCAGGTGGAAGGCCGCCTGCAGCCGCTCCTGGAGCGGGAGGTCGGTCCAGCCGAGGTTCGGGGCGGAGTGGACGACGCCGTTGGGCTCGACGACGCCCGGGGAGCCGACGCCGATGCCGAGCACCGGCGCGGTCGTGAGAGCGAGGAGTCCGTCGAGGAGCTCGGTGACGAGCTGGACCGCGCGCTCCCCCGTCGCGCCCTCGAGGGCGACCTCGGCGCGCGCGACGGTCGTGCCGTCGAGGTCGAGCACGGCGCCGCGGAAGCGCGTGTGCTCGGACAGGTCGAGGGCGACCACGTGGTGGCCGGTGCGGTCGATGTCGATGAGCGTCGCGGGCTTGCCGGGTCGCGCGGCCTCGCGGTGGCCGAGCTCGACGACGAGGCCCTCGCCGATGAGCTCGGCGACCAGGTCGGAGACGGTGACGCGCGTGAGGCCGGTCTCGCGCGAGACATCCGCCCGGCTCTGCGCACCCTGCGTGTAGAGGGTCTGCAGGACCAGCGAACGGTTGTGGCTGCGGGCGTGCTCGGGGAGCACCTTGCCCGAGGTGCGGAGCGCGCGGCCCGCGAAGAGCTGGCCCGCGGCCGTCGCCGGCGTCGCCGGCCCTGCCGTGCGCTCGCCGCCGAGTGCGATGCCTGCGGGCGCCTGCCCGGGTGCTGCTTCCGTTGCCGTCACGTTTGTTAGTACACCTTACGAACAAACCTCCGCGCAACCCCTCGGACGAAATTCGTTCAGGTTCTTTACAAACCCGTGACCTGCTGGTGCGGCCGGTCGGCGGCGACAGGGGCCCTGAGTGCGCCCGGCGCCCAGCAGGGCGAGTCCGAGCATGGCGCCGGCGCGAGTCGGTCAGCGAGCGGATGCCGCGGTCCGCTGCCGTTCGGCCGCGTCGGCGCCCGCGCGCGCATCGCGCCGCCCCCCGATCGCGCGGAGCGCGGCGAGGATCGTGATGAGGTCGACGACCTCCTGCAGGAGCGCGCCGACCGTCGCGGGGATGACCCCGAAGGTCGCGACGAGCATCAGCGCGATGCTCACGGCGATGCCGATCCAGATGCTCTGGAGCGCGATCCGCACGGTGTCGCGGCCGATCTCGACGGCCTTCGCGGTGCGCGAGACGTCGTCGACGAGGATCACCGCGCTCGCCGACTCGCTCGCGGCCGTCGCGCCGCGCGCGCCCATCGCGATACCGACGTCGGCGGCGGCGAGCACGGGCGCGTCGTTCACGCCGTCGCCGACCATGATCACCGGGCGGTCGGCGATGCCGGCGACCTCCTGGACCTTGTCGGCGGGCAGGCACTCGGCGCGCACGCGCTCGATCCCGAGCTCGGCGGCGATGTGGTCGGCGGTCGCCTGCGCGTCGCCCGTGAGCATCATGGTGTGGCGCACGCCGAGCTCGTCGAGCCGGGCGAGCGTCGCGGCGGCGTTGCCGCGCAGCCGGTCCCGCGCGAGCAGCGCGCCCGCGTAGGTTCCGTCGACCGCGACGTAGACCGCCAGCTCTCCGGGCGCGATCCCCGTGCGCCGGGTCTCCGGAGCGTGCTCGGCGACGAACGCGAACTTGCCGACCACGACCTCGCGTCCGCCGATGCGGGCGACGACGCCGTTCGTGGCCGCTTCGCGCGCGGCCGCGGCCTCCTGCAGGCGGATGCCGCGCTCGCGCGCCGCGTCGATCATCGACTCGGCGAGCACGTGCGACGAGTACTGCTCGGCGGAGGCCACCAGCCCGAGCAGCTCGTCGGCATCGAAGCCCGCCTCGGGGCGGACGGCGACGAGCTCGGGCGAGCCGTGCGTGAGGGTGCCCGTCTTGTCGAAGACCGCGGTGCGCGCCCGGGCGAGCTGCTCGAGCACGCCGCCGCCCTTGACGATCACGCCGTTGCGCGCCGCGCGGCTCATGCCGCCGATGAACGCGACCGGCGCGGCGATGAGCAGCGGGCACGGCGTCGCGAGCACCAGCACCTCGGCGAAGCGCACGGGGTCGCCCGAGATCCACCACGCGAACCCCGCGAGCAGCAGCGAGAACGCCGTGAACGGGACCGCGTAGCGGTCGGCGAGCCGCACGACCGGCGCCTTGCTCGCCGCCGCCTCCGCGACGAGCGCGACGATCTGCTGGTACTGGCTGTCGGCCGCGCGAGCCGTCGCCGTGATCTCGATCGCCGCGAGCCCGTTCACCGAGCCGCTCAGCAGCCCGTCGCCCGCCCGCTTCTCGACGGGCACGCTCTCGCCCGTGATCGACGACTCGTCGACGGAGGCCTCGGCCGAACGCAGCTCGCCGTCGACGGGCACGATCTCGCTCGGTCGGACGAGGAGCACGTCGCCGGGCTCGACCTCGTCGACGGGCACGTCGACGAAGTGGTCGTCGACCACACGGTGCGCGTGCTGCGGCGCCCGCGTCAGCAGCGCGTCGAGTTCGCGCTTCGCGCGACGCCCGGCGTAGTCCTCGAGCGCCTCGCCGCCGGTGAGCATGAGCACGACGATGAGCGCGGCGACGTACTCCCCCACGACCACGGTCGCGACGATCGCGGTGACCGCGAGGATGTCGAGGCCCCAGTGCCCGCGCAGGATGTCGCGCACCATGCCCACGGCCTGCCAGGCGGCCACGGCGAGCGCGTACACGCTGAAGATCCAGGCGACGAGCCATCCGGCACCCGCCAGCGCGAGCACGATCCCGACGAGCCCGATCGCGAGCGTGAGCGCGACGACGGGGTAGCGACGGACGAGACGGATGCCGCGGGCCATGCCCCCATCCTCGCCGACTCCCCCGCTTCCACCGCGACGAAGGTCCGTTTCTGCGGTGGAGTGCGGGTTCGACGCGTCCTCCACCGCAGAAACGGCACTCGGATGCCCCGGAGACGGCGAAGGGCCGGATGCACGAGGCATCCGGCCCTTCGGACCGGGCGAGCGCGACCGCTCAGGCGCCGAGGCGCGCCTTGAGGTTCGCGTCGATCGTGTCGAGGAACTGCTCGGTGGTCTGGAACTCCTGGTCGGGGCCGACGAGGAGCGCGAGGTCCTTCGTCATGGCGCCGGACTCGACCGTCTTGATGATGACGTCCTCCAGCGTGTGCGAGAAGTCGATCAGCTCCTGGTTGCCGTCGAGCTTGCCGCGGTGCGCGAGGCCGCGCGTCCAGGCGAAGATCGAGGCGATCGGGTTGGTCGAGGTCGGCTTGCCCTGCTGGTGCTGGCGGTAGTGGCGCGTGACGGTGCCGTGCGCCGCCTCGGCCTCGACGATGCTGCCGTCGGGCGTGGTGAGCACCGAGGTCATGAGGCCGAGCGAGCCGAAGCCCTGCGCGACGGTGTCGGACTGCACGTCGCCGTCGTAGTTCTTGCACGCCCAGACGTAGCCGCCCTCCCACTTGAGCGACGCCGCGACCATGTCGTCGATGAGGCGGTGCTCGTAGGTGATGCCGGCGGCCTCGAACTTCTCCTTGAACTCGGTGTCGAAGACCTCCTGGAAGACGTCCTTGAAGCGGCCGTCGTAGGCCTTCAGGATCGTGTTCTTCGTCGAGAGGTAGACCGGGTAGTTGCGGTCGAGGCCGTAGTTCAGCGACGCGCGCGCGAAGTCGCGGATGGACGCGTCGAGGTTGTACATGCCCATCGCGATGCCCGAGCCGGGCGCCTGGAAGACCTCGAACTGCTGCGGCTCGGAGCCGTCCTGCGGAGTGAAGGTCATCGTGAGCGTGCCGGGGCCCTCGAACTTGAAGTCGGTGGCGCGGTACTGGTCGCCGAACGCGTGGCGGCCGACGATGATCGGCTTGTTCCACCCGGGCACGAGCCGCGGGATGTTCGAGATGATGATCGGCTCGCGGAAGATCACGCCGCCGAGGATGTTGCGGATCGTGCCGTTCGGCGACCGCCACATCTTCTTCAGGCCGAACTCCTCGACGCGAGCCTCGTCGGGCGTGATCGTCGCGCACTTGACGCCGACGCCGTGCTGCTTGATCGCGTTGGCCGCGTCGACCGTGATCTGGTCGTCGGTCTCGTCGCGCTTCTGGATGGAGAGGTCGTAGTACTCGAGGTTGACGTCGAGGTACGGGTGGATGAGCTGGTCCTTGATGGCCTGCCAGATGATGCGGGTCATCTCGTCGCCGTCGAGTTCGACGACGGTACCTTCGACCTTGATCTTCGACAAGGGGCGGTCTCCTTGGGATCTCGTGGGATTGCTTGGGAAGCGAGGAAGTCTCGGGGGTGTCCGGACACGCCGTCGACCAGCTTACCGCGTCGGCGGAATATCTCGACATCGAGAGATCGGATGCGCCTCGGACGCTCGTCCGCAAGCGGCGCGCCGCGCGCCGTCGGCGGCTCGACCGCGACCAGCCGCCGTCGCATCCGGTCGCATGAGGGTTACCGGCGCGCCACCTCATGCGGTTAGGCTGCGATGCATGGCTGATCTGCGACTCGAAGAACTGAACGCGACGAACATCGTCGCCGCGAACACCCTGTCGCTGAAGCCCGGCCAGGAGCAGTTCATCGCGCCGGTCACCTACGCCGCGGAGTCCTCCGTCGTGAACCCGGCCACCGCCTGGCAGCGCGTCGCGCTGAGCGACGACAAGGTCGTCGGCTTCATCCACGGCAACTTCGACCCCGAGAACGAGCACGAGGAGTTCCGGGCCTGCATCTGGCGCATCAACGTCGACGCCGAGGCGCAGGGCAAGGGCGTCGGCCGGTTCCTCGCGCACGCGCTCGCCGAGGAGGCCGAACGACGCGGGTTCGACCGGATCACCGTGCTGTGGGAGCCCGGCGAGGGCGGCCCCGGCGAGTTCTTCCACCGCATCGGCTTCCGCGACGTCGGCGAGACCCAGTACGGCGACGTCATCGGGGCGCTCGAGCTCGCCGGCTGAGCCGACCCGCAACGACCGGCTCGAGGGGCGACGGATGCCGCGGCACGGCGAGGGCTTCGTCGACGCCGTGCTCGCCGTGGTGTCCGACATCCCGCCCGGACGGGTCATGACCTACGGCGACGTGGCGGCGACGCTCGGCTCGCGCGGCGCGCGCGCCGTCGGGCAGGTCATGGCGCGCTACGGGGGCGACGTGCCCTGGTGGCGCGTGATCCGCGCCGGCGGCCGACCGCCCGCGGGGCACGCCGACGCCGCACGCGAGCGCTACCTCGCGGAGGGGGTTCCGATCCGGCCCGTCGACGACGAGGACGGGTACCGGATCGACCTCGCGGCGTGTCGCTGGCGAGGCTGACCGTTCCGCAGCAGCGCGGTCGGGGCCGCCACGGCTCCGGCGCCCGCCGTCAGAGGTCGGCGGGCGAGGACACGACGCCGGGCGCGACCGAGTTCGCGGGCGCCGGCGAGGACGCGGCATCCGGCGGCTCGACCCCGGGCTCGGCCGCGACGAGGAGTCCCGCCCCGGATCCCGGGAGGTCCTCCGAGGCCTCGAGGTGGGCCGGCATCCGGATCGAGACCGTCGTCCCCGCGCCGGGCGGGGAGTCGAGCTCGATCGCACCG
Organism: Agromyces luteolus; assembly: GCF_009729855.1. GTDB lineage: Bacteria > Actinomycetota > Actinomycetes > Actinomycetales > Microbacteriaceae > Agromyces > Agromyces luteolus. Next base: position 42,505 of record NZ_WODA01000016.1, on the reverse strand, counting down.
CCGACCGCGTCGATGCGGTCCACGATGCCGAGCATGCCGGTGCCCCGGTCGAGCGACGCTCCGCCGACCCCGTTGTCGCGGATCGTCAGCACGAGCTCGTCGCCCTCGACGTACGCCCGGACCCACGCGCGCGTCGCGCGCGAGTGCTTGGCCACGTTCGCGAGCGACTCGGCGACGGCGAAGTACGCCGTGGACTCGACGAGCTCGGCGAGCCGCCCCTCGGGCTGGACCGCGATGTCGACCGGCACCGGGCACCGGCCGGCCAGCTCGGGCAGCGCGAGCGCGAGACCGCCCTGCGACAGCAGGCTCGGGTGGATGCCGTGCGCGAGCTCGCGCAGCTCCTTGAGCCCCTGGTTCAGCGTGGCGATCGACTCCTCCAGCTCGCTCGCGAGCGCATCGTCGTCGGCGGCGCGCGCCCCGTTGGCGGCGATGCGGAGCTGCATGCCCACGGCGACCAGGTGCTGCTGCGCGCCGTCGTGCAGGTCGCGCTCGATGCGCCGCCGCGCCTCGTCTCCCGCCTCGACGATGCGCTGGCGCGACTGGCGGACCTGCTCGAGCGTCCGCTCGATCTCCGACCTGAGCCGGCCGTTGTCGACCGAGAGCCGGAGCGCGCTCGACACCCCGTCGAGCAGTCGCATGTTGTCGGTCAGCACGCGGTCGTGCCGGATCAGGGCGATCGGCAGGCCGCTCGGCGAGGCGACGGGCAGGATGCTGTGGCTCCGGCCCTCCTCGGCGGAGTCGATCGGGCGCCCCGCGGCGTCCACGTATCGCCCGCGCTCCTCCTCCCACCAGAACACGCGCACCGAGTCGTCGCGCAGCGTGCGCGCGAGCGACTCGGCCCAGATCCCGCGGTCGGCGCCCTCGCGCGTGATGCGCATGAGGTCGGCGACGCGTGCGCGCATGTTGCGCGCGTGCGCGATGCCCGCGACGAAGCACACCGGCACCGACGCCATCGCGATGAGCGAGACGGTCTCGAGCGCGAGGTTGGGCGGGGCGCCGGTGGCGTACCGGACCATCTGCGCGGCGAGCGTGCTCACCCAGGACAGCAGCGCGACGGGCATGAGGAACGCGACCGTGCGGGCCGGCACGCTACCGCGGACCCAGCGCAGGAGCAGCCGGAGCGCGATCGCGACCGCCAGCGCGACCCCCACGAACCGGTACCCGATGTCGACGATCGCGAACACGGTCGGCGCCTCGGCGAGCCGGTAGGGATTCGGCACGCAGTCGCACGGCACCGAGTCGGGCCCGGCCAGCGCGAGGACCGTGAAGAAGTTCACCACCGTCGCCACGAGGGCCGTCGACGCGATGAACCGGTCGAAGCGGTCGCCGAGCCCGCCGCGCGGGTACACGAGCACGAGGATGCCGGCGACCACGGCCCAGCCGAGATCGACGCCGCGGAGGATCGGCCAGAGCCATCCGAGCGATTCGATCACCGGGTAGAACGCCTGCGGGATCCAGAACAGGACGAACACGATCATGAGCCGCGCCGGCACCGGGTTCGGCCCGATCGCCCAGGCGACGCCGGCGCACGCCGCGAACACGAGGGGCACGATCGCGTGCACCGTCGTCCAGGACAGCTCGGGCCGCAGGGCCTCCGGCGTGGCGAGGTAGCCGGAGACCTCCATGAACAGGCTGATCGCGACGACGGCCGCGATCACGGCGCTCCGTCGTGCGATGCGCCCGCGCCGGCCGGGGGCCATCACCTGGGCATCACCTCTGGCCGAGGAGCGTCAGCACCGCGAGCACGCGGCGGTGGTGCTCGGGCGACTCCTCGAGGTCGAGCTTCTGCAGGATGCTCCGGACGTGCGTCTCGACGGTCTTCAGGCCGAGGAACAGGGTCTGCGCGATGCCGCCGTTCGAGTACCCCTGCGCCATGAGCTCGAGCACCGACCGCTCGCGTTCCGTGAGCCGCGCGAGCGGGTCGTCGGCGCGCGTCCGCTGGACGAGCTGCTCGACGACCTCGGGGTCGACGACCGACCCGCCGGATGCCACGGTCTGCACCGCGCGCACGAGCGTCTGCGGCTCGGACACGCGCTCCTTGAGCAGGTACCCGGTGCCACTGCCGGCGCCCATCACGCGGAGCGCGTACTCGGGCGTGGCGTACATCGAGAGCAGGAGGATGCCGATGTCGTCGCCGTTCTGCCGGATGCGCTCCAGCGCCACGATGCCCTCGTCGCGGTGGGTCGGCGGCATGCGGATGTCGAGCACGGCGGCGTCGAGGTCGAGGTCGTCGAGCACCGCGAGGAGCTCGTCGCCGGTGCCGACCGAGGCGACGACCTCGATGCCGCCGCCCTCGAGCACCTTCGCGATCCCCTCGCGAAGCAGCAGCGCGTCGTCCGCGATGGCGACCCTCAGGGGCCGTTCCTCCGTGCGCTCAACCATCCAGGCACCTCCGATCGAAGGCGTGCCTGAGCCCCCGACGTCCATGCGCCGCCTGCTCCCGACGATACGCGCCGTGCGGGGCGCCCGGGGGACCCCGTTGTGGGGACAGTCCCGTGCATCCGAGGCCGCGGCCGTGCCACGCTGGGAACAGGTCGCGCACCCTGCCTGCCGCGCGGCCCCCGAGGCGCCGGCCCGCGCCGTCCATCCGAGGAGCGTCATGGTCCGATCCGGTTCGTCGCCGGCATCCGCTGCACCCGCGAGCGCCGTCGCCGCGACGGCGGTCCCGCCCCCGACCGGGGTCACCACCTCGGAGCGGCCCGTCAGGCTCGTCGTCGTCCGGCCGGACGAACTCGTGGACGACGTGCTGGCGCGGGACCACCCGGGGGCCGTCCCATCGTTCAACCGCACGCTCCGCGTCGCACTCGCGATGCGCGGCGGCGTGAGCCTCGCGGTCTGGATCGGCGGCACGGTCGCCGAGCTCGACCTGCTCCGCCGCATCCGCCTGTTCGACGTCGGCGACGAGACGCTCGCCCTCGTCCCCGAGACCGCGAAGCGCCCCCTGACCGCGCCCGTGCTCACGCGCCTGCAGGCGTACGCCGAGCTGATGGATGCCGCGCGCTACGACCGCGTCGAGTTCGACCTGCTCGCCGGCGCGAGCGCGGGCGGCCTGAACGCCGTCGTCTACGCAGTGGCGCAGCGCGCCGGCACCGGGCTGGACCTGCTGCTCAGCACGTGGGGAACGGTCGGCGGGTTCTGGGGGCTGCTGCACCCTCCCGGCGCACGCGGCATCCTGGCCCTCATGCAGGGCGAGGCGTACTTCCGCGAGGAGACGGCGAAGGCCCTCACCGGGATCTACGACACCGAGGACCGGCACCCCGACCTCGCGTCCGAGTACACCGCCGTCGACCTCTCGGTGACCGTCATCGACTCCGGCGACGAGTACGAGGAGGACGCCAACGAGGGGCGGGGCCACTTCCGGTTCGTGGGCCACGAGGCGCACGTGCTCGACAACCGCATCCCGGCACGGCATCGCGAGCGGGAGTCGCGGGAGCATCCGCAGCCCGCCGACGAGCGCGAGGACGACCTGGTCAACCTCAGCAGGCTCGCACTCGCCGCCCGCTCGACCTCGTCGCTTCCGGGCGGGTTCGAGCCCGGACACGTCGAGTCGTTTGGGGGCGAGGCGAACGCCGGCGACGAGGGAGGGATCGATGGCGGCCCGGGCATGCGGTTCGCGTTCGCCGGTCACCGCGAGGGTGCGGCGACGCCGTACCGCGTCGTCGACGGGGCGGTCTTCGACAACGTCCCGATCGAGCGGGCGCTCCGCGCGGCCCGGTCGCGGATGTCTCAGCGCCGGGCCGACCGGGCGATGATCTTCCTCGACCCCGAGCCCGACCCGCCCCTCGGCGGACGCGTGGACTGGGATCCGAACGCATCCCGCTTCTTCCGCGCCATCAAGGCCATGACCGATCGGCAGCTGCGACGCGAGTCGGTCACGCGCGAGGTGGCCGAGCTCGAGCGGTTCAACACCGCCCAGCAGGTCGCGCGGGCGCGTTTCGAGAGCGCGGCGCCGCTCATCGCGAGCTCCCTGGCCGATCCCGCCTCCGTGACCGACCGGCGCCGCGCCTACCGGCGCGCGCTCGCCGTCGACCTGGCCGACCACCTGGCCGAGACGATCGCGGCACCGAGCCTCTGGCAGTTGCACTCCTCGCTCGAGCACCGACGACGCTACCGTCCGATCCCGCTGGTCGACCTCACCGCGCTGGCGGATGTCGCCGTGGAGCGGGTCGCGGCCCTTCCCACCACGCACCGCGAGGCGTTCGCGCGCTCGCCGCTGGCGCTCGCCGATGCCGCCAACTGCCTCCTCGGCTGGGCGCGGGCCCTCGAGGCGCTGCCCGCCGAACCCGGCGCCCGGCACGGCTTCGCGTTCGGCGCGGTCCGCACGGCCGCGTACGACGCGCTGAGCGCGGCGATCGCGTGGCGGGACCGGGCCACCGCGCGGGTCCTGGAGCGGACCGCGGCGTTCGCCGAGGGCGGCCGGGAGCCCGGCCTTCCCGACGTCGGCGCGTGGGTCGACCTCTGGCTTGCCGAGAGCCGGCGGCATCGCGAGCGCGATCTCTGGGACAACCTCGACCGCGCCGTCGCCCGCCTCCGGATCGCCGCCAGGACGGTCGAGACCGAGATCGCCGACGGCACTCGACCGGCCGACCCCGTCTGGGAGGCGTCCGCGTGGCGGCCCCTCGCGGCGGCTCCCGTGCTCTCGGCCGCGGACCTGCCCCCGCTCTACCACGCTGCGGGCATCCCGCCGGCGCTCTCGAACGTCCGCTACTGGCCGATCGGCGTCGACGAGGCGCCCGCCCACGTCGCCGACTTCGACGCGCTCGTGACCGACCGCTGGTACACGATGCTGAGCACGGTCCTCAGGAAGGGCGACCTCGACGCGAAGGGTGCCGCCGACGCGATCCGGGCGGCCTCCAAGACCAAGACCCTCGATCGCGGCTCCAAGCTCGCCGGGTACGGCATCGGGAACTTCCTCGGGTTCCTCGCGCGGGACTGGCGGGTCAACGATTGGTGGTGGGGCCGGATGGACGGAGCCGCCGGCGTGACCCGGTTCTTCTCGTCCCTCGCGCCCACGAAGGTGCTCGCCGATCGCGCGGTCGGCACCCTCCAGGACGCGGTGCTCGCCGAGGCCGACGACCCCGCCTACGCGAGGACCCGGCTCAGTCCGCTCGAACCGGTCTCCCCCGGCGAGCCGGAGCCCCCGACGGCCGAGGCGGCGAGCGCCGCGCGCCGCGGGCGCGTGCGCGCCGGCACCGACACGATCTTCAACCTCGATCCGGCGTACCGGTTCGCGATGGCCTCGCGTGCCGTGCGCCTGCTGGATCGCGTGATCGTCCAGCCGACCCGCAGGGGAACGCGCTGGGTCGCGGCGGCGGTGCTCGCGGTGCTCCGCCCGATCCTCGTCGCCGTGCCCACCGTGGTCGATCCGCCGCGGCTCGCGCTCGTGTCGGCGTTCGCTGCGGCGACCGCCTGGCTGCTGACCTGGGACGACATCGAGCTCGAGTCCGGCCCGTGGATGGCGCTCGCCCTGCTCACCGGGCTGGCGGCCGTCGCCGTCGTGGTCGGGCAGGTGGCGTCCCGGTTCCGCCACTGGAAGGCGGTGGTGTCCCGCCTCGAGGGCACCGCCCACGACGATGCGGAGTCGGCCCGGCTCAGGGCGCGGCGGCCCGCCTGGTTCATGACCGGGGTCGCGATCGCGAGCGTGGTCCCGCTCATGATCGCGATCATCGGCAGCAACTTCCTCCTGATCCTGCTGTGCCTCGGCGTCACCGTCACGCTCGGCACGCTCGCCGCGCACTTCGCGACCACGGCGACGCGCGCGCCGATCCCCGGCCGGGATGCGCGGACGATCGGGATGATCGCGGTCTTCGCCCTGCTCGGCGGCGTGCTCCCGTCCGTCCAGCTCGTCGCGGAGCTCGTCACCGACGACCGCACGCCCGCGGTGCTCGACATCCCCCCGGAGCTGAACTGGATCGCCCTCGCCGCCGGCGCCGCGGCGGTCACGATCTCGTTGACCTGGGACTGGCTGCTGATCCGGTTCCGTCGTCCGGAGGACGTGGGCGACGGGGAGGGCGCGACGGACGAGGCCGCTCCGTGGAGCTCGCCCGTCAACCTCGTCAACTGGCTCACCGTCACGCTCGCGTCGGTCGCGGCCGGGCTCGCCGCCTACGCACTCGCGAAGGTCGTCACCGACGGCATCGCGCCGCTGCTCGCGGACGCCGTGGCGGCGACGCTCTTCATCGTGGCCTGGGCGAACGTGGTGTGGTGGATGCCGGACGCCGTCCGCCGGCTTCCGTGGATGGACGATCGCGTGGACCGGGCTCCACTGCACTGAGGACGGACGGTCGGGCCCATCCCACGGCGGGCGACCTTCAGTGACCTCCCGGACGCGTTCCGGGTGACCGCCCCGATCCGGCGCACGCGCGACGTCGCGACGCTGGTCGCATGCTCGGATCGCAACGGGGACGCGTCGCGCGGTGGATCGCGCGCTACCTGCCGCTGGAGGTGCTCGGCACCGTCGCAGCGGTCGCGGGCGCCGCGGCGGGGTACGAGGCCTCCGGGTCGCTCGTCACGGCCGCGGTCGTCGGCACGGTCGCCGAGGGCGTCGGCTACTACGCGCTCGTCGTGGTCAGGGGCATCCGCAGCCACCTCGCCTCGAAGCGCGTGCGGCGCCACGCGGGCAGGCCCCGGCGGGCGTTCGTGGCGGTGGTCCTCACGCTGCGCGGGCTCGTCGCGGAATTCGGCCCGGCCGAGGCCCTCGACACCTTCCTCGTGCGGCCCGCGCTCCTCGTCGCGGCGACGGCCGCGCTCGGCCCGAACCCGACCGGATGGCTCGTCGGCAAGCTCGCCGCCGACGCCGTGTTCTACGCCGTCGCGATCGTCTCGTTCGAGACGGGGCGTCGCCTGATCCTGCCCGACGGCGGGGCGGATGCCGCGAGGCGGCCGGCCACGGCGCGGCCGGGTGCCACGGAAGCCGCGCCCGATCCCGTCGCCCCGGCGCCGTCGCCGCCCCGACTCGAGGGGGCGCTCCGATGACGCTCGCACCCCACTCCCCGACGGACCTGGCGCGGCTCGCGCCGAGCCTGCCGGACGCGCCCGCGGAGGTGGGCGCGCTGCGACCACGTCGACCCCGTCCGACCCACCGCCGCCTCGGCGCGACGACGGGCCCGCTGCCCGAGCTCCCGCCGCACCGCGAGCTCGCGCGGCGCGAGCTCGCCGCGTACGCGCAGCGCATCCGCCTCGGCGCGCTCGTGCGCGAACACGGGTCGCCGCTGTTCCTGCTCGACGTCGACCGGGTCGCGACGCAGCTGCTCGCGCTGCGACGCGAGCTTCCGCGGGCATCGATCCACTTCGCCACGAAGTCGCTCCCCCACCCCGCGGTGATCCGCGCGGTCCACGGCTTCGGCGCGTCCTTCGAGGTCGCATCGCGCGGCGAAATCGACCTCCTCGAACGCGAGGGCGTGCCGATCGGGCGATGCCTGCACACGCACCCCGTCAAGACGGTGGCCGACATCACGGGCGCGTACCTGCGCGGCATCCGCACCTTCGTCGTCGACAGCCCGTCGGAGGTCGCGAAGTTCGCGGGGCTCCCGACGCACGACGTGGGCGTGCTCGTGCGCCTGTCGTTCCCCAACCCCGAGGCGAAGTCCGACCTGTCGTCGAAGTTCGGCGTCGCGCCCGAGGACGCCCCGGCGCTCGTGGAGCGCTGCCTGCGGTCCCGCCTCGCCGTGCGCGGGTTCACCTTCCACGTCGGAAGCCAGACCGCATCGGCGGCGCCGTGGGTGCGCGCGATCTCGACGACGGTGCAGCTCATGCGCGCGCTCGAGGCACGGCACGGCACGCGCTTCGACGTGCTCGATCTCGGCGGCGGATTCCCGGTCGCCTACGACGAACCGGTGCCGCCGCTGGCCGAGCTCACCCGCGGCATCCGCCCGGCCCTGGCCGCCGTGCCCCCGGACGTGCGCATCGTCATCGAGCCGGGCCGCTTCGTCGCCGCACCCGCGATGACGCTCGTCACGCGCGTGATCGGCACGAGCGACCGCGCCGACGGGCGCTGGCACCACCTCGACGAGGGCCTGTACGGCGCGTACTCGAACATCCCCGCGGAGGACGTGCACGCGCTCGTCTTCGCGGCCGCCGAGCTCGGCGTCCGGCCCGTCGGCGACGAGGCGGCCGAACGCGCCACGCGGCGCGTGCTCACGCGCACGCGCGTGCCGGTCACGCTCGCCGGGCCGACCTGCGACAGCGTCGACGTCGTCGCACGCCGCCTGCCCCTTCCGCCGCTCGCCGACGGCGACCTGCTGGTCTCGCCGATGATGGGCGCCTACACGTGGGCGACCGCCACCGGCTTCAACGGCATCCCCCGGACACCGGTCGTGGAGGTGTCCCCCGCCTGACCCGCGAACGGGCGGATGCCCCGGGCCGGCGCCCGGGGCATCCGCCCGCCGCACCCCTACACGAGCGAGTCGCGCCAGGCCGCGTGCAGCGCCGCGAACCGGCCCGTGCCGCCGATGAGGTCGGCGGGCGAGCCGTCCTCGACGATGCGGCCGTGCTCCATGACGAGCACGCGATCGGCGATCGCGACCGTCGACAGGCGGTGCGCGATGATGACCGCGGTGCGGTCGGCGAGGAGGGTCTGCAGGCCCTCCTGCACGAGCCGCTCGCTCGGGATGTCGAGCGAGCTCGTCGCCTCGTCGAGGATCAGCACCGCGGGATCGGCGAGGAACGCGCGCGCGAACGAGATCAGCTGGCGCTGGCCCGCCGACACGCGCCCGCCGCGCTTGTTCACGTCGGTGTCGTAGCCGTTCGGCAGCCCCTCGATGAACTCGTGCGCGCCGACCGCCTTCGCGGCCGCGACGATCTCGTCGAAGGTCGCCTCGGGCTTGCCGAGCGCGATGTTGTCGGCCACCGACCCGGAGAAGAGGTACGCCTCCTGCGTGACCATGACGATCGCGCGCCGCAGGTCCTTCGGGTGCATGCGACGGAGGTCGACCCCGTCGAGCTCGACGACGCCGTCGCTCGGGTCGTAGAACCGCGAGATCAGCTTCGCGAGCGTCGACTTGCCCGCCCCGGTCGATCCCACGAGCGCGACCGTCTGCCCGGCCGGCACGTCGAGGTCGAACCTCGGCAGCACGACCCGGTCGGGCGTGTACGCGAACTCGACGGACTCGAACCGCACGCGGCCGTCGGCCGTCCAGAGGTCGACCGGCTCGGTCGGATCGGGCACGCTCGGCTGCTCCTCGAGGACGCCCGAGATCTTCTCGAGCGCCGACGCGGCCGACTGGTAGGAGTTGTAGAACATCGCCAGCTCCTCCATCGGGTCGAAGAAGCGCTTCGTGTACAGCACCGCCGCGAGCAGCACGCCGACCTCGAGCGCCCCGTCCGCCACGCGGAAGCCGCCGATGAGCAGGACCCCCGCCACCGCGACGTAGCCCATGAAGTTGAGCGCCGGGTTGTAGACGGCGAACAGCCCGAGCGCGCGGGCGTTGACGTCGCGGTAGTCGTCGACGAGGTCGCCGAAGACGCGCTCGTTGCGCCGCTCCGACCGGAACGCCTGCACGGCGCGGATGCCCGTCATCGTCTCGACGAACTGGACGATGAGCTTCGCACTCGCGACGCGCGAGCGCCGGAACAGCTTCTGCGAGCGCACCTGGAACCAGCGCGTGAGCGCGGCGAGCGGGAGCAGCGTGACGAGGAGCACGAGGCCCGAGAACCAGTCCAGCCACACGAGCGCGATCGCCGTGAACAGCATGTACAGCACGCCGCGCACGAGCTGGTTGATGCCCTCGTCCATGAGCTCGCGGATCGCGTCGAGGTCGCTCGTCTGCCGCGAGATGATGCGGCCCGAGGTGTACGACTCGTGGAATTCGAGCGAGAGCTTCTGGGTGTGCAGGAACACGCGCGTGCGCAGGTCGATGAGCACGGCCTGGCTGATGCGCGCGGCCATGCGGATGTACCACGCGATGAGGAACGCGCCCGCCGTGCCCGTCAGGAGGTACGCGAGCCCGGCCAGCCCGACCGGCAGCCAGTCCTGCTGCATCAGCGCGGGCAACCCCTGGTCGATGCCGTACGCGATGATCGCCGGCCCGGCGACCTGGGCGGCGGTCGAGACGACGACGACCGCCATGGTCAGCCAGAGCTGCGCACGCAGCGGATGCAGCAGCGAGCCGAGCAGGCGGAGGCTCCGCCGTCGGATCCAGCGGGACTCCGCCTTCGTGTACTCGTCGCGCTCCTCGCCGCGCACCCCGGTCACGGTGCTCATCGGATCGCCTCCTTCGGTTCGGTCTGTTCGGCCTGCTCCGGTGGTCGAGCAGCGACCGACGCAGTCGGCCGCGTGTCGAGACCCTCGTCGATCAGGTCGGATGCCTCCGCCTGCGCGCGACGCTCCTCGTCCTCGAGGCTCGAGATGACGAAGCGGTAGTGCTCCGACTCGCGGAGGAGCTCGGAGTGGGTGCCGACCGCGGTGATGCGGCCGTCCTCGAGGAGGGCGACCCGGTCGGCGAGCATCACCGTCGACGGGCGGTGCGCCACGATGAGCGCGGTCGTCGAGGCGAGCACGGTCCGCAGCTCGGCCTCGACGCGCGCCTCGGTCGCCACGTCGAGCGCCGACAGCGGGTCGTCGAGCACGAGTACCGCGGGCCTGGCGGCCACCGCGCGCGCGAGCGCGAGCCGCTGGCGCTGCCCGCCCGAGAGGCTCATGCCCTCCTCGCCCACCTTGGTGTCGACGCCGTCGGGCAGGTCGTACGCGAATCCGGCCTGCGCGATGCGCAGCGCCTCGTCGAGCACGCGCTGCGCCTCGGCGGCCACCGCCGGGTCGGCCGCCGCCCCGCCGGCGAGCTCGGGTCGGCCGAGCAGGACGTTCTCGCGCACCGACGCGGAGAACAGCGTGGCATCCTCGAACGCCATGGCGACGTGCCGGCGCAGCTCCTCGCGGCGGAAGGCGCGCACGTCGACGCCGTCGAGGGTCACCGAGCCGCCGGTGACGTCGTAGAGGCGCGTGGTCAGCGCCGTCATCGTCGTCTTGCCGCACCCGGTGAGCCCGACGAGCGCCATGGTCTCGCCGGGTCGCAGCACGAGGTCGACCCCGTCGAGCAGGTCGCCGAAGCGCTCGGGCGAGTCCTGGTAGCGGAAGTGCACGTCGGTGAACGCGAGCTCGCCGCGCGGCGACGCGAGCGCGTCGGGCCGCTCCGGATCGCGGACCGTGTTCTCGCTGTCCATGATGTCGTAGAAGCGGTCGGTCGCGGTGCGCGCGTCGAGCGTGAACGCCAGCAGGAACCCGATCGACTCGATGGGCCACGCGAGCACCGCGGCCGTGGCGAAGAACGCCACGAGCTGTCCGACCGAGAGCTCGCCCTGCGAGGCGAGCTGGACGCCGAGCACGAGGCAGATCGCGAGCGCCACGGCGGGCACGATGAGGATCCACACCCAGATGTTCGCGTCGAGGCGCGCCTTCTCGATCTCGGTCGAGCGCAACTGCTCGGCCTGTGCACGGAACGAGCTCAGCGCGTGCTTGCCGCGGCCGAACGCCTTCAGCACGCGGATGCCGTGGACGGACTCCTCGACCGCGGTCGCGAGGTCGCCGGACTGGTCCTGGCTGCGCCGCGACACCTCGGAGTAGCGGCCCTCGAACCGGTAGCCGACGATCCACAGCGGGATCGAGCAGGCGAGGAAGACGAGACCCAGCATCCAGCTCATCGAGATCAGCACGACGGCGCCGACGACGATCACGACGAGGTTCATCACCAGCAGCACGAGGCCGAAGGCGAGCCACCGGCGGATGAGGCCGAGGTCGCTCACGGCGCGCGAGAGCAGCTGCCCGCTCGGCCAGCGGTCGTGGAAGCTGACGGGCAGGTCCTGGAGCTTCGCGTAGAGCGCGTCGCGCATGCGCGCCTCGACCCTGGTGGTCGGGCCGATCACGAGCCAGCGCCGCAGCGCGAACATGGCGGCCTCGCCGGTGCCGAGCGCGAGCACGAGCAGGGAGAGCGGGACGATCGCCGCGCGGTCGCCGTCGGCGAGCGGCCCGTCGACGATCGCCTCGAGCACCTGCGGGATCGCGAGGGCGATGAGCTGCGCGACGAGGTAGGCGGCCATGCTCCCGTAGATCGCGGGCATCGCGGGGCCGACGTACTCGCGCAGCCGCATGAGGGCGCGCACCGTTCCGGTGCGCTCGGCGTGGGGTGGGTGGAGGGTGGATTCGGTGGCGGTCACGCCGGGTTCCTTCCGGGAAGCGCGACGGGTCGCGAGGATGCGGACTCGTCGGAGGGAGACGCGGATGCCGCGCACGTGATCGCGCGCGGACGAGAGAGGCGAGGCGTCGGCCCCGCGGGAGACGGCCGGCGTCCCGCCGGCTGGACGGTGTCTGGAGCTAGCCCCGGGCGACCGTGACGGTGGAGGCGAGCGCCGGGACGAATGCACCGAACGCCGCGACGGTGCGGGCGGGAATGCCGGTGTACTTCATGTCGTCCTCCTGCGTCGTGGTCACGAGCCCATCGCCCGCCGGATGGTTCCCCGCGCGGGCAGCCCTTCAGGATATGCCCGGGCGCCGCAGAAGTACAACAGCGAATCTCGGGCGGTTCGCCCGGTCAGCGCGACGCGAGCCGGTCGGCGTGACGCGAGCCGCTCAGCGCACCCGCACCGACAGGCAGGTGACGCACCCCTCGAGCTTCTCGAACTCGCTGATGTCGACCGTGACCACGCGGTAGCCGAGCCCCGACAGGAGTTCCGCGGTCCGCGGCGCCGAGGCCGACATCAGCAGCGTCTCGTCCGACAGGACCACGACCGCGACGCCCTCGGGCTCGGGGACCGCGAGGAAGCGCGGGAACAGCGACGTCGACTCGAGGAGGTCGGGGAACCCGATGACGGTGCCGTCGGGCAGCGCCGTCACGGCGCTCTTCAGGTGCAGCGCCTTCGTGATCGGCACCGCGACGACCGTGTAGCCGAGCGGCGCGAGGATGCCGCGGAGCTGGCGGATGCCCTCGGCGTTCGTCCGCGAGGACGCGCCGACGTAGACCGTCGAGCCGATCTTGAGCACGTCGCCCCCGTCGAGCGTGCCGGGCGCGGCGATGCGGGCGACCGAGACGCCCGGGAAGGCGCGCACGGCGCGCTCCACGGCGTCGACCTCGGGCTTGCGGGAGTCCGCTCCGGGGTTCGCGAGCACCGCGAGCCCGTCGAAGAACACGACGGCGTCCTCGATGAACACGGAGTCGGGCAGGTCGGGTGCGGCGTCGACCTCGACGGTCTCCCACCCCTCGGCCACGAGGGCCGCGCAGTAGTCGTCCCACTGCTCGTCGGCGAGCGCGTGGTCGACGGGGCGGCGCTCGAGGTGCGTCAGCTCGGCCTCGTCGAGGTTCGACGCGGGGATGCGCACGAGCGCGACGCGTCGCGCGGCGCGGCGCGGTCGGTGCGCGAGCACCCATGCGGCCACGCGCGGGGCGACGAACACCTCGGCGATCACCGCGGCGACGATGAAGAGCAGGTTGAGCCCGAGCAGGCTGGAGAGCACGAGCGAGTAGACCTGCGCCGACACCTGGACGCCGCTCGTGAGCACGTTGGCGCTCGCGGCCAGCAGGGTGGCGAGGACCGCGGACGTGAGCGCGACCGGCAGCGCGAGGAACCACGCACGAAGCGCGCCGACGGCGTTGCCGATGCAGAGGAGGCCCCAGAGCACGACCGCCGCGAGCGCGAAGTAGGGCACGACCTGCGCGAGCACGACGGGGTTCTGGTCGCGCGAGACGAGGTTCGCCAGCACGCCCGCACCGAACGCGATGAGCGCGACCGCGCCGGCGGACGTGATCGCCGCGACCGAGCGTCGGGCGACCGTCGCCTGCGCGGGATCGAGGGCGGGCACGGCCGGAGGCTGGGTCGCGGGGGGCGTCATGCGGTCGAGCCTATCGGCCGGGCGGGAGTCGTCGCGCACCCGCCCGAGCCCCCCCGGACGTCGCCGGCTCCGCCGCCCGCGGACGGCGAGGCGGGGCGACGGACACCGTCGCCCCGCCCGGTGGATCAGGTCAGCGCGCCGCGTCGAGACGGGCCGCCGCGAGCCGTTCGGCGGCCTCGAGCGTGGTGATGCCGGCCGCGTCGGCGTCGCGGTGCACCGCACGGACGACGTCGCCGATGCCCGCGATGCGGCGGTCCAGCTCCTCCTGGCCGATGCCGGGAGCCGAGGCGAGGTCGAGGTAGACGACCCCGCCGGCGTTCACGACGAAGTCGGGCGCCCACGCGATGCCGCGGCCGCGGAGCATCCGGGCCACGTCGCGCTCGGCGAGCTGGTTGTTCGCCGCGCCCACGACTGCCCGCACGCGGAGCTCCTGGACGACCTCGGGCGTGAGCACGCCGCCGAGCCCGCACGGCACGAACAGGTCGGCCTCGACGCGGTGCGCGTCGGCCGGGGAGACCCATTCGGCGCCGAGCTCGTCGGCGAGGGCGCGCTTGCCCTCGTGCACGTCGGCGACCGTGAGGCGCGCGCCGCCCGCGGCGAGCGCGCGGGCGAGGCGTCCGCCGACCTGGCCGAGGCCGGCGATCACGAAGTGGCGACCGGCGACGTCGCTCGAGCCGAACACGTGGTCGAGCGTCGCGAGGATGCCCGCGTGCACGCCGGCCGCGGTGGCATCCGCCGGCTCGCCCACGCCGCCCTCGTCGGCGGGCAGGCCGCAGACGTGCTCGGTGCGCTCGTGGACGACCGACATGAGCTCGGCGCTCGTGCCGACGTCTTCAGCGGTCATGTAGGCACCGCCGAGCGACTCGACGGCGTCGCCGAGGTCGAGCATCGCGTCGTGGCGGCGCGCCTCGTCGAGCGTCTCGCCGGCGGGGATGCAGACGACCGACTTGCCCCCGCCGCGCGCGAGGCCGGCAGCGGCGTTCTTCAGGGTCATGGCCTGCGAGAGGCGCAGCGCGTCGGCGAGCGCGTCGGTCCAGTGCTCGTAGTGCCAGACGCGGGCGCCGCCGAGGGCCTGGCCGAGCGCGGTGGAGTGCACCGCGACGATGATGGTGAGCCCTGAGCGGGGACCCCGCGTGATGAGCACGCGTTCGTGGTCGGGGGCTTCGACGGGCAGTGCGGCGTGGACCCCGTTGGAGGGTGACGGCGCGGGGGCGTGGGTGATCGACATCGATCGGCTCCTTGACTTCATCGCCTTGTGGGCGCGGCTGTGCGGGCGCTTCGTGGGCGCCCTCACCTCAAGCGTACCGCCGCGGAGGCACCCCGCGGCGCCGCCCCGGCGTCAGTGGAAGAAGTGCCGCTCGCCCGTGAAGTACATGGTCACGCCGGCGGCCTTCGCGGCGGCGACGACCTCCTCGTCGCGCACCGATCCGCCGGGCTGCACAACCGCGGTCACGCCCGCGTCGAGCAGGATCTGCAGGCCGTCGGCGAAGGGGAAGAACGCATCGGATGCCGCGACCGACCCGGCCGCACGGTCGCCCGCACGCTCGACGGCCAGCTTGCACGAGTCGACGCGGTTGACCTGGCCCATGCCGACGCCCACCGAGGCGCCGCCGGAGGCGAGCAGGATCGCGTTCGACTTGACCGCCCGGCATGCGCGCCACGCGAACTCGAGGTCGGCGAGCGTCGCCTCGTCGGCCGGGTCGCCGGCGGCGAGCGTCCAGTCGGCGGCGGGCGCGAACGACCGGTCGGCCTGCTGCAGCAGCAGCCCGCCGGAGACCTGGCGGATCTCGGTGACCGGCGGCGAGAAGCCCGCGGGCAGCTCGAGCAGGCGGAGGTTCTTCTTCTGCGTGAGGACCTCGACCGCCTCGGGCTCGAAGCCCGGCGCCACGAGCACCTCGGTGAAGATGCCCGAGACGGTCTCGGCCATCTCGCGCGTGACCGTGCGGTTGGCCGCGATGACGCCGCCGAAGGCGGAGACGGGGTCGCACTCGTGCGCTCGACGGTGGGCGTCGGCGATCGGGTCGGCCGCACCGGATGCCGCAACGGCGATGCCGCACGGGTTGGCGTGCTTGATGATCGCCACGGCCGGCGCGTCGAAGTCGTACGCGGCCCGCACCGCGGCATCCGCGTCGACGTAGTTGTTGTACGACATCTCCTTGCCGTGCAGCTGCCGCGCCTGGGCGATGCCCGGGCGGCCGCCGACGGCCGAGTAGCGCGCGGCCTTCTGGTGCGCGTTCTCGCCGTAGCGGAGGTCGGCGTCCTTGGTCCAGGCCGCGCCGACCCACGCGGGGAACGGCGACTCCTCGACCGCCTGGTCGGGCGCGACGACGCTGCCGATCCACGAGGCCACGGCGATGTCGTAGGTCGCCGTGTGGCGGAACGCCTCGCGCGCGAGGTCGCGGCGCTGCGCGAGCGTGGTGCCGCCGTCGCGCACGGCGGAGACGACCTCGCCGTAGCGGTCGGGCGAGACGACGACGGCGACGTTGGCGTGGTTCTTCGCCGAGGCGCGCACCATCGCGGGCCCGCCGATGTCGATCTGCTCGACGATCTCGTCGGCCTCGGCGCCCGAGGCGACGGTCTCGACGAAGGGGTAGAGGTTCACGACGACGAGCTCGTACGGCGCGATCGCGAGCTGCGCGAGTTCGCGCTCGTGGTGCTCGAGCCGCAGGTCGGCGAGGAGGCCCGAGTGCACGGCGGGGTGCAGCGTGCGCACGCGACCGTCGAGGTGCTCGGGGTAGCCGGTGACGTCGGCGACCTGCGTCACGGGGAGGCCCGCGTCGGCGATCGCCTTCGACGTGCCGCCCGTCGAGACGATCTCGACGCCGGCATCGACGAGCGCCGAGGCGAGTTCCACGAGCCCGGTCTTGTCGCTCACGGCGATGAGCGCCCGCTTGACGGACACGAGGTCCCGCTCGCGGTAGAGGCCCGGGTCGATGCGTGCTCCGCTCATGAGGCAGCGAGCTCCTTCAGGTCGAGGTGCGAGTTGGCGATGTCGAGGACGGCCCGGATGAGCAGGCGCCGCTCGACGGGCTTGATGCGGTCGTGGAGCGTCGACTCGGTGTCGTCGGGCAGCACCGGCACGCGCTCCTGCGCGATGATCGGGCCGCCGTCGACGGAGTTGTCGACGACGATGAGGCTCGCACCGGTCTCGGTGGCGCCCGCGGCGAGCGCGTCGCGCACGCCGTGCGCGCCGGGGAACTCCGGCAGGTACGCGGGGTGCGTGTTGATGAGGTTCGGGCTGAACGCGTCGACGACGGCGGGCGGCACGAGGCGCATGAGCCCCGACAGGATCACGAGGTCGGCGCCCCACGCGCGGACCTGCTCGATGAGCGCCTCGCCCCACTCGTCTCGCGAGTCGTAGGCGGTGAAGGGGACGGTGAAGGCCGGGATCCCGAACTCCTCGCCGAGCGCCAGCCCCTCGCAGTCGCGGTCGGCGCCGATGGCGACGACCCTCGCGGGGAACTCGGCGTCCTCCGACGCCTCCAGGAGCGCGCGGAGGTTCGATCCCGTGCCCGAGATCAGCACGACGAGCTTCAGCACCCTACGAGGGTACCCGTCGCGCAGGTGAGCGGATGACACGGGCCCTCCCGCGCAGCTGCGCAGTCGACCGGCACCCGTGCCCGGGACGACGCGAGCGGATGCCGCGGGCTCGCGCCGCGGCATCCGCTCGCCGTGCCGGACCGGGACTACCGGCCCGCGACCTGACGCTCCGCCTCGGCGATGACGAGCTCGTCCTCGTCGGGCACGAGGACCTCGGTCTCCTCGTTCAGGGACTCGCCGCGGAAGAACGGCCGCGAAGCCGGGAACGCGGCCCACACGAGCATGAGCACGACGCCGAGCGCGAGCGACCCGACCCCCACCACGAAGACCCCGCCGACGCCGAAGAGCACGGTGTACCCGTAGTCGGGGTCGAGCATGTCGACGACCGAGAACACGAACGCCGCCGAGAGCAGCAGCGCGCCGATGAAGGGCAGGATGCCGCGGAACCACAGGTTGCGGGCGCTGTCGCGCAGCGTCCTCCGGAAGTACCAGACGCACGCGAACCCGGTGATCGCGTAGTAGAACGCGATCGCGAGGCCGAGCGAGAGGATCGTGTCCTGCATGAGGTTGTCGCTGATGAGCGACATCCCGACGAAGAAGAGGATCGCGACGGCGCCCATGAGCAGCGTCGAGAACGCCGGAGTCCTGAACCGCGGGTGCACGCTCGCGAACTTCTCGGGGAGCGCGCGGTAGACCGCCATCGCGAGGGTGCCGCGCGCGGTGGGCAGGATCGTCGTCTGGGTCGACGACACCGCCGAGATCATCACGGCGACGACGAGCAGCCACGACCACGGCCCGAAGACCGCGTCCTTCAGTGCGAAGAACACGTCGTCGGCGTTGGCCTCGTTGCCGAGCCCGAAGCCCTCGCTGCCGAGGCCCGCGTACGCCATCGCGGCTACGGTGACGCCGACGTAGGTGACGAGCAGGATCGCGGTCGTGAGCACGGCGGCACGGCCGGGCGTGCGCTTCGGGTCCTTCGTCTCCTCGTTGAGGGCGAGGCAGGTGTCCCAGCCCCAGTAGATGAAGAGGGCGAGCAGGATCGCCTCGACGAAGCCCGAGAAGTCCTCGAAGCCGAACGGGTTGAACCACTCGAGGCTCGGCAGGGTGGCGGTGGCCGGCGCGGTGCCGGTGGCGAACTGCACGATGACGAGCACGACGAACGCGGCGAGCGCGACGTACTGGATGGCGAGCAGCACGTTCTGCAGGCGCTCGCCGATCTCGAGCCCGCGCCAGCTGATCCAGGTCATCGCGGCGATGAAGACGACGCCGGTCACGGTCACGACGACCGGGTCCTCGGCGAGCGACTCGTCGATGAGCAGCCAGAAGTAGATGCCGCCGATCTGCGCGAGGTTGGCGAGCACGACGACGCCGGCGACCGCGACGCCCCAGCCGCCCATCCAGCCGATCCACGGGCCGAACGCCCTGGTGCCCCACGTGAACGTGGTGCCGCAGTCCGGGATCTCGCGGTTGAGCTCGCGGTAGGCGAAGGCGATGAGGAGCATCGGGGCGAACGCGATGATGAACGCGATGGGCGCCTGCGCCCCGACCGCGAGCACGACCCAGCCGAGCGTCGCGGCGAGCGAGTAGACGGGCGCGGTGGAGGCGAGGCCGATGACCGTCGAGCCCCAGAGGCCGAGGGTTCCGGTGGCGAGGCCCTTGCCGTCGTGTCCGCCGGAGGCGCCGGGTGCCGTGGCCGGGTCGGGGGCGGAGGCGGGCCGCGGTCGGGCAGCGGTCTCGGTCATGTGACTCCTCATCGAGTGCGGTGCGGGGTGGCGCGGTGGTGCGCAGCCGCCGGGGCGCGCCGCAGCGCGTCAGGGGATCCGGGGGCTTGTTGTCCGCGAGGATAACACGGTGCCGGATGGCGCCGAAATCGCCTCAGCGGCCGCGGCTCCCACGCGTCAGGCCCTCGAGCTCGACCGTCTCGACGTCGTCGGACGAGTCGCGCCCGTCGTCCGCGGGCTCCGACCATCGGTCGTCGCGCCGCGGCGCCTCGTCGTCGTCGCCCTGCCGGGATCGCGCGCGAGCGGCGAACGCCCCCGCGATCGCCCCGACGCCGACGCTCGCGGCGGCCACGCCGCCGACCAGGAGGGGGTCGGGTCCGACCTCGGCCAGGTTGCCCGGTCCGACCGCCCCGCCGGCCCCCCACGCGAGCGCGCCGAGGACCAGGCCGGCGACGACGCCGGCGCCGGCGCCGACCGAGAGCGTCGCCCACCACGGCTCGCGGTCGCGCTCGCGCTTGCCGCGGCCCACCAGCACCGCCCCGCCGAAGCCGAGGAGCACGGGCAGCGCGAGCCAGAGCACGCCGAGCGGCGCCCCCTCGGCCGGGAGCGCGCCGAGGATCGGCAGCCCCGGGACCGGCCCGATGAGGGTCACGCTCGGCGACACGATCGTGCCCGCGCCGAGCGCGAAGCCGGGTCCGAGCATCCACGACGCGGCCCAGACGACGAGGTTCGGCAGGAGCGCGAGCTCGATCAGCGTGATCGCGATGCCGCCGTCGACGCCCGCGCCGAGCGCCTGGGAGAGGCCGATGATCGTCGGATGGTCGATGACGATGCGCACCGCGAGGAGCGCTGCGGCCACGCCGACCACCCCGACCGCGGACCCCACGCCGATCCGGATCGCCGAGCGGATGCCGGCCCAGGCGACGAACGGGAGCGTGTCGAGCCGGTCGCGCACGGCGCTCGTCGCGGCATCCGTCGCCCAACCGGATCGACCGAAGGCGACCATCACGCCCGCGAGCACGCCGCCGCCCATGACGAGCCCTGGCAGCACCGCCGCCTGCCACACGACGGGTTCGGCGACCGGCGCCGACGCCAGCACCGCGAGCGCGGCGCCGAGCAGTCCGGTCACGAGCACCGCCGACACCGCACCCACGATCGGCGTGCCGGTGGCGGTCGCACGGCGGCCGATGCGCAGGCCGAAGACGAACGTGACCAGCGCGAACCCGAGCAGGGCGATGCCGATCGTGAACGGCGCATCCGCGCCGGCCACGCCGACGGTCGCCGCCGTCGCCGCATCGAGGTGCACGACGACGTCGACGCCGTGGCCGATGAGCCACGCGTCGGCCGCGGCACGGAAGAACGCGTCGACCGGGGCGGCCAGGCCGAAGTGGACCGCCCAGAGCAGCATCAGCGGCACGAGCGCGAAGCCGAGGCCGACGAGCACCGCGACCGTGGCTTCGAGCGCGGCCAGCAGGGCGATCGTCGTGCGTCTCATCGCACGCGAGCCTAACGCGGGCACGGCCCGGCGCCCCGCACGACGTGCCCGGTCCGGGCGAGCGGATGCCGCGCCCGCGCGTCAGCCGGCGGGAACCGGCGGTGTCACGGACTCGCGAGCGGTTCGGACTCGAGCTCCGCCTCGGGTTCGGGCTCGACCGTTTCGGGGCGCCGCAGCAGCTCGACGAGGAGCACGGCCACCAGCGCGATCACCACGGTCCAGGCCACGGCCGACACCGTGAGCGGGCGCGTGAACCAGAGCACGAGCGAGGCGATCACCGCGATCACCGTGTACGCCGCGACCCGCCAGCGGTGCAGCCCGGCGCCGAACCGACCCGTCGTCATGCCGTGATCCGCGGCGCTCTTCCGCACCGCGCCGAACGTGTCGTCCGAGAACCCGCGCACCCGCCGCGCGGCGGACCACGGCCCGGACAGCCAGGCGATGATCGCGAGGGCGATCGAGAGCACCGTGAGCGCCGTGATCGTCGACACCATGAGCTCGGTGAGTCCGCCGAAGATGGCCTCCGCGGCGCCCCTCGTCATGATCGTCGGACTCACCGTGCCGACGAAGAAGATCCGCCCGGTGCCGAAGCCGGCGAGGGTCAGGAGCATGACGAGCGCGAACCCGCCCGCCGTCCAGGCGAGCGCGACGCTGCGTCGCTTCGCGACGACGACGCCGGCGGCGAGGATCAGGAGCGTGATCAGCGGCAGCCAGGTACCGACGCCCACGGCGAGCGCGTAGACGGTCTGCACGAGCACGAGGGAGTCGGCCTGGGCGATCTGCACGCTGCCCTCGATCACGGGGATCGCGGCCGCGAAGCCGACGCCCTGTTCGCTCAGGCGATCCTTCACGGCCTCGATGATCGGCCCGAGCTGGACGGACAGCGTGCCGTCGCCGCCGATCTGGAGCATCGCCTCGGGGTCGCCCTGCAGGGCGGCCACGAACTGGGTGTGGCTCGCCCGGAGCGCGGCGTCCCAGACGTTCGCGAACGCCTCGGAGGCGATGAAGCCGTCGATGGTGGACGACAGCAGGGCGCTGAGGCCCTGCGCGGCCGGGACTTCGAGCAACGACAGCGCGTCCTCGGCCCTCGGCGGCAGGTCGAGCGTGCGGATGCCGTCGAACAGGTCGGAGGTGAGCTGCGGGATGTCGACCTGCTGCTCGATCGCCGTGGTCACCTCGTCGGCGAGGAACGCCTGCACGTCGGGGTCGTCGGCGAGCGGGCCGAACGTCGCCACGAACCGGTCGGTGTCGACGAGCTCGGCGCGCGCCCACGCGCTGATCACCGCGACGGGCGCGAGCAGCAGGCCCACCACCACCAGCACGACCGCGGCGACGGTCCGGCCGCGGCGGCGCTTCGGGCGCTCGGGCGAGGCGGATGCCGCGGCCGCGACGTCGGCCGACAGGTCGCGCGTCTCGGCGGCGTCCGCCCGCAGCCGGGCGTTCTCGGCCTCGAGCTCGGCGATCCGCGCGCGCAGGTCGTCGTCGGAACTCGTCGAATCGGTCATCGCGCACCACTCCCCCGGTCGGCCACGCTGCCGACGATATCGACCA
The DNA here is from genome assembly GCF_009729855.1 of Agromyces luteolus. Taxonomy (GTDB): domain Bacteria; phylum Actinomycetota; class Actinomycetes; order Actinomycetales; family Microbacteriaceae; genus Agromyces; species Agromyces luteolus. Next base: position 20,382 of record NZ_WODA01000016.1, on the reverse strand, counting down.
CCGGGGGCCGGGGGAAGACGATGGTCCCGTGACACGCCGTGCCGCGGCATCCGTCGTCAGTGGATGATGGCCTTCAGCAGGATCATGGCGATGCCGAACGTGGCCGTGCCGAGCGCGCCGGCGACCTGGACGAGCAGGCTCGACCCCCGTCGACGGAACGCGATGAACCCCAGCACGGCGAGGACGATGACGCCGACCCAGAGCGCCGTCCAGATGGCGAGGAGGTCGGGCACGACGCGCGCGGCGCCGAACAGCAGGATCGACGACGGGATGAGCGCCGCGACGAGCATGCCGAACGACCGCCGGAGCGCTCCGCGGAACGCCTCGCCGAGGCTCACCATGCGGTGGTCGTCGAAGCCGTGGTGCGCGACCGTGCCGGCGTAGACGTGGGCGGCCCAGAACACGAGGACCGTGAGGACGACGGTCCAGAACACGATCCACGAGCTCTCGCCGTGCCCGCCCGCGACGACGATCATGCCCGAGACGAGGATCACGCCGTAGACCGACTCCTCGGTGACGAAGCTCGTGCGGAGGACCTCGGCGGGACTCTGCTGGGTCATGACACCATGCTGCCACGTGGGGCGGCTGCGTCCCCCGATCTGGGGTATGAGTATTCCTCATTAACGGATGCGGGCTCGCAGCGACGCGAGTAACGTGCCGACTGGCATTGAAACTCCCCTACGGCGCGATGCACGCCTGGCGAAGCTCTACCCACCTCGCCCGACGCGCCGACGGAAACCCGATCTCACCCGCCTCGTCGCCCCGCAGAGGACCGTCCGGCCCGCCCGGACCGGACGAAGCTGCGACACCGGAGGCGATGATGCCCCACACACCCGGAACCCGAACGCGCGAGCGGCCGAGAAGGCCGCTTCGGCGCGTGCTCGCTGCAGGCGCGGCGGGCTGTCTCACGATCGCGATGGTCATGGTCGCGAGTCCGGCACTCGCGGCGGATGGTCCGTTCGACATCAACGGCGTCGTGCCCGATACCAGCCCGGCCCCGGGCCCCGCCGAGATCAACGACCCGTTCGGGAACATCAAGGAACTCGGACCTGAGAACGGAAGCTCGACGAAGATCGGCGTCATCCACAACGACCCCCTGCCCACGCTCGGGCTCACCAACCCGAACGCCCAGGTCGACCTGCGGCGAGCCTGGCTCCAGGTCGCGCAGGAGTCGGGGAAGGACTGGCTCTACTTCGCGTGGGAGCGCGACAAGAACACCGGCAGCGGCTTCATCGCCTACGAGTTCATGAAGGAGAAGGCGCCCGAGGCGTGCGCCTACGAGACGGCGAGCGAAGCGCAACTCATCGCGAACTGCAACCCGTGGGCCAACCGCGACGCCGGCGACTTCATGATCCTCTGGGACCAGCAGGGCAACAGCCTCGACCTCTACCTCCGCATCTGGAGCGGCACGAAGCCGAACCTGACCCTGGGTGCGCCGATGCAGCTCAACGCGACGGTGTCCCAGGCGGCGTACAGCCCGGACGGGTTCAGGGGGGAGGCGGCCGTCAACCTGACCGACACCATCTTCGGCGGTCAGACCAAGTGCCTCGCCTTCGCCAACACGATTCCGAGCACGGTGACGGGCAACTCGGACACCGCGGACTACAAGGACACGATCCTCGCGACGACACCGCCGATCAGCAACTGCACGTCGACGACGGTCACCACGCCGAAGACCGGCGCGGGTGCCGACATCCCGGGCGGTGGGCTCTCGATCGGTACGGGCGTCGTCGCGGTCAAGGACTCCGCCGTGGTGGACATCACCGGCGGCACCGCCGCACCGGCGGGCTCCGTCGCGTTCCACCTGTGCAAGGTGGATGCGCCCGGACTCTGCACGACGGGTGGCACGAGCGTCGGTTCGACGAACCTCGGCGGTGCGGCGTATCCGGCGACCGTGACGTCGCCGACCGCCTACGTGACCTCTGCGGGACGGTACTGCTGGCGCGCGGTGTTCAGCGGCGACTCGGCGAACGGCATCCCGGGGTCGAGCGACTCGACCGCAACCGAGTGCTTCGTCGTGAACCCCGTGACACCGAGCCTCGCGACAACCGCGGGCGACGACGTCTTCGTCGGCGGCGAGCTGACGGACTCGGCCGACCTGAGTGGGCTCGCCACGGAGCCGGCGAATCCGGTCATCAACCTGGACGGCACCGCCGGCCCGGCAGCAGGAGGGACGATCAAGTTCACCCTCTACGGACCGGATGACTGCTCCACGGTCGCGTACGAGACGGATCCGGCGGACACGCCGGTCGACGGGAACGGCACGTACGACACGCCCGACCCGCAGTTCGTCGCCACCGCTGCCGGTGACTACCACTGGGTCGCGATGTACGACAACGCGGACTCGCCGAACAACAACGACGTCACGCACAACGCCGAGTGCGACGACCCGGACGAGGACGTCACGGTCAGTTCCGTGCCGTCATCGCTGTTCAGCGAGCAGAACTGGGTGCCGAACGACTCGGTGACGGTCTCGGCCAGCGCCGGCGGAGACCTCTCGGGCACGGTGTACTTCGACCTGTACGACAACGCCGACTGCTCCGAGGTCTCGGGTGATGCGGCCATCTACAGCACGTCGCAGGCCGTGAGCGGCGCTTCGCCGCAGGAGGTGTCGACGTCCAACACGACGGCGGTCGAGGCGTCGGGCTCCTTCTCGTGGAAGGTGAGCTACGACAGCGACAACGCTGCTCAGGAGGACATCGGCGAAACCTGCCACGAGACCTCCGAGCTGACCATCACGAACGGAGGCACCGTCAGCAGCGACGACTGATGAGAGGAGCGTGATCCCGCTCGGGATCGAGCGAGGGGCCCCGCCGGCATCGCCGGCGGGGCCCCTTCCCGTGGAACGCGACCGGGCGTCGAGCGCCCGGCCGCGGCATCCGCTGCCTTACGCGCCGAGCGCCTCGTAGACCTCGCGCAGCAGGCGGGCGGTCTCGGACGGCGTCTTGCCGACCTTGACGCCCGCGGCCTCGAGGGCCTCCTTCTTCGCCTGCGCGGTGCCGGCCGAGCCGGACACAATGGCGCCCGCGTGGCCCATGGTCTTGCCCTCGGGCGCGGTGAAGCCCGCGACGTAGCCGACGACCGGCTTGGTCACGTTCGCCTTGATGAAGTCGGCCGCGCGCTCCTCGGCGTCGCCGCCGATCTCGCCGATCATGACGATCGCCTTCGTCTCGGGGTCGGCCTCGAACGCGGCGAGCGCGTCGATGTGCGTCGTGCCGATGATCGGGTCGCCGCCGATGCCGATCGCGGTCGAGAAGCCGAGGTCGCGCAGCTCGTACATCATCTGGTACGTGAGCGTGCCCGACTTCGAGACGAGGCCGATCGGGCCCTTGCCGGTGATGTTCGCCGGGGTGATGCCGACGAGCGACTCGCCGGGGCTGATGATGCCGGGGCAGTTCGGGCCGATGATGCGGGTCTTCTCGCCCTGCTCCTTGGCGTAGGCCCAGAACTCGGCCGAGTCCTGCACGGGCACGCCCTCGGTGATGATGACGAGGAGCGGGATCTCGGCGTCGATGGCCTCGATGACGGCGTCCTTGGTGAAGGCCGGCGGCACGAACGCGATCGAGACATCCGCCCCGGTCGCCTCGATGGCCTCGGTGACCGACGCGAAGACGGGCAGCTCGACGTCGTTGCCGTCCTTGTCCGTGTGGAGCACGGTCGTGCCGGCCTTGCGGGCGTTCACGCCGCCCACGACCTGCGTGCCCGCCGCGAGCATGCGCGCGGTGTGCTTCGAGCCCTCGCCGCCGGTGATGCCCTGGACGATGACCTTGTTGTCCTTGTTCAGGAAGATCGTCATTGCAGTGATCCTGTCCTTCTGCGCTTACGCGGCGTTCGCCAGCTCGGCGGCCTTGTCGGCGCCCTGGTCCATGTTGTCGGCGAGGGTGACGAGCGGGTGCGCCGCCTCCTCGAGGATGCGACGGCCCTCGGCCACGTTGTTGCCGTCGAGGCGCACGACGAGCGGCTTGTTCGCCTCGTGGCCGAGCTCGGCGAGCGCGCCGACGATGCCCTTGGCGACCTGGTCGCACGCGGTGATGCCGCCGAAGACGTTCACGAACACGGCCTTGACCTGCGGGTCGCCGAGGATGATCGAGAGGCCGTTGGCCATGACCTCGGCCGACGCGCCGCCGCCGATGTCGAGGAAGTTCGCGGGCTTCACGCCGCCGTGGTTCTCGCCGGCGTACGCGACGACGTCGAGCGTCGACATGACGAGCCCCGCGCCGTTGCCGATGATGCCGACCTCGCCGTCGAGCTTGACGTAGTTGAGGTCGAGCTGCTTGGCCTTGGCCTCGAGCGGGTCGGCCGCGGCCTTGTCCTCGAGGAGGGCGTGGCCGGCGTGGCGGAACTCGGCGTTCTCGTCGAGCGTGACCTTGCCGTCGAGGGCGATGACGTCGCCCTCCTCCGACAGGATGAGCGGGTTGACCTCGACGAGCGTCGCATCCTCACCCGTGTAGACGTCGTAGAGCTTGACGAAGACGTCGGCGACCTTGTCGACGAGCTCGGCCGGGAAGTTCGCGGCGACCGCGATCTCACGGGCCTTCTCGGGGCTGATGCCGGTGCCGGGGTCGACCTCGATGCGGGCGAGCGCCTCGGGCTTCTCGACGGCGAGCTGCTCGATCTCCATGCCGCCCTCGACGCTCGTGAGCGAGAGGTAGGAGCGGTTGGCGCGGTCGAGCAGCACCGAGAAGTAGAACTCCTGCGCGATGCGCGCGCCGCCGGCGACCATGACGCGCTTGACGACGTGGCCCTTGATGTCGAGGCCGAGGATCGCCTTCGCGGCCTCCTCCGCCTCATCGGCGTTCTTGGCGACCTTGACGCCGCCCGCCTTGCCGCGGCCGCCGGTCTTCACCTGGGCCTTGACGACGACGACGCCGCCGAGCTTCTCGGCTGCGGCGCGCACGTCTTCGGGGGTGTCGGCGACGATGCCCGGGAGCACCGGCACTCCGTACTTCTCGAAGAGGTCTCTGGCCTGGTACTCGTAAAGATCCACGCTCTGCTTCCTATCGTTCCGCGCGGATTGCGCGCAGGGATGGGTGGGTGAGAGGCCCGGCTGTGAGAGTCTCGACGTCAAGATACCTCGATGTCGAGATAAGTCGAGCCGCGACCATGGTACTCCGTCGCCGACGGGCCGCCGAACCCGCGGTCGGCGGGCGTCACGGCGGCCCTTCAGGTGAGCCTCACCATGCTGGCGGGCGATCCTCCGCTTTGCGAGACTGCCGACATGACGGATGCCACGGCCGAACCGGTGCACCGCACCGATCCCCACGACGGGAAGGTCCACGAGAAGCTCAACTGGCTGCGCGCGGGCGTGCTCGGCGCGAACGACGGCATCGTCTCGGTCGCCGCACTCGTGGTGGGCGTCGCGGCCGCGACGACGGATGTCACGGCCATCCTCATCGCGGGCGTCGCCTCGGTGATCGCCGGCGCGATCTCGATGGGCCTCGGCGAGTACGTCTCGGTCTCGAGCCAGCGCGACACCGAGCACGCGCTCATCGCGAAGGAGAAGGACGAGCTCGCGACCATGCCCGAGCAGGAACTCGCCGAGCTCGCCGAGATCTACCGCGCGAAGGGCCTGACGCCCGAGACCGCCGACCTCGTCGCGCGCGAGCTCACCGAGCACGACGCGCTCGCGGCCCACCTCGAGGCCGAGCTCCACATCTCCGAGATCGACGTCGTGAACCCGTGGCACGCCGCGTGGGCGTCGGCCGCGTCGTTCCTCATCGGGGCGGTGCTGCCGATGCTCGCGATCCTGCTGCCGCCGCCCGAATGGCGCGTCGCGACGACGTTCGTCGCGGTCATCGTCGCGCTCGCGATCACCGGGTGGCTCGCGGCGTGGATCGGCGGGGCGCCGCGCACGCGCGCGATCATGCGGGTGGTCATCGGCGGCGCGCTCGCGCTGGCCGTGACCTGGGCGATCGGCGCACTGCTCGGCGGTGCGGTGGTCTAGTCGGGGCGGTCGTGGCCGACGCGCGCATCGGCATCTCCGGCTGGCGCTACGCCGGCTGGCGCGGCGTCTTCTACCCGAGCGGCCTGCGGCAGGCCGACGAACTCGCGTACGCCGCGGCGCGCATGACGTCGATCGAGCTCAACGGCTCGTTCTACGCGCTGCAACGACCGGCGAGCTGGCAACGCTGGCGCGACGGCACGCCCGACGGCTTCGTGTTCTCGGTGAAGGGGCCGCGTTTCGTGACGCACGTCAAGCGCCTGCGCGACGTCGACGCGCCGCTGGCGAACTTCTTCGCCTCCGGCGTGCTCGACCTCGGCGCGAAGCTCGGGCCCGTGCTCTGGCAGCTGCCGCCGACGCTCGCGTTCGACGCCGAGCTGCTCGACGCGTTCCTGGCGCGGCTGCCGCGGTCGAGGGCGGATGCCGCGGCGCTCGCGTCACGGCACGACGAGCGGATGTCGGGGCGCGCGTCCTTCGCCGTGGGCCACGACGCACCGCTTCGGCACGCCGTCGAGGTGCGCCATCCGTCGTTCGAGGACGCCGCCGACCGGTGGGCCGGGCTGCTCGAGCGTCACGGCGCGGCATCCGTCACCGCGGACACCGCGGGGAAGTACCCGCGGATCGACCGCACGACGGCCGACTTCGCCTACGCCCGCCTGCACGGCGAGGAGGAACTCTACGCCTCGGGCTACGACGACGACTCGCTCGATCGGTGGGCGGCGTGGGCGCGGGCGCACCTCGACGCCGGTCGCGACGCGTACCTGTTCTTCGACAACGACGTCAAGGTGCGAGCGCCGTTCGATGCGATGGCGCTCATCGCCCGGCTGCCGCGGCCGTCGGCGCTCGCTCCCCCCGGACCGGCCTCGGGCTGAGTCAGGCGTCGGCCCCGCTCGCGCGCCGTGGCCACCCCGGCGTCGCGAGCAGGCCGCCGTCGCGCATGACCGCGAGCACGTCGATGTCGTGACGGTCGGCGAGGTCGTCGAGCGACGGCCGCCCGCCCGCGACGATCGCGGTCGCGAGCACGTCGGCCGCGACCAGCTCGGCCGCGGCGACGCTCACCTGCCCGAACGGCGACGGGCCGGATCCGGGCAGGGTCCAGATGTGGTCGCCGCGTTCGACGCTGCCGGACGTCGCGACCGCACGCCTCCGCGGCGGATCGATATCGATGCGCGAGAGCAGCGTCGACCGGTCGGCCGGATCCACGATCCCGATCGGCAGTCCGCCGCCATCCGGGCCCGCGGGCGTCGCGGCGACGAGGACGTCGCCGCCCGCGCCGATCGCCCATCCCGCGAACCCGGCCCGGTCGAGGGCCTCCCCCGCCTCTTCCACGGCGAGCGCCTTGACCACGCCGTTCAGGTCGATCAGACCGTCGCCGCGGTGCGGCGTGAAGGCGCCGTCCGTCGCGTCGCGCCAGTGAAGCGCGAGCGCGTAGGCGTCGCGGACCTCGGCGCTCGCGTCGACGAGGGCGAGCTCGCCGCGGCCGACGCGACTGAGTTCGGAGCGCGGGTCGAACAGGCTGCACCGCGCCTCCCACCGGGCGAAGACAGCCGCGGTGGCGGCCACCGCGGCATCCCCGTGCGCGGCATCCGCTCCGACAATGACGCTCACGACCGTGCCCATGGCCGGGAACGCCCGCCGCGGCAGCGTCAGGTCGGCGCGACCGCCCGCGGGCGATGCTCCGGACATCAGAACCCCGCCGCGTCGAGGGCCGCCTGCAGTGACTGCAGGTAGGCCGAACTCGTGTAGGTCGCCCCGCTCACCATCGCCACCGAGGACGACTGCGCCTGCAGCACCTCGGACTGCAGCACGGTCGCGGCGCGGTTGCTGAGCTGGACGGAGCGCCCGTCGTGGTCGGGCAGCTGCAACGCCGTCACGTCGGTGATCGCGCCGCCCGAGATCGTGACCTGCACCTGCGCGTCGCCGAACCGGGTCGAGACGGTGGTGCCCGCGTAGGTCCCGTCGGACGCGCCGGAGGACGAGGTCGCCGCGTCGGCGGATCCCGCGGCATCCGTCGACTGCGTCGCATCGCTCGATCCGCTCGAATCGGCCGACGACGAACCCGAGCTCGCCGAACCGTCGGGTGACGCGTTCGCGCCGGCCGGGCCGTCCGTCGTCGTCCCGCCCGACGCCGTCAGTCCGTCGGTCGCGGCCGTGCCGAGTTGCCAGCCGCCGAGGATGGCCGCGGCCGAGGCCGCCGAGGCCAGGAGCATCGCACGTCGTCTCACCAGTCGAACCTCTCGTGATGGATCTGCTCGTCGGACAGTCCCGCGGCGCGGGCCTCGGAGATGACGCCCTCGGACCACCCGCGCGGGCCGCAGACGTAGAGATCGCTGTCGGCGACGGCGGGCACGAGCGCGACGAGGTCGAGCCCCTGCCGCTCGGCCGACGGCGTCAGCCAGCCGCGGCCGCGCCCGCCCGGGATCGTGATCAGCGTCGCACCGCGTCGAAGGCAGAGGTCGCGCACCTCGTCGAGCAGCCACCCCTCGGCCGGCCCATGCGTGCGCAGCACGACGGTCGCTTCGCCGGGCCGGAACGTCGCCGACTCGAGCAGCGACCGGATCGGCGTGACCCCGATGCCCGCGGCCACGAGCGTCAACCGACGCCGGCTGCGGGATGCCTCGCTGAAGACGCCGTACGGCCCCTCGAGCGCGACGCGTGTGCCCGGGCGGATGCCGGCGAGGCTCGCCGACCCGTCGCCGAGCGCCCGCACGGTGATGCGGAGCCGGTCGCCGCGCGGCGCGGCCGACAGCGAGTAGGGGTGCGCCTGCCACCACTGGTCGGCGGCGAGGAAGCGCCAGACGAAGAACTGCCCGCCGGTCGCGCGGAGTGCGTCGAGCCGGCGCCCGCGCATCGTGACCGACACGACGCCGTCCCGGGGATCCCCGACCGGGTCGATGCGATCGACCACGAGCGCGTGCCGGAGCGTCGCGACGAGCGGCGCGACCACGCGCCATCCGACGACCGCCGCGAACGTGCCGAACGTGATCACGAGCCAGTACGCCCACTGCCAGGTCCCGACGGCGAACAGGCCGCCGACGCTGAACTGGTGCGGCAGCGCGGCGAGCACCGCGACGTAGGCGAGCAGGTGGACGACGTGCCACACCTCGTACCGGAGCCTCCGCCGCACCGCGACGAGCGAGCTCACGACGACCGCGACGAAGAGCGCGAATCCGAGGATCGCGAGCGGCAGGTCGGGCAGGTTCCAGACGGCGACCGCCTCCGCCCAGATGTCGATGCCGTCGGCGATCGAGTACCCCGCCAGCAGCAGCGCACCGTGCGCGATGAGCAGGTAGAGCACGGGCTTGCCGAGCCGGTTGTGCAGCGCCATCGCGGCGTCGTGGCCGACGGCGCGCTCGATGAGCGGCACGCGGGCCGCGAGCAGGAGCATGACGAGCACGAGGTCGGTCGCGGCGAGCCCCGCGACGATGCCGAGCGACGTGATCGCCGAACCGGGGTCGCCGAACCGCGTGGCCCCGCCCTCGGCGAGGAACAGCGCCACGGCCACGGCGACGGATGCCACGGCCGCCGCCTGCAGCAGGTCGACGCGCCACGCCCGGCGCCCGGCGCGCGAGCGCTCGTCGCCGCCGACCGGACGCGTGGGGCGCTCGAGGTGTCGGGCGTCGTGGACGAGGAATGCCATGTCCCGATGGTGCGCCCGGGGTCTATCGGCTCCCGATGCGGCGCCTATGCGGTCGCTGGGAAGCCGTCAGGTCACGCGACCGAGCGCGAGCGCCGCGTACATGAGCGCTGCGACGCTCTCGCCGTCGCGGATCTCGCCGGCCTGCACCATCCGCATGACCTCGGCCCACGGGACCGCGCGCACCTCGTGGATGCCCTCCTCGACCTGGCCTCGCGCGTGACCCGGAGCCTCGCCGTGCCCGTCGCCCGGGTCGTGCCCGTCGGCGTGCGCGGCGGGCCGCAGCCCGGTCGCCAGCCAGACCGATTCGGGCGCGCGGCAGATGCCGTTCAGCGCGCTCATCGCCCCGATCTCGCGCCAGTGCTCCGCCTCGAACCCCGTCTCCTCGACGAGTTCGCGGCGGGCGGCGACGAGCGGGTCCTCGCCGTCGGAGCCGCCGGCCGGCACCTCGATCGACCGGCCGACGGTGTGCCGGTCGACGGTGACGAGCAGCACCTCGTCGGCGTCGGTCATCGCGACGACGAACACGGCCGGGTGGCGCATCTCGACGACGCCGTAGATGCCCTCGGTGCCGTCGGGCCGCACGACGTCGTCCTCGACGACCCGGATCCACGGGTTCTCGTAGACGGTGCGTTGCGCGCGGATCGGCCAGGTCACAGCTTCTCGATCGGCGCGATCTTGATGAGGAGCTTCTTCTGGCCGGCTGCGTCGAACGCGACGTGCGCGATGCGCTTGGTGCCCTCGCCGGTCACCTGGCGCACGGTGCCCTCGCCGAAGTCGGTGTGGCGGATGCGGTCGCCGGCCTCGAGGGTGAGGTCGCCGTTGTCGCGCACGGTGCCCGTGACCCGGTTCGCCCACTCGGTCTTGGGCGCCGCGGACTTCGTGACGCTGAAGCGCTCGAGGTCGCGGTCGCGCGTGCCCCAGGCACCGCCGCCTCCACTGCCCGCGCCGCCGCCGAAGCCGCGCCGCGCGTTGAGGGCGCGGGGCTGGCTGCCGCCGCGGCTGTTGGCCATGCCGGGCGACTGCTTCCAGTCGACGAGCTCGTCGGGGATCTCCTGCAGGTACCGGCTCGGCATCGCCACCGACACCTCGCCGAACTGGGCGCGGCTCATCGCGAGCGAGAGGTAGAGGCGCTTGCGCGCGCGTGTGATGCCGACGTAGAACAGGCGACGCTCCTCGGCGGGGCCGCCGGGCTCCGACGCCGACATCTGGTGCGGCAGCAGGCCCTCCTCGAGCCCGGTGAGGAACACCGCGTGGTACTCCAGGCCCTTCGCGGTGTGCAGCGTCATGAGCGAGACCGTGCCCGACGCGTCGTCGAGCTCGTCGGCGGCCGCCACGAGCGAGACCTGCGTGAGGAAGTCGACCAGGCCCGCACCCGGGTTCTCACGGTCGAAGTCCTTCGTCTGCGCGAGGAGCTCCTCGACGTTCTCGGCCCGCGTCTCGTCCTGCGGGTCGCGGCTCGTGCGCAGCGTCTCGACGAGCTTCGAGCCCTCGATGAGGAACGCGAGCACCTCGGAGACCTTCGAGGCGCCCTCGTTCGTGCCCTCGTCGATGCCCTTCTGCGACGGCACGAGCATCGCGGCCGCCGCGTCGAGCAGGTTCGCGAGGTCGAGGATCGCCTTCGTGACCTTCGGCCCGAGCCCGAGGCCATCCGCCGCCCGCATCGCCTGCCGGAACGACAGGTCGTTCTGCTCGGCGAAGCTCGCGATCGACGTCTCGGTCGCCGGCCCGATGCCGCGCTTCGGCGTGTTCAGGATGCGACGGATGGCGAGCTCGTCGAGCGGGTTCGCGACCGCGATGAGGTACGCCATCGCGTCCTTGATCTCTGCACGTTCGTAGAACTTCGTGCCGCCGACCACGCGGTACGGCAGCGCCGAGCGCACGAAGATCTCCTCCAGCGCACGCGTCTGCGCGTTGGTGCGGTAGAACACCGCGATGTCGCGGTACGCGACGCCGGCCCGGTGCAGCGCCTCGATCTCGTCGGCGACGAACTGCGCCTCGTCGTGCGCCGAGTAGCCGGTGTAGCCCGTGATCTTGTCGCCGTCGCCGTCGGCCGTCCACAACTTCTTGTCCTTCCGGTCGAAGTTGTTCGAGATGACCGAGTTCGCGGCGCTCAGGATGTTCTGCGTCGACCGGTAGTTCTGCTCGAGCAGCACGACCTTCGCGCCCGGGAAGTCGCGCTCGAACTCGACGATGTTGCGGATGTCGGCGCCGCGGAACGCGTAGATCGACTGGTCGGAGTCGCCGACGACGGTGAGGCTCGCGCCCGGGATCGCGCCCGTGGCATCCGTCATGCCCCGCACGAGCACGCCGTGCGCGTCGAGCTCGGCGACGACGTCGGGCTCGACCGGCCGCGTGAGCTCGCGGATGAGCGCGTACTGCGCGTGGTTCGTGTCCTGGTACTCGTCGACGAGGATGTGCCGGAACCGCCGCTGGTACAACGCCGCGACCTTCGGGAACGCCCGGAACAGGTAGACCGTCTCGCTGATGAGGTCGTCGAAGTCGAGCGCGCTCGCGTCGCGCAGCCGGCGCGTGTACTGGCGGAAGATCTCGAGGAACATCACGTCGTTCGGATCGTTCGTGTTGACGTTCCGCGCGTACGTCTCGACGTCGCTCAGCTCGTTCTTCAGCTTGGAGATCTTCGCCTGCGCGCTCGCGGGCGTGAAGCCCAGCGTGTCGGCGTCGAGCTCCTTGATGATGCGCTTCAGGATGGTGCGCTGGTCGGCCGAGTCGTAGATCGTGAACGTCGACGACAGCCCGATCGCCTCAGCCTCGCGGCGGAGGATGCGCACGCACGCCGAGTGGAACGTCGAGATCCACATGCCGCCCGCGGCCTCGCCGAGCAGCGCCTCGACGCGCTCGCGCATCTCGGCCGCGGCCTTGTTCGTGAACGTGATCGCGAGGATCTGGCTCGGCCACGCCTCGCGCCCGTCGATGAGGCTCGCGATGCGGTGCGTCAGCACGCGCGTCTTGCCCGACCCCGCGCCCGCGACGATGAGCAGCGCCTGGCCGCGGTACTCGACCGCCTCGCGCTGCTGCGGGTTCAGCCCGGCCGTCAGGCGATCGGATGCCGCGTGGCCGGCGCCGCGCGGCTCGTCGGCTCGCTCGCGGTCGGCCGCGCCGGGCGCCTCGCGCCAGCCGGTGGGGTCGTCGGGGTCGAGGATCAGCGTCATGTCCCGACAAGTCTAGGCGCGGCATCCGACAGCGCGGCGCGGCCGCCGGCGGACCGGAGCGAGGGCCTCAGAGCAGCTCCTCGGAGTCGAAGTACGACCGCCGCGCCTCGAAGCCGAGGTCGGGGTGGTCGAGGAAGACGCCGTCGACGCCCGTGTCCATGATCCGGGTGAACTCGCCGAGCCAGTCGCCCCACGCGCCACGCGACGAACCGCGCCGGAACTCGGGCGCGAGGAATCGGTTCTCGGGGCGGAGGGTCCAGGTGTAGACCGCGAGCCCGGCCGCGTGCGCGGCGTCGACGAGGTCGGACCCGCGCAGCGGGGCGTCGGGGCGGGGCCGCCGCGGCGGCGCGCCCTCCGCCGGCTCCGTCCTGCCGCCCACCAGTCGCCCCTTGCCGACGCTCACCCCGTGCACGATGCCGCCGAGCTCGAGCAGCCCACGCTCGCTGACGAACGCGTCGTACCGCTTCGCCGACGACCCGTCGGCCGCCACGAGGTCGTACGGCGCCCCGCGGTCCTCGACGAGCAGCACGCGCGTTCCCCGCACGCCCGCCGACACGAGCCGGTCGAGCAGCCCGGGCTCGAACGACTCCGAGACCAGACGGTCGTCGCCGCGACCCCAGCCCGCGGCCGAGAGCTCGGCGGCGAACAGCTCCTCGAGCGGCAGGCCCAGGGCCGCGAAGTGCGTCGCGTGCTTGAACTCGGCGACGAGGCGGATGATCCGCCGAGACTCGTCGGTCGCGGCATCCAGCAGGCCGAGGAGGTCGCGGAACCGCAGGATCGGGTACCGACCGTCGAAGCTCCCGCTGTGCGGCCGGATGCCTCCGAGCCGCTCGGTCGCACGGAGCGTCGCCAGCTCGGCCCACGTGAAGTCCTCCGTGAACCAGCCCGTGAGGGGGCGCCCGTCGACCTCGCGGATGGTGCGCCGCGACGCGAACTCGGCGCGGGACGCGACATCCGTCGTGCCCGAGATCTCGTTCTCGTGCCGCAGCACGAGCACGCCGTCGCGCGTCGCCACGAGATCGGGCTCGACCGCGTCGGCGCCGAGCGCGAACGCCATGCGGTACGCGGCCTCGGTGTGCTCGGGGCGGTAGCCGGACGCGCCGCGATGCCCGATGACGAACGGACGCTCGGCGAGATCGCGCAGCATGGGGCAAGCGTAGCGAGGGCCGAAGCGGCATCCGCCCCGGAATGCCGGGGGATTTCACGGCGTTGTCACCGCTGGAACGGGTAGATTTGATCAACGCGACCGCGAGGTCGTGCGATTCCCCTCCACACGACGGAAAGCCGAAAGCAGAGGAACCACAGCAATGGCTCTCAACAACCCCGCCTTCTCACGCAACGAGGCGTTCACCTCCGGCCAGGGGGCGGTGGCTGTCGCACAGGACATGTCCGCCCAGCAGCTGCAGGACATGTACAACCAGCCCGCGACGCTCCCCGACCGCGACGTCATGACGATCGAGGACTCGATCGCCAAGTCGGCCGCCGCCTTCGGCGTGCTCCTCGTGGGTGCCGCGATCGGCTGGCTCACGGTCCAGTCCGTGCCGTTCCTCTGGATCGGCGCCGGCCTCGTCGGCTTCGTGCTGGCGCTCGTCAACATCTTCAAGAAGGAGCCGTCGCCCGCGCTGATCCTCGCGTACGCGGGTGTCCAGGGCATCTTCGTCGGCGGCATCTCCGCGTGGTACGAGCTGGCCTACGGCGGCGGCATCGTCGCGCAGGCCGTGATCGCCACGCTCGTGGTCGTCGGCGTGACGCTCGCACTCTTCGCCTCGGGCAAGATCCGCGCGTCGAAGAAGGCGACGAAGATCTTCCTGGTCGCGATGGTCGGATACCTGGTGTTCTCGCTCGTGAACTTCGGCCTGATGATCTTCGGCGTGACCGACGACCCGTGGGGCCTGCGCGGCGCCGAGATCGCCGGCATCCCGCTCGGCCTCATCATCGGCGTCCTCGTCGTGATCATGGCCGCGTACTCGTTGGTGCTCGACTTCGACTTCATCCAGCAGGGCGTGCGCAACCGCGCCCCGCGGAAGTACGGCTGGACCGGCGCCTTCGGCATCATGGTCACCGTCATCTGGCTGTACCTCGAGATCCTGCGCATCCTCGCGATCGCGCGCGACTAGCGCTCGCCGCGCCGCAATCGCGAACGGGCCGTCCCCTCCGGGGGCGGCCCGTTCCGCGTCTCAGCGCGCGCCGGGGCGGGACGCGCGCGCGAGCAGCACCGCGCGCTCGCGCTCGTTCGCGGTGAGGCGCGCGGATTCCGCGAACGCCTCGCGCGCATCATCCGCTCGCCCGAGCCGCTCGAGCAGCTCGCCCCGCACGGCGTGCAGCGGGTGGTACCGCGCCAGCCGGCCGTCGGCGGCCAGCTCGTCGACGAGCGCGAGCCCGACCTCGGGGCCGTCGGCCATCGCGACCGCGACGGCGTGGTTCAGCTCGACCACCGGCGAGGGCGCCACCCGGCCGAGCGCCTCGTAGAGCGCGACGATCGCCGGCCAATCGGTGTCGTCGACGGATGCCGCGACGTCGTGCTGCTCGGCGATCGCCGCCTGCAGGGCGTACGGTCCCCGGCCGCGGCCGATCGCGTCGGCACGGGCGAGCGCCGCACGCCCCCGGGTGATCGCCGAGCGATCCCACCGACGGCGGTCCTGGTCGCCCAGCAGCACCGGGTCGCCGTTCGCGTCCAGCCGGGCCGGGAAGCGCGCCGCGGTGAGCTCCATGAGCGCGACGAGCCCGTGCACCTCGGGCTCACGCGGAACGAGTGACGCGAGCACTCGACCGAGCCGCAGCGCCTCGCGGCCGAGCTCGGGACGCATGAGGTCGGAACCGGCCGACGCCGAATGCCCCTCGTTGAAGATCAGGTAGAGCACGCCGAGCACCGTTCCGAGCCGCTCGGGGAACTCGTCGCGCGGCGGCACCTCGAACGGCACCCCGGCCGCGCCGAGCGTCTTCTTGGCCCGCACGATGCGCTGCTGCACGGTCGCCACCGGCGTGAGGAACGCGCGCGCGATCTCGTCGGTCGTGAGGCCGCCGACGACGCGGAGCGTGAGCGCGACGCGCGCTTCGCGCGAGAGCACCGGATGGCACGACACGAACACGAGCCGGAGCACGTCGTCGTCGATCGCGTCGGGGTCGTACGGCAGGTCGCCCGTGGCATCCGTCGCCTCGGCCTGCTCGCGCTCGAGGTCGTGCGCGATCGCGGCGAGCCGCTCGTCGTAGCGCTCGCGTCGGCGCCAGCCGTCGATCGCGCGGCGCTTGGCGACCGCGGTGAGCCAGGCGCCCGGGTTCGAGGGGATGCCGCCGGCCGGCCACTGTGCGAGCGCCTCGGCGAGCGCGTCCTGAGCCAGGTCTTCGGCGAGGGCGAAGTCGCCGACCATGCGCGTGAGCGTGGCGACGATGCGCGCGGACTCGATGCGCCAGACGGCGGCGACGGCGCGCCGTGCGGACTCGAGGTCCGTCGGGCGCGCCGTCGCGGCATCCGTCTCGTCGGTCACGTGCGCTCGTGCCGGTCAGCGGGTCAGTGGGTCAGGCTCGCGCCGCACCGCGACGGGCGTCCTCGGCCAGGCGCTCGGCCTGCTCCGCCCGCCAGCCCGCCTCCTTCTGGATCCACTCGTTGTCCTGCGGGAAGTCCTCGATGTCGTTCACGCGGCGCACCTCGAGCTTGGTGCCGGGGCCGAGCGGACAGCGGCGCGCCCACTCCGCGGCCTCCTCCTTCGAGGCGACGTCGATGATCCAGAACCCGTTGAACAGTTCCTTCGTCTCGCCGTACGGTCCGTCGGTGACGAGCGGCGGCTCGGCGGAGAAGTCGACGACGAAGCCCTCGCTCGCGTCGGACAGGCCCTCGCCGGCGAGCATGATGCCGGCCTTCATCATCTCCTCGTTGTAGCGGCCCATGGCCGCGATGACCTCGTCGAACGGCAGGTCCTGGAAGGCCTCGTAGGCCTCGTCGCTGCCGCGCATGATCATCATGTACTTCGTCATGGTGGTTCGCTCCTCGCGTGCTCGGGTCGCGTTTCGACCCTCTCACTGTTGGCGTCGAACGGGAAGGCGCCGGATCGACACGTCATCGGAATTCGTGTGAGAGGCCCACTTCCGTTCCACTCCGACCGGTCTCCGACTAGTCTGTCCTCATGTCCACCGTCGGAGCCTACGAGGCGAAGACCCACCTGCCCGCGCTGATCGAGCGCGTCGAGGCCGGCGAGGAGATCACCATCACGCGGCACGGCATGCCGGTGGCCCGGCTCGTTCCGGCCGACCAGCCGTCCGCCCCCGCAGCCGAGACCGTCGCCGCCCTGCTTTCGGCACGATCCGGGTCGCGCCTCGGCGCGGACGTGCGGCGCCTGATCGAGGAGGGGCGGGCGTGACGAGCGCCTTCGTGCTCGACGCGTCGGTCGCGCTCAGCTGGTGCTTCGAGGACGAAGCCCGGCCCGAGTCCGACGCGCTGCTGCATCGACTCGCCGACGGGGGCGCGATCGTGCCGGTCATCTGGGAGTACGAGGTCGCGAACGTCCTCGCCGTTGCGGAGCGGCGAGGCCGCCTCAGCGAGGCCGAGGTGGCCCGTCGCTCCACGCTCCTCCGCTCGCTGCCGATCCACGTCGTGCGAGACCTCGATCCCACCTCGCTCCTGCAGACGGCGCGGCAACACGTCCTGAGCGCCTACGACGCGGCCTACCTGATCGTCGCCGAGCGCGAGGGGCTCCCGCTCGCCACGCGCGACGCCGCGCTCGCGTCAGCGGCCGCTGCCGCAGGCGTTGCGACGCTCCCGGCGTGAGCCCTTCGGGGCGTCAGAGCCCGAGCGTCTGCATGGTCGCGCGGATCGCGTCGCCGGATGCAGCAAGCAGGCCGGCCTCGGTCTCCGATATCGGCGTCTCGGCGATCGGGAACGCCCCGTTCCCGCCGACGACCGACGGCATCGACAGCGCGATCCCGTCCAAGCCGAGGGCGCCCGAGTGCACGGTCGACACGGGCAGCACCGCGCGCTCGTCGTCGAGCAGCGCCTCGACGATCCGCGCGCCCGAGAGTCCGATCGCGTAGTTCGTCGCGCCCTTGCCGCGGATGACGGTGTAGGCCGCGTTGCGGACCTCGTGCGCGATGCCGTCGAGCTCGTCGATCGAGAAGCGCTCGCCGGCCGTCCAGTCGAGGATCGGCACGGGCCCGATCCGCGCGTTCGACCAGAGCGGGAACTCGGTGTCGCCGTGTTCCCCCACGATGTCGGCGTGCACGCTCGAGGTCAGCACGCCCGCGCGCTTGGCGAGCAGCCACCGCAGGCGCGACGTGTCGAGCACCGTGCCCGACCCGATGACCCGCTCGGCGGGCAGCCCGCTGATCTGCCGCGCGGCGACGGTCAGCACGTCGACCGGGTTCGTGACGAGCACGTAGATCGCATCTGGCGCGCGCTCGAGCAGCTGCGGCAGGAGCCGCTCGAGGATCCCGACGTTCGTGCCCGCGAGCTCCATGCGACTCTGCCCGGGCTGCTGCTTGGCGCCCGCCGTGATGACGACGACGTGCGAGTCGGCCACCACGTCGAGGTCCGACCCGCCGCTCACGCTCGACCGCGTGAACTGCGTGCCGTGCGCGAGGTCGAGCACTTCGGCCTCGACCTTCTCCGCCGCGATGTCGTACAGCGCGACCTGGTTCGCCGACTCGCGGATGAGCGACGCGTACACGAGGCTCGCGCCCACGCTGCCCGCTCCGATGACGCTGAGCTTGGAGTTCTCGATGACCGCCATGCGGCTCATGCTTCCAGAGGGCCGAGCGGATGTCACGACTCGGCAACGCCCTTCCGCCGGCGCCTTCCGATGTGGTTCGATCATCCCGAGCCCACCCCTCGTCATGCCCGATGACGCCGGGCCGACCCGACCCGAACACCGCCCGGAGACCCGCTTGCCCCTCCGCACTGCCGCGCGCCCCATGCTCGATGATCGACGTCGAGCCGCAGCTCGCAACCCGATCATCGCGATCGCCGCGATCCTGACCCTGCTCTCCCTCGTGATCGGCTCCCCGGCGGCGGTCGCCGCGATCGCTCCGGGCGAGGTTCGAACGGCGTCCGAAGGCACCGGCTCCGTCACCGGCGCCGTGGTCGACGACCTCGGAGCGGTGGTCGAGGGCGTGCACGTCTCGCTCTACGTCTCGGGGCACACGAGCAGCGCCCCCGTGGCATCGACCCGCACGGCGGCTGACGGGCGCTATCGGATCGACGCCGTCCCGCAGGGGACCTACTTCGTCAAGTTCTCTCTCATCGCCTCCGGCTACGTGCCCGTGTGGTTCGGCGGGCAGTCGTGGCCGGCGGGGGGCACGAAGATCGAGGTCGCCGCCGGCGAAATCACCTCGGGAGTCGACGTCGTCCTCCCCCGTGGAGGAACCGTCGTCGGAACGATCAAGGGCGAGAACGGCGATCACGTCCCGTCCGCACGTGTGTGGATCGAGGGCCCCAAGTGGGAGAACGGGTACGCCGACGGAATCGGGAGCTCGTTCGCCCTTGCGCCGGTCCTCCCCGGGGTGTACACCGCGCGCTTCACCGGTACCGGCTACCTCACCGAGTGGTGGAGGGATCAGCCCGAGACGACGGCGACGACGTTCGAGGTCCGCGCCGGAGAAACCGTCACCCTCGACGCTCGGTTGACCCGCGAATCCGTGATCGAGGCGGCGATCCAGGACGAATCCGGCGCTGAGATCAAGGGGACCCGGGCTGTGGCCTACGAGTTCGTCGACGGAAGCTGGGTGCAGCGCGGCTCCGGCTACAGCCCGTCCGGCTTCGTCCGGATCCCCGGCCTCACCGAGGGAACCTACGCGGTGCAGTTGTCGGCGACCGGCCCGCTGATCGCGGTCAGGAACTACGCCCCCGAGTGGTGGAACGACCGGCCCGACCGTGAGTCGGCCGATCTCGTCAGCGTCGGAAGAAGCGAAATCGTCCGGTTGGGAACGGTCAGGCTCGCGGACGCCGAACCGGCGCTCGAGACCCCGGTCATCGATGGCCTGCCCCGCGTCGGTGAACTGCTGCGGAGGACCTCAGGTGGGCCCGGAGGCGGTACCGAGGTGGAGAGCTCGTGGCAATGGTCCGCGGACGGCGTCGCGATCAGCGGCGCCACGGGCCCGGGCCTCTGGCTGGCCCCCGAGCACGTCGGAAAGCGCATCACCCTGTCGCTCACCGCATGGACTTCGAACCTGCCGTCCGTGACGCGGACGTCCGAACCGACCGAGCCCGTGGCACTCGGCGTGCTCGCTGCGGGGCAGCCGACGATCAGCGGTGATGCCCTCGTCGGTTCGACCCTGACGGGCTCCCCCGGGCCGTGGACGCCGGGTACCTCGTTCGCGTACCGATGGCTCGCCGACGGCGAGGAGGTCGAGGGCGCGACGTCGACGACGTTGATGCTCGGTCCTGACCTGCAGGGGCAGCGCATCGCCTTCGAGGTCGCCGGCGCCCAACCCGGGTACCTCGACTCGACGTCCCGTTCGCCTCAGACCCCGAACATCACGCTGCGCGATTGGGGTTCGACATCCCGGATCTCGGGCGCGGACCGGTACGCGACGTCCGCGGCGATCTCCGCGAAGAGCTTCGAACCCGGCGTTCCCGTCGTCTACATCGCCAACGGCACGAACTTCCCCGACGCCCTCTCCGGCGCACCCGTCGCCGGCGCCAC
>NZ_WODA01000015.1 GCF_009729855.1 Agromyces luteolus | reverse complement strand
TGTGTGTTCGTCTGTTGGGAACCACAGAGTGGACGCGAGTCATCAGGCCATGTACTCCAGCCTTAGAACGGAGTACATGTGGTGATTGTCAAGTTGTCGGCGTATTAGTACCAGTCAGCTGCACACCTTGCGGTGCTTCCACATCTGGCCTATCAACCCAGTCGTCTGGCTGGGAGCCTCTCCCCCATGATGGGGATGGAAATCTCATCTCGAGGCCGGCTTCCCGCTTAGATGCTTTCAGCGGTTATCCATCCCGAACGTAGCTAACCAGCGGTGCTCCTGGCGGAACAACTGGCACACCAGAGGTTCGTCCAACCCGGTCCTCTCGTACTAGGGTCAGATCCTCTCAAATTTCCTGCGCGCGCAGAGGATAGGGACCGAACTGTCTCACGACGTTCTAAACCCAGCTCGCGTACCGCTTTAATGGGCGAACAGCCCAACCCTTGGGACCTACTCCAGCCCCAGGATGCGACGAGCCGACATCGAGGTGCCAAACCATGCCGTCGATATGGACTCTTGGGCAAGATCAGCCTGTTATCCCCGAGGTACCTTTTATCCGTTGAGCGACAGCGCTTCCACAAGCCACTGCCGGATCACTAGTCCCGACTTTCGTCCCTGCTCGACCTGTCAGTCTCGCAGTCAAGCTCCCTTGTGCACTTACACTCGCCACCTGATTGCCAACCAGGTTGAGGGAACCTTTGGGCGCCTCCGTTACTCTTTGGGAGGCAACCGCCCCAGTTAAACTACCCACCAGGCACTGTCCCTGAACCGGATCACGGTTCGAAGTTAGATATCCAGAGTGACCAGAGTGGTATTTCAACAATGACTCCACGAACACTGGCGTGCCCGCTTCACAGTCTCCCACCTATCCTACACAAGCCACACCGAACACCAATACCAAGCTGTAGTAAAGGTCACGGGGTCTTTCCGTCCTTCTGCGCGTAACGAGCATCTTTACTCGTACTGCAATTTCGCCGAGTTCGCGGTTGAGACAGCTGGGAAGTCGTTACGCCATTCGTGCAGGTCGGAACTTACCCGACAAGGAATTTCGCTACCTTAGGATGGTTATAGTTACCACCGCCGTTTACTGGGGCTTAAATTCTCAGCTTCGCCCGTAAGGGCTAACCGGTCCTCTTAACCTTCCAGCACCGGGCAGGCGTCAGTCCGTATACATCGTCTTGCGACTTGGCACGGACCTGTGTTTTTAGTAAACAGTCGCTTCCCACTGGTCTCTGCGGCCGTCAACGCTCCAGGAGCAAGTCCCTTCACGAATCGGGCCCCCCTTCTCCCGAAGTTACGGGGGCATTTTGCCGAGTTCCTTAACCACGATTCTCTCGATCTCCTCGGTATTCTCTACCTGACCACCTGAGTCGGTTTGGGGTACGGGCGGCTGGAACCTCGCGTCGATGCTTTTCTCGGCAGCATAGGATCACCCACTTTTCATCCGCATCACGTCTCAGCCTTGATGAGTCGCGGATTTGCCTACGACTCGGCCTACACGCTTGCCCCGGGACAACCATCGCCCGGGCTGGGCTACCTTCCTGCGTCACACCTGTTATCACGCTCACTCCACCAGACGGGGTCGCACGCCGCCACCAGGATCCGTCCCGAAGGACATCACCAGGTCTTGGGATGCTTAGCACTCCTGGTCTCGTGTGGGCGGTTCTTCGCCGGTACGGGAATATCAACCCGTTGTCCATCGACTACGCCTGTCGGCCTCGCCTTAGGTCCCGACTTACCCAGGGCAGATTAGCTTGACCCTGGAACCCTTGGTCTTCCGGAGGACGGGTTTCTCACCCGTCTTTCGCTACTCATGCCTGCATTCTCACTCGTGTGCCGTCCACGGCTGGTTTCCACCGCCGCTTCACCCGGCACACGACGCTCTCCTACCCATCACCACGACTGGACCACGAAGGCCAATCACTGTGCGGCAATGCCACGACTTCGGTGGCGTGCTTGAGCCCCGTTACATTGTCGGCGCGGAATCACTTGACCAGTGAGCTATTACGCACTCTTTCAAGGGTGGCTGCTTCTAAGCCAACCTCCTGGTTGTCTGTGCAACTCCACATCCTTTCCCACTTAGCACGCGCTTAGGGACCTTAGTCGGTGGTCTGGGTTGTTTCCCTCTCGACGATGAAGCTTATCCCCCACCGTCTCACTGCTGCGCTCTCACTTACCGGCATTCGGAGTTTGGCTGACGTCAGTAACCTGTTGGGGCCCATCGGCCATCCAGTAGCTCTACCTCCGGCAAGAAACACGCAACGCTGCACCTAAATGCATTTCGGAGAGAACCAGCTATCACGAAGTTTGATTGGCCTTTCACCCCTATCCACAGCTCATCCCCTCAGTTTTCAACCTAAGTGGGTTCGGTCCTCCACGACGTCTTACCGTCGCTTCAACCTGGCCATGGATAGATCACTTCGCTTCGGGTCTAGGACCTGCGACTGAATCGCCCTATTCAGACTCGCTTTCGCTACGGCTCCCCCACACGGGTTAACCTCGCCACAGATCACTAACTCGCAGGCTCATTCTTCAAAAGGCACGCCGTCACCCCAACACGGAGGCTCCGACGGTTTGTAAGCAAACGGTTTCAGGTACTATTTCACTCCCCTCCCGGGGTACTTTTCACCTTTCCCTCACGGTACTTGTCCGCTATCGGTCATCTGGGAGTATTTAGGCTTATCAGGTGGTCCTGACAGATTCACACGGGATTTCTCGGGCCCCGTGCTACTTGGGATCCCCCTCCGGCCGGCCAGGCATTTCGACTACGGGACTCACACCCACTCCGGTCCGGCATTCAAACCGGTTCGTCTATACCTGACGCGTCACCGCGGCTGTCCGGCAGAACAGCCCGAGAGGTCCCACAACCCCGACCATGCAACCCCTGCCGGGTATCACACATGACCGGTTTAGCCTCATCCGCTTTCGCTCGCCACTACTCACGGAATCACGGTTGTTTTCTCTTCCTGTGGGTACTGAGATGTTTCACTTCCCCACGTTCCCTCTACCCGCCCTATACATTCAGGCGGGAGTCACCAGGTCACCCGAAGGGCCTGGCGGGGTTTCCCCATTCGGAAATCCTCGGATCACAGCTCGTTTATCAGCTCCCCGAGGCTTATCGCAGATTACGACGTCCTTCTTCGGCTCCAGATGCCAAGGCATCCACCGTTTGCTCTTAGAAACTTGAAATCACATGAGTCATAGAAACCACCACCCCCGACAGGGGCGGCGGTGACCAATGATCAGTCCGACACACACCCGAAGGCATGCATCGTGCTTGATCTTTGTGACCCGACACCCCGAAGGGCATCGAATCTAAGATGCTCGCGTCCACTATGTAGTTCTCAACAGACGACCAGAACCCCCACCCCCACCAGCAACGCCGGCAGCGCATGAAGGCCTGCGGGGAACCAACCCCGACCGAAGGATCCGAAGACCCCAGGCCATGTCCGGTCCCTCAGGACCCAACAGCGTGCACGCACCACCCCCGCCGACCCGAACCGTTCCAACCACCGAAGCGGCGTACTAGACCCCAGACCCTTGCGAGCGATGCCTATGTCAATGTTCCACCCATGAGCACCCAGCGAGAACGTTCGTCTCGATCTGGG
>NZ_WODA01000014.1 GCF_009729855.1 Agromyces luteolus | reverse complement strand
CGCGAAGTCGGTCGAGGACAACGGCGGCGCGTACTTCGTGCCCGCCTTCTCGGGGCTCTTCGCCCCGTACTGGCGTCCGGACGCGCGAGGCGCGCTCGTGGGCCTGACCCGCTACGTGAACAAGGGGCACATCGCGCGGGCGGCACTCGAGGCGATCGCGTTCCAGACGCGCGACGTCGTGGAAGCCGTGAACGCCGATGCGGGGATCGACCTCACGGAGCTGCGCGTCGACGGCGGCGCGACGGCCAACGACACGCTGCTGCAGTTCCAGGCCGACATCCTCGGCGTGCCCGTCGTCCGTCCGGTGGTCGCCGAGACGACCGCGCTCGGCGCCGCGTACGCGGCAGGCCTCGCGGTCGGCTTCTGGGCCGACCTCGACGACCTCGCCAAGAACTGGCAGGAGGACCGTCGCTGGGAGCCGGCGATGGACGAGGCCGAGCAGGGGCGCCTCGTGCGCAACTGGAAGAAGGCCGTCACGAAGACCCTGGACTGGGTCGACGACGACGTCCGCTGACGCGGGCGGGATGACACGGGCCGGGCGCACGGGAAGGCGCTCGGCCCGTTTCCGTGCCGCCACGGTGGTCGAGTCCCACGCGGCGGAGCCGCGCACCCTCCGGTGGTCGAGTCGCACGCGGCGGAGCCGCATCCTCCGGTGGTCGAGTAGCACGCGGCGGAGCCGCGAGCGTATCGAGACCCTCGCACCCTGGTCTCGATACGCGCCGGCCGACGCCGGTGCTACTCGACCACCGGCAGCGCGACCGGCGCTACTCGACCACCAGCCGGTCGGCGAGGAGGGGCGCGAGCTCGGCGAGCGTCCGGATCTCGAGCACGCCCGCCGCCGCGGCATCCGTCGCCTCGGGCTCGGCGGGGCGCTCGCCCGAGCGGTTCAACCACACCCCGACGAGCCCCGCCTCGGCCGCCCCGATCGCGTCGGTCCGCAGGCGGTCGCCGACGTACGCCGCCCCGGAGACCGCGGCGTCGCCGGCGAAGCGCTCGACCGCCACCTCGAAGATCCGCGGGTCGGGCTTCGTCACGCCCTCGGCGCCGGATGCCACGAGGTGCTCGATCCGGCCCGGGTGGCCGACCTCGAGGCCGAGTCGCACGAGCTTGGCCAGCTGGAAGTCGGCTTCGCCGTTCGTGATGATGCCGAACCGCACGCCGGGCAGTGCCCGCTCGATCTCGTCGAGCGCGGGCAGGACGTCGTCGTGCAGCGCCCACGACTCGCGGTACCGCTCGAAGTACGTCGCGAACCACGCGCCCGCGGACTCGTCGTCGAGCTGGTCGCCGTGAGCGAGCGCGAACTCGGCCGCGCGGGCGCGCCGCTGCCCCTCGAACGTCAGCTCGCCTGCGAGGTACGCGTGGTAGTGCCGCTCCTCGAGTTCGTGCCAGAGCGCCTGCGCCGCGGCCTCCTCCGCGGCGTACCCGCGCTCGCGCAGGTGCAGCGCGATGCCCGTCGCCACCGCCTCGCGGTGCGCCATGAGCGTGTCGTCGAGGTCGAACAGCACGACCGGCCCGCCGGCCGGAGTGGCCGACCGCGAGCGCTGCACTCCGCTCACGCCCGGCGCAGGAACCCGACCCGGTCGTACACCGTCGCGAGGGTCCGCTCGGCGCGCTCCGACGCCTTCTCGGCGCCGATCGCGAGCAGTCGGTCGAGCTCGGCCGGGTCCTCCATGAGCTCGAGCGTGCGCTCGCGGATCGGGGCGACGCGCTCGACGACCACGTCGGCGAGGTCCTTCTTGAGGTCGCCGTAGCCCTTGCCGTCGTACTCCGCCTCGAGGTCGGGGATCGAGCGGCCCGTGACCGTCGCGTAGATGTCGAGCAGGTTCGCGATGCCCGGCTTGGCCTTCGGGTCGTAGCGGATCTCGCGCTCGGTGTCGGTCACGGCGCTGCGGATGCGCTTCGCGATGACCTTCGGATCGTCCATGAGGTTGATCAGGCCGTTCGGGCTCGCCGCCGACTTCGACATCTTCGCGGTGGGTTCCTGGAGGTCGTAGATGCGCGCCGACTCCTTCGGGATCATCGCCTCGGGCACCACGAACGTGTCGCCGTAGCGCGAGTTGAAGCGGCCCGCGAGGTCGCGGGTGAGCTCGAGGTGCTGGCGCTGGTCGTCGCCGACCGGCACGAGGTGCGTGCCGTAGAGCAGGATGTCGGCGGCCATCAGCACCGGATAGGTGAAGAGGCCGACCGTCGTCGACTCCGCCCCGTAGCGCGACGACTTGTCCTTGAACTGGGTCATGCGGCTCGCCTCGCCGAACCCCGTGAGGGTGCCGAGCACCCACGCGAGCTCGGCGTGCGCGGGCACGTGCGACTGCACGAACAGCGTCGAGCGCGCAGGGTCGACGCCGGCCGCGAGGTACTGCGCCGCCGTGCGACGGGTCGCCTCGCGGAGCGTCGCCGGCTCCTGCGCCACGGTGATCGCGTGCAGGTCGACGACGCAGTAGATCGGGTCGTGGTCCTCCTGCAGGGCGACCCAGTTCACCAGGGCGCCGAGGTAGTTGCCGAGGTGGAGCGAGTCTCCCGACGGCTGCATGCCGGAGAAGACGACGGGGCGTGCGGTGTTCATCGTGGTTCGGGGGTCCTTCGGTCTCAGATGGCGTAGTCGACGACGACGGGAGCGTGGTCGGACCATCGCTCGTCGTAGGCGTCGGCACGGTCGACGGCGTAGGAGACCATCGCGTCGGCGAGTGCCGGGGTCGCGAGCTGGTAGTCGATGCGCCAGCCGCTGTCGTTGTCGAACGCCTTGCCGCGCCACGACCACCACGTGTACGGGCCGGCGACCTCGCCGGCGGAACGGCGGCCCAGGTCGACCCAGCCGAAGCCGGCGCCGGCGTTGTAGCCCTCCTCGCCCTCGGCGCCCATGAAGCGGTCGAAGTAGGCGCGCTCCTCGGGCAGGAAGCCCGCGCGCTTGACGTTGCCCTTCCAGTTCTTGATGTCGAGCGTGCGGTGGCCGACGTTCAGGTCGCCGACGACCACGGCCAGCTCGTGCGACGCGAGCTGCGACATCCGCTCGCTCATCGCGTCGAGGAAGCGGTACTTGTCGACCTGCTTCGGCGTCTCGGCCTCGCCCGACGGCACGTAGCAGCTGACGACGGTCACGATCCGGCCGTTCACCTCGTAGTCGGCCTCGAGCCAGCGCCCGGCGGTGTCGTGGTCGGCCGCGCCGAGCTCGACGCGGTGGATGTGCGCGCCCGCTCGGCTCGCGATCGCGACGCCCGCGCGGCCCTTGGCGGTCGCCGGTTCGTGCAGGATGCTCCACTCGTCGCCGAGGAGGCCCGCGAGGTCGTCGGTCGACGCCCGCACCTCCTGCATCGCCAGGATGTCGACGTCGCGCGCGGCGAGCCAGTCGCCCATGCCGCGGCGGAACGCCGCCCGGACCCCGTTCACGTTGGCGCTGACGATCCGGAGCGGGGCGGGGGAGGGCATGCCTACGATCCTAGGTGCTGCCACCCCCACGGCCGTTCCCGTTCAGCCACGGGTGCGCCTTCGTCGGCGGGGGCGGCGGGGCGGATGCCACGAGCTCGTCGAGGTCGCGCCGGGCCCTCGCGAGCCGTCGGCCCGCGGGGACCCGTTCGTACCAGCGCGCCGTCTCGGCGACGGCCCGGGCGTCGCGGACGCGGACCTTCGCAGCGGTGAGGAGCGCCTCGTACTCGCGCTGCCGGCGTTCCGCCTCCAACTGCGCTGCGGTCACCCGACGGAGCGACTCGTTCCGGTCCGCCGCCTCGACGGCGATCCACGCCGCCGCCACCAGGATGATGATGCTCGCGATGCGGAACCACAGCAGCAGCGCGACGATCACCGTGAAGGTCGCGAGCAGCGGGTTGCTGCCGGCCCACGAGAGCACCCACCCGCCGAGCATCTGCAGCACGCTGAGCGCCGCCGAGCCGAGCAGCGAGCCGGTCCACATCCGGCGCCACGGCATCTCCGCACCGGAGAGGAATCGGAACATCACGGCGAGCGCCAGGGTGTCGATGATGAACACGATGATGATCGCGCCGAACTGCAGCCCGACCCGCACCACCGGCGACTCCGTCGTGAGGTCGATGCCGAGGAGGCCGAACATCCAGTCGAGGAACCCCGTCGCGACGATCGACAGCACCGCGGCGACCAGGATGGCGACGCCGAACATGAACGCCGCGGCGAAGTCGCGCGCCTTGAGGTAGAGGTACGCTCGGTCGTCCTTCGGCAGCAGGAAGATGCTGCGCACGGCCATGCGCGCGTACGTCACCCAGCCGATGGCGGTCCAGATCAGGCCGCCGAGCGCGACGGCGCCGGTCCAGCCGAAGAGGCTCGTGCTCGCCGTCGCCGCCTCCTGCAGGTCTTCCGTGCTGATCACGCCGTCGGGGCCGACGAGGCCGGGAGCGTAGGTGTTGATCAGCAGCAGCAGCGCGTTCAGCGTCTCGGTGTCTCCGAGCAGCCAGATGCCGGCGACCGCGAACACGATGTAGACCGCCGCGAACACCGCGAACAGCGACTGGTAGCTCATCCCCGCGGTCAGCAGGAAGCCGTTGCGGGCGAGGAAGTGCCGCCACACGCGCACCGGGAACAGCGCCATCGTGCGCTGCGTGAGCCGTTCCATCCGCGTGATCGGCTCGTCGAGCCGTTCGCGGATCGGCGCGCTGGCCGCCTCGAACCGCTCCCGCACGCGCGCGCTCGTCGAGGACGTGTCCTCGTCCGGCGCCTCGGTCGTCGGGGCGCCGTCCGCGCGCGCCGACGCCCTGCCGCGCCCCCGATCGCGATCGCTCACACGCTCACCCTAGCGAGCGGATGCCGCGCACCGGCCCCGCCCGTCGGCGTGCACGCCCCCCATCGCGACGTGCGGAGCGCGGCATCCGCCCCGACACGACGGAGGGGCCGGTGCGTCGCGCACCGGCCCCTCCGCATCGCGGTCGCCCTCGGTCAGGGCGTTCCGCGCAGGATGGCCTGCTTGACCTCGGCGATCGCCTTGGTGACCTCGATGCCGCGGGGGCACGCGTCGGTGCAGTTGAAGGTCGTGCGGCAACGCCACACGCCCTCCTTGTCGTTCAGGATGTCGAGGCGGACCTTCGCCTCCTCGTCGCGGGAGTCGAAGATGAAGCGGTGCGCGTTCACGATCGCGGCCGGGCCGAAGTACTGGCCGTCGGTCCAGAAGACCGGGCACGACGAGGTGCACGCCGCGCAGAGGATGCACTTCGTGGTGTCGTCGAAGCGCGCACGCTCGGCCACCGACTGCACGCGCTCCTTGCCCGCGACGGGGGCGGAGCTGGCCTGGAGGAACGGCTGGACCTCGCGGTAGCTCGCGAAGAACGGCTCCATGTCGACGACGAGGTCCTTCTCGAGGGGAAGGCCCTTGATCGCCTCGACGTAGATCGGCTTCGTGATGTCGAGGTCCTTGATGAGCGTCTTGCACGCGAGGCGGTTGCGGCCGTTGATGCGCATCGCGTCGGACCCGCAGATCCCGTGCGCGCACGAACGGCGGAACGTCAGGGAGCCGTCCTGCTCCCACTTGATCTTGTGCAGCGCGTCGAGCACGCGGTCGGTCGCGTACATCTCGACGTCGAAGTCCTGCCAGCGCGGCTCGGCGTCGACCTCGGGGTCGAAGCGGCGGATCAGGAAGGTGACGGTGAACGACTTCGTCGCGGCATCCGTCGACGTCGTCTCGAGCGTGGCGGTCGTCACGTCAGTACTTCCTCTCCATCGGCTGGTATCGGGTGATCGTCACCGGCTTCCAGTCGAGCCGGATGTGATCGGAGGCGACCGACGAGTGCGCGTCGCCCGACAGGTAGGCCATCGTGTGCTGCATGAACTTCTCGTCGTCGCGGTTGGGGAAGTCGTCGCGCATGTGGCCGCCTCGGCTCTCCTCGCGGTTGCGGGCGGAGGCCACGACGACCTCGGCGAGGTCGAGCAGGAATCCGAGTTCGACGGCCTCGAGCAGGTCGGTGTTGAACCGCTTCCCCTTGTCCTGCACCGCGATGTTCCGGTAGCGGTCGCGCAGGCCCGCGATCACCTCGGCGACGTGGTCGAGCGACTCGCTCGTGCGGAACACCTGGGCGCCCTTGTCCATCTCGTCCTGGAGCTCCTTGCGGATCGCGGCGATCCGCTCGGTCCCGTTCGAGTCGCGGAGCACCTCGAGGAGGCGCCGGACGTCGCCGGCCGGGTCATCCGGAAGCGGCGTGAAGTCGACGCCGGAGTTGACGTACTCGACCGCATTGCGGCCGGCGCGCTTGCCGAACACGTTGATGTCGAGCAGCGAGTTGGTGCCGAGGCGGTTCGAGCCGTGCACCGACACGCACGCGCACTCGCCCGCGGCGTAGAGACCGGGGACGACCGTCGTGTTGTCGCTCAGCACCTCGGCCTTCACGTTGGTCGGGATGCCGCCCATCGCGTAGTGCGCGGTCGGCATCACGGGCACCGGCTCGTACACCGGGTCGACGCCGAGGTAGGTGCGCGCGAACTCGGTGATGTCGGGCAGCTTCGTCTCGAGGACCTCCGCGCCGAGGTGCGTGCAGTCGAGCAGGACGTAGTCCTTGTCGGGGCCCGCGCCGCGGCCCTCCGCGACCTCCTGGACCATGCAGCGCGCGACGATGTCGCGGGGCGCGAGGTCCTTGATCGTCGGGGCGTAGCGCTCCATGAAGCGCTCGCCCGAGGCGTTGCGGAGGATGGCGCCCTCGCCGCGGGCGCCCTCGGTGAGCAGGATGCCGAGGCCCGCGAGGCCGGTCGGGTGGAACTGGAAGAACTCCATGTCCTCCAGCGGGAGGCCCTTGCGCCAGACGATGCCGACGCCGTCGCCAGTGAGCGTGTGCGCGTTCGAGGTCGTCTTGTAGATCTTGCCGAAGCCGCCGGTCGCGAAGATCACGGCCTTCGCCTGGAAGACGTGGAGCTCGCCGGTGGCGAGCTCGTAGGCGACGACGCCCGAGGGCTTCTGCCTGGTCGTCCCATCGCCGGCGTCGACCTCGGTCATGACGAGGTCGAGCGCGTAGTACTCGTTGTAGAACTCGATGCCGAGCTTGACGCAGTTCTGGAACAGCGTCTGCAGGATCATGTGCCCCGTGCGGTCGGCCGCGTAGCACGCGCGACGGACCGGCGCCTTGCCGTGGTCGCGCGTGTGGCCGCCGAACCGCCGCTGGTCGATCTTCCCGTCGGGCGTGCGGTTGAACGGCAGGCCCATGTTCTCGAGGTCGATGACCGCGTCGATGGCCTCCTTCGCGAGGATCTCGGCGGCGTCCTGGTCGACCAGGTAGTCGCCGCCCTTGATCGTGTCGAAGGTGTGCCACTCCCAGCTGTCCTCCTCGACGTTCGCGAGCGCTGCGGCCATGCCGCCCTGCGCCGCGCCCGTGTGGGACCGCGTCGGGTAGAGCTTCGAGATGACGGCCGTCTTCGCGCCGGGCCCGGCCTCGATGGCCGCCCGCATGCCCGCGCCGCCGGCGCCGATGATGACGATGTCGTACTGGTGGTGGTGGACGCCGTCGACGACCGTCGTCTCGACGTGGTTCTCGCTGGTCACGTGTCTCCTATGCGGCGGGGCAGAACGAGGGGAGCAGCTCGGCGGGCGAGCCTGCGGGGCACGGGTCGAAGGTGAAGACCACGAGCGTGCCGAGGACGAGCAGCACGATCGTGGAGAGGAGCAGCGCGCCCTTCAGGATCCGCTGCACGGTGCCCGGGTTCGTGTAGTCGCTGACGATGGTCCGCATGCCGTTGGCGCCGTGGATGAGCGCGAGCCAGAGCATCAGCACGTCCCACCACTGCCAGAACGGGTCGGCCCACTTGCCGCCGACGAAGCCGAAGTCGATGGCCTTCACGCCCTCGCCGACCATGAGGTTGACGAAGAGGTGGCCGAAGACGAGCACGACGAGCACGACGCCCGACGCGCGCATGTAGATCCAGCCCCACTTCTCGAGGTTGACGCCGCGCTTCGGCGCGGGGCGGGCGGGGGTGCGCGGGGATTCGATGACGGTCATCTCGGCGCTCCTAGTGGCTGAAGACGTTCATGAGGTGCCGGGGCACGAATCCGAGCATCGTGACCACCCAGAGCGCGATCACGATGTAGAAGAGCACCTTCTGGTTGCGGGTCGCCCAGGACCAGAAGTCGACGAGGATGACGCGCAGGCCGTTGAAGGCGTGGAACACGATCGCGCCGACGAGTGCGACCTCGCCGAGGCCCATGATCGGCGTCTGGTACGTGCCGATCACGGCGTTGTACGCCTCGGGGCTCACGCGCACGAGCGCGGTGTCGAGGATGTGCACGAGGAGGAAGAAGAAGATCGCCACCCCGGTGATCCGGTGCAGCACCCACGACCACATGCCCTCGCGGCCGCGGTAGAGCGTGCCGCCCGGCTTATGCGTCGCCGGCTTCTCGGGTGCGATCGGGGTCCGTGTCGTCGTTGCTGACATGGACGTCCCTCCTGGCGGTGTACGTCGCCCGACTGCGGGCATACGGGACCGATGGCCCGGGTCCGAGTCTAATGCGCTCGCGGAGGTGCTCCGTTCGCCGCCGTGGCGACGCATCCGCCTGCGGATCTCCCGGGCGGCCCGCGGCTATCCTGATCGGATGCGACAGGCTCCGCTCGACCGCTTCTACAGCGTCATCCCCGCCGGCGGCGTGGGATCACGGCTCTGGCCGCTCTCTCGCGCGGACGCCCCGAAGTTCCTGCACGACCTGACCGGGTCGGGGCAGACGCTGCTGCGCGACACGTGGGATCGGCTGGCGCCGCTCTCGGGCGAGCAGCGCATCATGATCGTCACGGGCCGGGCGCACCGTGCGGCCGTCGAGGCGCAGCTGCCCGAGCTGGCCGACGCGAACATCGTGCTCGAGAGCGAGCCGCGGGACTCGACCGCGGCGATCGCGCTGGCCGCGGCGATCCTCGAGCGGCGCGAGCCGGGCGTCGTCATCGGCTCGTTCGCGGCCGACCACGTCATCTCGGGCACCGCGCTCTTCCGCGACGCCGTGACCGCGGCGGTCGCCGCCGCCGACGCGGGCTACATCGCGACGATCGGCATCACCCCGACGGAGCCCGCGGTCGGGTTCGGGTACATCGAGTGCGGCGAGCCGCTCGACGTCCCCGGCACCCACGAGGTCACCGCGGTCTCGAGCTTCGTCGAGAAGCCCGACCTCGAGACCGCGCGCGGGTACCTCGAGGGCGGTCGCCACCTGTGGAACGCCGGCATGTTCATCGCCCGGGCCGACCGGCTCCTCGAGGAGCTCGCACTCACCGAGCCCGGCCTCCACGCGGGCGTGGTCGAGCTCGCGGAGGCGTGGGACGACCCCGAGGCCCGCGGGCCCGCCGTCGACCGCATCTGGCCCACGCTCGAGAAGATCGCGATCGACTACTCGGTCGCCGAACCCGCGGCGGCGAGGGGCCGGCTCGCGGTCGTCCGCGCCCACTTCCAGTGGGACGACGTCGGCGACTTCGCCTCGCTCGCGAAGCTGAACACGGCGGGCCGCTCCGGCGAGCTCGCGATCCTCGGCGAGCACGCCCGGGTCCTCTCGGACGCGTCGAGCGGTATCGTCGTGAGCCGGGCCGACCGCGTGATCAGCCTCATCGGCGTGAAGGACATCGTGGTCGTGGACACGCCCGACGCGCTGCTCGTGACGACGAGCGAGCACGCGCAGCGGGTGAAGGCCGTCGTGGACGCACTGCGCCTCGGCGGATCGAACGACGTGCTCTAGGCACGGGAAGGTGGTCGGGCGGATGTCGCTGCGACGGGTCGTCACGTTCGGGGCCGCGCTCGCCGTGGCATCCGCGGTCCTCACCGCCTGCGCGCCGGCGCCCGAGGGCGGCGGTACGACGGATGCCGCGGAGTGCGTGCGCATGGTCACGAACTCCGGTGGCCTCGAGGACCGCTCCTTCAACCAGTCGAGCTGGAAGGGCCTGCAGCAGGCGGAGGACGAGCTCGGCGTCGAGGCGGAGGCACTCGTGTCGACGAGCGAGACCGACCTGGCGCCGAACGTCCGCCAGGCCGTCGACTCGGGGTGCCCGCTCGTGGTCACCGTCGGGTGGGAGCTCGCCGAGGCGACGCTCGCCGAATCCGAGGCGAACCCCGACGTGTCGTTCGCGATCGTCGACGAGACGGTCGACGCGGAGAACGTCAAGCCGGTCGTCTTCGACACCGCGCAGGCGTCGTTCCTGGCGGGCTACCTCGCGGCGGGGGTCTCGAAGACGGGTGTCGTGGCGACCTTCGGAGGCGGCAACCAGCCCCCGGTGACGCTGTTCATGGACGGCTTCGTCGACGGGGTCGCCCGGTACAACGAGGTGCACGGCACGGACGTGCGGGCGCTCGGCTGGAACAAGGAGGAGCAGGACGGGTCCTTCACGGGCGACTTCGAGGACATCAACAAGGGGAAGGTGCTCGCCGAGGGCTTCATCGACCAGGGCGCCGACGTGATCCTGCCCGTCGCGGGCCAGGTGGGGGAGGGAGCCGCGGCGGCGGCCGTCGAGCACGGTTCGACCTCGGTGATCTGGGTCGACAGCGACGGCTACGACACGCTCCCGGCCGAGTTCCGGCCCGTGGTGCTGACGAGCGTCCTCAAGAACACCCAGCAGGCGATGGTCGAGATCGTGCGCGCGGTCCAGGACGACACGTTCTCGAGCGAGCCCTACGTCGGCACGCTCGAGAACGGCGGTGTCGAGATCGCTCCGTTCCACGACCTCGAGTCGCTCGTGACACCCGGGTTGCAGGGCGAGATCGAGGGGCTCCGGCAGGCGATCATCGCCGGCGAACTCGTCGTCGAGTCGCCTTCGGCGCCCTGAGTGTCCCCTGCTCGGGGGAGCCTCGAGACTGCTCATATGAGCAGAAGGTCGCGGGTTCATAACCTTTGACCGCTGCGGGTCGGACGGCCGATGGCGCGGGTCGAAACATTGGGTAACGTGACCTCACGGTCCCCGCGATCGTTCGGGGTGCACTGTCTTTTGGAGGACACTGTGACGTTCACGTTCAAGAAGGCCGCGGTCGGCGGTCTCGCGACCATCGGTGCGGTCGCGCTCCTCGCAGGTTGCGCGTCGGCTCCCGAGGAGACCGACGGCGACGGCGGCGAGGCGCTCGACTACATCCCCTGCATGGTCTCCGACGCCGGTGGCTTCGACGACAAGTCGTTCAACCAGCTGGGCCGCGAGGGCCTCGAGGCGGCGTCCGAGGAACTCGGCGTCGAGCCGACCCTCGTCGAGTCGGCCGCCGAGACCGACTACGCGTCCAACCTGCAGAGCCTCGTCGACCAGGGCTGCAACACCATCGTGACGGTCGGCTTCCTGCTCGCGCCCGCAGCGCTCGAGTCGGCGACCGCCAACCCCGACCTCGAGTACGTCTCGATCGACGACACCGTCGACACGGACTTCGACGGCACGACCGACGCCGAGAACATCAAGCCGATCATCTTCGACACCGCCCAGGCCGCGTTCCTCGCCGGCTACCTGTCGGCCGGCATGTCCGAGACCGGCTCGGTCGGCACGTACGGCGGCATCAACATCCCGACCGTGTCCATCTTCATGGACGGCTTCGCGCAGGGCGTCGAGTACTACAACGAGGAGAACGGCGCCGACGTCCAGGTGCTCGGCTGGGACCGCGAGGCGCAGGACGGCTCGTTCACCGGCGGCTTCGAGGCGAACGACACCGCTCGCCAGGTCGCGCAGGGTCTCATCGACCAGAACATCGACGTGCTCCTGCCCGTCGGCGGCCCGATCTACCAGTCGGGTGCCGCGGCGATCCGCGACTCCGGCCGCGACATCATGCTGCTCGGCGTCGACGCCGACGTGTACGAGACCGACCCGTCGGTCGGCGACCTCCTGCTCACCTCGATCCGCAAGGGCATCGACGTCGGTGTCGAGGATGCGATCCTCGCCGCCGGCAACGGCGAGTTCGACCCGGAGCCGTTCGTCGGAACCCTCGAGAACGAGGGCGTCGGCCTCGCGCCGTTCCACGACTTCGAGGACGCGGTTCCGGCCGACCTGTCGTCGAAGCTCGACGAGCTCCAGCAGATGATCA
The DNA here is from genome assembly GCF_009729855.1 of Agromyces luteolus. Taxonomy (GTDB): domain Bacteria; phylum Actinomycetota; class Actinomycetes; order Actinomycetales; family Microbacteriaceae; genus Agromyces; species Agromyces luteolus. The sequence goes on along the minus strand of NZ_WODA01000014.1, from coordinate 146,965 downwards.
TCGACGGCGACATCACCGTCGAGTCCTACCTGGCCGGCTGAGCCGAGCCGTTCGCGGAGGGAGGCCGGTGCTGCACCGGCCTCCCTTCGCCGATTCCGGGCGCCGTTGAGCACGCCCGCCAACATCTGAGCAGTTCGGGACGCTCATCGGCGCACTTCGGCGCACGACCGCTGCGAAACCCGGCGCGATCATTAGGATCGGTGGCATGAAACTCGAACTCCGAGGAATCACGAAGAAGTTCGGTTCCCTGGTGGCGAACGACCATATCGACCTCACTGTCGAGGCTGGCGAGATCCACTGCCTCCTCGGTGAGAACGGGGCGGGGAAGTCGACGCTGATGAACGTCCTGTACGGCCTGTACCGGGCCGACGAGGGCGAGATCCTCCTGGACGACCGGCTGCAGCACTTCGAGGGTCCGGGCGATGCGATGCGGGCGGGCATCGGCATGGTGCACCAGCACTTCATGCTGATCCCGGTCTTCACGGTCGCGGAGAACGTGATGCTCGGACACGAGCAGACGCGGGCCGGCGGGCTGATCGACCTGGCCGCTGCGCGGCAGAAGGTGCGCGAGATCAGCGACCGGTTCGGGTTCGACGTCGACCCGGACGCGCTGGTCGACGACCTGCCGGTGGGCGTGCAGCAGCGGGTGGAGATCATCAAGGCGCTCTCGAGGGATGCCCGGGTGCTGGTCTTCGACGAGCCGACCGCGGTGCTCACGCCGCAGGAGACCGACGAGCTGATGGCGATCATGCGGCAGCTGAAGGAGTCCGGTGCGTCGATCGTGTTCATCACGCACAAGCTGCGCGAGGTCCGCGAGGTCGCCGACCGCATCACGGTCGTGCGTCTGGGCAAGGTCGTCGGCGAGGCCGAGCCGACCGCGACGAACGCGGAACTGGCGTCGCTGATGGTCGGCCGTGCGGTCGAGCTGACGGTGCAGAAGGAGGAGCCGACCCTGGGTGAGGAGGCGCTCGAGGTCGAGCACCTCACGGTGGTCGATCCGATCGGCCAGCTCGTGGTCAACGACGTGAGCTTCTCGGTGCGTCGCGGCGAGGTGCTCGCGGTCGCGGGCGTCCAGGGCAACGGGCAGACGGAGCTGACCGAGGCGCTGGTCGGCCTGCAGTCGCGGGTGCAGGGCACGATCACCCTCGACGGCCAGGACCTCACGCGTCACTCCGTTCGTCGGATCCTCGACGCCGGGGTCGGGTTCGTCCCCGAGGACCGCACCGAGGACGGCCTGGTCGGCGAGTTCACCGTCGCGGAGAACCTCATGCTCGACCGATCCGACGGCGAGCCGTTCGTGAAGGCGGGCAACGTGCAGCGCGGGTTCCTCGCGGAGTTCGCGCGGGACAAGGTCGCGGAGTTCGACGTCCGCACGCCCGGCATCGAGACGAAGGCGGGACGGCTCTCCGGCGGCAACCAGCAGAAGGTGGTCCTCGCCCGCGAGCTCAGCCGCGACCTGAACCTGCTGGTCGCGGCGCAGCCGACCCGCGGCGTGGACGTGGGGTCGATCGAGTTCATCCACAAGCGCATCATCGAGACCCGCGACGCGGGCGTGCCGGTCGTGGTCGTCTCGACCGAGCTCGACGAGGTCACCGCCCTCGCCGACCGGATCATGGTGATGTACCGGGGCAAGGTCGTGGGCATCGTGCCCGGCGACACGCCCCGCGAGGTCCTCGGCCTGATGATGGCCGGCGAGCGTCCGGCCCCGTCCGGTGACGCCCCCACCCCCGAAGGAGCCGCCGCATGAGCGACCGCTACGACCCCGATGTCGCGCTCGAGACCGGCGCGCAGGTCCCGCCCGACGAGCCGGTGATCGAGAAGGAGCCCGAGCCCGGGGAGCCCTCGCGCTGGCAGCAGGCCCTGCGTCAGATCGCGACCGGCAACGCGATCATCTCGGTGCTGGCGGTGCTGCTGGCCCTCGTGGTCGGCGCGGTGATGATCGCGTTCACCGACGAGCGGGTGCAGGCGGCATCCGGGTACTTCTTCGCCCGGCCGGGTGACACGTTCGTCGCGATCTGGGATTCCGTCGCAGGCGCGTACTCCGCGCTGTTCCAGGGCGCGGTGTACAACTTCCGTCGGGACGACTTCATCTCGGGCATCCGGCCGCTGACCGAGACGCTGAACTTCGCGACACCGTTGATCGCCGCCGGCCTGGGCGTCGGCCTGGCGTTCAAGGTGGGCATGTTCAACATCGGTGGCCGCGGGCAGATGCTGCTCGCGGCATCCGCCGCCGGCTGGGTCGCGTTCTCGTTCGACCTTCCGTTCGGGGTGCACATGATCGTCGCCACGGTCGCGGGCATCGTCGCCGGCGCCCTGTGGGCCGGCATCGCGGGCGTGCTCAAGGCCCGCACCGGTGCGCACGAGGTGATCGTGACGATCATGCTGAACTACGTCGCGTTCTACCTGGTGTCCTGGATGCTGCGCACCCAAGGGCTGCTGCAGGCGCCCGGCACGAACAACCCGACCACGCCGCCGATGAAGGACACCGCGATCTTCTTCGACCTGCTGGGTCCGCGGTTCAACCTGCACTTCGGGTTCATCCTCTCGATCGCGTGCGTGGTCCTGGTGTGGTGGATCCTGGAGCGGTCGAGCCTGGGCTTCCAGTTCCGCGCGGTCGGCCTGAACCCGAAGGCCGCCCGGGTCGCGGGCATCAACGTCAACCGCATGTACGTGTACGGCATGCTGATCGCCGGCGCCCTGGTCGGCCTGGCCGGCGTGGACCAGGTGCTCGGCACCGTGACCACCGGATTCTCCTCCGGCATCGACGCCGGGATCGGGTTCGACGCGATCACGGTCGCGCTGCTCGGCGGCTCGAACCCGTGGGGCATCCTCGCCGCGGGCATCCTGTTCGGCGCGTTCAAGGCCGGCGGGTTCGCGATGCAGGCGGCCGAGGGCGTGCCGATCGACATCGTGCTCGTCGTGCAGTCGCTGATCGTGCTGTTCATCGCGGCCCCGCCGCTGGTCCGCGCGATCTTCCGGCTCCCGCAGCCGGGCTCCAAGCCCAAGAAGCGAACGCGCTCGACCCGCAAGGAGGAGGTGGCGGCGAAGTGACCGCAACCAGTCAGCACCACGCCACGTCCAGCCCTGCCGAGCACCTCGACAGCACGACCGTGATCAGCTGGAAGGCGCCGATCTCGTTCGCCGTCGTGACCGCGCTGCTCGCCGTGCTCTTCCTCACCACACGCCACAGCGGTGATGCGGTATTCCGGTTGTCCGCGCCGCGCGATCTCATCCAGATCCCCGAGATCGTCCTGAACGGCCCCGTCACCACGTGGACCTGCGTGGTCCTGCTGACCGCGATCACCGCGGCCGCGGCCGCGCTCGTCCGCGCGAAGCGCCGGGTGCCGCTCTGGGTCGTCGTGATCTTCGCCGTGATCGGCCTGGTCGCGTTCCTGACCTGGGCGGCCGCGGGCGCCCGCACCCCGGTGATCCCGCTGCCCGGCCTGCTCGCCGGAGCGCTCAGCCTGTCCGTGCCGCTGATCTTCGGCGCCCTGTGCGGCGTCATCAGCGAGCGCGTCGGCGTGATCAACATCGCCATCGAGGGCCAGCTCCTGGCCGGTGCGTTCACGTCCGCGGTGGTCGCCTCGGTCATCGGCCAGCAGTGGCTCGGCCCGATCGTCGGCCTGTTCGCCGCCGCGATCTCGGGCGTGCTCGTCGCGTTCGTGCTCGCCGCGTTCTCGATCAAGTACTTCGTCGACCAGGTCATCGTCGGCGTCGTGCTGAACGTGCTCGTGATCGGCCTGACCAGCTTCCTGTTCTCCCAGGTCCTCGCCCCGAACGCGGCCCTGCTGAACTCCCCGCCCCGGCTGCAGCGCATCCCGATCCCGCTGCTGTCCGAGATCCCCCTGATCGGACCGATGTTCTTCCGGCAGACCCTCATCGTGTACGCGATGTACGTCATCATCGTGCTCGTCTACATCGGCCTGTTCCACACCCGGTGGGGGCTGCGGCTCCGCTCGGTCGGCGAGCACCCGCAGGCCGCCGACACCGTCGGCATCAACGTCGCCCGCACCCGGTTCTGGAACGTCTCCCTCGCCGGCGCGATCGCCGGGTTCGGCGGTGCGTTCTTCACCCTCGGCGCGGTCGGCGCGTTCAACAAGGAGATGACCGCGGGCGCGGGCTTCATCGCCCTCGCCGCCGTGATCTTCGGCCAGTGGGACCCGATCAGGGCGACCCTCGCGGCGTTGCTGTTCGGCTTCGCCTCGAACCTGCAGAACACCCTGTCGGTGATCGGCTCCCCGGTCCCGAGCGAGTTCATGCTCATGCTGCCCTACGTCGTCACGATCCTCGCCGTGGCCGGGTTCGTCGGCAAGGTCCGCGGCCCCGCCGCCGCCGGCAAGCCCTACATCAAGTCCTGACCGAGGAGCTGCACCCATGACCGACCACCAGTCGATCGACTGGGACCACCTGCGCGAGATCGCCCGTGAGGCGATGGCGAAGGCCTACGCGCCGTACTCCCAGTTCCCCGTCGGGGCCGCGGCCATCGCCGACGACGGCCGCGTCGTCAGCGGCTGCAACGTCGAGAACGCCTCCTACGGCGTGACCCTCTGCGCCGAGTGCTCGCTCGTCTCCGCCCTCGTCATGTCGGGTGGCGGCAAGCTCGTCGCCTTCACGTGCGTCGACGGCCACGGGAACGTCCTCATGCCGTGCGGCCGGTGCCGTCAGCTGCTCTACGAGCACTCCGCGGAGGGCATGGTCCTCGAGACGGTGTCCGGCCTGAAGACCATCGACGAGGTGCTGCCCGACGCGTTCGGGCCGCGCCAGCTCGCCGAGTTCCGGGGGGAGAGCGCATGAGCGCCGTCGAGGCCTTCGACGCCGTCGACCTGATCCGCACCAAGCGCGATCGCGGCGAGCTGACCACCGAGCAGATCGGCTGGCTGGTCGACGCGTACACGCGCGGGTACGTGGCCGACGAGCAGATGTCGGCGATGACCATGGCGATCTTCCTCAACGGCATGACGCGTCGCGAGATCCGCGACATGACCATGGCGATGATCGCCTCGGGCGAGCGCATGGACTTCTCGGGGCTCGGCAAGCCCACGACCGACAAGCACTCGACGGGCGGGGTCGGCGACAAGATCACGCTGCCGCTCATGCCGCTCGTCGCCTCCTTCGGGGTCGCCGTGCCCCAGCTCTCCGGTCGCGGCCTCGGCCACACCGGCGGAACGCTCGACAAGCTCGAGTCGATCCCCGGCTGGCGCGCCGAGTTGTCGAACGAGGAGATGTTCGCGCAGCTGCGCGACGTGGGCGGCGTGATCTGCGCGGCGGGGGCAGGGCTCGCTCCGGCCGACAAGAAGCTCTACGCACTGCGCGACATCACCGGGACGGTCGAGGCGATCCCGCTCATCGCGTCCTCGATCATGTCGAAGAAGATCGCCGAGGGGACCGGCGCACTCGTGCTCGACGTCAAGTTCGGCTCGGGCGCGTTCCTCCAGGACATCGAGCGCTCGCGCGAGCTGGCGCGCACGATGGTCGAGCTCGGCGAGGACGCGGGCGTCGCGACGTCGGCGCTCCTGACCAACATGAACGTCCCGCTCGGGCTCACGATCGGCAACGCGAACGAGGTCCGCGAGTCCGTCGAGGTGCTCGCGGGTGGCGGCCCGGCCGACATCCGGGAGCTCACGATCGCCCTCGCTCGCGAGATGCTCGAGCTCGCCGGCGTCGCGGACGCCGACGTCGAGGCCGCTCTCGACGACGGCCGCGCGATGGACACGTGGCGTGCGTCGATCCGGGCCCAGGGCGGCGACCCCGACGCTCCGCTTCCGGTGGCGAGGGAACAGCACGTCGTGACCGCCGACCGCGACGGCGTGCTCGTTCGCCAGGAGGCGCTGCCGTTCGGCATCGCCGCGTGGCGGCTCGGCGCGGGCCGCGCCCGCAAGGAGGACCCGGTGCAGCACGCGGCGGGCATCGACCTGCACGCCAAGCCGGGCGATGTCCTGCGTGCGGGCCAGCCGCTGTTCACCCTCCACGCCGACGAGCCCGCGCGGTTCGCCCGTGCGCTCGAGGCCGTGGAGGGCGCATGGGAGATCGGCGACGCCGGATCGCCCGTGCAGGACGGCGGCCCGCTCATCGCGGAGCGCATCGGACGCTAGCCCCGTCGACGCGCACGTCCGTTGCGTCGCGCGCCGTCGCACGCAGGGATTTCCCTGCGTCGGCGAGGGTGTGCGCCGCTATCGTGGTGGGGTGGACACGCACGCGACCGAATACCGGATCGAGGGGGACGGCACCGACATCCGGTCGCTGCCGAAGATCTCGCTGCACGATCACCTCGACGGCGGACTGCGGCCGCAGACCGTCATCGAGCTCGCCGACGAGGTCGGGTTCGAACTGCCGGCGACCGAGGCCGACGATCTCGGTCGATGGTTCGCCGACCAGTCCGACTCGGGTTCGCTCGTCGAGTACCTGAAGACGTTCGACGTGACCACGGCCGTCATGCAGACCCGCGACGGGTTGGCGCGCGTGGCACGCGAGTTCGTCAACGACCTCGCCGAGGACGGCGTGATCTACGGAGAGGTGCGCTGGGCGCCCGAGCAGCACCTCACGCGCGGGCTCTCGCTGGACGACGCCGTCGAGGCCGTGCAGGCGGGCCTCGAGCAGGGCGTCGACGACGTGCGGCGCCAGGGCGCACGCATCCGCGTCGGCCAGCTCATCACCGCCATGCGCCACGCCGATCGGGGTCTCGAGATCGCCGAGCTGGCCGTGCGGCATCGCGATCGCGGGGTCGTGGGCTTCGACATCGCGGGCGCCGAGGCCGGGTTCCCGCCGAGCCGGCACCGCACCGCGTTCGACTTCCTCGCGACCCGGTTCATGCCGGTGACCGTGCACGCGGGGGAGGCCGACGGCCTGGATTCGATCCGGAGCGCCCTGTTCGACGGCCGAGCGCTGCGTCTCGGCCACGGCGTGCGGCTGGCGGAGGACCTCACCATCGAGCGGCAGGACGACGAGAACACGTACGTGTCGCTCGGTCCGATCGCCCAGTGGGTGCGCGACCGCGAGATCGCGCTCGAGACGAGCCCGTCGTCGAACCTGCAGACGGGCGCCATCGCGGCGTGGGGCGACGAGCTCGTCGACCATCCGTTCGACCTCCTGTACCAGCTGGGCTTCCGCGTCACCGTCAACACCGACAACCGACTCCAGTCGGGCACCTCTCTCTCGCGCGAGCTCGCGCTGCTCTCGGACGCGTTCGGCTACGACCTCGACGACTTCGAGGTCTTCCAGCTCAACGCCGCCGCGGCGGCCTTCCTCCCGCTCGACGACCGCGAGGACCTCGTGGAGCAGATCCAGGACGGCTTCGACGAGGCCTGAGCCGGGCCTCGGCCTCGGGCCGAAGCGCCCGGCGAGGCCGGCCCCGCCGAGACCGCGAACCCCGGGCGACGCGCCGACCGGCGCTCCACCAGATCACCAGGACCACCCGCCGAACGGACATCGATGACCCTCCCTCCGCTTCCCGACGACGCGATCGTGCTGCGCGCCGACGTCGCAGACTGGCGCGACGCCGTCCGCGCCGCCGGGCGTGCGCTCGCCCGGTCCGGTGCGACGCTTCCGGGATACGCCGACCGCATGATCGACGTGCTCGTGGAGTTCGGGGCGTACATCGTGATCGCACCCGGCCTGGCGCTCGCGCACGCCCGACCCGGGCCCGACGTGCGCCGGAGCGGCCTGTCGGTCGTGACCCTCGCCGAGCCCGTCGCGTTCGGACATCCGCACAACGATCCCGTCCGCGTGGTGCTGGGACTCGCGGTCTCCAACGCCGAGGAGCACGTCGCGAGCGTCGCCGACCTCGCCAACGTCTTCAACGAGCGCGACGCGATCGACCGCATCGCGACCGCGGAGACGGCGGCCGAGGTGCGCGCGGTCCTGCGCGTCGCGGGTGGCGAGGGCGACCGGCCGACGGATGCCGCGGAGCCGTCGTCATGAGGATCGTCGCGGTCTGCGGGGTCGGCGTCGGCACCTCGGCCATCCTCAAGGGCAACGCCGAGCGGGCGCTCGAGCGGCTCGGCCTCACGGCCGAGGTGACGGCGAGCGGCCTGGCGGGGCTGCGCGAGGCGGCGGCGGACGCGCAGGTCGTGCTCACCTCGACGGAACTCGCCGACCGGGTCCGGGAGGAGCTCGGCCGGACCTGGGCGGAGGTCATCGAGGTCGAGAACTACTTCGACGTCGAGGAGATCGGCCGGCGGCTCGACGCGTCGCTCGGCTGAGCGCGCAGGCGCGGTGCTTCGCCGCCGTCGCCGGCGGGACGGCGGCGTCCGTCAGGAGACGAGCGCCCGCATCCCCGCCTCGAGGCGGGCGACGGCATCGGATGCCGCGACGCGACGCTCCTCGAGCGAGCCGTCGGTCGCCACCGCGTCGATGTACACCTTGAGCTTCGGCTCCGTTCCGCTCGGTCGCACCATCACGCGCGCGCCGCCCTCGAACACGAGGCGGAGGACGTCCGACGGCGGGTGGCCGTCGACGCCGACGGCGAGATCGTCGATGCGCTCGACCGCGATGCCGCCGACCTCGGACGGCGGCTCGGCCCGGAGGCGCGCCATGACGTCGGCGATGCGCGACAGGTCGGTCACGCGGATCGACACCTGGCTCGAGTCGAAGCGCCCGAACCGCAGGGCGAAGTCGTCGAGGTGGTCGGCGATCGTGCGCCCCTCGGCCGCGAGCCGGGCCGCGAGGGAGAGGAAGGCGATCGCCGCCGAGATGCCGTCCTTGTCGCGGACCGTCCCGGGGTTCACGAGGTAGCCGAGCGCCTCCTCGAAGCCGAACACGAGGTCGGGTGCGCGCGAGATCCACTTGAACCCGGTGAGCGTCGCGCGGAAGTCGAGCCCGTGCGCGCGTGCCACGGCCTCGAGGCCGGGGGAGGAGACGATCGAGCACGCGAGGGTGCCGTGCGAGCCCGCGGCCGCCTCGGCGACCTGCCAGCCGAGGAGCAGCCCGACCTCGTTGCCCGTCAGGCGGCGGTAGCCCTCGGGATCGGCGGCGTCGGGGATCGCGACGGCCAGCCGGTCGGCGTCGGGGTCGTTCGCGATGACGAGGTCGGCGCCGGCCGCCCGCGCCGCGGCGAACGACAGGTCCATCGCGCCCGGCTCCTCGGGGTTCGGGAACGAGACGGTCGGGAACCGGCCGTCGGGCTCGATCTGCTCCGCGACGAGCGACGGCGCATCGAAGCCGGCGGCCTCGAGCACCCGGCGCATCGTCTCCCATCCCACACCGTGCATCGCCGTGTAGACCACGCGCGGCTGTGCCGCCGGGGCGGATGCCACGGCCGCCGTCGCGTCGACGTACGCGTCGACGACGGATTCGCCTGCCGTCTCGAACGCTCCGCGCGGGAGTTCGGTGACCGGGACGGTCGCAGCGACCCGGTCGATCTGCGCGGCGATCTCGGCGTCGGCCGGAGCGACGATCTGCGAGCCCTGGTCGGCTCCGCCGAGGTACACCTTCATGCCGTTGTCGTTCGGCGGGTTGTGCGACGCGGTGATCATCACCCCGGCGCTCGTGCCGAGATGCCGGACGGCGAAGGCCAGCACGGGCGTCGGCAGCAGCCGGGGGAGCAGGATGGCGCGGAGCCCCGCGCCCGCCATGACCTCGGCGACGTCGCGCGCGAACGCCTCGGAGTTGCGCCGGCCGTCGTAGCCGACGACGACGCTCGGCGCCGCGGCATCCGTCGACGTCTCGACGAGGTGGGCGGCGAGGCCGGCCGCGCCCTGCGACACGAGCACGCGGTTCATCCGGTTGGGGCCGGCGGCGATCTCGCCGCGGAGGCCCGCGGTGCCGAAGGCGAGTCGCGCATCGAAGCGGTCGGCCAGGTCGGCGGATGCCGCGGCATCCCCCTCGCGCACGCGCGCCACGATCGCGGCGAGCTCCTCGCGCGTCTCGGGGTCGGGGTCCTGTGCGATCCACGCCTCGGCGCGGGCGATGCGGTCGGCGTCGGTGAGCTCTGGCATCCGTTGCCTTCTCTCTCGTAGCGGCGGGCGGGGCCCGGCAGCGCGGGACGTTCCGGTGTTCGGTTCTGCTGGGTCGCGGGGCGGGGTCAGATCGCCGCGACGACCTTCGCGAGCAGGTCGGAGATCTTCGTCTCGGCCGTCCGTCCGGCCTCGATGACCTCCTCGTGGCTGAGCGGCGTGGTCTGGATGCCCGCCGCCAGGTTCGTGATGAGGGACATGCCGAGCACCTCCATGCCGGCCTGGCGGGCCGCGATCGCCTCGAGCGCCGTGGACATGCCGACGATGTGGCCGCCGATCGCCTTCGCCATCTGGACCTCGGCCGGCGTCTCGTAGTGCGGGCCGCGGAACTGCACGTACACGCCCTCGTCCAGCGACGGATCGATGCCCTTCGCGATGCCGCGCAGTCGCGCCGAGTAGAGGTCGGTCAGGTCGACGAACGTCGCGCCCTCGAGCGGCGAATCGGCGGTGAGGTTGATGTGGTCGCTGATCAGCACCGGGGTGCCGGGCGTCCAGTGCTCCTTGATGCCGCCCGCGCCGTTGGTGAGGATCATGGTCTTCGCCCCCGTCGCCGCGGCGGTGCGGACCGAATGGACGACCCGGCGCACGCCGTGGCCCTCGTAGTAGTGCGTGCGGGCGCCGATCACGAGCGCACGCCGGCCGTCGGGCAGGGCGACCGAGCGGAGCGTGCCCACGTGGCCCTCGAGCGCGGGCTTCGAGAACCCGGGGACCTCATCGGCGGGGATCGTGTGCGTGGTCTCGCCGATGAGCCCGGCGGCGGCGCCCCAACCCGAGCCGAGCGTGAGTGCGACGTCGTGACGCTCCACGCCCGTGAGTTCCGCGATGCGGGCGGCCGCGTCGCGTGCGACGGCGAACGGGTCGGCGGCGGGGTCGTCGAGCGGATTCTGCTGCTGCATCCCCTCATCGTACGCAAGGGGCGGATGACCCGGCACGGCGTGCGCGCCGACGTGCTCGTCTGCGCGCGGCATCCGCTCGCCCGCCCGCGTTCGCGCGGTCGCCCGCGCGTACGCGAGAATGGGGGCCATGCACACCACCTTCGAGCGCACCCAGAGGATCGCCGTACTCGGAGGTGGTCCCGGCGGGTACGAGGCCGCCCTCGCCGCCGCGCAGCTCGGCGCCGAGGTCACGCTCGTCGAGCGGGCCGGGGTCGGCGGCTCGGCCGTGCTCACCGACGTCGTGCCGTCGAAGTCCCTCATCGCCACCGCCGAGGCCTCGAACGCCGTCAAGGAGGCCGCCGACCTCGGCGTGCAGTTCTTCGCGCGCGGCGGCGATGCGAAGGCCGTGAAGCCGGATGTCGCGATCAACCTCCAGGCCGTGAACAAGCGCCTGCTCGGCCTCGCGGCCCAGCAGTCGGAGGACATGCGGACGAACCTGCTCGACGCGGGCGTGCGGCTCGTCCAGGGCGAGGGCCGCCTCGACGGCCCGAACGCGATCATCGTCGCGACCGCCAAGGGCGGCACGGACTTCGACCGCATCGACGCCGACACGCTCGTCATCTCGACCGGCGCCACGCCGCGCGTGCTGCCGTCGGCGGTGCCCGACGGCGAGCGGATCCTGACGTGGACGGAGCTCTACGCGCTGAAGCAGGTGCCAGAGCACCTGATAGTCGTCGGCTCCGGTGTCACCGGGGCCGAGTTCGCGTCGGCCTACCGCGCACTCGGCGCGAAGGTCACGCTCATCTCCAGCCGCGAGCACGTGCTGCCCGGCGAGGACGCTGACGCGGCCGCCGTGATCGAGAAGGTCTTCAAGCGCAACGGCATGAAGGTGCTCTCGAAGTCGCGCGCCGACTCGGTCGTCGTCGACGGCGACGGGGTGCTCGCGACGCTCTCCGACGGCCGCGAGGTGCGCGGGTCGCACTGCCTCATGGCGGTCGGCTCGGTGCCGAACACGGCCGACCTCGGCCTCGAGGAAGCCGGCGTGCAGCTGGCCGAGTCGGGCCACATCCGCGTCAACCGGGTCGCGCGCACGTCGATGCCGAACATCTACGCGGCGGGCGACTGCACGACGTTCCTGCCGCTGGCATCCGTCGCCTCGATGCAGGGCCGCACCGCCGTGTTCCATGCGATGGGCGACATCGTGAACCCGCCGGAGAACCGCAACATCACCTCGAACATCTTCACGCAGCCCGAGATCGCCACGGTCGGCTGGACCGAGAAGGAGATCGACGAGGGCGTCGTGCCCGGAACCGTCTACAAGCTCCCGCTCGCGTCGAACCCGCGGGCGAAGATGATGGGCATCCGCGACGGCTTCGTGAAGCTGTTCGCCTCGGCGGGGTCGGGCGCGATCATCGGCGGCGTGATCGTGGCGCCGAAGGCGTCGGAGCTCATCTTCCCGCTCGCGCTCGCGGTCGAGCACCGGCTCACGGTCGACCAGTTCGCCGAGGCGTTCCCGGTCTACCCGTCGCTGACGGGCTCGCTCACCGACGCCGCGCGCGCGATGCACGTCGTCCGCTAGCGCGGTGCCGCCGCCGCTCCTGGGACGGCGGCGCCCCGCGACCCGGGGCTAGGCGTCGGCGATCGAGAGCAGGAGGTGACCGCTCGACACGGTCGTGCCGGCCTCGGCGTTGACGAGGCCCACGATGCCGTCCTTGTGGGCGACGATGGGCTGCTCCATCTTCATCGCCTCGAGCACGAGCACCAGGTCGCCCTTGACGACCTTGTCGCCCTCGGCGACGGCGACCTTGACGACGGTCGCCTGCATCGGCGCCGTCACGGCGTCGCCGGTCGACGTGTCCACGGAGTGGTGCGCGGCGCGGCGACGCGGCGCGGGTCCGCGCGTGCCGTTCGTCGACGGTGCGCCCGCGAGGCGCTTCGGAAGCGACACCTCGATGCGCCGTCCGTCGACCTCGACCACGAGCGCCGTGCGGGCGGCGGGTCCCTTCGTCTCGGCGAGCTCGCCGGTCCACGGCTCGAGCCGGTTGTCGTACTCGGTCTCGATCCAGCGCGTGTAGACCGAGAACGGCTCGTCGCCCTCGGGGGCGAAGGCCGCGTTGCGGACGATGTCGCGGTGGAAGGGGAGCACGGTCGGCAGGCCGGCGACGTCGAACTCGTCGAGGGCGCGGCGCGCGCGCTCGAGCGCGTCCTTGCGGGTCGCGCCGGTCACGATCAGCTTCGCGAGCAGCGAGTCGAACGCCCCCGAGATCTCGTCGCCGCTCGTGACGCCGGAGTCGACGCGCACGCCGGGGCCGCCGGGGAAGCGGAGCTGGTGGATGGGCCCGGGCGCCGGGAGGAAGTTGCGGCCCGGGTCCTCGCCGTTGATGCGGAACTCGAACGAGTGGCCGGTGGTCACGGGGTCGGGGTAGTCGAGGACGCCGCCCTCGGCGAGGCGGAACTGCTCGCGCACGAGGTCGAGGCCCGTGACCTCCTCGGACACGGGGTGCTCGACCTGGAGCCGGGTGTTCACCTCGAGGAACGAGACGGTGCCGTCCTGGCCGATGAGGAACTCGCACGTGCCGGCGCCGACGTAGCCGACCTCCTTGAGGATCGCCTTCGACGACTCGTACAGCAGGCGGTTCTGCTCGTCGGTGAGGAACGGCGCGGGCGCCTCCTCCACGAGCTTCTGGTGGCGGCGCTGCAGCGAGCAGTCGCGGGTGGAGACGACGACCACGTTGCCGTGCTCGTCGGCGAGGCACTGGGTCTCGACGTGACGCGGCTTGTCGAGGTACTTCTCGACGAAGCACTCGCCGCGACCGAACGCGGCGACGGCCTCGCGGGTCGCGGACTCGAAGAGCTCCGCGACCTCGCCGCGCTCGCGGGCGACCTTGAGCCCGCGACCGCCGCCGCCGAACGCGGCCTTGATCGCGACGGGCAGCCCGTGCACGTCGACGAACTCGAGCACCTCCGCGGCATCCGCGACGGGGTTCAGGGTGCCGGGAGCGAGCGGCGCGCCCACCTTCTCGGCGACGTGGCGGGCCGAGACCTTGTCGCCGAGGCGCTCGATCGCCTCGGGCGAGGGCCCGATCCAGATCAGCCCGGCGTCGATGACCGCGCGGGCGAAGTCGGGGTTCTCGGCGAGGAAGCCGTAGCCCGGGTGCACGGCGTCGGCGCCCGAGCGGCGCGCCACCGAGAGGAGCTTGTCGATCACCAGGTAGGTCTCGGCGCTCGTCGAACCGTCGAGGGCGTAGGCCTCGTCGGCCAGCTTCACGTGACGCGCATCGCGGTCCTGGTCGGCGTAGACGGCGACGGAGGCGAGCCCGGAGTCCCGAGCGGCGCGGATGACGCGGACGGCGATCTCGCCGCGGTTGGCGATGAGGACCTTGGTGATGCGACGCATGATGACCAAGCCTATTGGCGGATTCCCAGCCGACTTTGGACGCGGCCCACAAAAAAGCCCCGCAGCTGTTTCGGTGAGCGACAACGGCGGATGCCTCGGGCCTCGCCGAACGGACAGAAGCCGAGCGGCTCCGGGCTCAGCGCCCGCCGAGGTCCCAGAGGTCGATCCAGTCGACGCCGAGCTCGCGGACGAGGTCGCGAAGGGTCGACAGCGAGAGCCCGACGACGGTCGACGGGTCGCCGTCGACGGAGCGGATGAACGGCCCCCCGAGGCTGTCGACGGTGAACGCGCCCGCCACGGCGAGCGGTTCGCCCGTCGCGATGTACGCGTCGATCTCGGCGTCGTCGAGCCGGGCGAACTCGACCACGGCCGACGCCGGGCGTCCGACCGCGCCGCGCGCCGCGCCGCCCCGGTGGTCGATCACCCAGTGGCCCGACCAGAGCACGCCGGAGCGCCCGTTCTGCCCCGCCCAGCGCTCGCGCGCGACCTCGGGGCGATGCGGCTTGCCGTGCAGCACGCCGTCGACGAGGAACGCCGAGTCGCCGCCCAGGATCAGGCCGTCGATCGGCGCGCCGTCGAGGTCGCGACCGATGATCGCCTCGGCCTTGCGCCTCGCCAGCAGCTGCACGAGCTCCTCCGGGGCGAGCGGACCGTGCTCGGCCTCGTGGCGGGCGACGGCCGCCTCCTCGTCGACGCCGGGCGCCAGCAGGAGCGGTTCGATGCCGGCCTGACGGAGCAGCTGTCGGCGAGCGGGGGAGGTCGACGCGAGGTACAGGCGCATGCCTCCATCCTGCCGGTGCCGCTCCCGGCCCGCATACGGCTCCGTGTGCGATGCTCGGACGATGGCCAACTCCCGTCGTCGCCACGCGCGGGTCGCCCGCCCGGCGGGCACCCGTCATCGAGCGCCCACCCGCCCGGCCGAGCCCGGTCCCGTGCTCGAGCTCGACGTCGACCGCATCGCCCACGGCGGCGTCGCGGTCGCCCGTCACGAGGGCCGGGTCGTCTTCGTCGCCGACGCGGTCCCCGGCGAGCGCGTGCGGGTCCGGGTGACGGATGCCGGGCACGACCGCTTCTGGCGCGCCGACACGCTCGAGGTGCTCGACGCCTCGCCCGACCGCCGCGAGCACGTCTGGGCGGAGGCATCCGTCGATCGCGCCCCCGAGCATCGGGTCGGCGGCGCCGAGTTCGGGCACATCGCGATGCGGCGCCAGCGCGAGCTGAAGGGCGAGGTGCTCCACGACGCCCTCGCGCGCATGGGCGGCCTCGAACGCGAGGTCGACGTTCGGCCGGTCGATCCGGCGCTCGCACCCGGCGTGGACCCGGAGTCGGGCACCGGCTGGCGCACGCGCGTGCGGCTGCACGTCGGTGCGGACGGAACGGTCGGGCCGTACGCCGCGCGCAGCCACCGGATCGTGCCGGTCTCCTCGCTGCCGCTCGCCGTCGCGGAACTCGAGGCGATCGCCCCGATCGGCGCGGACGGTCGCCCTGCGGGCGCGGGCACGGGCGCGGACTCCGGCGCCTCGGCGATCGACCTCGTCGCGCCGTCGACCGGCGCTGCCGAGCTCGTGGTCCGGAACCCGGGGGATCGACGCCGCGACCATCCGCCGACCATCGTCGAGCGCGTCGGCGAGCGGCGGTTCACGCTCGACCGCGGCGGCTTCTGGCAGGTCCATCGCGGCGCCGCCGCGACGCTGACGCGTGCCGTGCAGGAGGCCGTCGACCCGGACCGGTTCGACCCGGAGGCGGACAACCAGGACCTGTACGGCGGAGTCGGTCTCCTCGCGGCCGCGATCGGGGACCGGTTCGGCCCGTCGACGCGGATCACGACCGTCGAGGCCGATGCTCGCGCGACCGAGCACGCGGGCGCCAACCTCGCCGACTGGGTCGGCGCGCGAGCCGTGTCGGACCGCGTCGACCGCTACCTCGACCGGCTGGCCGGTGCGGCGGATGCCGCGTCCCGCGGGCTCCGCGGCGCCACCGTCGTGCTGGATCCGCCGCGCGCCGGTGCGGGTCGCGCGGTCGTCGACCGTCTCGCGGGGCTGCGGCCGGCCCAGGTGGTCTACGTCGCCTGCGACCCGGTCGCGCTCGCGCGCGACGTGGCGACCTTCCGCGAGCACGGGTACGAGCTCGAGACGCTGGACGCCTTCGACCTCTTCCCGAACACCCATCACGTCGAGGCGGTCGCGCGTTTCGCCGCTATCGTGTGAGGACGGCGGGAATCGAGCGGCCGGGTCCGCGCGTGACGCCGCACGACAGGAGGACGGCGTGACGGGGGAGTTCGCGTGACGACGGTGACGGGCGAGGCGGGTGCGACGAACGCCACGACGGTGGCGATCGTCGACGACCACGAGGCCGTCCGGCTCGGGCTGCGCGCCGCGTGCCGCGACGCCGGCTACGAGGTCGTCGCCGACACCGCGGACGTGCCGACGCTGCTCGCGGCGTTCGACGACCCGGCGGTCGATCCGCCGAAGGTCGTGCTGCTCGACCTCTCGCTCGGCGACGGGTCGAACGTGACCGACAACGTCCGCGCCGTGCTCGCCGTCGGAAGCCAGGTACTCGTCCACAGCATCGCCGACCGGGTCGCCGCCGTCCGCGAAGCGCTCGCGGCCGGAGCGGCGGGGGTCATCCCGAAGTCGTCGCCGACGGCCTCGGTGATCGCGGCGATCGCGACCGTCGCACGCGGCGACGCGCTGAACAACGTCGAGTGGGCGAGTGCCATCGAGGCCGACCGGGACTTCGCGAAGGCGCAGCTCGGACGCCGCGAGCGCGACGTCCTCCACCTCTACGCGTCGGGCCTGCCCCTGAAGCTCGTCGCCCAGCAGCTCGGCATCGCGCACTCGACGGCGCGCGAGTACCTCGACCGCATCCGCGCGAAGTACGTCGAGGTCGGCCGGCCCGCCCCGACGAAGGTCGACCTGCTGCGTCGCGCGGTCGAGGACGGCATCCTCCCCGGGCTGGATGCCGAGGCCGGGGATGCCCGCCGCTGACTGGCGGGCGAGCCGGCTCGTCCCGCGTCGTGCGGCGGTGAGCCGCGCCCAGGTCGAGACCGTCGCGGGACGCGCCCTTGGGGCGTTCGGGCTGGTGTTCGGGGCCCAGACCGTGCCGACGGCCGTCGACCAGGCCCGGTTCATGGCGGACGGCTCGGGCGTAGCGATGATGGCCGTCGTCTACGGGGCCATCGCCGCGCTCGCCGCGGCGACGTTCACGCGGGTCGCGGTGCGGGCGGCGGCGCTCGCGTTCGCCGCCATCTACGTCATCGCCCTGCTGGCGTGGCCCTTCCTCGTGGTCGACGCCGCGGGCATGGCGGGCCGGACGCCGTGGCTCTACTACCTCTGCACGGTCGCCACGACCGCCGCGGTGATCGCGCTCCCGGTCGCGCCGGCCGCCGCCTACACCAGCGCGGTCCCCGCGATCTACGGCGTCGTGCGACTGAGTCCGTCGGGCGGCGGCGCGAGCGCGCTGATCGCGGTGCTCGACACCATGTACGCCGTGATCCTCGGCATCGTCGTGCTCGTCATCATCACCATGCTCCGGCAGGCGGCGATCGCGGTGGATGCCGCGCAGGAGGCCGCACTCGAGCGCTACGACGCCGTCGCGCGACGGCACGCGACGGAGATCGAGCGCGTGAAGGTCGACGCACTGGTGCACGACAGCGTCCTGACGACGCTGCTCTCGGCGGCGGCGTCCCGCACGCCCGCCGAGCGCGCGCTCGCGGCGCGCATGGCCGCCGACGCGGTGCGCCGGCTCGACGAGGCCGCCGTCGAGGTCCCGGGACTCGACGACCGCGTCGCCCTCACGGTCCTCACGCGACGGCTCCGCGGCGGCGTCGCCGGGTTCTCCGCGCCGTTCATCGTCCGCGTGGACGGCACCGACGGGGTGGAGCTGCCGGTCGAGGCGATCGACGCGCTCTCGTCCGCGGCGATGCAGGCGATGGTGAACAGCGTGCAGCACGCCGACGGCCCGATCGGCCGCGTGCGCCGCGAACTCGAGGTCCGGGGCGTCGGGGCGGGCGGATGCGTCATCCGCGTCATCGACAACGGGTCGGGCTTCGACCCGGCCGCGGTCCCGCCGAGCCGCCTCGGCCTCCGGGTCTCCATCGAGGAGCGCATGGTGAACGAGGGCGGATCGGCGAGGGTCGAGTCCGTCCCGGGCGAGGGGACGACGGTGACGCTCGCCTGGCCCGCGGGCGTGGAGGGGAGCGGCGAATGATCTCCGTGCCCCGCTGGCTGCTCATGGCGCTCGCCGCGATGTTCTCCGGGTACCACGTCGTGCTCGGCATCTCGTCGCTGTCGACGGAGGTCGCGGCGTCGCCGTGGCCGATCATCGTGGCGCTCGTGCTCTACGCGATCGCGACCGTCCTCAGCCTGTGGCCGGCGCGGCGGGCGCGCATGCCGGACTGGCTCGCCGCACTCGACCTCGCGGTCGGCATCGTCCTGCCGGTGCTCGTCACGAGCCAGCTCGATCCGTCGGCTGAGAACGGGTACGCGACCTGGTACGTCGCGGCCGTCGGGACGCTGATGACGATCGCGGCCGCGCGTCGGCAGCTGGTCGTCGCGTGGGCCGGCGTCATCGTGCTCGCCGTGCAGACCGTCGTGTGGGCCGGGCCGCTCGCGCTCGGTCAGCTCGGCGTGATCGGCAGCCTGGTCTGGGTCGGCATCGCCCACATGCTCTCCGCGGCCCTCGCGGGCGCGGCGCGGGCCACCCGGCGCTACGCGCAGGCCGAGCGCGAGGCGGCGGCCTGGCAGGCCGCGCAGGACGCGCACCTGTTCGAGGGGCGGATGCGCCTCGCGCAGACCCAGCGCCTCGCCTCGCCGATGCTCCGGCGCATCGCCGACGGCGGCCATGCGCTGAGCGACGCCGAGCGCGCGGAGTGCCGCACGCTCGAGGCGGCGATCCGCGACGAGATCCGAGGGCGGATGCTGCTCACCGACGCCGTCCGGGCGGCGGTGCGCAGCGCGCGCGATCGCGGCGCCACCGTGACGCTCCTCGACGAGGGCGGCATCGACGAGCTCGACGAGGCGGAGCGGGACCGGATCCTGTCGCAGCTGGCCGAGGTGGTCGAGTCGACCCGGGCGGACCGGATCATCGCGCGCACCGCCGCGGAGGGGTCGCCGGTCGCGGTCACCATCGTCGGACTGAGCGGGGGCGACGGCGAGGCGGCCGAGTCCGAGGACGCCGAGGTGCAGCTCTGGCTGGAGATCCCGCGTGCGGGCTGAGCCCGCTCGGGCGTCGGGCGGCGCCGTCGCGCGGCGTGGCCGCGGCGACGGTGCCCGGACATGGAAGCGGGGGGTCGGCCCCTACCGACCCCCCAGCAAGCCCGAGTCACGGCGACAACCCGAATATCGCCCTGACTCGCCCCCAGAGCGCCACCGGTTACCCAGCCGGTGACGGATACGACTCCGATGGAGTGCGTACACCCAATCGTACGGATCCGTCGCGTCGTGCGAAGTCAGCATTTCGGGGGACATGGGGGACACGGTCGACGGGATACGTGGGGGCCGGACGCATCCGCCCCCTCAACCGGGGGACGCCAGGCTCGCAGGGGACGCCGGAGGCCGGGTCAGCGCGCCGACGCTGCCCAGCGACCCGGGCCGACCTCGACTCGGGGTCGCAGCGCGTTGCGCGGGTGCGACCAGTCGTTGCGGGACGGCACCTCGTGCTCGCCCCGGGCCTCGCGGACCGTCGTGACGAGCACCGCGGTCACGGCCGCGGCCTCGTCGGCCGTGACGTCGCGGGTCAGGAACCGGAGTTCGAGGGCCTCGGCGTCGCCCTCGGGGGATGCGCTGGTCATCATGCCTCCTAGAGCGGGATGTTGCCGTGCTTCTTCGGCGGCAGGCTCGCCCGCTTCGTGCGGAGCGCGCGGAGCGCCTTCGTGACCGACACGCGCGTCGCCGCGGGCTCGATCACGCCGTCGAGCTCGCCGCGCTCCGCGGCGAGGAAGGGCGAGGCCACGTTGTAGGTGTACTCGTTGGCGAGCTTGGTCCGCACCGCCGCGACGTCCTCGCCGGCCTCCTCGGCCCGCTTGATCTCGCCGCGGTACAGGATGTTGACGGCGCCCTGGCCGCCCATGACCGCGATCTCGGCGGTCGGCCAGGCGAGGTTGATGTCGGCGCCGAGCTGCTTCGACCCCATGACGATGTACGCGCCGCCGTACGCCTTGCGGGTGATGACCGTGACGAGCGGCACGGTCGCCTCGGCGTAGGCGTAGAGCAGCTTCGCACCGCGGCGGATCACGCCCGTCCACTCCTGGTCGGTTCCGGGCAGGTAGCCGGGCACGTCGACGAGGGTGAGGATCGGGATCGAGAACGCGTCGCAGAACCGGACGAACCGCGAGGCCTTCTCGCCCGCGGCGATGTTGAGCGTTCCCGCCATCTGGCTCGGCTGGTTCGCGATGATGCCGACCGAGCGGCCCTCGACGCGCGCGAAGCCGACGACGATGTTCGGGGCGAACAGCGGCTGCACCTCGAGGAAGTCGCCGTGGTCGACGATCCCCTCGATGATCGAGTGCATGTCGTACGGCTGGTTCGGCGAGTCGGGGATGATCGCGTTGAGCCTGCGGTCGTCGTCGGTGATCTCGAGCTCGGCCTCGGCCTCGTAGACCGGCGCCTCCGACATGTTGTTGTCGGGCAGGAACGACACGAGCGTGCGCGCGTAGTCGAGCGCGTCGGACTCGTCGCTCGCGAGGTAGTGGGCCACGCCCGAGACGGTGTTGTGGGTGAGCGCGCCACCGAGCTCCTCCATCCCCACGTCCTCGCCGGTGACCGTCTTGATGACGTCGGGGCCCGTGACGAACATCTGGCTGGTCTTGTCGACCATGATCACGAAGTCGGTGAGCGCGGGCGAGTACACGGCCCCGCCGGCGGCGGGGCCGCAGACGATCGAGATCTGCGGGATGACCCCCGAGGCGGCCGTGTTGCGGCGGAAGATCTCGCCGTACTTGCCGAGGGCGACGACGCCCTCCTGGATGCGGGCGCCGCCGGAGTCGAGGATGCCGATGATCGGGACGCCCGTCTTCAGGGCGTGCTCCATGACCTTGATGATCTTCTCGCCCGCGACCTCGCCGAGCGAGCCGCCGAAGATCGTGAAGTCCTGCGAGTAGACCGCGACCGGACGGCCGTGGATCGTGCCGAGGCCGGTCACCACGGCGTCGCCGTACGGCCGCTTCGCGTCCATCCCGAACGCGTGCGTGCGGTGCCGCACGAACTCGTCGAGCTCGACGAACGAGCCCGGGTCGAGGAGCTCGTCGATGCGCTCGCGCGCGGTCATCTTGCCCTTGGCGTGCTGCTTCTCGATGGCCGCCTCGCCGGAGGCCGTCACGGCTTCGTGGTAGCGATACTTGAGGTCGGCGAGCTTGCCCGCGGTGGTGGAGAGGTCGGGGCCGTCGTTCGTCGATTCGGTCACGCCGTTCACTCTACCGGCGCCCTTCCGGGCCGGTTCGTTGACGGATTCCCACAAAAAGCCGGCGGTGCGTGGTGGTGATCGCCACCGCCGGGGCGCCGGCGGACACTACCCTGAACCTCGACGGAAGGGGAGGTCGCATGGACTGGGAGCGATCGCGACGAGCGGTGCCGAGGTTCGAGTGGCTCGACTCGACCGGGTCGACGAACGACGTCCTGCGCGAGGCCGTCACCGGTGCGGATGCCGCGGGCTGGCCCCACGGCGCGACCGTCGTGACCGACGACCAGACGAGCGGTCGCGGGCGCCTCGGACGCACCTGGCTCGCGCCGACCGGGAAGACGCTCGCGATCTCGGTCCTCATCCGCCTATCCGAGCTCGGCGGCGCGAAGCTCCCGCCGGACGCGCTCGGCTGGCTCCCGCTCCTCGCGGGCGCGGCGATGACCGAGGCGGTCCGCGGGGCGCTCGCCGCGGCATCCGTCGACCGGGGCGGCGAGGAGGACGGCACGGGCGGCGTCGAGGCGTGGCTGAAGTGGCCCAACGACGTGCTCGTGTCGGGGTTCAAGGTGTGCGGCATCCTCTCGGAGCTCGTCGCCGGGGACACCGTCGTGATCGGAGCGGGCCTCAACCTCACGCTCGACGAGCACGACCTGCCGACGCTGACGTCGACCTCGCTGCAGCTGGCGACGGGCGTCCGGCCGGACGCCGACGCCGTCCTCGCCGACTACCTGGAGCGCCTGCTCGCGTCGACGGCCGAGTTCGCCGCCGCCGGCGGAGATCCGATCGCGAGCGGCCTCGCCGACCGCGTGACGACGCTGTGCGGCACGCTCGGACAGGACGTGCGCGTCGAGCTTCCGGGGGGCGGCGAGCTCGTCGGCGTCGCGGAGCGCATCGACGCCGACGGGCGCCTCGTGGTCCGCGACGACGAGAACGGCGAGGAGCAGGCTGTCGCCGCGGGAGACGTCACGCACCTGAGGTATTAATGGGCCTATGGGGGAGACGGCCGAGGTTCCCGTGCCCGACGGCGCCGAGCACGTCGTGGCGCGACTGCGCCGCCACGGGCGCGCGCTCGTGCTGCCCGCCGTCCTGCTGATCGCCGTCGCGGGCGTCACCGCGTACGCGGTGCCGTGGCTGGAGGACGGCTGGCCGAGCCTCGCGGCGATCGTCGCCGGGTCGCTCGTCGTCGTGCTCGGCAGCCTGCTGCCCTACCTCGGCTGGCTCAGCTCGCGCACCACGATCACCACGCGTCGCGTCATCGTCCGTCGCGGGCTGTTCGTCCGCGTCAGGCGCGAGCTCTGGCACCGTTCGGGGTACGACGTCCAGGTCACCCGGTCCTGGCTGCAGCGGATGTCGGGTTCGGGCGACGTGCGGCTGGAGACCGGGCACGAGGTCGCGGTCGTGATCCGCGACGTGCCGAAGCCGCTCGAGGTGCAGGCCGCGCTGCACGAGCTCATGGCCGGCGCGCACGCACTCGGCGGACCCGCCGTCGGACCCGCCGCGCGCCCGGCGGCGTTCACGACCGCCGAAGCGCTCCCCTGGAACGGCCGCTGAGCGGTCGCCGAGCGGTCGCCGGACCGACCGTGGACCCCACCCGGAGGCGGAGCGCGTACTCTGGTCCGCGGCCCGCGCACGGTGTCGGGCCGTTCGGGACGAAGGGCGAGACCACTTGGGCGAGGAATGCATCCACGGATTCGACGAGGGCCTCTGCGCGATCTGCTCGCCCCCGCCTGAGCCCGCAGCCGCGCCGAAGCCCGCACGCGCGACGCGGAAGCCCACCGGCCGGAGCGCCCCGAGGGAGCGCGCCGCGGTCCGCGGCGCCGGGCCCGCGGCATCCGCCCGTTCGGCCCGCGCGGCGAGCGGCGCCTCGGCCGCCCCGGTCGACGTGGGGGCCTCCCGCATCTACCACGTCACGCACATCGAGAACCTCGGGCGGATCCTCGGCGCCGGAGCGATCCTCGCCGACGCGGGCGACCCGCCGGCGGCGCCCGCGGTCGACATCGCCGCGCCGGCCGCGCGGACGTACCGCCGGACCGCCACCGTGCCCGGCGCCGACGCGACCGTCGCCGAGTACGTCCCGTTCCTGCTCAGCACCGACGCGCACGTGTGGGACGCGATCCGCACCGGCACGCCGGACCCGCGGCTCGCGGCCGAGGCCGTCGAACGGGCCGCCGCCGATCACGTCATCCTCGTGTCCTCCGTCGCGGCCGCGGCCGGGGCCCGACGCGAGGTCGACGGCGAGGTCGTGGTGAGCGCGACGGATGCCTCGGTCGGCGGCGCCGAGCTCGCAGCCGACTGGTCCGCGGTCTCGCGCGCCGTCGTGCGGCTCACACTCGCCGACGACGGCGAGGGCCTGCGGACCGGCGAGCTGCTCGTGCGCGGCGGCGTGCCGCTCGAGCGGATCGCGCTCATCGCGGTGTCGAACGACCGCGTGCGCGATCGCGTCCGCGCCGCGCTCGCCGCGGTCGGGGCGAAGACGCGCGTCGCGGTCTACCCGCCCTGGTTCCTCGGCTCCTCCGACTGAGCCCGGTCCGGGCCGTCGTCGGTCGGGCTCGGCGACGCGGCGACGGGCCGCCCGCGATCGAGCGGCGCGTGCTCGAGCGGCGGCTGCTCGAAGAGCGCGCGCTGCGCCTCCTCGACGCGGGCCAGGTTCGACAGCCCGTCGCTGCGGTGGTGCCCGTACACCCAGTACCGGTACAGCACGAACCGGAAGGCGGTGCCGAGCCCGAGGCCGATCACGTTCGAGGAGATGTTGTCGGCGAGCAGGCTCGTGAAGCCGAGCACGTGGTGGCTGACCCACAGGCAGATCAGCGAGATCGCCATGCCGCCGAGCGAGACGACGAGGTACTCGGCGAACTCGCGCAGCACGTGGCGTCGCCGATGGCGGCGGAAGGTCCAGTAGCGGTTGCCGAGCCAGTTGAAGACGATCGCGACGCTCGTCGAGATCGTCTTCGCCCCGATCGCCGTCTGGGCCCAGGTGTCCGTGCCGAAGACCCCGACCCGCAGCGCGTTGAAGAGCGCGACGTCGATCACGAAGCCGATGAGCCCGACGATGCCGAACTTCAGCAGGTAGGCGAGGAACCCGTGCCACGCCCGCGATGCGAGGGTGCGGACGGTCTCGGACACCCCCCGATCCTAGACGAGCGGTCGCCCTAGACTGGGATGTCGCGGCGACCGGCGTCGCGAGAACGGAAGGTGCGCACGTGCGAGTCGGAGTGATCGGCGCAGGACAGCTCGCCCGCATGATGATCCCCGCGGCGATCGAGCTCGGCGTCGAGCTCCGGGTGCTCGCTGAGGCCGACGGGATGGCGGCCGGACTCGCGGCCGACCGCGTCGGCGACTACACCGACCTCGACGCGGTGCTCCCGTTCGCCCGCGAGGTCGACGTCGTCACCTTCGACCACGAGCACGTGCCGCAGGACGTGCTGCGCGCGCTCGTCGACGCGGGGATCCGGGTGCACCCGGGCCCCGACGCCCTGCGCTTCGCGCAGGACAAGCTCCTCATGCGCGAGCGCCTCGCCGAACTCGGTCTCCCGGTCCCCGAGTGGGCCCGGGTGTCGAGCCCCGAGGAGCTCGACGCGTTCATCGCCGAGCACGGCGGCTCGGCCGTCGTGAAGACGCCGCGGGGCGGCTACGACGGCAAGGGCGTCCGCGTGGTGCGCGCCGCCGCCGAGGTCGCCGAGTGGTTCGCGGCCATCGCGGAGGACGGTCGCGACGGTGCGCTCCTCGCGGAGGAGCTCGTCGACTTCCGCCGCGAGCTCGCCCAGCTCGTCGCCCGTCGCCCGTCGGGCGAGGTGGTCGCCTGGCCGCTCGTCGAGACCGTGCAGGTCGGCGGCGTCTGCAGCGAGGTCATCGCCCCGGCGCCCCACTCCGCCGGCCGGCTCGCCGACGTCGCCGCCGACGTCGCCGTCGCGATCGCCGAGGGGCTCGACGTCACCGGCGTGCTCGCGGTCGAGATGTTCGAGACGACCGACGACCGCGTGCTCGTGAACGAACTGGCGATGCGACCCCACAACTCCGGCCACTGGAGCATGGACGGCGCGACCACCGGGCAGTTCGAGCAGCACCTGCGCGCCGTGCTCGACCTGCCGCTCGGCGGCACCGGATGCCACGCCGAGTGGGCGGTCATGGTGAACCTGCTCGGCGGCCCCGCCGAGGGCACCCTCGCCGACCGGTACGCCGAGGCGCTCGCGTCCCACCCGACGGTGAAGATCCACAACTACGGCAAGGCCCCGCGCCCGGGCCGGAAGGTGGGCCACGTGACGGCGATCGGCGACGACCTCGACGACGCGGTCTACGAGGCGCGCGCGGCGGCCGCGGCGTTGCAGGACTGAGACCCGCCGGCGAGCGCCCGGGCGGAGCGCCGCTGCGGGAACTCGCAGCAGTCGGCCCTAATATCGATCGAGTGATCGCAGGCAACCCCACCGCCCCCCTCGTCGGCGTCGTCATGGGCTCGGACTCCGACTGGTCCGTGATGAAGGACGCCTCGGAGCTCCTCGACGAGTTCGGCGTCCCGCACGAGGTCGAGGTGGTCTCGGCGCACCGCACGCCCGAGAAGATGATCGCGTACGGCAAGGAGGCCGCCGCCCGCGGCATCCGCGTCATCATCGCCGGCGCGGGCGGCGCCGCACACCTGCCCGGCATGCTCGCGTCGGTGACGACCCTCCCGGTCGTGGGCGTGCCCGTGCCCCTGTCGCGCCTCGACGGGCTCGATTCGCTGCTCTCGATCGTCCAGATGCCGGCCGGCGTGCCGGTGGCGACCGTGTCGATCGGCGGCGCGAAGAACGCCGGCCTCATCGCGGTGAAGATCCTCGCCACCGCCGACGACGCGCTGCGCGACGCGCTCGCCGGGTACGCCGCGTCGCTCGCGGCGCTCGTCGAGGAGAAGAACGAACGGCTGAAGTCGAGCCGATGAGCCTCGCCGACAGCCCGATCCGCTACCCGGACACCGGTTCGCGCCCGATCATGACGCGGCGCGGGTGGTGGCTCGTCGGCCTCAACATCCTGATCCCCGGGTCCGCGCAGTCGCTCGCCGGGAACCACCGGCTCGGACGGCTCGGCCTCGGGGCCACGCTCGCGCTGTGGACGCTCGTCGTCGCCGCGTTCGTGACGTGGCTCGTCGCACCCGCCGTCCTCTACACGCTCGCGTCCAACAGCATCGTCCTCTGGATCGTCGCGATCGCCGCGGTCTTCTACGCCGTGCTGTGGGTCGTGCTCACGTTCGACACGCTGCGCCTCGTCCGCCTCGTCAAGACGGTGCCGGCGGCGCGCGGCGGGATCGCGGCGCTCGCGATCGCGGCCATGGTGCTGGTGTCGGGCGGCGCCGCCTACGGCGCGTACGTGGCGACCACCGCGAGCGGCTTCCTGTCCTCGGTCTTCGTCGCGGGGCCGAGCGAGCCGCCCGTCGACGGGCGCTACAACATCCTGCTGCTCGGCGGCGACGCCGGACCCGACCGCGAGGGCCTGCGTCCCGACAGCATCCGCGTCGTGAGCGTCGACGCCGACACCGGCCAGGCGGTGACCATCGGCCTTCCGCGCGACCTCGCGAACGTGCCGTTCGACGAGGACTCGCCGCTGCGCGCGACGTACCCGGAGGGCTACGGCGCCAACGGCGTCTGCGACGTCGACGTGTGCCAGCTCAACTCGATCTACACCGAGGTCGAGCTGAAGAGCCCCGACCTCTACCCGAACGCCGTCGCCGAGGGCAGCGAGCCGGGCATCGAGGCGATGCGCGACGCGGCCGAGGGCATCACGGGGCTCACGATCCAGTACTACGTGCTCATCGACATGGCGGGCTTCCAGCAGCTCATCGACGCGCTCGGTGGCGTCACGGTGGACGTCCCGCACGACGTGCCGATCCACGCCGACGAGACCTTCACGACGGTCGCCGAGTGGATCCCGGCGGGTGAGCAGCACCTCGACGGCTACCACGCGCTGTGGTACGCCCGCTCGCGGCACGGCACCAGCGACTACGACCGGATGGCGCGGCAGCTGCAGATCCAGGAGGCGGTGCTCGCGCAGTTCAACGCCGCGAACGTGCTCTCGAAGTTCCAGGAGGTCGCCGCGGCCGGCTCGCAGGTCGTCAAGACGGATGTCCCGCAGTCGATGCTCGGGTACTTCGTCGACCTCGCTGGCAAGACCAGGGAGCTCCCGATCGTCGACGTCCCGCTCGTTCCGGACAACGGCGTGGATCCGCTCGATCCCGACTACGAGTTGATCCGGCAGATGGTCCAGGACGCGCTCGTGCCCCCGACGACGGAGCCCGAGGAGGGCTGACGCGGCCTGACAGGGCTGACGCGGCGCGTCTCGCGCCGTCGCCTCAAAGGTCGGCGTGGAGGTGCCAGATCCGCTCGGCCGCGTCCCGCCAGTCGTACGCGCGGGAACGATCGTGCCCGGACACCGCGAGCCGGTACGCCGCGTCGCGGTCCTCGACGACGCGGGTGATCGCGGCGGCGAGGCGATCGACGAAGCCGTCGCCGACGCCGACGGGCACGACGAGACCGGCCCCCGCGGAGACCTCGAGGTACGCCGGCGTGTCCGAGTGGATGACCGGTGCCCCCAGGGAGAACGCCTCGATGAGCTCGGTGCCCGAGTCGTCGTCGTGCGCCGGTGCGAGGTAGGCCGCAGCGCCGGCGATCACGACCGCGAGGTCCTCGGCGGCGAGATCGTCGAAGCGGTGGATCCGTCGGGCGTCGACCCCCAGCTCGTCGGCGGCCTGAACCAGGTGCTGGTCGCCCCAGCCCTCCGGGCCGATGACCACGATCGGGATGTCGGGGACGCCGTTTCGCCCGAGCGCCGCCAGGACGTCGACGAGTCCCTTGCGCGGCTCGAGCGTTCCCGAGACGGCGACGTAGGCATCGGGGAGTCCGAGACGAGCGGCGCGGTCGTCCGCGTCGGAACCGACCACCAGGCCGGCACGGGGGGCGGTGCCGACCACGCGGACCCGGTCGCCGAAGTCGGCGATCATGGAGAGCCGGTCGGCCAGCGCGTGCGTCGGGACCACCACGGCGTCGGCGTGACGGCGGGCGCGCTTCAGCATCCCCTTCTGCCACGCGACCGACGTCGAGCTCAGCGCCTCCGGATGGGTCCAGGCGAGGACGTCGTGGACCGTGACGACGGTCTGGTCGCCGGCGTCGGCGTCGTGCTTGCGCAGCGGGGCGAACAGGCTCGTCCCGTGGATCATGCCGCCGCCCGGGGAGGTGGTCACGCCGAACTGCCATGCCGCGGCGAGTTCGCGGCGCGCGAGCGAGGACTTGTACAGGCCGGACAGCCCGGGCAGCTCGGCCTCGACCCGTGCGTAGTCGGCGGGCAGCGACGACGAGACGATGCCCTCGACCTCGCAGCCCGCAGGGGCGGCGGCGATCAGCGCACGGCCGAGGTCGTGCGTGTACCGGCCGATCGCGCCGGGCACCGGCGCGACGATCTGGTCGACGATCAACCGGAGGGTCGTGGTCACCTCGGTCCTCTCCTTCGGCGGGGTCGGGCGGTTCGCCGGGCTTCGGGCGTACGACGGCCCAAGACTAGTGGTGGTCGCTCGGAGACGGCCGCGATCGCTCACAGGAGCGACGCGCTCAGCCTCGGAGGTAGCGCAGCAGGCCCGGCGGGATCGGCCCGCGGATGCGCAGCAGTCCGTGGACGCCCCCGACGAGCGTCGCGACGAGATGCTTGGTCCTCTTCGGCCCGCTCACGATCGCATCGAACGTCGGGCCGATCTGGCGCTTGACCACCGCGAGGGTCCAGCGCCGGCGCCGGATGAAGTTCCGGAACACCAGGTCGATGTTGTTGCGGATGATGTAGTACTGCCGGAACGGCGAGTGGTACTGGTACAGGTGGCCGCCGTCGCGGTGGGTGAGCGGGAGGCCGAAGGGCCGGAACGGGACCATCTCGCCGAGCGCGTGCGCGATGTCGGTGTCCTCGGCGATCGCGATGCGGAAGCCGTGGTCGCGGACGCGGAGGCAGTACTCCGTGTCGACGCAGTCGATGACGAGGCGCTCGTCGAAGAGGCCCGCGGACTCGAGGCAGTCGCGGGAGATGACGAAGCCGGACTGGATGGCCTCCGGCACGAGGCCCAGGCCCTCGGGCGAGTACCAGGTCGGGATCGAGGGCTGGCCGTTCACCCGGTCGGTGCAGACGATGCCGACGCGGGTGACCCGATTCGCGCGGGCGAACGTGTCCAGGCACGCCTCGACGTAGCCGGCGGGCAGGTCGGTGTCCTGATCGGTGTTCACGACGAAGTCGGCGCCGTCCTCCAGCGCGGCCCGGACGCCGACGTTGAGGGCACGCGCGATGCCGGAGTTGCGGTCGAGGCGGATGCGCCGGCTGTTCGCGATCTCGTCGCCGATCCTCGCGAGCACGGCGTCGGCGGCGGGGCCCGTGCCGTCGTCGACGATGATCAGTTCGTCGACCTGCGCGGCCAGCGACCGCATGTTCTCGACGACCTCGTCGTCGGGGTGGAAGGTCGGAACGACGGCGATGACGCGGGCTGGGACGGTCGTCGTCGGCGACGCCGTGACCGTCGCCAGTGGTGCTCGGGGCGGTCGCGAACGGGGCATTAGGCTAGCTTACGTGTCGCCGACGGAAGGAAGAGATCGAGCGTGAGCGCCGTCCCTGATGCGAACTGGGCCGAGGGGAGGTCCGACACGGGCCTCAGCCCCGAGGAACGCGCGGTGGAGCAGCATCTCGAGCTCCTCGACCGGGTCATCGGCCTCGAGGAGCAGCTCCGGGAACTCCGCGTCCCCGACCTGCTCGGGCCGACGGAGGTGGTCGCGGTCGAGCGCAACCTGGCCTCGATGCGGACGTCGATGACCTGGCGCGCCGGACGCGTCGTCACCCTGCCGATCCGCGCGGCGCGCG
Source organism: Agromyces luteolus (assembly GCF_009729855.1). Lineage (GTDB taxonomy): Bacteria > Actinomycetota > Actinomycetes > Actinomycetales > Microbacteriaceae > Agromyces > Agromyces luteolus. The sequence goes on along the minus strand of NZ_WODA01000014.1, from coordinate 116,498 downwards.
TCATCAAGCGGCGGCTGCTCGGATGAGCGAAGACCGGTCGCAGGCGACGGACCGCTTCGACGTGTGGATCGACGCGGCGGGCCTCGCCGAAGGCGAGGCGAAGCGCGCCGTCGACGCCGTGCTGGCCGCGGGCGTCGCGCCGGGCTCCGTGCAGGTCGTCGCGCACGAGGGCATCGACGAGTCGATGCGGGCCGAGCTCGCCGAGACGGCGCGGCAGGCCGGCGCGGCCGTGACCGTCGCGGATGCCGCCGTCCTCGACGACCTCGTCGCGCGAACCTCCGCGGAGACGCTCGTCATCGTCCGCGGCGGCCGGATCGTGCCCGACGGCATCGCGAAGCTCGACGGCTTCCTCGCACGATTCCCGGCGGTCCAGGCCGTCTACGGCGACTCGACCACCGAGACCGGCGCTCCGCTCCTCCGGCCCCTGTTCTCGCCGCTGCGTCTCCTCGGCAACGACTACCTCGGTCCGGTCGTCGCGATCCGGATCGATGCCCTGCGGCGTCTCGGAGGCCTGCGTGCCGACGCCCGGCGCTCCCAGGTGCTCGACCTCGTGCTGCGGCTCGATCGCGCCGGCGAACCGGTCGCGCTCGTTCCCGAGGTCCTCGCGGTCGAGGACCTGGCCCACGACGACTACGCCGGAACGTCCGACGCGCAGCGTCGGGTCGTGGAGCACGAACTCGACGCGCGCGGCATCCGCGCGCGCGTCGAGGAGGTCGAGCCCTTCCTCCGGCGGGTGCGCTACGACGTCGACGACCAGCCGCTCGTCTCGGTGGTCATCCCCACGCGCGGCAGCAGCGCGGTGATCGGCGGCGTCGACCGGGCGCTGGTCGTCGAGGCCGTCCGGGGAGTGATCGACGGCTCCGGCTACGACAACGTCGAGGTCGTGATCGTCGCGGACGCCGAGACGCCGAGGCCCGTCGTCGACGAGCTCGAGCGGATCTGCGGCGATCGGCTGCGCCTCGTGCTCTGGGACGCGCCGTTCAACTTCAGCGGCAAGATGAACCGCGGCGCTGCCGCGGCTCGCGGCGAGTTCCTGATGCTCCTCAACGACGACGTCGAGATCGTGACGCCCGACTGGCTCGAGACGATGGTCGGCCTCGCACGCCAGCCGGGCGTGGGCATCGTCGGCGCGCAGCTCTACTTCGAGGACAGCACCCTCCAGCACTCCGGGCAGGTGTACACCGGCGGGGTCGCCGGTCATGCCGCGTTCGGCTGGGAGGGCGGCCGGGACGACTCGATCAAGTCGCTCAGCGTCGACCACGAGGTCTCCGGCGTCACCGCCGCCTGCGCGCTGGTCCGACGCGACGTGTTCCTGGAGGTGGGCGGGTTCAGCCTCGCCTTCCCCGGCAACTACAACGACGTCGACCTGAACATGAAGATCCGCGCGACCGGTCGCTCCGCAGTGTTCTCGCCGTGGGCCCGCCTGTACCACTTCGAGTCCAAGACGCGCGACCCGAAGATCCTCGACACCGACATCTCCACCCTCCAGTCGCGGTGGTCCCGCCGGATGCAGGTCGAGATGTACTCCCGGATGCTCTGAGGCGACGCGCGCCGCGGCATCCGCTCGGTATCGAAGACGGATGCCGCGACGCGACGACCTCGGTGCGTCGGCGTCGAGCGGGTCAGGCCGTGAGCGCGCCGGAGCGGACCGCGTCGGCGAGCGCGTCGCGCCACGGCCGCATCTCGGCGAGTCCGGCGGCCGCCCACGCGGCGTGCCCGAGCACCGAGTACGACGGACGCGGAGCCGGGCGCACGAACGACGAGCTGTCCGTCGGCGTGATCCGCTCGGGGTCGAGGCCGGATTCCTCGAGCACGGCCCTCGCGAACTCGTACCAGGTGGCCTGGCCGGAGTTGGTGCCGTGGTAGACGCCCGCGGGGGCGTCGGCGTCGAGCAGCAGGACGATCTGCGCCGCGAGGTCGGCCGTCCACGTGGGCTGGCCGAGCTGGTCGTCGACGACCGACCACGTGTCCTTCGACCTCGCGAGGTTCAGCATGGTCTGCGCGAAGTTCGCGCCGTGCTCGCCGTACAGCCAGGCCGTGCGGACGACATAGGTGCCGTCAGGATGCGCGGCGAGCGCGAGCTCCTCGCCGGCGGCCTTGGTGCGGCCGTAGGCGTTGATCGGATCGCGGGGGAGGTCCTCGGCGTACGGCTCCGTCGCGTTCCCGTCGAACACGTAGTCGGTGGAGACGGTCGCGAAGCGCGCTCCGACGGCCGCGCACGCGGCGGCGAGGTTCGCCGTGCCGGTGGCGTTGACGGCGTAGGCCTGCTCCTCGTGCGACTCGGCGTCGTCGACCTTCGTGTAGGCGGCGCAGTTGACGACCACGTCATGACCCGCCACGGCCGCGGCGACGGCGGCGGCATCCGTCACGTCGAGGTCGGCACGGCCGAGCGCGGTCACCTCGCGGCCAGCGAGCGCCGACTGGAGGTCCCGGCCCAGCATCCCGTTCGCGCCGGTGATGAGCACGCGCACGGCTACTGCCCCTGCGCCTTGTACTTCGCCTCGGTCTCGTCCTTCTGCGGCGCCCACCAGGCCTCGTTGTCGCGGTACCACGCGATCGTGTCGGCCAGGCCCGACTCGAAGTCGGAGAACTGCGGCTCCCAGCCGAGCTCGGTGCGCAGGCGCGTCGAGTCGATCGCGTAGCGGAGGTCGTGGCCGGGGCGGTCGACGACGTGGTCGTAGGCGTCGGCGGGCTGCCCGAGGGTCGTCAGGATGAGTTCGACGACGTCCTTGTTGTTGCGCTCGCCGTCGGCGCCGATCAGGTAGGTCTCGCCCATGACGCCGTTCTCGAGGATCGTCAGGACCGCCGAGGAGTGGTCGTTCGCGTGGATCCAGTCCCGCACGTTCTCGCCCTTGCCGTACAGCTTCGGACGCTCGCCGCGGAGCACGTTGGTGATCTGGCGCGGGATGAACTTCTCGACGTGCTGGTACGGGCCGTAGTTGTTCGAGCAGTTGGAGATCGTCGCCTTCACGCCGAACGAGCGCACCCACGCGCGGACGAGCAGGTCGCTGCCGGCCTTGGTCGAGGAGTACGGGCTCGAGGGGTTGTACGGCGTCTGCTCGGTGAACTTGGCCGGATCGTCGAGCTCGAGGTCGCCGTAGACTTCGTCGGTCGAGATGTGGTGGAACCGGATGTCGTGCTTCCGCGCGGCCTCGAGCAGCGTGTACGTGCCGATGATGTTGGTGTCGAGGAACGGGCGCGGGTTCGCCAGCGAGTTGTCGTTGTGGCTCTCGGCGGCGTAGTGCACGACGGCGTCGTGCTCGGCGAAGAGCGCGTCGACGAGCTCGGCGTCGCAGATGTCGCCCTTGACGAACCGGAAGCGGTCCTCGGGGAGTCCGTCGAGCGAGGCGAGGTTGCCGGCGTAGGTGAGCTTGTCGAGCACGGTCACCGAGTGGTCGGTGTTCGCGAGAACGTAGTGGACGAAGTTCGAGCCGATGAAGCCGGCACCGCCGGTCACGAGGAGTCTTGACACGCGTTTCATCCTACCGAGGTCGTCCGGGTCGGGCTGCGAGCGTCGCGAGGGCCGCCGTTGCCCGCGATGGCTAGACTCGCGGCGCCGACGAGTGCGAGGGGGGTCGCATGGTCGGGGGACGGCTGCGTCGCGCAACGCGACACTGGGTGGCTCGGGTCGCCGTCGTATTCCTCGTCACGCGACTCCTCTTCGTCGCCGGGTTCGCACTGGCGCAGGCGGCGATGGGGCGGCCGATCTCCGTCGGGCAGATGATGGTCATCTGGGACGGGTGGTGGTACACCCACCTCGCCGAGCACGGATACCCGCCGGACCTCACCCTGCCGGACCGACCGCGATTCGGCCCGTGGGGATTCTTCCCGCTCTGGCCGTGGACGATCCGGCTGTTCGACCTGGTGCTCCCCGGCGGCGCGGTGATCGCCGGGACGGTCGCGGCGACCGTCTTCGGCTTCGCGTTCCTGGCACTGGTGCGTCTGTTCACGGCGCAGTTGTTCGGTGACGGGGCGGCGGACGCGGCCGTCGTGCTCATCGCGGTCTTCCCGGGTTCGATCGCCCTCGCGCTGCCGTACACCGAGGCGTCGTTCCTCTTCTACGTCGCGGGAGCGCTCCTCGCGGCACGGCACGACCGCTGGGGACTCGTGGCGCTGGCCGCCTTCCTCGCCTGCGCCACCAGATCGACGGGGATCGCGCTCGTGATCGGTCTGGTGGTCCTCGGCATCGCGGCCTTCGCCCGACGACGGGACGTGCGTCCGTGGCTCGCGTCGGCGGGTGGGGTCGCCGGCTTGGCGCTGGTCGTGGTGTTCGCCTGGATCCGCACGGGGGATCCGCTCATCTGGTTCGCCGCGCAGCGGCAGTGGGACCAGCGGTTCGACTTCGGCGTCGGACTCGTCGAAGGGTTCTTCGTGATCCTCCCCGACGCCGGAGCGGAGTACCACGCGTACGCCGTCATGGCGACGATGACCGTCGTCTTCATCATCCTCGTGGCGCTCGCTGCACCGCTCGTACGTCGGCTCGACCTCCTCGAGATCACGTACAGCGTCGTGGTGATCGGCATGGTGTTCGCCGTCAGCAACGTCGGACCGCGGCCGCGGATGATCCTCGCGATGCTTCCGCTGCTGATCCTCGCGTCCGCCCGCGCGCACGCTCTCGGGCGTGGGGCCGCTCTCGTTCTCGGCACCGCGTTCGCCGTGCTGTCGGTCGCGATCGCATTCGCGACCATGTTCGAGCCCTTCCATGTGACGGCCTGACCGAAAGCTCGACTTGGGTAGACTTCCGGGGTGCAGATCCGCGAACTGAAGATCCCCGACAGCTACGAGATCACCCCGAAGCAGTTCGGCGACGACCGCGGCGTCTTCCTCGAGTGGTACCGCTTCGATCGCCTCGAGGAGGCGATCGGGCACCCGCTGTCGCTCGCGCAGGCCAACACCTCGGTGTCCAAGCGCGGCGTCGTGCGCGGCATCCACTTCGCCGACATCCCGCCGAGCCAGGCGAAGTACGTCACGGCGACCCGCGGTGCGGTCCTCGACTTCGTGATCGACATCCGCGTGGGCTCGCCCACGTTCGGACAGTGGGACTCGGTGCTGCTCGACGAGCACGACCGGCGGGCGATCTACATCGCCGAGGGACTCGGGCACTGCTTCGTCGCGCTGAGCGACGACGCGACCGTGAGCTACCTCGTCACCGCGCCGTTCAACGCGCCACGCGAGCACGGCGTGAACCCGCTCGACCGCGAGATCGGGCTGGACTTCACGCTCGACTCGAGCGACCTGCTGCTCTCGCCGAAGGACACCGACGCTCCGAGCCTCGCCGAGGCCGCGGCATCCGGACTGCTGCCCACCTGGGAGGCCGCTCGCGCCTTCTACGACTCGCTGAACTCCAAGGGGAACTGACCGATGCGCGGCATCATCCTCGCCGGTGGATCCGGCACGCGGCTCTGGCCGATCACCAAGGGCATCTCGAAGCAGCTCATGCCCATCTACGACAAGCCGATGATCTACTACCCGCTGTCGACGCTGATGATGGCCGGCATCAACGAGATCCTCATCATCACGACGCCCGAGTACAACGCCCAGTTCAAGGCGCTGCTCGGCGACGGCTCCGGCCTCGGCATCCGCCTCGAGTACGCGGTGCAGCCCTCGCCCGACGGCCTCGCGCAGGCGTTCATCATCGGCGAGGAGTTCATCGGCGACGAGTCGGTGGCGCTCGTGCTCGGCGACAACATCTTCCACGGCACCGGCCTCGGCTCGGCGCTGCGACAGCACAACGACATCGAGGGCGCCGTCATCTTCGCCTACCAGGTCAGCGACCCCACGGCGTACGGCGTCGTCGAGTTCGACGAGGACTTCACGGCGCTCTCGATCGAGGAGAAGCCGGCGGAGCCGAAGAGCAACTACGCCGTGCCGGGCCTGTACTTCTACGACAACGACGTGGTCGAGATCGCGAAGACGATCGAGCCGAGCGCGCGCGGGGAGCTCGAGATCTCGACGGTGAACGAGCGCTACCTCGAAGCCGGCAGGCTCAACGTCCAGGTGCTCGACCGCGGTACCGCCTGGCTCGACACGGGCACGTTCGAGTCGATGATGCAGGCGTCGGAGTACGTCCGCGTCATCGAGGACCGACAGGGGTTCAAGATCGGCTGCATCGAGGAGATCGCCTGGCGCGCCGGCTGGATCGACGACTCACGGCTGGGCGAGCTGGCCGCCCCGCTCGTCAAGAGCGGCTACGGACAGTACCTGAAGCACCTGCTCGCGACGGAGGCCTGAGGGCCCGGTCACCTCGGACGAAGGTCTGGCCGCGAGTTGTAGAGGTAGGCGAAGAACTCGTCCTTGCGCTCGATGAGGCCGTGGTACTGGTTGCGTTCGTCGAGCACGAACTCGAACGGGGCGTCCGCCTTCGCGAGCGTCCACCCCCGTACCCGCGCCCGGAAGCTCATCCACTGGTCCTCGATGAACCGGTACCGGTCCGGGAGGCTCGTGAAGAAGGCGGGATCGTCGACGATCGCCGCATCGACGACGCAGCCTCCGGTGCCCACGTAGGTCGCGGCGTCGCCGTCCTCGATCGGCTCACGCGACCAGTACGAGTCGTGCTGGCGGAAGGCGTACACGCCGCGGACCGACCGCGGTGCGAAGCCGGCCGTGAGCCGTGCGACGAAGTCGGTTCCGATCACCTGGTCGTCGTCGAGGAGCACGACCGGGCCGGAGTACCCCTGGCGGCGGAGGCGTCGGATCACCAGGAATCGCGCGAGGCCGCCGATGTTGACCCGGCTCGACCGGTACTCGATGCCGGCGATCGCGCCCGCCCGGGCCAGACCACGGACGGCCGTGCGGTAGGCCGCATCGTGACGCGGTGCGTTGTTCCACCAGCACAGCCGGATCGGAGGCGTCCCCTCCTGGGCGGCGAGTTCCTCGAGGATCGCGGCGGCGCGTTCGGGACGCGACCACAACGCCATCACGACCGGCAGGGCGTCGGCGTCGGGACCGCCCGCGAGCACCCGCATGCCGAACCGTCCGTGCTGGGTGCGTCGGAGCAGCAGCGTCCGCCGGGCCCGTGCGGTGCGACGCGCGACGCGCGCGCCGAATCGCCGAATCCGGCGCACGACCATCAGTCGACGACCGTGAATCGGGGACGTGCGTACACCGAGCCCGCGGCATCCGGCTGGTCGGCGACGTTGAAGCTCGTGGCCTGGACGAGGTCGTGCAGGTGCCGCCCGGCGAAGTCCATGAGCGAGACGTTCACGAAGTACTTCCCGCCCGCGAACATCGCGTCGTCGACCGTGAGCGAGAGCGTCCGGGTGCCCTCCAACGGGGCGAGCTCGAGCCCGACACGACGCGTGGTCGTCCCCCACACGGGTTGTCCCATGACGTTGTCGATCTGCACGGCGCAGACCCACTCGTCGATGCCCGTCGTGTGCTCGAGCGACGTGGTGATGACGATGTCGTCTCCCGGCTGGAACGACTCCCCGGACGCGCGTCCGTCCACGTGGACGCTCGCCGACAGGACCCGGCCGTTCTCGAGCACCGGATTGCTCGGCGCGTCCCGCTCCTGCTCGCGGCGTTCGCCCTCGAGCAGGTCGCGGAAGGCCGCGATGGCGGCGTTCGGATCGCCGTCCTGGATCACCTGGCCGTGGTGCAGCAGGATGGCGCGATCGGCCAGCTCGGACACCTGGCCCATCGAATGCGTCACCAGGATGATGGTGCGGCCCTCGGTCTGGAATCGCTTGATCGTGTCGAGGCACTTCCGCTGGAACGCCTCGTCGCCGACGGCGAGCACCTCGTCGACGAGCAGGATGTCGGGGTCGGTGTGCACGGCGACGGCGAAGGCGAGTCGCACGTACATGCCGGAGGAGTAGAACTTGACCTGCGTGTCGATGAACTCGCCGATCCCCGAGAACGCGACGATGTCGTCGAACCTCGCCTCGGTCTCAGACTGCGACATCCCGAGGATCGAGGCGTTGAGGAAGACGTTCTCGCGACCGGTGAGGTCGGGGTGGAATCCGGCGCCCAGTTCGAGCAGGGCCGCGATGCGTCCACGACGACGCACCGTGCCCTTCGTCGGTTCGATGATCCCGCCGATGATCTTCAGCAGCGTGCTCTTGCCGGAGCCGTTGTGGCCGATGAGCGCGACGGTCTGCCCGGCCTCGAGGTCGGCGGACAGGCCGCGGAGCGCCCAGAACTCCTCGCGGTGCCGGCGGCCGGCGCGGCCGAGCGTGACGAGCCGCTCCTTGAGCGAGTTGTCCTTGCGGATGACGAAGCGCTTGGAGATGTCGCGAAGGCTGATGACCTCCGGAGCCGGAGTCTGCCCGGCCGGGCTGACCGAACCAGTGCTGGCCATGCGGAGTCGCTCCGTTTCTGCGTGTGTGGGGGTGAAGTGCGGGGGATTCAGGAGTGCGCCGTCCGTCCGGCGCCGGCCGCGATCGGTCGGGCCCGGCGCGTGATCCACCGGAGGCGGATCCACAGCCCGGCCCGAAGCGCCCAACGAATCGGCGCCTGCCACCACGCGGGGTAGCGCCGCGAGAGGTAGCGGTAGGCGCTGTCGTGGTGGACCGCGAGCATCCGGCTCGACACCTCGCTCGTCGAATGCGCGCCGAGGTGGGTCACCTTCGCGGCGGGGACGTACATGTTCTCGTGGCCGGCCGCGCGAACGCGGTCGCCCAGGTCGACGTCCTCGAAGTACATGAAGTAGCTCTCGTCGAAGCCGCCGAGCCGGTGGAACAGGTCGGCGCGGACCAGCAGGCAGGCGCCCGAGAGCCACCCCGCCGGCCTCGGACGATCGGTGCGAACGGATTCCTCCCGGTACCGACGCGACCACGGATTGCGCGGTGCGATCCCGCCGAGCAGCGCATGGCCGATCCCCTCGCGGAGCGTGGGGGACCGTCGAGCCGACGGGTAGACGGTGCCGTCCTCGTTGAGGATCGCGGGACCGAGGGCGCCCACCTCGGGGTGGGCCTCCGCGAATCGCACCAGTTCGTCGATGGAGCCCTGCTCGAACCTGAGGTCGGCGTTGCACACGAGCAGGTACCCGTCGGACTCGGCGACGGTGCCGGCCCCCGCATTGACCCCGCCGCCGTAGCCGACGTTGCGGTCGAGCGCGAGGAAGCGCGCTCCGTCCGCCTCGGCGATCCGCCGGCTCGCCTCCCGGTCGCGGCTGTCGTTGTCGACGACCAGGACGTCGAGGTCGACGTCGCCCGTCGACGCCTTCCCGAGGGACCCGAGCAGGTCCGGCAGGACGCTGCTCGAGTTGTACGCCACGACGATCGTGGTCACGTGCGCGCGGGTCACGGCCGGTGCACCTAGAGCGCCTGCGCGAAGTCGCCCTGCATGCGGTTGAACACCGCGTGCGCAGCGACCAGGCCGACCAGTCCGACGAGGATCGCGATGCCCTGGCGCAGCAGGAGGTCGTCGGGGTAGGACGCATCGGCGCCGGCCGTCCAGAACGCCTTCTGGAAGCCGAGCACGGCGAGCGTGATCGGGTTGTTCGTGTAGAGGTCGAGGACCCAGGGCTGGACCACGTTCTTGACCATGGACCAGCTGTAGACGATCGGGGACGCCCACATCAGCAGCATCACGACGACCTCGATGAGGTACTGCACGTCGCGCAGGAAGACGTTGATCGCCGCGAGCAGCAGGGCGAGCGCGGCACCGAAGACGAGGAGGATCGCGAGCGACGGGATGACGTAGGCGAGGCCGGGGTGGATGGGGAAGGCCCCGAGCACGAGCGTGGCGAGGAGCAGGATGCCGAGCTGGATGGTGAAGTTGAAGATCGCCGACCCGATCGACGCGAGCGGGAAGATCTCGCGCGGGAGGTAGATCTTCTTCACGAGCCCCGCGTTGCCGACGATCGACCCCGCGCCGCCGAGCACGATCTCACTGAAGAGCGTGTACGCGGTGAGGCCGGTGAAGACGTAGATCGCGAAGTCGGGGATGCCCCGTGCCGCCCCGAGGAACTGGCCGAGCACGACGTAGTAGATCGCCAGCTGGGTGAGCGGACGCACGAGCGACCAGAAGAACCCGAGCGAGGAGTCCTTGTACCGGGCCTTGAGGTCGCGCCGCACCATGAGGCCGAGCATCTCGCGCCGACCGAGGATCTCCTTCAGCGAGCCGAGGAGGCTGTAGCCGCCGCCGTCCGTGGCGGTCTCCTCCATGGGGAGGGCGGAGAGGGTGCGGAATCGAGCAGCGCGGATCGCGGCGGCATCGGAGGAGGTACTCATGACGAGGAGAGTCTATTCGCTCGAATTCGGTCTTCCCTGCGCGTCCCTCCGAGCAGGGCGCGGAAGCGGCCGTGCGACCCGGGCCGCCTTGGACATCGTGCGATAGACCGGATGGGACTCGATCGCCCTCAGGCGGGTGGCCACCTCGTTGAGTCGGGCGTGCGTCTCGTCGAGTTCGGACCGAAGGCGCCTGGTGCGCTGCTGCTCGGCGTGCAGGCCGGACCTGGTCTCGTCGAGTGCGAACTCCGCGTCGCGCAGCGACTCGCGGACCTCGGTCGCCCACCCCAGCCACTCAGGACGGACCCGGCGGTCCGATGAGCGGATCGGCGCGAGGAACCCGTCGAACGATTCGGCGCGCGAGGCGTACGAGTGCCGATCCCGCACGATCGACCGGAGCCGCTCGGCGAGGGCTGCGCGCCGCTCGTCGTCGTCGAGCAGTCCGTCGACGACGTCGACGAGGGCGGCGTGCTCGCCGTACGACGGGACCTCGGAGAGCCCGAGCTCGTCGAGGCCGGCGTCGGTGTTGGTGATGGGGAGCGCGCCGCACGCGAGCGCCTCGAAGAGCCGGCTGTTGTGGTTGCCGAACGCCTTCGCGGGCTCGATCAGGTCGTCGAGCACGAGCTTGGCCGAGCCGTACACGGCGGGGAGCTCCTCGAACGTGACCGCTCCGCGATGGAGGACCCCGCCCGGGAGGACGAGGTGCTCCGCGTTCTGGCCGTACCAGTCGACGCGATGGCGCGCCGCCACCGGGCGGATCGCCTCCTGCAGCTCCCGCTCGGCACCCCAGAAGTTCGCCGTCGTCACGATGTCGGACGGGCGCGCCGAGGGGGCGACGCCGTCGAAGAGTTCGGTGTCGACGCCGATCGGGAGCACGCCGATCGGCCCGTCGTAGCGCTTCCGCAGCTCGTCGGCCGTGGCGATCGAGGAGGCGAGGAAGCCGTCGAATGCGGCGAGGAACGGCAGTTCGACCCAGCGCTCGGTCCAGTTGCGGACCCATCCGAGCAGCACGGTGCGAGCGGCGACGCCGCCCGGGACGAAGGACTCGATCATGCTGACGGCGACGTCGGCGTCTGGGAGCGGCTCGTTCCATCGATCCATGGGCCAGAGGCGTACGCCCCACCCGGCGCGACCGAGTGCGCGGGCGAGGCCGAGGGCGACGAAGAGGTCGCCCTTTCCCTCGGCGGGGTCGTCGGTGGAGACGCAGAAGACGACGGTTCCTCTGGGACCGTCCGCCTTCGCGCCGTCGCAGATCGCGAGGTGGTCGGCGATGACCCCCTCGACGCCTGGCGCGGAGGATTCCGTGCGGTTCGGGGACATTCAGGGCTCTCGGGTGTGCGGGGCGGGTACTCGATCCTTCCACACCCGGTGGGAGAGGGCGAACCTCGGCCTCCCGGCGGGGGTCGCGCCGCTAGTCCGCGGGCGCACCGGCGGGTGCGTCGGGGCTGCGCGGTCCGGGTCGGTCCGGGAGCGCGGCCGGATCGCCCCCGGTCTCGCGCCGGGCCGAGAGGAGCGCACCCCCGAACATGGCGAGATCGACGACGAGGAGCATCATGCGACTGACGATCACGATGCCGAGCAACGCCGCCGACCCGACGCTGGAGGCCAGCACGACGCCGAGGACGAGTTCCCGGACCCCGGCGCCGGCGGGCGCGATGATGAACAGGAACCCGACCACCCAGGCGAAGGCGAACGCCGACACCGAGATGAGGATCAGCGCGGGATCGGGTCCGACCGTCGCCGAGACCACGCACCACAGGTGCACGCCGAACGCCGCCCAGCTGGCGAACGACCACAGCGTCGCGGCACCGAGCGGTGCCGCGCCGATCGACTCGGGAAGCGTCGATGCGCGCCGGATCAATCGGAACCCCCAACGGAGCCACCGCTCCATCACCGGGGGCAGCAGCAGGACGATGCCGAGCGCCGCCGCCGCCCAGATGAGCCAGGCGAACTCCTGCAGCTGCGGGAACGCGAACAGGACGCCGATCGACGCGACGGATCCTGTGGCGACGCTCACCAGGAGCTGGACGAGGATCGTCGCCGCGGTGATGGGTCCCGGGATTCCCGCGCGGATGCCCAGGGCCGTGCCGGCCACGATCGGCCAGACGCCGCCCGGGATGTACTTGCCGATCTGCGAGATGAAGATGATCCGCGCGGCGTCGGCGCGCGTCACCCGGTGGCCGAACGCGATCACGACCGAGCGCCAGGCGAGCATCGAGAACACGACCGCGACCGCGCCCGCGACGAGCGATCCCAGCAGCCACCACGGATCCATTCCGAGCACCGCGCTCGAGAAGGCGTCCCAGTTGGCCGCGACGATCCACACGATCGCCGCGAGTGCCACGAGGGCGAAGGCGTACTGCAGGGGCTTGCGATAACGGGACAGGGTGCTCATCCGGACCGATTATCCCGGATGCGCACTGCGGATTCGCACAGCTCGGGCATCCGTAGACTGTCTGCGGCCGTCCGGCGGAATCCGATGGCCGAACGCCCACCCCGGAGGTCCCGATACATGGCTGGCCAGAAGCCGCGACTGCTCGTCCTCGCGTCCACCTTCCCCGCGCACGCCTCCGACGGCACCCCCGCGTTCGTCCGGGACCTCGCCGAGCGCGAGGCCGAGCGCTTCGACGTCATGGTGGTCGTCCCGCGCGTGCCGGGCGCGCCCGCGCGCGAGCGGGTGGGCGAGCTCGAGGTCCGCCGGTACGGCTACTTCCCGCGCCGGTGGGAAAGCCTGGCCGACGGCGCCATCATCGAGAACCTCCGCGAGAAGCGGTCGCGGTGGCTGCAGGTGGTCCCGTTCTTCGTCGCCCAGTTCCTCGCGACGCGCCGGGCCGCTCGCGACTGGCGACCCGACGTCGCGCACGTCCACTGGATCATCCCGCAGGGCGTCGTCGCCCGGGTCGCGCTGCGACGGACGCCCGCGCTCCTCACCACACTCGGCGGCGACCTCTACGCACTGAACGCGCGGCCGCTGCGGGCGCTGAAGTCCTGGGTGATCCGCTGGGCGCGCGCCGTGACGGTGATGAACGCGGAGATGCGCGAACGCGTGATCGAGCTCGGTGCGGCACCCGAGGCGGTCCGCATCCTCCCGATGGGCGCCGACCTCTCGGCGGTCCAGGCCGCGCCCGCGGTCCCGGCCGAGCCGGGACGGACGCGGATCCTGTTCGTCGGGCGACTCGTCGAGAAGAAGGGCGTCGAGGTGCTCCTCGACTCGCTCCGCGGACTCGGAACGGATTCGGCGGTCTCGCTCACCGTGGTCGGCGACGGTCCGTTGCGGGCCTCGCTCGAGGCCCGAGCCCGCGGCCTCGACGTCACGTTCGCAGGGCAGCTCGGTCGCGCGGAACTCGTGCGACGCTATGCGGCGTGCGACCTCGCGGTGTTCCCGTCGGTGCTCGCCGCCTCGGGTGACAAGGACGGCCTCCCGGTGGCGCTGCTCGAGGCGATGTCGGCCGGATGCACGATCGTCGCATCAGACGTCCCGGGGATCAACGAAGCCGTCGAGGACGGCACGAACGGCGTTCTGGTGCCCCCGGGCGAGACCGAGCGGCTCACCGCCGTGCTCGACTCGCTGATCGCCGACCCCGAGCTGCGGGCACGGCTGGGAGCGGCCGCCCGCGAGACGGCCGAGGGGTATTCGGCGGACGCCGTCGGCGCCCGGTACCGCGAGCTCCTGGGGACCCTGTCGAGCGTCGACGCGCGCTGACGACGAGGTTCAGGCCGCTGGGCCGCGCAATGCCGCCCACGTCCGTTCGAGACCCTCGTGGAGGGGCGTGAGCTCCGGCCGGCCGAACTCGGCGGCGAACCGGGAGATGTCGAGCACCGACGCCTGCACGAACGTCGGCGGCTGGTCGCGCTGCTCGACGCGGGGGTCGATCCCGGTCACCGCGGACAGGCCCGCGATGACCTCGTTGACGGTCGTGCCGTGACCGCTGCCGATGTTGTACACGAGGTGGTCCGGCTCGGCCTCCACGATCGAGCCGATCATGCGGATGGCGTCGTCGACGTAGAGGTAGTCGCGGACCATCGATCCGTCGCCGAACCGCAGCACGGGATCGCCCGCGGCGATCGCGCGGAGGGCGATGGGGATGAGCCCCTGGCCGTGGGTGGCGCGCTGCCTGGGGCCGTACGGGTTCGAGATCCGCAGCGCCACCGAGGCGAGCCCCGCCGTGCGTGCGAAGTAGCCGAGGTAGGACTCGACGGTGAGCTTCCCGATTCCGTAGGGCGAGACGGGGTGCGGTGACCGCTCCTCATGGACCGGCGAGGCGCCGAGGTCGCCGTAGACCGCCCCGCCGGACGAGGCGAAGTAGACCCGTTCGACGCCCTGCTCGGCGCACGCGCGAAGCAGCGCGATCGAGGGGATGACGTTGCCCCGCACGTCCAGGACGGGATCGCTGCCGGCGGTCGCGGGCGTCGTCGAGGACACGAAGTGGAAGACCCGATCGTGTCCCGAGACCGCTCGCGCGACGGCCTCGGTGTCCGTGAAGTCCCCGCGGACGACCGGCACGTCGGCGTCGAACGCGCGGCGGTCGGTGCTGAACCGGTCGAACGCGGTCACGTCGTGCCCGCGCACGGCGAGGGCGTCGACCAGGTGGGAGCCGAGGAATCCGTTCGCCCCGACGACGAGGGCCCGCACGCTAGCGACCGTACCGTTGCCGCTTGAGCAGGTCGAGCGAGTCCTCGCTGAGTGATCGGTTGATCCTCGTGAGGTCGGCGATGACGCCGAGCGCGAACGACAGCAGGGCACCGGTCGCCAGGATCGCGCCGATGAGGAGGGACTGGATGTGATCGCCCTGGACCTCGAGCGCCAGCAGCGTGAGGTAGCGGACGAACGGGATGAGCGCGAGCACGGCGAGGATCGCGCCCAGCGAGGCGAACACGATGTACGGGCGGTACATGAGGTAGGCACGGACGATCGCGGATCCGGACAGCGCCATGTGCTGCCAGATGTTCTTGAAGAGCCGCGACTCGCGGGTCTTCGGGTTCGTCTCGATCGGGATGCTCGTGATCGCGAGGCGCTTGTACCCCGCCTGGATGATGGTCTCCATGGTGTAGCTGAACCTCGTGACGACGTTCAGCCGGATCAGCGACTCCTTCGAGTAGGCGCGGAAGCCGCTCGCCGCATCCGGGAGGTCGGTTCCGGCGGCCTTGTTGACCACCCAGCTGCCGAAGCGCTGCATGACCTTCTTGAACCGTGAGAAGTGCTCCACCTTCTGCGTCTGGCGGTCCGCCACCACGATCTCGGCCCGGCGCTCGATGATCGGCTGGACGAGGTCGGCGATCCGCGCCTGCGGGTACTGGTTGTCGCCGTCGGTGTTGACGACGACATCGGCACCGTGCAGGAGCGCGTAGTCGACGCCGTCGGCGAACGACCGTGCCAGCCCCATGTTGCGGGCGTGCCGGACGAAGTGCGTGACGCCGAGCTCCTTGGCGACCTCGACCGTCCGATCGGTCGACCCGTCGTCGATGACGAGGATCTCGACCTCGTCGACGCCCGGGATCTCGCGGGGGATGGACTTCAGCACTGCGGGGAGGGTCTCCTCCTCGTTCAGGCAGGGGATCTGGACGAATACCTTCATGGGGCTCTCTGGTGGGGACGCGGCACGCACACCGACGTGATGTGCACGTCATTATCTCAGTTCACGGGGACGGGCTCGCCGCCTCCTCCCCGCCGCGTGTCCGTAGAATGACCCGGTCCCCCACCAAGGAGAGAATGTGTCGACGGCCACGCCCCCGCACCGCCGACGCCCGTCATCGGGCGCGCCCGCGATCCTCACCCGTCTCGCGAGCGTCCCCTGGGGGCTCGTCGTGGCCTGGGGCGCGCTCGTGCTGTTCACGGTGCTCAGCATCGGACTCCCGCTCGTCGGCATCGGGACCTTCCTCGGCACGCAGTTCCTGGCCGCGGTGCCCCCGTGGCAGTCCGAGCTCGCCGACATGTCGCCGATCACGAACCGGCTCATCGGCGACACGATCGACACGATCGCGCCGCAGACCCTCCTGTTCGTCGACTCCGTGCGAGCCGGCAGCCCCGCGGGATGGAACCCCTACGTCGCGGGCGGCGCCGAGCTGGGCGGACTGCCGAACTTCGGCGTGTACTCGCCGCTCTCGCTTCCGTGGTGGGTCCTCCCCGGCGCGCTGGCGCCCGCGTTCGTCAAGCTCCTCGAGATCGCGCTCATCACCCTCGGCATGTCCCTCTTCCTGCGCCGGCTCGGGATCCGGCAGGAGACCTGGCCCGTGGCGAGCATCCTGTTCGCGGCGTCGGGGTTCATGATCGCGTGGACCAACTGGCCCCAGAACCGGGTGGCCGCCTTCATCCCCCTGCTCTTCTGGGCACTGGAGCGCGCCGCCGTCGAGGCGCGCCTGCGCGACATCCTGCCGGTCGGGGTGGCCGTCGCGGGCATGATGCTCGGCGGGTTCCCCGCCATCGCCGGGTACGCCCTCTACCTCGGCGGCGCCTACGTCATCGTGCGCGCGCTGTCGATGCGTTCCGGCGTGCGGGCCGTCATCCGCTCCGGGCTCGTCTCGGCCGGCGGCGTGCTGCTGGGCCTGCTGCTCTCGGCGTGGCAACTCGTGCCGTTCGCGGTCAATGCGCTCAACGTCATCGACCTGTCGATCAGGCGCCAGTCGCCCGAATCCCACCTGCCCATCGAGGATCTCGCCTCCGCGCTCGTGCCCGACATCAACGGCGGACCGACGATCGGCAGCTGGGGCGGGCATCCCGTCGAGCACCTGTCCTACGCGAGCGCCGTGGCGCTGGTGCTGCTCGCCACCGTCGCGCTGTTCCGGCGCGGCGCGGCGCGGCAGCGGGGTGTCGCGATCTTCTTCGCCGTCGCGCTCGGCGTCTCCGTCGTGCTCGTCTACGTGGGGGGACCGCTGCTCGGCATGGCGCAGGAGCTGCCGATCTTCTCGAACAACCCGGTCGGCCGCCTGCGCGTGATCGTCGGCTTCAGTGCGGCGATCCTCGCCGCGATCGGGTTCGACCGGATGCTGTCGTCGGATGCTCCCGGGGCCGACCTGCGGCAGACCTGGGCGAGCGCCGGCCTGCGCGGCCGGCTCGCGCTCACCCTCCGCCTCGCCGTGCCCACCCTGCTCGCGCTCGGCGCGATCGGCATCGTGCTCTACGCACTCCGCCGGGTCCCGGGCGAACGACTCGGCGAGGTCCGGCACCAGGTCGCGGCGATCGCGATCACCGCGCTGCTCGCGGTCGCGATGGTCGTGCTGACCTACTTCTGGCGTCGTGCGACCTTCCGGGTGATCGCGGCGGTGGTCATCCCGATCGTGCTGGTGGTTCCGGCGACCCTCGTCGCGTCGGCGTGGTGGCCGAAGTCCGAGACCTCGACGTTCTACCCGAGCAGTCCGACGCACGAGTTCCTGGACGACAACCTCGGAGAGGGCCGCTACGCATCGGTCGGACAGGTGACGCTGCCGGGTTCCAGTTCGCTGTACCGGCAGCGTGCGGTGGGCGGTCACGCGTTCATGACGCCGCAGTGGAAGGACCTGATGCTCGCGGTCGACGACCGTGCGCTGCAGAGCCCGACGTACTCGAGCCTGCCGTCGGACCGGCTCGGGGAGTACGGGCGCTCGGCCGTGCTGGATCGCCTCGCCGTCCGGTACCTCGTCGTCGACCCCGGGGTCGCCCTTCCGGGCGACGTGGACGCCGGCACGCGCGTCGGCGGCGTCCGGACCGCCGGCGAGGGCAGCTTCGAGAGCGGAGTGCAACGCGGTCCGGTCCGCGGCGTCGCCTACACGATCGACGAGGGGGTCGCATCCTCCGCCGACGGCATCCGACTCGTGGTCGAGATCGTGGACGCCGCGTCGGGATCGGTGCTGACGGAGACGTCCACCTGGATTCCCGCGACCTCCGGGACGCGATCGATCGCCGTCATGGGCGAGGACCTCGCCGATGACGCGGAGTGGTTCGCGCGCCTCACGATCGAGGGGGCCGACTCGGAGTACCGCGTCGCGAGCTCCGCGGACGCGGACCTCGCCGTCGACGTCATCCGGCCCGCCGACGACGGTCTGCGGATCGTGCACACCGGCGACGCCACCATCCTGGAGCGACAGGACGCCGCGGAGCGCGTGCACTGGGCCGACGATGCCGTCGTCGAGGAGGATTCCGACGCGCGCGTCGAGCTCCTCGCCTCCGGGAGCCTGGGGGCTGCCACGGCCGTGCTCGACGAGGCGCCATCGGCGTCGGTCGACTCCGGCTCGAACGCCGCCATCGAGGTCGTCGACTCCGGTTCGACGGATCGGCAGCAGTTCCGGGTCGTCGTCGAGGACGGCGACGGGCTCCTCGTGGTCGAGGACTCCTTCCGGCGCCCGGGCTGGTCGGCCACGGTCGACGGCGAGCCGGTCGAGATGATCGCGGCGGACCACGTCGCGGCCGCGGTCGCGCTCGACGAGGGGCAGCACGAGGTGGTCCTCTCGTACTCGCCCCCGGGATTGGCGGCCGGCACGATCGCGACGCTCATCACCCTGCTCGGACTGGCGGCGGGGTACGGCGCCTGGTGGTTCCGGTCGAGGCGGCGCTCCCCGGGGCAGTCGGACTGAGCCCGGCGGCCCGGGCGTGGCCTCCCCGCGCCGGCTCGCATCGCGGCTAGCCTGACCGCGCGGACGGCGTGCGAGCGGGAGGGGGCGTCCATGCGTGCGACGGACTCGGCCATCGCGGTACTGGTCGCCGCGGCATGCCTCGCGACGATGGCGGCCTGCGGCGTGTCCGGGCCCGGTGGAGGGCCGACGCCCTCCACCCCCGGTTCGGTCGAGACGGCGTCGCCCGATCCGACGTCGCCGCCGACGGGCGCACCGACGGCGACGCCGTTGCTCACGCACGTCGAGTGGAACGAACCCTCGGGCGAGGTGATCGCGTCCGGCCTCGTCGACGGCTCCCTCGACGACGCCGTCGACTGCGAGTTCGAGTTCTCGATCGACGGCGCCGCCGTCTCGCGGACGGCGACGCCGCAGCCCGGTCCGAGCAGCCTCGACTGCGGTTCCGTGTTCGTCCCCGGGGATGAGCTCGGGCCGGGAGCATGGACGATCGTCCTGCGATACGGCGACGCGCGGAGCGACGAGGCGACGGTGGAGGTCCCGGAATGAAGCGAATCGTGCTCGCGGTCGTCGCCGCCCTCGTCGCCGTCGGCGGCGTGACGGTGGTCGACGCCGTCTCGAGCGACTCGACGGCCGCGGCGGCGGATGCGCGCGACTTCGATCCCGGCATGATCATCAGCGACCAGGTCTTCTACGACCGGTCGACCATGAGCGTCTCCGCGATCCAGTCGTTCCTCAACGCGCGGGTTCCGACCTGCGCCGCGACCTCCGGTCCGACGTGCCTCAAGAGCTACCGCACGAACACGACGAGCAAGCCCGGCGAGTCGGGCCGCTGCAGCGCGTACGCGGGGAGGTCGAACCAGTCGGCGGCGCAGATCATCTACGACGTCGCCCAGGTCTGCGGCATCAACCCCCGCTCGCTCATCGTCCTCCTCGAGAAGGAGCAGAGCCTCGTCACCGATTCCTCGCCGACCGACCGGCAGTACCGGAGCGCCACGGGCTACGGATGCCCCGACACGGCCGACTGCGACAGCCAGTACTACGGATTCTTCAACCAGGTGTACTCCGCGGCGCTCCAGTTCAAGCGCTACGCGGCGGCCCCGACCGGGCGCGCCTACGAGGCCGGACGGAACAACTCGATCCTGTACCACCCGAACACGGCGTGCGGCACGAAGACCGTCTACATCAAGAACCAGGCGACCGCGGGGCTCTATCTCTACACGCCCTACACCCCGAACGCCGCCGCGCTGGCCAAGCTCTACGGCACGGGGGACTCGTGCTCGAGCTACGGCAACCGCAACTTCTGGCGGTTGTTCACCGACTGGTTCGGATCGACGAAGGGGAACGACTCGCCGAGCGGCGACGTGACCCGCGCGGTCGGCGGGTACCGTGCGATCGAGGTCAGCGGTACGGCGTCCGACCCGAACTCCAGCTCGCCCATCCGCGTCCACGTGTACGTCGACGGCGTCGGCAAGGCCTCGGTGGTGGCGGACCGGTCGACCTCGACCGGTGCGAACGGGTTCACGGCGCGCGTCGGCGGGCTGGACCCGGGCGTGCGGTCGGTCTGCGTGTTCGGCATCAACGTCGGCGCAGGATCGAACACGCTGCTCCGCTGCGTCCG
Source organism: Agromyces luteolus (assembly GCF_009729855.1). GTDB lineage: Bacteria > Actinomycetota > Actinomycetes > Actinomycetales > Microbacteriaceae > Agromyces > Agromyces luteolus. Next base: position 96,164 of record NZ_WODA01000014.1, on the reverse strand, counting down.
GGTCGCGATCCCCTCGGCGAATCCGTTCGGCGTGATCGACGAGGCCGCCGGCGCCCCCGGGCAGTTCACGTTCCGCGGATGGGCGATCGACCCCGACACGGTCGACCCGATCCGCGTGCACGTGTACGTCGACGGCGTCGGGCGCGCCTCGATCGCGGCCGACGGCGTGAAGGCCGGGCTCGACGGGGCCAAGCCGGGCTTCGGCGACCGGCACGGGTTCGCCGGGACGATCGGCGGCGTGACTCCCGGCGCTCACACCGTGTGCGTCTACGCGATCAACGTCCTGGCGGGATCGAACACGCGGATCGGATGCGACCGGGTGAGCATGCCGAGCGGATCCCCGACCGGAGCGTTCGAATCGGCCGTGGCCCCGGACGTCGGCGTGATCGACGTGACCGGGTGGGCCTACGACCCCGACGTCGTCGATCCGATCCGCGTGCACCTGTACGTCGACGGGCGCGGCTGGGCGTCGATCGCCGCGGACGTCGAGCGCACGTCGCCGACCTGGCCGGGCTACGGCACCGCGCACGGGTTCTCGACCCGCCTGTCCGGCCTCGCCCCCGGATCGCATCGCGTCTGCGCCTACGCGATCAACGTCGGCGCGGGCGGCAATGCCGGGCTCGGATGCATCGACGTGACGATGCCGCAGGGCTCGCCGAAGATCTGGGTCGACGAAGCGGCGGCGGGATCCGCCCCGGGCACCGCGTTCGTGCGCGGATGGGCGTTCGATCCCGACACGATCGATCCGATCCGCGTGCACGTGTACGTCGACGGCGTCGGCGCGGCATCCGTCGAGGCGAGCCTCGTCAAGGAGGGCCTCGGCGACGTGTTCCCCGGGATCGGCGATCTGCACGGGTTCCGCGCCGACCTCGCGGGGCTCGGCCCGGGAGCGCATTCGATCTGCGTGTACGCGATCAACAAGGCCGGTCCCGGCTCGACCACCTCCGCGGGATGCCGGACCGTCACGGTGCCCTAGGCGCATCGCCGGTTCCGGCAGCTCCCGCGTTGCTAGACTCGGGCGGTCATGCCAGAGATCGAGCGGGAGCAGGGGTGAACGCACCGACGACGGCCGCTCGCCGCACCGCCGCGAACCGCGCGGGACTCGTCGGCTTCGCCCTGACCGCCCTCCTCGGCATCCTGTGGGCGTTCGCGAGCCCGATCTTCTCGGTGCCCGACGAGAACGCGCACGCCACGAAGGCGATCGCGCAGGTGCGCGGGCAGGTGATCGGCGCCGAGGTCGACGGGGTCCTCCACCTCGTGGTGCGCCTGCCGGCCGAGTACCGGTACGACCCGGCGCTGCTGTGCTACGTCGACGACGAGAACCGCTCGGCCGACTGCGGCGTCTCCCTCGGCGACGAGGGGGGCCAGGACTGGTTCAACACGTGGACCGGCGCCTACAACCCCGTCTACTACGCGCTGGTGGGCTGGCCCTCGCTCCTCATCGGCGGCGACGCGGGCGTGATCGCGATGCGCGTCGTCAGCGCCCTGCTCGGGGCGCTCTTCGTCGGCGCCGCGTTCCAGCTCGCGATGGCGGGCACGAGGGCGCGGTGGATGCCGCTGGCGCTCGCGTTCTCGGCGCTGCCGATGTGCGTCTACCTCATGGGCTCGGTCAATCCGAACGGACTCGAGATCGCGGCATCCGTCGCGCTGTGGGTCGGCGTGCTGCGACTCTTCGAGGCGCACGGCGACGACCCCGGGCCGGTGTTCTCGCGAACCTGGATGTGGGTGGTCGTGACCCTGGCGTCGGCCGCACTCGTGACGGCGCGCGCGCTCGGCCCGCTCTGGCTGGTCGTCATCGTCGCGATCGCCGCGCTGGCGGTGGGGTGGGCGCCGGTCCGGCGCCTGTTCACGACGGCTCGGAGCTACGTGTGGCTGGCGATCATCGCCGTCTCCGGGCTCTTCTCGCTCGGGTGGACCTTCGTCGGCGGCAGCCTCTCGAGCCAGGCCAGGGAGGGGGACGCCCCGCTCGTCGGCGCGGGCTTCCTCGAGGGCGTCGTCTACATGCTGCGCCTCACCGACGAGCTCCTCCAGCAGGCGATCGGCGAGTTCGGATGGCTCGACGCCATCCTCCCCGCCTGGGCGCTGTGGTCGGTGGCGGCGGTGGTCGGCGCGATCGTGTTCCTGGCGGTCGGATCCGCGTCGCGTCGCGACGCCGTGGTGGTCTCCGTCGCGATCGCCGCCTGCGTCGTGGTGCCGGTGCTGGTCCAGGCGCGGTCGGTCGGGCAGACCGGGATCATCTGGCAGGGCCGGTACGGCCTGTTCCTGTACCTCGGCGCGCTCATCGTGATCTGCCGGCTGCTCTCCGTCCGGCCCGCGGATCGCATCGCGCGGCTCTCGGTGCGGTACACCTGGCTCGGCGCCGTGCTGCTCTCGGCGTTCGGCGCCTACGCGTTCCTGTTCGTGATGTACCGCTACGTGGTCGGGCTGGACGACCGCATCACCGAGATGGTGCTCGCGCCGGAGTGGCAGCCGCCCGGCGGGTGGCCGCTGCTCGTGGCGCTGTACGCGCTGGCCTCGGCCGCGTTCGCGGTGTTCGTCGGACGGCTCGGCGTCGCGGCGGCGCGGCTCGACTCCGGTGGTGCGGCGGCCGGGCAACCCGCCGTCGACGACGCGACCGACGCGGATGCCCCGGGGAGCGCCCGCGCATGAGCGCGCGGCGGGTGTCGATCGCCTACGACTGCGTCTTCCCAGTGAACACCGGCGGCGGGGAGCGCGTCTACCGGCGCATGGCGGAGGAGCTCGTGGCGCGCGGCGCGCACGTGACCTACGTCACCCGCGCGCAGTGGCCGCCGTCGGCGCCGCCGCCGGCTCCGTTCGACCTCGTGTCGGTGTGGCGCGGCGAGATCTACGACGACGCCGGCGTGCGCACGACGGGAAGCGCCGTCGCGTTCGCCGTCGGCCTGTTCCGCCACTTCGTGCGGCGCCGCCGGGACGTCGACCTCGTGGTCGTGGCCGCGCTGCCGGTGCTCAACGTCTTCGCCGTCCGCGCCGCGCTGCTCGGCCGCCCGGTCGTGATCGCCGTGGACTGGCTCGAGGTGTGGCCCGCACGCAAGTGGCGCACCTACGCGGGGGCGGCGACGGGCACGGTCGCGGCGGTGCTGCAGTGGCTCGCGGTCCGGATCGGCGACCTCCGACTCGTGAACAGCGGATTCACGCGGACCCGGCTGCGGGCGGCGCTCCCCGGCGTCGACCCGATCGTGCTCGGACTGCTCGACCTCGCCGGTCCGCCTCGCACCTCGGTCGATCCCGCGGCGCTCGACGCCGCGTCGCGCGAGCGGAGCGGTCGGGAGGCCGACACCCCCTACGTCGCCTTCGTCGGCCGCCACATCGCCGACAAGCGCCTCGAGGCGCTGCCGCCCGCGCTCGCGGTCGCACGCCGGGCGATCCCCGGCCTCGAGGCGCGTGTGGTCGGCACCGGCCCGGAGACCGAGCGCGTGCGCGCCGCGGCCGCTGCGGCGGGCGTCGCCGACGCCGTGCACTTCCTCGGTCGCCTCGACGACGACGACCTCGACGCGGTCGTCTCCGGGGCGGCGGCGCTCGTGAACCCGTCCGCTCGAGAGGGGTTCGGGCTCGTCGTCGCCGAGGCCGCCGCCGTCGGCGTGCCGTCGGTGGTCGTCGCCGGCGACGACAACGCGTCGGCCGAACTCGTCGAACCGGGCGTGAACGGGGCGGTGGCGACGGATGCCTCGCCCGAGACGCTCGGCGCCGCGATCCGCGAGGTCGTCGAGGCCGGCGGAGAGCTGCGCCGATCGACGGCCGAGTGGTTCGCGCGCGAGCGCGCGGCCCGGAACCTCGCGGGCTCCGTGGACGAACTCCTGCGTCGGGCGGATCGCCTGCGCCGGTGACGCTCAGCCGGAGGCGAGCGCGCGTTCGAACGACTCGAGCGTTCCGCGTGCGGTGCGCTCCCACGAGAATCGCGCCGATCGCTCGAGGCCGGCCCGCGACATCCGCTCGCGCGCGCCCCGATCCGCCAGGAGCTCGTCGATCGTCCGAGCGAGCTCCGCCGTGTCGTCGGGATCGAACCATCGGGCCGCGTCGCCGCCCGCCTCGCGGAGCACGGGCAGGTCGGAGGCCACGACCGGCACCCCGCGGGCCATCGCCTCGATGAGCGGCAGCCCGAAGCCCTCGAACCGGGTCGGGAAGGCGAAGAGCGCCGCCTGGGCGTAGAGCCGCTCCAGTTCGTCGGGCGCCACCCAGCCCTCGAGCCGGACGCGGTCCTCGAGCCCGAGCCGGCGCACCTCGGGCGCGAGCGGGTCGTCGTCGTGGCTGCCCGTCACGACCACGTGCGGACGGCGGTCGGCCGGGATGAGGGCCACCGCCTCGAGGAGCGCCACGAAGTTCTTGTGCGGCATCCGGTTGCCGATCGCGAGGACGAGGTCGTCCGACCGGACCGCGTCCGCGGAGGCGCCCGTCGCGGCACCCGGGGTGCCTCCCGCGAGGGGAACCACGTCGATGCGCTCCCGTTCGACGCCGAGCAGGGCCCTGAGGTCGGCCGCGGTCGACTCGCTCACGGTCAGCACGCGGCGCGCGGCGCGCGCGGCGCCGCGGATCATCCAGCGCAGCACCGGGGCGTACGGGCCGGGCACGAACTCCGGATGGCGGAAGGGGAGCAGGTCGTGCACGGTGAGGACCATCGGGGTGCGGGAGCGCACGGGTCCGAGGTTCGCGGGCGCGTGCACCAGGTCGGCGCCGAGTCGAGCGGCGTGCCGGGACACGTCGAGCACCTCGCCGCGGGCCCAGGCGACGCGGTCCTCCCCGGAGCGACCGGATGCCACGAGCTCGCCGGGGAACCACGGCGCGCCCGCCGTTGCGAGCTCGGTCGAGGCCAGCCCCACGAACTCGAGGTCGGGCCGGAGCGCGCCCAGGCGAGGGTAGAGCTCGCGGACGTACGACTCCATCCCGCCCTTCCGGCCGGTCATGAACAGCAGGTCGACGAGGATCCGGGTCACGACGCGTCGCCCTCCGGATGCTCGTCGCGGACGTGGCGCGCCGGCCCCGCGGCATCCGCACGCGCCGTGCCCGCCGCATGCGCCGTGCCCGCGGCGCCGGCGGCATCCGCCACCGCCCGCCCGGCGGCGACGCGCCGCCGTCGCGCGGCCTCGTACACGACCGCCGAGACCAGCTCGGCGAGGAGCAGCCCGGCGAAGACCGCGGCGAGCGACCCGGTGAGCAGGGCGAGCCCCGCCAGCGCGAACGTGATCACCGAGACGAGCGCGCGGAGGCCGGTCACGAGCCGCACCTCGCCGCGTCGGCGCAACGAGGCGAACGGGATGGTGGTCGCGAGCGACGCCGCGCGCCACGCGCACGCGACGAGGAGCGGGAGGAGGGTCGCCGAGGCGGTCCACGCCTCGCCGAAGAGGAAGCCGAAGACGCCGAGCCACTCGGCGACGAGGAGCGCGGCGACCGCCGCGACGACGGCGCCCGCCGACACGACGATGTCGAGGCCCGAATGCTCCTTGAGCAGTCTCAGCCGCATGAAGTTCAGGGGGATCGCGAGCAGGCCGGACACGGTCGAGATCGCCGCGAACAGCACTGCCTCGTTCGGGCCGAGGAACGCGAGGATCATCGAGTTGAGCAGCGGGTACACGGCTCCGGTGATCGCGGTGTCGGCGACGACCCAGCCCATGACGCGCCGCTCGGGCCGGCTCGCGCGGTGCTCGACCGGGAGGCACCGCACGATGGTCGCCGTGACGATGCCCGCGACGAGCGGCACCAGCGCCCACGCCTGGCCCGCGAAGCCCGCGAGCACGCCCGCGAGTGCGCCCGCGCCGACGAGGATCGAGGCCCAGATCTCGCGGCGATCGAGGCGCTCGGCGACCGACACGCCGCGGCCGACCTCGAGGGCCGCAACGAGGACCGGCAGCCCGATGCACAGCGAGACCACGTTCGGCCCGGTGACGACGACGGCGACGCCGGCGACGACGGATGCCGCGGCGAGCCACAGCGGGAAGACCACGCGTCGCTCGGTGCCGGCCGAGCTCAGCCGCGACTCGACGATGACGGCGAACGCGAGCTGCCCCGCGAAGGTCGCGACGGTGACCGCGACCGCGATGACGCCCTGCTCGGCGGTCGTGAAGAGGCGGGAGGCGATGGACACGGTCGCCGCCGGGATCACCGCGAGCGAGACGCCGCCGAGCAGCGTGATCGCACTCATCGTGGCGCGGCGCAGGCGCATCGGGGCGGGGGACTCGAGGCTCATCGGCGCACCGCCTCCACCCGGGCCGGGCCCCCGAACGTCCGGCCGAGCGCGCCCTCGAGCCGGCCGAGGAAGACCCACCAGCCGTCGAGGACCCCGTAGTCGCGCCCGTGTCGCAGTCCGAAGGCGAGGCCGCCGCCGACGAACGCGACCCGCCACGGCCACGGGTAGTGCCAGCGCGTGACGACGAGGCCGAGGCCCCGGCCGTAGGCGCGGAGCTTCCGTCGGCGGTCGGCGCGGCCGAGCCCGTGCGCGTCGGCGATCCCGCCGACGGCGACCGACGGCGGCAGCCACGTGATCCGGGCGGTCGCCCGCGGGTCGTGCGCGTCGACGCGCAGCAGCAGGTCGGTCGCCTCGCCCGCCTGCCACGGGGTGGGTGCTCCGGTGCCCAGGTCGGCGTCGAAGCCGCCGACGGCGTCGAAGAGGCTGCGCCGCACGAGCAGGCCCATCTCGATGACGCTCCACGCGTTCCACCGGTCGAACGGCGTGCCGGGGGAGGGGAGGTCGAACTTCGGGCCGTGCTCGTCGACGACGGTCATCGCCGCGAGGCGCGTCGTCCCGGGCAGCGCCCGGAGGGCCTCGAGGGTGCCGGCGGGGAACCAGGTCGTGTCGTTGGGGAACACGAGGAGCGGGTCGACGGCCGCGCCCAGCGCGGCCACGCCGTGGTTGCGCCCTCGGGCGGCTCCGGGGTCGCTCGTCGTGACGACGGCACGTCCGCCGCCCGCGTCGAAGCGCTCGACCATCGCCTCGACCTCCGCCAGGTTGCGCTGGGCGACGATCACGAGCTCGTCGCCCGGACCGAGCCGGCCCGACAGCGAATCGAGGAGGCGCTGCAGCGGTCCGACGCGTCCGAGCGTCGAGACCACCAGTCCGAGTTCCACGATGTCTCATTCTGTACGATGAACTCGCCCTCCCACACGACAGGACCCACCGCGACATGCCCGCTGCGACCGACACGATCGAGCTCTCGATCGTGATGCCGTGCTTGAACGAGGCCGAGACCCTCGCGACCTGCATCGACAAGGCGAACGGGTACCTCGAACGCAGCGGCGTCGTCGGCGAGGTGGTCGTCGCCGACAACGGCTCGACCGACGGGTCGCAGGAGATCGCCCTGGCGCACGGCGCCCGCGTGGTCGACGTGCCCGCGAAGGGCTACGGCAGCGCGCTGCTCGGGGGCATCGAAGCGGCGCGCGGCACCTACGTCATCATGGGCGACGCCGACGACAGCTACGACTTCTCGAGGCTCGACGCGTTCGTCGAGCGCCTTCGCGCCGGCGACCAGCTCGTGATGGGCAACCGGTTCCGCGGCGGCATCGCCGAGGGGGCGATGCCGCCCCTGCACAAGTACCTCGGCAATCCGGTGCTGTCGTGGGTCGGCCGCGTCCTCTTCCGCTCGCCCATCGGCGACTTCCACTGCGGGCTCCGCGGCTTCCACCGGCAGTCGATGCTCGACCTGCACCTGCAGACCACGGGCATGGAGTTCGCGAGCGAGGTCGTCGTGAAGTCGACCCTCGGCGGCCTCCGGGTGACCGAGGTGCCGACCACGCTCGACAAGGACGGCCGCAGCCGGCCACCGCACCTGCGCAGCTGGCGGGACGGGTGGCGCCACCTGCGGTTCCTGCTCATCTTCAGCCCGCGATGGCTCTTCCTCATCCCCGGCACCGTCGCCTTCCTCATCGGCCTCCTCGGCACGTTCGCGCTCGCCTTCGGGCCGGTCGTCTTCGGCGACGTCGGATTCGACCTGTCGAGCCAGGTGTACCTCGCCGCGCTCACCGTCGTCGGCTACCAGTCGGTGCTGTTCGCGATCCTGACGAAGATCTACGCGCAGCACGAGGGCTTCCGTATACCGAGGTCGCGCAACTTCGATCGGCTGGAACGCCGGATCAGCCTCGAGAGCGGTGCGCTCGCCGGGCTCGCGCTGTTCCTCGTCGGCCTCGGGATCGCGATCTGGCAGTTCGTCGCCTGGGGTGCGGCCGACTTCGGCCCGCTCGATCCCGGCACCACGACCCGGACGGCGGTGCTCGCCGCGCTCTTCATGATGCTCGGCTCGCAGACCATCATGGCGGGCATGTTCCTCGGCGTCCTCAAGGTCGGGCTCCGCAGGGAATGAGCGCGAGGGCGGATGCCACGGCGCGGCCCGCGGCCCGGACGGCGCGGGTCTCGGTCGCGATCGGCACGCACAACGGCGCGCGCTTCGTCGAGGAGCAGGTCCGCACCATCCTCGGCCAGTCGAGGCCGGTGGACGAGATCGTCGTGAGCGACGACGCCTCGACGGACGACACGCTCGAGATCGTCGAGCGCGCCGTGGCCGAGCACCGGCGCGGCGGGGGCGCCGTCGACCTGGTCGTCCTGCGGAACCCCGAGCCCCTCGGCGTGACCGCGAACTTCGAGCAGGCGCTCCGCGCCGCGACGGGCGACCTCGTCGCGCTCGCCGACCAGGACGACGTGTGGCGCCCCGATCGGATCGCGCTCGCGCTCGCCGCCTTCGACCAGCGTCCGTCGCTGCGCCTCGTCGCGAGCGACGCCGATCTCGTCGACGCGGAGGGGTCCCGGCTGCCGGCGTCGCTGTTCGGGACGCTCGGGATCGACGAGGCGCTCCGCGCCGCGGTCGACGGTCCCGCCGCGTTCGACGAACTGCTCCGGCGCAACCTCCTGACCGGCGCGACGGTGATGCTCCGCCGCGACCTCGTCGAACTCGCCGCGCCCTTCCCTCCGAGCTGGGTCCACGACGAATGGCTGGCGATCGTGGCCGCCGTCTCAGGGGGCGTCGGCGTCCGTCCGGAGCAGCTCATCGGCTACCGGCAGCACGGCGCCAACCAGATCGGCGTGACGACGCTGGGCTGGGGCGGCCGCATCGACCGGCTGCGGGCACCGCGCACCGGACGCAACGGCCGGTTGCTGGCGCGGGCGGTCGCGCTCGCCGAGCGCCTGCCCGTGATCGCCGAGCGCGCCGGCAGGGTCGCGCCCGAGTTCGTGGCCACCGTGACGGGCGACAAGCTCGCGCACGAGCGGGCGCGCTCGAGCCTGCCCGCGGCGCGCCTCGCTCGGATCGGGCCCGTGCTCCGCGAGTGGCGCACCGGCCGGTACACGCGGTACGGCCTGGGTCCTCAGGACGTCCTGCGCGATCTCGTCCAGCCCGTCTGATCGCGCGCGGAGCTCACGACGGTCGCGCGGTCGCCGTGCCCGCGAGCGCGTCGCGCCAGCTCATGTCGCGCGCGGCCTTCACAGCGCACACGACGAGCAGCATCCACCCGCCCTCGACGAGGGCGAAGCTCTCCGCGAAGCTCGTGACGGCGAGGGCGACGAGGGCGAGCGCGGGCCAGAGGTAGACGACGCTCCGCCGCGACGAGGCCAGGAGCCAGGCGCGCACGAGTGCGACGCCCACGAGCCCGGCGAAGAGGAGCACCCCGATGACCCCGACCTGGAAGTAGGCGTCGATGTAGGCGCTGAGCGCGGACGCGTGGTCGCGTCCGACGCCTCGCTGGACCCAGACGTAGGGCGCGGCATCCGGCCAGCGACCGACCCAGCCCCAGCCCTGCAGCGGGTTCACCGCGAGGTACCGGGACACCTCGCGCCAGACGTCGAGGCGCACGTCGAACTCGCCGCGGGCGTCGAGCAGCTCCAGGATGCGGATCCGGGTGATCCAGCCGACGACGATCATGGCGACCGCCGAGATCAGCAGCGCGAGCTGCCACCGCCAGCGCGTCTCCGCCGAGACGCGACGCAGGCCGTAGAGCGCGGCGAGCGCCAGGAGGGTGATGCCGAGGGCGACGAACGTGGTCGGCGATCCGGAGAGCAGGAGCAGCAGTCCCGCGAGCACGACGGACGCGATCGCGCGGCCCCGGAGCACGCTGCGGGTGCGCCATTCGACGATGAACGTGATGAGGCCGATCAGGGCGACGAAGCCGAGCATGTTGCGCGAGCCGAACATGCCCTGCAACGGGCCGAGGGACGCGAGGTTGCCCTGGATCCCGAGGAACGCGATCGGCAGGTCGAGCAGGATGCCGGAGAGCACCTCGAGCGCGAGCGAGATGCCGAGCAGGACTCGCAGCACGTCGCCGAACGCCCGCACGATCTGGATCGTGTCGCGCATGAGGGCGACGTAGACCCCGAGCACGCCGAAGGCGACGAGGTAGCCCACGCCGAGGACCGTGAGGCCTGGCGTGTCGCTCCAGATCACCGAGGCGCCGCACCAGCCGACGAAGACGAGGATGGTGAGGGGGAGGATGCCGTACCACTCGACGGCCCGCCAGCGAGCGACGAGCGAGAGGCCGGAGAGCACGATGAGCGTCGCCACGGCGGCGATGAGCCCCGGCCAGCCGACGAGCGCGCGCACGGCGTACGTCGAGAACGCCAGTCCGACGGACATGAGCGTGACCGCCTGCGCGAAGCGCGCCGAGCCGGCGAACTCGCGCAGGGCCGACCTCACCGGGGTACCTCCGTGCGCGACCATCGGCGCGGCGAGCGGGTCGGCGGCATGGCCGGGAGGGGCTCGGGCGACCACTGCCGCTGCTTCGTCCCCCAGGCGATCGCGAGGAGCAGGATCCATCCCGATTCGATGAGCAGCCGGCTCTCGGCGAGCGACTGGCCGATCAGCGCGACGAGGACGAGCAGCGGGACCAGCGCGATCGCCGAGAAGCCCACGGCGTGCCCGCGCTCGTCCCTCGGCCGGTCGACCGCGAGGAACCACGAGCGCCAGAGCGCGCCGACGACGATCGACGCGAAGGCGATGAGCCCGACGACGCCGAGCTGCATCCAGACGTCGAGCCACGCGTTGTGGGCCTGCAGGTACTCGACGCCGTTGCGGACGGCGAGGCCGTCGAAGGGCTCGACCCACGGCTGCCAGTAGCCGATGTAGCCCCAGCCGACCACCGGGCGCTCGGCGGCGAGGCCGCTCACCGACGCCCAGATGTCGAGGCGCCCCGTCAGGTCGTCGCCCTTGCCGAAGAGCTCGAGCAGCGCGTTCCAGGCGAGGGCGAGCACGGCGACGGATGCCGCGAGCGCCGCGGCCGCGGAGACGTACACGATGCGCCGGCCGTCCGGGCCGACCCGGCGTGCCCACATCGCGAACCCGTACGCGGCGAGCACGAGCACGCCGACGAGCACCACCGTCGCGGACCTCGTGAGCAGGAGCACGACCCCGCTCACCGCCAGCCAGCCGATGCCCTGCGCGCGGCGCGTGCCGCCGCTCGCGAGGAGCGCCGCGAAGAGGATCGCCGCGATCAGCGCCGCCATGCCGAGCAGGTTGCGGTTCGCGACGATGCCCTCGATCGGGCCTCCGTCGAAGAGCAGCCCCCTCGACCAGAAGAACGCCATCGGCAGGTCGTCCGCCGACGGGTCGAAGTCGGGGAAGTTCGGCAGCAGCGGCTCGCGGACGAAGACGGCGACCCAGAGCTCGAAGAGCAGGGAGAGCGCGAGCACCCACTTGAGCGCTCCGCTCGCGGCGCGCAGCACTCCGTGCCAGCCGAGCGAGAGCGTCAGCGAGAGTGCGGCGATCGTCGTGGTGAAGAGGATCGCGAGGCCGAGTGCCGTGCCGCCCGGGTAGTGCGACCAGGCGAGGGAGAGGGTCGCGATGCCGAGGAAGAACAGCGTCGACTTCGGCGTCCGGCGCCAGGTCGGGCGGGGACGTCGGGCGATCCACAGCCAGACGGACCCGACCAGCACCACGGCGACGACGGCGCCGAATCCCCACCACCCGAGCAGGTTCCGCCAGAACTGGCCGGCGAACGCGGTGAAGAACACGAACGTGGCGAACGCGCTCTCCAGCACCGGCCGTCGTCCGAGGGTCATGCGCACAAGGGTATCGCGGCGGCCGGGTCGGACCGGCCGCCGGGAGGGGCTAGACGAAGGCCGCCTCGCCCGTGATGGCGCGACCGACGATGAGCGTGTTCATCTCACGGGTGCCCTCGTACGAGTAGAGCGCCTCGGCATCCGCGAAGAACCGTGCGACGTCGTAGTCGAGGACGATCCCGTTGCCACCGCACACCTCGCGGGCCCAGCCGACCGTCTCGCGCATGCGCTCCGTCGCGTACGTCTTCGCGAGCGATGAGTGCTCGTCGCGCTGCTCGCCGCGATCCTGCATCTCCGACACCCGGACGACCATGGCGAGTGAGGCGGTGATGTTGCCGAGGCACTTCACGAGCAGGTCCTGGACGAGCTGGTGCCCGGCGATCGGCTTGCCGAACTGCACGCGCTCGGTCGCGTAGCGGACCGCGGCCTCGTAGGCGCCGATCGCGGTGCCGACCGCCGCCCAGGCGACCTCGGCGCGGGTCTGGCGCAGCACGGCGGCGGTGTCGCGGAAGGAGTCCGCGTTCTGGAGGCGCAGCGACTCGGGCACGCGGACGTCGGTGAGGGTGATGTCGGCGTTCTGCACGATCCGCAGGCTGATCTTGCCCTCGATCTTGGTCGCCTCGTAGCCGGGCGTCGAGGTGGGCACGATGAAGCCCTTGACCTGGCCGTCCGCCTCGTCCTTCGCCCAGATGATCGTGATGTCCGAGAAGGTCGCGTTGCCGATCCAGCGCTTCTCGCCGTTCAGCACCCACTCGTCGCCCTCGCGGCGAGCGGTCGTGCGCAGGCCGCGCGCGGAGTCGGAGCCGGAGAGCGGCTCGGTGAGGCCGAACGCGCCGACGATCTCGCCCGAGGCGAGGCGCGGGATCCACTCCCGCCGCTGCTCGGCCGACCCCGCGATCGAGATCGAGCCGGTCGCGAGTCCGTTCTGCACGCCGACGAACGTGCCGACCGAGGCGTCGACGCGAGCGAGCTCGAGCGCCACGAACCCGCGGAAGACCGCCGAGTTCTCGAACGGCGTCGTCTCGTCCCAGGCGTACGCGAGCACGCCGTGCTCGGCGAGGGGCTTCACGACCTCCATCGGGAACTCGGCGCGCTCCCAGTGGTCGTTGACGATCGGCCGGACGTCGCGCTCGAGCCAGGTGCGGAGGGACGCGAGCGCCTCCTGCTCGCGGTCGGTCAGCAGGGACGCGTACGAGTAGAAGTCGCTCGCGAGCGGCTCGAAGGACATGACGGCTCCTCATTCATCGGCGGGACGGGCCGAGCCTAGGCAGCCACCGGCCCGCGGGCGGAGCGCTTGGTAGTTTGGGGCCAAACCGCGAAAGGACCCCACTCCGCATGTTTGTCGCGATCCGCAACACGCCCCGAGACTATGCGTGGGGTTCCCACACCGCGATCGCGGAGTTCCGAGGTGTGGAGCCGAGCGGATCCCCGGAGGCCGAGCTGTGGCTCGGCGCGCACGCGGGGTCGCCCGCCGAGGTGGTCGAGCCGGATGACGCGGGCGCGGCGGATCTCGCCGAGCTCATCGCGGCGAACCCCGCGCTCGCGCTCGGGCCCGCGCACGCGCGCGAGGGGGCGCGGCTGCCGTTCCTGCTCAAGGTGCTCGCCGCCGCCCGCCCGCTCTCGCTGCAGGCGCACCCGACGCCCGACCAGGCGCGGACGGGCTTCGGCCGCGAGGAGGCCGAGGGCGTGCCGATCGACGCCTTCGACCGCAACTACAAGGACCCGTTCGCCAAGCCCGAGCTGATCGTCGCGGTCAGCGAGTCCTTCGAGGCGCTCTCGGGCTTCCGCCGGCGCGACGAGGTCCGCGGGGTCCTCGACGCGCTCCGGACCGCGGACGCGGCCTCGCCCGAGCCGCAGCCCGGCGCGCTCGACCTGCTCGCCTCGCGACTCGACGGACCCGACGGCCTGCGCGAGAGCGTCGGCTGGCTCCTCCAGGACGGCCGGGGGGACGACAGCGGCGAGGCCGCCTGGCTCGTCGAGCGGGTGACGGCCCTCGCCGCGAGCGATGCGGCGCTCGACTCGCCGTACGCGGCGTCGTTCCGCACCGTGCTGGACCTCGCCGAGGAGTACCCGGGCGACCCCGGGATCGTGATCTCCCTGCTGCTGAACCGGGTGACCCTCGGTCGCGGCGAAGCGCTCTTCCTCGACGCCGGGAACATCCACGCCTACCTCTCGGGCCTCGGGATCGAGCTGATGGCCGCGAGCGACAACGTGCTGCGCGGCGGCCTCACGCCGAAGCACGTCGACGTGCCCGAGCTCCTCGAGGTGCTCGACTTCACGCCGATCGAGCCGCCGGTGCTGTCTCCTGTCGAGGCCGCCCCGGGCGTCCTCGAGTACCGGCCGGCCGCACCGGACTTCACCCTGTTCCGCGTGGAGGGGGCCGACGACGCGGCGCGCATCGCGCTCGCCGGACCCGCGATCGTCCTCGCCGAGGGCGGCGACGTGCAGGTCGCCGGTGCGCACGGGTCGATCGCGATCGCGCGCGGCGAGGCCGCGTTCGTCTCACCCGACGAGGCGTCGCTCGCGTTCGGCGGCGACGGCGTCGCGTGGGTGGCCACCGTGCCGCCGGCGCAGGGCTGACCGCCGAGCGGATGCCGCGGCATCCGCCCGCCGTTCACCCGGCCTGTCGCGGCCCGAACACGCGCCGGTACTGGGTCGGCGTGGTCTGCAGCGTCTTCACGAAGTGGTGTCGCATGACGGCCGCCGCGCCGAAGCCCGTCTCGCGGGCGATCTCCTCGAGCGTGAAGTCCGTCTCCTCCAGCAGCTGCTGGGCACGGAGGAGGCGCTGGCGGTTGAGCCAGGCGTTCGGCGTCGTCCCGGTCTCGGCGCGGAACTTGCGTGCGAAGGTCCTGGGCGACATGAGCGCCTTGCGGGCGAGGCGGTCGACCGTGAGGTCCTCGTCGAGGTGCTCGAGCATCCACTCGGTGACCAGCGCGAACGAGTCGCTCCTGGCGTCCACCACGGGGGTCTGGATGAACTGGGACTGGCCGCCGTCGCGCTGCGGCGGGACCACCATGCGGCGGGCGACGATGTTCGCGGCGCTGGCCCCGAGCTCGGTTCGGACGATGTGCAGCGCCGCGTCGATACCGGCGGCGGTGCCCGCGCCGGTGACGACCTTGCCGTCCTGCACGAACAGCACGTCGGGGTCGACCTCGGTCTCGGGGAACATCTCGGCCATGCGGTCGGTGTACATCCAGTGCGTCGTCGCGCGCCGCCCGTCGAGGACGCCGGCGCGGCCGAGCGTGAAGGCCCCCGAGCAGACGCTCAGCACCCAGGCGCCGCGGTCGACCGCCTCGCGGATGACCCGCAGGACCTCGGGGTGGGCCGGCTCGTCGATGAGCGAGGCCGGGACGGCGACGAGGTCGGCGGTCTCGGCGGCCTCGAGCCCCTCGTGCACGACGACGTCGAAGCCGAGCTTCGTGGAGATGGGGCCGGGTTCGGCGGCGACCACGTGGAAGTCGAACGTCGGGCCGCCGTGCTCGGTCCGGTCGATGCCGAAGACCTCGCAGATCACGCCGAACTCGAACGGCGCCATCTGCGGGACGGCGATGCAGGCGATGCTCCGGAGCACGGATCCTCCTCGATACCGCCACAGGGTGGCAGGAATGTGTCGATCAGTGGCGAGTCTGCCACTTTCGGCAGGATCTTGCAAGGCGCAGAATTCCTGCCATGGACATCATCGTGTTTCTGATCCTCGCGGGACTCGCGGCGTGGGGCGTCGTCGCGACGCTGCTCCGGCTCGACTCCGACGGCTACGGCCGGCCGGAGATCCGGGACCGCGTGCGTCACGTCGAGCGGACCCCGCTGCCTCGCGCCTGATCCCCGGCCGCTAGCATCGTCACGACGCCGGAGACTCCGGCGGCGGAGGGCGGGACATGAGCTGGCTGGTCACCGGGGGCGCGGGCTACATCGGGGCGCACGTCGTCCGGGCGTTCCGGGCCCGGGGCATCGACACGGTCGTCGTCGACGACCTCTCCTCCGGCCGGAGGACCTTCGTGCCCGAGGGTTCGCCGTTCGTGCGGGGCTCGATCCTCGACGGCGCCCTCCTCGAGGACACGATGCAGGCGCACGACGTCCGGGGCGTCGTCCACCTCGCCGGGTTCAAGTACGCCGGGGTCTCGATGCAGCGCCCCCTCCACACCTACGAGCAGAACGTCACTGGGACCGCGCGGCTCCTCGGCGCGATGGCCGCCTCCGGCGTCGACCGCATCGTGTTCTCGTCGAGCGCCGCGGTCTACGGCACGCCCGACGTCGACCTCGTGACCGAGGGCACGCCCAAGCGCCCGGAGTCGCCGTACGGCGAGTCGAAGCTGATCGGCGAGTGGCTGCTCGCCGACCAGGCGCGGGCGGCCGGCCTCCGGCACACCTCGCTCCGCTACTTCAACGTCGTCGGCTCCGGCACCGACGAGGTCTTCGACCCGAGTCCGCACAACCTCTTCCCGCTCGTCTTCGACGCGCTGCTCGAGGGCCGCACGCCGCGCATCAACGGCGACGACTACCCGACGCCCGACGGCACGTGCGTGCGCGACTACATCCACGTCGCGGACCTCGCCGACGCGCACGTGGCGGCGGCGCGCCGCCTCGACGCCGGCGAGCCGATCGAGGCGGTCTACAACCTCGGATCCGGCGACGGCGTGTCGGTCGGCGAGATCATGCGCGAGGTGGCCGCGGTGACGGGCACGCCCTTCACCCCCGAGGTCGGGCCGCGCCGGGCGGGCGACCCCGCGCGCATCGTCGCGTCGGGCGAGCTCGCCGCGCGCGACCTCGACTGGCGGATGCGCCACAGCCTCCGCGAGATGGTCGCGAGCGCGTGGTCGGCCCGCCGCGCGGCATCCGTCGAGTGAGCCCGATCACGACTCGGACACACATCCAGCGTGTCGCGTCGGTTGTCAAGCCTCGACGAGGTATTGAGGGTTCTCCATCCGCGACTTGACTCCACCGAATTACACCGATGTAATTGGTGAGACACACCCCTCGGGGATGTCGGTACAACTGGGTGGGAGACGATATGGGCAAGCCTGAATATCGTTCTGGGGTACCTGAGGATTGGTTCGTCGACCCCGTGCGGCTCGGCGTACCGGGGGTTCGCGGGGTCGCAGACGACGACAACCAACTGGCGTGGCAGACCGATGCGCTGTGCGCGCAGACCGATCCGGAGGCGTTCTTCCCCGAGAAGGGCGGTTCGACGCGCGACGCCAAGCGCATCTGCACGGGCTGCGAGGTCCGTTCGGAATGCCTCGAGTACGCGCTGGCGAACGACGAGCGGTTCGGCATCTGGGGCGGGCTCTCCGAGCGCGAGCGACGCAAGCTCCGTCGGCAGGCCGGCTGACCGTCCTGCGAGGCGTGCGGTGCGTGCTCACGGCACGCCCGCAGTGCTGACGGATGCCGCGGGGGCGGCCGCCTAGGCTTGCCCCGATGTTCCCCAGAGTCACCGCCGTCCTCGTCGTGCAGCACGGCGGGGACCGGCTCCGCGCCACGCTCGACGCGCTGCGGTCGCAGACGCGCCCGCACGACGACCTCGCCGTCGTGCTCATGGACGCCGACGACGCCACCCGGCGCGTGGTCGAAGCGCTGCGGCCCTCGCACGTCGTCTCGCTCGGGGCGTCGCAGCCGTTCGGCGCTGCGGTCGCGGCCGTGGAGCGGACCCTCCCCGAGCCGCCCGACGACCGGTCGTCGCTCTGGCTGCTGACCGAGGACTCCGCTCCGGAGCCCCGTGCGCTGGAGTCGCTCGTCGCGGCGCTCGAGAACGCGCGCACCGCCGCGATCGCCGCACCGAAGCTCCTCGCGTGGGACGATCCGAAGCGCATCGTGCGCTTCGGCCGATCGGTCACGCGAGGCGGTCGGAGCCTGCCGATCGTCGACGGCGAACTCGACCAGGGGCAGCACGACGACCTCTCCGACGTCCTCGGGGCCGACCCCGTCGGGCTGCTCGTCCGGCACGCCGTCTGGCGCCACCTCGACGGCTTCGATCCGGCCCTCCCGGTCGTCGACGACGGCCTCGACCTCGGCATGCGCGCACGGCTCGCCGGACATCGCGTGATCGCGGTGCCGTCGGCGGCGATCCGGTTCGCCGACGCCGGCATCGCCGGCCCCGGCTCCGAGCCGGGCGGCCGCGCCGCGCGGCACCGCGCACGCGCGGCCCGGACCGCCTGGCTCCATCGGCGGCTCGCCGACGCACCCGTGGTGCTCGTGCCCGTGCACTGGCTCGCCCTCCTGCCGATCGCGGTGCTCCGGTCGCTCCGGCACCTGCTCGTCAAGACCCCGGGTTCCATTCCCGGCGAGTTCGCCGCCGCGATCGAGGTCATGGTCACGCCGCAGCGCGTCGCGCGCTCGCGGCGGGGCATCGCGCGCGTGAAGACCGCGAAGTGGTCCGCGCTCGCCCCGCTCCGGATCCGGCCCGATGAGGTCCGCGTGCGACGCCAGCTCGCGGCCGAGGCGCGCCGCCAGCGCGCGCGGGGCCGAGTCGACGACCTGCAGTTCCTGCAGACGGGCGGGGGATGGGTCCTGCTCGCCACGATCGCGCTGGCCGCGATCCTGTACGCGCCGCTGATCGCGTCCGGCGGGATCTCCGGCGGCGGCCTGCTGCCGCTCTCCGACGACGTCGCCTCGCTCTGGCGCAACGCGTCCGCGGGGTGGCGGGACGTCGGCGGCGGGTTCGCCGGCGCGGCCGACCCGTTCGCCGGCGTGCTCGCGGTCCTCGGGAGCGCGGCGTTCTGGAACCCCTCAGCCGCGCTGCTCGGACTGTGGCTGCTCGCCATCCCGCTGTCCGGCCTCGGCGGATGGTTCGCGGCGTCCCGCCTCACCGAGCGTGCCTCGCTGCGCGTGCTCGGCGGACTGGCGTGGGCGGTCGCGCCCCCGCTCCTCGATGCGCTCGCCGCGGGCCGCCCGGCCGCGGTGCTCGTGCACGTCCTGCTGCCCTGGCTCGCAGTGCTGATGTTCGCCGCCGGGACCTCCTGGGCGGCCGCCGCGGCCGCCTCGCTCGTGTTCGCGGCGATCGTCGCGTGCGCCCCGGTCCTCGCGCCCGCGCTCGTGCTGGCCTGGCTGGTGGCGCTGCCGCTCGCCGGTCGCGCGGCCGTCCGGCTCGCGGGCATCCCGCTGCCGGCGCTCGCGCTGGCCCTGCCGTTGATCGTCCAGCAGGTCGGGCGCGGCGCGCCGCTCTCCCTCCTCGCGGACCCGGGCGTGCCGCACGGCGGCGGCGAGCCGACGGTGGCGCAGGTGGCGCTCGGACAGGCGAACGGCACGTGGGGCCGCTGGGAGGACGCCCTCGGCGGGCTCGTCGCCGACCTCGTACCGCCCCCGATCGTCCTCGCGGTCCTCCTCGCCCCGCTCGCGCTCGCCGCGATCGGGGTCGTGGCGACGCGCCGCCTGCGCGGAGGCCTGCTCGCGCTGGCCCTCGCCGCGGCGGGCTTCGCCACCGCACTCGGTGCCACCCTCGTGCACGTCGCCTTCTCGGGCGATCGCACGGTGCCCGTATGGGCGGGGGCCGGCATCAGCGTGATGTGGCTCGGCCTGCTGGCCGCCGCGATCCTCGCGCTCAGCACCCTGCGACGAGGGGCGGCGCTCGCGGCCACGGTCGTGGCCGCCTTCGGGATCGTCGCCGTGGCGCCGACGGTCGCAGCGATCGCGCTGGGCCGCACGGCGGTGGGGCCGGCTCCGGAGCGGACGCTCCCGGCGTTCGTCGAGGCCGAGGCGGCGTCGGATCCGCGCGTCGGGACGCTGCGGATGCAGCCGACGGCCGACGGCGGCATCCGCGCCACCATCGAGCGCGGCACGGGCGCCACGCTCGACGAGCAGTCCACCCTCGCCTCCACGCGGCGCGACCTCACCCAGCGGACCGAGTCGATCGCCACGCTCGCCGGGAACCTCGCCTCGCGGAGCGGCTACGACGCGACCGCGGCCGTCGAGGAGTTCGGCCTGTCGTTCGTGCTGGTCGGGTCCGCGGCACCCGAGGACACCGCCGCGGTCGCGGTCGAGCAGCGCGCTCGCGCGGCGCTCGACGGGAATCCGCAGGTCGTCGCGATCGGCGAGACGGACTTCGGCCCGATCTGGCGCTTCGTCGGCGCCGAGCCGAACGCGCCCGGTGCCCGCATCCCCGATCCCGGACCCGTCGCCGGATGGGTCGTGGCGGGCCAGCTCGTCGTGATCGGCGCGGCGCTCCTGCTGTCGATCCCGACGGGCGGGGGTCGGGAGCCCGACCGCCGGCCGCCGTCGGTGCGGCGTCGTCGACGGCCGGTCCGGGAGCGACCAGCGGCGACGGACGAGCAGACGACGACCGAGCCCGGCGCGGCCGCGCCGGAGGCGACGCATGCGGCGCAGTCCGGGTCGTCGAGCCGCGACGACGCGTCGTCGGGCGCGCAGCCGGTCGCTGCGGCCGCGGGGCCCGGGGAACTCGTGGACGAGGACGGAGGTGGCCGCGGTGCCGACGAGGCGTGACGTGATCCGGGGGGTCGTTCGGGGCGTCGCGGTCGTGGCCGCGGGCGGCCTCGTCGCGGGCGCGCTGCTCGCGGCATCCGTCGCGGCGCTGCCCGAGGTCGCGGCCGAACCGCCGTCGACGGTGGTGCAGCCGGCGGAGAGCCGGCAGCTCCGGGTCTGTCCGGGTCCGCTGCTCTCGCTCGCGGACGACGCCGCGGCGGCGGCCACCGCCCGGTCGGTCGGTGCACCGGAGCTCGTCGTCGCGGCCGACCCGGAGAGCGCGGCCATCGAGCAGGTTCCCCTCGACGCGCCGGACAACGCCGGGGCGGCCGCGGACGGCGGTCCGGTCGCGATCTCCGCCGAGCCCGGGGCGGTGCTGGCCGGGATGCTCGCGGGTGCGCAGTCGCAGGCCGCGGCGACCGAGTCGCTGAGCGGCCTCGCCGCCGCGGCGTGCGTCGAGCCGGCATCCGACTCGTGGCTCGTCGCGGGCGCCACCGAGGTCGGACGATCGGGGCTGGTGCTGCTCGCCAACCCCGGCGAGGTCGCCTCCACGGTCGACGTCCGGGTGGTCGGCGAGGCCGGGGCGGTCGAGGCGCCGGCCGGCCTCGGCATCGTCGTGCCCCCGGCGAGCCAGCGCGTCGTCTCGCTCGCCGGCCTCGCGCCGAGCGTGCGCACGCCGGTCGTCCACGTCACGAGCTCGGGCGCGCCGATCGCCGCGGCGCTGCAGCACTCGGTCGTGCTGGGCCTCGAACCCGCGGGTGTCGAGCTGTCGACGCCGGTCGCCCCGCCCGCGACCCGCCAGGTCGTGCCCGGGCTCGTCGTGACCGACCTCCAGGGCGTGGCGCCCGACGAGGACCACGCCGAGGGCGACGACTTCGCCGCACTGCGCTTGTTCGCGCCCGACGACGCCGAGGCCTCCGCGGTCGTCGAGGTCCGGGACGAGGGCGGCGCGGCCGTCTCGCGGATCGACGTCACGCTCGCCGCGGGCCAGACCACCGACCTCCCGCTCGGCGCGCTCGATCCCGGCTCGTACACCGTGGTCGTCGACGCGGACGCACCCGTCGTGGCGGCCGCGCGCTCCACGGTCCTCGGCGACGGCGACGACCCGATCCTCGCCGACCTGGCCTGGTCGGCCGCAACCGGTCCGCTCCTCGAGCGCGCCGCGGTCGCGATCCCCGAGGGGCCGGGAGCGAGCCTCCGACTGGCGAACCCCGGCGACGCGGAGGTCACCGCGACGGTCGCGATCGGCGGGGCCGAGCGCTCGGTGACCGTCCCGGCCGGCGGCACGGCCTCCGTGGCCGTGCAGGGCGGCGACCGCGTGATCCTCGACGGCGTCGAGGGCGCGCACGCCGCGGTCACCTTCGAGGCCGACGACGCGCTCGCCTCGATCCCGGTCGCGCCGCCGGGTCCCCTCGACAGCCCGGTGCGCGTGTTCCCGCAGTAGGGCGGCGTGCTCGGTCCCGGCGGTGTGCCGTCGAGCCGAGCCGGCGCGTCAGAGGTGGCGGTACCGACCCGGTGCGAGTTCCCACGGGTCGCGGCCGAGGAAGTCGGCGACCGCGCGGAACACGCAGCTCTCCACGAGGAGCCGCTCGTCCTTCTCCTCGCCCTCCTGCGTGCGGAGGAAGCGCACGATCGGCAGCCGGAAGAAGACGATCCGGCGCTCGTCGTGGTAGACCCGCCACCGGTCGACGTGGTCGTCGTGGATCGCCTCGGCCGGAGCGTCGGCGACCTGGAACGCGACGCCCTCGAGGTCGGGCCAGAGCCCCCGCAGGTAGGCCGCCGTCGAGGCGAGCGTGACGTCGAACTCGTCGATCCGGGTCCGGAGCGGCGGGAGGTGGGGGCCGGTCACCGCGGACCGCATGCCGCGGCCGTGACGGTCGCGCGACAGGCGTCTCCGCGAGGCCGACGTCGCGGCGACACGACGGGAACGGGGCATGGCCTCCATCGTAGCGGCCGGTCGGATCGCTACGCTGGGGGTCGCCATGAGACGTTGTTCGCGCACCGCATGCACCGCTGAGGCGGTCGCGACCCTGACGTACGACTACGCCGATTCGCTCGCCGTCCTCGGGCCGCTGTCGTTCACGCGCGAGCCGCACTCCTACGACCTGTGCGCGCGCCATGCCGAGCGCACGTCCGCTCCGCGCGGCTGGCAGATCATCCGGCACGTCACCCTCGGTGAGGTAGGGTTCACGGCATGAATCCCCCCGTGCAGCCGGGTGCTCTCGCGCGCCTCGAAACGATCGTGAAGGCCTACGACGTCCGGGGCATCGTCGGCGAGGCGCTGACCGCCGAGGTCGTCGAGGCGCTCGGGGCCGGGTTCGTCGACGAGGTCGGCGCCGGGGGCGGCCGCGTCGTCGTCGGCCACGACATGCGCGACTCGTCGCCGGGATTCGCCGAGGCGTTCGCCCGCGGCGCCGCCGCACGCGGCGCCGACGTCGTCGCGATCGGCCTCTGCTCGACCGACGAGAGCTACTTCGCCTCGGGTTCGCTGCACGCGCCCGCGGCGATGTTCACCGCCAGCCACAACCCGGCCGCCTACAACGGCATCAAGTTCTCCCGGGCGGGGGCCCAGGGCATCTCGCTCGACACCGGGCTCGCGGCCATCCGCGACCGCGCCGCCGACTACCTCGAGGCCGGCGTCCCCGTCGTGCCCGAGCCCGGTCGCGTCGAGCGGGCCGACGTCCTCGCCGACTACGCCGAGCACCTCCGCACCCTCGTCGACCTCGGCGGCATCCGCCCGCTGAAGGTGGTCGTCGACGCCGGCAACGGCATGGGCGGGCTCACGGTGCCCGCGGTCCTGGGCGAGGCGGCGGGCCTGCCCGCCCTCCCGCTCGAGATCGTCCCGCTCTACTTCGAGCTCGACGGCACCTTCCCGAACCACGAGGCGAACCCGCTCGACCCCGCCAACCTCGTCGACCTGCAGCGCGCGGTGCTCGAGCAGGGCGCCGACCTCGGGCTCGCGTTCGACGGCGACGCCGACCGTTGCTTCGTCGTCGACGAGCGCGGCGAGGCGGTCGACCCGTCGGCGGTCGCCGCGATCGTGGCGCTCCGCGAGATCGCCCGCGTCCGCGCCCTCGGCGAGCCCGAGCCCACCGTCATCCACAACCTCATCACCTCGCGCTTCGTGCCCGAGACGATCGAGGCCGTGGGCGCGATCCCGGTCCGCACGCGCGTCGGGCACTCGCTCATCAAGGACCGCATGAACGAGACCGGCGCGGTGTTCGGCGGCGAGCACTCCGCCCACTACTACTTCCGCGACTTCTGGGGTGCCGACAACGGCATGCTCGCGGCCATGCACCTCCTCGCCGAGTTCGGCGCCCAGGACGCGCCGCTCTCCGAGATGTCCGCGCGGTTCACGCCGTACGCGCTCTCCGGCGAGATCAACTCGACCGTCGCCGACGTGCCGGCCGCCTACACGCGGATCGTCGAGGCGTTCACGGGCCGCGTCGAGTTCGACGAGCTCGACGGGCTCACCGCGACGGGCATCACCGCCGAGGACGAGCCGTTCTGGTGGTTCAACGTGCGGCCCTCGAACACCGAGCCGCTGCTGCGGCTCAACGTCGAGGGCGAGGACGTCGCGACGATGACCGCGGTCCGCGACGAGGTGCTCGCGCTCATCCGCGCGTAGCCGTTCGCGCGGCGGGCGGATGCCTCGGGCCCACGCGGCTGCGAGAATGGACGCCATGACCCTCGTCACGCCCTCCGCGACATCCGCCCTGCCCTTCAAGGTCGCCGACCTCTCGCTCGCCGAGGCGGGCCGGCACCAGCTCCGCCTCGCGGAGAACGAGATGCCGGGCCTCATGGCGCTCCGCGCGGAGTACGGCGAGTCGAAGCCGCTCGCCGGCGCCCGCATCGCGGGGAGCCTGCACATGACCGTGCAGACCGCGGTGCTCATCGAGACGCTCGTCGCGCTCGGCGCCGAGGTGCGCTGGGCGAGCTGCAACATCTTCTCCACGCAGGATGAAGCGGCCGCCGCGGTCGTCGTCGGCCCGGACGGCACGGTCGACGAGCCCGCCGGCGTGCCCGTCTTCGCCTGGAAGGGCGAGACGCTCGAGGAGTACTGGTGGTGCACCGACCGCATCTTCGACTGGTCGGCCGAGGCCGAGGCCGCGGGCGCCGACTGGGTCGGCCCGAACATGATCCTCGACGACGGCGGCGACGCCACGCTGCTCGTGCACCGCGGGCGCGAGTTCGAGGCGGCGGGCTCGGTTCCGGCGGCGGCGGATGACGCGAGCGCGGAGTACCGCGTCGTGCTCGACACGCTCCGCCGCTCGCTCGCCGCGAGCCCCGACCGCTGGACCCGCATCGCGACCGAGCTGCGGGGCGTCACCGAGGAGACCACGACCGGCGTGCACCGTCTGTACGAGCTGCACGCCGACGGCGAGCTGCTCTTCCCGGCGATCAACGTCAACGACTCGGTGACGAAGTCGAAGTTCGACAACAAGTACGGCATCCGCCACTCGCTGCCCGACGGCCTGAACCGTGCGACCGACGTGCTCATGGGCGGCAAGGTCGCGTTCGTCGCGGGCTACGGCGACGTCGGCAAGGGTGCGGCCGAGGCGCTGCGCGGCCAGGGCGCGCGCGTCATCGTCTCCGAGATCGACCCCATCAACGCGCTGCAGGCCGCGATGGACGGCTACCGGGTGGCGAGGCTCGAGTCCGTCGCCGACCAGGTCGACATCCTCGTCACGGGCACGGGCAACAAGGACGTCGTGCGGCTCGAGCACCTCCTCGCGCTGAAGCACCTCGCGGTCGTCGCGAACGTCGGCCACTTCGACAACGAGATCGACATGGCCTCGCTCGAGTCGCTCGAGGGTGCCGAGCGGGTCGAGATCAAGCCGCAGGTGCACGAGTGGCGCCTGCCGACGGGGCGCAGCATCCTCGTGCTCTCCGAGGGCCGCCTCATGAACCTGGGCAACGCGACCGGCCACCCGTCGTTCGTGATGTCGAACTCGTTCGCGAACCAGGTGCTGGCCCAGATCGAGCTCTGGACCCGGCCGGACGCCTACCCGATCGGGGTCTACGTGCTGCCGAAGCACCTCGACGAGAAGGTCGCGCGCCTGCACCTCGACGCGCTCGGCGTCGAGCTCACCGTGCTCACGCCCGAACAGGCGGCCTACATCGGCGTGCCGGTCGAGGGTCCGTACAAGGTCGACCACTACCGGTACTGAACACGGGCGGATGCCGCGGCGCGCGACGTGCGCCGCGGCATCCGCCGTCTCGGCTCGTGCGAGGGCCGGCGAGCTTCGCGGGCCCGCACGCGGGCGGCCGTTCAGCGTTCGGGGAAGCCGATCGGCCGCGACTCGAGCACGGGCGCGAGGGCGCGCATGCGCGCATCGACGAGCGCCAGCGCCGCGAGATCGCGCTCGCGCCGCAGCGCTGCGACGCCGGCGAGCAGGAGCTCGGGTTCGACGTGCGGCACCGGCGAGACGAAGGGGGCGACCTCGGCCGCGAGCGCTGCTGCGACGCGCTGCCGGCTCGCGGGCGCGAGGTGCGGGGCGTTGCGCAGGAACGATGCGACCCGGCGGGCGAGCGGATCCGGCATCCGACCGACGTCGGCGACGGCCGCCCAGCCCGAGAGCTCCCCGGGCACGCCGAACGCGGCCGGCACGTAGGCCTTCACGCGCTCGACCTGGCCGTGCGTGCCGGCGAGGATGTCGCCGAGGCGCTTCGAGTCGGGGTTCAGGAACCCGACGAGCACGGCGAGACCGCCGAAGGTGAGCCAGATCTCGAGCACGCCCGTGAGCGCGCGGATGAGGGCGTGCCGGAAGCCGATCGAGCCGCCGTCGTCGCGGACCACGCGGATGCCCATCGCCAGCTTGCCGAGCGAACGGCCGCGCGAGGCCGTCTCGACGGCCGTCGGCAGCACGACGATGCACGAGACGAGCAGCGCGATGCCGACCGCGCGGAACGCGGCCTCGTCGAGGTCGAGCCCCGAGATCGCGAGGAGGGAGAGCAGGCCGACGACGATCGTCAGGGCCACGTCGATCGCGGCGCCGCCGGCGCGCATGACGGCGCTCGCGGGGCGGAGGTCGAGCGCGACCGCCTCGCCCGTGAGCACGGCCTCGTCGTCGATCGCGGTCGCGGTCGCGGTCCGCGTCGGGGCGGCGTCGGCGGGCATGGCTAGTATTCAAGCAGATGGACCTCGACGCGCTCGCGACCGCCCGACACGACGACTGGGAGCGTCTCGACGCGCTCTCGCGGCGGTCGCGCCCGAGCGGCGCCGAGGCCGACGAGCTCATCGAGCGCTACCAGTCCGCGGCCGCCGACCTCTCGCTCGTGCAGGCCACCGCGGGATCGACGGCACTGGGGGAGCGGCTCTCGCTCATCCTCGCCCGGGCCCGGCTGCGCTTCACCGGCGTCTCCGAGAACCCGCTGCGGCAGCTCTCGCACTTCGCGCTCGTCGGGCTGCCCGCCGCCCTGTACCGGGTGCGCTGGCTCACCCTCGCCGTCGCCCTCGCGACGTTCGCGGTGGCGGGGCTGTACGCGGCCTGGGTGCTCGCCGACCCGCGGGTCATGGCGAACCTCGGCAGCGAGGAGGAACTCCGGCAGATCGCCGAGGAGGGCTTCGTCGCGTACTACTCCGAGAATCCCGCCGCGTCGTTCGCCGGGGCCGTGTGGACCAACAACGCCTGGATCGCGGCGCAGTGCGTGGCGTTCGGCATCACGGGGGTCTGGGTGCCGTGGGTGATCCTCCAGAACGCGCAGAACCTCGGCCTGACCGCGGCGATCATGTTCGCCTACGACGAGGCCGACACCTTCTTCCTCTACATCGCCCCGCACGGCCTGCTCGAGCTGACGTGCGTCTTCGTCGCGGCGGCGGCCGGCCTTCGGATCTTCTGGGCCTGGGTCGCTCCCGGTGCCCGCACGCGGGGCGCCGCCGTCGCGGAGGACGCCCGGGCGCTCTTCTCCGTCGCGATCGGGCTCGTCTTCTTCCTGCTGCTCGCCGGCGTCATCGAGGGCTTCGTGACGCCGGCGCCCTGGCCGTGGCCGGTCAAGATCGGCATCGGCGCGCTCGCCCTCGGGCTGCTGCTCTTCGCGATGCTCGTCCTCGGCCGGCGCGCGGCGAGGGCGGGCGAGACGGGCGACCTCGCCGCCTTCGACGCGGGCGCGCGGCGGGCGACCGCCGGCTGAGTCCCGGTCGCCCGCGGACGGCCGGCCGTGCGGCGAGCCCCGCGGCATCCGCTCAGAGCTGCCCGGCGGCCTTGAGCTCGAGGTACCGATCGGCGAGCGCCGGAGGCAGGTCGGCCGGACCGGCGGCCACGGTCGTCGCGCCGAGCCGCCGCGCCGCCGCGGCCACGCGGTCGCCGTCGAGGCGGGTGCGCTCCGCGGCCGCCGCCGCGTAGACGTCGGCCAGCTCGTCGCGCCGCGACACCGCGGCACCGAGCGTCGGATCGGTGACGGAGGCCACGATCACGCGGTGCCGCGCGGTCAGCTGGGGCAGCACGGACAGCAGGCCGCGCGCGCTGCCGGGGGAGTCCGCTGCCGTGAGCAGCACCACGAGCGCCCGCCGGCTCGTGACGCTGCGGACCTGCGCGGGAACCCCCGCCCAATCGGCCTCGATGAGCTCGGCCTCGACGTCGGCCATCGTGTCGACCATGCGGGCCAGCAGGTCCGCCCCGCTCGCGCCGTGGACGCGGCCGCGCCGACGCCGGTCCCAGAGCAGCAGGTCCACCCGGTCGCCCGCATGTGTCGCGAGCGCCGCGAGGAGGAGCGCCGCCTCGTAGGCCGTGTCGAGTCGCGGCTCGTCGGCGATGCGCGCCGCCGCGGTGCGCGAGGTGTCGACGACGATCACGATGCGCCGGTCCCGCTCGGGCCGCCACGTGCGGACCATGAGCTTCGCCGCCCCCGGGGACTCCGGGTCGGCGCGTCGGGCCGTCGCGCGCCAGTCGATCGAACGGACGTCGTCGCCGCGCACGTACTCGCGGAGCGAGTCGAACTCGGTGCCCTGTCCGCGGACGAGGATCGGGGTGCGGCCCTCGAGCTCGCGGAGCCGGGTGAGGCGCGACGGCAGGTGCGCGCGGGAGTGGAACGGCGGCAGCACGCGGAGCCGGCCGGGTGCGGCGAGCGTCGCCTGACGCGCCCACAGGCCGAGCGGACCGTGCGAGCGCACCGTGATCGCCTCGGTGACGCGGTCGCCGCGCCGCGTCGGCGTCAGGGCGAGCGTCACGCGCCCCCCCTCGCCCGCCGGCACGTCGACCCGCGACCGGTTCCGACCGTGCACGCCCGCCGACGGCGGCCATCCGTCGCGGACCTCGGCACGCAGCATCCGCCGCCCGAGGTTGCGCAGCACCAGCTCCGACCGGGCCGTCTCGCCGAGGCGCAGCCGCGACGGAAGGTCGCGTTCGACGGCGACGCGGCGAGGGGATGCCGCGAGCGCGAGATCGATTCCGCCGAGCGCCAGGGCCAGGAGCAGCCAGCCCAGCAGCGTCGCCCACGCGATGGCAGCGTCGGCGCCGAGCAGCACTACGGGCACGACGCCGAGGGCGACGAGCAGGCTGAAGCGTCCGGTGAGGGCCATCGTCAGAGCGGGACCTGGACCTGCTGCACGATCGACCGCAGCACCTGGTCGACCGACACGCCCTCGAGCTCGGCCTCGGGCCGGAGCTGCACGCGGTGGCGCCACGCCGGAAGCAGCATGGCCTGGACGTGATCGGGCGTCACCCGCTCGACGCCGTTCAGCCACGCCCAGGCCTTCGCCGCGGCCAGGAGGCCCGCGACGGCGCGGGGGCTGACGCCGAGCCGCATCGACGGGCTCCGGCGCGTGGCGCGGGCGAGGTCGACGACGTACGCGAGCACGTCGTCGGCGACGCCGACGCGGCGGGCCGCGGCGCGCGCGGCGAGCAGGTCGGCCGCGCCGAGGACCGGCTCGACGCCCGCGGCGGCGAGGTCGTGCGGGTCGAAGCCGTCGGCGTGGCGGCGGAGCATCGCCACCTCGGCGTCGCGCTCCGGGACCTCGAGCACGAGCTTCAGCAGGAACCGGTCGAGCTGCGCCTCCGGCAGGGCGTAGGTGCCCTCGTACTCGATCGGGTTCTGGGTCGCGGCCACGAGGAACGGTGCGGGCAGCGGCCTCGTCACGCCGTCGACCGACACCTGTCGCTCCTCCATGGCCTCGAGCAGTGCGGACTGCGTCTTCGGCGGCGTCCGGTTGATCTCGTCGGCGAGCAGCAGGTTCGTGAACACGGGTCCCTCGCGGAAGGCGAACTCGCCCGACCGCGGGTCGTACGCGAGCGAGCCCGTGACATCGCCGGGCATGAGGTCGGGGGTGAACTGCACGCGCCGCGTCTCGAGGCGGAGCGTGCGGCTGAGCGTGCGAACGAGCAGCGTCTTCGCGACGCCGGGCACGCCCTCGAGCAGCACGTGCCCGTCGGCGAGGAGCGCGATGATGAGGCCGGTCACGGCGCCGTCCTGGCCGACGACGGCCTTGCCCACCTCGGTGCGGACGCGGTCGAGCGCGCCGCGCAGCTGCGCGTCGTCGGGGATCGGGTCGGTCATGGTCGCCTTCCTGTCGGGTCGGTGGCTTCGAGGGATGCATCGGGGGCGATCGCGGCGTGCACGGCGCGTTCGAGCCCGTCGAGGTCGCGCGCGAGGCGGACGAGCTCGCGGTCGTCGCGCGGCACGGCGTCGACGAGCAGCGCGCGAACGGATGCCGCGGGCCGCCCGGTCGCGCCCGCCGCGGAGGCGACGACCGCGTCGACCTCGGCCGAGCGGGGCAGTCGCAGCGCGGCGGACAGTCGGCGGATCGTGCCGATCCGGAGCTGGTCGATCGACCGGAGGCGCGCGGAGCTCCGCGCGTACAGGCGCGCCCGGCCCTCGCCCGTCTCGGACGCGGGCACGTGCACGGGAAGGTCCTCGACCACGAGCGGACCGAACCGCCGGCCGCGCCAGGCGCCGGCGGCGATCGTGACGACGACGAGGAGGACGAGGACCGGGCTCACCCATCCGGGAGTCAGCTCGGCGAGGGTCGGCGCGCCCGCGGCATCCGCGTCGCCCGGCCCGGGCAGGTACCAGGCGAGACGCTCGCGCTCGCCGAGCAGGCCGATCGCGAGGGCCGCGTTGCCCGCCTCGTCGATGGTTTCGTTGGCGAACGGCGTCGTCGCACCCACCAACGCCACCTCGGCGCCGTCCGGCGCGGTCCCGGCCACCACGGCGAACCCGTCGCCGGACGGGAAGCAGCCGGTGAAGCCGGCTGCCGCGGCGTCGTCGTCGATCGCCAGCAGCCGCTGCCCGTCCGAGAGCGTCCCGGCCCGATCCGCGGCGGGCACGGCGCAGGCCGCTGGACCGGGCCCGCCCTCCGCGGCGCCGGCGAGCCGCACGCCGGGAGCGAGCACCTCGAGCGCCGCGAAGTCGGGTCGGGCGATCACGATGGCGTCGGCGACCGAGGCGAGCTCCCCGATCCGCTCCCGATCCAGTACGCCCAGCCCGTCGTGGACGAACACGGTCGCGCCGCGCCGTGCCTCGTCCAGGGCGGCGTCGAGGCTGCGCACCTGCCGGACCTCGACCCCGCGGCCCTCCAGCACCCGCGCGAGGGCCTGCGCGCCGCCCGGCGCCGGATCGTCGGCGGCGAGCGGCGGTCCGGGAGCGCGGATCGCACCCTGCAGCGCCACGAGGACGAGTGCGCCGGCGAGGAGCGCAACGGCCACGACGACCCACGTGCGCCTGCGGCTGAGCGACGCCCGCACGCCGGGTGAGACCGCCCGAGCGGCGCGGGCGGGCACGGGACCGGACTCGGATGCCGACGGGACCGCGGGGTCCTCGCGCACCGCGCTCACGCGTCCGCTCCGACGGCCGCGCCCGTCGCCGCGGCCGCCCGCGCCGTCTCGAGCTCAGCGTCGAGCGCGGCCACCTCGGCGTGCGTCCGGGCGTCGCCGGCACGACCCAGGTAGCGCACGCCGTCGAACGCGTCGGCCGCCCGTTCGAGCGCTGCGCCGTGCCCGGGGAAGGGCTGGGACGCCGCGCGCGCCATGCCGTGGGCCGTCGTGCCGGGGTGCACGCGGACGAGTTCGCGCTCGACGAGCCCCCGCACGAGGGCGCGGAAGCGCTCCTCGATCGCGAGCGCCCAGTCTCCGGACGCCGCGGCCCGTTCGGCGGCACGCCGGAGCGTGGCGGCGTCGCGCAGGTCGCCGTCGTCGAAGAGCGGAACGGAGCCGGGCGAGCGGCGCCGCAGGCGCGGCAGGCCGAACACGAGGAGACCGAGGCCGATGAGCCCGGCGACGACGAGCACCGCGATGAGCGCGAGCGTCGGGACCGGCAGCCCCGTGGCGCCGCTGAACAGGCTCGCGATCCAGTCGCGCACCGCCTGCGCCGCGAGGTCGAAGAGCGTCGGTTCGGCCGCGCGGTACTCCGGGTCGGCGAGTTCCTCGACCACCCACCGCCGCGCCTCCGGCGCGTCGGGGTCGAGCGGCGGCTCCAGCCGCGCGAGGGCCGTCAGGACCACGTCGGGACCGCGTCACCCGCCGGCGGGGGAGCGAACGGATCCGAGACGGGACGGCCCGCCTCCCGCTCCTCGACGTGCCGCTCGAGCTCGAGGTCGAGCCCCTCGGAACGCATCCTGAGGTCGATGTAGATGACGGCGATCAGCGCGGCCTGCACGACCGCGATGATCGCGCCCACGAGGATCGAGAGCACGGTGCCGACGATGGTCGACCCGATCGTCACCGCCTCGTACGTCGCGCCCCCCGTGGGGTCGAGGATGACGGCCAGGATCGTACCGCCCAGCACGGGCACCTGCACGACGGTCTGGCCGATCGTGGAGACGATGAGGCCGACGAGCAGGATCAGCCCGAACGTCCGCCAGAAGTACCCCGTCGTCAGCTGCCACGACCGGCGGACCGACTGCGCGATGCCCGCACGTTCGAGCACGATGACGCTCGGCACGAGAGCGAGCTTCGTCCCGAGCCAGGCGCCGAGCACGGCGAGCCCGAGGAGGAGCAGCAGGAGGACGAGGACCACGCCGACGACGGTGAGCGGGTCGGGCGCGATCAGGGCCGTCATGACGATGATCGCGGCGAGCAGGACGAAGGCCCCGAGCACGACGACGCTCACGAGCAGCGTCCAGCCGATCAGGGGGCCGATCCGGCCCGCGGCGCGCCGCCACAGCGCGCCGAACCCGAGCTTCTCGCCGAGCGTGCCGCTCGCGACCTCGACGACCATGACGCCCTGCAGGAAGGCCCCGGCCACCACGCCGACGGCGACCGGGACGAGCGTGAGCAGGATGAGCCATCCGATCGTCCCCGTCATGACCGCGTCGAGGTCCTCGGCGCTCGCGGACTCGATGCGACCGATCGCGAGCACGAGGAACGGCACGAAGACGGCGGCGGTCGCGATGGCCGAGGCGAGCTGGACGACGAGGCCCGTGCCGAACACGGGTGCGGGGTTCCGGCGGAGGGTGCGGAACGGCGCCCACAGCAGCGTGCCGAAGCCCATCGGCCGGAGCGGCAGCAGCCCGGGCTTCGGCGGCGGCGTCCACCCGCCGGGCGGCGCGCCGTAGCCGGGCGCCGTCGTCGCGCCGTACCCCGGTGCGGGTGCGGGCGGCGGTGCGGCGGCTCCCGGTGGGAGCGGGGGCGGTCCGTATCCGGCGCTCGCCGGGGGAGTGGGGGGATGCCACTGCTGATCCGACACGTGCGTCGTGCTCCTTCCCGGGGGATTCCACAATGCTGCCACAGGCCGCCCACGGCCGACCCGTCCATGCGAACGGCTACGCTGGTGCCACTGGACTGCCGCCCGGCCCGCCCGCCGGAACCCACGGAGAACGAACGCATGACGCCTCGCGTACTCGTCGTCGACGACGACACGGCCCTCGCCGAGATGATCGGCATCGTGCTGCGCACGGAGGGGTTCGATCCGGTGTTCTGCGCCGACGGTGGAGGCGCGCTCGGCGCGTTCCGCGAGGCCAAGCCCGACCTCGTGCTCCTCGACCTCATGCTGCCGGGGATGGACGGCATCGAGGTGTGCGGCCGCATCCGCGCCGAGAGCGGCACGCCGATCATCATGCTGACCGCCAAGAGCGACACCGCCGACGTCGTCAAGGGCCTGGAGTCCGGTGCCGACGACTACATGGTCAAGCCCTTCAACCCGAAGGAGCTCGTGGCCCGCATCCGGACGAGGCTTCGCCCGGCGCCCGAGACCGTCGTCGACACGATCACGGTCGGCGACCTCGAGATCGACGCGGCCGGCCACGAGGTCCGTCGCGGCGACGAGCGCATCAACCTCACGCCGCTCGAGTTCGACCTCCTGCTCACCCTCGCATCGAAGCCGCAGCAGGTGTTCACGCGCGAGATGCTCCTCGAGCAGGTGTGGGGCTACCACTACAAGGCCGACACGCGACTCGTGAACGTGCACGTGCAGCGGCTGCGCGCGAAGGTCGAGCACGATCCGGACAACCCGCGGATCGTGATGACCGTCCGCGGCGTGGGCTATCGCGCCGGCACCACGACCTGAGGCGGGTCGCGCCATGTCCACCGCGGCCACCCCGGCGCAGCGCGCCGCCGGATGGCTGCGCGAGCGCGTCCGACGCTTCTCCACGCTGTGGCGCCGGTCGCTGCAGTTCCGCACCGTGCTCATCACGCTCGGCCTGTCGAGCCTCGCCATCCTCGTCATCGGCTTCACGATCTCGTTCACGGTCGCGTCGAACCTGTTCCAGGCCCAGGTCGAGGACGCGCTGGGGGCGTCGTCGACGGCCGCCGCGGCCGCGCAGAGCGCCCTCGACGCGTCGGACGCCACCGACCGGGCGACCGTGCAGGCCGTCACCAACTCCGCGATCGAGACGGTCATCGGCGTCTCCGGGAGCCCCGACATCGCGCTCTTCCGCGCGCCCGGCACGACACCCGTGAGCCTCGCCCCGCCCGACTTCCTCAGCCCCGACCTCGGCGGGAAGATCTCGCCCGAGCTCCGCGAGCGCGTGCAGGAGAACCCCGACACGCAGTACTGGCAGTCCGTCGAGCTCGACGGACGGGACGGCGAGCCGGTTCCCGGCGTCGTCGTGGGCACCGACCTGGTCATCCCCGGCGGAGCGGGACGCTACGAGCTGTACATCGGGTACGACCTCGCGGACGCCGCACAGACCCTGGCGTTCATGCAGCTCACGGGCGCCATCGGCGCGGTCGCGCTGATCGCGCTCCTCAGCGCGATCACGCTCGTCGTGGTGCGCTGGGTCATCGAGCCGATCCAGGCGGTCTCGGCGACGAGCCGGCGACTCGCCGCGGGAGACCTCGGCGTCCGGCTCCCCGCCAAGGGCGAGGACGAGCTCGCGGCGCTCGCCGAATCGTTCAACGGCATGGCGGACACGCTGCAGGCCCGCATCCACGACCTCGCCGAGCTCTCGGTCATGCAGCAGCGATTCGTGAGCGACGTCTCGCACGAGCTGCGCACGCCGCTCACGACCATCCGACTCGCGGGCGAGGTGCTCTACGGCCAGCGCGAGGACTTCCCGCCCGCGACCGCCCGCACGGCGGAGCTCCTGAAGACGCAGACCGAGCGGTTCGAGACGCTGCTCGCCGACCTCCTCGAGATCAGCCGCTACGACGCCGGCTCCGTCGAGCTGGAGACGGAACCGACGAACCTCGTCAACCTCGCCGCCGAATCCATCGAGTCGATGCACGCGCTCGCGCTCGAGCGCGGCAGCGAGCTCCGGCTCGAGGCACCGGGCGGGCACCTCGACGCGGAGGTCGACCCCCGTCGCATCCGCCGCATCGTCCGCAACCTCATCGGCAACGCGATCGAGCACGGTGAGGGCCGGCCGATCGTCGTCTCGGTCGACTCGAACGCCACGGCGGTCGCGCTCTCGGTGCGCGACTACGGGCTCGGCATGTCCGAGGAGGCGGCGCAGCGCGTGTTCGACCGGTTCTGGCGAGCCGATCCGAGTCGTCGGCGCACGATCGGGGGCACCGGCCTCGGGCTCGCGATCTCGGTCGAGGACGCGGTCGCGCACGGCGGGACGCTCGACGTCTGGTCGCGCGAGGGTCGCGGCACCGTCTTCCGCCTCGTCCTCCCGCGCGTCCACGACCCGGAGGACCCGGTCGTCGCGCCGCTCCCGCTCGAGCCCGCCGATCCCGAGGCGACCGGACCGGACGGCGGTGCACCCGTCGCCGCGGGCGACGCCCCGATCCAGGAGGGCAGCGATGTCTGACCGCGCATCCCGATCACGTCTCGTGCGCCTGGCGATCGCCGCGGCGACGGTCGTCGCCGCGCTCACCGGGTGCGTGTCGATCCCGACGAGCGGGGCGGTGAACCAGGGCGACCCCGAGGCCACCGAGCAGCCGGTGGACATCGACATCCTCCCGCGCGGTCCGCGCGAGGACGCGAACCAGCAGCAGATCCTCGACGGCTTCATCGATGCCGCCGCGAGCCCCAGCGGCAACTACGAGATCGCGCGCCAGTTCCTCACGCCCACGTTCGCCGACGAGTGGGAGTCGGGTGCCGCCGTCTCGATCGACGTGCTCGCGGATCGGTCCTTCACGCAACTCGGCGACGACCTGATCCGCATGCGGGTCGTGCCTCAGGCGAGCCTCGCCGAGAACGGCCAGTACATCGCGGCCGGTTCGACCGAGCCCGTGCAGCTCGAGTACCGCTTCGAGCAGATCGACGGCCAATGGCGGATCTCGCTCGCGCCGCCCGGGGTGCTCATCGACGAGACGAGCTTCGGGCTGGTCTACCGCGACTACAGCCTCGCGTTCTTCGACCCGCAGTTCCGATACGTCGTGCCGGACGTGCGGTGGTTCGCCGGTCGCGACTCCCTCCAGACGAGCATCGTCCGGGCCCTGCTCGAGGGGCCCGTCGAGTGGCTCGACCCCGGCGTGGCATCCGCGTTCCCCGAGGACGTCGAACTGGGCCAGTCGACCGTGCCGGTCACGGGGGGCACGGCCACGGTCGACCTGCGCGGCGCCGCGTTCGACAACATCCGCGCCATCCAGCTCATGCAGTACCAGCTCGAGCAGAGCCTCCTCGGCGTGCGCAACGTCGACGACGTGTCGCTGACCCTGAACGGCGTTCCGCTCAGCGCACCGGACCCGGCGGACCTGCCGGAGCGCACGCTCCGCGTCGACCCGCGCCCCGTGGTCTACGACGGCGAGGCCTTCGGATACCTGTCGTCGGCGGGCGAGCAGGTGGCCGCCATCGAGGGCGTGTCCGAGCAGGTCGTGGCGCTCGGCCCGGTCGGTGCGGCGCTCGGCCCCGGCGCGACTGCTGCGGCGGTCCTCGCGGAGGACGGCGTCCTCCTCGTCGACGCGAACGCCGACACCGTGCTGCTCGACCCCCGCGGCGGCCTCATCACGCCGGCGTTGGACGTCGACGGGATCGTCTGGTCCGTGCCGGGTGACGCGCCGGACGAGCTCGCCTGGTACGCGGCCGACGGATCGAGCGGGCAGATCGCGGTGCCGTGGACCGCCGACCGGATCGTCTCGCTGCAGCTCGCCCGGGACGGCACGCGCATGGCCGCCCTGCTCGTGGACGGATCGCGCACGCGCCTGGTCGCCGCGTCGGTCGTGCGCGGGGAGGACGGGATCCCGACGGAGCTCGGGCCGGTGACCCTGGAGCTGGCCGCGTCCGGCGGCACGCCGCTGGACGTCGCCTGGCTCGATTCGCGCACGATCGGGACGCTCACGCAGACGGCGGAGGTGGAGACCCGGCTGACCGTGCAGGAGCTGGGCACCCCGGCCGAGTCTCGCGACGGGCCGCCCTCGGGCATCCGGATCGATGGCGCGAACAGCCTCCGCGACCTCCGGATCCTCACGTCCGACGGCGGCCTCGCGACGGGCGCCGGCGTCGGATGGCAGGTGCAGGCGCGCGACCTGCGCTTCCTCGCCACGCAGCAGACCGGCTGACCGGCCCACCGGGGAGCCGCACCCGCCCTCCACCGCCACCGGGCGGAGCGCAGTCGCCACCGACCCCAGCGGGATCGGACGCGGCCCGGCCGCGGGCGGCATCCTGCGGGTGTGATCCCGCCAGTCGCAGGTCCATGGCCGACGCGCGCCCCGGCCGCCCTGCTCGACGCCCTCTCCCTGCTCCTGCCGGTCGCGTGCGCCGGGTGCGGCGAACCCGACCGAGGCCTCTGCGACGGATGCCGCTCCGCACTCGCCCCGCGCCCCGTCCGCGTCGAGCCGCGGCCCGCCGGGGTCGCCACGTGGGCCGCGCTGGAGTACGAGGGGACGGCGGCGCGCGTCATCCGGGCGTTCAAGGACGACGGGAGGACGGATGCCGCGCGGGCGCTCGGCGCGGCGCTGCGGCACTCCCTCGCGGCGGCGGCCGGCGGGCTCGACCCGACGCCCCGCGAGATCGCGGTGGTGCCGTCGACCGCCGCGGCTCGGCGAACGCGCGGGTACGACCCGGTGCGCCTGCTCGTGCGGCGTGCGGGCTTCGCACCCGCCCAGGTGCTCCGCGCCGGTCGCCGCGCGGACCAGGCGGCACTCGGTCGCGAGGCCCGTCGCCTCAACGCCGACGGGTCGTTCGCGGCCCCCGGGCGGCTCGACGGGCGGCGGTTCGTGCTCGTCGACGACGTCGTGACGACGGGTTCGACGCTGGCCGACGCGGCCCGCGCCATCCGGGAGGCGGGCGGCTCGGTGGACGCGATCTCGGTGCTCGCCCGCACCCGCCTGCGAATCGGCCGAGTGGATGCGGACGCGTGAGCATCCACCCGTGACATCCGACACCTCGGGGGCTACGGTGTCAGGACAGGCGTGGTCGAACCACCCCTTCAGAACCGGGTGACACGCCGGTGGATGGAGGTTGACATGGAACTGAACATCGTCGGACGAAACCTGGAAGTCACCGATCGATTCCGCGCCTACGCGGCCGAGAAGGCCGAGAAGGTCTCCAGCCTGTCCGAACGAGCGATCTCGCTCGACATCAAGGTCAGCCGTCACAACGAGAAGAACGGCAACACCTCCGGCCTCGACCGGGTCGAGCTCACCCTCGTCGGCAAGGGCCCGGTGGTCCGCGCCGAGGCCGACGGGGCCGACAAGTACGCGGCGCTCGACGTCGCGCTCGGGCGGCTCCTGGAGCGCATCCGCCGCGCCAAGGACCGCCGCAAGGTGCACCGAGGCGGCAACCGCCGCCCGACCTCCCTCCGCGAGGCCACCGACGCCGGCTTCGCCGACATGGGCGTCCAGGCCGCGGACGTCGAGATCCTGGAGAAGGTCCGCACCGGCAACATCCCGATCGTGGGCGAGGAGCCCGCGGCCGAGGAGGACGAGGACTACTCGCCCGTGGTGATCCGCCGCAAGGTCTTCGCGGCGACACCGATGACCGTCGACGACGCCCTGTACCACATGGAGCTCGTCGGCCACGACTTCTACCTCTTCATCGACTCGGAGAACCACCGGCCGAGCGTCGTGTACCGCCGCAAGGGCTGGGACTACGGCGTGATCGGCCTCGACGAGCACGCCAGGGCCGACCAGGCCGAGGCGGCCGAGGCGCTCGGGCTCGCGCGCACGATCGCCTGACCCCCGTCCGCCGGACCGCACGACGGCCCCGGACGGCACGCCTCACGCGTGCCCCCGGGGCCGTCGCCCAGTCCACTGCCCAGTAGCATGGCTATGATGACCGTCGGCAAGGCGGATCCTCCGGCGTGCGCGGGTGCCCCACCCCGACGTCGCACGCCTGAACGACAACGGGAGAGCAGTTCGTGGCTTCGATTCTGGAAAAGGTCCTCCGCGTCGGCGAGGGTCGCACGCTCAAGCGGCTCGAGAACTACGCCGCCGCGATCAACGCCCTCGAAGACGACTTCCGGGCGCTGAGCGACGAGGAGCTCAAGCACGAGACCGTCGAGCTCCGCGAGCGCTACGGCAACGGCGAGTCGCTCGACGACCTCCTGCCCGAGGCGTTCGCCGCGGTGCGCGAGGCGAGCCGCCGCACGCTCGGCCTCCGCCACTTCGACGTGCAGCTCATGGGCGGCGGAGCGCTCCACCTCGGCAACATCGCCGAGATGAAGACCGGTGAGGGCAAGACCCTCGTGGCGACGACCGCGGCCTACCTCAACGCGCTCACGAGCCGGGGCGTGCACATCGTCACGGTCAACGACTTCCTCGCGAGCTACCAGTCCGAGCTCATGGGCCGGGTCTTCCGGGCGCTCGGCATGACCACCGGCTGCATCGTCGCGGGTCAGACGCCGGCCGTGCGCCGCGAGCAGTACGCCGCCGACATCACCTACGGCACGAACAACGAGTTCGGCTTCGACTACCTGCGCGACAACATGGCGTGGCAGGCGGGCGACATGGTCCAGCGCGGCCACTACTTCGCGATCGTCGACGAGGTCGACTCGATCCTCATCGACGAGGCGCGGACCCCGCTCATCATCTCCGGACCGGCCTCGGGCGAGGCGAACCGGTGGTTCACCGAGTTCGCGAACCTCGCCAAGCGCCTCGTCGCCGGCGAGGACTACGAGGTCGACGAGAAGAAGCGCACGGTCGGCGTGCTCGAGCCCGGCATCGAGAAGGTCGAGGACTACCTCGGCATCGACAACCTGTACGAGTCGGCGAACACGCCGCTCATCTCGTTCCTGAACAACTCCATCAAGGCGAAGGCGCTGTTCAAGAAGGACAAGGACTACGTCGTGATGAACGGCGAGGTGCTCATCGTCGACGAGCACACCGGGCGCATCCTCGTCGGCCGCCGCTACAACGAGGGCATCCACCAGGCGATCGAGGCGAAGGAGGGCGTGCAGGTCAAGGCCGAGAACCAGACCCTCGCGACCGTCACGCTGCAGAACTACTTCCGCCTGTACGACAAGCTCGCGGGCATGACCGGCACCGCCGAGACCGAGGCGGCCGAGTTCATGGCGACCTACAAGCTGGGCGTCGTCGCCATCCCGACCAACAAGCCGATGGTGCGCATCGACCAGCCCGACCTCGTCTACAAGAACGAGGAGGCCAAGTTCGCCCAGGTCGTCGAGGACATCGTCGACCGGCACAAGAAGGGCCAGCCCGTGCTGGTCGGCACGACGAGCGTCGAGAAGAGCGAGTACCTCTCGCGCCTGCTCGCGAAGAAGGGCGTGCGGCACGAGGTGCTGAACGCGAAGAACCACGCTCGCGAGGCCGCGATCGTCGCGCAGGCGGGGCGCTACGGCGCCGTCACGGTGGCGACGAACATGGCCGGCCGCGGCACCGACATCATGCTCGGCGGCAACGCCGAGTTCATCGCCGTGCAGAAGATGCACGAACGCGGCCTCAGCCCCGTCGACACCCCCGAGGAGTACGAGGCGGCCTGGGACGACGTCTTCGAGCGGATCAAGGCCGAGACCTCGGGCGAGGCCCAGAAGGTCCTCGACGCCGGCGGACTGTACGTGCTCGGCACCGAGCGCCACGAATCGCGGCGCATCGACAACCAGCTGCGCGGCCGGTCGGGCCGTCAGGGCGACCCCGGCGAGAGCCGCTTCTACCTCTCGCTCACGGACGACCTCATGCGTCTGTTCAACGCGGGCGCGGCCGAGAGCCTGATGTCGCGTGGCGTCCCCGACGACGTCGCGATCGAGTCGAAGGTCGTCACGCGTGCCATCCGCTCGGCGCAGTCGCAGGTCGAGGCCCGCAACGCGGAGATCCGCAAGAACGTCCTGAAGTACGACGACGTCCTGAACCGCCAGCGCGAGGCGATCTACTCCGACCGCCGGCACATCCTCGAGGGCGACGACCTGCACGACCGCGTGCAGAGCTTCCTCGAGCAGGTCATCGACGAGGTCCTCGACGAGCACACCGCGGCCGGCAGCCCCGACGAGTGGGACTTCGACGCCCTGTGGGCCGAGCTGAAGACCCTCTACCCGATCGGCATCACGATCGACGAGGTCGTCGCCGAGGCCGGCGAGAAGGGTCGCGTCAACCGCGACTTCGTCCGGCGCGAGATCCTCTCCGACGCCCGGCTCGCGTACGACCGCCGCGAGCAGGAGCTCGGCAGCCCCGCGATGCGCGAGCTCGAGCGGCGCGTCGTGCTCTCGGTCATCGACCGACGCTGGCGCGACCACCTCTACGAGATGGACTACCTCAAGGACGGCATCGGCCTCCGCGCGATGGCGCAGCGCGACCCGCTCGTCGAGTACCAGCGCGAGGGATACGCGATGTTCCAGCAGATGATGGGCTCGATCCGCGAGGAGACGATCGGCTTCCTGTTCAACCTCGAGGTCGAGGTCGCGCAGCAGGCCGGCGTCGCCGGCCCGCGCATCGAGGCGAAGGGCCTCCAGCGACAGACCGCGCCCGAGGAGAAGCTCAGCTACACGGCGCCGAGCGACTCGGGCGGCGTCGAGGTCCGCAACCAGCGCGGCCAGCTCCAGCAGGCGGCGACCCAGCGCGCCCGCCGCGCCGTGGCCCAGCAGTCCGCCGAGCCGCGCCAGCCGCAGGCGCCGGCCGCGCGAGGCGCGTTCGGCCAGCGGCAGGAGGGCGACGCGGCCCCGATGAACCGCCAGGAACGCCGTGCGCAGGAGCGCAAGGGTCGCTGACCCGAGGATGCACGCGAACGGCCCGGGGCGACCCGGGCCGTTCGCGTGTCGCGGAGCCGCGCGAGGCGCGTGCGGGACCCGTCAGCGGCTGGCGCTCCGACCCTCGAGGTACGACGTGTGGACGGGCCCGAGTCCCTTGACCTCGATGACGCCGCGCTCCGCGACGAGGTACTCGGGTCCGAGCCCGTCGGCGACCCGGTCGCTCACCTGGATCGCGCCGGGCGGCGCCGTCGACTGCATGCGGCTCGCGGTGTTCACCGTCGACCCGTAGACGTCCCAGAGGAAACGCGAGTCGCCGATCACCCCCGCGACCGCGGGGCCCATGTCGATCCCGACGCGGAGGCGGATGCCGGCCCGTCCGCCGATCGCGTGCGCCGCCGAGATCTCGCGCAGGCCGAGCGCCAGGTCGGCGAGCGAGGAGAGGTCGGGCGTTCCGGACGGCCCCCCGCTGATCGCCAGGTAGGCGTCTCCGATCGTCTTGACCTTGGTCACGCCGAGCCGCGCGGCGAGGTCGTCGAACTCCCGGAGCAGGTCGTTGAGGTCGTGCACGAGGTCGTCGGCGGACACCGATTCTGACAGGCTCGTGAAGTCGACGATGTCGGCCATGAGGACGCCGAGTCGTTCGTAGCGGTCGGCGATCGGCCGTTCACCGGCGATCAGCCGGTCGGCGATCGCGTCGGGGAGCACGTTGCGGAGGAGCCGGTCGGTGCGGTCGCGCTCAGCGGCCAATGCCGCGGCCAGGCGATCGCGCGAGTTCACGTACGAGTCCATCGCGACGAACATGATGGTCGAGATCGAGACGATGTTCACGGCGAAGAACACGGTGACGACGGTCGCGTCGAGCGGTGGCACGAGACCGCGGAGCAGGGGTTCCAGCGGGACGAGTGCGACCACGATCGCCGTGAACACGCCGAAGACGACCCAGGGGCGCGATGCCCGCATGAACGACAGCGCGCCCACCGGCGCCGCGAGCGAGAAGAGCACGACGGCGCTGCTCTGCACGAACCCGCCGAGCGCCACGTGCACCAGCGGGGGGAGCAGCAGGAACATCACGAGCTGCGATGCGCGCACGAAGCGATCGTCGTGCCGATACCGGAGCACGAGGAGCCCGACGGTCGTCATCAGCACGTAGAACGTGGGGATGGATGCCGCCACGGGGCGGCCGATCGAGTAGTAGAACAGCGCCCACGGCGTCACGACGATCGCCGTGAACACCGCGGTGAAGGTCAGGACCGACTTCTCGATGCGGCGGTCGTCGTCGTCGTCGATCGAGAAGCCGACGGATGCCACGGTCGCGAGCAGCCGTGGGATGCGACCCTCGGACGCCGAGCGGGGCTCCATCGCATGAGCCTATTGGATCGGCCCGGCGCGCGGCGCGGGGCGAGCCCGATCACAGCACGCTGATGACGCTCGCCCGCCAGCGCTGGTCGAGCCCTTCGAGGCGGATGGCGACGGCCCGGGACCTCGCGCGCTGGTGCACCATGACGACCGCTTCGACGATGCCGTCGCCCGGTTCGCCGAGGTGCACCCGGCCGACCGTGAACGCGGGACGCTGGGGGACGAGCCCCTTCGCCCGCCGCGCCCGAGCGGCGAGCACGACGCGCTTGGAGAGGTTGCGGTACACGTCGTCGGTGACCCATCGCGCGAGCTGCTCGAGGTCGCGCGCGCCGGCGAGCACCTCGATCACGCAGTGCGTGAGGTTCCGCAGGATCGGCTCGGGGTCGGGCAGTTCGTCCCGCCCCGCGCGCTGGCGGGAGAAGTAGTCGTCGAGGTCGAGGCGGCGGGCACTCGTCCCGTGGATCGCGGCGCTGCGGGGCGCGCCGGGCTGGCGTGCGGTCATGACGGCTCCAGTAGGGCGGGGCGATCGGCGGGGTTCCGACGCGACGTGTCCCCTCTTCGGGGGTGTTCGGGTGGTCTAGATCGAACGGTAGGGGCGCGGGCGTACGGGTGTCAAGGGAAATGACCGCCTGTGGACAACCCGGCCGCCGTGCGGCCTCGGGGGTAGCGTCGGCTCATGCGGTGGGACCGGCTGTTCGACGACCTCGAGTCGCAGCTCGACCATGACCGCCTCGAGGAGGCGCGGTCGCTCGCCATCGAGACCGAACGCGCGCGGATCGGTCGTCTCGGGCTGCGCGACCGGATCGCCGCGATGACCCGGGCCGACGGCGGAGCCGTCCGCCTGGCGCTCGTCGACGCGACCTCGGTGCAGCTGCGGCCGACGGCCTTCGGCCGCGACTGGATCGGCGGGGTGCCGGACGGGCGGCCCGGCTCGCAGTGCGTCGTGCCGGTCGCCGCGATCGCGGCCGTGTCGGCGAGCCGGCGGCAGGTCGAGGCCGGTCTCGCCCCGCAGACGGCCTCGACCGGCATCATCGAGCGCATCGGCCTCGCCTTCGCGCTCCGCGACCTCGGTCGGCGTCGAGCAGGGGTGGAACTGCGAACGCTCGACGGCCTCGCGCACGGGACCATCGATCGGGTCGCCGCCGACCACCTCGACCTCGCGCTGCACGAGCCGGGGGCGCCGCGGCGCGAACGGGAGGTCCGGGGTTACCGCCTCGTGCCGTTCGCCCGGATCACGGTCGTCCTCGCGACCGAGGCGACCTGACGGAGCCCGCTCAATCGACGGGGCGGAGCCCGCCCGGCCGGACGCCGGCGAACTCGATGACGTTGGCGAACTCGCCCTCGTTCCAGGCCACCTCGCGTCGCGTGGACTCGTAGCGCACCTCGATGAACAGCTCGAGCTGCGTGCGCTCGATGCGCCACGGACCCCGGTCGCCGACGCGGATCGCCGGGAGTTCGCCCGACATCACGAGGTCGTGCACGGCCTCGACGTCGACCGCCAGCACCTC
The DNA here is from genome assembly GCF_009729855.1 of Agromyces luteolus. GTDB lineage: Bacteria > Actinomycetota > Actinomycetes > Actinomycetales > Microbacteriaceae > Agromyces > Agromyces luteolus. The sequence continues at coordinate 51,502 of NZ_WODA01000014.1, read as the reverse complement.
CGCCGTGTCGGCGATGGTGAGGAAGCGGCCGAGCGGCTCTCCCGCAGCGTGGTGGACCATCCCTCAAGTATCGGCGCGTGCCGCGACGGGCGGGTGTCGTGTGGATAACTTCACGGCGTCCTCTCGGACTCCGCGACGATGGGTGGCGGTCGCCGATCCGGCCGCGACCACGGGAGGAGCAGTGATGGCGGAACGTCCGACGCGGTCGGGACGCGAGCGGCGGCGGGTCGACCCGCGGCTGCTCCTCGGGCTCGCGCTCGTCGCCGGGTCGACGATCGGCGTCTGGGCCGTGGTGGAGGCGCTCGACGACACGACCCGGGTGCTCGTGGCACCGGCGACGGTCACCGCCGGCTCCCGCGTGACGCTCGGCGACCTCCGGGTGGAGGCCGTGCGGCTCGGCGCCGTCGCCGACGGCTACCTCGTGCCGGGCGACGTCCCCGAGGACGGGCTCGTGGTCACGCGCACGGTGCTCGGCGGCGAACTCGTTCCCGCGGCATCCGTCGCCGACGTCGACGACGTCGGGACTGCGACCGTCGTGGTGCCGAGTCGTGGTCCGCTCGCGCGCGAGATCGCGCCGGGCGCCGTCGTCGACGTGTGGACGGCGGGGGAACTCGAGCGCGGCGTGTTCGAGCCGCCGGTCGTGCTCGTGGCCGGCGCCGAGGTCGCCGCCGTCCTCGAGGCCGAGGGCATGGTCGCCGGCGACGGGCCGAGCGTCGAACTGCTGATCCCGCGCGCGAAGACCGCCGCGATGCTCGAGGCGCTCGCGTCCGGCGACGCGATCGACCTCGTCCCGGCGTCGGCGGCCGCGGCGGGCGCCGGCTGATGGCACGGCTCGCGCTCGCCCTCGATCCGTCCGTCGAGGATCGCATCCTCGCCGACCTCGTGGAGGCCGGCCACACGATCGTGGCGCGCGTGGTCGGTCGGCGCGACGTGCTCGACTGCCTCGACGTGCTGGGTCCCGACGTCGTCGTGGTCGGGGCGGGCGCGGCGACGTTCGACGCGGAACTCCTCGCCGCCTGCGACGAGCGGGGCATCCGACTGATCGCGCTCGCGTCGACGGACCGCGAACGGGCCGAGGCCGAGCGCGTCGGACTGCACGAGGTGCTCGACGCCCACGCAGATCCCGCCGAGCTCGAGGCACTGCTCCAGGGCGGGCCGCCCGTCCCGTCACGGCTCGGCGACGCGGGGGTCGAGCCCGACCCGTCGCGCCGGGCCGACGTCGCCGGCATCGTCGCGGTGTGGGGTCCGGCCGGGGCGCCCGGGCGGACGACGACCGCCGTGGGCCTGGCCGCCGAACTCGCCGCAGCGGGCCACCTCGTGGCGCTCGTCGACGCGGACCCGTACGGCGGGGCGATCGCGCCGACCCTGGGGCTTCTCGACGAGGCGCCGGGGTTCGCCTCGGCGTGCCGGCTCGCCGGATCGGGCGCCCTCGATCGCGTCGAGCTCGAGCGCATCGCCCAGCGCTACTCGTCACCGAGGGCGTCGTTCGACGTGTTCACCGGACTCGTCGGCCCGAGCCGCTGGCCCGAGCTCTCGCAGGAGCGAGTGACCGAGGCGCTGCGGGTCATGCGGGCGCGATTCGAGTTCGTCGTCGTCGACGTCGGCTTCAGCCTCGAACGCGACGAGGAGCTCACCAGCGACCCGTTCGCGCCGCGCCGCAACGCCGCGACCTTCGCCGCCCTCGGTGCGGCCGACCGGGTCGTGGCCGTCGGACTCGCCGACCCCGTCGGCCTGTCCCGACTCCTCCGCGGACACGCCGAACTGGTCGAGCACGTCGATCCCGACCGCATCGACGTCGTGGTGAACCGCGTCCGCACCAGCGCGCTGGGGATCGACGCCCACGCCCAGGTGCGGCAGACGCTGCGCCGCTTCGCCGGGCTCGCGGACGCCGTCCTGCTCCCGCACGACGGGCGGGCGGCGGATGCGGCGATCCTCACCGCGCGCACGCTCCGCGACGCGGCACCGCGATCACCGCTCCGGGCCGCACTGCGGGCGTACGTCGACGAGCGTCTGCTCCCGCCGCCGGTCGAGCGGGGGCGTGGGCGGGCGGCCTTCGGAGCCCTGCGCCGGCGCACGGCGGCGGCCTGAGCCGTCCGCTCGGGTGGGTACGCTTGACCCGTGTCGACCCTCAGTGACCTCGTCCTCGCCCAGGGGCGCAGCAGCCAGGCCGACGTCGACTGGCTGCACATGCTCGTCGGCGACCTCCAGCTGCTCGCCGACCTCGCCTTCGCCGACATCGTGCTGTGGGTGCCCTCCGGCGACGACGGCTTCGTCGCGGTCGCACACTCGCGCCCGTCGAGCGCCGCGACGCTGTTCTACCGCGACTTCGTCGGCCAGGGCATCCGGAGCGAGTGGCGGGACCTCGTCTCGGAGGCCTTCGGTTCGCGCACGATCCAGGAGTCGTCGGCCCCCGACTGGTACGAGGAGATGCCGACCCGCGTGCGCGCGGTGCCCGTGATGCGCCGGCTCTCGGTGACGGGCACGGCGCTCGCGCCCGACCCGGTCGCCGTGATCACGAGGCACACGAACCTCGGCTCGACGCGCACCCCGAGCCGGCAGGAGCTCACCTTCAACGACTGCGCGGACGAGCTGTTCCAGATGATCGCCTCGGGCGACTTCCCGGACCTCGGGGCGCCGACCGGTCCGCGCAGAGGAGCCCCCCGCGCCTCCGACGGCCTGATCCGGCTCGACGTCGACGGCGTGACCACCTTCGCGAGCCCCAACGCGCTGTCGGCGTTCAACCGCATGGGCTTCGACGACGAGCTCGAGGGGCAGTCGCTGGCCGAGGTCGCGACGCGCCTGCTGAGCGGCAAGCTCGACGTCGACGAGTCGCTCCCGCTCGTGGTGACCGGCCGGGCGCCGTGGCGCACCGACGTCGAGTCGCGCGGCGTCACCGTGTCGCTCCGCGCCATCCCGATCCGACGCCGGGGCGAGCGGACGGGCGCGATCGTGCTCACGCGCGACGTGACCGAGCTCCGCCACCAGGAGCAGGAGCTCATCACCAAGGACGCGACGATCCGCGAGATCCACCACCGCGTGAAGAACAACCTCCAGACGGTCGCGTCGCTCCTGCGCATCCAGGCGCGTCGCACGCACTCCGACGAGGCGCGCGACGCGCTCACGCAGGCCATGCGCCGCGTCGGCGCCATCGCGGTCGTGCACGACACCCTCTCCGAGGGGCTCACCCAGAACGTCGACTTCGACGAGGTGTTCGACCGCGCACTGCTCCTCGTCGCCGAGGTGGCGGCGGCGCACAACACGACCGCCCACCCGAAGAAGTCGGGCACGTTCGGGGTGCTGCCGAGCGAGTACGCCACGCCGCTCGCGCTCGCGCTCACGGAGCTCGTCACGAACGCCGTCGAGCACGGCCTCGCCGGTCAGGAGGGCGACGTGGAGGTCATCGCGAACCGCTCGGAGACCGTGCTCAGCGTCCAGGTGCGCGACAGCGGATCGGGCCTGCCCGAGGGCAAGGTCGGCGAGGGCCTCGGGACCCAGATCGTCCGCACGCTCATCCAGGGCGAGCTCGGCGGGACGATCGACTGGCACACGGTCGTCGGCAGCGGCACCGAGGTGACCATCGAGGTCCCGCTGCGCTGGATCACGAAGGCCTGACGCCGGACGTGCGGACGGCACCCGCGCGATCGCGGGTGCCGTCCGGTCCGGGTGCTGCGGGGAGGTGCGCGGCCTGCGGGGGCTCGGCTCCGTCGGGGACGACCTCGGGTCGTCGGAGCCCGGACGCGCGGTGCGCGCCGGCCTCAGCCGGCGCGACGTGCGCGGGCGGCGCGGCGCTTCAGGGCGCGGCGCTCATCCTCGCTGAGCCCGCCCCAGACGCCCGAGTCCTGACCGGTCTCGAGGGCGTACTGCAGGCAGATCTCGGTGACGGTGCATCGGGCGCAGACCGCCTTGGCCTTCTCGATCTGGTCGACGGCCGGACCGGTGTTGCCGACGGGGAAGAAGAGTTCGGGGTCGGCGGTGAGGCAGGCGGCTTTGTCGCGCCAATCCATGGAGATGCTCCTTGTTTCATCGGTTCGCAGCGGACGCACGCGTGCGCCGCCGGAAACCGGCGGTGCTGCAGGGGGAAAGCCGAATCTCGGGAAGTAGGATCGTGGGAGACGATCGGCTCACGTCCCTGTGAGCATCAATTCGGCCTTGTAAATGGTCGCATAGCGAGGGAAGCGAATCAAGAGTGCTCTTCGGGAGATGCCTGTGAATGCGGGCGGCGTGCGCGCCGCCTTCGTGACCGTCGTCGCACTGCTCTTCGCCGAGGCCGGAGCGCTCGTCGCCGTCCTCGTGTGGCTCGTCGTCGACCTCCTCGTGCTGCAGCCGTCCTCGTTCGCGACGGCCGTCGCGCTGGTCGTGCTGGTCGCGATCGCCGCGGCCTGGGTGACGGCGATCGCCGTGGCATCCGTTCGCCGGGCGCCGTGGTCGCGCGCCGCCGCGATCGTCTGGCAGGTGCTCCAGCTGTCGATCGCCGTCGGCGCGTTCCAGGGCCTGTTCGCCCGTGCCGACGTGGGATGGGTGCTGCTCGTCCCGGCGATCACGGTGATCGGCCTGCTGCTCTGGCCGCCCGTGCGCGACCTCTACGCCCGGCCGGAGGACGCGCCGGCCGCCTGACCGGGCTCGGCCCGCCCCGAGACGTCGAGGGCGGCCGCCGCGGTGCGGCGACCGCCCTCGTGACGCGGGACGATGCTCGGCTCAGCCGTCGAGGCCGAGCTCCTTGCGGATCCGGGCCACGTGACCCGTCGCCTTGACGTTGTACATCGGCTTGGCGATCCGGCCCTCCTCGTCGACGAGGAAGGTCGAGCGGATGGAACCCGTGACGGTCTTGCCGTAGAGCTGCTTCTCGCCCCAGGCGCCGTACGCCTGCTGGACGGCGAGGTCGGTGTCCGAGAGCAGCGGGAAGTTCAGGCCGTCGCGCTCGGCGAACTCCTTGAGCTTCGGGACGTCGTCCTTCGAGACGCCGACGACCCGCACGCCGGCGCCCGCGAACGAGTTCAGGCTGTCGCGGAAGTCGCAGGCCTCGGTCGTGCATCCCGGCGTCATCGCGGCGGGGTAGAAGTAGAGCACGACCCGCTGTCCGCGGAGGGACGAGAGGGTGACGGGCGAGCCGTCCTGGTCGGGGAGGGTGAAGTCGGGCGCGAGGTCGCCGGCCGCGAGTCGTACGTCGGTCATGTCCCAATCGTAGGCAGGGCGACGGATGCCGCGTGCCGCGCGAGCCGCGGGAGGCATCCGCCCGTGGACTCAGGCGAACGTCGCGAGCAGGCGCTGGAGCGAGTCGAGGCGCACGCGACCCGACTCGCCGAGCTCGCCGGCCTCGACCGCCTCGATGATCGCGCAGTCGGGGGAGTCGGGCAGGTGCGTGCACCCGCGCGGGCAGTCCTCCGCGACGCGGGCGAGGTCGGCGAACGCGCCGAGGATGTTGGCGGGGTCGACGTGGCCGAGCCCGAACGAACGCACGCCCGGGGTGTCGATGACCCAGCCGGTCCGGCCGTCGTGGTCGAGCCGCAGCGATACCGTCGACGACGACGTATGTCGCCCGCGACCCGTGACGACGTTCACGTGCCCGGTCGCGCGGTTCGCATCGGGCACCAGCGCGTTGACGAGCGTCGACTTGCCGACGCCCGAGTGGCCGACGAACACCGTGCGATGCCCGACGAGCCGCTCGGAGATCGCGTCGAGGGGCATGTCGTCCGTGCGGCTGAGGAAGACGGGGAGGTCGAGCCCGGCGAAGTTCGCGAGGAACGGTGCCGGGTCGGCGAGGTCGGTCTTCGTGACGCACACGAGCGGGGCGATGCCGGCGTCGTACGCGGCGACGAGGTACCGGTCGACGAGGCGGACGCGCGGCTCGGGGTTCGCGGCGGCGATGACGATGAGCATCTGGTCGGCGTTCGCGACGATGACGCGCTCGACGGCGTCGGTGTCGTCGGCGCTGCGCCGGAGGAGGGTCGTGCGCTCCCGGATGCGGACGATGCGCGCGAGCGTGCCCTCGTCGCCGGACGTGTCGCCGACGAGGTCGACGTGGTCGCCCGTCACGACCGACTTGCGGCGGAGCTCGCTCGCCCGGGCCGCGGTGATCTCGCGCTCATCGGGGTCTCCCTCGTCGACGAGCACGGTGTACCGGCCCCGATCGACGCCGAGCACGAAGCCGGTCTCGGCGTCGGCGTGCTCGGGACGCACCTTGGTGCGGGGCCGGCTGCCCCGGCGGTTCGGGCGGATCCGGACGTCGGCCTCGTCGTACTCCTCGTACTCCTCGTCCTCGTCGTCCGTGTCCCACCAGCTCATCCGAGCATCCGCTCCCAGAGCTCGGTGAACTGGGGGAGCGTCTTCGACGTCGAGCCGATGTCGTCGACGACGACGCCGTCGACCGCGAGTCCGACGATCGCGCCGGTCGTCGCCATGCGGTGGTCCTCGTAGGCCCTCCACTCGCCGCCGTGGAGCGGCGCCGGCTCGATGCGCAGGCCGTCCTCGAGCTCGGCGACGCGCCCGCCGAGGCCGTTCAGCTCGGCCGCGAGCGCGGCGAGGCGGTCGGTCTCGTGGTGGCGGATGTGCCCGATCCCGGTGATGGTGCTCGGCTCGTCGGCGAACGCCGCGAGCGCGACGAGGTTCGGGACGAGCTCGCCCGCCTCCGACAGGTCGAGCTCGACCCCGCGGATGCCGCGGCCGCCGCTCGCCGTCGGCTCGGCCGCGTGCACGGTGAGCCGGTCGCCCGCGCGCTCGACGCGGGCGCCGAACCGGGGGAGGAGGTCGGCCAGCTGCGCGCCGACCTGGGTCGTCTCGCCGGGCCAGCCCGAGATCGTGACCGAGCCGCCCGCGACGAGCGCGGCGACCAGGAAGGGCGCCGCGTTCGACAGGTCGGGCTCGATGTCGACGTCGCGCGCGGCGATCGGGCCGGGCGCCACGCGCCAGCGGCCGACCGAGGGCTGCTCGACCTCGACGCCCCGCCGCGCGAGCGTGTCGATCGTCATCTCGATGTGCGGCAGGCTCGGCAGCCGCTCGCCCGAGTGCGTGAGGTCGAGGCCGCGCTCGAACCGGGGCGCCGACAGGAGCAGCCCGGAGACGAACTGGCTCGAGGCCGACGCGTCGATCGTGAGCTCGCCGCCCTCGACCCGTCCCGTTCCGTGCACGGTGAACGGCAGCGCCCAGCGGCCGTCGTCGTCGAGGTCGACGCCGATCCCGCGCAGGCCCTCGATGACCCCGCGCATCGGGCGGCGGTAGGCGGACGCGTCGCCGTCGAACGTCGTCGGTCCGAGGGCGAGCGCCGCCACGGCGGGGAGGAACCGCATGACCGTGCCCGCGAGGCCGCAGTCGATCGTGGTCGACCCGAACAGCTCGTCGGCTGGCGTCACGCGGAGGTCGTCGCCGAACCCGCCGGCACCAGGCATCCGCTCGAACCCGACGCCGAGTGCGCGCAGGCCCTCGACCATGAGCTCGCTGTCGCGCGACCAGAGCGGCGCACGCAGTGTCGACGGCCCGTCGGCGAGGGCGGCGAGGACCAGCTCGCGGTTCGTGAGCGACTTCGAACCGGGCAGGGAGAGCGAGGCCGAGAGCGGGCCGGATGCCACGGGCGCGCGCCATCCGTCATCCGTCTCGGTCTGGCGGTTGTCGCCGTACGGATCGAACTCCGGCGCGGAATACCTCGAGATCTGCATCGGTTACCAACAGTAGCGTCCGAGAGCAGGAAGGAGTCGGTGCGTGTCACTCGCGATACTCGATCGCCCGGTCGTCTCGGAGACCGACGATCTAGGATGGCCCCTGATGAGCGGCGACGACACTGCGACCCCTGCCGACGAGGCGCTGACCGGCGAGCGGCCCGACGATGAGACGCGCGACCTCGGCGCGCTGTTCGAGGAGCAGGCGCTGCCGTTCATCGACCAGCTCTACGCGGCCGCCCTGCGGATGACGAAGAACCCGGCCGACGCGCAGGACCTCGTGCAGGAGACGTTCGTGAAGGCCTACGCGGCGTTCGCGTCGTTCAAGCAGGGCACCAACCTCAAGGCGTGGCTGTACCGGATCCTCACGAACACCTTCATCAACAGCTACCGCAAGAAGCAGCGCGAGCCCTACCAGGGCACGATCGACGACCTCGAGGACTGGCAGCTCGGCGGCGCCGAGTCGACCACGGCGGCGTCGAGCCGCTCGGCCGAGGCCGAGGCGATCGACCACCTGCCGGACTCGGCGGTCAAGGACGCGCTGCAGGCGCTGCCCGAGGACTTCCGGCTCGCCGTCTACTTCGCCGACGTCGAGGGATTCTCCTACCAGGAGATCGCCGACATGATGAACACCCCGATCGGGACCGTGATGAGTCGCCTGCACCGCGGCAGGCGGATGCTCCGCGAGTCCCTCGCCGACTACGCCAGCGAGCGCGGCTTCGCGACGACGCAGCCGGCGACCCGATCCACCAGGAGCGCGAAATGACCGACTGCGGCTGCGAGAAGGCGAAGGCCGAGCTCGAGGAGTACCTGCACAACGAGCTGTGCAGCGAGGATGCCGCCGACATCCGCGAGCACGTGGCGAACTGCGAGGACTGCCGGAGCGAGCTGCGCGTCGGCGTCGCGATCACCGAGGTCGTCCAGCGGGCGTGCCGGGAGAGCGCGCCCGAGGAGCTCCGCACGGTGGTGCTGGGCCGCATCCGGGCGTTCCAGTCCGGGCACGACGTCCTGGCCGACTGACCCCGCCCCGGCGGCGCCGCAGCGTCGATCGAGCCGCGTGAGCGGCGACCCCCGTCCGTTTCCGAACTTTCGATGGACGCGCGGCCGCGGGGCCGTTCCGTAGCGTCGAGCACGATGAACGAGCATGCCGTCGCGAAACGTCCCGGGGGTCGCGTCCCCGTCTGGCTCCGAGCCCTGATCCCCGCCGTCCTGATCCTCGTCTGGTTCGCGCTGTTCGGCGCGGGCGGCGCCGCGTTCGGCGGGCTCTCCGACGTCCAGCGGAACGACCAGGCGTCGTTCCTGCCGGCGTCGGCCGAGGCGACCGAGGTGAACGAGTTGCAGGACGGGTTCCGCGACTCCGAGAACGTCCCCGCGATCGTCATCGTCGCGTCCGACGACGGGTCCGACCTCTCCGCATCCCAGCTCGCCGACATCGACGACCTCCGCGACGACGTCCTCGACGTCGACGGCGTCGTCTCGGACGAGACCTCGCCGGTCATCCCCTCCGACGACGGCGAGGCGGCCCAGTTCGTGGCGTCCATCGCGCCCGGCGAGGGCGAGGAGGGGTCCGGCGCCACCGTCGAGGCCGTTCGAGCACTGCTCGACGAGTCCCCGATCGAGGGCACCACCTCGGCCGTCACCGGCCCGGCCGGCTTCACGGCGGATCTCGCCGCGGCGTTCTCGGGCATCGACGGCCTGCTGCTGGCCGTCGCCCTGACCGCGGTCCTCGTGATCCTCGTGATCGTCTACCGCTCGCCGCTCCTGCCGATCATCGTCCTCTTCACGAGCGTGACCGCGCTCACGGCGTCGGTGTTCACGGTCGTGCAGCTCGCGAAGGCCGACCTTCTGCTGCTCTCGGGGCAGACGCAGGGCATCCTCTTCATCCTCGTCATCGGTGCGGCCACCGACTACGCGCTGCTCTACATCGCTCGATACCGCGAGGCGCTCTCGCAGCACGCGACGAAGTGGGATGCCACGTGGGCGGCGCTGAAGGGCGCGTGGGAGCCGATCGCGGCCTCGGCGGGCACCGTCATCGTGGGCCTGCTCATCCTGCTCGCCTCCGAGTTGAACTCGAACAAGATCCTGGGGCCGGTCGCCGCCATCGGCATCGTGTTCGCCCTGCTCGCGGCGCTCACGCTCCTGCCGGCACTGCTGCTCTGGGCCGGGCGCGTCGCGTTCTGGCCGCGCCGCATCGCGCGCGTCGAGCAGGCCGCACCGGGTGCCGAGCACGGCCGCCACGCTGCTCCCGTCGACGCCGAGGAGGCCGGGGAACGCGGGATCTGGGGTGCCGTCGGGCGGCTCGTGTCGCGCCGCCCCCGGATCGTGTGGATCCTGTCGACGCTGCTCCTCGCCGTCATGGCGCTCGGCCTCGTCCGACTCGACGCCGACGGCGTCCCCTCCAGCGAGTTCGTGCTCGGCGAGTCGCAGGCGCGCGACGGCCAGGAACTCGTGAGCGAGCACTTCCCCGGCGGTTCCGGCACACCCGCGGTGGTCATCGGACCGGAGGAGGACCTCCAGGACATGGCCGACATCGCGCTCGACACGCCGGGCGTGGCATCCGTCGCCGTGCTCTCGGCCGACTCGCCGGCCGGCAGCGCACCCGTGACCGAGGACGGCGTCCAGGCGTTCGGCCCGCCCGGCACCCCGGCACCGGACCCGACCGTCGTCGACGGCGCGGTGCTGCTGCAGGCCACGCTCGACGACCCCGCCGACTCGGCCGAGGCGGAGGCGACGGTGGTCGACCTGCGCGAGCGGCTCGACGAGGTGGGCGACGACGTGCTCGTCGGCGGCCAGACCGCGGTCGCGCTCGACACGAACGAGGCCGCGATCGCCGACCAGCGGCTGATCATCCCGCTGGTGCTGCTCGCGATCCTCGCGATCCTGATGCTGCTGCTCCGGGCGGTCGTCGCGCCGCTCCTCCTCATCGCGAGCGTCGTGATCTCGTTCGCGGCCGCCCTCGGCGTCTCGGCGCTCGTGTTCGAGTTCGTCTTCGGATTCTCCGGGGCCGACCCGTCGGTGCCGCTCTTCGGCTTCGTGTTCCTCGTCGCGCTCGGCGTCGACTACAACATCTTCCTCATGACGCGCGTGCGCGAGGAGACGGCGAGGCACGGGACGCGCGAGGGCATCCTGCGGGGGCTCCGGCTCACGGGCGGGGTGATCACCTCGGCCGGCCTCGTGCTCGCCGCGACGTTCGCCGCCCTCGGCGTGCTGCCCATCCTCTTCCTCGCGCAGATCTCCTTCATCGTCGCGTTCGGCGTGCTCCTCGACACCTTCCTGGTGCGGACGCTCCTCGTCCCCGCGGTCTCGTACGACATCGGCCGTGCGATCTGGTGGCCGAGCCGCCTGTCGCGGGAGGAGCGCCGTCACGGGGTGCATGCGGCGCCGACGGATGCCGCGGGGCCCGCGCCGTCGGCCGGCCACGATCGCGAGGCCGACGGCGACGCCGAGCCCGCCGACCGGGTGCCGGTCGAGGCGCGCTGACCCGGGCGGGCACGTCGGCCCGCGACCGGACGAGACGAGCGGATGCCTCCGGGGGAGGCATCCGCTCGTCTTCGTCGTCCGGCGGGCGCGCGGGCTAGTAGAGCGCCCGCTTGATCAGGTCGGCCTGCTCGGCGGCGTGCCGCTTCGCCGACCCGGTCGCCGGGGAGGCGGCCGCGGTGCGGGCGACGAGGCGCACCTCGCGCGGGCCGAGCTTGTTCGTCTCGATGATGAAGAACGGCCACGCGCCCTGGTTCTCGGGCTCGTCCTGCGCCCACACGAGCTCGGCGTTCGGGTAGCCGTCGGCGACGGCCTTCAGCTCGGCGGCGGGCAGCGGGTAGTACTGCTCGAGGCGCACGAGGGCGACCTCGGGGTTCGGGTTCTTCTCGAGCTCGGCGAGCAGGTCGTAGTAGAGCTTGCCGGCCATGAACACGACGCGCTTGACGGCGGCCTTGTCGGTGACCCGGGCGTCGTCGAGCACGGGCTCGAAGCGGCCCTGCGTGAAGTCCTCGACCTCGCTCGTCGCACCGCGGAGGCGCAGCATCGCCTTCGGGGTGAAGACGACGAGCGGCCGGCGCGGGCGCTGGTACGCCTGGCGGCGGAGCAGGTGGAAGTACGACGCCGGCGTCGAGGGACGCGCGACGGTCATGTTGTCCTCCGCGCACATCTGCAGGTAGCGCTCGATGCGGGCGCTCGAGTGGTCGGGGCCCTGGCCCTCGTAGCCGTGCGGGAGCAGGAGCACGACGCTCGAGCGCTGGCCCCACTTCTGCTCGGCCGACGAGATGAACTCGTCGATGATCGTCTGCGCGCCGTTCGCGAAGTCGCCGAACTGCGCCTCCCACATCACGAGCGCGTCGGCCCGCTCGACGGAGTAGCCGTACTCGAAGCCCATCGCCGCGTACTCGCTGAGGAGCGAGTCGTAGATCCAGAACCGGGCCTGCTGGTCGCCGAGGTACTGCAGCGGCAGCCACTCCTGCCCGTTCGTGCGGTCGTGGAGCACCGCGTGGCGCTGCACGAACGTGCCGCGGCGCGCGTCCTGGCCCACGAGGCGGACGGGCGTGCCCTCGAGCAGCAGCGAGCCCAGCGCGAGCAGCTCGCCGAAGCCCCAGTCGACCTTGCCGTTGCGGCTCATGTCCTGCCGCTTGGCCAGCAGCTGCTGGATCTTCGGGTGGACGGTGAAGCCCTCGGGCTTGTTGATGAAGGCGTCGCCGATGGCGTGGACGACCTCGGTCGACACGCCGGTCGTCTCGAGTTCGCCGGAGACCGGCTCGGCGCCGTGCGCGTCGCCGCCGACGATCGGGATCGACCCGGTCTGCGCCGCGTGCGTCTCCGCGAAGGCGCGCTCGAGGCGGTCCTGGAAGTCGCGGTGCGCTTCCTCGTACTCCTCTTCGGTGATGTCGCCGCGGCCGACGAGGGCCTCGGTGTACAGCTTGCGGACCGAGCGCTTCGCCTCGATGAGGTTGTACATCAGCGGCTGGGTCATCGACGGGTCGTCGCCCTCGTTGTGCCCGCGACGCCGGTAGCACACGAGGTCGATGACCACGTCGCGCTTGAACTCCTGGCGGTAGCGGAACGCGAGTTCCGCGACGCGGACGACGGCCTCGGGGTCGTCGCCGTTCACGTGGAAGATCGGCGCCTGGATGGCCTTCGCGACATCCGTCGAGTAGATCGACGAGCGCGCGTCGCCCGGGACCGTGGTGAAGCCGACCTGGTTGTTGACCACCAGGTGGATGGTGCCGCCCGTGCGGTACGCGCGGAGCTGCGACATCTGCATGGTCTCGACGACGACGCCCTGGCCGGCCATGGCCGCGTCGCCGTGGACCAGGATCGGCAGCACCGAGTACGTGCCGACGGGCTTGCGGTCCTGCTTGGCGCGGACGATGCCCTCGAGCACGCCGTCGACGGCCTCGAGGTGCGACGGGTTCGCGGCGAGCGAGACCGGCACCTGCTGCCCGTCGTCGGCGGTGAAGGTGCCCTCGGTGCCGAGGTGGTACTTCACGTCGCCCGAGCCCGAGAACGCCTTCGAGTCCTGCGTGCCCTCGAACTCGCGGAACACCTGGCCGTACGTCTTGCCGGCGATGTTCGTGAGGACGTTCAGGCGGCCGCGGTGCGCCATGCCGATGGCGACCTCGTCGAGGCCCTCCTTGGCGGCGCCCTGCAGCACCTCGTCGAGGAGCGCGATCATCGACTCGCTGCCCTCGAGGCTGAAGCGCTTCTGGCCGACGTACTTGGTCTGCAGGAAGGTCTCGAACGCCTCGGCCTCGTTGAGCTTGCCGAGGATGCGCATCTGCTCGTCGTGCGTGGGCTTCTCGTACTTGCGCTCGACCAGCTGCTGGATCCACTTGCGCTGCACCGGGTCCTGGATGTGCATGTACTCGATGCCGATGGTGCGGCAGTACGAGTCGCGGAGGACGCCGAGGATGTCGCGGAGGAGCGCGGTGCGCTTGTCGCCGAAGCCGCCGGTGACGAACTCGCGGTCGAGGTCCCAGAAGGTGAGACCGTGGCTCTCGATGTCGAGGTCGGGGTGCGAGCGCTGGACGTACTCGAGCGGGTCGATGTCGGCCATCATGTGGCCCCGGACTCGGAAGGAGTTGATGAGCTCCTGCACACGGGCCGTCTTGTCGATCGCGCTGGCGATGTCGACCGAGATGTCGGCGTTCCACTTGATCGGCTCGTACGGCAGGCGGAGGGCCGCGAAGATGTCCTGGTAGAAGTTGCGGTCGCCGATGAGCAGCTCGTGCACCTTCTTCAGGAACTCGCCGGAACCGGCGCCCTGGATGACCCGGTGGTCGTAGGTCGAGGTGAGCGTGATCGTCTTGCCGATCGCGAGGTTCGCGAGCGTCTTCTCGCTCGCGCCCTGGAACTCGGCCGGGTACTCGAGGGCGCCGGCGCCGATGATGCAGCCCTGCCCCTTCATCAGGCGCGGGACGGAGTGCACGGTGCCGATGCCGCCGGGGTTGGTGAGCGAGATCGTCGCGCCCTTGAAGTCGTCGGCGGTGAGCTTGTTCTTGCGGGCGCGGGACACCAGGTCCTCGTAGGCGCCGAGGTACTCGTTGAAGGTCATCGTCTCGGCCCGCTTGATCGCGGGCACGAGGAGGGCGCGCGTGCCGTCGGGCTTCGGGATGTCGATCGCGATGCCGAGGCCGATGTGCGCGGGCTTCACGAGGGAGGGCTTGCCGTCGACCTCGGAGTAGTAGACGTTCTGGCTCGGGAAGTCCTTCAGCGCCTGGATGAGCGCCCAGCCGATCAGGTGGGTGAACGACACCTTGCCGCCGCGCGTGCGGCGGAGGTGGTTGTTGATCACGATCCGGTTGTCGATCATGAGCTTGGCGGGCACGGTGCGCACGCTCGTCGCGGTGGGCACCGTGAGCGAGGCGTCCATGTTCGCCGCGAGGGTCTTCGGCAGGCCCTTGAGGGGCAGGATCTCGTCCTCGCGCTCGCCGGCGTCGGCCTGCTGCTGCGGGCTCGTCACGGGGACGTCGGCGGGGACCGGGGCGGTGCGCGGTGCGACGGACGTGGTGCGTGCGGCGGGCGCCTGGCCGATGACGGCGTTCGGGGCCGTCGCGGGTGCGTGGGCGGATGCCGCGGGCTGGCCGGTCGGTGCGGCTTCACCGGTCGGCGCGGCCGCCTCCGACGTCTGGGCGGCGGGCGCCTCGGAGGCTGCGGGCTGCTCGACCGGAGCGGCCGACGTCGCCTCGGCGGCCGGTGCGGCGGGCGCCGACTGGGCGGGTGCCGGCTGCGCGGCATCCGCCGGCTCGCTCGCCGCGCGATGCAGCGCGGACTCGTCGGGCATGGCCGGGGCGGCGGCGGGCGTCGCGGCGGTCTCGCCGGTGCGCACCTGGCGGTAGTGCTCGAGCACCTCGCGCCAGGTCTCGTCCACCGAACTGGGGTCGGCGAGGAACCGCTCGTACATCTCGTCCACGAGCCATTCGTTGGCTCCGAACATCGCCGACGTGGTCTCGTCGGATCCCGACCCGGTCAATTGGCTCGACACAGCCTTTCGCCCACTCTCTCCATTGATGGATGCTCACCTGCGGCGTGGCGCGCGCAGCACGACGCGGAACGCCCAGACAAGCCTAAACCCCTTCCGGCGGCGCTCGGCACCGGGTTGCGGATGAGCGTGCGGATCGCAGCATCCTCCCAGCGCGGGACCGCCTGCGGTTCCGGGCACGACCCCGGTCTCGCCCGCGAGGCATAGCCTGAGGGCATGGAGTTCTATCGCACGACGCCGCGGCACGACCTCACGTACTCCGACGTCTTCCTGGTGCCGAGCCGGTCGGGCGTGACGAGCCGGCTCGACGTGTCGCTCGCGCCCGACGACGGGTCGGGGGCGAGCATCCCGATCGTCTCCGCGAACATGAACTCGGTGACCGGTCCCAGGCTGGCGGCGACGCTCGCGCGACGGGGCGGGATCGGCGTGCTGCCGCAGGACCTCCCGCTCCAGGAGCTCGACGAGGCGATCCGATGGGTGAAGTCCCGCCCGTCGCGCTTCGACGTGCCGCACGCGTTCTCGGCCGACCGGACCGTCGCCGACGCGCTCGAGGTGCTGCCGCCGGTCGAGGGCCACGGCATCGTGCTCCACGACGACGACGGATCCTACGCCGGGACGATCCCGGCCACCCGTCTCGCGACCGCGCTGCCCGACGCGCGGCTCGGCGACCTCGTCCACGGCGCCATCCCGTCGCTCGACGCCGACGACGTCGACACGCCGCGGCGCGCGTTCGACCTCATGGTCGACGCCGGCATCGACTTCGCCCCGATCCTCGAGCACGGACGCGTCATCGGCACCCTGAGTCGCCGGAGCGCCCTGCGCGGCACGGTCTCCGAACCCAACACGGATGCCTCCGGCCGCCTCCGCGTCGCGGCGGCGATCGGCATCAACGGGGACGTCGAGGCCAAGGCGCGCGCGCTCGCCGCGGCGGGCGTCGACATGCTCGTGGTCGACACCGCGCACGGCCACCAGGAGGGCATGATCGGCGCGGTCCGGACCGTGAAGGCCGCGGGACTCGGCATCCCGATCGTCGCCGGCAACATCGTCACGGCCGACGCCGTCGCCGACCTCGTCGAGGCGGGCGCCGACGTGCTGAAGGTCGGCGTCGGCCCGGGCGCGATGTGCACGACGCGCATGATGACCGCCGTCGGGCGACCGCAGTTCTCCGCGGTGCTCGAGACCTCGGAGGCGGCTCGCGAGCACGGCGCCGCGGTCTGGGCCGACGGGGGCGTGCGGTACCCGCGCGACGTGGCGCTCGCGCTCGCCGCGGGCGCGGCATCCGTCATGATCGGCTCGTGGTTCGCCGGCACGATCGAGGCGCCGGGAACGCTGCGCCGCGATGCCGACGGCCGCGTGTACAAGGAGAGCTGGGGGATGGCCTCGACCAAGGCGGTCAAGGAGCGCTTCGGCCGGCTCTCGGCGTACGAGCTCGCCCGCAAGGAGCTGTTCGCGGAGGGGATCTCGTCGTCGGCGATCTACCTCGATCCGCTGCGGCCCTCGCTCGAGGACCTGCTCGACATGATCACCTCCGGCGTGCGGAGCTCCTTCACCTACGCGGGTGCGCGCAGCGTGCCGGACTTCCGCGAGCGGGCGCTCGTCGGCATCCAGTCGGCGGCGGGCTACGAGGAGGGCAAGGCGCTGCCGGTCAGCTGGTAGCGCGCTCCGGCTGTGAGCGGATGCCACGGTGGGGTCTGCCACGCCCTACGCTCGCGAGCATGGACACGCCCGCCCACCCGTTCGCGGTACTCGCAGACCCGGTGACCCGACGCATCGTCGAGGTGCTCGCGGTCGGCGAACACTCCGCGGGTACGCTCGTCGAGCTGCTCGGGATGGAGTTCGGACTGTCGCGGACGGCGGTCTCGCATCGGCTCGGCACGCTCCGGCGGCACGGCGTGGTCAGCGCGGGCATCGATTCCTCCGAACCGCGTTCGAGGTCGTACCGGCTCGAGCACGAGTTCGTGGGCGCGCTGGAGGAGGAGACCGAGCGACTGCTTCGGGCATTCGACCATCGCTACGGCTCGGCCGAGATGCGGGCACCGCTCGTCGATCCGGCTCGGCCGTGCCGACGGATCGGCGGAGACGTCTCGTTCGGCTCATGTGGCGCCTGGCGCACATGAGGAATCGCGATGATCACGCTCGTCCCCACGACCGTGCCGACGTGACGACGTCGCGGCGGGCGTCGCGGCGGGCCGGGCGCGTGAGGCGCTGCCGGTCAGCTGGTAGCGGCGTGTGACGGCGGGGTCACGGCTCGGGGAGCTCGCGGCATCCGCGGATATACTGGGTCGACCATGGACGACCCCCCCTCTGCGACCTCGCCCTGCCATAGACCCTCGCCCGTGACCGCGCGGGGAGGTGCGGATGTCTGAGTGGGTCCTCCTCGGCATCGGATTCCTCCTCACGGTCGGCACGGGCCTCTTCGTTGCGAGCGAGTTCGCGCTCGTGAACCTCGACCGCGCCGACCTCGAGGCGCGGCGCGCCAGGGGTGAGACCCGACTCGGGCTCACCATCGAGGGACTCAAGATCACCTCGACGCACCTCTCCAGCGCGCAGCTCGGCATCACGCTGACCACGCTCCTCACCGGCTACACGATGGAGCCCGCGATCTCGTCGCTGCTCGCGGGCCCGCTCGCGGCGATCGGCGTGCCGCAGGCGCTCATCCGGCCCGTGGGCGCGATCACGGCCGTCGTCGTCGCGACCCTCCTCTCGATGATCATCGGCGAGCTCGTGCCGAAGAACTTCGCGCTCGCCCTGCCGCGGCAGACCGCGAAGGTCGTGATGCCGTTCCAGACGGCGTTCACGTGGGTGTTCCGCCCGGCGATCGCGCTGCTGAACGGCAGCGCGAACCGGCTGCTGCACCTCGTCGGCATCGAGCCGAAGGAGGAGCTCTCGGGCGCCCGGTCGGCCGAGGAGCTCTCCAGCCTCGTCCGACGCTCGGCGAGCGCCGGTCTCCTCGAACAGGACACGGCGACGCTCCTCGGGCGGACGCTCCGCTTCTCCGAGCACGACGCGTCCGACGTCATGACCCCGCGTCCGCGCGTCGCGGCCGTGCAGCGCACCGAGTCCGCGGAGGCCGTGCTCGAGCTGGCGCGGCAGACCGGGTACAGCCGCTTCCCCGTGTACGACGACGACCTCGACGACGTCGTGGGCATCGTGCACGTCAAGCAGGCCGTCGCCGTGCCGCGCGAGAAGCGCGAGGTCGTGCCGGCATCGGCCCTGCAGTCCGACGCGCTCCGCGTCCCCGAGACCATCAAGCTCGACGCCCTCCTCGGCGAGCTCCGCGGACGCGGGTACCAGATGGCCGTCGTGGTCGACGAGTACGGCGGCACGGCGGGCGTCGCGACGCTCGAGGACCTCGTCGAGGAGCTCGTCGGCGAGGTCGCCGACGAGCACGACCGCACGCGCGCGGGCGTCGTCCGGCGCGGGGAGTTCGTCAGCTTCCCCGGGATCCTGCGGCCCGACGAGCTGCTCGATCGCACCGGCATCCGCGTGCCCGAGGACGGCGCGTACGAGACCGTCGCCGGGTACGTGATGGCGACGCTCGGGCGGCTGCCGATCGTCGGCGACGAGGTCGAGGTCGAGGGCGGCACGTTCCGCGTGCAGCGCCTCGACGGGCGACGCATCGACCGGATCCAGTTCTCGCCCGTCACGGTGCCGACCCGGGCGGACGCCGCCCCGGAGGCCGCCGTCGGCGGGGTCGACGCGAGGGAGGCGGGCCGATGAGCGACTGGGCAGGACTCGCCTGGCTGTTCGTGCTGCTGCTCGGCAACGCGTTCTTCGTCGGCGCCGAGTTCGCGGTCATCTCCGCGCGGCGCTCGCAGATCGAGCCGCTCGCCGAGCAGGGCAGCCGCAGCGCGAAGACCGCGCTGTGGGCGATGGAGCACGCGACCCTCATGCTGGCGATGAGCCAGCTCGGCATCACGATCTGCTCGCTGCTGATCCTGACGGTGTCGGAGCCCGCGATCCACCACCTCCTCGAGTACCCGCTCGAGCTCACCGGCTGGTCGCCCGAGGTCGTCTCCACGATCGCGTTCGTGATCGCGCTGCTGCTCGTGTCGTACCTGCACGTGGTCCTCGGCGAGATGGTGCCGAAGAACCTCTCCTTCTCGCTGCCCGACCGGGCGGTGCTGCTGCTCGCGCCGCCGCTCGTGTTCACGGCCCGGGTCTTCCGGCCGGTCATCGTCGCGCTGAACGCGACGGCGAACGGCGTGCTGCGGCTCTTCGGCGTGCAGCCGAAGAGCGAGGCGACCTCGACGTTCACGCTCGAGGAGGTGCAGACGATCGTCGTCCAGTCGCGCCGCGAGGGCGTGCTGGAGGATGCGAGCGGCACCCTGACCGCGGCGTTCGAGTTCACGACCAAGAAGGTGCGCGACGTCGCCGTGCCCATGGCCGAGCTGGTCTGCCTGCCGGCGGATGCCACGCCCGGCGACGTCGAGCGCGCGGTCGCGCGACGCGGGTTCTCGCGGTACGTGCTCGCGGGCGGCGACGGCGAGCCCGTCGGGTACGTCCACCTGAAGGACGTCATCGACCTCGACGACGACGAGTCCGACGATCCGATCCCCGCCAAGCGGGTCCGCCGGGTCGTCTCGATCTTCGACGGGACCGACCTCGAGGACGCCCTCGCCACCATGCGGCGGCTCGGGACGCACCTGGCCCGCGCGTTCGACGACCAGGGCCGGACGACCGGCGTCATCTTCCTCGAGGACATCATCGAGGAGCTCGTCGGAGAGGTGCAGGATGCCACCCGGAGGGGGTGACGCGGCGGCCTCCCGGTCGGCGTAGACTCGCAGCGTCTCCGAGAGATGAGGTGGTCTCATGTTTGAGAACTCGATGACGATGGCCGTGCTCGCAGCATCCGACTTGGAGCGGGCGAAGCGGTTCTGGCACGACACCTTCGGCCTCGATCCGGTCTCGACCGAGATGGGCGGCGCCACGTACGTCGTGGGCGGTGTGGCCGTGCTCGTCTACGAGTCCGAGTTCGCCGGCACGAACAAGGCGACGGCGCTCGCCATCATGACCGACGACCTCGATCGCGACATGGCCGAGCTCCGTTCCAAGGGCGTCGTGTTCCACGACTACGACATGCCCGAGATCAAGACAGTGGACGGCGTGGTCGACGACGAGGGCGAGCGCGGAGCGTGGTTCGACGACAGCGAGGGCAACATCCTCTCGCTCGCGCAGCCCAAGTCCGTCACGCTCGACCAGGCGAGGCAGATGCTCGCGGGCGCGTCCGCCTGAGTGTCGCTCGCGTCCGGGACACCCGGACGCGAGCGCCTCAGAACTCGCCGTCGTTGACCTCCGGCCGTGCACGGCGGTACTGGGGCGGCCAGGGCGCGGTGTCGGCGCCGAGCGCGTTCGCCGCCCGCAGTGCGAGATGCGGATCGCGCATCATGGCCTTCCCGAACATGACCGCGTCGGCCGCGCCGGATGCCACGAGCCGTTCGGCCTGCTCGGGCGTCGTGATGCGGCCCACTGCCGACACCGACACCCCCGCCCGGCCGCGGACGAACTCCGCGTGCGCGGCCTGGTAGGCGGGGCCGACCGGGATGCGGACGTCGCGGACGAGTCCGCCGGTCGAGATGTCGAAGAAGTCGGCGCCCGCCTCGGCGGCCCAGCCCGCGACGATCGAGGTCTGCTCCTCGTCCCAGCCGCCCGGCGCCCAGTCCGTCGCCGAGAAGCGCACGAACACGGGCATCCGCTCGCCGACCTCGGCGCGCACCGCGCGCACGATCTCGAGCAGCAGGCGCGCCCGGCCCTCGAGCGAGCCGCCCCAGCGATCGTCGCGCGCGTTCGACAGCGGCGACAGGAACTGGTGCACGAGGTAGCCGTGCGCGGCGTGCACCTCGACGACGTCGAAGCCAGCGGCCACGGCGCGCCGGGCGGCGGCCCTGAAGTCCTCGATCACGGCGAGGATGCCCACCTCGTCGAGCGCGACCGGGGTGCGCAGCCCGTCGAACGCGATCGACGACGGCGCGACCGTCGTCCAGCCGCCCTCCTCGAGCGGTTGCGATCCGGCCCTCGGCACCGTCTCCGGCCACACCGACGCCTTGCGGCCCGCGTGCGCGAGCTGGATGCCCGACGCCGCGCCCTGCGATCGGAGGAACCGGGTGATCCGCGCCCAGGCGTCGGCCTGGGCGTCGTTCCACAGGCCGGTGTCGTAGTCGGAGATGCGACCCTCGGCGTTCACCGCGGTCGCCTCGGCGATCACGAGGCCGGCGCCGCCCGCCGCCATCGAGCCGAGGTGGACGAGGTGCCAGTCGTGCGGCACGCCGTCGCGCGCGGTCACCGAGTACTGGCAGAGTGGCGGCACCCAGACGCGATTGCGGATCTCCAGCCCGCGGATCCGGATCGGGCGGAAGAGTGCGGGCGTGTCCGCGGGCGCGTCGGCCACGGCGAGGGCGTGGAGGCTCATGCGGCGAGGCCCCGCAGCCACGACTCGAGGCCGGAGGCATCCGTGAACACGTGCCCGGCACCGCCGACCGCGATCGCGCCGTCGACGTTCACCGGCTTGTTGTCGACGAACACGAGCTGGTCGGGGGAGATGCCGAGCTCGCTCATGACGTGCGCGAAGATCTCGGCCTCCGGCTTGACCACCTGCAGTTCCCCGCTGACGAACACCGCCTCGAACAGCGGCGCGAACGAGCCGTGGCGCAGCCAACCGCCGAAGTCGGGGCCGGCGTTCGACAGCAGCGCCAGTCGGGTCCCGCCGTCGCGGAGCGCGTGCAGGACCGCGAGCGTGTCCGGGTCGACGCTGAGCCAACCGCGGTGGTCGATCGCCCACAGCTCGTGGACGTCGATCGGCGACCAGGCTGCGCCGATGTCGTCGGCGACCAGGGCCCAGTAGTCGGCGATCGCGAGGGTGCCCCGGTCGAGCTCGTCGCGATGCGCCCAGTACGCGGCCCAGAACGCCTCGGCGCGGTCGCCGCCGATGCCCGCGCGCGCGAGGAGCGCGGCCCGGTCGGCCTCGGACGGCGAGTGCGAGATCACCTCGCCGTAGTCGAACACGACCACTCGGGGCGACAGGGCGATCGGCGGGGGGATGGTCGCAGGCATGCCCATCAACCTATCGTTGGCACCATGGCAACCGGCACGTGGCGCGAGTGGACCGCCGACGACGCGTCCGCCTGGCTGAGCCGGCCGGGTGCGGACGACGACAAGTACCGACGCGGCGTCCTCGGCGTGATCACCGGCTCGCCCGACTACCCGGGTGCGGCCGTGCTGGGCGTGCAGGCCGCGTACCGCACCGGGGTCGGCATGGTCCGCTTCACGGGTCCGCGCTCGGTGCGCGAGGCGGTCCTCGCCGCCCGGCCCGAGACCGTCGGCGTGGCGGGGCGCGTGCAGGCGTGGCTCCTCGGCTCCGGCATGGACCCGTCCAAGCGATCGTTCCGGCTCGGCGGCGACCTGCAGCGCGCCCTCGCCTCCGGACTGCCGACGGTCCTCGATGCCGGCGGGCTCGACCTCGTCGGATCGCACCTCGGTCCGACCGTCATCACCCCGCACCGCCGCGAGCTCGCGCGGCTCCTGAGCGAACGGGACACGGCCTGCGCCTTCGAGGACGTCGACGCCGACCCCGCGGGGTGGGCCGAGCGGACGGCGGACCTCCTCCAGGTGGCCGTGCTGCTGAAGGGCGCCGTCACGCACGTGTGCGACCCCGAGGGGAACCTGTTCACCGTCACGGCGTCCACGCACTGGCTGGCCAGCGCCGGAACCGGCGACGTCCTCGGCGGCGTCGTCGGGGCGCTCGCGGCCACCCACTCCGAGCGCCTCGCGCGCGATGCGACGGCGATCACGCACCTCGCCGCGACGGCGGCGTTCATCCACTCGGAGGCGGCGCGCCGCGCGAGCGAGGCCTGGGACGGCGGTCCGGTGACCGCGCTCGACGTGGCGAACGCGGTCCCGTCCGTCGTCGGCGGGCTGCTGCGGCGGTGAGCCGCTCGCGAGGGTCGCGCGGCTAGGCTCGGATGCCATGGCGGAGTCCGGCACCGACGTCGCGGGGCGCCGACCCGGGGCCCCGCGCCGCATGACCTCGCGCCTCGGCGGGCGGACGGCCCTCTGGGTCGCGTTCGGGGCGGTGCACGTCGGGCTCGCGCTGCTGAACCTGTACGCACCCGGCTGGCCGCTCGGCGACGTCACCGCGGTGTACCGGGTCTGGGCGGAGACCGCGCAGCTCGGCTTCCTGCGCATGGGCATCGACACGCCGTGGGTGTACCCGATCCTGGCGTTCGCGCCCATGACGGCCGCGCTCGCGTTCGGATCGGCGTGGTACGGCGTGACCTGGCTCGGCATGGTGACGGTCCTCGACGCGATCGCGTTCTCCGTACTGCTCGGGCGGGGGCGCCTCTCCCGGCGACGCCGCGCGGCGGCCTGGTGGTGGATGGCGTTCCTCCTGCTCCTCGGTCCGATCGCGCTCGGCCGCCTCGACGCCGTCACGGTGCCGTTCGCCCTGGCCGGCCTGCTCTGGGCGGCGGGGCGACCACGCGTGGCCGCGGTGCTCATCACGATCGCGACCTGGATCAAGGTGTGGCCGGCGGCGCTCGTCGCGGCGATGCTCGTCGCGCTCCGGCGCCGGTTCGACGTGTTCACGGTCGCCGCGACGCTGTCGATCGGGATCGTGGGGGTCAGCCTCATCGCCGGCTCGGGTGCCAACGCGTTCGGCTTCGTCGCCGAGCAGGCCGGGCGGGGACTGCAGATCGAGGCGCCGCTCGCGGTGATCTGGCTGTGGTGGATCGTGGCGGGCACCGACGCGGCGACCATCGCCTACGACCAGGACATCCTCACCTTCCAGATCGAGGGCCCGGGGGCGGATGTCGCGGCCGCCCTCACGACGCCGCTGATGCTGCTCGGGCTCGCCGCCGTGCTCGCGGCGGGCGTCCGGGCGGCGCGCCGCGGCGCGCACGTCGGTTCCCTGCTGCCCCCGCTCGCGGTCGCGTTCACCGTGGTGCTCATGCTCGCCAACAAGGTGGGGTCGCCGCAGTTCGTCACCTGGCTCGCGGCGCCGGTCGTGCTCGGGCTCGTGCTCGGCGGGTCCCGGTTCCTCGCGCCGGCGTCCATCACGGCGGCGATCGCGCTGCTCACGCACGTCATCTACCCGTACTGGTACGCCTGGCTCCTGATCGCGAACCCGGGGTTCGTCCTGCTCCTGACGGTGAAGGTCGGGTTGCTGTTCGTCCTGCTCGGTTGGTCGGTCCGCGCCGTGTGGCAGGCTGGGAGCGATCGGCGCCCCCGAGCGGCGTCGTGACCTCGGGCGCCCCGCGCGCCGCCGACCCCAGGGAGGAACACGCATGCTGGTGGCGTTCTCGGTCGCACCGAGTGGGACCGGACGGAGCGACGGATCCGTGCACGACGCCGTGGCGGCGGCCGTGCGGATCGTGCGCGAGTCCGGACTGCCGAATCGCACGACCTCGATGTTCACCGAGGTCGAGGGGGAGTGGGACGAGGTGATGCGGGTGGTGAAGGACGCGTGCGACGCGGTCGCCGACTACGGCTCGCGGGTCTCGCTCGTGCTCAAGGCCGACATCCGCCCCGGGTACTCGGGCGAGCTCGACGCGAAGATCGACCGGCTCGAGGCCGCGATCGAGACCGACGGCTGAGCCGCCGTCGCCGTCGGGTGCGCCGCGCGGACGCACGGACGCACGGGCGCCGTCGTCCGACGTGCCCGTTTGTCGAATCGATTCGATCCGTGCGATGATCGAGCGGTGACCCCCGACGCCGACGGGCCGACGACGCCGTCGCCGGCCCGCATCCGATTCGCCCTCCTCGCCCTCGCGATGGGCGGCTTCGGCATCGGCGCGACCGAGTTCGTCGCCATGGGCCTGCTGCCCGACATGGCCGCCGACCTGCTTCCGGGCCTGTCGGCCGAGTCGACGGACGCCGCGAACGCCGCCGCCGGCTGGATCATCTCCGCGTACGCGCTCGGCGTGGTCGTCGGCGCCCCCACGATCGCCGCCGCCGCCGCACGCTGGCCGCGCAAGCGGCTGCTCCTGGCGCTCCTCGCCGCGTTCAGCCTCGGCACGATCGCCTCCGCGCTCCTGCCCACGTTCGAGCTCGTGGTCGCGGCGCGCTTCGTCGCCGCACTCCCGCACGGCGCCTACTTCGGCATCGCCTCGCTCGTCGCGGCGAGCCTCATGGGCCCGGGCAAGCGCGCCCGCGGCGTCGCCCTGGTGCTCTCCGGGCTCACCATCGCCAACGTCGTCGGCGTGCCGCTCATCACCTGGCTCGGCCAGCAGGCGGGATGGCGGGTCGCCTACCTCGCCGTCGCCGGCATCTTCGTCGCCACGTTCCTCGCCGTCGCCGTCGCCGTGCCGTGGCAGCCGGGCGACGCCGCGGCCACGATGAAGCGGGAGCTGCGCATCTTCACGCGCGCCCAGGCGTGGTTCGCGCTCGCGATCGGGGCCATCGGCTTCGGCGGACTGTTCTCCGTCTACAGCTACGTCGCGCCGCTCGCGACCGACGTGACCGGCCTGCCGACGGGCGCCGTGCCGTTCGTGCTCGTCGTCTTCGGCCTCGGCATGACGATCGGCAACCTCGTCGGCGGGCGGCTCGCCGACTGGAGCGTTCGCCGGTCGATGTACCTGTTCTTCGCCGCCCTGGCGGGCGCGCTCGTGCTCCTCGGCTTCACGGCGCAGCATCCGCTCGGGCTGGGCGTCGGCGTCTTCCTCGTCGGCGCGTCCGCCGCGGCCCTGTCGCCCACGATCCAGGCCCGCCTCATGGACGTCGCGCGGGACAGCCAGTCGATCGCCGCGGCCCTCAACCACTCCGCCCTGAACATCGGCAACAGCCTCGGGGCGATCCTCGGCGGGATGGTCATCGCCGCCGGACTCGGCTACGTCGCCCCGGTCTGGGTCGGCCTCCTGCTCACCATCGCGGGCAGCATGCTCGCGATCGGCACCTTCGCGCTCGACCGGGCGCGACAGCGCCGCGGCATCCCGCTGCCCTCGGTGACCGGCGCGTTCGGCGCCATCGGCGACTGACGGCGCGATCGGCGACCGACGTCGAGGCGGCCTACTCGGACTGCAGCAGGATGCCGTCGGCGATTGCGCGCTTCCGGAGCGCGACCTTCGTGCCGACGTCGTAGCCGGCGAGGCGGTACTTCTCGCGGATGCGCTTGAGGTAGCTCTTGGCGGTCTCCTCGGAGATCCCGAGCTGGAACGCGACCGCCTTGACCGGCTGGCCCGCGCCGTAGAGCGCCATCACGCGACGCTCCTGGGCGCTCAGGCGCGGCGCGGCGCCATCCGCCTGCAGTGCGTCCTCGAGCTCCTGCGACAGGTACTGGTCGCCGTTCCGCGCCGCGCGGATGGCCTCGACGATGGTCTCGACCGGCTCGGACTTCACGAGGTAGCCGAGGGCGCCGGCGCCGAGCGCCTCGCGGACGACCGCCGGCTCGGAGTACGTGCTCATGAGCATCGTGCGCACTCCGGCCGACTTCAGCGTCGAGAGCTTGATCGAGATCGGGATGTTGTCGCGGAGGTCGAGGTCGAGGAGCACGACGTCGACCGGGAACTCCGGATGCGCGAGGAGTTCGGACCACGACGGCACCGCGGCGACGAGGTCGACGTCGTCGGTCGCACCGCGGAGCCACTCCGTCAGGGCGCCGAGGAGCATTCGGTGATCATCGACCACGGCGAGTCGGATGGGCGGCAGCTCGGGTTCGGGCACGTCAGGCTCCCCTCGGGTTGACGGCGCTGGGCGGCGCCGGGTTCCGGACCGTGGGGTCGATCCGGCACTCGAGCTCGATCCGGAACCCCTCGGGACCCGGAACGATCTCGTGTACACCGACATTATCGAGTGCGTCCCATGTCGCCGCATCGACGCGGCGCGCCGTGAGACCCGAGACGTCGAGTCCGATCGCGACGGCCGCCAGTTCGCCGGGTCGCGGGCCGTCGTCGGGGCCGTCGTCGTCCGGCACCCCGATCTCGCACTCGCGGCACTGGACGCGGACCTCGAGCGGCGGCTCGTTCGCCTTCCGCCGTCGCTGGCCGGCGATGAGCCAGAGCGCGAGCAGGAGGCCCTCGCGCTGGGACGAGGAGAGCAGCCCGGCGAGGCCCAGCGCGTCGTCGACGCTCACGCGCCGGCTGAGGTACGCCGACTCGGTGACCGCATGCCGCAGCCAGGTGTCCGTCCGTCCCTCGATGAGCCGGATGCGCAGCCGGGCGGCCAGGGTTCCCGCCCGTTCGGCGGCCTCGGGCGGGAGCGGGATCGAGATGCGACCGGATCCCACGTCCTCGAGCAGCGCCTCCGCGTCGTAGTCGAGCTCGGCGAGCTCCTCGGACGCGCGCATGCCGACCGCCGAACGGGGGGTCGCGACCGTCGACTGCACCAGCGAGAGGTCGAGCTCTCGGCCGACCAGTCGCCGGAACCCGCGGACGCCGATCGCGACGAGCACGACCGGGACCACCGCCGTGGCGGCGATCGCGAGTCCCGCGACGGTCCAGGAACCGGCGGTCCGCGCCTGGAGCGAGGCCGCGACGGCGAGGACGGCGGCGATGACCGCGGATGCCGCCACCGGGGTGCGCGTCTCGCGGAGCGCCGCGACCGGCAGGAGGAGTGCGGCGGCGGCCGGCGCGGCCGTCGGCGTGATGCCGAGGTGCAGGAGGCCCGCGGTCGCGGAGAGGTCCATCGCGACCGGCACCGCGAGCGCGGCCAGGAGGAGCACGTGCGTCCAGTCCGCGACCCGCGTCAGGCCCCGGGTGGCGACGACCGTGGCGATCGCGACGACCGCGAACGCGATCCACGCCGGGCCCGACCCCGTGCCGGGCGGGAAGACGCCGATCAGTCCGATCGCGTGCGCGAGATGTGCGAGGACGATGACGCCCGACGCGGCGGTGATCCCGATCGCGAGGCGGCGGCCGCCGTGGGCGCTGCGGATGTCCTCCGCCGCGCGGGCGGACCGGCTCGGGCGATCGAACTGGATCTCGTGCGTCGTGTCGGGCGTCGCCTCGACCTCCGGGGTGCGGCGGAACGGATTCACGGCTTCGGCACCTCCAGCATCACCGTCGTCCCCGAGCCGGGCGAGCTGAAGACCCTCGCGCGACCCCCGACGGCGTGGAGGCGGCCGACGACCGACTCGGCGAACCCGAGGCGCGCCGGATCGACCGCGGCCGGCTCGAAGCCGGCGCCCTGGTCGGTCACCATCGCCCGGACGGTGTGCTCGTCGTCGGTCACCGTGACGTCGGCGACGCTCACGCCCGCGTGCCGCCGGACGTTCTCGAGGCACTCGCCGAGCGCGCCGAGGAGCGCATCGAGCGCATCCCTCGGCAGGACGAGGTGGTTGGCGCCGTGCCAGTTGACGTCGAGCCCGAGCCGCGCGAAGCGCTGCCGGACGGATTCGAACGTGGCCCCGAGGCCGTCGTCGGAGGACTCGGGCGAGAAGATCGCGCTCGAGCCGCCGTCGAGCGGGGCGCCGAGTCGCAGCTGCTTGAGCAGCCGTGCGTCGTCGCCGGCCTGCTGCCGGAGCGGGCCGGTGCCGACCCCGACGCCCGAGTGCGCGAGGAGGCTCAGCGTGGCGAGCACGGTGTCGTGCAGCACCCGGGCGTCCTGGCGCTGCTGCGCCTCGGATTCGCTCGCCAACCGCTCGGCCTCGTGGGCGCGGCCGACCTCGTCGATCCGCTCGGCCGCGCGGTCGATGGCGCGGGCGAGCCAGGTGCCGACGATCACGCACGCCATCCAGCCGGCGGCCGTGGCGATGACGACGAGGCGGACGTCGGCGCCGGATGCCGCGGACGCGCCGAGCGCGACGAGGACCGACGCGGCGCTCGCCACGATCACCGCGGGGCCGGTCGGCCGGACCACGAGCGGGATCGCGAGGGCGCCGGTCGACAGCGCGCCGACGGCGGCCATCGCGGTCGCACCCGCCGGATCGAGTGTCGGGTCGATGCCGATGACGAGCAGCAGTACGATCGCCGCGGCCATCGCGCCGATCGTCGCGGCCATCGCGCCGCGCGCGGTCGCGAGGCCCACGAGGACCGCCATGCCGACGACGAGCGCGGCGGCGAGGGCGAATCGCGACGGCCCGATCGCGCCCGGGACCACCAGGCACGCCAGTGCGATCGCGGCACCGGTGAGGCCCCCGACACGCGCGAGCCGACGCAGCAGTCGGTCGCGCTCCTTGTCGATCCGGCGCATGCCACCCCCTCGCCCGCCCGCGCCGTCGCTCGCGCGCGCGGCAGCGTTCTTCTCGAAGATAGCTCAGAACGTCCCCCGTATGCGGGACAGAGGGCCCGAAGCGGGGTGTCGCGTCCGGATCCGGTCAGGCCGCGAGGAGCCGGCGGAGCTCCGTGGCGACGGCGTCGTCCTCGATCAGGAACGCATCGTGTCCGTAGTCGGAGCGCAGCACGACCGGCTCGTCGCCGTGGATCGTCCTCCGGACGCCGGCGGCGATCTCGCGCTGGCCCTCGAGCGAGAAGTACCGGTCGCTGTCGATGCCGAGCACCAGCGTCGTCGCCTCGATGCGGGCGAGCGCCTCGGCGACGCCCCCGCGGCCGCGGCCGACGTCGTGCGAGTTCATCGCCTCGGTGAGCGCGAGGTAGCTGTTGGCGTCGAACCGACGCGTGAACCGGTTGCCGTGGAAGTCGAGGTAGGACTCGACGGCGAAGCGGCCGCCGCCGCCGAGCGGATCGAGCCCGGACTGCCACCCGCGTTCGAACCGCTGGTTGAGCTCGACCGGCGTGCGGTAGTTCAACATCGCCATGCGCCGGGCGAGCGCGAGTCCGCGCGTGGGCCCCTCGCCGTCGGGCGCGTCGTAGTAGGCGCCTCCCCGGAACGCCGGGTCGCTGCGCACCGCTTCGAGCTGCACGGAGTTCAGCGCGATCTGGTCGGCGGTCGTCGCCGCCGGTGCCGCGAGCACCGCGATGCGCTCGACCGCCGCGGGCGCCATGAGGGCCCACTCGAGGACGTGCATGGCGCCCATGGAACCGCCGACGACCGCCGCGAAGCGCTCGACGCCGATCTCGCGGGCGAACGCCACCTGCGCGGCGACCTGGTCGCGGATCGTGACGAACGGGAACCTCGCGCCCCACTCGACGCCGTCGGGCGCGAGCGATGCGGGACCGGTCGAGCCCTGGCATCCGCCCAGCACGTTCGGAGCGACGACGAACCACCGATCGGTGTCGATCGCACGGCCCGGGCCGACGACGCCCGGCCACCAGCCCGCGCTCGCGTGCGCCGGGCCCGCGGGGCCGACCACGTGGCTGTCGCCGGTGAGCGCGTGCAGCACGAGGATCGCGTTGTCGCGCCCGGGGGAGAGCGTGCCCCACGTCTCGTACGCGATGCGCACGTCGGGGAGGCGCTGGCCGGACTCGAGCTCGAGGTCGCCGATCCTCACGAACCTGCGGTCGCCGACCGGATCGCCCTCCCGCCACGCGCCGGTCGCGGGCGCGCGACCGGCGAGCTGGTGGGCGGCACGCGCCTCGGGCACGACGCTCGCGGGCATCGTCTCCGAGGTCGTCTGCCAGTCCATGCTCCGATTCTCCCCGACGGGGCGGGCCGGCGCGGCACTGTTACGACGGCCCGTGAGACGACGGATGCCGCGACCCTCGCGGGACGCGGCATCCGTGCGATCGGCGCTCCCGTGCTAGACGCGCGCCGCCTCGGTCGCGCGACGCGCCGCGGCGAGGCCGGCCTCGAGGTCGGCCTTGAGGTCGTCGACGTTCTCGATGCCCACCGAGAGGCGGACGAGTCCGGGCGTCACGCCGGTCGTGAGCTGCTGCTCGGGCGTGAGCTGCGAGTGCGTCGTCGACGCCGGGTGGATGACGAGCGAGCGCACGTCGCCGATGTTCGCGAGGTGGCTGAAGAGCGACAGGCCGTCGACGAGCGCGCGGCCGGCGTCGACGCCGCCCTTCAGCTCGAACGAGAGCACGGCCCCGACGCCCTTCGGCGCGTACCGGTTGGCCGCCGCGTACCAGGGGCTCGACGGCAGGCCCGAGTAGTTGACGTGGGCGACGTCGGGGTGGCCGTCGAGCCACTCCGCGATCTCCTGCGCGTTCTGCGTGTGCCGCTCGACGCGGAGCGAGAGCGTCTCGATGCCCTGGATGAGCTGCCATGCGCTCGCCGGCGCGATCGACGAGCCCAGGTCGCGCAGCAGCTGCACGCGCGCCTTGATGACGAACGCCAGGGGGTCGCCCACGGCGGCCGTGTAGCTCGCGCCGTGGTACGACGGGTCGGGCTCGGTGAGGCCCGGGAACTTCTCGACGTTCTTCGACCACTCGAAGCGGCCGCCGTCGACGATGACGCCGCCGATGACCGTGCCGTGGCCGCCGAGGAACTTCGTGGCCGAGTGGATGACGATGTCGGCGCCGTGCTCGAACGGGCGGATGAGGTAGGGCGTCGCGATCGTGTTGTCGACGATCAGCGGGATGCCGGCCTCGTGCGCGATGCCCGAGACCAGCCCGATGTCGAGGATGTTGATCTTCGGGTTGCCGATGGTCTCGGCGAAGAACAGCTTCGTGTTCGGGCGGACCGCGCGGCGCCACTCGTCGGCGTCGTCCTGGTTCTCGACGAACGTCGTCTCGATGCCGAGCTTCGCGAGCGTGTACTTGAACAGGTTGTAGGTGCCGCCGTAGATCGAGCTCGACGAGACGATGTGGTCGCCCGCCTGCGCGATGTTGAGCACGGCGAACGTCTCCGCCGCCTGGCCCGACGCGACGAGCAGCGCACCGCTGCCGCCCTCGAGCGCCGCGAGGCGCTCCTCCACGACCGCCTGCGTCGGGTTCATGATGCGCGTGTAGATGTTGCCGAACTCGGCCAGCGCGAAGAGGTTCTGGGCGTGCTCGGCCGAGTCGAACACGTACGACGTCGTCTGGTAGATCGGCGTCGCCCGGGCCTTCGTCACGGGGTCGGGCGCGGCACCCGAGTGGACCTGCTTGGTCTCGAAGCGCCAGTCGGCGGCGTGGTCGGCCATGAGGGACTCCTTCACGAAACGGGGGTGCGGTCTCCGCCGCATCCGCCGCCCACCGTACGTCCGCCCCGTGACGGGCTCAACGGATGCCGCAACACGGCGTCATTCGCGCGCGTCGGGCTTCCGGCGCTCCGGCCCCGGGTCCTCCGGCAGCGGCGGCAGCGCATCGGGCGGGAGCACGATGGTGCCGGTCGCCGTCGCCGGCTCCGGCCGGAACAGCCACCTCGCGCGCGGCTCGACCAGCGGGCGGAAGATCCGTCGCACGGGCTTCAGCGAGAGCACGACCGAGACGCCGACGCAGAAGACGATCATCGCGGGAAGGACCCACCACGGCTGCTCGCCCTCGAGGAGCGGGGTCTCCCTCAGGGGGAAGAGCACGAACGAGTGCAGCAGGTAGATGTACATCGTGGCGCCGCCGAACGCGGTGAACGGCGTCGTGCGGCGCGGCATCAGGACGAGGAACGCGACCGCGAGGAGCATCGCGAGCAGCAGCAGGAACAGCCGGATGGCACCGGACCAGGGCTCGTCGTAGCCGATCGCCTCGTACGACTCGTCGTAGAGCATGAAGCGCCGCAGCCTGAGGTCGCGCCAGGTCTCGATCGCCATGGGCAGCACGACGAGGAGCACGGAGAACAGCGCGATCGCTCCCGCCCGCCATCGCCAGGTCGCCGCCGTCGACAGCTCGAGCCACCGGTCGGTGATCCGCATCTGCCGCAGCTTCCAGCCGAAGACGAAGAACGGGAACATGCCGAACGTGCGCGTGAGCGCGAGCGTCGAGTCGATCTCGACGGCGTAGCCGGCACCGATCGAGATCGCGATCGCGATGAGCAGCGGGAACCGCAGGAGCACCAGGTACGGCAGGGCGATGCGCCAGATCGCGAGGGCGATGAGGAACCACAGCGTCCACGAGGCGGTCGTGTAGTCGAGCACGAAGTCGCCGCCGAGGGCGAACCGGATCACGGTCCAGATCGTCTCGAAGATGAAGTAGGGGAAGACGATGTCGGTGAGGACCTGCCGCATCGCGCGCGCGTTCGGCGGTCCGGACTTGGCGAAGTACCCGGAGACCGTGACGAAGACGGCCACGTGGAACGAGTAGATGAAGAGGTAGACGCTGTACGCCGCGTCGTCCTCGGCGATGAGCGGCAGGATGCCGTGGCCGATCACGACGAGCGTGATCGCGATCCAGCGGGCGTTGTCCCAGAGCGGCACGCGGCGCTTGCGATGCGGCGGCCGGTGGGCATGGGGCATGGTGGTCGGCTCCATCCGCCCATTCTCCCGCACCGGTCGACGGCGGCGTCCCGGCGGCCTCCTCGGGCAGAATGTCGGCATGGACCAGTTGCGCGCAGTCGTCACGGGAGCGAGTTCGGGGATCGGGGCCGCCACGGTGCGGGGGCTCGTGGCTGCCGGCTGGGACGTCGTCGCGGTCGCCCGGCGCGGGGACCGCCTCGCCGCGCTCGCCGAGGAGACGGGCGCGCGGGCGTTCGTCGCCGACGTGACGAGCGATGCGGATGTCGCTGCGCTCGCCGAGCACGTCGCCGCCGCCGGCGGCGCGCACGCGCTCGTGAACAACGCGGGCGGCGCGAAGGGGCTCGCGTCCGTCGAGGAGTCCGACCTCGACGACTGGTCGTGGATGTTCGAGGTCAACGTGCTCGGCCTGAAGCGCGTCACGAGCGCGCTGCTGCCGCTCCTGCGGCGCGGCGCGGTCGACCGGGGCGTCGCCGACGTCGTGAACGTGACCTCGATCGCCGGGCACGTCGCCTACGTCGGCGGCGGCGGGTACAACGCGGCGAAGTTCGCCGCGCACGCGGTGACCGAGGTGCTGCGGCTCGAGCTGAACGGCGAGCCGATCCGCGTGATCGAGGTCGCACCGGGGATGGTGCGGACCGACGAGTTCGCGCTCGTGCGGTTCGGCGGCGACCGCGCCCGCGCCGACGCGGTCTACGACGACGTCCCCGAACCGCTCGTGGCCGAGGACGTCGCGGGCGTCATCGTCGATGCGATCTCGAAGCCCCGCCACGTCGACCTCGACCTCATCGTGGTCAAGCCCGTCGCCCAGGCCGCGCCGTACCGGCTCGCCAAGGGCGAACTGGTCGTGAAGGCGGAGCCGGGCGCATGAGGATCGGGCGCGTCGAGCGGCGCCATCGGTGGGTCGCCCGCACCGCACCCGCGCTCGCGATCCTCGGCTTCCTCTTCGTCGCGGCGTACACCGTCGGAGTCCTGGCTCCCGACTTCGCCGGCGAGTGGCGCCACATCCTCAACTCGGTCCTCGTCGTGACCTGGGTGGCGTTCCTGGTCGACTTCGTCGTCCGGCTCGTGTTCACGCCGACCGGTGAGCGATGGCGGTACACCTGGCACCACCCGATCGAGTTCCTCTCGGTGCTCATCCCGGTCTTCCGCGCACTCCGCGCCGTGACCCTGCTGCGCCACATCCCGATCCTGCAGCGCCGGACGGCCGACACGGTCCGGGCGAACTTCGTCATCACGTCGGTCCTGTATGCGGCGATGTACGTGTTCTTCATCGCGCTCGCGACCCTGCAGGCCGAGCGCGACGCGCCGGGCGCGACGATCACGAACTTCGGCGACGCGCTGTGGTGGGCGGTCGTCACCCTCACCACCGTCGGCTACGGCGACACCTATCCCGTGACGGCCCTCGGCCGCACCTGGGCGGTCTTCCTCATGATCGGCGGCATCGCGATCGTCGGCGTCGCCTCGGCGACGATCATCTCGGTGCTGAACGAGCGCCTCAACGCGCTCCGGCACGGACACTCGCCGGGCGGTGCGCTCGCCGAGCGCGAGGGGCTGCTCGCCGACGAACCCGACGTGCTCGAGGGCGAGGGCGTCGCCGACGCCGATGCCTCCGACAGCGACGCGTCCGGCCGGTAGCCTGACGGCATGACCTTCGACGCGAACGACGCCGCCGCCGGCGCCGACGGCATCCGGCGCGAGATCCTCACCTGGGACGACTTCGGCGATGCGGCACGCTCGCTCGCCGGGGAGGTGCTCGCCTCGGGCTTCCGGCCCGACGTCGTGATCGCGATCGCGCGCGGCGGGCTCCTGCTCGCGGGGGCGATCGCCTACGCGCTCGGCACGAAGTCGTGCGGTTCGATCAACGTCGAGTTCTACACGGGCGTCGACGAGCGCCTGCCCGAGCCGGTGCTGCACCCGCCCATGCTCGACGCCCCCGCGCTCGCCGGTCGGCGCGTGCTGCTCGTCGACGACGTCTCCGACTCCGGCCGGACGCTCCGCAAGGTCGTCGACCTGCTCTCCGACGCCGGCGCCGAGGTGCGGACCGCGACCCTGTACACGAAGTCGCACACCGTGCTCGCGCCCGACTACGACTACCGGCGCACCGACGACTGGATCGTCTTCCCGTGGTCGGCGCTGCCGCCCGTCGAGGCGGCGGCGGAGGCGGCCCGATGAGCGTGCACCTCGTCGGCGGCGGGTGGGACCCGGCCCACGCGGCATCCGTCTACGCCCCCTTCCTCGCCGAGGTCGCCGAGGCGGCCGGCCGGGCCGGTGCCGACCGCCCGCGCGTCGCGGTGCTGCTCGTCGCGCCCGACGACGAGGCGGAGGAACTCGCGGCCCGCTGGCGGGGCGTGCTCGAGTCCGTCGCCGACGTCGAGGCCGCGGTCACGGTGGTCCCGGAGGACGGCGCGTTCGAGTCGACGGCGCTCGCCGGGGCGCACGGCGCGCTGGTGGGCGGCGGGCTCACGCCCGCCTACCGGCGCGCGGTCGAACCGATCGCGGCGGAGCTGCGACGCCGCGCCGCGGCCGACGAGCCGTACCTCGGATTCTCCGCCGGGGCCGCGATCGCGTCGGACACGGCCCTGCTCGGCGGCTGGCGCATCGGCGGCGTGCCCGTCGCGCCGGAGGACGCCGGCGAGGACCTCGACGACGTCACGGTCGAGGCGGGCATCGGGCTCGTCGACCTCACCATCGACTGCCACGCGGCGCAGTGGGGCACCCTCACTCGGCTCATCGCCGCGACCGAGGCGCGCCTCGTCGACGGCGGCATCGCGATCGACGAGGACACGCTGTTCTCGATCGGCGCCGCGGGGCTCCGCGTCGCCGGCGCCGGCAGCGTGTGGAGCGTCACGTCCGACGGCGACGGCGTCTCGGTGCGGAGCATCTCCGGCTGATGGGACGAACGCTCCCGGAGCTCGCCGAGGCGGGGCTCATCGACGCGACGTGGGCCGAGGCGCTCGCCCCGGTCGCGGGCGACATCGCGCGCATGGGCGACCTGCTCCGCGCCGAGGTCGCCGCGGGGCGCGGCTACCTCCCCGCGGGGGACGCGGTGCTGCGCGCGTTCCGCCAGCCCGTGCCCGACGTGCGCGTCCTCATCGTCGGCCAGGACCCGTACCCGACGCCGGGGCATCCGATCGGCCTCTCATTCGCGGTCGAGCGTCACGTGCGGCCGCTCCCGCGGAGCCTCGCCAACATCTACCGCGAACTCGCCGACGACCTCGGCGTCCCGCCGGCCGCCCACGGCGACCTGGGGGCGTGGAGCACGCACGGCGTGATGCTGCTGAACCGGGTCCTCACCGTCCGGCCCGGCGAGCCCGCGTCGCATCGGGGCATGGGCTGGGAGCGCGTGACCGACCACGCGATCCGCACGCTCGTCTCGCGCGGCGGGCCGCTCGTGGCGATCCTCTGGGGTCGCGACGCGCAGTCGCTCGCGCCGGCGCTGGGCGAGGTCCCGCGCATCGAGTCGGCCCATCCCAGCCCGCTCTCGGCGAGCCGGGGGTTCTTCGGCTCGCGCCCGTTCAGCCGCGCGAACGACCTGCTGGTCGCGCAGGGAGGCGAGCCGGTCGACTGGGCGATCCCCGCCTGAGATCCGCACCGCGTCATCCGTCGGCAACGTCGCGCGCGTAGCATGGCGGGATGCTCGAGGAGGAATACCAGGCGCGCAGGCGACTGCCGCGGCACCTGCGCAAGGCCGAGGTGCCCGAGGCGCCGTTCTCCTTCGAGATCCGCCGCGCACGGGCCGCCGACCTGCCCGCCGTGCGCGAGATCTACAACTACTACGTCGCGAACTCGACCGTCACCTTCGACGAGGAGGCGATGACGCTCCGGGAGTGGAAGCAGAAGTTCGCCTACCTGAACCGGCTCGGCATGCCCTTCCTCGTCGCCGAGTCGCCCACGGGGCAGCTGCTCGGATACGCGCTGGTGACGCCGTGGAAGCAGAAGCGCGCCTACCGGTACACGGTCGAGAACTCGATCTACCTCGGCCCCGCGGCATCCGGCAAGGGGCTCGGGCGGGCGCTCCTCGGCGCCCTGATCGACGCGTCGAAGGAGGCCGGGCTGAAGGAGATGATCGCCGTCATCGCCGACCAGGGCGCCGACGCGTCGATCCGGCTCCACGAGCGGTTCGGCTTCCACGAGATCGGCCGCATGGGCCGGGTCGGGTTCAAGTTCGACCGCTGGCTCGGCACGGTGCTCCTGCAGAAGACCCTGAAGTAGCGGATGCCGCGGCCCGGCGTCACGCGAGCAGGATCTCGACGCTGCCCTGGAGGAACGGCAGCGCGCACGCGACGAACAGGCCCGACAGGCCGAACAGCGCGGGATGCGCGAGCGCGACGACGGTGCGCCGCAGCCCGGGGCGCTCGGCGAGCAGGTCCGCCGGCACGCC
The DNA here is from genome assembly GCF_009729855.1 of Agromyces luteolus. Taxonomy (GTDB): domain Bacteria; phylum Actinomycetota; class Actinomycetes; order Actinomycetales; family Microbacteriaceae; genus Agromyces; species Agromyces luteolus. Next base: position 13,868 of record NZ_WODA01000014.1, on the reverse strand, counting down.
GTCGCCCGCCGGCAGTTCCCGCCAGCCGCGGATGCGCGCGAGGAACCAGGCGCAGCGGAGCACGAACGCCGCCCACAGCAGCCCGACCACGGTCGGCACGATGACGAGCATGATGTCGAGGCCGACCCCGACGATGTCGGCCTCCCGGCCCTCCGCGGCGAGCTGGATGACCGCGGAGATCGCGGCGCCGACCACGACCGAGAGGCTCCACGCGATCACGCCGATGACGAGCGCGACGTAGCGGATCGCGAAGTGTCCGAACACCGAGGAGATCTCGTCGAACCGCCGACGCGGCGTGGCGTGGAGCACGGCCACGGTCGCGGCGAGCGACGGCGCGACGAGGAGGGCGAGCAGCGCGCCGAGCACCCAGCCCGGCCAGCCGGCGGCGATCCCGGCAGCGGTCGCGACGGCGAGCAGCGCGCTCCAGGCGGCGCCCCAGGCGAGCGGATGCCGCGCCACGGCACCGGCGATGCGCGTGCCCGTCACCCCCGCCACGCGCGCCACTCTACCGGGGTGCTGCCGCGCAGCCCCGGTGCGTAGGCTCGGGGCGTGGCCGACCTGCACGACGACCTGCACGAGTACACCGCGCTGGAGCTGCACCAGCTGCTGCAGCGCGGCGACGTGACCCCGCTCGAGGCGACCGAGCACTACCTCGCTCGCATCGACCGCCTCGACCGCGAGGTCGGGGCGTTCGCGCACGTGACGCCGGAGGCGGCGCTCGAGCGGGCGCGGCTCGTCGAGCGCGACGTCGCGCACGCGGCGCCGCTCTGGGGGATGCCGCTGGCCGACAAGGACCTGCACCCGCGTGCGGGCGTGGTCACGTCGTACGGGTCGCGCGCCTACGCGGGCGACGTGCCCGACGAGTCGGACGACCTCGTCCGGGACGTGGACGCCGCCGGGGCGGTGAGCCTCGGCAAGACCGCGACGCCCGAGTTCGGCCTGCCGTCGTACACCGAGCCGCTCGCGGGCCGTCCCGCCCGAACCCCGTGGGACCTCTCCCTCGGCGCGGGCGGCTCGAGCGGTGGAGCGGCGGCGGCGGTCGCCGCGGGCATGCTCCCGTTCGCGCCGGGCAGCGACGGCGGGGGATCCATCCGCATCCCGGCCGCGTCCTGCGGGCTGGTGGGCGTGAAGCCCTCGCGCGGGCGGGTCCCCGCGGGATCCGGCATCGACCGCCTCGCCGGCCTCGGCGTGGTCGGCCCCCTCGCGCGGACGGTCGCGGACGCGGCGCTCCTCCTCGACGGCCTCATCGCGCCGCGGGGCTACCCGGCGCGGCATCCGTTCGCACTGCGCCCCCCGGGGGAGGACGGGCCGTACCTCGGGGCGGCGATCCGGGGCGAGGGACGGTTCCAGGTCGGCGTGATGCTCGACACGCCCTGGGACGACTTCACCGACATCCGCGTCGACGACGAACCGCGTGCGGCGGTCGAGCACGCGATCGCGCTGCTCGACCGGCTCGGGCACGGCGTCGAGGGGCTCGCGCCGGCGCCGGAGCCCGGCTACCCCGGCGCGTTCCGGACCGTCTGGCAGGCCGGCGCCGCGGGGATCGTCGTCCCGGACGGGTCCGACGACGCGCTCGAACCGCTCACGCGCTGGCTCGTCGAACGGGGGCGGGAGCGCACCGCGGGCGAGCTCGCCGAGGCGCTGGGGTGGCTCGCGGGCTTCGAGCGGCGCACGATCGCGCGGTTCTCGGCGGTCGACGTGGTCCTCACGCCGGCGCTCGCGATGACCCCGCGCCCCGTCGGCTGGTACGACGCGGATGACGCGGAGGAGAACTTCGCGCAGCAGGTGCGGTTCACGCCGTACACGTCGTTCGTCAACGTCGCGGGGCTGCCCGCGCTAACGCTGCCCGTGCACGACACGGAGGCCGGCCTGCCGATCGGCGTCCAGCTCATCGGCCGACCGGGTGGCGAGTCGACCCTCTTCGCGCTCGCGGCGCAGCTCGAGCGGGCGGCTCGGCGGGGCCGACGCCGTCCGCCCGTCTGGTGACGGACGCCCGCGGACGCGTCGCCGCGTCGCCGCGTCGCCGTGGTGTCATCCGCCTCGATCGGTGTGCAAGACTTAGGTAATGCTTACCTCACTTGCTGAAGCCGCCGCGCCCGCGCGTCCGCGTCCCGCCTACCGCGGCTTCCGGGCGAGGGTGGCCCGTGTCAGGCGGCTCACGCCGCACTTCACGCGCGTCACGTTCGCGGGCGAGGAGCTCGCCGGGTTCGGCACCGCCGGGCTCGACCAGCGGGTGAAGGTCGTGCTGCCGCTCGAGGCATCCGGGTTCGCGCACTTCCCCGCCGGCGAGGACTGGTATTCCGCGTGGCGCGAGCTGCCCGCCGAGCACCGGAACCCGTTCCGCACGTACACGATCCGCTCGGTGCGTCCCGACGTCCGCGAGGTCGACGTCGACTTCGTCGCGCACGGCGACGCCGGGCCGGGCTCGGCCTGGGCGACCAGGGCGCGGTCGGGCGACGAGATCGTGCTCGTCGGCCCCGACGAGCTGAGCGAGGGTCGCACGATCGGCATCGACTGGCGCCCGGGCGCGGTCGACACCGTGCTGCTCGCGGGCGACGAGACCGCGGCGCCTGCGATCTGCGCGATCCTCGAGTCGCTTCCCGCCGACGCCGAGGGCGCCGCGATCATCGAGGTCCCGAGCGCCGAGGACGCGCTCGAGGTCGCCGCGCCGGCCGGCGTCGAGGTGCGCTGGCTCCCTCGCGCGGACGCGCAGGCGCACGGCGAACGGCTCGTCCCCGCGGTCCGCGACTGGGTCGCCCGCACGTGCTGGCTCCGCGACTGCGCCGACCCCGCATCGGCGGCCGCCGAGTCCGCGCGCCGCACGCTCGCCGAGCTCGAGGCCGCGGCCGACGCCGACGGCATCCTCTGGGACGTGCCCGAGGGCACGAGCCTCGACGGCGACTGCTACGCCTGGCTCGCCGGCGAGGCATCCGTCATCACGGCGCTCCGCCGGTTCCTCGTGCGCGAGGCCGGGCTCGACCGCCGCCAGGTGGCGTTCATGGGGTATTGGCGGCGGGGCCGCGCCGAACTGGCGTGAGCGCCGCATCCGCCCGGGTGGAGGCGTCGCCGTCGGCGGCGCCCGTGGCGCGCGATCCCTCGGGTCGCCGTCGAGCAGCGGCCGGCCGGCCGCACACCCGCCGTGCGGTGCTCGTGCTGGTCGGCAGCGTGATCGCGCTCATCGTCGTCGTCGCGGCGAGCCTCGCGCTCGGCGTGCGGACGATCGACCCCGCCGAGGTCTGGCAGGCGCTCGTCGCACCCGATCTCGCGGACCCCGACCAGGCCGTGGTGGTGCAGCTGCGGATCCCGCGGACCGTGATCGGCATCGCCGCCGGGATCGCGCTCGGACTCGCGGGGACGCTCATCCAGGGCGTGACCCGCAACCCGATCGCCGATCCGGGCCTCCTCGGCATCAACGCCGGCGCGTCGCTCGCGGTCGTGCTCTGCATCTCGCTGCTCGGCGTCACGGCGCCGCTCGGCTTCATCTGGTTCGCGTTCGCGGGCGCGACGGCGGCCGCCGCCGTCGTCTTCGCGATCGGCGGGGCGCAGCCGGTCCGGCTGGCGCTCGTCGGAGCCGCGCTCACCGCCCTCCTCACGCCGCTCATCGCGCTCGTGCTGCTGCGCGACACCGAGGCGTTCAACCAGTACCGCTTCTGGGCGGTCGGCTCGCTCACCGGGCGGGACCTGTCGACCGTCGCCGCGCTGTGGCCGTTCCTCGCGGTCGGCGTGGTGCTCGCCGCGGCGCTCGCCCACCGGCTGAACCTCCTCGCGCTCGGCGACGACGTGGCCTCCGCGCTGGGCCAGCGCGTCGCGGTCACGCGCGGCGTCGCCGGCCTCGCGCTCGTGCTCCTGTGCGGCACCGCGGTCGCCTTCGCCGGCCCGATCGCGCTCATCGGGCTCGTCGTGCCGCACGCGGCGCGGCGCCTGGTCGGCAGCGACTACCGCTGGATCACCGCGCTCGCGCTCGTCCTCGGGCCGATCATGCTGCTCTCGGCCGACGTCATCGGGCGCCTGGTCGTGCCGAACGCCGAGTTGGAGGCCGGGGTCGTCGCCGCGTTCCTCGGGGCGCCGGTGCTCATCGCGATCGCACGCAGCCGACGGGTGGCCGGGCTGTGACGGCGGACGTGCGCATCGCGCGGGCCGGCGAGCCCGTCGACGCCGTGGGGATCGGGGCCGTGCGGCGCGCGGACCGACGGCGCCGCGTCGCGGTCGTGGTCATCGGCGCGGGCCTCGCCGTCGCGGTCGCGCTCGCGGCGCTCTCCTTCGGCGCGGCGGGCGTCACGCCCGATCGCGTCCTGGCGGTCATCCTCGGCGGCGGGGACCGCCTCGACCGCTTCGTGGTGCTCGACCTGCGGCTCCCGCGGATCGTCGCCGCGCTCGTCGTGGGCGTCGCGTTCGCGCTGGCCGGGGCGGTCTTCCAGTCCACGCTGCGCAATCCGCTCGCGAGTCCGGACATCCTCGGCGTTTCGGCCGGCGCGAGCCTCGGCGCGGTCTGGGCGATCCTCGGCCTCGGCGCCGGCGGCGCGATCGTCGCGGGCTTCGCCTTCGGCGGCGGCCTCGTCGTGGCGGTCGTGATCTGGCTCGCCGCCTGGCGGCAGGGCCTGCACGGCGTGCGGTTCGTGCTGGTCGGCGTCGGCATGGCCTACCTGTGCGGGTCCACGGTCGCGTGGCTGCTCGCGCGCGCCGAGGTGCGCGAGGCCCAGACGGCGCTGCACTGGACGGTCGGCAGCGTGGCCGACGTCCGCGGCGACGAGCTCTGGCTCCTCGTCGTCGGGACGGCGGCGTGCGGGGGCGTCCTGGCGTTCCTCGGGCGAGTGCTGCGACCCCTGGCGCTCGGTGACGACCACGCCCGCGCGCTCGGGGTCCGGGCGGATGCCGCGCGCGTCGCGCTGCTCGTCGTCGCGGTCGCCCTCGTGGCGCTCGCGACCTCGGTCGCCGGCCCGATCGCGTTCGTCGCCCTCATCGCCCCGGCCGTCGCGCGGCGGCTCGTCGGTCGCGGGGGAGCGGCGATCGCCGCGTCCGCGGCCGTGGGCGGCGTGCTCACGCTCGGCGCCGACGTCGCCGGCCAGTTCGCGATCCCCGGCTTCACCGCGCCGCTCGGCATCGTCACGGGCGTGATCGGCGCGCCGTACCTGCTGTGGCTGCTGTCCCGTACCGAGAGGAGCCGCGCATGAGCGCCCTTCCCGTTCCCGCACCCGCGCCGGCGGCGGGGCTCGTCGCCGAGGGCGTGAGCCTCGGCTACGACGGCCGACGCGTCATCGAGGGGCTCGACCTCGCCGTCCCGCCCGGCCGCATCACCGCGATCGTCGGGCCGAACGCCTGCGGCAAGTCGACGCTCCTGCGAGGGCTCGCCCGCCTGCACCCGCTCGAGGCGGGCCGCGTGCTGCTCGACGGCAGGGACGCCTCGCGTCTCCCGCGCCGCGACGTCGCGCGGCGGATCGGGGTCCTGCCGCAGTCGTCCGTCGCGCCCGACGGCGTGCGCGTCGCCGACCTCGTCGCGCGCGGCCGCTACCCGCACCAGGGCTGGTTCGGACGGCACTCGAGCGACGACGACGCGGTGGTCGCCGAGGCGCTGGCCGCCACCGGCATCGCCGACCTCGCCGGGCGGCCGATCGAGGAGCTCTCCGGAGGGCAGCGCCAGCGCGTGTGGATCGCCATGGTGCTCGCCCAGCAGACCGACGTCGTGCTGCTCGACGAGCCGACGACGTTCCTCGACGTCGCGCACCAGCTGGAGCTGCTCGACCTGCTGACCGCGCTCAACCGCGAGCGGGGCACCACGGTCGTCATGGTGCTGCACGAGCTGAACCTCGCCGCGCGCTACGCCGACCACCTCGTGGTGATGTCGGCCGGTCGGATCGCCGCCGAAGGCGATCCGGGCTCGGTGCTCACCGCCGGCACCGTGCGCGAGGCGTTCGGCCTCGACGCGCGCGTGATCCCGGATCCCGTGTCGGGGAGCCCGCTCGTCGTGCCGATCGGCCGGTTCCACTCGGCAGACGACCGCATGTGACCGCCGACGTGCGGGATGTCGTGAGTTAGGTTAGCCTAGCCTTACCAACCCACTCTGAACCAAGGAGCATCCGTGCGTCTTCGACGTTCCCTGATCGCCGTGGCCGGCGCCGCCGTCACCGCGCTCGCCCTCTCCGCCTGCTCGGGCGCCGCCGCCGACCCGACCGAGGGCGGCACGGGCTCGGAGGCCGCCGAGGGCTTCCCCGTCACGATCGAGCACGCCTTCGGCGAGACGATCGTCGACGACGAGCCCGAGCGCGTCGCGACCTGGGGCTGGGGCTCCACCGAGGCCGCGATCGCCGTCGGCGTGTACCCGGTCGCCATCGCCGAGCAGGCCTGGACCGTGGGCGAGGGCAACTACCTGCCCTGGGTCGAGGCGGCGTACGAGGAGGCCGGCGAAGAGCTCCCCGCGCTCATCCCCGACCCCGAGGGCGGCGCGACCATCCCCTACGAGGAGTTCATCGCGGCCGAGCCCGACCTGATCCTCGCCCCGTACTCCGGCATCACCGAGGAGCAGTACGCCACGCTGTCGGAGATCGCCCCCGTCGTCGCCTACCCGGAGGCGCCGTGGACCACTCCGTGGGACCGGACCATCGAGATCACGGCCGAGGCGCTCGGGCGTGCCGACGAGGGCGAGGCGGTGCTGCAGGGCATCTCCGACGGCCTCGCCGAGCAGGCGGCGGCGCACCCCGACTTCGCCGGCACGACCTTCGCCGGCGTCTGGGACGGGGACGGCTTCGTCTACGTCTACACGGCCGCGGACTCGCGCATCGAGGTGCTGACCGAGCTCGGGCTCGAGGTCGCCCCGAGCGTCTCCGAGCTCGACACCAGCGACGGCGGCTTCTTCTACGAGCTCAGCTACGAGCAGCTCGACCAGCTCGACGCCGACGTCATCGTCAGCTACCACAGCACGAAGGAGGAGGCGGACGCCTTCCTCGCCAAGCCCGAGCTGCAGGCGATCCCCGCGGTCGCCGCCGGCAGGGTCGCCCAGGTCTACGACCCCGTGACGGTCTCGTCCGTCTCGCCGCCGACGGCGCTGAGCTTCGACTGGGAGGGCGGCCTGCCCGCCCTCGTAGACGCGATCGCGGGCGTCGTCGAGCAGTGACCGAGCGCTGAACGCGAGCTGCGGGCCGGGTCCACGAGGGGCCCGGCCCGCGGTCCGTTCCGGGGGCCGAGCGGATGCCGCCGCGGGGCGCCCGGCGTCAGCGGGCGGTCGACCGCCTGCGCCGCGGCAGGTACCCGCCGGCTTCGAGCCCGGCCTCGATCTCGAACCGGTTCGTCAGCGGGTTCCGTCCCGACATCCAGTACAGGATCGGGAACAGCAGGCCGTACGTGCGCCACTGCTCCCGGTGCACGGCCTCATGCCCGAGCACGGTGTCGGAGGCGTTCTCCGCGGTCAGGTAGCAGCCGCCGACGCACGAGCCGCCGCGCCCGAACGTCCAGCGAGGCATCCCCCGGAACACGATGAGGCCGCGCCGCACCTCGATGCGCCCCCGGCTCCAGAGGAAGCCCCAGGCGAAGCCGACGGCCGTCGCCCACCAGTAGCCCGCGACGCTGATGGGGGAGTCGGTGAGCCGCACGCGCACCATCCGGCTCACGCGCGGGCCTCCGGGCGGCCGTCGGCCTCGAGGAGACGCAACCAGACCTCGCTCAGGGTCGGGAACGCCGGCACCGCATGCCACAGGCGGGACACGGGCACCTCGCCCACGATCGCGATCGTCGCCTGCTGCACGAGCTCGGAGACGCCCTGCCCGACGAACGTGGCGCCGACGACGACGTCGCGCTCCGCGTCGATCACGAGTCGCGCCCGCCCGCGGTAGTCGTCGGCGAGGATGCCCGCGCCGCTCACGCTCGAGAACGGCACCTCCGGCGTCCGCACCGACAGCCCCTGCTTCGCCGCCTCGGCGCTCGTGAGGCCGACGCTGCCGACCTCCGGGTCCGAGAACACGACGCTCGGCACGGCCGTGTGGTCGGCGGTCGCCGCGTGCACCCCGTACCGGCCGGCATCCACCGGGCGGCCGAGGGCACGAGCGCCGATGACGTCGCCCGCTGCGCGGGCCTGGTACTTGCCCTGGTGCGTGAACTCCGCCCGGCCCACGACGTCGCCCGCCGCGTACAGCCACGGCGACCCGTCGACGACGGGGACCGCGGTCGCGGCGAGGGTGTCGTCGACGTCGATCGGCGCTCCCGGTGCGAGGCCGGCGGTCTCGAGCCCGATCCCGGTGGACCGGGGGCGACGCCCGGTCGCGACGAGCACCTCGTCGGCGGTGAGCGTCGAGCCGTCGTCGAGCTCGAGGGCGACCTCGCCCGACGCGGACCGCTCGACCCGGCGCGCGCTGACCCCGAAGCGGACGTCGACGCCGAGGTCGGCGAGGCCCTCGCCCACCGCCTCGGCGGCGAACGGCTCGAGGGAGCCCAGCAGTCCGCTACGGACGAGCATCGTCACCTCCGAGCCGAGCCCCGCGTACGCGGTCGCCATCTCGACCGCGACGACGCCGCCCCCGATGATCGCCAGGCGCCCGGGCACCCGGTGCGAGCTCGTGGCGTCGCGGCTCACCCACGGTTCGGCGTCCGCGAGCCCGGGGATGTCCGGGACCACCGGATCCGAGCCCGTGCAGACCGCCACCGCGTGTCGCGCGACGAGCTCCTCCTCCGGGCCGCCGTCGGACGGAGCGACGACGACTCGACGCTCACCGGCGAGGCGCCCGTGGCCGCGCACGAGCACGGCGCCGATGCCGGTCAGCCAGTGCACGCCCCCCGCGTCGCGCCAGTCGGAGGTCCAGTAGTCGCGGCGCCGGAAGGTCGCGTCGGCGTCGAGCGCCCCCGTCACGGCCTCGGCCGCGCCCGGTACCCGCTGCGCCGCCCGACGCGCGAGCCCGCTGCGCAGCAGCGTCTTGGAGGGCACGCAGGCCCAGAAGGTGCACTCGCCGCCGACCAGCTGGTGCTCCACGACCGCGACCTCGAGACCGGCGGCGCGCGCCCGGTCGGCCACGTTCTCGCCGACCGCCCCCGCCCCGAGCACGATGAGGTCGAACTCCCTGGCCATCCGGGCCCCCTTCCCGCCGGATCGCTCCCGGCCACCTCGCCAGCCTAGGGAGCGGATGCCGCGAGCGGAACGGCCCGATCCCACCGGCCTCCCGGCGGGCGGGCCGTGCGGCCCTCCGCTCAGCGAGCGCCGGACGCGAGTGCGCCGATGAGGCGGAGGATCGTGGGCAGGTCGTCGAGCGCCGCCTCGGGCGACGAGGGCGCGAAGCCGGCGATCGAGGCGCCGGCGAGCGGGACGTCGGCGACGACGGTGCGGACCAGGGCCACCAGGTCGTCGGGATCGGCGCCGAACGGCAGCGGGTACGACAGGCCGGCGATCGCGGACGGATCGAGCACGTCGAGGTCGACGTGGACGTAGACCCGCGAGGCGCCCGTCGCGAAGATCGCATCGACGATCGCCGCCGGCTCCCGGAAGCGGTCCACGTCGAGCATCGAGATCCCGTGCTCCTCGATGTACGCCTCCTCGCCCGCGTCGAGCGCCCGAACGCCCGCGAGGACGAGCCTCGACGGGGCGACCCGTTCGCCGTCGCGCAGAGCCAGCCCCTCGGCGCCCTCGCCCGCGATGGCCCGGAGCACCATCCCGTTGAACGCGCCGGACGGGCTCGTCTCGGGGGAGTTGAGGTCGGGATGCGCGTCGAGCCACAGCACGGCGAGCGAGTCGGCGTCGCCCGCCGTCGCGGTCGCGACGGACGCCAGCGCGATGCCGCAGTCGCCGCCGATCGCGATCGGGGTGCTCCCGAGGCCCCGCATCGCCTCGCGCATCAGGTCGCCCACGCGGCGCAGGGCGCTGTACCGGTGCACCCCGGTGCCGAGCGCATCGCCGGCCTCGACGGGCACGTCGACGACGACGGTGGCGGCGGAGGGGAGGTCCCCGCTGATGGCGTGCGCCCCGTCGGCGTGGCTCATCGCACGCGCGGAGACGGAACCCTGCCATTCGGGGACGACGACGAAGGCGGCCGGCATGGTTCCCAGTATGTTCCTCGCGGCATCCGGGCGCGAGCGATGACCGGGACGCCGGGCGGCGGACCGATCCGCCGGCGTGGGGCGATCGCCGTCAGTCCTGGTCGGGGAACCGCACGAGCCCGGCCTGGACGGCGATGCCCACCGAGGCCACCGCCATGAAGCCGAGTCCGAGCAGGGAGGCGACGGTGGTCGACGCGATCACCGCGATGCCGCTGAGACCGAGCAGGACGAGCGTCGCCCACCACGCCCACCGCTTCCGGGTGAGCCCCGTCGCGAGCGCTGCGGCGACGAGCAGGGCGAGCCGGCCCCAGAGGTCGAGCGGGGTGAAGACGGGCGTCGTCGACGTCGACAGGAGCGCGCCCGCGAGGAGCAGGAGGCTCCAGCTCGCGAACAGGCGCGTGCTGAACCGCCGGGGCGGCACGGTGCGCGGCGGCCCGCCCGGCGGGTGCTCGACGACGACGCGCCCGGTCGGGCGGTCGCCGGTCGTGCCGATCCGGGCCTCGGACAGCAGCCGGTAGGCGCGCGCGACCTCGATGAACCGCGCGCTCGCCTCGCGCACGTCGGCGTTCGGCGCTCCGACGAAGCGGTCGGGGTGCAACTCGCGCGCGAGGCGCCGGTACGCCCGGTCGAGCTCCGCCTGATCGGCGCCGGGCTCGACCCCGAGCACGCGCGCCGCCTCGTCGGGGGTCATGCTCCGCACCTCCCTCGTGAGCGGAGTCCGGGCCGTCTCCCGGCCGTCGGCGCCGGTCGGGGGTTCGGATGCCGCGGGGTCGCCGTCGCAGCGGCGCCGCCCCGCGGCATCCGCACCCGATCAGGAACCGGAGATCTGGCCCTGGGCGCCCCCGGTCTTCAGCGCGGCGAGCCGCGCCTCGACCTCGGTCAGCTCGCCGAGGTCGTCGAGCTCGTTGAACTGCGCGTCGATGCTCGACGCCGCCAGCTCGGCCTGACCGCGCGCCTTGGCCTCCTCGCGGCGGACCTTGTCCTCGAAGCGGCCGAGCTCGCTGGTCGGATCGAGGATGTCGATCGACTTCACGGCCTCGTGCACCTGCTGCTGCGCCGCGGCCGTCTTCGACCGCGCGATGAGCTCGCTGCGCTTGTTCTTCAGCTCGACGAGCTTCTGCTTCATGCCGTTGAGGCCCGACTTGAGCTTCTCCACGACCTCGGTCTGCGCCGCGATCTGCGGCTCCGCGGCGCGTGCCTCGTTCTCCGAGGAGATCTGGCGGCTGAGGGCGACCTTGGCGAGGTTGTCGAACTTGTCGGCGCCCGCGGTGTCGCCCGCGGTGCGGAGTTCGTCGGCCTTGCGGCTCGCCGCGAGGGCCTTGTCGCCCCACTCGCGCGCCGCGGTGACGTCCTCGCGGTGGTCGTCCTCCAGCAGTCGCAGGTTGCCGATCGTCTCGGCGATGGCGGCCTCGGCGTCGGCGATCGAGTTGGTGAAGTCGCGCACCATCTGGTCGAGCATGACCTCGGGGTCCTCGGCCTGGTCGATGAGCGCGTTGACGTTGGCTCGCAGGAGCTGCGAGATCCGTCCGAAGATGGACTGCTTGGTCATGGGTGGTGTCCTTCCGTTGGTGATCGAACTGGGTCATCGGTCGGGCGGCGTCAGAAGCGGCCCCCGCTTCCTCGCCTCGAGCGCGTCGCGGACCCGCCGAAGCTGCCCGGGGCGCGTCGGCCTCCGCCGAACCCGCCGGGGATCCCGCCTCCGCCGAATCCTCCGCCGCGCCGTCCGCCGCCGAGCATGGAGTCGATGAGGATGCCACCCAGGACGGCGCCGACGAGGTCGCCGCCGCTCGCGCCACGGCCCTGCGGGACGCCGAGGCCGCCGGCCGCAGCACCGCCGTAGGCGCCGCCGAACCCGCCGACGTCGCGTTGGGCGAGGCTCATCGCCTGTCCGGCGAGCTGGTCCGCTCGCTGGGCCGCGGCGAGCGCACGGGCGGCGTCGGTCGCCGTGAGCGACTGCGCCTCGACGACGAGCCGGCCGGCCTCGGCCAGTCGCGTGCGGGCCTCGGCGCCGACCGCGCCGCGGCGTGCGACCAGGTAGTCCTCCGCCGCCTGCACGCGGGAGCGCGCGGAGAGCAGCGCCCGGTCGAGCTCGGCCCGCGCGCGCTGGGCCTGCACGGCCGCGTCGCGCGCGCCCGCGATCGCGGCGTCGATCTCGCGGTTGACCGCATCGAGTCGCGCGGCGAGCTCGTGCGGTGACCGGCCGGCGCGGCCGAGGTCGGCGCGCAGCGCGTCCGCCTCGGCCTCGACGCGGTCGGCGAGGCCGCCGAGCGCCGCGTCGGACATGCCGCGTGCGGTGCGCACGTCGGCGTCGAGGTCGGCGATGCCGGCGGCGACGGCACGGTCGCCGTCGTCGAGGTCGGCCGCGAGCCGCTCGACCGCGGCCGCGAGCAGTCGCGCCTGGTCCGCGGCCTCCTCGGCGGCTCGGATGTCCACCGCAGCGGCGCCGGTCTCGCCCCGGCCGAGCGCGGCGGCGGCCTCGGAGGCGGAGTCGCGGGCGAACGCGATGCGCGCCCGGGCCTGCTCGGGGTTGTCGGCGACGGAGGCCAGCGCGGTCGGCGCGTACTGGGACGACAGGGCCTGCAGCCGGGCCGCGGCGGGGGCGATCCCCGACTCCGCGGCGCGGATCGACGCCTCCACCTCCGCGAGGGCCTGCGGGGCGTTCTGCTCGAGCGCGCGCAGGGCGTCGAAGCGGTCGGCCTGCGCGTCGAGCAGTCCCTCCGCCTCCTCCGTCAGGCGGAGGATTCCGGCGTACCACTCCCGTTGCTGCGCCTCGGTGTCGGGCTCGTGGTCGTCGAGTCGTTGCTGCAGGCCGAAGGCCTCGCGCACCTTGGCGGTCGCCGCGGCGAGTGCGGCGCGGAAGTCGGCGGTGGCGTCGTCGCCGAAGGAGGCGACGGCGAAGCCGAGCTCCTCCTCGCTGGTCTTCACGGCGTCGTCGGCGCCGATGAGCGCGCCGCCCGCCCGTCGTCGGAGCTCGTCGATCGGAACCGGAGGCGGCCCTTCCGCAGGCGGCGCGCCGGCCCGGCCGCGCCGCCGTGCGATCACGATCGCGATGACGACGGCCGCGGCCGCGACCACGAGGAGGGCGATCCAGAGCCAGCCGAGCCCGCCGCCCGGGGCGCCGCCGCCCCCGATCGCCTCGGCCCCGGCGATGGCCGCGGCCGCCCAGTCGCCGTCGCGCAGGTGCGGCTCGACGACCTCGACGGCGATGCGGTCGACGTCGGCAGCCGACAGCGAGGCGTCCTCGGCGGCGGAGAGGTGGTAGGCGCGACCGTCGATCGCGACCGCGAGCAGGTAGTCCTCGCTGCCCATGTTGTTGTCGTTGGCGGTCTCCGTCGCCCACGATCCGGCGTCGGCCGGATCCTCGAACTCGCCCACGTACGCCACGAACAACTGCCGGCCACTCCGGTCGGCCGCCTCGTCGATCGCGGCCTCGACCTCGCGCTCCTCGTCCGGGGTCAGCGCTCCCGCCGTGTCGACGACCGGGCTCGCGCCGAACTCGACGGGCTGCTCCGCGTACGCGGCCGCGGGGGACTGGAGCAGGGTCAGCGCGACCAGGACGGCGACGGCGATCGAACCCGTGCGAACCGACCGCATGCGACAGTGCCCTTCCCCTCGGAGCCGATGTCTGGAGTCTATTGGGGTGCTCCGAGGAGCGTCCACGGGTTCCGGGCGGACGCTCAGCAGCGGCCCGGCCGAGCGCATCCGACCGACCTGCGGACGCGACGAGCCCGGATACGGAACGAGCCCGGACCCTCAGCAGGCTGAGTGGACCGGGCTCTTCACGACGTGCCCCCGGAGGTGTCTGAGTTCACGACATGTGTCACAGGTGATACGTCGCTCATGTCTCGTGACATAGG
>NZ_WODA01000013.1 GCF_009729855.1 Agromyces luteolus | reverse complement strand
GGTGCCGGCATAACCCTCATCCTCTCGGGGAATCAGGCCCTCCACGAATCCCGGGGCGCTTCACAGCGCAGGTTCGACGCGATCGCGAGCCACCACACCGGGAACGCGATCCAGGCGAGCCCGCCGAGCACCACGGCGACGCCGAACAGCGTCGAGCGGAGCGCCGAGCCGTCGGGGGCGAGGAATCCGATGCCGCCGGCGATCGCGGTGGCGACCAGGGCAGCGGTGATCGCGATCGCGAGAACGGCGAGCCATGCGGGGAGCACTCCGGCCTCGCGGGCGACGACTGCCGCGACCGCGGCCCACGCGAAGGCGACGACGGTCGCGACGACCGACACGATGGTCTGGGCCTGCAGGTCGGCGAGCCCGCCGAGCATGAGCAGGGTCACGATCGCGATCGCCGCGGCGCCGATGCAGGCGAGCACCGTGAGCGCCCACAGCCACGGTCCGGCCGTGAGGTGGCGGGCGAGCAGCACCATCGCGACGATCCACGGCACGGCGCCGATGACCGCGAGCCAGTCGTTGACCGGGCCGAGCCAGGACCACCTCGGCTGAGGCGTGGAGAACGGCGTCGCGAGGGTGAAGAACAGAACGAGCGCGACGAGGGCCGCGAGGCTGACGAACCCCTGCAGTCCCGCCCAGATGCGCACCTGCTCGGTTCCAGCCGCGCTGCCCATGGCGATGTCCGTCATCTCGCCTCCCGGAGGGTCCGTCGATTCCATCGTCCTCCGATTCAGGAACGATGTCAGCTATCGCCGGACGCCGGACGCCGGACGCCGGAGGCCGGAGGCCGTGGCCGTGGCCGTGGCCGTGGCAGGCTGACGGCATGTGGATCGCGTGGATCGAGTTCGACCTGCTGCTCGGCGACGTCCACTCGTTGAAGGAGAAGCGCGCCGTCGTCCGGCCGATCCTCGCCGAGTTGCGGCGGGCGACCGAGGCATCCGTCGCCGAAGTGGGCGCCCACGACTTGCACCGCAGGGCCGAGCTCGGCGTCGCGGTCGTCGCGGCCGGGGCGGACCGCGCCACCGAGGTGCTCGACCGGGCCGAGCGGCTCGTGGCGGCTCACCCCGAGGTGACGCTCCTCGCCGCGCGCCGGCGGCTTCGGCGCGGCGACGACGACTGACGCCTCGCGGGGCCCGGTCAGGCGACGCGCACGCCGTCCTTCCACGTCTCCGCGACGAGCGGAACGCCGGGACGGTACGCGAGATGCACGTGGCTCGGCGCATCGAGCACGACGAGATCGGCGCGCGACCCGGGGCGCAGGGCGCCGACATCCGATCGCCGCAGCGCGGCCGCGCCGCCGGCGGTCGAAGCCCACACGGCCTCGGCGGGCGTCATGCCCATGTCGCGCACCGCGACCGCGATGCAGAAGGGCATCGAGCTCGTGAAGCTCGACCCGGGATTGCAGTCGCTCGCGAGGGCGACGGTCACGCCCGCGTCGATCAGTCGGCGGGCATCGGGGTACGGCTGCCGGGTCGAGAACTCGACACCCGGCAGCAGGGTCGCGACGGTCGACGATCCTGAGAGCGCTGCGACATCCGCGTCGGTGAGGTAGGTGCAGTGGTCGACGGATGCCGCGGCGAGCTCGACGGCCAGCCGAACCCCCGGGCCCTCGCCGAGCTGGTTGCCGTGCACGCGCACGCCCAGCCCGGCCGCACGGCCGGCCTCGAGCACGCGTCGCGACTGCGCTTCGGTGAACGCGCCGCGTTCGCAGAAGGCGTCGACCCACCGCGAGTACGGCGCGCAGGCCTCGAGCATCTCGCCGATGACCACGTCGACGTACGCATCGGCGCCCGGGCCATCGGGCTCGCGGAACTCGAACGGCACCACATGCGCGCCGAGGAATGTGACCTCGACGGTCACCTCTGCCGCGAGCCGAGCCAGCCGAGCCTCGTCGGCCACGCTGAGCCCGTATCCGGTCTTGATCTCGAACGTCGTGGTGCCCTGGCGCTGCAGCTCGCCGACGAAACCACGAAGACGGGCGCGCAGCTCGTCGTCGGTCGCCGCACGCGTCGCCGCGACGGTCGAACGGATGCCGCCGGCTTCGTATGCGCGTCCGGCCATGCGGGCCGCGAACTCCTCGGCGCGGTCGCCGCCGAACACGAGGTGCGTGTGGCTGTCGACGAAGCCGGGGATGACGGCGCGGCCGCCGAGGTCGACGACCTCGACGTCGGCGTCCCACGCGGCGCGGTGCTCATCGCCGTCGCGGCGATCCTCGCGTTCGTAGCGGACCTCGTCGGCGTGCGACGGCGCGTGGGCGGCCGGTCCCACCCACACGACGCGGCCGTCCTCCACGAGGACGGCCGCATCGCGCACGATGCCGAGCGGACCGCCGGAGCGCCCGTCGATCGGGTCGTTGGTGACGAGCTCGCCGATGTTCGTCAGGAGCATCCGCCGCACCGCACCGCCGTCCGTCATGCGTCCATCATGGGCACGTTCAGGCCTCGCTCGCGAGCGACCTCGACGGCGCGGTCGTACCCCGCGTCGACGTGACGCATGACGCCGGTGCCGGGGTCGTTGACGAGCACGCGCGCGATCTTCTCGGCCGCGAGGTCGGTGCCGTCGGCCACCACGACCTGGCCGGCGTGGATCGAGCGGCCGATGCCGACGCCGCCGCCGTGGTGGATCGAGACCCACGTCGCGCCGGAGGCGGTGTTCAGCAGCGCGTTCAGCAGCGGCCAGTCGGCGATCGCGTCGGAGCCGTCGGCCATGGCCTCGGTCTCCCGGTACGGCGAAGCGACCGAGCCCGAGTCGAGGTGGTCGCGACCGATGACGATCGGCGCCGAGAGCTCGCCCGACGCGACCATCTCGTTGAACTTCAGGCCCGCGAGGTGGCGCTCCTTGTAGCCGAGCCAGCAGATGCGCGCGGGCAGGCCCTCGAAGTGGACCTTCTCGCCGGCCTGCTCGATCCAGCGCGCGAGCGCGGCGTCGTGCGGGAAGAGCTCCATCACGGCGCGGTCGGTCTTCGCGATGTCCGCCGGATCTCCCGAGAGGGCGGCCCACCGGAACGGCCCGCGTCCCTCGGCGAACTGCGGCCGGATGTACGCCGGCACGAAGCCGGGGAACTCGAACGCCCGGTCGAAGCCGCCGAGCTGCGCCTCGGCGCGGATCGAGTTGCCGTAGTCGAACACCTCGGCGCCGGCATCCCGGAAGCCGACCATCGCGGCGACGTGCTTGGCCATGCTTCCGCGGGCGCGGACCGTGAAGCCCTCCGGGTCGCGCTCGGACTCGGCATGCCAGTCCTCGAAGGCGACGCCGACGGGGAGGTACGAGAGCGGGTCGTGGGCGCTCGTCTGGTCCGTCACGATGTCGACGTGTACGTCGCCCGCCTGATGGCGGAGGAGCAGTTCGCCGAACACCACGGCGGCGTTGCCGACGACGCCGACCGAGCGAGCCACGCCGGCATCCTTCGCCTCCACGACGCGTGCGATCGCCGCGTCGAGATCGGCGGCGACCTCGTCGAGGTAGCCGTGTTCGACGCGACGACGGAGGCGCGTCTCGTCGACGTCGACGATGAGCACGGCGCCGCCGTTCATGGTGACGGCGAGCGGCTGCGCGCCGCCCATGCCGCCGCAGCCGGCCGTCAACGTGAGGGTGCCCGCGAGCGTCGCGGTCGCGGCATCCGCACCTCGCTTCTCGGCGAGCGACCGCGCCACTGCCGCGAACGTCTCGTACGTGCCCTGCAGGATGCCCTGCGTGCCGATGTAGATCCAGGACCCGGCGGTCATCTGGCCGTACATGGTGAGGCCGAGCTGCTCGAGGCGGCGGAACTCGGGCCACGTGGCCCAGTCGCCGACGAGGTTCGAGTTGGCGATGAGCACGCGGGGCGCCCACTCGTGGGTGCGGAAGACGCCGACCGGCTTGCCCGACTGCACGAGCAGGGTCTCGTCGGGCTCGAGCTCGCGGAGGGTCCGCGTGATCGCGTCGAACGCCTCCCAGCTGCGGGCGGCCTTGCCGGTGCCGCCGTACACGATGAGGTCGTCCGGACGTTCGGCGACCTCGGGGTCGAGGTTGTTCATGAGCATGCGCAGCGGCGCCTCGGTCTGCCAGCTCTTCGCCGAGAGCTCGGTGCCGTGGGCGGCGCGGACGGTGCGGGGGCCGGCGACGGCGTCGGCCTCGGTGGGTGCGGCGGTGGTCATGTTCCGATCCCACACCCTCGCGGGGGCGTCGACAACGGATGCCGCGCGGCCGGCGTCCGGGATCCCGGACGCGGCGCCGGCGGGGCTGCGAACCGGGCCGGTGCGGGTGCGTCGCCCTGGCGAGTCTCAGCCCAGGCGGACGCCGCGCGCCGCCATGAACGGGATCGCGTCGGTCGCCGAGCCGTCGAGCCGCACCTCGTAGTGGAGGTGGCAGCCCGTGGAGGCGCCGGTGCTGCCGACGGCGCCGATCAACTCTCCGGCTTCGACGGCCTGGCCCTGCTCGACGAGGATGCCGCCGTCGCGCAGGTGCGCGTAGCCCGTCGTGACGCCGTCGCCGTGGTCGATGAGGATCCAGTTGCCGTACGACCCGTTCGGGCCGGCGATGACCACGACGCCGCCGGTCGCGGCGAACACGCCGGTGCCGCACTGCGCCGCGATGTCGGTGCCGCGGTGGAACTCGTTGACGCCGGGCAGCGGCTTGTCGGGGCGGGGGCCGAAGCCGTCGGTGATCGAGCCGAACACGGGGGAGGCCCAGCCCTGTTCGCTCAGCTGGCCGCCGTCGATCGGGATGTTCGTGAAGGTCGAGACCACGTCGGCCGCGGCGAGCCGCGTCTGCGCGCCGCTCAGTGCCGCCCGTGCCGCGGCGACGACGCCCTCGGCCACGAGCACGTCGTTCTCGAACTCCTCGATCGGGATGGCGTCGACCGCCTCCCACGCGGCGGCGGCGCGATCCTCGGCCGCGGTCGCGTCGGCGTCGCGACGTTCCGCGATCGCCCGGAGTCGTTCGGAGTCGCCGGCGAGTTTCTGGACGCGCTCCATGCCCGCGAGGCCGGCGAGCAGGTCCTTGCCCGAACCCATCGCCGCGGCCATCGACCGCATCGCCGCGCCATCGCCTTCGACGGCGTCGAGGTAGACGCTCGCGGCGGTCTCGGCGACGTGCCGCGCCTCCTCGGCCTGCTCGTCGAGCCGCTCCGCGACCGCACGCGCGACGGCGCGCGTGCTCCGAGCGGAGGCGAGCGCGGACTCCGCGCTGCGCAGCTCGGTCATCGCGCGGTCGAGCTTGGTCCGCAGCCCGGCGACGGCCGCGGTCTGCGAGTCCGCCGTGCCGACGGTCCGGACCTGGAGCATCTGCGCGACGGGGCCGTCGCCGACGAGCACGAACGGCGCCGAGACGCCGGGGCCGTACGGCGACGGCACGGGGCTCGGCGACGGCGTGGGCGTCGGGGTCGGCGTGGGTGTCGGGGTCGGCGTCGGCGTGGGCGTCGGGGTCGGCGTCGGTTCGGGATCCGGCGTGGGATCCGGCGTCGGTGTCGGCGTGGGCGTGGGATCCGGCGTGGGCGTCGGCGTCGGGGTCGGCGTGGGATCCGGAGTCGGCTCGGGCTCGGTCGTCGGATCGGGCGAGGGCGCCGGTTCGGTCGGCGTCGGCTCCTCGGTCGGCGTCGGCTCCGGCGTCGGGTCGGTCGACTCGGTCGTCGACTCCGAGGTCGTCGCGCCCTCGGCCTCGCTCGTGACCGTCGTGGTGTCGAGCTCTTCCGCACTCGCCGGAGCGACCCCGGACAGGCCGAACAACAGGCCACCGGCGATCACGGCGATCGCAGCGGTGCACCTCCGGGCGGGCCTCGCTCGGAACGGGTCTCGCTTGTCGACGTCTCGGGTTTGGAACATAGGGCTTTCCCGGCCGGCAACCGCGCCGGCACCCCCCAAGTCTGCCCTGTTCCCCGAACGGCGCACAAGGACCGGATACCCCGTGACGCTCCCCCGTTCGGGGCGCACCGCGCGCGAGCGTCAGGCCAGGGCCGTCACGGCTGCCGCGCGACCGAGGACCGCGCCCGAGGAGACGGCCTCGACGACGCGCTCGATCTCCGGCGAGAGGAAGCGGTCCTCGCCGGGAACCGCGCCCGTCGAGGCGACGAGCGACACCACGGCGCCGGTCGCGGCACCGGGCTCGAGCGGCGCCCGGAGCGCGAGGCCGCGCGCGGCCGTCATGACCTCGATCGCGACGACCCGCGTGAGCCCGTCGAGCGCGCGCCGGAGCTTGCGCGCGGCGGCCCAGCCCATCGACACGTGGTCCTCCTGCATGGCCGACGACGGGATCGAGTCGGCCGACGCGGGGGCCGCGAGGCGCTTGAGCTCGGAGACGATCCCGGCCGCGGTGTACTGCGCGATCATGAGCCCCGAGTCGACGCCCACCTCGTGGGCGAGGAACGGCGGCAGCCCGTGGTTGCGCGCCTGGTCGAGGAACCGGTCGGTGCGCCGCTCGCTCATGGAGGCGACATCCGCCACCGCGATCGCGAGGAAGTCGAGCACGTACGCGACGGGCGCGCCGTGGAAGTTGCCGTTCGACTCGACGCGGCCGTCGGGCGTCAGCACCGGGTTGTCGACCGCGCTGGCGAGCTCGGCCTCGGCGACGGATGCCGCGTGCGCGAGCGTGTCGCGCGCGGCGCCGTGCACCTGGGGCGCGCAGCGCAGCGAGTACGCGTCCTGCACGCGCGTGCACTCCGGGCCCTTGTGGCTCGCGACGATCGGCGAGCCTGCGAGGACGTTCCGGATGTTCGCGGCCGAGACGGCCTGGCCGCGCTGCGGCCGGAGCGCGTGCAGGTCGGCGGCGAACACCGCGTCGGTGCCCATGAGGCCCTCGACGCTCATGGCCGCGGCGACGTCGGCGGTGGCGAGCAGCATCCGCAGGTCGTGGATCGCGAGCGCGAGCATGCCGAGCATGCCGTCGGTGCCGTTGATGAGCGCGAGGCCCTCCTTCTCGCCGAGGTGGAGCGGCGCGATGCCCGCCGCGGCGAGGGCCGAGGCGGCATCCGTGATCTCCGTGGTGTCCGGAAGGGAGGTCTCGATACGCTCCTGCGTCGCCACTCGACCACCGATGGAACGCACGCGCACCTCGCCCTCGCCCATCGCGACGAGCGCGCAGTGCGCGAGCGGCGCGAGGTCGCCCGAGCAGCCGAGCGAGCCGTACTCGCGCACGACCGGGGTGATGCCCGCGTTCAGGATCGCGGCGTAGGTCTCGGCGGTCTCGCGGCGCACGCCCGTGCGGCCCGTCATGAGCGTCGAGAGGCGGAGCAGCATGAGCGCACGCACGACCTCGCGCTCGACCTCGGGGCCCGAGCCCGCGGCGTGCGAGCGGACGAGGCTCGCCTGCAGCTGCGCGCGGCGGTCCTCGGCGATGAAGGTCGTCGCGAGCGCGCCGAAGCCCGTCGAGATGCCGTAGTGCGGCTGCGGGTCGGCGGCGAGGTCGTCGATGATCGCGCGGCTCGCGGTGACCGCGTCGAGCGCGGCCGGGTCGAGCTCGACGACGGCGTCGTGGCGCGCGACGGCGACGACGTCCTCGATCGTCAGCGGTCCGGTGCCGACGGTGACGGATGCCGCGGTGCGGGCGGGTGCGGGCGCGATCGTGCTCATACGTCCGATTCCACACCGTTCCCGCGCGTGCCGGAACGCGGCGGAGTACGCTGCCGTCCGGGATACCGGACGATGGGAGCGGGGCATGGCGGATGCGTCGAAGGTGCCCGCGGCCGACCAGGTGCTGCGGATCCTCAGCCACCTCGCGACCCAGCGCGGCCCCGTGCCCGCGGCGTCGATCGCGACCGCGCTCGGCCTCCCCCGCTCGACCACCTACCACCTGCTCGGCGTGCTCCAGGAGCGCGGCTTCGTCGTGCACCTGCCCGAGGAGCGCCGTTACGGCCTCGGCGTCGCCGCGTTCGAGCTCTCGAGCGGGTTCAGCCGGCAGCAGCCGCTCACCCGCCTCGGTCGCCCGCTCGTCGCGGCCCTCGTCGACCGGCTCGGCGAGTCGGGCCACCTCGCAGTGCTGCACGGCCGCGACGTCCTCTACCTCGTCGAGGAGCGCGCGCCGCGGCGTCCGTCGCTCGTCTCCGACGTGGGCGTGCGCCTCCCCGCTCACCTCACCGCGTCGGGCCGGGCGATGCTGCAGGCGCTCCCGCCCGCGCAGCTCCGCGCGCTCTACCCAGACCGCGCCGCGTTCGCCGACCTTCCCTCGACGACGGATGCCGCGCCCTGGAGCTATTCGCGGCTGAAGACCCTGCTCGCCGAGGCGCGGGCCGCGGGCGTCGCGGGCGAGCACGGCGAGGTCACGCGCGGCCTGGCATCCGTCGGCGCACCGGTCCTCGACCACCTCGGCTGGCCGGCCGCGGCGATCGCGGTGACCTTCGCCGAGGGCGCGCCCGACGAGCTCGTGGACGCGGCGAGCGCGGCGGTGGTCGATGCCGCCGCGACGCTCTCGCGACGGATCGGGGCGCGCTGAGCCGCCCGGGCCCGACGGGCCGGTCGCTCACGCCGCCCGCGACGGCGCCAGCCACCCCCGGAGCATCCGCGTCACCCACGGCAGCACCCAGTACGTCATGATCGGCGTCAGCACCAGCGTCGTGACGAGCACCCGCAGCACGAGCGGCACGTCCTCCCACCACGGCGCGAGCGCGATGAGCAGCGAGAACGCGAGGTTCACCGGGAAGAAGCCGAGCCAGATGCTGACGGCCTGCTTCCAGCGCGGGGGAGCGGGCGGGAGCGCGCCATCCGCCGGCCCCGAGTCATCCGTCACCGCGGGCACCGAGCCCGTGGCGGGGTCGTCGAACCAGCCCTCGATGCCGGTGCGGCGCTTCGCCTTCTCGGCGCGCACGAACCCGCGGCCCATCTCGAGCCACCACGAGCGCTCGGGCGATCGCTCCCAGGCCTCGAGGGTCTCCTCGTTCGCGAAGCGGTAGAGCATGTGCCACACGTCGGAGTCCTCGCCCGCGCGCACCCATCCCGACCCGAGGAAGCCCGGGTAGCGGTTGGCGAGGTTCACGCCGGTCTGCACCCAGACCGTCGCCTCCGCGATGCGGTCGGGGTCGACCTCGCGGCGGATCGACACGGTGATCGGTTCGGTGCCCATGCGTCCATCACAGCGCATGCACGTGTCGGGCGCATTGCGTGCGCGGCGGAGGGGTCGGCGCGCGGCCGTCAGCCCAGGTGCGCGTGCAGGAACGCCGCGACGCGCTCGCGCAGGCCCTCGTCGAGGATGCCGATCGAGTGCGCCTCGCCCGGCACCACCGCGAGCTCGACGGCGACGGCCGAGGCGCCGAGCGTGTCGGCGAGGCGCTGCGACTGCGCGAGCGGGATGATCTCGGATTCGGCGTGGCCGATGAAGAACGGGGGATCGGTCGGGTCGACGTGCGCCGTCGCCGAGGCCTCGATCGCCTGGGGGCACGCCTCGTCGTCGACGCCGGGCTCGCAGGCGAGGAAATCGCCGACGATGCCGCGCAGCCAGTCGGATGCGGCATCCGCTTCGAGTTCGGGACGGCCGAGGCCCACCGGCCCGGACAGCTCGGCCACGGCGGCGACGCGCGAACCCACGTCGAGCGGCCCCTCGCCGAGCGTGCCCAGCAGCGCCGCGAGGTGGCCGCCGGCCGAGCCCCCGAACACGCCGATGCGGGCGGGGTCGAGGTCGAACCGGTCGAGCTGCTCCGGCTCGCGGAGCCACGCGACGGCCGCGGCGACGTCGTCGATCTGGGCGGGGTACACCGCGTCGGGCACGAGGCGGTAGTTGACGGATGCCGCGACGAACCCCTCGCTCGCGAGCCAGAGGCACACGTTCCGCCAGTCGGCGTTCGCCTTGTCGCCGCGTGCCCAGCTGCCGCCGTGGACCGAGACGACGGCGGCGCTCGTGCCGGCGAGGGCGGATGCCGCCGGGCGGCACACGTCGAGCGTCAGGATCGTGCCGTCGGCCGCGACCGCGTACTCGAGGTCGGCGTCGATGCGGAGGTCGGTCGGTGCCTCGAAGGTGCGGATGCCGATGATCTCGCTGCCCGCGACCTCGCTCGACGCCTGCCGCGCGTTCGGGTCCAGCTCGCGGAGGGGCTGGTGGAACGCCGAGGCGACGGCGGCGACCGCGAGCGCGGCGCTCACGGCGAGGGCGATCCGCACTGGCCGGCGACGCCGGCTGCCACGGATGCCGGAGAGTCGGGTCATGGGTGGGGGCTCCGGGTCCAGGGGTGAGGTGATGCTACCCCAGGATCGGCGCCGGGCCGACACCGGATCCGACGGTGTCCGGTGGGCAGGAACGCGCAGGTCGGTCGGGGTCGGCGCGCGCCGATACGCTCGACGGGTCCGGCGAGGCGACGCGCCCCCACCCCCCCGCCGTGAGCGGCCGCCCGCTCCGGTCGGCCGCCCCTGTCCGCTCGGCCGCCCCTGGCCGCCCCGATCCCGAAGGGACCCGTGACCCGCCCCCGCCCTGCGTCCGCCACCCACTCCTCGAACCGGAGCCGGCCCGTTCGCCGCGCCCTGGGCGCCGTCCTCGGCGTCGCGCTCGCGCTGTCCCTCACCGCCTGCACCGCCGACGAGCTCGTCGACGTCCTCGACGCGATCGTCGTCGAGCTCGACGGCGGTCCCTCGGGCCAGGCGACCGATGCACCCGGCGGGCCGGACGGATCCGGGTCGGCCGCCGCCGAGGGCGGCCTCACGGACGTCGAACTCGAGCAGGCACGCGCCGACCTCGCGGCGCTCCCCGTGAAGGGCCGCGCGGCCATGACCGGCTACGAACGGGACGCGTTCGGCCACGGCTGGATCGACGTCGACCGCAACGGCTGCGACACGCGGAACGACGTGCTCGCGCGCGACCTCGACGACGCCGAGCGGCCCGCCGGATGCCGTGTCCTCTCCGGACTCCTCGACGACCCCTACACCGGCGCGCTGATCGAGTTCGTGCGCGGCGAGGGCACGTCGCAGCTCGTGCAGATCGACCACGTCGTGCCGCTGGCGAACGCCTGGGTGACCGGGGCGCAGCAGTTCACCGACGAGGAGCGCGTCGCGTTCGCCAACGACCCGCTCAACCTGCTCGCGGTCGACGGATCGGCGAACCAGCAGAAGGGCGCGGGCGACGCCGCGACGTGGCTGCCCTCGAACCGCTCCTTCCGGTGCGAGTACGTCGCGCGCCAGGTCGCGGTCAAGGCCGCCCACGGCCTCTGGGTGACCCCGCCCGAGCGCGAGGCGATCGAGCGCGTGCTCGACGGATGCCGACCGGCCGGATGACGCGTCGTCGGGCGGAGCGCTACTCGCCGACGGCGAGCGGACGGTCGTCGTCGAGCAGGTCGGCGCCGAACCCGACGAGGGACTTCGCCATGCAGATGCTGGCGGGCACGCCGACGTAGCGGCCGAAGGGATCGACCCGTCGGTACCCGTGCTTGGCGTACAGCGCCTGGGCGGGCAGGTGCTGCGTTCCCGTCTGGAGCACGAGCTCCCGAACGCCGCGGGCGCAGGCATCCGTCTCGACGCGGTCGAGCAGCCGGCCCGCGATCCCGGTGCCTCGCCACGGCCCGTCGACGAACATGCGCGCGATCTCGGCGCGCCCGGCGCCGTGCGTGCCGTCGTCGATCAGGGCGATCATGCCCACCGGGGTGCCGTCGTCGACGCGCGCGACGTAGACCGTGACCCCGGGGCGGGCGAGCTCCGCCGACTCGAGCTGGAGACACCCGCCGCCGGCGGGGTAGAGCGCGCGCGAGTACTCGGAGCCGGCCTCGAGCAGGCGCGGCACTCCGGCCGCGTGCGGCGGCTCGATGGAGATCGACGGCGGTGTGGTCACGACGAGAGCGTACGGCAGTCGCGTTACCGTGTCGTTACGTTCCTGCGGCGGAATGCGACGTGGGGCGGATTCACAGGAGGGTGTCCGGTATCGTGGGGAGGTCGGTTCTGGACACCGTGCACGTCGCACGGATGGGTTTGTGAGTCCTGAGGGCCGGTTCCACGCGCAGTCCGCGCGCGGATAGTCACCGTATGTGAACGGCCCCGGTCGACGATGCTCCCGGGTTCTCAAGCGTGCTGCGCGATCGCGCGGCCGGTTGCCATGTACACGCAACGAAACCCAGGAAGCCTCCATGCCCAAGAACAAGAAGCCCGCCGGCGGACGCCCCGCCAAGAACTTCGACCCGTCGTACGCGAAGAGCTCGCGCCGCAGCACCCCGCGCGCCGGCGGCGCGCAGAAGCCCGGCTCGCGCAGCCCGGGCCACCGCGGCTACCGCCCGGAGGACGCCGAGGCCCCCAAGGCGCGCTGGTCGCGCGAGGAGCGCGTGGCCAACGGTCGCACGCCGCACCGCGCCGACCGCCCGGGGCGTGACGAGCGCCCCGCGCGCGACGACCGTGCCGGCCGGTCGTACGGCCGGGACGACCGTGCGCCGCGCCGGTACGACCGCGACGACCGCTCTGCCCGTTCGTTCGACCGGGATGACCGCGCGCCCCGCCGATCCGACCGCGATGACCGTGGACCGCGTCGGTTCGACCGTGACGAGCGCCCCGCTCGTTCATTCGATCGGGCTGACCGTGGACCCCGTCGCCACGACCGGGACGAGCGACCCGCTCGTTCGTTCGACCGGGGCGACCGCGCGCCCCGCCGTTCCGATCGCGACGCGCGGCCTGCCCGTTCGTTCGACCGGGATGACCGCGCGCCCCGCCGGTTCGACCGCGACGACCGCGCGCCCCGCCGGTTCGACCGTGACGAGCGACCCGCTCGTTCGTTCGACCGCGACGACCGCGGTCCCCGCCGCAGCCGCGAGTTCGACCGCCCCGGGTTCCGCGACTCCGAGCGCCGCCCGTCGTCGTTCTACCCCGCGAAGGAGCGCGCCGACCGCGCCGACCGCTTCCAGCCGGCCGACGACGTCGTGCTCGAGCGTCTCGAGGCCGACGCCATCGCGGCCGAGGCGGTCGACGGCATCCGCTTCGCCGACCTCGGCCTCGGCGGCAACATCGTCCGCGCGCTGAGCGACCTCGGCGCCGAGTCGCCGTTCCCGATCCAGGCCGCGACCATCCCGGTCGTGCTCGAGGGCCGCGACGTCCTCGGTCGTGGCCGCACGGGCTCCGGCAAGACCATCGCGTTCGGCGCCCCGACCGTCGAGCGCCTCATGCAGGACTGGGCGGCGTCGGGCAAGTCGGGCGGCAAGCGCCAGATGGGCCGCAAGCCGCGCGCCCTGATCCTCGCCCCGACGCGCGAGCTCGCGCTCCAGATCGACCGCACCGTGCAGCCGATCGCGCAGAGCGTCGGCCTCTTCACGACCCAGATCTACGGCGGCGTCCCGCAGGGTCGCCAGGTCGGCGCGCTGCAGCGCGGCGTCGACATCGTGATCGGCACGCCGGGCCGCATCGAGGACCTCATCGAGCAGGGTCGCCTCGACCTCTCCGAGATCATGGTCACCGTCCTCGACGAGGCCGACCACATGTGCGACCTCGGGTTCCTCGAGCCCGTGCAGCGCATCCTCCGCCGCACGCCGGCGGGAAGCCAGCGACTCCTGTTCTCGGCGACGCTCGACACCGGTGTGGCCGCGCTCGTCGACGAGTTCCTCGTCGACCCGGCCGTGCACGAGGTCGCCGGCGAGGACCAGGCGTCGAGCACGATCGAGCACCGCGTGTTCGTCATCGACAACCGCGACAAGCGCGACATCGTGGCGAGCCTCGCCGACCGCAACGGCAAGACGCTGATCTTCTCGCGCACCCGCGCGTTCGCGGAGGACCTCACCATGCACCTCGAGGACGCCGGCATCTTCGCCGTCGCCCTGCACGGCGACCTGAACCAGGCCAAGCGCACGCGCAACCTGAAGCAGTTGACGAGCGGTCGCGTCGACGTGCTCGTCGCGACGGATGTCGCCGCCCGCGGCATCCACGTCGACGACATCGACCTCGTCATCCAGGCCGACGCCCCCGACGAGTACAAGACGTACCTGCACCGCGCCGGCCGCACCGGTCGCGCCGGCCGTGAGGGCCGCGTCGTCACCCTGATCCCCCGCAACCGCCAGCGCCGCCTGGCCGACCTCCTCGGCCGCGCCGAGATCGAGGTCGACTTCGAGGACGTCCGCCTCGGCGACGAGCTCCTCAGCGACCTCGGCCCGATCCGCACGGCGGCCCCCGCCGCCGCGGCCGCCGGTTCGACCGACGAGGACGCGCCCGTCGCGTAACGCCGCCCCCACGGCATCCGCCTGCCCCCACGTCGAAGGCCCCGACCACCCGGTCGGGGCCTTCGACGTCTCGGACCGCGGACTGCTCAGCACCGTCGCAACTGAGCGACTCCGGTGCCGACTGACGCCGTACCGCCGAGGATCACGATCCTGCTCGGTGCTGCCCACAGGAGCTGGTCGAGGGTCGCGGAGGGGATGCAGTTCGGCTGGACGAGGAGCACCCGGGCCAGTCGGTCGCCGGCCACCGCGGAGCCCGAGAGCGCATCGGGGAACTTCTCTCCCGTCGTGAGGTAGACCACGTCGTCGGCAGGTGCGAGGGCACCGACCATCCAGGAGGTCTCGTAGCGATTGGCCCCGGCCATGCGCTCGACCAGCCGGACGCCCGGTTGCCGCCGAAGGTCGGCCTCGATGCCGGTGCTCACCGTCGCGGTACCGCCCGCGATGACGATCCTGCTCGGCTTCAGTTCGGAGAGGAGCTGCTTCGTCGCGGCGTCGAGGCCGCCGCTCGAGCCGGGGACGAGGACCATCGGCGCCGAGTTCGCGGCGGCGGCGGATCCCGCCGAGAGCGCGTCGGGGAAGTTGTACCCGGTGGCGATGAACACGGTATCGGCACCGCCGGGGAGGTAGACGTCACGGACGGCCGACCGGGAGACCGCGAATCGGTCCGGCCCGCCGATCCGCGAGACGACCGAGGAGTACTTCCTCACCGTCGCCAGGACTCCATCGGAGACCGAGACCGGACCGCCGACGACGATGATGCGCTCGGGCTTCAGCCGCGCGAGCTCGGACGCGATCGCTCCCGGCAGCGAGGTCGCCCTGGTGAGCAGGACCGGTCCGCCCTGGACGCCGGCGAGCGCGCCCGCGCTCAACGCGTCCGGGAACTTGTCGCCGTTCGCGACGTACGCCACCGGCACGCCCGGCGAGAACGACGCCGAGGAGATCGCGGCGGAGGCCGTGTACCGGTCAGGGCCGGCGAGGCGCGTCACGGTCCGGGGAGCGGGATCGAGAGCGAAGTCGACGACGGTGGTCTCGCCCGCCGTCACCTGGACGAGCTCTGCCCCGTCGATCTCGGGCGCGTCGGGCCAGAACTCCCCGCGGTGTGTGGCGTTCTCGGTTCCCGCGTACACGAGGTAGGTGCCGGCGGGGAGCATCAGCGCCTGCCACGCGCCGTTCCAGATCGGGACCGACGAGCCCACGGAACCCTCGAACGCGCCGGTCTCACCGTTGTACTGCTTCACCGTCACCTGGGTTCTCGAGGCAGCGAGGTCGGCGCCATCCGTGAGTGAGACGACGCCCTGCATGCGCCCCCCGAGGGGGAGCGTGACGGTCGGGAGCGACACCGAGCTCGACCCCACGGAGATCACCTGGGCGTCGCGAGCGAAGGGCGTGCCGGGAAGGTAGACGTCCGCGATGTCGTACGACAGGCCGGCGCGATACGCGGGTCGCGCGTGGACGCGATAGGTGCCGGGCGCAACCCCGGAGAACACGAAGCGGCCGCTCGAATCGGTGCTCGCCGTGCCGGGGCCGTGCGAGCCTCCGTTCGACGGGAAGAGGTTCACCGACGCGTTCGACGCGGGGTAGGTCCCCGACGGTCGCTGCTCGTACACGTACCCGGACACGGTGGTCCCGGCGACCGCGACGGCCGGATCGGCGGGGGAGATCGCTCCGGGTGCGAGGAGGACCGCAGAGAGCAGGGCAGCGAGCAGCACGGGCAGGGGACGCTTCACGGCGGCTCCGATTCGGGTGTCGGACGAGCAGGGTCGGGCGGGCGAGCGAAAGCCTATCCCGCCGTCGGCTGACGTGCTCGACTGGCGATCGGGGCATCCCTCCGGCATACTTACTGACTGAACGGTCGGTTGTGAATGCAGCCGGAACGGATGACGCGGACGCCGCCAGGCGGCGTGCGACGGTCCCGACAGCGCGGTCAGGAGAAGAGCATGGCGGAGGCGTATCTCGTCGGCGGGGTGCGGACCCCGGTGGGTCGGTACGGGGGCGCGCTCGCGAGCGTGCGGCCCGACGACCTCGCGAGCCTCGTCGTCGGCGAGGCGATCCGTCGAGCCGGACTCGAGCTCGACGCGATCGAGGAGGGCGCGATCGACGAGGTGATCCTCGGCGCCGCGAACCAGGCCGGCGAGGACAACCGCAACGTCGCGCGCATGTCGGTGCTGCTCGCCGGGCTCCCCGACTCGGTGCCCGGCATCACCGTCAACCGCCTGTGCGCATCGGGCATGTCGGCCATCACGATGGCGGCGCAGGCGATCCGCGCGGGCGACGCCGACCTCATCGTCGCGGGCGGCGTCGAGTCGATGACGCGCGCGCCCTGGGTGCAGGCCAAGCCCGAGAAGCCGTGGGCGAAGCCCGGCGAGGCGTACGACACGTCGATCGGCTGGCGGTTCCCGAACGCGAAGCTGCTCGCACGCGACAAGGCCACGTTCTCGATGCCCGAGACCGCCGAGGAGGTCGCGCGCATCGACGGCATCACGCGCGAGGACGCCGACGCGTTCGCGCTCCGCAGCCAGCAACGTGCAGCCGCCGCGATCGACGCGGGCCGGTTCGAGGCCGAGATCGTCGGCGTGCCGACCGCGCGCGGCGAGGTGCTCGTCGACGAGGGCCCGCGCCGCGACACCTCGCTCGAGGTGCTCGCCGGACTCCGCCCGGTCGTGAGGGGCGGCACGGTCGTGACCGCCGGCAACTCGAGCTCGCTGAACGACGGCTCGAGCGCGATCGTCGTCGCGAGCGCGTCGGCCGTCGAGCGGTACGGCCTCACGCCGCGCGCTCGGGTCGTCGTCGGCACGTCCGCCGGTCTCGCGCCCGAGATCATGGGCCTCGGCCCCGTGCCCGCGACCGAGAAGGCCCTCGAGCGCTCGGGCGTCTCGCTCGACGACATCGGCTCGATCGAGCTCAACGAGGCGTTCGCGACGCAGTCGCTCGCCTCGATCCGCCGACTCGGGCTCGACCCCGAGCGGGTCAACGCCGACGGCGGGGCGATCGCCCTGGGGCATCCGCTCGGCTCGTCGGGGGCGCGCCTCGTCGTCACCCTGCTCGGCCGCATGGAGCGCGAGGGCTCCCGCTACGGCCTCGCGACGATGTGCGTGGGCGTCGGCCAGGGCAGCGCCCTGATCGTCGAGGGCGTGCGATGAGCGCGCCGGATGTCGCGGTGTCGCCCGGTTCGCCGCAGCCGCTCCTCGTAGAGCGCGCCGACGACCGCGTCGTCGCGATCCTCAACCGGCCCGACAAGCGCAACGCGATCGACCAGGCCACGATCGACGACCTCCACGCGCTGTGCGCGGAGCTCGAGTCCGAGCCGCGCATCCTGATCATCACCGGCACCGACGGCGTGTTCGCGTCGGGCGCCGACATCGCCCAGATGCGCGAGCGCACCGCCGCCGACGCGCGAGCGGGCATCAACGCGAACGCGTTCGTCCGCATCAACGAGCTGCCGATGCCCGTCATCGCGGCCGTCGACGGGTGGGCGCTCGGCGGCGGCGCCGAACTGGCGTTCGCCGCCGACATCCGCATCGCGACGCCCGACGCGAAGTTCGGCAACCCCGAGACGGGCCTCGGCATCATCCCCGCCGCGGGTGCGACCTGGCGGTTGAAGGAGATCGTCGGCGAGGCGCGAGCCGCCGAGCTGCTGCTCACCGGTCGCATCGTCGACGCCGCCGAGGCGCTCTCGATCGGGCTCATCACGGCCGTGCACCCGGCGGCCGACCTCCTCGCGGAGGCGCACGCGATCGCCGACCGCATCGCGAAGAACGACCCGGCCGCGACCATGGCGACCAAGCGCGTCATGCGCGCACCGCGCGCCGACCACCCGCACGTCGACCTCGAGGAGCAGGCCGTGCTCTTCGAGAGTCCCGAGAAGCACCGCCGCATGACCGAGTTCCTCGAGCGGCGAACGGCGAAGAGGAGCGCGAAGTGACGCAGTCGAACGAGCCGGATCTCGATACGCGCGCGGAGCGCGCCACTCGATCACCGGGCGCCCCCGAGCGGGTCGGCGTCCTCGGCGGCGGCCGCATGGGCGCGGGCATCGCGCACGCGTTCCTGCTCGCGGGGTCGCGCGTCACCGTCGTCGAGCGCGACGCGGATGCCGCCGACGCGGCCCGCACGCGCGCGCTCGACTCGGTCGCGGCATCCGTCGCCCGCGGCACGACCGACGAGACCGTCGACACACTCGCGCAACGGCTCGGCGTCGCGACCGACGTCGCCGACTTCGCCGGATCCGACCTCGTCGTCGAGGCCGTTCCCGAGGACCTCGGCCTGAAGGTCGACGCGCTCACCCGCGTCGAGGCCGTGCTGGGGGCGGATGCCGCGCTCGCGTCGAACACGTCGTCGATCTCGATCGACGAGCTCGCGGGCCGGCTCGACCGACCCGAGCGATTCCTGGGCCTGCACTTCTTCAACCCCGTGCCCGCGTCGGCGCTCGTCGAGATCGTGCGCGGCACGTCGACCGACGGGGCGCTCGTCGAGGAGGCGCGCGGTTGGGTCGAGGCGATCGGCAAGGCCCCGATCGTCGTGCACGACGCGCCGGGCTTCGCATCGAGCCGGCTCGGCGTGGCGCTCGGCCTCGAGGCGATCCGCATGCTCGAGGAGGGCGTGGCCTCCGCGGAGGACATCGACACCGCCATGGTGCTCGGCTACAAGCACCCCGTGGGCCCGCTGCGGCTCACCGACCTCGTCGGACTCGACGTGCGGCTCGGCATCGCCGAGTACCTCGCGGGCGAGCTCGGCGACCGATTCGAACCGCCCGCCCTCCTGCGCCGCATGGTCGCCGAGGGCAAGCTCGGTCGCAAGACCGGCGAGGGCTTCCACCTGTGGGACGCGCAGTAGTGCGGGTCTCGATACGCGCCGCCTTCGGCGGTGCTACTCGACCACCGAGGAGAGAGACACGATGACCGAGATCCTGCCCAGCTACGTCCGCGACGCGTGGTGGACGCCCGACGCGTCGGCCGAGGCATCCGCCACCGAGGTGCGCGACGCATCGACCGGCGAGGTCGTCGCGCGCGTCTCGACCGAGGGCCTCGACCTCGGCGCGGTGCTCGAGCACGCCCGCACCGTCGGGCAGCGCTCGCTCGGCGAGCTGACGTTCCACCAGCGCGCCGTGCTGCTGAAGCAGATGGCGCTCGTGCTCACCGAGCGCAAGGCCGAGCTGTACGAGCTCTCTGCACGTACCGGCGCGACCAAGCGCGACTCGTGGGTCGACATCGACGGCGGCATCGGCGTGCTCTTCACCTACTCGTCGAAGGGCCGGCGCGAACTGCCGAACGCCAAGGTCGTCGTCGACGGCCCGGTCGAGCCGCTCTCGAAGGACGGCTCGTTCATCGGCCGCCACGTCTACACCCGCCTGCCCGGCGTCGCCGTGCAGATCAACGCCTTCAACTTCCCCGTGTGGGGCTCGCTCGAGAAGTTCGCACCCGCGTTCCTCGCCGGCGTGCCGACGGTTGTGAAGCCCGCGACGCCGACCGGCTACCTCGCCGAGGCGTTCGTGCGCATCCTCGTCGAGTCCGGCCTCCTGCCCGCTGGGTCGCTGCAGCTCGTGTCGGGCAGCGTGCCCGACCTCTTCGACCACCTGCGGGTCGGCGACCTCGTCGCCTTCACGGGTTCGGCGTCGACGGCCGAGCGGCTGCGCGCGCACGACTCCGTGCAGACCGGCGGCGTCCGGTTCACGAGCGAGACCGACTCGATCAACGCCTCGGTGCTCGGCACGGACGCGGTGGCCGGCACGCCCGAGTTCGACGCGTACGTCGCGCAGCTCGTCGTCGAGATGACGTCGAAGGCCGGCCAGAAGTGCACGGCGATCCGGCGCGCGATCGTGCCCGCGGCATCCGTCGATGCGGTCGTCGACGCCGTGCGCGCGCGCCTCGCCGAGAAGGTCGTCGTGGGCGACCCGCGCACCGAGGGCGTCACGATGGGCCCGCTCGCGTCGCTCGCGCAGCGCGACGAGGTGCTCCGCCAGGTGCGCCGGCTGCAGGACGCCGGCGGCGAGCTCGTGATCGGCTCGACCGACGCGCCCGAGGGCGTCGACGCCGACGGCGCGTTCGTCGCGCCCATGCTGCTCTCCTTCACGGATGCCACGGCCGACGCGGTGCACGAGGTCGAGGCGTTCGGCCCCGTGGCATCCGTCATCGCCTACGACACCATCGACCAGGCGGTCGACCTCGTCGCCCGCGGTGGCGGATCGCTCGTCACGAGCGTCGCCACCCACGACCCGGACGTCGCGGTCGCACTCGCGTCCGGCATCGCCGCGATGAACGGCCGCCTCCTCTTCCTCGATCGCGACGACGCGCGCACGTCGACCGGCCACGGCTCGCCCGTGCCGCATCTCGTGCACGGCGGCCCCGGCCGCGCCGGCGGCGGCGAGGAGCTCGGCGGCATCCGCGCCGTGTTCCACCACATGCAGCGCACGGCCGTGCAGGGCTCGCCCGCGATGCTCACCGCCCTCACGGGCGTGTGGCACTCGGGAGCCGCGGCGCGGCCGTACGCGGAGTCGGGCGACGTGCACCCGTTCCGCAAGTCGCTCGCGGAGCTGCGCATCGGCGACCAGGTCGCGTCGCCGTCGCGCACCGTGACGCTCGAGGACATCGAGACGTTCGCGAACTTCACCGGCGACACGTTCTACGCGCACATGGACGAGGCGGCCGCGGCCGCCAACCCGTTCTTCCCGGGTCGCGTCGCGCACGGGTACCTGCTGGTCTCCTGGGCCGCGGGTCTGTTCGTCGACGCCGCGCCCGGGCCGGTGCTCGCGAACTCGGGCCTCGAGAACCTGCGTTTCATCACGCCGGTCTCGCCCGGCGACGAGATCCGCGTCGAGCTCACGGCGAAGCAGATCACCCCGCGCGAGACCGACGAGTACGGCGAGGTGCGCTGGGACGCGGTGCTGAAGAACCAGCGCGACGAGCTCGTCGCGACGTACGACGTGCTGACGCTCGTGGCGAAGCAGCCGGCGCCGGTACCGGTCGCGTAGCCGCCTCTCAGTGGTCGAGTAGCAGCCGACGGAGGAGGCCGCGTATCGAGACCGGTGCAGCTCGGTGGTCGAGTCGCAGCCGAC
>NZ_WODA01000012.1 GCF_009729855.1 Agromyces luteolus | reverse complement strand
GACTCGTGCAGCTCGGGCTGCTCCCACTCGTAGGACTCGTGCAGCTCGGGCTGCTCCCACTCGAACGATTCGTGGACACTCATCAGTTGACTCCTTCTAAGGCGGCTGGAAAGGCTGGAACGGTGCTCTGCCGGCGGCGCTCAGGCGCCGTAGATGACGATGCGGCGGCCCTGGCGCACCCAGCGCCCGGACGTGCGACGGCCCTGGAGGCCGCCGCCGAGGACGACCGGGACCAGGCCGGGGAGGTGGCGGCCGGCGGCGGTGGCCACGGCCTGCGTCGCCGCCTGTCGGGGCGGCAGCTGGCGCGTACGCACGGCGATCCTCGCGGCGTCCTGCGCGGTGCGGACGAAGGCGCGGGCGACCTCGAACTCACGGTCCTCTTGCGAGAGCGCCTCGAGCTCGAAGCGGCCGCCCAGCCAGCGTCCGGCGGCGGTGCCGAGCTGGCCGCCGGTGCTGCCGCCGAGCGCGGAGCCGACGATGCCGCCCACCTGGGGCAGGACCTGCCGAGCGGCGTTCTTGAGCACGCCGCCGAGGGCCCGTCCTGCGGCCGACCCGGCGAAACTGCGGGCCGCCGAGGTCGCCGAGCGGACGAGGCTGCCGAGGAAGTCCTCGAGCTCGTCCTCACCGCTGACCTCGAGCAGCCGACCGGCCAGCTCCATCTCCATGGCCTCGGCCTCGTGGCCGGCCTCGAAGGACTCGTACTCCTGGGCGGCGCCGTACTCCTGGGACTCGTAGGTCTCGTAGCCGGTCTCGCCGGTCTCGCCGCTTAGCTCGAACATGGCGCGGTCGATGTCGTGCATGGGTGTCTCCTGTCGGTCGATGGCTCTGCCCACATCCATGCAAGTTCCGTGCCACGCCTACCCGGCGGCGCTCCGGCGAGTCGAGCGAATTGACGTTCGCTTGAGCGGCACCGGGTCAGCGCATGGGCGAAGCCGGCTTCGTCACGAGGGCGCGGTACTTCGCGACAGTGCGGCGCGCGATCGGGTCGCCGACGCGGGTCAGGAGCTCCGCGAGCTCGCGGTCGCTGGCGCCGGGGTTCTGCTCGAGCGCCATCGCGACTCGGACCCGAGTGGAGGTCACGGCACCGAAGTAGGCGGCCATCGGTACCTGCCGGCCGTCGGGGCAGCGTGTCACCTTGCCAGTGACGACGCGACCGACAGTCGACGGGTGCACCTCGAGCGCGGCAGCGACCTCCTGGCGGCGCAGATGTGCGTGCCCCTGAGGTCCGTCCAGGATGAAGCCGCGCTGTCGGACCGCGAGCTCGTCGGCGACCCGCTGCAGCATGTGCCCGCGCGCCGCGACAGCTGCGAACAGACGCTGCGCGGCCTCCCTGTGAGGCGCCACCCAGGCGCGTGCCTCGAGCGTCTGCACCAGGAGGTCCGGCACCACGACGAGGCCCACGGCGGCGGCATCGGCGACGTGGGCGACGAGCGGTCCGCCCCCTTCGGGCTGCGTGAACACGACGTCGGTCGGGGAGCTGCGGGCCCCGCCACCCGCGAGCGCGACGTACGGCCGGGTGCGCGCCCGCAGAACCTCCACGGCTCCACGGACAGCCGCCTCCGTCGTGCCGGTCGCGGCCGCCACGTCGGCGTACCTCTCGTCCGCGACCTCCGCGAGCCAGCGGTCTGCGAGCTCCTGGACGATCGGCGGCACTTCGCCGTCGGCCACAAGCGCTGCCGCCTGGACGCGTACGCAGTCGACACGGGAGCGGGCCGCGATACCGGGCGGGCCAATAGCGCGCAGACCCGCAACGACGAGGGCGACGGCGTCCGCGGGGGCATCCGGCGGGACCGGCATCAGCCCGTGGTCGTCGAGCGCCGCAACTACGAGCTCGAGGACCGGGCGCAGAGTGGCCGGCAGCTCGGCCGCCGCGTCACGGAGGAGATCCCCCCGCCAATCCACGGTGGCCTCGGGCTCGAAGTCCCAGTGGGCCGTCGCGCAGGCGGCGCAGCGGTCAGCCACCGTCGCCAGCCCGCACGTGGGGCAGGAACGCCACGGAACTCGCTCGAGCAGCGGGTTGTCAGCGACCGCCCGGTCTATCGCCGCATCGAGCTCGACGGCACTCGCAGGGAGCAGGGCTAGGAAGGACAGGATTCGCAGCCCCGGCCGCGCCTCGAGCCGGGGGGTCAAGCCGAGTGCCGGCCCCGACCGTTCCACCAGGCACACGCTACTCCCGGCCAGGCCGTGCGCGCACCGCTCCAGCCGGCGCAGCACCCCGGCATCGGCCAGACGTCGTGGTCGACCCGTCACGCCCATCCACGAGTGCCAGTGTCACGACATGATTGCCAGCGGGTCCAACCGACGGAACGATGTCTGGAACGCCATGGCAGGCAGCGTGCGTTCCAGTACTGCACGGGCGCATGTCGGTGCAGGCCCTGTTGACGAGCTTCACCGACGCGAGGATGCTGGGCGGAAAGGGGGTCGCAGTCGCCGTCGTCCCAGAACGGCGGCCACGAGGCCCACGGGGTGGTGCACCATGCCTTCCGAAAAGAAAACCAGGACCTTCTGGAACCGAGGATGGGCAGTCATCCTCGGTATCGGAGCATTGGCTTCGGTAATCATCGCGGTGTTCGGGGTGTTCAACCTGTTCAAAGACCCGGCTGACCAGGCGTCGCTCGCGGTCACCCTCGGTGCGCCGATGACCCTCCAGCAGTACACCTCGATGAGGGAGGCCGAGGACTCAGGGACTGACACGGGAGCACCCCGATCTGAGTCCGGCCAGATGGCGGTCATCCTGGTCGGCGAATGGCCCACCTCCGATGTCGCCTCGAGCCCAGGCGACCGCGATACGGTCACCGACCTCGCAACCAACCCTCTCGGCCCGATACTTCCGGACCCGGGTCCTGTGGCACCGGACCCCAACACACCGGATCCCATCGCACCGGACCCGGATCCCGCCGCACCGGATCCGGACCCGGTAACGCCGGACCCGGACCCCATCGCGCCAGACCCCGAGCCGGACCCCTTGGCGCCCGATTCCGCAGCGCCGACAGATCCGAACGCACGATCGGACCCAGCCCCTGAAAATCCCGGCGGTCCGGATGCTGTGGCTCCGCTCGAGGCAACGTACGGCATTACCGTCGAGGATGTGAAGTCGTTGAATATTGTGCCGGTTTCTCCAGCGAGAGCTGTCGACGCCAACGACCCGGACCGTCCCGAATTGCAGCCCGAAGAGGTTGAAGCACGACTGGCGAAGATGTTCAGTGCCGTGGCGACAACCCAAGGTGACGGCGTCCTCAACCTGCTGGGACACACGGTCACCGTCAACTACACGCTCGATGGCTTCGCCGGGGTTCCGCTCGTCCTCACATGGTCGATCAGCGGCCCGCCAGTACCTGGTGAATGGGCGGCCAGCGAAGTGGAATACGACATCCGGGCAACGACGGATCATGACGACGGAACGTTGGACCTCTGGGTGCCGGACCTCAAAGCGGGGGGCGCGTATGTCGTCACTGCCAAGCTCTTCCATGCTGACAGCAACATTCCGATCAGGACGGAGCACCTCACTGTCGAGAACGCGCAGTAGGACAGCAGCCGACGGGGATTCGCGAGCCGCCACGCTGCCGACCACCCGATCGATGCCGGTCGAAGCCACGTTCAAACCCGCCCTGACGCGCAGGAGCTTCTCCTTCAGGATCCACAACCGCACGCGAACGGGACATAATCGTGCGCCGTACTTCGGCGGCTAGATGTAGTTCCCCGGCACGTTGTGAACGTGTGATGTAGCGAAGACCTCCGGGACGATGTGGGTTACCACACTCGCATCAGCCACCGGAGGTCTTCGTGACGCACGCTAACGCGCTTCTGACGCCCAAGGGACGGCTTCGCCTGGCCAGGACCGTCGTCGACGATGGGTGGACCCTCGCTCGAGCCGCGGAACGACATCAGGTCTCTCGCGCGACAGCGAAGAAGTGGACCGACCGGTACGGTGCCGGCCTACCGATGACGGACCGTTCTTCACGGCCTCACCGGACACCGGCCCGGCTGGACCGACGCACCGAACGGCGGATCATCGCGTTGCGCTTCACCCGCCGGTGGGGGCCGCATCAGATCGCGTACCGGCTGGGCTTGCACCCGTCCCAGGTGTGGCGGGTGCTGCGCCGGTACCGGATGCCGTTGCTGGCGCACCTGGACCAGGCCACCGGGCTCCCGGCACGCCGGACCCGTGCAATCCGATACGAGCTGAAGCGCCCCGGGGTTCGTGGAGGGCCTGATTCCCCGAGAGGATGAGGGTTATGCCGGTACCGAGGAAGTATCCGCAGGAGTTGCGGGAGCGGGCCATGCGGCTCGTGCAGGAGGCGCGCAAGGAGGATCCGAAGCTGTCGTTGAACGCGGCAGTCGTGCGGATCGGACAGCGCACGGGCGTGAATCCGGACACGCTGCGGGGCTGGTGCAAGCAGGCCGCGATCGATGCGGGCGAACGGCCGGGCACGTCGTCGTCGGACGCGGCGAGGATCAAGCAGCTCGAGGCTGAGAACCGTGAGCTGAAGCGGGCGAACGAGATTATGTTGGCGGCGTCCTCGTTCTTCGCGCGGGAGCTCGACCCGCGCAAGGCGTCTGAGCGCGTCGGTGCGGACGGGTAGACTGCCGTTGACGATCTCCCCTCATCGACACGCTTCCCGCGCCCGACGACGCTGCAGCCGACGAGGGCTCCTGAGAGGTCACCATCGGCGAGGTCGGCACGATCGAGGTCAGCTCCCTGTGACCGGTGGGGTCGATCTGGCCCACTCGGTCGGGAAGTCACGTCGTGAATGCGTGCATGTGGACCGCACCGGACGCCTCGCAGCAGGACTTCGGCCTCCAGAGAGCAACGGTGACTTTCGCCCAGCGATAGGCGTCGCGTCGGTCATCAATGCTTGTTTGGGATGATCCACCACGGCTCGGCACCCGGAAGCGGCGGGAAGAGGTCGTACTCCGACGCGATCACCACGCCCGATCCACGCGAACCGGCGTACGTCGGTCGAATGGCAGCGCCAGGACGTAGCGAGGCGTGGCCATATCCGCTTTGAGCCTGCTCGGCCTCCCGCCGTCGCCGCGCTTCGGCAATCTGGCGACGCCGTTCGTTCTCCATGCGTTCTACGGCGGCCGGCCATGCAGTGCGGAACTTGTCGTCGCCGTTGCACATGAGAACGAGAGACGGGTGGGCGGCGATGAATCCATCGTCGATTACGCGATGGCCTGACCAGTTCAGATACCACCACCGGGGAGCATCCAACGCATCTGGGGCGGCACCCTGCCGCTCGATCTCAAGCCAGAACTGTGCCACTGCCTCGGTGGCTTCCAGCAAATTGGTAGCTGCCGGCGGTCGTTTGGGAAAGACCCCATTGTGGACAACCTGCAGGGTCACCGACGCAGCCTCCAGAAGTGCCCAAGCAGCCTGCCGGTTCAGTTTGAAAGCACCCGAAGTGATGACGAAGTTGAGACGATCCTGGATGTCCTGATGCAACGCCCAGACTACCGGCCCCACCAAGTTGCCATTGCGGTCGCGCGAGAGCCTCCGATGCGTCGCCTCCAGGTGTCGTCCATAGGGGTTCTGGGAAACCCATACCCAGTCAGCTGCCCACTTTTCAATGATCTGCTGGTTCTTGCGCCGTTCAAATCGACTGCTGTCGTTCCAGCGCTTGATGGCGACTCGCGTGAACTCGTCGAATTGCCACCATGTCGGCGGACCGGCGAGATGGGCGACCGTGCTTGCAGCGTACGCAACGAGTTGCTCGGTGAGTTCAGGTTCCTTCGGCCCAACCCCTCGTGCCAGTACTGCAGTGTCTTGTTGCATCGGGACCTCCCACGGATCGTGGCGTCTCCCCACGGCGTCTTTGGCCGTGGTCTGACTCATCACACTGTGGCGCGCAGGCGCCCCATTCGCGTCGACCCTGGGTTGTGACTCTCCGCTCAACCCAGAGGAGGAGTCTCATGCGCGCGCGGCCGTGTTGAACGGCGCCTGAGTGCATGAACGCACCGATTGAGGCCCCACGTTGCGCAACGCAAGTGCGGCGTACGCCCTAGCGAGGATTCGACTCCGGCGTTGACGCCGTCGATGCAGCGAGCGTTCGGAGGCGTACGGGTCAGTCTCTTGCGCCGGGCTTGGCCGGATAGCGGTTTCAGCGAGATACTGAGACAACCTCGGGGGGACTGTAATGGGTACAAGTGAGGACGCTCGCGGGACGCCGATTCGCGTCGTCTTGGTGGACGATGAGCGTCTAATCCGGGCGGGTCTTCGGATGCTGCTGGATGCCGAAGAGCATATCGACGTCGTCGGTGAGGCATCCAATGGTCAGGAGGCTGTCGAGATCTCCTCGGTACTGCTCCCGGACGTCGTCGTGATGGACCTGCGAATGCCCGTCATGAATGGCACGGAGGCGACGCGGCAACTGACTTCTGACCGGTTCGAGCAGGAGAGCGGCCCTGTGCCGGCGATTCTGGTCTTGACGACCTTCAATGACAATGATGCGGTGCGTGCGTCGTTGCGTGCCGGCGCGTCCGGCTTCATCTTGAAAAACTCTGCCCCAGCGGTTTTGGCAGATGCGATCGCTGCTCTAGCGGACGGAGGCGGGTGGCTAGACCCGTCTGTGACTCGAGGCCTTCTGCAGGACTTTGCAGATCGTCCGGACCCGCACATGCCGACGCCGGTAGAACTAGAGCAGCTCACTCGTCGCGAGCGGGAGGTGCTGGTCCTGATGGCGCATGGTCGCAGCAACACGCAGATCGCTGGCGAGCTGTTCCTGAGCGAGGCGACTGTAAAGACGCACATCCATCGGATCTTCCTCAAGCTGGGTCTGACAGACCGGGCGCAGGCGGTTTCCGTCGCGTTCAGGACGGGTTTGGTGCGGTCCGGGCGGTGGGCCGAAAAATCGGCTTCGGCCATGCGACCGGCCGATGATTCGTAGTGAGTCGCTGAATCGGAGGCTGTGCACGGCCGCATACATCTGACGGTCGATCAGTCAGGTCGAACCCGGGATGGATGCGAAGTCGGTCCGATTTCGAGAGGCTGTGTCGAAGGCGCGTCGGAGGGAGCCGTCATGCCGGACACGCCGGACACGCCGGTTCGAACGCCGGCGATGGCGAGGCATCGCGTACCCGTCCCCGGGCCCTTCGACATCGCGCTAGTCGCGCTTCTCGGCGCGTTTTACGCCGCCGTTCTCGTGACGAGTGATGTTCCGCACGTCAACCTCTCCTTCGCTATCCCGTGGTGCGTCATTACTCTGGTGCCGCTCCTCTGGCGCTCGCAGGCACCCATTATCTGCCTTGTGCTCGTGCTTGTACTGCTGTGGATCGCGCTGGCGGTGCTCGGTGCCGAGGTGCTCAGCGAGGCGGCGCAGTTCGTCTGGATTGGTCCGCTTGTAGCGCTCGGGGCCACGGCAGCACGTCGCCCGCTGCGGGCTTCTCTGCTGAGCTTGTTAATTGGCTTCGTTTCCCTGGCCGCGTTCGTCTTGGTGGTAT
This sequence comes from Agromyces luteolus, assembly GCF_009729855.1. Classification (GTDB taxonomy): domain Bacteria; phylum Actinomycetota; class Actinomycetes; order Actinomycetales; family Microbacteriaceae; genus Agromyces; species Agromyces luteolus. The sequence goes on along the minus strand of NZ_WODA01000012.1, from coordinate 50,248 downwards.
GGCCGGAATCGGCGGAGTGGGACATCTTCTTGAGCGCGGTGGCCTGCGGCTTCGCCTGGGGGTTTGGTCTCCTCGCACGGCGCCATCATGAGCGCATCGGGGAACTCCGAGACCGGCAAGAGCGGGACCGGGATGCGGTACAGCTGGAGCGGTCGAAAATCGCCTTTGACCTGAATGAGATCATTCGGTCCGCCGTGAACCGAATGAGGGACGAAACAGCGGAAGCGCGCCGGGCGATCAAGCATGATCGCGACCGGGCGATCATCGCACTGTCAGCGATCGAGGCAACCGGTATCGAAGTCATGCACGAGCTTCGGCGGCTTCTGCACGTCCTACACGATGATCCCAACCTCGTTCCGCGTGAGCCCGCCGACCACAGCAGAGACCGAGCTGGCACGACGCGGAGCCTGTTGGCCGTGAGCCGATCGGATGTCTGGATTGCGGTGGGGGCGATCGCAGCGAGCGTGTTCTTTACACTGCTCGCGCTTGAGGGCACAGCAGCGATGCTCGCCTCCATGTACTTCGTGGTTGCATTCAGCGTGCTGGTCTGGCGTCATCGGTTCCCGGTCCTCGTCTTCGTGGCCGTAATCGTCGGGCATGCGATCGGCGTCGTGCTGTTCCACGACAGCGATTTCGTCTGGGACAGCTTCACCGCGTACGTACCAGTCTTGGTAGCACTGGCGGCAGTAGCGGCCGATACGAAGCTATGGGTCTCGCTGCCGATCTTCTTGGTCGCCTGGTTGTACTTGGCTGTGCCGTCCCTCGAGTACCCTGACCTCCTTCGCGAGAACCTTTCAGCTCACGCGTTGGTAGCGATCACTGTTTGGGTGTCGGCTTTTCTCGCAGGAAGGCGGGCACGTCAAATCGCACAACTCGAAGCTGACGAGGTGACTGCGAGCAAGGCCGTCGAGTTGGAGCGGACTCGACTGGCGTATGAGCTCCATGATGTGGTTGGCCACGCCGTCACCGTCATGGTTCTTCAGGCGGCCGGGGCAGCGCGGATCATGGAACGGGATCCGGCCCGCGCGGAGGACGCGTTGCCCGCGATCGAGGCGGCTGGTGTTGAGGCGGCGCAGGAGCTCGAACGGTTCATCAGTCTGCTCGGCGACGGCGAGGGCTCACTCATCAACCCGCAATCAGGGCGCCGATTGGGCCTAGCCGACCTGGAGGACTTGGTGGAGAGAGTCCGGCCGACTGTGGGCCGAATCGAGGTGCAGCTAACGGGCGTGCCGCGCCGTCTCGAATCAAGCGTCGACTGGGCGGCCTACTGCGTATTGCGCGAGGCGTTGGCCAATGCCGTGAAGCATGCTGGGTCTGAGGTGCAGGTCGATATCTCGATCTCGTGGGCGGACGAACTCGTGCTGCTTCGAGTCGCGAGCAATCACGGGGTGGGCGCACGCTTGCCGTCCTCCGACCTGTCTGGGGGCTACGGGTTGGTGAGTCTTCGTGAGCGCGTGCAAGTCGCCGGCGGTGAACTGCACTGGTCAGAGGACGACGGCGTCTTCACCGTCGATGCGCGCTTCCCACTGACATCGGACGCGATGGCGCGGTGAGGCCGAGCGGCATTTCCTCAAGAGACGCTGACTCGCCACGCTTCTGCACCTGGCTCGAGAGGGACCGATATCGGTCGCGGAGAAACCGGGCGTTTCTTGGCTGCAACACAGGCGCGCCCTTGGCGACACGGGGGAGCTGCGCGCGTCGTCTGCGAGCTACCAGGAAACGACTGCATCCGCGAGTAGCGCCATGGATGCACTCGGGTACATCCCGAGATGGAACGGGGAGTGACATCCAACGGCGGACGCGGAGTGCTGGCACGAGCGTCAGAGTGTGACGTGCCAATTCACCGCCGTACCTCACGCCGCGAAATGCGTGACGGCTAGCAGCGAGAGAGGGGACAAGATGTCCGAACCGCAGACTACTCCGCAGGCAACGGCGCACAAGACCGGAAGGTTCTGGACTGTCGCCGGCGTCCTGGTCGGGTTGGCGGCGCTGGTGATCGGGTGGTTCGCATGGCTCAACCCGGATCCAGTTGGGCAGCCGAGTACCCGGGAGGATCGCCTGTCGTACATCGAGCAGGTGGACGCTTCGTGTGCGGAGTACCTCGAGTTCTTCGCCACGCTGGCGCTTGACGGTGAGGTCTCATCTTCCGAGGACCTCGTGAGAATCATCGATGACATGCGGAGTTCAGCGCAGGCGCTGGATCACCTGTGGCGAACGTGGCAGTCGATCGCGCCGCCTCGTGACGCTGACTACAGCATCCTGCGACCGACGCTCGACGCCTTGGAATCCATGAGGATGTCGACGGATAGCGTGACCGACTACCTCCAGCGGGGGCTTTCGGGCGGCGCAATCGACCAGGCAGTGCTCGCTAGCGAGCTGGAGCAAATGACGCAGCACGCTACCGACTTCCGACGGCTCGCCCGCGAGTACGGCTTTGCAATCTGCCCCCAGCTGGGCGCATAGACGGGAGTTCCGCAATGAACCTCAACCATCCCGCCCGCACTCTCGCGGTTGCTGCAGTGCTGACCGCACTAGCACAGACTGCCCTACTCTCCAGTTGTGCGATGGTCCCAGACCCCGAGCCGGCGGGCGATCAGCGGCCTGTCGACGAGTCATATGACGGCGAGCAGTTCGATGATGGCTCCGACTCACTCGATGATTCGACCGACTACGGAAGTGACGAAGCAGGTACTGAAGACGACTTCGAGGGGGAGCAGTTCGAAGACGACGAGTTCGAGGCTGGAGACAATGGTATGGGCGGAGATATTGCTGGCTTCGTGCCTTCGGAGCTTGTCGGCGTTTGGTCGGGCGGCGATGGCTGGTGGCTTACTTTCGCCGCGGACGGCTCATACGTATGGACGGGCAGGAACAGCGTCACAGACTTCCAGGACTCGGGCGTCGCCATCGTGTCCGGCTCGACACTGGAGCTCTACTCTGCGAGCGGCACTCTCGAACAGATGTCATTCTCGATCGAGCCGCCCGCCGTCGAAGAGGTCTATGGCGTGCAACTCGGGGACACATTGACGCTGAGATGGGCCGGAGGTCAATCCACGTACATGCGAGACTGAGCCTCGAAACCGTTGTTCTGCTCAAGTTGCGCCGCGTCGCGCTCGCCCAAACAGGCTCTGGTACAACGTGTTTGTTGGAGACGGTGGTCGGTCGGCATCGACGCGTGTGGCAGCGGTTGTTATCGTCGGCAGCATGCGGGTGCTTTGCTCATTTGTGGGTGGTGCTGGTCATTTCATCCCACAACTCCCGCTCCTCCGAGCGCTCGTCAGCGCGGGCCACGAGCTCACTCTGATTGGCCGAGCGTCGGGCGCGCGCTCAGCCCCCGAGGAGCTCTTTCGGCGGACCGTGGCCCGGCCCGATCGTCGAACAGAGCTCAGCGACGAGATCTCTTCTTTGGCGCCCGTCAACATCGAGGCTGAGCTGTCGGTTGTAGCGGACCACTTCGCGGGTGCGGCCGCTCGCCAGTCGGCTGCGGCGGTCGAGCCGGAGTTGGCCGACCTGGACCTAGTGGTGTGCGACGAGCTGGACTTTGGCGCAATGGCTGCGGGGAGAAGCGCGGGTGTTCCGGTCGTGGTCGTCTCGGTGGTCGCTTCCGGCGCTTTGGTGCGTCGGGATCGCATTGGAGATGCTCTTGACCGCTTGCGCGCGGAGTTGGGTTTGTCCCAACCGATCCGCTACCGGGGAGATCTCTTCGTGGTTCCCTTTGCGCCGATGATGCGGGATCCGCGCTTTCCTGCCCCCGAGGATGCCGTGTGGATGCGGCCCGATGCGGGACGTGAGCCTGAACCCGATGGATCGCTCGTGGTAACTCTCGGCACCGAGTTCAATACCGAGTCGGGCGACCTCTTCGACCGGATTCTGGCCGCAATCGCGGAGTTGAGTTTCCCGGCTGTTGTGGCCGTGGGACGCGATCTAGACCCGGCCCGCTTCGGGCCCCAGTCTTCGCACGTTCGCGTCGAGCAGTATGTTGACCTCGGTGCCCTCGTCCCACACGCATCCGTCGTTCTGCATCACGGAGGCAGCGGACTCTTCCTTCAATCGGTTTTGGGTGGCGCTCCGCAGATCGTTTTTCCTATGGGCGCGGACCAACCATTCACTGCCAAGCGTGTGCAGCAGCTCGGCGTGGGTCTCGTCCTCGATCCGATCACCGCGCCGCCGGTGGACATCCTGAATGCCATCGCGGAACTCCATAGTGATGCGGATACTCGTACTCGCGTTCTAGATCTGCGAGCAGAAACGCTCGCTCTCCCGGAACCGTCTGCGGTCATTCCCTACCTCGATGCCCTTGTCCGGTGAGTGATGGCCAGGACCCACTGAGTCCTCCCAGCGGGTCCGGACACGCGACTCTTCGAGGGCTCTGCCACCGAGCTCGAACTTGAAGACGAGCACATCCAGGGTGCGAGCGCGCGGGCCCGATCGAAAACTGTCATGTCTCAGGAGATCAGTGAGAGGTCTGCATCTTGCATCGGTGACGTTTCGACGTGGTTTGGTGGTGACAGTTCCTCGACGTTTGGGGGATGAGCCGTAACGAGCCAGTCGATCCTCGTGTCCGGCTCGCGATCACGCCGTGGCCACCGGATGCGCCGCGCGAGGTGGTGCCGACGTTCTGCCATGAGCAGAAAACTCGCGGGAGACGTTCTACCTGAGACGCCGGCAGGTCGAGGTCGCGGGCCCGGCCGCGGCCGCGTCGAGGTCGAACTCGGAGACTAGCGCATCCAAATCGCGTGATAGACCGTCGGAGTCAAGCCAGGGTCGATGACTTGATCCGCGCACGTTTATCCAACACTTTTGACCCGAGACGGCTCGAGGTAGGTCGAGCTAATCGGGTACTGTCGAAAAGCGATAGCGACGATCACGGCAAGGAATTCGTGATCAAGTCGAGATTGTCCGAGGCATCCCGGCCTATGCCGAGACGGCGAGCTCGGACCGAGGAGATCCATCGGTCGCCAGTTCGATCCTGGCCCGCCCCACAAAAGCCCTGTTGATCTGGGCTTTCTGCCCTTTTAGTCCGTGTCGCCGCGGTCGATTTCCGAAGGGCTGGGGGATCGGGCACGGTGCGACTCGCCAGCTCTCGCGTGTGCTGGAGCCGCAACGAATCGATCTCGAATGAGATCAACTCCCAGCAGCAACCGCAGCTGGGACAACTCGCCCCTCCACCAGACCCAAGAAATTCACCTCGAGCTCTATTGCACTGGGCGATGAACACGTCGAGTCAGCACGAGCTGGTTGCCGATGTACGTCGGGCGGCGTGAATGGGTACAGGGCAACGAGGTCCCCTACTCGACCTGAGGCCGCACCGTGTTCAACACGCGGACGCCCTGAGGGACCCGAGGTAGCCACGGGCGGTCACCAATCGTCGGCGCCATACGTTCGCGTTCACTTCTTCGCGATGCGAGCGAGGAGTTGCTTGACGAGCACCTCGTAGCTCTGATCCTCCGGTTTGACGGGCTTCGGAGCTTCCTTTGCTTCGGGAGTCAGCTCACGCGGTGCGATGCCGGCGGCACGGACCTTCGCCATCTCGGGATCGACCGGATACCACTGACGATTCTCCTCCTCCCGCGCGCTCACGAGCAGGAGCTTATACAGCGATCTCTCGAGATTTAGCCTGTCGTCGACCAGGCCGCGCACGGCCGTCGATGTCGCCGTGGTCTTCTCACGCGCCGCCGTCAGGGGCGCGCGCTCCTTGTCTGCGAGTTCACGGATGGCGCGCTCGGCACTCTGGTCCGCCGCGTCGACACTCAGGAGTGCACTTCCGAGGGTGTACAGGACGCCCAGGCTCACGTGTGTGCGCGCACGAACTAGATCCTCACGGAAGTCCCTGGCCGCTGCGGCCGCCTCGCGCCCTTCCTTCTTCGCGGCCTCCGTGGCCTTGGAGCTGGCCGTCGCCTGCGCCGTGGTTTCAGCTTGCTCCGCTCGCTTGTTCGCAGTCTCGACCAGCGTGTCGAGACTGGTCCGCGCCGCGAGGGAGGATTTCGCGCTCTCGCATGCACGGCGTCCAGTCTCCGACGCGGTGCGAATGCGCTCGAGGTGCGCCCTCAGTTGAGGTTCGCTCTTCGGCGGTGGGGCCGCGGCATCAACGAGATCCGACAGGGCTGCATCGAGAGACTCCGTCGCGTCCGTCAGCGCCTTCCATACGTCGCTGTGATCAGGCATGCTGTCCTCTCTTCGTGGGGCCTTGGTCAGAGCCACGTGGTCGCCCGGTGACACGCGAGGGTGTACGTGACATCAGGGTCTTGGTCGAAGTCGCCCCACACGCGTAGAACGGCGGCCTCGCAGGCGAATCGGTCCGCGAGGTGCTTGTCGGCGCCGTCGGGCTCCGGCAGTGCGGCGGCCCAGGCTCGACGTTCGCGGCCGCGGAACCCGTCTTGGAGGAGATCTGGCCTCCGAGAGGTGCCGGTCCCGGGGGTCCAATCCAGCTCGCGGAAGCGATCGATTAGGAACAACTGGCGACGCCGCGCGTACAGCGTCCGAGACGCGTTCCCGCGCTTCGACCTCGCGTTCAGGTAGAGCCAGAGAGCTTCGTAGGGCGAGAGAGGGGCGTCGCCGAGGGAGTCTGGTGTGGACGCCGCGAGATTTCGCGATGCAACAGTGTGCATCTGGAGAAGTCGAATCAACAGGTCGTTGCGTCGGAGACGACCGATGGAGATCCGCACAGTGCCGGTTGGAAGTGCGGGGAACGGTACCTCGGAGTACAGTGCTTCTCGGACGTACCAAGCCACTCTCGCTCGAACGATGGAAAGCCATCTGCCGGCGGCCAGCTGCCGAAGTTCGCTGTCGATCGCGCCTTCGAGGAACGCCCGGTATCCGCGATGATCGACGTCGACACTGCTGGGGTCGCGATAGATGAAGTTCGCGAGTGTCGCGGCGGCGCCGCGATTGTTCGGGTCGTCGTTGAGGGCGTCGTGGAGGAGCGGGACCGCGGCCTGGCGCAATTCAGGTGTTGACTCGAGGGCGGTGGTCGCGACGTACTGATACGCGATCGAGGTCGGCTCGCTTGCGCCGTTCAATCCCGGGCGGATCGACCGGTACGCTCGCGCCATCTCCGAGATGACCTCTCCCGCGACTAGTGCAGCCAATCGACCGGGCTGCGATGGCTCGGGAATGTCCTTGAGCCGACTGCCGTTGACGTCGAGGCGTCGCGCGATCGTCACTCGACCGTTCCGCGAGATCGCCATGGAGACGGCGCCGTCCGTCTCGTTCTCGACCTTCAACTGCCACGGGCTCGTCCCGAAAACGAGCTTCACGAGGGATTGGAGCGCGGCGACGAAATTGTTCTGGGAGACTTCCGAGATCGCCTTCGCCTGGTCCACGATATCAGTGCCGACCGGGAACTCGATGCCGCTATTCGGTCGTCCCGCCATCGCGTCGATCGTCGTCATCAGGCGAGTCGCGTCGAGGCCGGATCCGTCGTTCTTGGACGTGATGGAGATCGTCATTCTCGGCTTGGTGGCCCACCAGTACGCAAGCAGCACCACTGCCGCGACGGCGAGACTCAAATATAGGACCCACCATCCCCAAGCCCAGTTCAAGAGCTGGGCCACGAAGGTCGAGTAGTCCGGGTCGACGGGAGTACCGCTATCGCCACGATCACCGAACCACATCGCCCGCGTCGCAAAGAGCGTCGGCGTTCCTATCGCGAGGACAACCCCCAGGACCCCCGCGAGCTCGCGCTGCCAATTCCACGTTTCCCTGTCGCTGAACAGGCCGAACAGGACGAGAAGTCGCGCGACGGCGATCAGTGCGATCGCGGCCAGGGAGACGAACGTGACGATCGGAGCGAGAGGCTTAACCACGTCGGTCTGGAACGTCGTCCAAAGCTCGCCCAAACCCTTCGCATCCACCGTCGGGCGTACTCCTTCGGACGCCGCTGTGTGCTCGTCAAGGCAGAGCTTGTTGTCATCTCGCGCCGTGCGCAGCGCGTCGATCATCGCCAGCGCCGCTTCGAACTCCTGCTCCTCGTTAAGCGCTCCCGCGATTTCGCAGACAGCTGCGTTGATTTCAGTCTCGGTCGCTGGCGGCTTCTCGGCGGCAAGAACGCAATCGATGACCCGTCGTGCGATCGGGGCAACGGGTTGTGTATCCCCGTCGTCCGTCGCATTGGCTGCCTCGAAGAGTTCCGCCGTAACGGACGCCGCCGAGGCCGGGTCAAGTTCTCCGAGTGCCCCGAGTACCGTGCAGGCTTCGTCGGCGGCTGCGGCACTCGGCGCGCTCGTCGGGAGGGGCGCAACGGCGAGAAGAGCGACCGCAAAGAAGCCGGCGGCCAATCCGCCGGCAAGTAACCGCCCCCACGGTGGCATCGCCGCCCCAATGCTCGTTCCAAGCTGGTTCAGACCTGCGCCAATGCTGGCGCCCCGCTAGATCAACTGTCAAGAAGAAGGCCCCGTTCGGGGGGCGGATGCCTGAGCCGCGCCGGCGTCTACTGAGCCGCACGGGCGAGCGAGCGGGGCGTCGTTCGTTGCCTCGCTCGCGGTGGTCTCCTCGGTGGCCAAGGGTCGGCTCAGATTCGCCGAGTCACTGGTTTGTGCCGCCGTTCAAGATCAGGGCCACACTGTCCCTATGCAACCGGAATGGTATGACTCCGCATTTCTCCAAGGACTTGCAGGCGCGCTTATCGGTGCTGCCGCAGCGATCGGAGGCGCCTGGATAGGTGCCAGGCAGGCGGGCAAGAGCGCTGCCGAGACTGCGGCCAAAGACCGAGAGGCACTCGCGGAAGTTGGCACTGCAGATCGTCAGGCGATCCAGGACCAAGCTCACCGCGATCGCTTGCACACGGCCGATCTCGCCACGAGGGAACGCCTGCACCAGAACCGAACCGACTTGATCGAACGATTGAGCGATCAGCATACCGAGACGAAGGTGTTCTATCTGACCTGTCATCGGTTGCATCGTGAAATGAACGACGCAGCGGTTAACGATCGAGCCGAGCAATTCATGTCGCTCTCAAACGAGTTCGGCGAAGCGTGGGAGCGGCGATGGCAGGAGCTCGACGGACGGGTGACCGACTTGACATTGCAGGCGGCGCTGTTCGTTGATGAGTCCGCGGGTCCGCGACTCGAGGCAGGGCAGGCAGCCGTCGGGAGGTGCCAGCGTGCGATCTTGGACAACGCTCAAGCCGAGGAAGAGGGGAAGATTCGAGGGGGCTCCACGACGCGGATCCTGCGAATCAATGAGGATAGGCTCGCTTACCTCCTCGAACTCGACCGACAGATCCTTCGTTCGATCCTCTTGCTTGCAATGGTGACGAATCCGGCCAACAAGAACTGGTTCGAGCAACAGTACCCAGCGCCAAACGATGGATAATCGTTGAATCTCTCGAGCAACAAGACACTCGGCTGGGGCTCCGATTCTGGGGGAGTTTGGCAGAGCCATTTCCCGATGCCGGTGGGGAGGGTGTAGCACTGAGTTAGCCGATCGATCCCTCTGGCTCGGAGGTGACGCTCTAATGGATGACCATACGGTGGTCGGTCGTGTGCTCGCCATCTTGGCGCGGTTGGGTCTCGCGCTATATCGGGCTCGCCGAGATCACGGCGATGACGTCGATACCCAAGCCAACCGTGCGAAGGATCGCAGAGGATCTCGTTCGGCGTGGGAAGCTGGAGCGGACACCGCTCGGATACGGACTGGGATCGTTGCGAAGTCTCGGGCCTCCGTTGCCTCAGTACGAGCTCGACCATCGGACCGAGTCCTTCGCCGACCGGTTCACCTCGTCTATGGACGGGTGGAAGCTTTTGTCTCCCCGGCGCGTCTGAACACCGACCGATCCGGATAGAGCGGCCACATGTATCGCGGCGCTGAAATGATCATGGTCGCGCAGACGGAACTTGGGCATGGTTCCGAAAGGCAACCATCCGGTTCCCGTTCGAAACGACCACCGAGCGTGTGACCAGCGAGAATGCACTCAACCACGACGGCGTCCCGTGGACCGACCGGGTAATCGACGAGGAGTTTTTCGTCGTGCTCCGACCGATATTTCTCGAACGACTAGCCATGCAATGGTAGGTCACCTCGTTTACCGCCTACTGGCCGGCGCGCTGTTCTACGGAGCACACAACCCTCTGTTCCCGGCTACGTCACTGTGTCTCCACCGGAATCGATCACGCGAGCCTCCGTACGGACGGGTACACCTCGACTTGGCCGTGATTGTGCAGCAGGCGCGAGCCGTCAGTAGTCCCGTTTCACGAGATGCCCCTCCAACAGGTCGCTTTCCCTTCCTCCGTTTTGCCCACTATGGTCAGCGGCAGAAGAGCCGAGTTCTTGGGGGAGTGCCGTGCGCGGGATCCGAACTTTCGCTGTCGCCCCGGATCGCCGAGTAAACGTAGGGACCATGGGGGTTCGGTCGACCGCCTTTGTCATGGCGGCGATCCTCGCTCTTGCGGCTTTGTCCGGCTGTGCACCCGCTGAACCGGACCCCGGGTCGCGGATCACGGTTGCCGTCGACGGGGACTCGGATGCCGCCACCGTGACCGCCGGGACACTGACTGAGACATCCCTCGACGGCCTGCGGGAAGCAACCGCCGCCGGCGCCGTGATCGGCGTACCGACGCAGATCGAACTCGACGGGGAGATGCCAACGACCGGCGTGCAGCTGACTCGGGTGTACCCGGAACCGCTGCCGGAGGAGACGGCCGCCGCGTTTATGTTCTTCAACGATGAACTGGGCGGATGGCAGGCAGTCCCATCAGAGCTATCCGCCGACCGACGGACGCTTACCGCGACCGTGCACCACCTGTCGTTGTGGGACGACATTGTCGCCGGCGGACAGCAGGCCCTGCAGTCAGTCGTGAATGGGGCGAAATCCGCCGGACAGAGCGTGCAGGAAGCCGCGGCGGCCGTCGGGAACTCATTGGAGGAAGCGAATACGAACATCGGCAAGGCGTTCGCGGACGGAGCCGACGCCCTCTACTTCGGCATCGGGAAGATCTTCGACACCCGCGTCGACGACCCAGTCTGCGACATGCCGGTAACACCGCTGTGGGTAGAGTCGGTCGTCGTCATCGACTATAACGCCAACAACCCGATCCTCTTCTGTACGGGACGAGACGCGAACTCACCAGAACTTCTCGTGGTGAAGGCGCGCGTGAACCGAGGATTCGCCTACACGGTCACAGCGGCAGCCACGCCGCAATGGTCGTACAACTCCACGGTCGAACAGGCAGCGTTCGACGCGGCACTCCAAGCTGTGGGGAACATAGACACCGTCATCGCCCAGTCCATCTCCGATCTAAGTGCAAACGGCGTCATCGTCGGGCCAGCACAGGAGATCAGCTACGGGTTCAGCTCGACGGCGGTGGACTCCGTCCCGATCGGTTCCCCCCTCGTCACTTTGCACCCTCCCACAGTGCCCCAGTTCCTGACATCTTCAATCGCCAGCGCCCTGGTGAAGTGGGGCCTCTCAAGTACGGACGGATACTTGGCGGCAACCATTGCGGTGGCCTCCTGCACAAACGCCCTCAAAGACACATCCGACGTGCTGTCTGGGGCAGCCGCCGTACTCGACTGCCTAGGGGAGGCCGACGAAGAGATCGCAAACAAGCTCGCGCTTGCGCTGCTCGAGACGGGGAGCTCCCCGCAAGCCGCCGGCGCAGCAGCCGGATCGATGGTCGCGAAAGCCAGCCTCGTGCTGGCAGTGATCGCACCTGCGACGGCTGCCCTGAACTTCGTCGCCGAATCGGTCACTCCTGAAAGCACACGCACGGTCACCGTCTTCACCACAGGCGGTGGCGAGCTCGACGACCTCTCGTCGTGGGTGATCGGGTACGGCACCCTCGGACCGCTCACGGCGGGGATGAGTATCGACCAGATCACCGAGGCGCTGTCCGCAGAGGCTGGGCAGACCATTGAGACGGGCAGGTACGACGACTTCAGCGGGTACTGCCGACAGGGTGCCCTGTCTTCCACCGGGACGACGGCGCACATCGGCTACCTCGCCGAATCCGCAGGCTCGAACGGCCCAGTGGACCGGTTCAGCATCTCCGGGCCGTACGAACCGTCCGACGGCTTCACAGTGAACGACCTCCCGCGCACAGCCGGAGGCAACAGCGTCGGGTCCACCGAAGCCGACATACGAGCCGAATTCGGCGCCATGGAAGAGCGAGCGAACCCATACGTCGAAGGCGGGAAGCTTCTCACTACCCTCGGGCCCGGAATCAGCGGGATCGTCTTCGTCACCGACGAGACCGGCACCGTGACACAGGTCGTCACTGGAAACGTGCCGCAGGTGTACTACTCCGAAGGGTGCGCGTAGATGACTTGATCCGCGCACGCTTATCCAGCACTCTTGATCCGAGACCGCCCGAGAATCCTCGAGTCCATCGGGTAACATCGGGAACCGACAGCGCCGATCGTGGCAAGGAATTCCAGATCACGTCGAGAGTATTCGAGGCATCCCGGCTCGTGCCGAGACAGCGGATTCGCACCGAGGAGATCCATCGGTCACGGGTTCAAGTCCCGTCCGCCCTACCTCCAGATCTCGACCTTCGCTCGTGACGCCGGTCGTTCCGGCACGTCGTCCTCACTCGTGTTCGGGCAGCACCGGCGCCGACCATCCCGGATCGCGGCCGAGCTGCGCAGCGCGTGCGACGGATGCCGCGCCGAAGCGATCGCGGACGGCGTCGAGCACCGAATCGAGGCGCGCCCCGTCGTCCCAGTCGATCGGCAGCTCGGGCTGGAGGCGATCGCCGCGGGCCAGGTGGGAGAACGAGACGCCGATCAGGGTGATGCCGCGCTCGGCGATCTCGGGCAGGACGGCGGCGAGCAGTTCCCGCGCGATGGCGAGCAGGACCGCGGTGCGGTCGGTCGCGGACCGGAGGGTGCGCGACCTGCTGGCCTTCGCGAAGTCGCCGTAGCGGAGGCGCAGCACGACCGTGCGGCACCCGCGGTCCCCGTCGCGGAGACGGCGGGCGAGTCGATCGACGATCTGGGTCAGGATGAGGTCGAGCTCGTCGGCCGTGCGGGGGCGGCTGCCGAGTGCGCGTTGCGAGCCGATGGAGCCGCGTCGGCGCGTCGTGTCGACGGGACGGGGGTCGCGGAGCCGGGCCAGCGCGTGCAGGTGCGCGCCGGTCGCCCTGCCCAGCAGCCGCTCCGCGGTCGCGGCTTCGAGCTCCGCCAGCTGCCCGACGGTGCGGATGCCGAGGCGGTGCAGCTTCTCGGCAGTGACGTCGCCGACGCCCCACAGCCGTTCCACCGGCAGCGGGAGCAGGAACGCCGCCTCCCGCTCGGGCTCGACCAGGAGGAGCCCGTCGGGCTTGCTCACCGCGCTGGCGACCTTGGCGAGGAACTTGGTGCGTGCGATCCCGACCGAGATCGCCAACCCGACCTCCGCACGGACCCGCCCACGCAAGCGCACCGCGATCTGCTCGGGCGTGCCCGCGATGCGTCGGAGACCCCCGACCTCCAGGAACGCCTCGTCGATGGAGAGCCCCTCCACGAACGGGGTCGCGTCGCGGAAGATCGCGAACACGGCTCGACTGGCCTCCGAGTACGCGTCCATCCGCGGGGGGACGACGACCGCATCCGGGCAGAGGTCCCGGGCCTGCCGGCCGCCCATCGCGGTGCGCACTCCGCGAGCCTTCGCCTCGTAGCTCGCCGCCAGCACGACGCCGCCGCCGACGATGACCGGGCGGCCCCGCAACCCGGGCGCGTCGCGCTGCTCGACCGACGCGTAGAACGCATCGAGATCGGCGTGCAGCACGGTCGCCTCGCCCCGCATCGCGTCCCTCCCGCCGATCGTCCGTCAAGCGGATCGTCGCACGCACCGGGGACACGGGATGCTTCATCGCGACGACGGGGAACGCCATGTGCGAAATCACACCAGAACTGGGGGGCGGTCATGGTTGACGAACGACCAGATGCCTGAGTACTTCTGGTAGGCGAAGCCTCCTGGCCGCCACGAGAGGAACACCTCATGCCGAAGATGCGCAGGACGACACAGCACCCCTCGCTGCTGCCCGGATGGACGATCGAGTTCGGCGACGACGGGCGCACGATGACGGTGATCGCGCCCGAGGGCGTGCGCCTGACCGGTGATGTCCTCCGCGGCATCGGATGGGCCGACGCGGTCGACGCCGCCGGCATGAACTCGCCCGAGATCGATGCGCGCTGGCTGGCCGAATTCACCTCCGAGCGACCGTTGCGGCGTCCGCGCGGCGGGTCCGCGGAGTTCGACGCCGAGGTGGCGCGGCTCTACCGCAAGGCGGTGCTCGCCGGTCTGACGCCGCGCGAGGCCATCGCCGCCCTGCATGGGGTGGACGCGCAGACGGCGGGCAAGTGGATCACCGAGGCCAAGCGCAACGGCCTCATCGGTTCGCTGACCGAGGAGCGTTCACGCGCCCTGCGCGAGCTCGGAGAGGGCTGAAATCTCGCTCGGTGCCCCGGGTCGATCACGTCGTCGGGTCGGGAAGCCCGCGCAGGCCAGTCCTTTTTTCAGGACGCGCGAGCCGCGGCATCCGACCCCCCGGATGAGAGCGCGCACGAACGTGACGACCGCCACGACGATGCCGATGGCGGAACCCACGATCGCGAGGATGAGCCCGGTCGAAGACGGGCCTCGACCGCGGGATGGCGCCGCCGCGCCATCCCGTTCAGCGGTGCCGTGCGGATCGCCGGATCTCCGCGGCGTAGTCGTCGAGCGCGTCGAGGATGCCGGTGTGCTGCCAGACCCGGTTCCGCGCGCGCCCGGAACGTTCGACGAGAACGCCCCGTTCGACGAGGGTCTCGATCGTGCGCTTGGCGGTGACGTCGTTGAAGCCGAGTTCACGCGTGAGATACCGGCTGTTGATGATCGGCTGGGCGATCAGGCGGGGAAGGAGCGCCCAGGCCTTCGAGACCGACCTGATGCCGGCGAGCTTCTGGCGAGATGCCTCGAGTTGGTCGGCGAGGGCGTCGACCAGGGCGCGGCCTGAACTCGCTGCATATCGGGATGCGTCGGCGAAGCTGTGCGCGATCGGGCCGGCGTCGCCGTCGCGGAACGCCCGCAGCGCCTCGAAGTATCGGCTCACGTCGACGAGCAGGCCCGCCGAGAGCGGCACGGTCGTGTGGGTGGCGAGTCCCTTGTTGCGCAGCATGGCTTGGGCGAGCGCGCGACCGGTGCGGCCGTTGCCGTCGACGAACGGGTGGATGGACTCGAACTGGGCGTGCGCGACGGCGATCTGCAGGAGCGCGGGCAGGTCGACGCGGCCGGCGAAGGCCACCAGGTCGTCGATCGCGGCGGGAATCCGTTCCGGTTGCGGCGCGATGTAGTCCGCACCGCGCGGGCCGGCGTTGTCGCGGCCGCCGATCCAGACGAGCTCGGTCCGGAATGCACCGGCCTGGTCTTCGAGCCCGACCTGACGGCGGAGGAGTTCGCGGTGCATCGCCAGGATGCTGTCGGCGTCGAGATGCTCGGACAGCGTGATCGCCGCCTCCATCGCCCGAACGTTGCCGATGACGGTGGCGGCGTTCGCGCGATCGCCCTCGTCGATCTCGGCGAGGGCGAGCTGGCGGGCCGAGGCGGTCAGCTGCTCGATCTGGCTGCTCGAGGCGCTCTCGGTGCGGAGCAGGATCGCCGACATGGGTCCGAGTGCGGGATGCTCCGCGCCGAGGCGGATGAGGGCGTACCGGTCGAAGTCGGCGAGCGCGAGCGCGGCCTCCTCGATATCGGCCGTGTCGATGCCCGAGAGGCGGGGCGACCACTCAGCGATGCTCGCCGTCTGCGCGGAGACGTACGGGCCCGTCTGACGGCGGACCTCGGCGTTGGAGAATCCCGCCGGGTTCCGGGGCCGCCACTCGCGCGGCTCGGCGGTGGTCGGGGGGATCGCGATCCGGAGGCTCGCGACATCCGGCAGCTCATCTGAAGCCATGAGCGAAGTTTACCTACATATAACCTCTTATATGTAAGTAAGCAGGAACTCCACGTGTAGTCGAATGATGCCGCGGAGATCCTCAGCGGACCGCGGCCGCCTCCACCTCGGGAGCGTCGGAGAACGCCAGCTTCGGCACGAACGCGAGCACCACCGCCGCGACGGCGGCGGTCAGGCCGCAGACGAGCCAGACCGTCACGTAGCCGGCGAAGCTCCCGGCGGTCCCCGTGGCGGCTTCGCCCGCCGCGCCGAGGAGCGCGATGCCGAACACGCACGACGCGATCGCGCCGCCGACGGTCTTCACCGAGTTCGTGAGGCCCGTCGCGACGCCGGTCTGCTGCTGCGGCGCGGCGGCCGCGGCGGCCGCCGGGAGCGCCGCCACGAGCGCCCCCGAGCCGATGCCCGCGATGACCAAGTTGGTGAGCGCCTGCCCGTACGCGTCGTGGAACGGCAGGAAGAGCAGGTAGCCGATCGACACGAGCGCGCTCGCGCCGATGAGCGCCACACGCGGCGACAGCCAGCGCGTGACGAACGGGAAGAGCATCGCGCCGACCACGAGGGAGAGCACGTACGAGCCGATCAGCAGGGAGGTCTGGAAGCTCGTCGCACCGAGGCCGTAGCCGTAGGTCGCGGCATCCGTCCTGGCGAACGTCGAGAGCGGCGCCTGCGCGCCGAGCACGCTGACGCCGAACAGGCCGGCGGTGAGGAAGACCGGCCAGAGCGTCGTCGAGCGGAACATGCGCACGTCGATGAGCGGGTCGGGATGCCGCAGCTCGTACCGCACGAACGGGACGACGAGCAGGACGCCGAGGGCGACGAGCGCCCACGAGAGCAGGTCGCCGGGGCCGTTCAGCCGCATGAAGCTCAGCCCGCCGGTGAGCGAGATGAGGGCCAGCGAGATGAGGATGAGGCCGCCGGTGTCGAGCGTGCCGCCCGTGAGGTCCGGCGATTCCTTCACTCCGAACAGGATCACGAAGAAGCACGCGATGACCGCGACGGCCGGCACCAGCAGCAGCACCCGCATCGGCAGCGCCTCGGCGAGCGCGCCCGCTGAGAGCGCCCCGGCGATCGCACCGAGCTCGAGGGCCGCGACCAGGAACCCGGCGGCGCGGCGCGTCATCGCGGCCGGGCGGTCGGCGGAACGGCTCCGCGACCACACCAGCGCGATCTCGAGGGGGAGCCAGACGACGTAGAACCCCTGAAGCGCCCAGGCGACGAGGAACACCCAGAAGACGTCCGTGAACGCGAGCGCGGTCGACGCCACCGCGGTGATCGCGGTCGACCAGACCAGCATCCGCTTGTGGCCCACCATGTCGCCGAGCTTCGCGAACGCCGGCACCACGAGCGCGGAGAGCATGAGCTGCGAGCCCTCGAGCCAGTTCACGTCGGCGTCGTGCACGCCGAGGTGGCGCGCGATGTCGGTGAGCAGCGGCGTGTAGTAGCCCTGGATGATGCCGCTCGTGAACTCCACGAAGGCGAGGAAGCCGACGATCGCGGCGACGGGTCCGAGCTTCGCAGCGCGCTTCATGGCGGGTCCTTCGGGTGGGTGGAGCGAGGGCGGGGGCATTCGGGCGGAGTCCGTGGTCCGGATCCGAGGGTGGGTTCACCCTAGTCGGTCGGATGTCTCATTCCGGCAACGAACGGATGAGCGCGCGGTGGAACCGCTCGCCCCGCTCGAGGCTGTCGATGCTCACGCGCTCGTCGACGCCGTGGATGGACGCGCGCTGCGCCGCGGTCATAGCGAGCGGCGCGAACCGGTAGACCGCGGGGGCGAACCGGTGGAAGTGACGCGAGTCGGTCGCCGCCATCATCAGGTACGGCGCCGTGATCGCCTCGGGGTACGAGGCCCGGACCGCGTCGGCGATCGCGCGGAACTGCGGGGCGTCGACCGGCGACTCGGGCGAGGGGTCGTCGCCCTCGAGCACGTCGATGGCCACCTGGCGTTCGCGGATGACCTGTCGCAGCCGCCGGACGACGGATGCCACGTCCTCGCCGATCGCCACCCGGAGGTTGATCGTCGCCGACGCCTCGGCGGGCAGCACGTTCGCCGCCGAACCGCCGCCGAGCATCGTCGGCGCGACCGTGGTCTGCACGAGCGCGGCAGGCTCGCCGCCGATCCGTGCGAACACGCGCGCCGTGAGCCAGGGAAGCGCCGTCAGCAGGCGGAGGAGCAGGCGGGCGCCGCCCTTCGTGTGCGGAGCGAAGGCTCGGAGCATCGAGCGCATGGACCGCGGCATCCGCTTGGGGAACGGGTTGGGCGACAGTCGCGCCACGGCGCGCGCGACGCGTGCCGCTGCGGTCAGCCGCGGCGGCGCCGAGGCGTGCCCGCCGTCGCCGCGCGCGCTGAGCCGCACGGTCATGACGCCCTTCTCGCCGACGCCGACCATCGCCGCGGGCACCTTCAGGAAGGGGAGCGGTGCGTCGACGACGGCCCCGCCCTCGTCGAGGACGAGCCACGGGATGACGCCTTGCTCGCGCAGGAGGTCGGCGGCGGCGATCGCGGCGCCGCCGTACGACTCCTCGTTGCCGCCGAACGAGAGGTAGACGTCGCGGGCGGGGGCGAATCCCTCGGCGAGCAGGTTCTCGGCGGCCTCGAGCAGCACCAGCAGCGGGCCCTTGTCGTCGAGGGCGCCGCGGCCCCAGACAGAGCCGTCGTGGATCCGACCCTCGAAGGGCGGGAACGTCCACCCGTGCGATGCGTCGGCGGGCACCACGTCGAAGTGGGCCATGAGCACGACGGGGTCGCCGTCGCCGCGGCCGCGCCAGTGGTAGAGGAGGCCGAGGTCGGTGACGCGCTCGAACGCGAGGTGCTCGTGCACGAGCGGGTAGAGCTCGACGAGCAGCTCGCGGAACCGGTCGAAGTCGCCCCGGCCGCGCTCGTCGAGCTCGGCCGAGACCGTCTCGAGCCGGATCATGCGAGCAAGCCGCTCGGGGGCGCCGGCGCGCACGACGGGGGAGTGGGACATGCGTCCCACTCTAAGGTGCCGCGCGCGCCGCGCCCGGCTCAGCTCGCGTCCTGCTTGGCCCCGTCGTGGCCGGCCACGATGGTCCCCCCGGCGAGCCCGGCGAGGATCGAGCCGACATCCAGACCCGTGAGCGACTTGACGACCTCGGTGCCCTCGCCGAGCACCTGGCCGACGGTCTTGGTCATGGCCGACGCGCCGTCGGTCGAGACGACCGTCAGCGTGTCGATGTTGGCGATCGGCTCGGCGGCCGCACGGACGATCTCGGGCAGGCGCGAGATGATCTCCTGCGCGAGCGCGGCCTCGCCGTACTTCTTGAGGGCCTCGGCCTTGGCATCGGTGGCCGCCGCCTCGGCGACGCCCTCGGCCTGGATGGCATCGGCGCGCGCCTCGCCCTCGGCGCGGATACCGGCCGCGAGCGCGACCTGGCGGTCGCGCTCGGCCTCACCGGCGAAGCGGACGGCGGACGCGGCCGCCTCGGCGTCCTGCACGGCGGCGACCTTGTTCGCCTCGGCGATCTTCGTGCGCTTGAACGCCTCGGCTTCGGTGCTGGCGTTCGCGGCGTCGCGCTTCGCGGTGGCGCGCTGCACCTCGGCGTAGGCCTCGGCCTCGGCGGGCTTGCGGATCTCGATGTCGAGGCGCTCCTGCGTGACGAGCGCCTGCTCGGAGAGCGCGTCGCGCTCCTCGACGGCGACGAGCTTGTCCTGCTCGGCCTTCGCGAGCTGGCCGGCCGCTTCGGCCTCGGCGTTCGCGCGGTCGGTCTCGGCCTTGATCGTGGCCTGCTTGAGGCTCAGCGCCTTCTGACGCTCGGCGATCTGCTCGGCGGCCTCGATGCGCGCGAACTCGCTCGCCCGCGCGGCCTCGGCCTCGCTGACCTCGGCCACCTGGCGGGCGCGAGCGGCCTCGGCGCGACCGAGGTTGGCGAGGTAGTCGCTGCCCGGCGTCGAGATGTCGCTGATGTTCAGCAGGTCGACCTGGAGGCCCTGCTCCGCGAGGTCGGCCTTCGTCTCGGCGACGACGCGGTCGGAGAGCGACTTGCGGTCGGAGATGATCTGCTCGATCGTCATGTCGCCCACGATCGACCGGAGCGAGCCCTCGAGCGACTCCGAGATGATCTCGGTCAGCAGGTCCTGCTGCGACAGGAAGCGCTGGGCCGCGCGGCGCACGCCCTCCTCGGTGCCGCTGACCTTGAAGTTGATCGAGGCCTTGATCGCGATCTTGATGCGGTTGCGGTCGACGCCCTCGACCGTGATGCCGATCTGGCGCTGCTCGAGCGAGATCGGGAAGCCCTGCTGCAGGATCGGCCAGACGAACGTGCGTCCGCCGATCACGACGCGCTGGCCGGCGGACTCCGCCGAGGCGCGCCCGCCGGCGCGGCCGACGATGACGAGCGCCTCGTTCGGCGGCACGCGTCGGATGCGCCCGGCGATGAAGCCGAGGAGTCCGAGGAAGGCGACGACGATCGCGAGGATCGCGCCGATCTGGATGATCTCAGGGGTCATGGTTCTTCCGATTCGGGTCGATGGTGCGCGGGTGATGGTGCAGGGTGTGACGGATGTCGCGGCGCGACGCCCGGCGGGTCAGGAACGGTCGGCGACCACCTTCACGCGGCTGCCCGCGTGCGCGATCACGCGGATGCGGGCGCCCTCGTCGATCGGGGAGTCGGCGTACGCCAGGCGCCGCTCGATCTCCGCCGGACCGTCGAGGCTCACCTCGCCGCCGGCGGGCGAGATCGATGCCGTGGCGACCCCGGTGAGGCCCACCGCCGAGGCCGGCTCCCCGTCGGAGGACCGCGCGAGCGAACGGACGGTGAGGACGGCGACGACATAGGCCACGACCGCGAGCGCTCCCGCCACCACGTAGGCCCAGACGAGCTCCAGCCCGCTGCTCGCGGTGAGCGCGCCGGCGGCGCCGAACACGGTCATGCCGATGGCGAGCGCGGTGCCCGAGATCGCGCCGTCGCCGACCTCGAAGTGGTCGAGCACGTCGCCGATGACCAGCGAGATGAGCAGCAGGGCGAGGCCGAGGCCTCCGACGATGAGGAAGGGGAGCAGCACAACGGGCCTCTCTGCACGACGATGTCTCCGCCCGGGTCAAGCGGAGACGGTCCTCACCCTATCGGCGGGGCGGCGAGACGCGCCAGACTCACGACGCGGCCACGGGCCGGACGAGCAGCGCATCGACGGCGGCGTCGCCTCGAATAGCGCGCAGGAGTCGTACGACCTCGTCGGCGACCGCCGGGGTGATGCCGCGGCACGGAATGCTGTACGGCCCGAGCGGCGGCAGACCGCCGCCGCGGATGCGGATGACCTCCCAGCCGACCTCGCGGAGCGCCTCGTCCTTCTCGACGTCGGACCCCTCCTTCACCCCGCGGTGCGCGCGCCCCGAGCGGCCCGGATCGTCGTACTCGATCGCGACGCGCAGCTCGGCGACGAGGATGTCGGGCCAGACCTCCTGCCGGCCGTGGAACATGCGGGCGGTGCGCACCGCGTTCGCGCGGTGGTGGAGTCGGATCCGCTCGCCGAGCAGGACCCTCAGCCGCTGCTCGGTCATCGACGTGCCGACCCGGAGGCCGTGCTTCATGAACGGCATGCCCGCCTCGCGGGCGGCACCCGGCGAGGCGGCGTTCGCGCGGCACTTCGCGCACCCCGTGCCGGTCAGCACCTCCACCACGCTCGCGCGGTACCGATCGTGGCCCCGGACGCAGGCCCAGTCGTACTCCGCACCGATGCGCGTCTCGGCGGCGAGCCGACGTCGCTGCGCGGGAGCGACGCGGCCCAGCAGCTCGCCGCGGCTCCGCTGCGTCTCGTGCACGAGCATGCAGACCGGGCAGGCCCGGCGCAGCGCGACCACGCCGGCATCGTCGGCGTCGGCTCCGTGGCCGCACCCGAATCTCACCGCGACCATTCGACACGCCCTCCCTGCATGACCCGATGCTCGCGGATGCCACCGACACCACGACCGGCGACCTGCGACCGGTGCCACGGACCGGGGTTCGCGGATCACGCCGTCGGAGGTCCGAGGCAGAATCGAGGCGTGCGGATCGCGATCGCGACGACGAGCGCGGGGCGCGTGGCGTTCCTCGACCCCGACGGCGACCTGCGCGGCGAATGCGACCCGGCCGATGCCCCGCGCGAGGTCGCGCGGCTCGAAGCCGAAGCCGCGCCGCGGTGGGTCTGGCGCGACACGCGCGAGTGGGCGCCTGCGCTCCTCGAGGCGGGGGTGCGGGTGGCGCGGTGCCACGACCTGCGGCTGTGCGGCGCGATCCTCGCCTCGTCGACCGCCGTCGCCGCGGCCGGTCCGGTCGCGCGCGAGCGGCCCGCGTGGCTGCCGGCCGGCCCCGCGGAAGGCGGGTTCGAGTCCGAGGCCGCACCCGCGGCATCCGTCGATCGCGGGCCGGTGCTGTTCGACCTCGACCAGGTGCCCGAGCCCGGGACGGCCGGGTCGCCGTCCGTCGCCGACCTCGTCGTCGAGCACGATCGCCAGGTCCACCTCGCCGAGTCGTCCGATCGCCCCACGTCGATGCGACTGCTGCTCGCCGCCGAATCCGCCGGCGCGCTCATCGCCGCCGAGCTCCACGCCGCCGGCCTGCCATGGCGGCGTTCCGTTCACGAACGGGTGCTCGAGGAGGCGCTCGGCCCTCGCCCGCCGGTGGGCCGCAAGCCCGCGCGCATGGACGAGCTCGCCGCGCAGGTCCGTCGCGAGCTCGAGGCGCCCACGCTGCGCCTCGACTCGCAGGCCGACCTCCTCCGCGCACTGCGCGCGGCGGGCATCGGCGTCGACTCGACCGCGAAGTGGGAGCTGCGCGAGCACGAGCATCCGGCCGTCGCGCCACTCCTGGCGTACAAGCGGCTCGCGCGGCTCCTGTCGGCGAACGGCTGGGCCTGGCTCGACGAGTGGGTGGTCGACGAGCGGTTCCGCGCCGACTACGTGGCGGGCGGCACCGCGACGGGGCGCTGGGCGACGTCGGGCGGGGGAGCACTGCAGCTTCCGAAGGCCGTGCGGGCCGCGGTGGTCGCCGACCCGGGGTGGAGCCTGGTCGTGGCGGATGCCTCGCAGCTCGAGCCGCGCGTCCTCGCCGCGCTCGCGCGCGACCCCGCGATGGCCGCGGCCGGGCGCGGTCGCGACATGTACCGTTCGATCGTCGACGCGGGCGTGGTCGCGACGCGCGACGAGGCGAAGGTCGCCCTGCTCGGCGCGATGTACGGTGCGACCACCGGCGACAGCGGGCGGCTCGTGCCGCAGCTCGCGCGCGCCTACCCGCGCGCCATGGCCCTCGTCGATCGCGCCGCTCGCGACGGCGAGGCGGGCCGGCAGGTGACGACGCTCCTCGGCCGCTCGTCGCCGCTGCCGCCGCCGTCGTGGCACGCGGCGCAGGCGGCGGCCTCCCAGCCCGATGCGACCGTCGTCGACGAGCGCCGTGCCCGCTCGTCCGCGCGTGACTGGGGCCGCTTCACGCGCAACTTCGTGGTGCAGGGCACGGCGGCCGAGTGGGCGCTCTGCTGGCTCGCGGGCGTGCGCACCCGGCTCGCCGGGATGGCCGCGGGCGGACCGTCGGCGGCCGCCTCCGGTCGGGTGTTCGAGCGCGCACCCCACCTCGTCTACTTCCTGCACGACGAGCTCATCGTGCACACGCCGGCCGAACATGCCGATGCCGTCGCCGATGCGGTCCGCGCCGCTGCGGCGGAGGCCGGGCGGCTGCTGTTCGGCGACGCGCCCGTCGAGTTCCCGCTCGACCTGGCCGTGACGGCCAGCTACGCGTCGGCCGGCGCCTGAGCCGTCCGCGACGGCCGGCGGCCGCGTTTCGGGCGCTCGGTGCTCGGCGCGAAGGCCGACGCGTCGAGGTCGGACGTCGCAACGCCGTCGAGCCACGCGAGCATCGCGTCGGCGCGGGCGCGCTCCGCGGACGTGGCAGCGGCGGCGAGCCCCGCGCGCGGATGCGCGCCGACCTCGTCCACGTCCGCCGTGGCCGGGGCCTCCGCCTCATCGCGCCGAGCGCGCCAGCGCACGCGTTCCGCCTCGATCACGGGGGTGGCATCGACGGCGGGCATGGACACGGCGATGAGCACGCGATCCACGCTCTCGTGCCACGGATCGGCCCCGGCGCCGTCGGCCCCGCCGAGCCACGCGTTCGCTGCGGCACGTCCGGCCCCCGTGATGCGGTACAGGGGGAGTCCGTCGTCGGTCGACCCGGCAGGCTCCACCAGGCCCTGGTTCGTCAGCCGGTCGAGCGTCGCATAGGTCTGCCCCACGTTCACCTCCCGGCGCCCGCCGGTGCGCGCGGCGAGGTCGCCGTGCAGCTGGAACCCGTAGGCGGGTCCGTTCGTGAGCAGCACGAGCAGCGCATCGCGGACGGCCACGTCGCCTCCTCGGGGTCGGGTGGAATCACTCACCGAGTAGGGAGTTTAGCGCCTGCGCCGCGGATCGCCGCGGATTCTCCTTGTCAGCCCGGGCGAACCGGGGCATACTCGACCTGACGACACGCTCGTCACAACCGAACACGCCACCGCCGCCAGGCACCGGTCCAGAGGTCGTAGGGGAAGACGCACCTCACGAGGAACGGAGCAGGAGATGGCGGAACAGGTCACGCGGGCCCAGCGCGCCGCGCGAGGCATGCTGTTCGTGCACTCGTCCCCGCGGGCGGTCGGCCCGCACGTCGAGTGGGCGGTCGGTCGCGCCCTCGGCACTCCCGTGAACTTCGAGTGGACCGAGCAGCCCGTCCTGCCGGGCACGGTGAGGACCGAGTTCTCGTGGATCGGCGAGCCCGGATCGGGTGCGCGGATCGCGTCCGCGCTGCGAGGCTGGGAGCAGCTGCGCTTCGAGGTGAGCGAGGACCCGGGCATGGACTCCGATGGGGCCCGCTGGATGCACACGCCCGAACTCGGCGTGTACTACGCGCAGACCGACACGGCGGGCAACGTCGTGATCCCCGAGGACCGCATCCGCTACGCGATGGAGGTCGCCGCGTTCGACGCGGGCGAGCTGCATCGCGAGCTGAGGCTCGCGCTGGGCCAGGCGTGGGACGACGAGCTCGAGCCGTTCCGGCACGCGAGCGACTTCGCCCCGGTGATCTGGCTGCACCGCGTGGGCTGACGCGCACCGCGAGGTGGCGTGACGCGTCGACCGGTCGACGAAGGTCCCGGGGGCGTACGAGCGAAACCGCAGGCGGTGGACTGCATCGGGCCCCGACGCCGTGAGGCGATCGGGGCCCGATGCATGCGACGGATGCCGCGGCATCCGCTGTTCGTCAGACGGCGCGGAACGCGGCGACCGCGTTGTGCCCGCCGAAGCCGAACGAGTTGCTGATGGCGACGAGGTCGCCGTCGCCGAGCGGACGCGGCGAGGTCACCACGTCGAGCGGGATCTCCGGGTCCTGGTCGTCGAGGTTGATCGTCGGGGGAGCGGTGCGCTCGTGGAGCGCCAGCACCGTGAAGATCGACTCGATCGCGCCGGCGCCGCCGAGCAGGTGCCCGGTCGAGGCCTTCGTCGCGGTCACGGCGATGTCGTCGAGCGCGTCGCCGAAGACGCGCCGCAGCGCGTTGTACTCGGCGATGTCGCCGACGGGGGTGCTCGTCGCGTGCGCGTTGACGTGACGCACGTCGGCGAGGCTCGCGCCCGCACCCTCGATCGCGGCCTTCATCGCGCGCGCCGCCGCCGAACCCTCGGGGTCGGGCGCCGTGATGTGGTACGCGTCGCTCGTGATGGCGCCGCCGAGCAGCTCGGCGTAGATGCGCGCACCGCGCGCCTTCGCGTGCTCCTCCGTCTCGAGGACGAGCGCCGCGGCGCCCTCGCCCATGACGAAGCCGTCGCGGCCGACGTCGTACGGACGCGAGGCGATCGCCGGGTCGTCGTTGCGGCGGGAGAGGGCCTGCATCGACGAGAACGAGGCGATGGTCACCGGATGGATCGCCGCCTCGGAGCCGCCCGCGATGACGACGTCGGCGACGCCGTCCTGCAGGTGCTCCCACGCGTTGACGAGCGACTCGGTGCTCGACGCGCAGGCCGACACGACGGTGCGGATGCCCGCTCGCGCGTGCAGGTCCATGCCGACCGCGGCGCCCGGGCCGTTCGGCATCAGCATCGGCACGGTCATCGGCAGCACGCGGCGGGGGCCGCGCTCGCGCAGGGTGTCCCACGCGTCGAGCAGCGTCCAGACGCCGCCGATGCCGGTCGCCCAGTCGATGGCGAGTCGCTCCGGGGCGACCTCGGGCGCACCGGCATCCGCCCACGCCTCGCGCCCGGCGATGAGGGCGAACTGGCTGGACGGGTCGAGGCGCTTGAGCTCGTGGCGCTCGAGCACGTCGGCGGGCTGCACCTGGGCCGTCGCGGCGAAGGTCACGGGCAGCTCGTACTGCCCGACCCACTCCTGCTCGAGGGTGCGCGCGCCGGACTCGCCGGCGAGCAGGGCCTTCCAACTGTCACGGGCGGTGCCGCCGATCGGCGTGGTCGCACCGATGCCCGTGATCACGATCTTCTTGGTCATACGAAGTCACTCCGATGGGGCGATGGGAACGAGAGGCGTGCGAACGGAACGGACGGGCCGGCGCACGCCGGCCCGTCCGCACGTCACTAGGCCTGCGCGTTGACGATGAAGTCGACGGCGTCACCGACGGTCTTGAGGTTCTTGACCTCTTCGTCGGGGATCTTGACGTCGAACTTCTCCTCGGCGTTGACGACGATCGTCATCATCGAGATGGAGTCGATGTCGAGGTCGTCGGTGAACGACTTGTCGAGCTCGACCGTGTCGGTCGCGATGCCGGTCTCGTCGTTGATCAGCTCGGCCAGGCCGCCAAGCACTTCTTCGCGGGTCGCTGCCATGGTTCTTCTCCTTGCAGGGGTGTCTCGTATGACCGAGACACAGTCTAGATGGACGGGGGTCGGCGGCTCAGGGCAGAACCACCACTTGGGCGCCGAACACGAGTCCGGCGCCGAAGCCGATCTGGAGGGCGAGCCCTCCGGACAGCTCGGGGTGCTCCTCGAGCAGTCGGTGCATCGCGAGCGGGATGGACGCGGCAGACGTGTTGCCGGTCGTCGCGATGTCTCGCCCGATCACGACGGTGTCGGGGAGCTTCAGCTGCTTGGCGAACTCGTCGATGATGCGCATGTTCGCCTGGTGGGGGATGAAGGCGGCGAGGTCGTCGGACGTGACGCCCGCGGCATCCAGCGCCTCCTTGGCGACCTTCGCCATGTCCCACACGGCCCAGCGGAAGACCGTCTGGCCCTCCTGCCGGAGCGTCGGCCACTCGGAGGCGCCGTCGCGGAACTCCACCAGCGTGTGGTTCATGCCCACGGCGCCCGCCTTCGAGCCGTCCGAGCCCCACACGGTCGGCGCGATGGCCGGCTCGTCGCTCGGGCCGACGACGACCGCGCCCGCACCGTCGCCGAGGAGGAACGAGATCGTGCGGTCGGTCGGGTCGACGACGTCGGAGAGCTTCTCGGCGCCGATCACGAGCGCGTACGTCGCGGCGCCCGCGCGGATGAGGGCGTCGGCCTGCGCGACCGCGTAGGCGTAGCCGGCGCACGCGGCGTTCATGTCGTAGGCGGCCGCCGGGTTCGCGCCGACCCGGTCGGCGACGACCGCCGCGATCGACGGCGTCTGCTGGACGTTCGAGATGGTCGCGACGATCACGAGGTCGATCTCGTCCGCGGGCACGCCAGATCGCGCGATCGCCTCGCGCGCGGCATCCGTCGCCAGGTCGACCGCGAGCACGTCGGCGCCCGCGCGAGCGCGGGTGATGATGCCCGTGCGCTGCTGGATCCATTCGTCGGACGAGTCGATCGGGCCGACGAGGTCGTCGTTCGGGACCGCGTTGTCGCCGCGTGCGGCGCCCACCGAGTACAGGCGGGTGTAGGCGGGACCGGTCGACTGGCTGAGCGTGGGGTGCGTCATGCGTTCTCTCGTGTCGTGGGGTGCGGGGTTCAGGCGGCCTGCTGCTCGAGGAGCTCGATCGCGGCGGGGAGGTCGTCGGGGGTCTTGACGGCGACGGTCGGCAGGCCCTTCAGCGCTCGCTTGGCGAGGCCGACCAGGGCGCCGGCCGGTGCGAGTTCGATGATCCCGGTCACGCCGGCGTCGGCGAAGGAGGCCATGCAGTGGTCCCAGCGGACGGGAGAGGCGACCTGGCCGACCAGCAGGTCGACGAAGGCGTTGCCGGATGCCACGGCCGAACCGTCGCGGTTCGTCCAGAGCGTCTGCTCGGGGTCGGCCGGCGAGAAGCCGGCGGCGACCTCTGCGAGGCGCTCGCGTGCGGGCCGCATGTAGCGCGTGTGGAACGCACCGGCGACCTGCAGCGGGATGACGCGCGCGCCGGCGGGCGGCTCGGCCTTCAGCTGCTCGAGCGCGTCGAGCGCGCCCGCGACGACGATCTGGCCGCCGCCGTTGAAGTTCGCGGGCTCGAGGCCGAGTGCCTCGAGACGCGCGAGCAGGTCGGCCTCGTCGGCGCCGATGACGGCGCTCATGCCCGTGGCGACGAGCGCAGCGGCATCCGCCATGGCCCGACCGCGCTCGGCGACGAACCGCATCGCGTCGGCATCGGCGAGGACGCCCGTCGCGGCGGCTGCGGTGATCTCGCCGACCGAGTGGCCCGCGACGCCCCCGAGGCGCGCGGCGCGACCGTCGGCCGTGAGTGCGTCGAAGGCGAGGATGCCGGCCGCGACGATCAGCGGCTGGGCGATCGCGGTGTCGCGGATCGTGTCGGCGTCGCTCTCGGTGCCGTGCAGCGCGAGGTCGACTCCGGCGGCGTCGGAGAGCGCCGAGAGGCGGTCGGCGAACGCCGGCTCGGCGAGCCAGGGTGCGAGGAAACCGGGGGTCTGGGAGCCCTGACCAGGGCAGACGACGACGATCACCGTCTCAGTCTGCCAATCCCGCGCGGGCGATGTGTGTGCACTCGCCACAAGGTATCCGGCGGACGCTTGTTCCGCCCTCACATACCGCGCGTCAGTTCGACGGACGACGGCGCGGCGTCGACTCGTGGTCGCTCATCGACCCGATGATCAGCGCCGACTGCAGGATCAGCGCCTCGCGCGCGCCCGTGGCATCCCACCCGATCACGTCGGAGACGCGCTTCAGGCGGTACCGGACCGTGTTCGGATGGACGAACAGCTCGCGCGCCGTCGCCTCGAGCGACCGGCCGTTGTCGAGGTAGCTCCAGAGCGTCGTGAGCAGCTCGGTCGAGTGCGCCTGGAGCGGACGGTAGATGCGGTGCACGAGCGTCGCGCGGGCGAGCGGGTCGCCCGCGAGCGCGCGCTCGGGGAGGAGGTCGTCGGCGTGCACCGGCCGGGGCGCGTGACGCCACGACCGTGCGACGGCGAAGCCGGCCAGCGCCGCCTTCGCGCTCTTGGACGCGTCGACGAGGTTGGGGACCTCGTGCCCGAGGACGAGGTGCCCGGGCCCGAAGTTCGACTCGAGTTGCGTGGCGATCTCCATGAACGAGAGCGCGGGCGACGTGCCCACCGACTCGTCGGAGTCGCCGCCGCGCGGCTCGGCCCGCCCGATGACGACGACGAGCCGGTTGCCCTGCACGCCGATGAGGACGTCGGCGTGCATGTGCCGGGCCGCGCGGCGCACCTGGTCGACGTCGAAGAGCTTCGGCGCCGTGCCGACGAGCACCGCGACCTCGCCGTGGCCGTGCCAGCCGAGGGCCGCGATGCGGCTCGGCAGTTCGTCGTCGTACTCGCCCGACAGGATCGAGTCGACGACGAGCGCCTCGAGGCGCGCGTCCCAGAGGCCGCGCGCCTCGGCGGCACGCGCGTAGACGTCGGCGGCCGCGAAGGCGATCTCGCGCGAGTAGAGCAGGATCGCCTCGCGCAGCGGCTCGCCGCCGTCCTTGACGCGCTCCTCGACGACCTCGACCGTGACGCGGATGAGCTGCAGCGTCTGCTGCAGGCTCACCGAGCGGAGGAGCTCTCGCGGCGCCGCGCCGAACACGTCGGCGGCGATCCACGGCGTCGACCGCGGATCGTCGAACCAGGCGATGAACGACGAGATGCCCGCCTGGGCGACGAGGCCCACCGCCGAGCGCCGGCTCGGCGGCATCTCGCCGTACCAGGGCAGCGTGTCCTCCAGACGCTTCAGCGTCTGCGTCGAGAGCTCACCCGAGATGGTGCGCAACCATGCGAGGGTCTCCGCCTTGGTCCTGGGCTTCGTCGCCACCGTCGGAACGCCTGCTAGCTCTCGCCGCCGGCGTTGCCGGTCGTGCCCGCGTTCACGTCGTGGAGCCGGTACCGCTCGATCGCCTGCGCCGGGAGCGAGCGATCGACCTCGCCGCGCTCGGCGAGGAGCTGCAGCGTCCGGACCACGACCGAGGGACCGTCGATCTTGAAGAACCGACGGGCCGCCGGACGTGTGTCGGAGAAGCCGAAGCCGTCGGCGCCGAGCGTCGCGTACTGGCCCGGCACGTACGGCCGGATCTGCTCCTGCACGGCGTGCATGTAGTCGGACACCGCGACGAAGGGTCCGCGGGCGCCCGCGAGCTTCTGCGTCAGGTACGGCACGTGGCGGTCGGCCTCCGGGTGGAGGAAGTTGTGCTCGTCGGCACGGAGGCCGTCGCGCGCGAGCTCCGACCAGCTGGTCACCGACCACACGTCGGCCGAGATGCCCCAGTCCTGCGCGAGCAGGTGCTGCGCCTCGATGATCCACGGAACCGCGACGCCCGAGGCGAGCAGCTGGGCCTTCGGGCCGTCGCCCGAGCCCTCCGCGATGCGGTGGATGCCGCGGACGATGCCGTCCACGTCGACCGACTCGGGCTCGGCGGGCTGCACGAGCGGCTCGTTGTAGACCGTCAGGTAGTACATGACGTTGGGGTCGGCGTGGCTGCCGCCGTACATGCGGTCGAGGCCCGACCGCATGATGTGGCCGATCTCGTAGCCGTAGGCGGGGTCATACGAGACGACCGCGGGGTTCGTCGCCGCGAGCAGCGGCGAGTGGCCGTCGGCGTGCTGCAGGCCCTCGCCCGTGAGCGTGGTCCGGCCGGCCGTCGCGCCGATGATGAAGCCGCGAGCCATCTGGTCGCCCGCCGCCCACATCGCGTCGCCCGTGCGCTGGAACCCGAACATCGAGTAGAAGACGTAGATCGGGATGAGCGGCTCGCCCTGCGTCGAGTACGACGTGCCGACGGCCGTGAACGCCGCGAGCGCGCCGGCCTCGTTGATGCCGACGTGGACGATCTGGCCCTGCGGGCTCTCCTTGTAGGCCAGGAGCAGCTCGCGGTCGACCGACGTGTAGTGCTGGCCCATCGGGTTGTAGATCTTCGCGTTCGGGAAGAACGCGTCCATGCCGAAGGTGCGGGCCTCGTCGGGGATGATCGGCACGATGCGGTTGCCGAAGTCCTTCGACCGCATGAGGTCCTTCAGGAGCCGGACGAACGCCATGGTCGTCGCGATCTCCTGCGTGCCCGACCCCTTCTTCGCGATCGCGTACGCCGAGTCGTCGGGCAGCGAGATCGCGGTGTGGTTCGACCGGCGCTCGGGCAGGTAGCCGCCGAGCTCGCGGCGACGCTCGTGGAGGTACTGGATCGCCTCGTCGTCGTGGCCGGGGTGGTAGTACGGCGGGAGGTAGGGGTTCTCCTCCAGCTGCGCGTCGGAGATCGGGATGCGCATGGTGTCGCGGAACGTCTTCAGGTTGTCCAGCGTCATCTTCTTCATCTGGTGCGTCGCGTTGCGCCCCTCGAAGGCCGGACCGAGGCCGTAGCCCTTGATGGTCTTGGCGAGGATGACGGTGGGCTGGCCCTTGTGCTCGGTCGCGGCCTTGAACGCCGCGTAGACCTTGCGGTAGTCGTGGCCGCCGCGCTTGAGGTTCCAGATCTGCTCGTCCGAGAGGTCCTTGACGAGCTCGAGCGCGCGGGGGTCGCGGCCGAAGAAGTTCTCGCGCACGTACGCGCCGGACTCCGCCTTATAGGTCTGGTAGTCGCCGTCGGGCGTCACGTTCATGAGGTTGCGCAGCGCGCCGTCGTGGTCGCGTGCGAGCAGGTCGTCCCACTCGCGGCCCCAGACGACCTTGATGACGTTCCAGCCGGCGCCGCGGAAGAAGCTCTCGAGCTCCTGGATGATCTTGCCGTTGCCGCGCACGGGGCCGTCGAGCCGCTGCAGGTTGCAGTTGATGACGAAGGTGAGGTTGTCGAGGCCCTCGTTCGCGGCGACCTGGAGCTGGCCGCGGCTCTCGACCTCGTCCATCTCGCCGTCGCCGAGGAATGCCCAGACGTGCTGGTCGGAGGCGTCCTTGATGCCGCGGTTGGTGAGGTACTTGTTCGCCTGCGCCTGGTAGATCGCGTTGATCGGGCCGAGTCCCATCGACACGGTCGGGAACTGCCAGAACTCGGGCATGAGCCGCGGGTGCGGGTACGACGAGAGGCCCGCCGGCGCGTGCGACTTCTCCTGGCGGAAGCCGTCGAGCTGGTCGGTCGAGAGCCGTCCCTCGAGGAACGCCCGGGCGTAGGTGCCGGGGGAGGCGTGACCCTGGACGAAGATCTGGTCGCCGCCGCCCGGGTGGTCCTGGCCGCGGAAGAAGTGGTTGAAGCCGACCTCGTAGAGCGCGGCCGACGACGCGTACGTCGAGATGTGGCCGCCGACGGCGATGCCGGGTCGCTGCGCGCGGTGCACGGTCATCGCGGCGTTCCAGCGGATCCACGCGCGGTAGCGCCGCTCGAGCTCCTCGTCGCCGGGGAACTCCGGCTCGTTCTCCGGCGCGATGGTGTTCAGGTAGTCCGTGGTCGGCACCATCGGGACGCCGAGGTGGAGCTCCTTGGAGCGCTTGAGCAGGCTGAGCATGATCTCGCGCCCGCGCTGGTGGCCCTTCTCGGCGACGAGGGCGTCGAGGGACTCCGCCCACTCGTTGGTCTCCTCCGGATCGGAGTCCATCGCCTCGACCGAGTACGGGTCCTGGTCGTTGACAGTCACACTCGACCTCTCTCTTCAGCAGATCGTGCCTCTTGACCGTGCGTTGCGCACGACGAAGACCGGGTCACGGTCGGGGGGCACCACGCCATCCTAGTGATTCTACGGGGCGGCATGGCGGGCTAGGCTGGCGCGCGTCCAGACGGAACCCGAGGGAGGCGCTCGTGATCCTCGGCCACGGGGCGCTCGCCCCCGGATTCGCACTGCCCGATCAGCACGGCGCGCCGCAGCGCCTCGGCGATCGGCGCGGCATCCGGCCCGTGGTCCTCGCGTTCGTGCCGTTCGCCTTCTCCCGCATCTGCACTCGCGAACTGGGCGAGCTGGATGCCGCTCTGCCGATGTTCGAGGCCGCGGGCGCCGAGCTGTTCGTCGCCTCGGTCGACTCGAAGCACGCGCTGCGAGCATGGGCGGAGGAGGAGCACATCGGGCTGACCCTCCTCTCCGACTTCTGGCCGCACGGCGCGGTCGCGCGTGCCTACGGCGCCTTCGACGAGGCGGCCGGGTTCGCGCGGCGCGCGTCGTTCGCGATCGGTGCCGACGGCGTCATCCGCTCGTCGTTCGAGGCTGCGCCCGGGGAGGCGCGCCCGCTCGAGGCGTATCGCGAGGCTCTCGCATCGCTCGGTTAGGCGAGGGCGAGCGGATGCCGCGTCCGCGCGACGCTACGATCGAAGTGCCGCCGCACGCGGCGAGGGGCCTTTAGCTCAGTTGGTAGAGCGCCACGCTTACACCGTGGATGTCGTCGGTTCGAGCCCGGCAGGGCCCACCGTCGATCGATCACCCTCGACCGGGCCGGAGCCCGCGGCGGCGATAGGGTGAGTGGGTGCCAGTCCGCCTCGCCGACGTCCTCTCGACCGTGGAACGACTCTGGCCTGCTGCCGGCGCCGAGCCGTGGGATGCGCCCGGGCTCGTGACCGGCGATCCGTCGCGCGACGTCGAGCGCGTCCTGCTGACGGTCGACGCCGTCGCGGCGACCGTCGACGAGGCCGTCGCCTCCGGCGCCGACCTGGTCGTGGCGCACCATCCGCTGCTGCTCCGCGGCGTCACGTCGATCGCGGAGGACCGCTACAAGGGCGCGCTGCTCGCGAAGCTCATCCGCGCCGACTGCGCGCTCGTGGGGGCGCACACGAACGCCGACATCGTCGAGACCGGCACCTCCGCGGTGCTCGCCGAGCGCCTCGGCCTCGTCGAGGTCGCTCCGATCGTGCCGAACGCGACGGATGCCGCGCGCGGACTCGGTCGCGTGGGGCGCCTCGCCGAACCGACGACGCTCGGCCGCCTCGCGCGCCGCCTCGCGGACATCCTGCCGCCCACGGCGACGGGCGTGCGCGTCGCCGGCGGGTTCGACGACCCCGTCGGGACCGTCGCCGTCTGCGGCGGTGCCGGCGACTCGCTCCTGTCGCACGAGGCCGTGCGCACCGCCGACGCGTACGTCACCGCCGACCTGCGTCACCACCCGGCCTCCGAGGCCCGCGAGCAGGCGATGCTCGGCGGCGGCCCCGCACTCGTCGACGTCTCGCACTGGGCGAGCGAGTGGCTCTGGCTGGATGCCGCTGCCCGGGAGCTCCGCGAGGCGCACCCCGAGCTCGAGGTCGTGGTGAGCGACCTCCGCACCGACCCGTGGGACTTCCAGGTCGTCCAGTGACCCGTCCGACGCCGAACGCCCAGACCTCGATCCACCCCGAACCCACGAGGAGCACCACGTGAAGGCCAGCCCCGCCGACCAGGAGCAGCTGCTCCGCCTCCAGGCCGTCGACACCCGTCTGCAGCAGCTCGCCCACCGCCTCCGCTCACTGCCCCAGACGGCCGAGCTCGCCTCGCTCGCGGAGCGCGACACCGCGGTCCGCGGCCGGCGCGCCGAGGCGGTCGGGACCCTCGAGGACGCACGGACCGAGCTCGGACGCATCGAGTCCGACGTCGAGGTGGTCGAGAAGCGCATCGCGCGCGACGGCGACCGGCTGACGCACACCTCGTCGCTGAAGGACGTCCAGGCGCTCGAGGCCGAGCTCGCATCGCTCCGGAAGCGCCTCAGCGACCTCGAGGACGCCGAGCTCATCGTGATGGAGAAGGTCGAGGAGGCCGAGGCCCACGTGGCCGGAATCGATCGCGAGCGCGCCGAGCTCGCCGAGTCGACGGCGTCGCTCGAGGCGGCCCGCGACGACGCGGCCGGGGGCCTCGGCACGGAGCGCGAGCAGGCCGAGCGCGATCGGGCGACCCTCGCCGGGACGATCCCCGACGACCTGCTGCGCTTCTACGAGGACCGCCGGGTGCGCGGCGGCGGCATCGGCGCGGCGCTCCTGCGCCAGCGCACGTGCGGCGGCTGCACGATCACGCTCACCGGGTCCGACCTCGAGGCCGTCCGTCGTGCCGCCGACGACGAGGTCGTGCAGTGCCCGGAGTGCGACCGGATCCTGGTCCGCACGGCCGAGTCGGGACTCTGAGCGACGCGCCGCGTTCGGGGCGGTAGCCTTGAGGAGCGAGCGGGTCGGCAAGACGGCCGCGTCGCCCGAGCGATCGGGCGCCGAGGAACGTCCGGGCTCCGCAGGGCAGGACGGTGGGTAACGCCCACCCGGGGTGACCCGCGAGACAGTGCCACAGAAAGCAGACCGCCACGGGCTTCGGCCCGCGGTAAGGGTGAAACGGTGGGGTAAGAGCCCACCAGCGGCCGCGGTGACGCGGTCGGCTCGGTAAACCTCGTCCGGAGCAAGGCCAGACAGGGGACCATGGGGCGGCCCGTCCCGTCCCCGGGTAGGCCGCTGGAGGGCTGCGGTGACGCAGCTCCGAGAGAGATGGCCGTCCAGCCGGTGTCGCGCAAGCGCCCGGTGAACAGAACCCGGCGTATCAGCCGGCCCGCTCGCCTCGCCCGCCCCGCGCGGGCACGCGGTTCAGAACTTCGCCGCGAGCGCGGCGGCGCCGAGGATGCCCGCGTTGTTGCGGTGCACGGCCGGCACGATCGGCGTCTTCAGGTCGAGCAGCGGCAGGAAGTGCTCGTGGTGCTTCGACACGCCGCCGCCCACGATGAACAGGTCGGGGGAGAACAGGAACTCCACGTGCGCGTAGTAGCGCTGGAGCCGCTCCGCCCAGTGCTTCCACGACAGGCCCTCGCGCTCCATCACGGAGTACGCGGCGCGCGTCTCGGCGTCGTGGCCGTCGATCTCGAGGTGCCCGAGCTCGCTGTTCGGCACCACGACGCCGTCGAAGACGAGCGCCGAGCCGATCCCGGTACCGAGCGTCGTGAGGATGACGAGGCCGTCCTCGTCCTTCGCGGCGCCGAAGTTCGCCTCGGCGTAGCCGGCGGCATCCGCGTCGTTGATGAAGTGGATCTCGCTGCGGAGCTCCTTCTCGAACATCTGCTCGGCGTCGAGGCCGATCCACTCGTCCGAGACGTTCGCCGCGGACAGCGTGCGACCGTGCTTGACGATCGCGGGGAAGCACACGCCGAGCGGGAGCGACGTGTGGCCGCGGTCCGCGACCTCGGCGAGGAGTTCGCCGGTGGCCTCGAGGATGTCGGCCGGCCGGCCGCCGGGCGGCGTCTTCACCTTGATGCGGTCGGTGACGAGTTCGCCGGTGCCGAGGTCGACCACCGCACCCTTGATGCCGGTTCCGCCGATGTCGATGCCGATCGCGCGTTCAGTCGCCATGGCGCCACGATACCGCGCGGGCGTCGCGAGTCCGCGCCCGGCTCGGGCCCGTCGACCCGCTCAGGGCAGGGTCAGGATCTCGGCGCCGCGCTCGGTGACGACGAGCGTGTGCTCGAACTGCGCGGTGAGCGACCGGTCGCGGGTGACGACGGTCCAGTCGTCCTCCCAGAGGTCCCACTCGGTCGTCCCGAGCGTCAGCATGGGCTCGATCGTGAACACCATGCCGGTCTCGAGCACCGTCGTGGCGTTCGGGTCGTCGAAGTGGGGGATGACGAGCCCGGTGTGGAACGCGCGCCCGACGCCGTGGCCCGTGTAGTCGCGCACGACGCCGTAGCCGAAGCGCCTGGCGTACGACTCGATGGCGCGGCCGACGACGTTCACCTGTCGACCGGGGGCGACGGCGCGGATGCCGCGGGCCAGCGCCTCGCGCGTGCGATCGACGAGCAGCCGCGCCTCCTCGTCGGCCTCGCCGACCACGAAGGTGGCGTTCGTGTCGCCGTGCATGCCGTCGAGGTAGGCGGTCACGTCGAGGTTGACGAGGTCGCCGTCGGCGAGGACGGTGTCGTCGGGGATCCCGTGGCAGATCACCTCGTTCACCGACGTGCACGAGGACTTCGGGTACCCGCGGTAGCCGAGCGTCGACGGGTAGGCACCGCGGTCGATGACGTGCTCGTGCGCGATCCGGTCGAGTTCGTCGGTCGTCACGCCGGGACGGATGGCGGCCGCGGCGGCCGCGATCGCGCCGGCCGCGACGCGCCCGGCGGCCCGGATCCGCTCGACCTCGGCGGGGGAGTAGCGGTCGCCGCGCGTGTTCGGCGACGGCGCCGCGCGTCCCACGTACTCGGGTCGCGGGATCGACGCCGGGACGGCGCGCAGGGGTGAGAGTCGGCCGGGGATCAGGCGACCGGCGGGGTCCTTGGGCATAGGATCAGCCTATGTCGAGGGACGTGGAGCATCAGTTCTGGTACAACCTCAACACCGGTGAGGTCGAGGAGGGATTCGTCTCGCCGGCCGTCGAGCGCGTGGGTCCGTTCGAGACGCGCGCGGAGGCCGAGCAGGCGCTGGAGATCCTCCGTGCCAACAGCGCGAAATGGGCCGAGGAGGACGCCGCCGAGGAGTGACGCCCGGCCCGGCGGGCCCGGTGGCCGCTCAGTAGGAGTGCTCCTCCGTCGGGTAGGCGCCCGAGGCGACATCCGCCGCCCACTCGCGCGCCGCGTCGCCGAGGATCCCCGCGAGGTCCGCGTACTGCTTGACGAACCGCGGGATGCGCCCCGTGGTCAGCCCGGCCCAGTCGGTCCACACGAGCAGCTGCCCGTCGCAGTGCGGGCCGCCGCCGACCGAGATGGTCGGGATGTGCAGCAGCTCGGTGACCTGGCGTGCGGCGTCGGCCGGCACCATCTCGAGCACGACGGCGAATGCGCCCGCGTCCTGGATCGCCTGCGCGTCGGCGAGCAGCTGCTTCACGCCCTCGCCGCGCCCCTGGATGATGTGGCCCCCGAGGCCGTGCTCGCTCTGCGGCGTGTAGCCGATGTGCGCCATCACCGGGATGCCGGCGCCCACGATCCGGCGGATCTGCTTCTGGCTGCGTTCGCCGCCCTCGAGCTTCACCGCGTGCGCGCCGGCCTCCTTCATGAAGCGGATGGCGGTGTGCAGCGCCTCGTCGGGCCCGTTCTCGTACGAGCCGAACGGCATGTCGGCGATGACGAACGCGCGCTCGACCGCGCCGGCGACGGCGCGCGTGAGGGGGATAAGCTCGTCGACCGTGACGGGGAGGGTCGTCTCGTAGCCGAGCACGTTGTTGCCCGCCGAGTCGCCGACGAGCAGGAAGTCGATGCCGGCCCGGTCGAAGATGCGCGCGGTGAGCTGGTCGTAGCTCGTCAGTCCCGTGATCTTGATTCCGTCGCGCTTGGCGGTCTGGAAGTGCCGCGTGCGGACGCGCTTGGGGCCGCTCGCGGCACTCGACGCCCCGCCGTAGGGGTTCTCGGCCACAGGGGCCTCGGAGGGGGTCGCTGCGCCGTCGGATGCGTGGTCGGACATGGCGCCAGTCTCGCACAGCACCGCCGTCATCCGGGCGGGACGGCCGGGCCCGACCGACTACGCTGAGACCATCGAGGAAGGGTGTGCATGGACAAGCAGCGCGACTTCGTTCTCCGGACCATCGAGGAACGAGGAGTCAAGTTCGTCAGGCTCTGGTTCACCGACGTCGTCGGCACGCTCAAGTCGGTCGCGATCGCGCCGGCCGAGGTCGAGGGCGCGTTCACGGAGGGCATCGGCTTCGACGGCTCGGCGATCGAGGGCCTCAGCCGCACCTTCGAGTCAGACCTGCTCGCCTACCCCGACCCGACCACCTTCCAGACGCTGCCCTGGCGGGGCGACATCGACCCCACGGCGCGCATGTTCTGCGACATCACCACTCCCGACGGCGAGCCGGCCGTCGCCGATCCGCGCAACGTCCTCAAGCGCACGCTCGCTCGCGCCGCCGACGCCGGGTTCACGTTCTACACGCACCCCGAGATCGAGTTCTACCTCCTGAAGTCGTCGAAGTACGGCCCCGAGGGCCCGCAGCCGGTCGACTCGGCGGGATACTTCGACAACGTCCCCGGCGGCACCGCGCACGACTTCCGCCGCCGGTCCGTCCGCATGCTGGAGGACCTCGGCATCTCGGTCGAGTTCAGCCACCACGAGGCCGGACCCGGCCAGAACGAGATCGACCTCCGCTACGCCGACGCGCTCACGACCGCCGACAACATCATGACCTTCCGCACGGTCGTGAAGGAGGTGGCGATCGAGCAGGGCGTGTACGCGACGTTCATGCCGAAGCCGTTCTCGGACAAGCCCGGTTCGGGCATGCACACGCACCTGTCGCTCTTCGAGGGCGATGCGAACGCCTTCTACGAGCCCGGCGCGCAGTACCAGCTCTCCAAGATCGGCCGCCAGTTCATCGCGGGCCTGCTCCGTCACGCGAACGAGATCTCGGCGGTCACGAACCAGTTCGTGAACTCCTACAAGCGTCTCTGGGGCGGCGACGAGGCGCCGAGCTTCATCTGCTGGGGCCACAACAACCGCTCGGCGCTCGTCCGCGTGCCGCTCTACAAGCCGAACAAGGGCCAGAGCGCACGCGTCGAGTACCGCGCCATCGACTCCGCGGCGAACCCCTACCTCGCCTTCTCGCTGCTCCTCGCCGCCGGCCTCAAGGGCATCGAGGAGGGCTACGAGCTGCCCTCCGAGGCCGAGGACG
This sequence comes from Agromyces luteolus, assembly GCF_009729855.1. Classification (GTDB taxonomy): domain Bacteria; phylum Actinomycetota; class Actinomycetes; order Actinomycetales; family Microbacteriaceae; genus Agromyces; species Agromyces luteolus. The sequence continues at coordinate 10,677 of NZ_WODA01000012.1, read as the reverse complement.
ACGTCTGGGCGCTGACCGACAGCGAGCGCCGGGCGCTCGGCTACCGGCCCCTTCCCGCGAGCCTCGACCACGCGATCGAGTACATGGAGACCTCCGAGCTCGTCGCCGACACGCTCGGCGAGCACGTCTTCAACTACGTGCTCGCGAACAAGCGCGCCGAGTGGCGCGACTACCGGACGCAGGTCACGCCGTTCGAGCTGCACCGCAACCTCGAGATCCTCTGACGGTCGGCACCGGATGACGCGCACCGCCCCGACCCTCGGTGCGCTCGCGCGCGCCGGCTTCGACGACCTCGATCTCGCGGCCGGGCAGTCCACCGATCTCGCCGAGGCGGCGGGCATCGAGCCGGAGGGACTGGTCGACGCGCTCGGCGCGGCCGCCGACCCCGACCAGGCGCTCGCGGAGCTCCGCCGACTCCACGAGCGCGCCCCGGAGCCGATCGCTGCGCTCCTCCGCGATCCCGCCGCGCTGGACCGCGCCGCTCGCCTCCTCGGCGCGTCACGCGGCTTCGCCGAGTTCTTCCTCCGGAACCTCGACGAGCTGGCGCTGCTGCACGACCAGCCCGCACCGCCGCCGTCGGAGGCCGAGGCCGCAGACGAACTCGTCGCGGCCGCGGCATCCGTCGACGCACCGCTCGCGCAGCAGGCGGATGCCGGCGCGCGGGCGTTGCGCGTCCGCTACCGGCGCCTGCTCGCCGGCGTCGCGATCTGGGACCTCACCCGCGCGGACGCCGTCGACGCCCTCGACACCGTCGCATCGGGGCTCGCCGACCTGGCCGGGGGAGCGATCGAGGCCGCCATCCATCTGGCACGGAGGCTCGCCGCACGCGGCGACGGCGAGCCGGCCGCGCCGGGCAGGTTCCCGGCGGCCGAGGTGGCCGCGACGCGGCTCTCGGTCATCGGCATGGGCAAGGCCGGCGCTCGGGAGCTCAACTACGTCAGCGACGTCGACGTCATCTTCGTCGCCGAGTCCGCCGACGAGGACGTGGTCTCGACGCCACGCGCACTGGAGATCGCGACGAGGCTCGCGATGACGATGATGCGCGCCATCGGCGAACCCGGGATCGAGCCGCCGCTCTGGGAGGTCGACCCGAACCTGCGGCCGGAGGGCAAGGACGGCGCGCTGGTGCGCACGCTCGAATCGCACCTGCAGTACTACGACCGCTGGGCGAAGAGCTGGGAATTCCAGGCGCTGCTCAAGGCCCGGCCGCTCGCGGGCGATCGCGACCTCGGTGCGCGGTACGCGGCGGGCGTCGCGCCCAAGGTGTGGTCGAGCTCATCGCGCGAGGGCTTCGTCGAGTCGGTCCAGCGCATGCGGGAGCGCGTGACCGACCACATCCCGTCCGACGAGGTCGACGTCCAGCTGAAGCTCGGGCCGGGAGGTCTCCGCGACATCGAGTTCACGGTGCAGCTCCTGCAGCTCGTCCACGGTGCCACCGACGAGACGATCCGCCAGGCCGGAACCCTTCCCGCCCTCGCGGCCCTCGCCGAGCACGGGTACGTCGGTCGCGAGGAGGCCGCCGAGTTCTCACGCGACTACCGGGTCCTCCGTGTCCTCGAGCACCGGCTGCAGCTCGCGCGCCTGCGCCGCACGCACCTCATGCCGCGCGACGACGCGGAGCGGCGGGTCCTCGCGCGCGCGTCCGGGCTCGCCCGGACGGCCGGCGAGGTCACCGACACCTGGCAGGCGACCCGCCGTCGAGTGCGCGGCCTGCACGAACGCCTGTTCTACCGTCCACTGCTCTCCGCGGTCGCCGCCCTCCCCGCAGACGGGCTCGAGCTCACGAGCGCGCAGGCCGAAGCCCGTCTCGCCGCGATCGGGTTCCAGGACCCGCGCGGCGCTCTCGCCCACATCGCCGCGCTCACCGCGGGCGTGTCCCGCCGCGCGACGATCCAGCGCCACCTGATGCCGGTGCTCATCTCGTGGTTCGCGAGCGGCGCCGACCCCGACTACGGCCTGCTCGCCTTCCGACGGGTCAGCGACGCGCTCGGCACCACGCACTGGTACCTGCGACTCCTGCGCGACTCGTCCGATGCGGCGCTGCGGCTCACGCGCGTGCTCTCCGGTTCCCGCTTCGCGGGCGAACTGCTCGAGCGCATCCCGGAGGCGGTCGCGTGGCTGGAGGACGTCGAGGAGCTCCGGCCGCGTCCGCTCTCGGCACTCCGCGAGGAGGGCGACGCCGTCCTGGCTCGCCACGGCGACCTGGAGGCCGCGGCCAAGGTGCTGCGTGCCATGCGACGCCGCGAGGTGCTCCGGCTCGCCCTTGCCGCGATCCTCGACGTCTGCACGGTCGAGGAACTCGGCCACGGGCTGAGCGACGTCGTCGAGGCCCACCTGGAGTCGCTGCTCCGGGCCATCCGACGCGGCGACGACGGCATCGAGTTCGCCGTCATCGGCATGGGGCGGTTCGGCGGAAGCGAGCTGGGCATCGGCTCGGACGCCGACATCCTCTACGTCTACCGGCCGACCACCGCCGAGCCCGACGCCGCCCACACCCGGGCGCTGAAGATCGTGTCGGAGCTCGTGCGCACGAGCGAGGACGCCCGACTCCCGTTCGAGCTCGACGCCGGACTCCGCCCCGAGGGACGAAACGGGGTGATCGCCCGCTCACTCGAGGCGTACCGGGCGTACTATGCGCGCTGGTCGCTGACGTGGGAGGCGCAGGCGCTGCTCCGCGCGCGCGGTGTCGCCGGCGACCGGCCGCTCATCGACGACTTCACCGAGCTGGCGGACACCGTGCGCTACCCGAGCGGGATCGCCGACCAGGAGGTCCGCGAGGTCAAGCGCATCAAGGCGCGCGTCGAGAACGAGCGCCTCCCGCAGGGGGCCGATCCGACCCGGCACCTGAAGCTCGGGCGCGGTTCCCTGAGCGATGTCGAGTGGTTCGTGCAGCTCATCCAGCTCGAGCACGCCGCAGACGTCCCGGCACTCCGGACGACCTCGACGCTCGATGCGCTCGCGGCCTCCGTCGCGGCGCGCCTGCTCGACCCGTCCGACGCCGAGACCCTCCGCGCGGCCTGGATCGTCGCCTCGCGCGCGCGTTCGGCCCTGACGCTCTGGCTCGACAAGACGACCGACGTGCTTCCGGTCGAGCGCACGCAGCTCGAGGGCGTCGCGCGCATCATGGGCTACCCGCCCGGCTCGGCCACGGCCCTCGAACACGACTACCTCGCCGTCACGCGTCGCGCGCGGGCCGTCTTCGAGCGCGGCTTCTACGGCGTCGAACCGCGCCGCGAGCCGACGGTCGGCTGAGGCGCGTCCGTCCTGATCCTGCCCCGGCCCTTCGCCGATCGTCGCGCGCCGTCCTGACGTCGTGCTCGTCCGGGACGACACGAGGGCCCGTGTCGCAGAACGCGACACGGGCCCTCGGCTCTCTGGGGGGATGGGGGAGAGAGACTAGACGCCGAAGTAGAGCTCGAACTCGAACGGGTGCGGACGCTGGGCCAGCGGCTTCAGCTCCTTCTCGCGCTTGTAGTCGATCCAGGTCTCGATGAGCTCCTTGGTGAACACGCCGCCCTCGAGGAGGAAGTCGTGGTCGGCCTCGAGCGCGTCGAGCACGGCGTCGAGCGAACCCGGCACCTGCGGGATGGCCTTGGCCTCCTCGGGCGGGAGCTCGTAGAGGTCCTTGTCGACGGGCTCGTGCGGCTCGATGCGGTTCTTGATGCCGTCGAGGCCGGCCATGAGCTGCGCGGCGAAGGCGAGGTACGGGTTGCCCGAGGCATCCGGCGCACGGAACTCGATGCGCTTGGCCTTGGGGTTCGTGCCCGTGATCGGGATGCGGATCGCGGCGGAACGGTTGCCCGCCGAGTACACGAGGTTGACCGGGGCCTCGAAGCCCGGCACGAGGCGGTGGTACGAGTTCACCGTCGGGTTGGTGAAGGCGAGCAGGGCGGGGGCGTGACGGAGGATGCCGCCGATGTACCAGCGAGCGACGTCCGACAGGCCGCCGTAGCCGGCCTCGTCGTAGAACAGCGGCTTGCCGTCGTTCCAGAGCGACTGGTGCGTGTGCATGCCCGAGCCGTTGTCGCCGAAGAGCGGCTTCGGCATGAACGTCGCCGTCTTGCCCCACTCGTTCGCCGTGTTCTTGACGATGTACTTGAACTTCAGGATGTCGTCCGCCGCGTGGACCATCGTGTCGAACTTGTAGTTGATCTCACCCTGGCCGGCGGTGCCGACCTCGTGGTGCGAGCGCTCGACCTCGAGGCCGGCCTCCATGAGCTTGAGCACGATGTCGTCGCGGAGGTCGGCGTGCTGGTCGACCGGCGAGACCGGGAAGTAGCCGCCCTTGTAGGCGGTCTTGTTGGCCAGGTTCCCGCCCTCCTCGGCGCGGCCCGAGTTCCAGGCGCCCTCGCTGGAGTCGACCGAGTAGAAGCTCGCGTTCTGCTTCACCTCGTAGCGGACATCGTCGAAGATGTAGAACTCGGCCTCGGGGGCGAAGAAGGCCGTGTCGGCGATGCCGGTCGAGGCGAGGTACTTCTCGGCCTTCTTGGCGACCTGGCGCGGGTCCTTGCCGTAGATCTCGCCGTTGCGCGGGTTGTAGATGTCGAAGACCATGATGAGCGTCCGCTCGGCGCGGAACGGGTCGACGTAGGCCGTCGAGACGTCGGGGATGAGCTGCATGTCGGACTCGTGGATCGACGCGAAGCCGCGGATCGAGGAGCCGTCGAAGAGCTGGCCGACGGTGAAGAAGTCCTCGTCGACGGTGGAGGCCGGGATGTTGAAGTGCTGCTGCACGCCCGGGAGGTCGGTGAAGCGGATGTCGAGGAACTTGACGTCCGTCTCCTTGATGAACTTGAGGACTTCGGAAGAATCACTGAACATGTGACGGTGCTCCAAGGGAAGGTTGGGGACGAGGACGCAGTCGTTCGACCGGTTGCGACGCTATCCGGGCGGGGTTTCCCTGCCATGACACCGATGTTTCGAGCGTGTTACACGGTGGCCGATCGGTAGACTCGTCCGGTGCCAGACCCCGCGAACCCGACCGGCGACATCCCGCCCAGCACCTACCCCGGCGAACGGCTCGGCCTCCCCGAGGAGGGCACGGGGTCCGTCGGCCGTGTCGGTCGCCGCATCGCGGCGATCATGGTCGACTGGCTCATCGCGAACGTCATCGCCTTGCTCGTCGGGCCCTACGCATCGACGGCACAGTCCTGGGCGACGCTCGGGATCTTCGCGCTGATGCAGGTGATCTTCATCCCGACGATCGGCGGCAGCGTCGGCCACCGGCTGCTCGGCATGCGCGTGGTCCCGATCCGCGGCGGCTGGGTCGGCCCGTGGCGGCCGGTGGTCCGCACGCTCCTGCTCGTCGTCGTCGTTCCCGCGCTCGTCTGGGACTCGGACCAGCGCGGATTCCACGACAAGGTCGCGGGCACCGTCCTCATCCGCGCCTGATCGGCCCTCCGGGCCGCAGACGGCTGCGGCATCCGCTCTCGTGAACGGATGCCGCGGGACGTCGTCGCGGGTCAGCGCATGCGACCGCGCTGCGGGCGCACCCGCATCGGGTCGACGCCCTTCGGGATGGGCAGCGGCGCCTGGAGCGAGTTGAGCCGGTTCGTGACCGCGAGTACCTCGGGCTTGGTGAGGCTGCGCTTGGTCTTCCGGAGCGTCGCGGCGAGTCGGTGCAACTCGACCGAGCCCTCCTCGTGTCCGACCGAGAACGTGGTCACGGGCACGTTCGGGAGCACGCGCTCGACCTTGCGCTTCTCGTCGGCGAGCATGCGCTCGGTCCGCGAACGGGGCCCTTCGCTGATCAGCGCGACGCCGCCGCGCCCGACGGCGCGGTAGACGGCATCCTGCGTCTTGCCGTTCACGGCCACCGGCATCTCGTTGCCGACCCAGCTGCCGCGGAGCCCGCTGCGGAGGACCGCGCCGACCGCACCGGGCTGGCCGTCGATCTGCGAGTAGGCCGCGCGCTCTGCGCGGCGGCCGAGGATCACGAGGGCGATCAGCAGGCCTGCGAGGACGCCGGCGATGATCCAGAGCGCGATCGTGAAGCCGTTCCCACCGCTCAGCCACAGCGCGAGGCCGAGGCCGACGGCGACGGGCGCGAGGAAGCCGAGGAGCATGAGCCACTGGGCGCTGGAGTCGTAGCGGCGGGTCATCTGGAAGACCTGCCACATCTGCTTCATGCGGCCGGGCTCCTTCGGGGGCTTGGGAGCGGACCCGGCGTCCTTCGTGCGTGCCATGCCTCAAGGATACCGGCGGCGGAGGGGCCGCTCGGACCGCGAGCGCGGATCCGAGCGGCCCCGATGGCACCCGTCGTTCAGGCGTCGTTCAGCCGACCGCCTGCGCGAAGCCGAGCGAGGCGTCCGCGAGGTGCGCGAGCTCCGGCGGGAGCTGGCGGCCCTTCGCCTGCATGGACTGCGCCCAGAGGCGTCCGGCGCGGTAGGAGGAGCGGACGAGCGGACCGGCGAGCACGCCGAGGAAGCCGATCTCCTCGGCTTCTGCCTTGAGCTCGACGAACTCCTCCGGACGCACCCATCGCGCCACCGGCAGGTGCCGCGGGCTCGGACGGAGGTACTGGGTGATCGTGATGATGTCGGTGCCGGCGTCGTGCAGGTCGCGGAGCGCCTGCGACACCTCCGCGCGTTCCTCGCCCATCCCGAGGATCAGGTTGGACTTCGTGATGAGGCCCGCGGCGCGTCCCTGCGTGATGACGTCGAGCGAGCGCTCGTAGCGGAACGCCGGACGGATCCGCTTGAAGATGCGCGGGACGGTCTCCACGTTGTGCGCGAACACCTCGGGCCGCGCGGAGAACACCTCGCCGAGCAGGTCCGGGTCGCCCGAGAAGTCGGGGACCAGGATCTCGACTCCGGTGCCGGGGGACTGGGCGTGGATCTGGCGGATCGTCTCGGCGTACAGCCAGGCGCCCTCGTCGGGCAGGTCGTCGCGGGCGACGCCCGTCACGGTCGAGTAGCGCAGCTGCATCCGCACCACCGACTCGGCGACGCGGCGGGGCTCGTCGACGTCGTAGTCGGCCGGCTTGCCCGTGTCGATCTGGCAGAAGTCGCAGCGACGCGTGCACTGGGAGCCCCCGATGAGGAAGGTCGCCTCGCGGTCCTCCCAGCACTCGTAGATGTTCGGGCAGCCCGCCTCCTGGCAGACGGTGTGCAGCTCCTCGGACTTGACGAGCTGCTGCAGCTGCCGGTACTCCGGCCCCATCTTCGCGCGGGTCTTGATCCACTCGGGCTTGCGCTCGATCGGGGTCTCCGCATTGCGGACCTCGAGGCGCAGCATCCGCCGCCCGCCGGGATCGGCGCTCATGCGACCACCGCCGGTGCGAACTCGGCGTCGAGCCGGGCCTGCACCGCGCTCGCGACGTCGGCAGGCGTCACGGTGCGACCGAGGACGCGCGACATCGTCGTGACGCCGGCGTCGCGGATGCCGCACGCGACGATCTTCGCGTACGGATCGAGCGAGTTCGAGCAGTTGAGCGCGAACCCGTGCATCGTGACGCCCTCGGCGACGCGGATGCCGATCGCGGCGATCTTCTCCTCGACTCCGTCGCGGACGATCCAGACGCCGGAACGCCCGTCGACGCGGCGGCCGTCGATGCCGTACCCGGCGAGGACGTCGATGAGCACGCCCTCGAGCCGTCGGACGTAGCCGACGACGTCGATGGGTTCGGCGAGGCGGAGGATCGGGTAGCCCACGAGTTGGCCGGGCCCGTGCCAGGTGATCTTGCCCCCGCGGTCGACGTCGACGACGGGGGTGCCGTCGGTCGGCCGCTCGTCGGGAGACGTCCGCTTGCCGGCGGTGTAGACCGGCTCGTGTTCGAGGAGGATGACGGTGTCGGGTCGCTGACCGGAGACCACCGCCTGATGGACGGCGCGCTGGAGGGAGAGGCCCTCGCTGTACGGCACGGAGTTGGCGCTTAGCCCCGTGTCGACGTAGTCGAGCATGGGGTCCAGTCTAGGCGGCGTCCCGTCCTCCACCGTCCGGTGGCTTCCGCGGGGATCCCGGGCGGAGGCGAGGAGCGCTCCGCGCGGCGGTCGGTCCGGGCAGGATCGGGCGACATGCCCCCTCGCTCGCGTCGCGCGCACCGATCCGTCGGCCGCCGCACCGTCCCAGCCGTTCCCGCGCCACGCGCCCCGCACGCCCCGAGCACGACGGACGCGATGCTGGCGGGCTACCGGATCCTCCGGAGGCTGGCGTCGGGCGAGCGCGCCGACGTGCACCTCGCGGTGGTGGGGAGGCCCCCGATCGCATCCCCGGACGAACCCGAACCCGAGCCCGTGCTCGTCGTCGTCCGCGTCTACGATCGCTCCGCCGACGACGAGGCGATCGCGAGGGAGATCGACGCGATGGAGCACGACCCGACGTGCACCGTGCCACGGCTCCTCGACGTCGCGACGCTTCCCGACGGTCGTGCGTGCCTCGTCGTCGAACGGATCGGCGGGCGAACGCTCGCATCGATGCTCGACGGCGCGCACCTCTCGCCCGGCCAGGTGGTCACCGCCTTGGCTCCGCTCCTCGTCGCCGTGCGCGAACTCGGTCGCCGCGGACTCGTGCACAGCCGACTCGCACCGTCGGACGTGCTCGTCGACGAGGCCGGGCGTCCGCGCCTCATCGGGCTCGGCGCGCTCGCGCGGACCGATGCGCGAGTGCCCGCCTCGGAACGAACCGAGCACGCCCGGCGTGCGCACGCCGCGCTCGTCGACCTCATGGAGGCGGTCGTGGCGGGGTCGATCGCGCCGGCGCGCTTCGGTCCGCCGATCGAACTCGCGCGGGGGATGCTGCACGGCCGCCCGTTCGCCCCCGACCACGAGACGATCGAGCGGGCGCTGTTCGCGATCGCCGAACCGGTGCCGCTCATCGTCCCGCAGCGGTCGGCACCGGGCGGATCGCTGCCCTCGCGGGTGCCGCCGGCGGTGGCCGGAACGGACCGGGTCGAATCGGATGGGGGAGCGCTGCACGCGTTTCCATCGACGACGGAGCCGCCGAGGCTCGCCCTGCCGGAACCTGTGGTCCCGCCGGTCCTCCCGTCCCGCCGGAGCACGGCGCGTCGCCTCGCCGAGTTGGCGCAGTTGCCCGGCATCGCCGACGGGCTGGAGGGAACGCTCGACGAGGGCGCCGCAGCCGCCCTGCGCCGGCGGCTCCGGGGATGGATTCGACGCCGTCCGGCGGTCCTCGCCACGGGCGGGTTCGTCGGCGCGGGGGCGCTCGTGCTCCTGCTCACGGCCGTGCCGCCCGCCGCGGCGGGCGACGCCGCGCCGACGGTAGCCGACTCCGCAGCCGACACACACGCGAACGCGTCGACGGATCCGACCTCCGACCCGACGGCCGAGGCGGCCTCCGAGGCCGTCGGAGACGGGACGGACGTCGTCGCACGGGACGCATCCGGAGAGATCGAGGCCGAAGGGATGGATCCGGCCGCGGTGGCGGCCGCCCTGCTCGAGATCCGCCAGGGGTGCCTCGCCGGCCGGGATCTGGCCTGCGTCGCGGCGTACGCCCAACCCGGCGCGCCGATCGAGGCCCGGGACGTCGCCGCGATCGCGGGCGGCGAGTCGATCGGCCCGGGACCGGCGGACCTGTCCGCGATCTCCGTCACCGCCGACCTCGGCGACGCCGTCGTGGTCAGCGTGCCCGGCGCCGATGGACGCGAACCGGCCTCGCTCCTGATGATGCGGAGCGAGGCCGGTTGGCGTCTGCGGGAGTGGTTCGACTAGATGCCGAGGTCGCCCTCGAAGTCGCCCTCCTCGAGGCGTGCCTTGACCGCCGTGAGGAAGCGGGCGGCGTCGGCACCGTCGATGATCCGGTGGTCGTACGACAGGGCGAGGTACACCATCGAGCGGATCGCGATCGCGTCGGAGCCGTCTTCGGAGATCACGACCGGGCGCTTGACGACCACGCCTGTGCCGAGGATCGCGGTCTGCGGGAGGAACACGACCGGGGTGTCGAACAGCGCGCCGCGCGATCCGGTGTTCGTCAGCGTGAAGGTGCCACCCGCCAGCTCGTCGGGCTTGAGCTGGTTGTTGCGCGTGCGCTCGGCCAGGTCGGCGATCTGACCGGCCAGGCCGGCGATGTCGAGTTCGCCCGCGTCGCGCACGACCGGCGTGAGCAGGCCGCGCTCGGTGTCGACCGCGATGCTCAGGTTCTCCCGCTCCGGGTAGACGATGGCGTCACCGTCGACCGTCGAGTTGATGATCGGGTAGGCGCGCAGCGCCTCGACGGCGGCGAGGGCGAAGAACGGCAGGAACGAGAGCTTCGTCCCGGTCTTCTCCTGGAACGTGCCCTTGACGCGGTCCCGCAGTCGCGCGACGCGCGTGACGTCGACCTCGACGACCGAGGTGAGCTGTGCCGTCGACTGCATCGAGACGACCGCGCGCTCGGCGACGACCTTGCGCAGTCGCGTCATGGGCTGCGTGGTGCCGCGCAGCGGCGAGGTCTCGAGCGGCTGGCGCTCGGCCTTGGCGGCGGGGGCCTCGGCGGCTGCGGCGGGGGTGCCCGCCGAGAGCACGTCCTGCTTGCGGATCCGCCCGCCCACGCCGGTGCCGGTGACCGAGGCGAGGTCGACGCCCTGCTCGTTGGCGAGCTTGCGGACGATCGGGGTCACGTAGCCGGAGGTGCCGGCGTGCGCGCCGCCCTGCGGCTGCGCGGAGGCCTCCTGCTGCGGGGCCGGGGCCTGCGGCTGCGCCGGGGCCTCCTGCTGCGGAGCCGGGGCCGGGGCCTGGGCCT
>NZ_WODA01000011.1 GCF_009729855.1 Agromyces luteolus | reverse complement strand
ACCTATGTCACGAGACATGAGCGACGTATCACCTGTGACACATGTCGTGAACTCAGACACCCCTGGGTCCACCAACCTGATGAAGCCCCCGGAATCCGCTCGGATCCCGGGGGCTTCGTCGTCGCCTCCTACGCTGGGACCATGAGCGACGCGATCGACCCCGACCGGACGGACCCCGAGCGGATCGACCGGGCCGTCGAGCACGCCCTGACCCGCCGCAAGGACTACGGCGAGGAGCGGCTCGACGAGGCGCAGCTCGCGGAGGACCCGTTCGTGCAGTTCGACCGCTGGCTGGCCGACGCCGACGACCGCGGGGTGTACGAGCCCAACGCGATGGTGCTCGGCACGATCGACGCGGATGGCGTGCCGTCGAGCCGGACCGTGCTGCTGCGCGGCGTCGACGACCGGGGATTCGTCTTCTACACGGATCGCTCGTCGCGGAAGGGGCGGGCGCTCGCGGCGAATCCGACCGCCACGCTCGTGTTCCCGTGGTACCTCGTCCACCGGCAGGTGATCGTGACCGGGACGGTCGGGACGATCGAGGAGGACGAGTCGGACGCGTACTGGGCGACCCGGCCGTACGGGTCCCGCATCGCGGCGACCGCGAGCCGCCAGTCGGAGCCCATCGGCTCGCGCGCCGAGCTCGAGGAGCGCGTGCGCGAACTCGAGGAGGAGTACGCGGGCGTCGATGACATCCGCCGTCCGGAACGCTGGGGAGGGTACCGGCTGCGACCCTGGCGGGTCGAGTTCTGGCAGGGGCGGACGTCGCGGCTGCACGATCGACTCGTCTTCCAGCGCGACGGCGACGCCGCGGCGGGCTCGCCCTGGCGGGTCGAGCGCCTGCAGCCGTAGGCGACCGCGTCCATCCGCGCCGACCGCCGGGGGTCCCAGCAGGGCCGGAGCCGGGTCGGCGCGGGCGTAGGCTGGAGCGGATGTCGCAACCCCCGGTGCCTCCCGTTCGCGAGGCGAACGATCACCGCTGGCGCGCCTACTGGGTGTGCGTCGGCGTCGCCGCGCTCACGATCATGGACCTCACGAAGGTGAACGTCGCGCTGCCGTCGATCGAGGAGGCGCTCGGCGCCGGTCCGACGGAGCTCGGCCTGCTCGTCTCGGGCTTCGTGCTCGCGTTCGGCCTCACGCTCGTCCCGGCCGGGCGACTCGGCGACCAGGGGTCGCGCAAGACGATGTTCATCGTCGGCCTCAGCCTGTTCGCGCTCACGAGCCTCGTCTGCGCGCTCGCGCCGAGCGCGCCCGTGCTGCTCGCCGGGCGCCTGCTGCAGGGCGTGGCCGCCGGCATCCAGATGCCCCAGGTGCTCGGCATGGTGCAGCAGCTCTTCCAGGGTGCGGAGCGCGGGGCGGCATTCGGCCTGTTCGGCGCGACGATCGGCATCGCGACCGCCTTCGGCCCGACGCTCGGCGGGCTCGCGATCGCGATCGGCGGGCCCGACGACGGATGGCGCGGCATCTTCTGGATGAACGTGCCGCTCGCGCTCGTCGCCATCGCGTTCGCCGCGCGGCTGCTGCCGGGGCGCCCTCCCGGCGAGGCGAGGCGCATCTCGCTCGACCCCGTCGGCGTCGGGATCTTCGGCGTGGTCGTCACGTCGCTCATGTGGCCCTTCCTCCTCACCACGGGCTCGCCCGACGACGACCCCGCGCGCTGGTGGACGCTCGCCGTCTTCGCGGTCGCGCTCGGCGCGTTCCTCTGGTGGGAGCGGCGGTACGCGGCATCCGGCAGGGCGCCGCTCGTTCCCCTCGACCTCTTCTCGCTGCGCTCCTATCGCAACGGCACGCTGCTCGCGACCGTGTACTTCGCGGCGATGCCGGCGTCGTTCCTGCTGACGACGCTGTACCTGCAGCAGGGCCTTGGGCTCGAGCCCGTCTTCGCCGGGATGGTGACGATCGGCTTCGCGCTCACGAGCGCCGTCACGTCGTGGCTCGGCGGCCGGCTCGTGAACCGCGTCGGGCGGCCCCTCGTCGTCGGAGGGCTCGTCCTGCTCCTCATCGGGTTCGGGCTGCTCGTGCTCGTCGCCGTGGCGACGCCGCCAGACCTCACGCCGTGGCTGATGGCGGCCGTGATGCTCATCGGCGGGGCCGGCGGCGGGTTCGTCATCGCCCCGAACCAGGTGCTCGCGCTCGCCGACATCCCGATCCGGCGGGGCGGGCTGGCGGGTTCGGTCGGGCAGCTCGGCCAGCGCATCGGCACCGCGATCGGCACGGCCGTCGCGCTCTCGCTGTTCTACTCGACGGTGTACCGCGGGCAGGGTGCCGAGCCCCGGATCGACGTGTTCCACCAGGCGTACGCCGTGGGGATCGCCGCCGTCGGCGCGCTGCTCGTCGTCGCGCTCGTCGTCGGGCTGGTCGACCTCCGCCAGCGGCTCGGGACCGCGCGCACCGAGCGCGAGCGTCCGGCCGATGAGGCGCCGCCCCGGCCGGTGATCGATCCGGAGACGGACGGGCCGGTCTCGGCCTGACGGCGTCAGGCGTGCCGACGCGCCGCCGTCATGCCGCGACCGCGCGCTCGGCCTCGAGCAGGCGTGCGAGTTCGCGCGCGGAGAGCTCCCGCCCGAAGGCCGGGTGGCCCGGTTCGAGCGCGCGCCCGTTGCCGAGCGCGCCGCCGTCGACCGGATCGAACCCGAGGTCGTCGATGATGCGGGCGACCGCCTCGCGTGCGTCGGCATCGTCGCCGACCACCGCGATCGCCCGTCGGAGCGGCGAGCCCGGCGGCATGGGGTCGTCCTCCATGTCGTGGTAGCCGAGGTGGTTGAGGGACTTCACGACGCGCGCGGCGGGGTTCAGGGCCGCGTGGATCTCGCTGGTGGTGCGCTCGTCCGCGTCGATCTCGGGGATGTGTCCGTCGACCGGGGGCCAGTAGTTCGTGGCATCCACCACCACCTTGCCGTCGAAGGACTCCCACGGCACGGTCGGCGCCTTGCCGAAGGGCACCGCGACGACGATCACGTCGGAGTCGGCGGCGAGGCGATCGGCGTCGGTCACACGCGCGCCCGGCGCGACGACCGAGACGAGCAGCTCGAGCGCCGTCTGGCGCGGCGAGCCGGCGAGCGCGACCTCGTAGCCGGCATCGACGAGCAGGCGCGCGAGCGCGGTGCCCACCTTGCCGGCGCCGAAGATGCCGATCGTCGGTCGTTCCGCCACGTGCGCTCCTCCGCTCCTGCCCGGCTGCCGGGCGCGCCAGCATCGGGACGGCCACCCGGGGCCGTCTCCATCGTGAACGCGCTCGCCGGGGCGAGCATTCCCCGATCCCCACGGAATAGTCTCTCAGCAGACGGGGTTCCGATCAGGTGCATGCAGATGCATCGATCACAGGACAGGGAGCAGCGGATGGCGCGCAACCACGAATTCGGACTCGACACCTTCGGCGACGTGACCCTCGGGCCGGGCGGCGATCCGCTGCCGCAGGCGCAGGTCCTCCGCAACGTCGTCGCCGAGGCGGAGCTCGCGGATCGACTGGGCCTCGACTTCTTCGGCGTCGGCGAGCACCACCGCCACGAGTTCGCGATCTCCGCGCCCGAGGTCGTGCTCGCGGCCATCGCCGGGCGCACCGAGCGGATCCACCTCGGCTCGGCCGTCACGGTCCTGAGCTCGGACGACCCAGTGCGCGTCTACCAGCGGTTCGCGACGCTCGACGCGGTCTCCGGGGGACGTGCCGAGGTCATCCTCGGTCGAGGCTCGTTCATCGAGTCCTTCCCGTTGTTCGGCTACGACCTCAGCCAGTACCAGGACCTGTTCGAGGAGAAGCTCAACCTGTTCTCCGAGCTGCTCCCTCAGGAGCCGGTGACGTGGACCGGGAAGCTGCGCGCCTCGCTCACCGACCAGGAGGTCTTCCCGAAGGTCGAGCACGGCTCGCTCCGGACCTGGGTCGGCGTCGGCGGGAGTCCCGAGTCCGTCGTCCGCGCCGCGCACTACGGGTTGCCGCTCGTACTCGCGATCATCGGCGGCAGCCCCGTACGGTTCGCCCCGCTCGCCGACCTCTACCGCAAGGCGCTCGCGCAGTTCGGCCACGAACCGCAGCCCGTCGCGGTGCACTCGCCCGGCATCGTCGCCGAGACCGACGAGCAGGCGCTCGAGACCCTCTGGCCGCACTACGAGGTCATCATGAACCGCATCGGCCGCGAGCGCGGCTGGGGGGCCGTGACCCGCGAGCACTTCGAGGGCGAGGCGGGACCGAACGGTGCGCTCTACGCGGGTTCGCCCGAGACCGTCGCCCGGAAGATCGCAGCGACGCTGCGCACGATCGGCGGGCAGCGCTTCGACCTGAAGTACTCCAACGGCACGCTGCCCCATGAGGCGATGCTGCGCACGATCGAGCTCTACGCGACCGAGGTCGTGCCGCGCGTCCGGGAGCTCCTCGCCGAGGCCGAGGACGAGGACGACGGGGCCGTGGACGAGGACGGGGCCGCGGCCGAGTCCGCCGCGGGAGACCGCAACGGCGTCTGACGGCCCGACCGTCGCGCGCTACGGCTTGGCCGCGGAGAGCCCCTTCCTCCCGGGGTTCGACCGGCGTCGCACCGCGGCGCGGAACCACTCGGCATCCGGCAGGCGTGCCAGGAACGTCCCCGCGAGGATGGTGATGAGCACGTAGCCCGTCGCGAGCGGCGCCAGCGCGGGTTCGATGCCCGAGCCGACCGCGAGCCCGGCGATGACGATCGAGAACTCCCCGCGCGGGGCGAGCACGAGGCCGGCGCGCCACTGGCCCAACGTGCCGACTCCGGCGCGCCTTGCGGCGTACGCGCCCGACACGAGCTTCGTGAGGATCGTCAGCGCGGCGAGCGCCGCCGCCGGCAGCAGCATCGAGAGGATCGCCGACGAGTCGGTGGCCAGCCCGAAGAAGACGAAGAAGATCGCCGCGAACAGGTCCCGCAGCGGCGTGAGCACGGCACTCGCGTTGGCCGCCACGCGGCCCGAGAGCGCGATGCCCACGAGGAAGGCGCCGACCGCGGCCGAGACGCTCACCTCGGCGGCGAGCCCGGCGACGAGCATGACGAGGCCGAGCACCCCGAGCAGCAGCGGCTCGGCGTGCTCGGCTGGGAAGAACCGCGAGATGACGTGGCCGTGGCGGAGGGCGAGGAACAGGATCACGATGACGATCGTGACGGCGATGGCGACGCCGATCGCGCCCTGCAGGAGGCTCGCGCCGACGACGAGCGCCGACAGCACCGGCAGGTAGAACGCCATGGCGAGGTCCTCCATGACGAGGATGGCCAGCACGCCCGGCGTCTCGCGGTTGGAGAGCCGGCCGAGGTCGCGCAGCAGCTTGGCGATGACGCCGGACGACGAGATCCAGGTCACGCCGGCGAGGGCGACGGCGGCGATGGGCCCCCACCCGAGCAGCAGCGCGAAGGCCGCGCCGGGCAGCGCGTTCAGCAGCGCGTCGACGATGCCGGCGCGTCGCGACGACCGGAGGCCGATGACCAGCTCCTCCGCGGTGTACTCGAGCCCGAGCAGGGCGAGCAGCAGGATGACGCCGATCTCGGCGCCGGTGGCGAAGAACTCCTCGCTCGCGTCGAACGGCAGGAGGCCGCCGTTGCCGAAGGCGAGGCCGAGCAGCAGGTAGAACGGGATCGGGGAGAGGCCGATGCGGATGGCGAGGCGCCCCAGGAGGCTCATGGCGAGGAGCAGCGCGCCGACTTCGATGAGGAGCAGCGTGGTCTCGTGCATCGGGCCCCCGGCGTCAGTCGGGGCCGTTGGCGAGCAGTCGGGCCAATCCGTCGAGTCCGTCGCGGGTGCCGACGGCGACGATCACGTCACCGGCGCGCAGCACGTCGGAGGGGATGGGCGACGGGATCACCTGTCCGTCGCGCATGATCGCCACGATCGACGAGTGGGTGCGCGTGCGCGCCTTGGTGTCGCCGAGGGGGTGGTTCAGGTAGGGCGAGTCCGTCGGCAGCGCGATCTGCTCCGTGAAGAGCCCGGTCGTCATGTCGGACAGGCTGGTCAGTCGAGCGAGCATGACGGAGGCGCCGAGCACGTCGGCGAGGGCGGCCGCCTCGTCGTCGCTCAGCGGGATGGTGTCGCGGCACTCGTCGGGGTCGTCCTCGTCGAAGACCCCGAGGTCGCGCTCGCCGTCCCGGTGCGACACCACGCTGATGCGCCGACCGCTGTCGGTGACGAGGTCGTGGCGGAAGCCGATCCCGGGCAGGTCGACCTTTTCGATGCGAATTCCCACGATCGTCATCGTAGACCCGTCCGGGGACCTCGCGGCTGAGGAACGCTCAGGGATCGGCGGGCGGGCATCGCCGCGGACCCGACGCGGGTGCGATCGGGGTCAGGCGGATGCCGCGGCGCGCGTGGTCATCGCGAGCACGGGCGTGCCGCCGTCCTCCTCCATGGCGAACGAGACCCGCACGGCGCCGAGCTCGCCGAGCGAGCCGACGTGCGTCCCGCCGCACGGGATCCGCGCGGAGGCGTGCGGGAGCTCGCAGACCCAGGTGCGCCGGTCGGTGAGGTCGTGGCCCACGCGTTCGACGCGCACCCTGGCGTCGTCGGCGACCCAGTCGGCGAGCGTCGCGTCGACGGATGCCGCGAGCTCGTCGAGCCCGTCCGCGAGCCCGGCCGCGTCGAATCCGGCCCGACGCAGCGACTTGTTCAGCCGGTAGCGATCGACCGAGCCCGACGGCTCGATGCGCGAGGACGCGATCGCGATGCCGTCGAAGTCGGGCGAGCCGAGCGCGTCCTCGCGCGCGGCCTTCGACCAGCGGCCCGCCAGCGCACGGTTCAGGGCGAGCGAGGCCGCGTGGCAGGCGGTGTGGCCGATCGAGAGTGCCCGGCGGGTCGCGGCATCCGCCTCGAGCTCGACCTCGTCGCCCTCGCCGACCTCGGCGTCGGCGTCGAGGAGGTGCGCGACGAGGAACGACCAGCCCTCGGTGCCGGGACGGGCGGGCACGCTGCCGATGTGCAGGTCGGTGCCGTCGGTCGCGGCGACGACCGCGTCGCGGATCGGGTACTCCCGCACGCCCGCGCGGAGCACGCCCGCGTCGGCGGGCTGGTCGGGCCAGGCGGTGTCGACCGGGTGGATGCTCGTGCGGTCCGTGATCACGGCGAGGCGTTCGCCGTGCGGCGACACCGCGAGGACCCGTGCCTCGGCGCGGAGGTCGCCCGCGGGATAGGTGACGATCGTGTCGGCGCCGGGCAGCCCCATCAGACGCCGGACTCGCGCCGGCCGAGGACGTTGAACGGGATGGCGAGCGACAGCGAGACGCAGACGATGCCGCCGAAGAAGACGAGCGCCTCGAGGCCGACCACCACGTCGGCGATGCTGAACACCCACATTCCGAACACGAACAGCGCCATGGCGATGAGGAACGGGAACACGCTCACGAGGGACCTCCTTCGGACGCGGCGGACCGCCGCGGCGCCAGTCTAGCCAGACGACGGGGTGCTCCGCCGAGCCGTCAGTCCGCCACCGGGCCGAGCCAGGCGTTCGCGATCGTGTTCAGGGCGCCGTCGTCGCTCGAGGGGTGGAAGACGCCGGCGAGCACGTCGCGCTGGAGACGCCCGAGCTCGTTCCCGGCGAAGTACGTCGCGCCGCCGGCGACCCGGACCGCAGCGTCGACGACGTCGCGGGCGACCTGCACGGTGCGCACCTTCGCGCCGGAGAGCTTGGCGAACCAGAAGGCGCCGTGGTCCGTCCCGTCGGCGACGTCGTCCGCGAGGCCGACGAGCTGCGGCGTGACGCCGTCGAGTGCGAGCGCGGCCTCGGCGATGCGGCGACGCACCGCCGGATCCTCGGACCGGGCCAGCCCGGTGCGGGCCGACGTCCGCGAGCGTGCGGCGTCGACCGCGAGCGCCAGCGCCCGCTCGGCGAGGCCCGCGTACACGGCGCTCAGGAAGAGCTCGAAGCACGCGAAGATCGCGAAGACGAACGGGTCGGGGTTCGGACCCGGGTCGAGTCGCCGCACGATGCGGTCGGATGCCGCGACGGCACCGTCCAGGACGGTGGTGCGGCTCTGCGTGGCGCGCATGCCGATCGTGTCCCAGTCGTCGAGGGTCCGGACGTCGGGGTCCTCGCGGTCGATGAAGCCGTAGACGAGCTTCGGGCCGTCGACGGACGCCGTGTCGAGCCCGTGCACGCCGAGTCGCGTCCACGCGGGCGAGAGCGAGGTGAAGATCTTGCGGCCCGTGTACCGGACGCTGCCGTCGGGCTGCGGGTCGGCCATCGTGCCCGAACCGAACAGCATGAGGTCGTTCCCGACCTCGCTGATCCCGAACGCGAAGACCTCGCCCGCGGCCGCCTCGGACAGCACGAAGTCGAGGGCGTCGTCGCCGCGGTCGTGGAGCACGCGCGCGACGCCGGTCCAGACCAGGTGCATGTTCACGCCGAGGGCGGTCGCGGGGGCCGCGGTCGCGAGGCGCGACTGCGCCCGCACGACGTCGGCGAGGCTCCAGCCGAGGCCGCCGAGACCGGCGGGCACGAGCGCCCCGAGGTAGCCCAGGTCCGCGAGCTCGGCGAGGTCCTCGGCGAAGAACGCGTTCTCGCGGTCGTAGCCGGCGGCGCGTTCGCGGAACCGGGTGAGCAGGTCGTCGTCGAGCAGGGATTCCGGGGTCGTGTCGGCGGTCACGGCGCCAGCCTACGCCGGGCGGTCGGCACCTTCAGGGGCTTGGGAAAGGAGCTTGTCGCAGCAAACGGTCTGGGACCGAGCTCCGAAGGCGTCGCGATAAGGCCGTCCGTGGCCGGAGGGCGATATCAACGCCGAGGTCGTCGCGCGAAGCACCTCCACCTGGTCGAACAAGTGGCAGGTTCTGCGAGGACCGAGCCTTGCCGGCGAGAGAGGCGCCCGAGTTATCGATCAATGGCACGCCACGGGAAGCAGTCGAAGCGGATTCACCTTGAGCCTTTCGCGAGGTTGCACGACTGGCACGTTACGCGGAGGTTGTCGACGTCCAATGGTGCTCCGCCATTGGCAAGGGGGACAACATGATCAATGTGGAGTCGCTGGGGGTGCGGCCCGGACGTGACGAAGACGTCAGTACCGCAAATTCGGCAGCGGAGTCCGTCTCGTGCGACGACGCGCATTCGAGCATCTTGCCACGCAGCTCCCACCGGTCGAACGCCGAGGGCGGGCGGTCGCCAGCCCAGCGCGTTTCGTCCAGGTCGAGGAAGTTCTCCGGGGAGCAGGCCGTCCAGCTTCTTGACGAAGGCTGCCAGTGCCTCGTCGCGGTGCTGAATCACGTCGCGCTGGGTAAAGCGCTGGGCGGTCATGTCGATCTGGAGGGTGGTAAAGGCCTCGCGCACGTACAGTTCGAGGTACTCCACGCCCAACCCCACTAGCCCTCGTCGCGCCGCACGAATGCGTGCGACGCCGAGGCGAGCGCGGACGGCGCCTTCGGCGTCCATCCAACGGAGCCATGCATCGATGATCCCTCGCTCTTCCTCGGTCGGAATCAGGATCGTCTCGCGGACAGTCTCGATGAGGTCCTCGACGAGTAGGTCTCGGGCGGCGGCCATCTGCTGTTCGGCGTTGGGCCCATCGAGGGCGAGCGTGCCGTTCACGAGAGCCCGGGTGAGCGCGTCACCCACCTCATCTGCGATGACGATGGTCAACTCGCCGGAGGACGGGATGCGGGTCTGCTCGTGGAGGATACGGTTGGTCGCGGAGAGTGGGTCCGCCCACTCGACCCAAGCAGTGATGCGCTGGTGTTGATCCGGGGTGAGTCCGCTCATGACGATACATTCCGTTCAATAGCGAATGCCGAGGATGCAAGAGTACGCCAGGGCCTAACGTACACTCTTGGCGATCGCGGCAAGGCAGCGCTCACGGCGCCACCTACGCCGGACGGTCGCCCTCGCCATCGGTCTTGGGCGCACCCCCGCGCGGCCCGCGCCCGCCGCGGGTCGCGAGCACGATGATCCCGACCACGATCGCGGCGAGCACCGCGAGCAGCGCGAGCCACGGCAGCATGACGCCGATCAGCACGAGCAGGCCCGAGACGAACCCGACCAGCGCGTTCCATCCGGCGACGACGCCGCTCCAGAAGTCGTTCGGGCCGGCCTCCGGTGCGAGGCCCTCCGACAGCAGCTCGACCGTGAGCGTCGAGTAGTCGACCTGGTCGACGAGGGCGTCGCGCTGGGCCGTGAGCGCGTCGAGCTCCGACTGACGGGTGGTGAGCTCGGACTCGATCGCGATGAGGTCGCCGACGTCGTCGGCCTCCGCGAGGAGCGAGCGCAGCCGATCGACGGAGGTCTGCAGCGACTCGATCCGCGAGTCGAGGTCCCGCCGCTGCTGGCTCACGTCGGTGGAGTCGAGCTGGACCGAGTCGACCTCGCCGAGTTCCCTGAGATCGGCGAGCACGTCGTCGAAGCGGTCGGCGGGGATCCGCACGACGAGCGTCGCCCGCGCCTGCTGGGTCTCGGTGCCGGGGGTCTCGTTGCGGCTGTCGATGCGTCCGTCGGCGGCGTCGACCAGCGCGGCGACCTCGGCGGCCGAGTCGATGGGGTCGTCGACGGTGATCGCCATCCAGCCGGTCTTGATGACGTCCTGGTCCTCCTCGATCGAGCCGGCCTGCTCGTCCTCGGTGAACGGCTGCTCGTCGCGCGGCGCGACGCCGCCGCCGTCGGCGGGCGCCTCCATTCCGATGTCGGGCTCGGACGTGCCGCTGTCGGAGCCTCCCGAGGCCATGCTGCAGCCCGTGAGGAGGAGCGCGGAGAGGGCGACGAGCCCTGCGATTCGGATTCCTCGGCTGTCCATGCGGTCACCGTAGCCCCGCGGCCGGATCCGATGTCTGGATGCCGGCTGCAAGTCGGGTCACGATCGGGTTGCGGTCCGCTGTGAGCGTGCAGGCCGAGACGGATGCCGCGTCCCGCGCGCCGCGTCAGTCGGAATCGGGGTCCCGGCCCGTGCGCTCGCCGGACTCGAGGGTCGCGATGGCCGCGACATCCGCTTCGTCGAGCTCGAACGAGAACACGTCGAGGTTCTCGGCGATGCGCTCCGGGCTGGAGGCCTTCGGGATCACGATCGTGCCCTGGGCGACGTGCCACGCGAGCACGACCTGCGCGACCGAGCGGCCGTGCTTCGCGGCGATCGGCTCGAGCACGGGGTCGCCGAGGAGCCGCCCGCGCGCGAGCGGCGACCACGCCTCGGTGCGGATGCCGGCTCGCTCGTGGAACGCGCGGAGCTCCCGCTGCGGCAGCCACGGGTGCAGTTCCACCTGGTTCACCACGGGCGAGACGCCGGTCTCGCCGATGATCCGCTCCAAGTGGTGCGCGTGGAAGTTCGAGACGCCGATCGAGGTCACGCGGCCCTCGTCGCGGAGGCGCACCAGCGCCCGCCAGGTGTCGATGTACCGGTCGCGCGACGGCACCGGCCAGTGGATGAGGAAGAGGTCGAGCCGGTCGAGCCCGAAGCGCGCCATGGCCGCGTCGAACGCGCGGAGGGTCTCGTCGTAGCCGTGGTCGTCGTTCCAGACCTTGCTCGTGACGAAGAGCTCCTCGCGGGGCAGGCCGGATTCGCGCACGGCGGCGCCGGCCTCGGCCTCGTTGCCGTAGAGGGCGGCGGTGTCGAGGTGCCGGTAGCCGAGCTCGATCGCGCTGAGCGCGAGTCGCGTGGCATCCGCCGCCGGGACCTTGTACATGCCGTAGCCGACCTGCGGGATCGCCCGGCCGTCGGAGAGCGGGATCAGGGGTGCGAGGGGCGGATGCGGCATCCGTTCGCCTTTCGTCTCTGGATCGCGTCGGCGTCGAGCCCGTCAGCTCGGCGTGATCGTGACCGGTTCGGTGTCGGGGATCGGGCTCGCGTCGCGACCGCGCAGGTCGGGGTGCCATCGCCGCGCGAGCGCGGGCACGACGAAGCCGAGGAAGGCGAGTACGGTCGCCGCCCAGAACGCGCCGACCGCGTCGAAGCCGTCGATGAGGAAGCCCGCGAGCGCCGAGCCGAGCGCGGCGCCGATGAGCTGGCCCGTGCCGACCCATCCGTAGGCCTCGGCGGTGTCGGAGAACTTCACGCTCGCCGAGACGATCGCGAACAGCACCGCGAGGGCCGGTGCGATGCCGATCCCGGCGATGAAGAGGGTGAGCGCGAGCCACCAGAAGTCCATCGAGAACGCGGCGAGGGCGGTGCCGGCGAACACGATGAACATGCGGCGGGCCGTCGACCACGGCCCGATCGGGACGTGCCCGAGGCCGAGGCCGCCGGCGAGGCTGCCGATCGAGAAGATCGCGAGCACGATGCCGGCCTCGGCGCCGTCGTGGCCGAACGCCGCGACCACGCCCGCCTCGATCGCGGCGCACGCGCCGATGAGGAGGAAGCCGACGATCGTCGCGAGCATCACCGGCGGGCGCGCGAGCACCTTTCCGAACGCGCGCTTCGAGCGGGGGATGCGCACGCGACCCAGCTCGGGCGAGGAGATGAACCAGACACCGCCGACGACCATGAGGGCGGCGGCGAGCAGGATGCCCCAGACCGTGCCGATCTGCGTCGAGACGAACGTCGTGACGACCGGGCCGACGACCCAGATGATCTCCTGCGCGGAGGCGTCGAGCGAGAAGAGCGGCGTGAGCTGCCGCGAGTTCACCATCTTCGGGTAGATCGTGCGGACGGCCGGCTGCACGGGCGGCGTCGCGAGGCCGCACACGAACCCGATCGCCATGTAGAGCGGCACCGTGAGCGGCAGCACGCCGATGGCGACGACGGAGGCCACGCACACGACGAGCGTCGTGATGAGCACGGGTCGCATGCCGAACCGGCCCATGAGCCGGCTGGTCATGGGTCCGGCGATCGCCTGCCCGATCGAGGTGGCGGCGAGCACGAGTCCGGCGGCGCCGTACGATCCCGTCTGCTGCTCGACGTGGAGCAGGAACGCGAGCGAGAGCATGCCCGAGGGGAATCGTGCGGTCAGCTGGGCGGCGATGATGCGCGCGACGCCCTTGGTCCTGAGGAGATCTGTGTAGCCGGCCACGGTGGCTCGATCCTATCGACGCGGATGGCGCCCGCCCGCGCACCGCGATCGCATCAGTTCTTCCATATATAACATCAGAATGATAGGATGGCGGCGTGCACGCGTTCGACGTCCTGGGCGACCCGGTGCGCCGCCGCATCCTCGACCTGCTGGCCGACGGAGAGCGGCCGGCGGGCTCCGTGGTCGACGTCGTCGCGGGCGAGTTCGGCATCACGCAGCCCGCCGTGTCGCGGCACCTGCGGATCCTGCGCGAGCACGGATTCGCGACCGTCCGCGCCGACGGCGCTCGCCGCATCTACGCGCTCGAACGCACCGGGCTCGACGCGGCCGACGCGCAGCTCGAGCGCTACCGGCGGCTCTGGCCGCAGCGGCTCGACGCCCTGCACACCGAGATCGCGCGCGGAGCGCGCGCCCGACGGAAGGACGCATGATGGCCGTGACCGGAGAGATCCACGCCGACGAGCCCGGGTTCCGGCTCGCGTTCGACGACGTCTACGACACCGACCCCGACGACCTGTGGGAGGCGATCACCACGCCCGAGCGCCTCGCTCGATGGATGGCGGCGTACCGCGGCGACTTCCGGCTGGGCGGGCACTGGCAGGCGCTCACGCGCGACGGCGAGGTCTACTGCGACGGCGAGGTCGTCTCGTGCGACCGGCCGAACGGGTTCACGACGACGTGGACCGTGGTCGGCGAGGCGCCGACGCTCCTGACCGTCCGCCTCGAGGCCGACGGGGCGCGCACGCGACTCAGCCTGCAGCACGAGCACGTGACACGGCCCGACTACGGGCCCGGCTGGCACACCTACCTCGAGAGCCTCGCCTGGCACCTCGCCGACCCGGCCGCCCCGAAGGACCGCGCCCGGTGGGACGCCCGGTTCGAGGAGCTCGAGCCGGGCTACGCCGCGCGGCTCGCCGCGCTCACTCGGTGAGCGCCTTGACGACGCGCTTGACCGAGACGGTCTCGGCGGTGCGCAGTTCCTGGGCGAAGAGGCCGACGCGGAGCTCCTCGAGCATCCACCTGACCCGCACGAGCCGCGCGTCGGCCTCGGCGGCGATCGGGAACGTGCCGCCGGCCTTCTCGTAGGCCGTGCGGGCCTGGTCGAACTCGGTCACGACCTGGCGGTCGCGGCCCGGGTTCTCCTGCATCCGCCGCACCCGGACGGTGATCGCCTCGAGGTAGCGCGGCAGGTGCCGCAACCGCTCGAGCCCGGTGCCCGACACGAAGCCGGATGGCACGAGCGCCTCGAGCTGCGACCTGGCGTCGGCGAGCGCCGACATGAGCTGCAGGCTCGACGCCTTCGAGATCGCGCGGTCGGCGTCGCGGGCCGCGATGAGGATCCTCGACACCAGGCCCACCGTCTCGAACATCCGATCCATGACGTTCGCGGAGACCGCGTCGCGCGCCGCCTCGAACTCGGCGCGCGTGCGCACGAGCCCGTCCGCGTGCCGCTCGCGCAGCTCGGCGTCGACCACGGCCGCGAGGCAGTCGTCGAGCAGCGCGCGCGG
Organism: Agromyces luteolus; assembly: GCF_009729855.1. Lineage (GTDB taxonomy): Bacteria > Actinomycetota > Actinomycetes > Actinomycetales > Microbacteriaceae > Agromyces > Agromyces luteolus. Next base: position 6,998 of record NZ_WODA01000011.1, on the reverse strand, counting down.
GCCGGCGTACGCGCTCGAGGCCAGCGCGAGCTTCTCCTGGTTCGACAGGTGCTCCTGCACGTACGCCACCGGCGTCGGCGTCGCGAGGATCAGCAGGCGACGGATCCCGCGGCGCGACGCCCGGTCGCGCTCGTCGTCGGTCGCGACCAGGCGCAGCGCCACCGAGGAGCCCTCGTCGACGAGCGCGGGATACGCGCGCACTACGTTGCCGGCCTGCCGGGTGTCGACGTGGGCGGGCAGGTCGTCCCAGTCCCAGGTCGTGAGGCCCGTGCGCTCGGCGAAGGTCGGGCCGGATGCGGCGGCTGCGCCGGGCGCACCGCCGCGTGCGCCGCGCCTCGGCCCGCGGTCGTCGCGGCCCGAGGCATCCGTACCGGTCGCCGACCCGCCCGGGGCCGAGCCCGAGGCATCCGCCCGACCCTGCCCGCGACGACCCGCAGGCGCGTCGGAGAACGTCGAGGCGACCGCTCGGCCCGCCCGCTCGGCGAGGCGCGCCTGCAGCGCGGCGAGGTCCTTGTCGTCGCCCGCGGTCCGACCGCGCTCGTCGACCGCCCGGAACGTCACGCGCAGGTGCGGCGGCACCCGGTCGAGGTCGAAGTCCTCGGCCGTCACGGGTGCATACGTGAGGCGCTTGATGACGCCGGCGACGGTCTCGGCGAACGGCGCACGCGCCTCGCCCGCCTCGGGTCCGTCGGGCAGCTCGGCGGCGATCTTCGCCGCCCACTCCGCGGCGGGCACGACCTGGCGGCGCAGCACCTTGGGAAGCGTCCGCAGCATCGCGGTGATGAGCTCGTCGCGGAAGCCCGGAACCTGCCAGTCGAAGCCAGTCGGATCGAGTCGCGGCAACAGCACGAGCGGCACCTGCACGGTCACGCCGTCGTCGTCGGCGCCGGGCTCGAACCGGTAGCGGAGCGTCAGGGTCTGGTCGCCCTGCCGCCAGCGGTCGGGGAGTCCGCCGTCGGTCGAGACCTCGTCGTCGCCGAGGAGGTCGGCGCGCGTCATCGTGAGCAGGTCGGGGTGCGTCCGGTGCTCCGCGCGCCACCAGCGCTCGAACGCGCGCGCGTCCGTGGCATCCGCCGGCAGTCGCTGCTCGTAGAAGGCGACCACCGCCTCGTCGCCCGCGAGCACGTCGCGGCGACGCGTGCGTTCCTCGAGCTCGCCGAGCTCGCGCCGCAGCTCGCGGTTGCGACGGACGAACGCGAACACCCGCTTGTCGAGCCGGTTCCAGTCCCAGTCCTCCTCGACGAGCGCGTGCCGGATGAAGAGCTCGCGTGCGAGGGCGGCGTCGACCCGGGCGAGCTGGATGCGGCGCTTCGGGATGATCGGCACGCCGAACAGCAGCACCTTCTCGTCGGCGACCGCCGAACCCTGGCGGCGTTCCCAGCGCGGCGAGGAGTACGAGCGCTTCGCGAGGGGGCCGGCCAGCTGCTCGGCCCAGGCCGGGTCGATCGCCGCGGCCGTGCGCGCGAACAGGCGGCTCGTCTCGACGAGCTCGGCCGCCATGATCGCGGCCGGCGGCTTCTTCGCGAGCGCCGACCCCGGGAACACCACGAACCGCGCATTGCGCGCCCCCGCGAACTCGGCCTGCGGGCGCCGTCCGCGGCGCTCGGCCTCGCGCTGGGTGCCCGCACCGCCGCGACCGCTCGAGGTGCGGCTGTCGTCGCGGATGCCGATCTGCGAGAGGAGCCCGGCGAGCAGCGACCGATGGATGCCGTCGGGGTTCGGCGCACCCGCCGCGCTCGCCACATGGAGGCCGAGCGGCTTGGCGAGCCGCACGAGCTGACGGTAGAGGTCCTGCCATTCGCGCACGCGCAGGTAGTTGAGGAACTCGGAGCGGCACATGCGGCGGAACGCGCTGCCCGAGAGCTCGCGCTGCTGCTCCTCGAGGTGGTTCCAGAGGTTCAGCAGCGTCAGGAAGTCGCTCGTCGGGTCGACGAACCGCCGGTGCATCTCGTCGGCCTGCTCCCGGCGCTCGAGCGGCCGCTCGCGCGGGTCCTGGATCGTGAGTCCCGCGACGATCGCGAGCACCTCGCGGCTGACGCCCTGCGCCTTCGACTCGAGCACCATGCGCGCGAACCTCGGCTCGATCGGCAGGCGGGCCAGCTGGCGGCCGATGCGGGTCAGCTGCGGCCCGGCCGCGGCATCCGCCTCGTCGATCGCACCGAGCTCGCGGAGCAGGTCGACGCCGTCGCGGATGCCACGGGCGTCGGGCGGCGTCAGGAAGGGGAAGTCCTCGACGGCGCCGAGGCCGAGCGAGGCCATCTGGAGGATGACCGCCGCGAGGTTCGTGCGCAGGATCTCGGGGTCGGTGAACTCCGATCGCTTCTCGAAGTCGTCCTCGGAGTAGAGGCGGATGGCGATGCCGTCGCTCGTGCGGCCGGAACGGCCGGAGCGCTGGTTCGCCGACGCCTGCGAGATCGGCTCGATCGGGAGGCGCTGCACCTTCGACCGCGCCGAGTACCGGCTGATGCGCGCCGTGCCGGCGTCGACGACGTAGCGGATGCCGGGGACCGTGAGGCTCGTCTCGGCGACGTTCGTCGCGAGGACGACCCGGCGCCGCAGTCCCGCGACGTTCGACGGTTCGAACACGCGGTGCTGGTCGGCCGACGACAGCCGCCCGTACAGCGGCAGCACCTCGGTCACGTCGGCCGCGCCGCGACGCGCGGCGTGCGCGCGCACGGCGACCTCGGCGTCGCGGATCTCGCTCTCGCCCGAGAGGAACACGAGGACGTCGCCGGTGGCCTCGCGTCCGAGTTCGTCGAGCGCGTCGAGGATGCCCTGCTGGACGTCGCGGTCCTCGGCCGCCGCGCCCTCGTCGTCGGCCTCCTCGCCTCCGCCGGAGCCGGCGGACTCCGAGACGAGCGGACGGTACCGGACCTCCACCGGGTAGGTGCGCCCGGACACCTCGATGATCGGAGCCGGCTCGCCCGAGGCATCCGGGAAGTGGGCCGCGAAGCTCTCGGGATCGATCGTCGCGCTCGTGATGATCACGCGCAGGTCGGGCCGGCGGGGAAGCAGGCGCTTCAGGTACCCGAGCAGGAAGTCGATGTTGAGGCTGCGCTCGTGCGCCTCGTCGATGATGATCGTGTCGTACCGGCGCAGGTCGCGGTCGCGGTGGATCTCGTTCAGCAGGATGCCGTCGGTCATCACCTTGATGCGCGTGGCCGCGCTCGCGCGGTCGGTGAAGCGCACCTGGTAACCCACGAGGTCGCCGAGCTCGACCCCGAGCTCCTCCGAGACCCGCTCGGCGATCGTGCGCGCCGCGATGCGGCGCGGCTGCGTGTGCGCGATCGACTCACGGCCCAGTTCGAGGCAGATCTTGGGCAGCTGGGTGGTCTTGCCCGAGCCGGTCGCGCCCGCGACGATGACGACCTGGTGGTCGCGGATGGCGCGCGCGATGTCGTCGCGTCGACCGCTGACCGGCAGGTCGGCCGGGTACGTGATCGTGGCGGGGACGGGCGCGGGCATAGCCCTCCATCCTAGCCTCGCGCCGGCCGCGCGGACGCGCGCGTCGCGGTGCGCTCAGGCGGCGGCGTGCGCGGCCGCGGGCGGGACGTGGTGGTTGCCCAGGACGCGATCTCCAGGATCCCAGGTCGCCTTCACTGCGCGCAGCCGCGCCCAGGTCGCGTCGTCGAAGAACCGGCTCGCGTCGACGGGGTGCTCGACGAAGTTCGGGTACTCGCCCACGAGGTGGGGTGCGAGGACGTCGTCGAGTGCCGCCAGCCCGCGGGCGACCGCGGCGCCGGACTCGGCGTCCATCGGCACGCCCAACCCGAAGACGAGGATCTCGCCGGGGAGCGTCGCCCGTGCCCCCGCGTCCGCCGGCCGCCGGCCGAAGGCGCCGCCGATGTGGCGGATCTGGAGCATCGCGAGCGAGCCGCCGGTTCCCGCCAGCTCGGCCACCGCGTCGATCGTCGCGTCGGGGAGGTCGTCGACGAGCGCCGTCGTCGAGCGGTACGGCAGCGGCGACTCGGGATCCATCGCGAGCGTCCCGAGCGCGATCGGCTCCTGCATGCCGAGCGTGTCCATCGAGGGGCCGAGCGCCTCCAGCGGGCGCAGGAGCCTGCGCGCCTCGGCCTCGCTGCCGAGGTGGGCCGCCATGACGATCGCGAACGACCGGCCGCGGACGACCTCGGGGATCTCGGGCGTCGGCGGGAAGTGGATGACCGTGACCCAGGTCGTCAGCTCCTCGGGGAAGGTCGGCAGCAGCCGCGTCCAGGTCCGGAGCACGTCCGCGGTGCGGTCGACGGGGAAGAAGAAGGATCCGGCGGTGAGCTCGGGCACGGCGACGACGTCGAACTCGATGGCGGTGACCACGCCGAAGTTGCCGCCGCCGCCGCGCAGCGCCCAGAACAGGTCGTCGTGGTGCTCGGCGTCGGCGCGCACGACCTCGCCCTCGGCGGTCACGAGCTCGATCGCGCGGACGGCGTTCGTCTGCAGGCCGTGGCGTCGGGTGAGCCATCCGATGCCGCCGCCCATCGAATACCCGGCGATGCCGACGTCGAGCGACGAGCCGTGCAGCCCGGCGAGCCCGCGTTCGGAGAGCATCGGTGCGACGTGCTCCCACTTGGCCGCGGCGCCGACGCGAACCCGTCGTTCGGCGTGGTCGATCTCCACGTCGAGCATGCGCGACGTGTTCACGAGCAGGGCGCCCGCGAGCGTGTCGCGCGACGAGGCGCCGTGACCGGTGCCCTGTGCCGCGACGCGCAGTCCGGCACGCCGGGCCAGCGCGACGGCCTCGACGACCTCCGCCGTGTCGCGCGGAAGGGCGATCAGCTCCGGACGCTGGTCGTCGAGCAGGTTGAACGTCCCGCGTGCCTCGTCCCATCCGTCGTCGCCCGGAGCGAGGACGGTGCACGCGGCGGAGGCGATGTCGATCGTGGTCATGGTGGTCGGCCTTTCAGTGAACAGCAGTGTGCGACGAAAGAACGGTACGACCCGGATCGCCGGGTTGTCAATTGATCGAACACATATGTGCGTAGAATTCAGGGATGGCACGGAGATACGAGCAGAGGGCGCGCGCGGAGCAGCAGGAGCACACCCGCCGCCGGATCGTCGAGGCGGCGCTCGAGCTGCATCGCACGGTCGGTCCCGGCGAGAGCTCGTTCAGCGCCGTCGCCGAGCGGGCCGGCGTCCAGCGCAGCACCCTGTACCGGCACTTCCCGGACGACCGCGCCCTGTTCCTCGCCTGCTCGGGCCTGCACGTCGACGAGCATCCGTTCCCCGACGCCGCACCGTGGCGGGCGATCGCATCGCCCAGGTCGCGCGCCGAAGCCGCGCTCGCCGAGGTGTACGCCTACTGGGCGGAGCACGAGTCGCTCATCGCCAACGTGCTGCGCGACGGAGAACGCGACCCGGTGCTGCACGAGGTGAACGAGCTCCGCATGGGCGGCCCGATGGCCCTCGCCCGCGACGTGCTCGTCGAGGCGTGGCCCGAGCGCGCTCGGACGCGGGAACTCCTCGCGGCCGCGGCGCTCGCCGTGGACTTCCGGACCTGGCGGACACTGGTGCGCCGGAGCGGGCTCGACCAGGCGGAGGCCGTGGCGCTCATGGCCTCGAGCCTCGCGAGCGCCGCCGACCGCGGTGCCGCGTCGGCCTCGGCGGCCTGAGCGCGGGCTCGGCTGACCGACTCCGCGGGCGAGCACCCGGCGCCGCGCGCCGCGTTCGCGCCCCGCGAACGAGGGATGGCTCGGACGGCGGGAACGTGTTGCATGGCGGTATGAGCGACACTCTCGTACCGCGAATCCAGTTGAACGACGGCCACTCGATCCCGCAGCTCGGCTTCGGCGTGTTCCAGGTCGACCCGGCCCAGACCGAGCGCATCGTCACCGATGCGCTCGAGGTCGGGTACCGCCACCTCGACACCGCGCGCATCTACGGCAACGAGGAGGGCGTCGGTCGAGCGGTCGCCGCCTCCGGCATCCCGCGCGAGGAGCTCTACGTGACGACGAAGCTCTGGAACGACGACCAGGGCACGCAGTCGGCGCTCGACGCCTTCGACGGCAGCCTCGATCGCCTCGGGCTCGAGTACGTCGACCTGTACCTGATCCACTGGCCCGTGCCCGCGCAGGACCGCTACGTCGAGTCGTGGCGGACCCTCGAGCAGATCCGCGAGTCGGGACGCGCGCGCTCGATCGGCGTCTCGAACTTCATGGTCCCGCACCTGCAGCGCCTGCTCGACGAGGCCGACGTGGTGCCGGCGGTCGACCAGATCGAGCTCCACCCGGCTCACCAGCAGCCGGAGACGACCGAGTTCGCTGCCGAGCACGGCATCGGGATCGAGTCGTGGGGCCCGCTCGGGCAGGGGAAGTACCCGCTGCTCGAGCTGCCCGAGGTGGCCGAGGCCGCCGCGGCGCACGGGAAGACGCCCGCGCAGGTCGTCATCCGGTGGCACCTCCAGCGCGGCTTCATCGTGTTCCCGAAGTCGAACCGGCGCGAGCGCATGGCCGAGAACTTCGACGTCTTCGACTTCGCACTCTCCGACGGTGAGATGGAGCGGATCACGGCGATCGAGCGCGCCGGCCGGCTCGGGCCCGACCCGCGGCACTTCGGCTGACCGATCCGGCGCTGATCGGGGGTTCGGCCCGGTGGTCGAGCCCACGGCGACGGCGAGCGGATGGCGCGACACGCGCGGGATCCGAGACCGATTTGTGATCCGGGGTCGGCGCTGCGTATGGTTGTCCACGTCGCCGCGGCGGCCGGGAGCGAAAGCCCCGGGCGAAGCGGACAGGTCTTAGCCAAACAGCCTCGTAGGCGCTTCATTGCGACTCGGTTGCTTCAAGCCTAAGATGACGATTCCACACCTCCTCGAAGCGGATGCCTCCGGGCCGACGTTTCAGGGGCACGACTCCGCGCCGGCTCAGCCGTGCGGATCGGATCCGCAGGAGCGCGTGGTACAGTAGGGAAGTTGCCTTGAGGGCAGGCCGTTGGGCTGTAACTCGGGTGCGTCCGTTCCTTGAGAACTCAACAGCGTGCACTATGTTCAATGCCAATTTTTTGAA
>NZ_WODA01000010.1 GCF_009729855.1 Agromyces luteolus | reverse complement strand
ATCAACCCCCAGCAGCAACCGCAGCTGGGAGAACTCGCCCTCCACTAAACCCGGGGCGCTTCAACGCGCTTGCCGATTCGGAGGCGCGAGGATTCGACGCCGCCGTTAATGATCCTGAGACGGTCGACCAACCAAGCGCGCACTCCCGCGAAGCCGATACCGACCATTCCCCACCAGAACGCAAGGAAGAACATGGCGGTCGTCGGCATCCCGGTCATTCCCTCTCGATCACCAGCTCAGATCGGGCTACGAGGAGCTGCGGATGGAAGCGTATCGCCTCGACGACCGATCAGACCGACCGATCATCGTTGAGGGATCGTCGAAGGGATGGCCCGCCGGGAATGGTCGGTCCACATTCGGCTGCCATACCCTCGGAGTGTGATGGCGCGACTTTCCCGGAGGATCTGGATCTCCGCGGCAACCGTGGCAGCCGCGGTCACGATCGGCTCGGTCGTAGGCGGAGCGTGGTGGCTAGGCAGAGGCGTCTTCGACCCGCAGTGGAACCTGACGTTGGCTGACGTGATGGAGAGCAAGTCTGGCGGCGCTGATGCCAAGACCGAACCCACGAACGTGACGTCCTCGGTCTGCGACGAGACAGTGCGGTGTATCGAGGCCTACGACACCGCCGAAGCGCTCTATCTCCGCTTCGATACGCGCGCGGGAGCTGCGAAGCACGAATCGACAATCGCGGATGGCTTCCAGTCGAATTACGTTGTTATGGACTTCGCCGGCAAGAACGGGGTGACCAAGACCAAGCAGCTTTGGGCCATGCAGCACCTCGCCGGGATGTGGCAGGACTACGTAGGTGACTTCCCTGACCGTTGAGGGATCGCCTGCGTGGCAGCCACGGCGGTATACTCGGAGTATGACCACGACGATCAAGGTGAGCGATGAGCTCCGCGATCGCCTCAAGGAGCAGGCGGCACGCGACGGGCTCACGCTCGGCGCGCACCTCGCGCACCTCGCGGACGCGGAGGACCGCAGGTGGCGGCTGAGCACCTTGAAGGCGGCGGTCTCCGCATCGACGGCCGCGCAGGCCGGCTCGCACGCTCGGGAGTCGGCGGAGTGGGAGCGCACCGAGCTTGCTGACGCCCAGTCGTGACCGAGGCGGAACTCGCCCCCGGTGTCATCGCCTGGGCATCGCTCGAGCCGGTTCGTGGTCGGGAGCAAGGTGGCCACCGTCCCGTCCTGGTCGTCGCCTCCGTCGGATACCTGGACGCGGTCACGACCCTGGCGATCGTGCTGCCGATCACGACCACCGATCGCGGGTGGCCCAACCACGTCCGGGTCGACGGGCACAGCGGTCTCGATCGACCGTCCTGGATCATGACCGAGCAACCGCGGACCCTGTCGCGTGACCGGCTTACGAGGATCTCGGGTCAGGTATCGACCGATTGTCTCGGAGCCGTGCGGATGTGGCTGGGTGACTTCCTCGATCTCTGACCACGACCGGCACCAGACATCATCGGCGGCCTCCACGTCGCGCGGGGGGATCGTCGGAGAGCGTGTGGCCGCCCGCTGCTTCATGTACATAAAGGCACGACAGATGTACAATTGCAACATGTCCAGTGTCAGCGTCGCAGACGCCCGCAGCCACCTGTCGGACGTGATCGCCCGATCCCAGCAGGAAGCCGTCTTCATCGAACGGCGCGGCCAGCGCGCCGCGGTCGTCGTGAGCCCGGAGCGATACGAACGCATGCTCGAGGCACTCGAAGACGCCGAGGATGCAGCCGCCTTCGATGAAGCGATGGCCGAAGAAGGCGAGAACATCCCCTGGGACCAGGTCAAGAAGGACCTGGGCTGGGAGTGAGCTACCGGATCGAACTCCGACCCGCCGCCATCCGAGCGCTCAAACGCATCGACCACCAGGACCGCGATCGCATCCGAGGCGCGATCGCCCTGCTCGGCCAAGATCCGCGCCCGCCGGCGGCGAAGGCGCTCCAGGGCCGTGATGGCCTCAGGGTGCGCGTCGGCAACTACCGAATCATCTACACCGTCCAAGACGACGTGCTCTTGGTGGTCGTCGTCACCCTCGGGCACCGCCGCGACGTCTACGACCGCTGACCCGGCGCAGCGGCGCACCGAGGGATCGTCCTTGCGCCGGTGGCGATCCGCCCCAGCCATTCCGAATAGGGTGAGCTCGTGCTGTGGCGAAGGTACCGCTGGATAGTCATCACGTCCGTCCCGGCGGCCGCGCTGATCGGAATGCTCCTCGCCCTCGCCCTCTATCTGGGCGGCAATCCCGACTACCGGGAACAAGGAGGCTGGAGCGCATTCGCCTCGATGGCCGCGACAGGGACGGTGATTGGTGCGCTCACCTCAGTTCCCGCAATCATCGGCGCTGCGGCCGCGCTCGCCCTCAAAGACCGCAGGCTTCGGCGTACGTCCGGCGCCCGCGCATGGATCGGCGCGCTCGGCGCAGCGGCCGGCGCGCTGGTCGGCTGGACCGCGTTGACCACGATCAACGCCATCCTCACCACCGAAGGCGGTGCCTGGTTCTCTGTGTACCTGATCTTCGCCGTCTTGGCTTCACTCATCTCAGGAGCTGCGGCCGCCGCGCTCATCTGGTGGACCGAGATACGAGCCCTGGCCGCGGAAGCGCCAAAGGTTCGCGCGAATGGTGCCGCTGAGTCAGCCCGCTGACGGATCGCTGATGCGTCGACGACAGGAGCACGTCGAAGCGCGCCGCCAGCCGTGCTGTCGGTGGCGTCGGCGCCAGCCGAGGCTTGCCGCTGACTCGATCGGCGCGCACGCTGCCGAGATGAACGAGATGCTCATCGGATACGCGCGCGTGTCCACACACGATCAGGACCTGACGATGCAGCGAGCGGCGCTCGAACGACTCGGCGTGACGCCCGACCGCATCTACACCGATCAGGGGCAGACCGGAAGGAACCGCGATCGGCCGGGGCTCCGGCTGGCCATGGCGGCATGCCGGGACGGCGACACGTTCGTCGTCACGAAGCTCGACCGGCTCGCTCGATCGCTTCGCGACGCGCGCGACATCGTCGACGAACTCACGGCGAAGAACGTCAAGCTCAACGTCGGAGGGTCCCTCCACGACCCGAACGACCCCGTCGGACGGCTCCTGTTCAACGTGCTCGCGATGGTGGCGGAGTTCGAGTCCGACCTCATCCGCGCCCGCACCCGCGAAGGAATGCAGCTCGCTCGGGCGAAGGGTCGGCTGCACGGGCGCGTACCGAAGCTGTCGGCGGCGCAGCAGGCGCTGCTCGTCCAGGTGCACCGCGGCGGCACCCACACCATCGTCGAGCTCAGCCAGATCTTCAAGGTGTCGCGTTCGACGGAGTACCGCACGATTCACCGGAACGACGCCTGACGAGTCCTTTCAGTGCGGGCGCCTCGAGGCCGATCCCTCCGAGCCGGCCGATGAGGGAACTGGTGCGTCTACCACTACGCGGCGAACACGGAGGAGTTGCTGGGACGCGATGGTCGACGTCGCGTTCGACGAGATCGAGCTGCCCCGCGAAGGGACCGACTGGCAGTCGGCGATGAGACGGCGAGCGGTAGCGCTCGCAGCGCGGGTCTCATCGTGCTGCGGCCGTCGGGCTGCGGGAACGAGATAATGGAGGATGTCCTCCTCTGTCGAAGTCCGCTCCAATCCGGCGGCGTGGGCCGCGTTCTGGATCGCGTTGGCCGGCCTCCTGCTCATGCCCATCCCCTTGTTCATCGGGCTGATCCTCGGCGGCGGCCTCTCGATCGTCGCCGCGATCCTCGCCGTGATCGCCCTCTTCAAGGGGCTCGCGCGCAGCGGCAAGGGCATCGCGCCCGTCGTGTTCGCCGCGATCTTCATCGCGCTCACGTGGGGCGGCATCTCGATCGGCGGCGGGATCGTCTGGTAGGTCGAGGGAGACGGTCGCCGGCGCCTCACCTCGATCGCTAGCGCCGCACCTCGATCGCGGTCACGCCGCCGAAGTCGATCCAGGCCCGTTCGCCGGTGTCGACGAGCACCGCGAGCACGTGGTCGCACGTCGAGCACCGCACGACCGTGCCGGCGCCGCTCATGTAGACCATCGCGCGGGCGAGTTCGGCGACCGTTCCGCACGCCCGGCATCGCCCGGTCGCGGTCGTGATGTCGAACGAGAAGAAGTCGGCGAGCGGTCCGGCGATCGCGTTGCCGTCGACGTGGCCGGTCATCAGGTGCCTCCGAATCGCTCGGTGCGGATGTCTCGGGGGTCGTGCCCGAGTTCGATGAGCCATGAGGCGACCTGCTCGACGAAGCCGGTCGAGCCGCAGACGAACACGACGGGTCGATCGGCGGCCGGGATCGCGGCCGCCTCGAGCTGCCCGCGCGTGATCCGTCCGGGCGGCGTCGGCCATCCGTCGGGCGCACGCCTCGAGTACACGAGATCGAGCCGGAACGGCGCGCGCGCCGCCGCGAGCGCGGCGAGTTCGTCGGCGAAGTAGACGTCGTCGGGCGTGCGCACGGCGTAGAGCAGGCGGAACGGCGTCGGATCGTCGGCATCCGCGTGCGCCTGCGCCATCGCGAACAGGGGTACCACGCCGGAGCCGCCGGCGATGAGCTGCACCGGGCGCGCAGCGCCGCCGTTCGTCTCCGGCCGCCACACGAAGAACGCGCCGAGCGGCCCGTGCACCTCGAGCATGTCCCCGGCGCGCACCGCCTCCACGAGGAATGGCGACACCTCCCCGTCGGGCAGCTCGTCGACCGCGAGCACGACCCGCGAGCCGTCCCCCGATGAGGCGATCGAGTACGACCGCGTCGCCGTGTAGCCGTCCTCGGCGGTCAGCCGCACGTCGAGGTGCTGCCCGGCGGCGTTGCCGGGCCATCCGTCGACGTCGAGTTCGAGCCGGGCGGCGCTCGGCGTCTCGCGGCTGGTGCGGGCGACGGTCGCGACATGCCAGCCCGCACGCGGCACGGTCGCCGTCGTCGGCACGGTGGGCGAGTCGCTCACCAGTACCGCTCCTCCTTCCACGGGTCGCCCCGCAGGTGGTACCCGTTCTGCTCCCAGAACCCCGGCTCGTCGTCCTCCATCATCACGAGGCCGCGCACCCACTTCGCGCTCTTCCAGAAGTAGAGGTGCGGGACGAGCAGCCGGGCCGGGCCGCCGTGCTCGGGGTCGAGCGGTTCGCCGTCGAACTCGAACGCGATCCACGCCTTCCCGTCGAGCAGGTCGTCGAGCGGCACGTTCGTCGTGTACCCGCCGTAGCTGTGCGCCATCGTGTACGCGTAGTCGGTGTCGACGCCCTCGAACAGGGTGTCGAGGGCGACCCCGCGCCATCCGGTGCCGAGCTTCGACCAGTGCGTGACGCAGTGGATGTCGGTCGTGACGTCCTCGATCGGCAGGGCCATCAGCTGGTCCCAGTTCCACGAGTGCTGCGCACCCGACTCGGTGCGGATCGTGAACTCCCAGTCGGCCGTGTCGATGTCGGGCGTCGGACCGGCCGACAGCACCGGGAAGTCGCCGACGAGCGTCTGTCCCGGCGGCAACCGGTCGTCACGCTCGCGGCCCCGGCCCGTGAATCCCCTGGTGATGAACGACATGGCGCCCCCTCCCGACGGTCTCACGATAGTGAGGCGAGGGGCGGATGTCACCGGGTACGCCATCTCGTCACCTTCACGAAACGTCCCACCGGTCCCGCCGGCCGATCCGATGCGTAGGGTTGGTTCATGGCTGCCATCGCGCTCGGCATCCCGGCCGTCCGCCGGGGCGGCTCCGACGTGCCGTCGACGGAGGGCAGGCCGGATGTCCCGGGGCTCGTCGATCGCTTCGGGCGGGTCGCGCACGACCTGCGGATCTCGATCACCTCGGCCTGCTCGCTGCGCTGCACGTACTGCATGCCGGCCGAGGGCCTTCCCGTCATCCCGCGCGACGAGCTGCTCTCCGCCGACGAGATCGGCCGGCTCGTCGGCATCGCGGTGCGCGACCTCGGCGTCCGCGAGGTGCGCTTCACCGGCGGCGAGCCGCTCACTCGGGGCGACCTCGTCGAGATCGTCCGCCGCAGCGCCGAGGCGGCACCCGGCACGCCGCTCGCGCTCACGACGAACGGCATCGGCCTCGACAAGCGCGCGGAGGCGCTCCGCGATGCGGGGCTCACGCGCGTGAACGTCTCGCTCGACACGCTCGACCGCGAGCACTTCGCCCGGCTGACCCGACGCGACCGCCTCCCGGCCGTGCTGGCCGGGATCGCGGGCGCGCACCGCGCCGGCCTCGGGCCGCTGAAGGTCAATGCCGTCCTCATGCGGCAGACCCTGCACGATGCGCCCGAGCTGCTCGCCTGGGCGATCGAGCACGGGTGCCGTCTCCGCTTCATCGAGCAGATGCCGCTCGACGCCGACGAGGCGTGGCGCCGCGAGCACATGGTCGACGCCGATGAACTGCTCGCCGTCCTCGGCGCGCGCTTCGCGCTGACGCCCGTCGGACGCGAGGACCCGGCGGCGCCCGCCGAGGAGTGGCTCGTCGACGGCGGTCCGGCGACGGTCGGGATCATCGCGTCGGTGACGCGTCCGTTCTGCGGCGCGTGCGACCGCACTCGGCTCACGGCGGAGGGCTCGGTGCGCTCGTGCCTGTTCGGCGACGACGAGACCGACCTGCGCGGCCTGCTCCGCGCGGGCGCGGGCGACGACGAGATCGCCGGCGTGTGGCGCGCGGCGATGTGGGCGAAGAAGGCCGGGCACGGGATCGACGACGTCGACTTCGTCCGCCCGGTCCGGACGATGGGAGGCATCGGTGGCTGAGACGCTGAGCCCGACGACCGTGCACACGGTGCTCGTGCGCTACTTCGCGGCGGCCGCCGAGGCCGCGGGGGTCGAGGAGGAGCGCCTCGAGCTCGCGGGCGACGCGGCCACGGTCGGTGCGCTCCGCGACCTGCTCGTCGACCGGTACGGCGCACCGATGGCCCGCGTGGTCGCGAACGGCTCGTTCCTCGTCGACGGCGTCGTGCGTCGCGACCCGGCCGCCCGCATCGGCGCGCAGGTCGATGTGCTGCCGCCGTTCGCCGGCGGCTGAGCCGAGACCGTCAGGCGGGAACGCGACGCGTCAGAGGTTCACCCACTCCGTCGCGCCGCCCGCGAGGTGCTGGCGCTTCCAGATCGGGGTGCGCTCCTTGATGCGGTCGACGAGCAGCGCGCACGCCGCGAACGCCGCGGCGCGGTGCGGGGCGGCGACGGATGCCACGAGGGCGACGTCGCCGATCCCGAGCGCGCCGACGCGGTGGGCCGCCGCGACGGCGAGGCCGGTCTCTCGGGCGACCTCGGCGCAGGTCTCGCGCAGGAACCGCTCGGCGTCGGGGTGCGCGGAGTAGTCGAGGGCCGACACGGTCTCGCCGTGGTCGTGGTCGCGGATCACGCCCTCGAACGTCACGAGCGCGCCGTCGCGCCTGGAGAGGACGAACGACTCGACCGCGGCACGGTCGATGGGTGCGTCGGTGACCAGGGCGTAGACCTCCGGATCCGCACCGGACGGGCGGTCGGGCTCAGGCATGCGGCGCTCCCCCGTGCTCCATGCGCTCGGACTCCCCGACGGGCTCGTCGCCCACGGCGCCCGCGATCGGCCGCCCGGCGTGGTCGCCGCCGGCGACCTGGTCGACGAGGTGCGGCAGCAGCTCGTCGAGCACCGCGAGCCCGTCGGCGACGCCGCCGCGCGAACCGGGGAGGTTCACGACGACCGTGCGGCCGGCGACGCCAGCGAGCGCCCGGCTCAGTGCGGCGGTCGGGGTCGCGGAGCGACCCGCGGTGCGGATCGCCTCGGCGACGCCGGGCAGCTCGCGATCGAGCACGGCGTGCGTCGCCTCGGGCGTGCGGTCGGTCGGGCTCACGCCCGTGCCGCCCGTGGTGAGGATCACGGCCGGCTGCTCGTCGACGGCGGAGCGGAGCGCGTCCGCGATGTCGGCGTCCGCGACCACGCGCGGCGCGGCCGCGTCGAAGCCGCGCGAGCCGAGCCATCCGACGATCACCGGACCCGTCGTGTCGTCGGCGGTGCCGGCGGCGGCGCGGGTCGAGGCGACGAGCACGATCGCCCTCCGCGTGCCCGCGGCATCCGTCGCCGGCGTCTCGGGCGACGCCGCGTCATCCGCCCGCCACACGCCGCGCTTGCCGCCGCGCTTCTCGACGAGACGGATGCCGCCGAGCTGCGCCGCCGGGTCGACGGCCTTGACCATGTCGTGCAGCGTGAGGCCCGCGACCGCGACCGCCGTCAGGGCCTCCATCTCGACCCCGGTACGGCCGGTGGTCGTCGCGGTCGCCCGGATCGTGACGGCGGACTCCTCGAAGCCGAAGTCGATCGACACGGCGTCGAGCGGCACGATGTGCGCGAGCGGGATCAGCTCGCTCGTGCGCTTGGCCGCCGAGATGCCGGCGATGCGCGCGGTGGGCAGCACGTCGGCCTTCTTCAGCCCGTCCGACCGGACGAGCGCGACGACCTCGGCCGTCGTGTCGAGCCGCCCCTCGGCGATGGCGACGCGGCGTGTCACGGGCTTGCCGCCGACGTCGACCATGCGTGCGCGGCCGTCGTCGTCGAGGTGCGTGAGCTCGCTCATGTGACCCTCGCTCATAGGTACACGGTATCGACCTCGGCGCCGGCCGCCAGCGCCTCGATCGACTCGGGGATGACGATGAGCAGTTCGGATGCCGCGAGCGCGGCGACGAGGTGGGACCCGGGGCCCCCGACGGGCATCGCGAGCCCGTCGGCGGTGCGGTTCCCCCGGAGGAACTGCCGCTTCCCGGGAACGGACCGGACGCCCTCGGCGAGCGGCATCCGCTCGGTGCGAGCCGGCGGCAGGCCCGCGATCGCCCGGAGCGACGGCGCGACGAACAGCGCGAACGAGAGCTGGGCGCTGACCGGGTTGCCGGGGAACGCGATGAGCGGCACGCCGCGGTGGACCCCGGTCGCCTGGGGGCCGCCGGGCTGCATCGCGACGGACCCGACCCACGCGCCGCGCGGCTCGATGAGCTCGCGCACCACCTCGTAGGCGCCCTTCGAGATCCCCCCGCTCGTGAGGATGAGCTCGGCCCCGGCGTCGACGGCGGCGTCGAGCTCGGCGCGCAGGCGAGCCACGTCGTCGCGGACGCGTCCGGCGTGCACGACGACGGCGCCGCATGCGTCGACCGCGGAGCGCAGCGCGACGCCGTTGGCGTCGGGAAGCTCGCCCGGTCCGAGCGGCGTGCCCGGCTCGACGAGCTCGCTGCCGGTGCTCACCACGGCGACGCGCACGCGCTCGCGCACGAGCAGCTCGGTGAGTCCCGACGCGGCGGCGGCGGCGAGGTGGCGCGGTGCCAGGCGGATGCCGGCGGGGAGCACGTCGCCGCCGGCGGCGAGGTCGGACCCGGCCTCGCGCACGTACTCGCCGGCGGCCCGCGCGCGGAGGATGCGCACCGACCCGGAGCCATCGACGGCCTCCGTGTCCTCGACCGGAACGACCGCGTCGGCACCGTCGGGCACGGGCGCGCCCGTCATGATCCGCACCGCGGTGCCGGCCGCGAGCGGCGTGGGCTCACCCGGCGCCGCCGCGGACTCGCCGACGACCGGGAGCTCGA
Organism: Agromyces luteolus; assembly: GCF_009729855.1. Classification (GTDB taxonomy): domain Bacteria; phylum Actinomycetota; class Actinomycetes; order Actinomycetales; family Microbacteriaceae; genus Agromyces; species Agromyces luteolus. Next base: position 22,967 of record NZ_WODA01000010.1, on the reverse strand, counting down.
CGGGCGCGCCGGCCACGTCGGCCGCCCGCACGGCCAGGCCGTCCATCTGCGAGTTCCGGAACGGCGGCAGGTCGATCGGCGACTCGACGGGCGACGCGGTGGTGCGGCCGAGCGCGTCGGCCACCGCGACCCGCTCCGTCGGGCGGGCTCCGAGCGGGGCCAGCAGGGACCGCACGAACCGGGCGTGCTCGTCGAACGGGATCCGGGTCATCAGTACCTCGTCAGCTCGGGGTCCACGGCGAGCGACCACGCGTCGATGCCGCCCGTCAGGTTCCGCACCTCGGCGAATCCCGCGGCGAGAAGGTGCTCGGCGGCGAGCCTCGAGCGGACGCCGAGGTGGCAGTACACGACGAGGGATGCCGCGGGGTCGAGCTCGCCGGTCCGGGCCCCGAGCTCGTGCAGCGGGATCAGGATCGAGCCCTCGATCGCGACGAGGTCGGCCTCCCACGGCTCGCGCACGTCGAGCAGCCGCGGGGGAGCGTCGGACGCGAGTTCGGCGGCGAGCGCGACCGCGTCGACCTCGGCGGGCGCGGGCGGCCCGGGGGATCCGGCGGCGGCGACGGGCCGCGCCGTCGCGACCGTCGCGCGCGGCGCATCCTCGGCCCGCGCATAGGCGATCTCGCGGGTCCGCCCCGTGAGCGCGTCGTAGACCGCGACTCGCCCGAGCATCGGCTCACCGAGCCCGGCGAGCAGCTTCAGCACCTCGCCCGCCATCAGTCCGCCGGTCACCGTGCACACGGTGGGCAGGATGCCGTCGACCTCGCAGCTGAGGCCCGCATCGGCCGGGGGCTCGGGGAAGAGGTCGCGGTACGAGACGCCGCGGGCCTCCCACGACACGCCGACCTGGCCGGAGAACCTGGCCGCCGAGCCCCAGACGAGCGGGATGCCGGCGCGCGCGGCCGCGTCGTCGGCGACGTACCGGGTGAGGATGTCGTCCGTGCCGTCGACCACCAGGTCGGCGTCGGCGAGCAGGTCGTCGGCGTTGCCGGCGTCGAATCGTGCGCGCACCCCCTGCACGGTCGCGTCGGGTGCGAGCAGCCGCGCGGCATCCGTCGCCGAATCGACCTTGGCCCGGCCGACGTCGGCGTCGTGGTGGAGGGTCTGCCGGTGGAGGTTGGTGGGTTCGACCACGTCGTCGTCGACGAGCGTGAGCCGGCCGACGCCCGCGGCGGCGAGCGCGGGGATCACGGCGCTTCCGAGCCCGCCCGCGCCGAGCACGACGACGTGGGCTCCCGCGAGTCGGCGCTGGCCGGCCGCGCCCATTCCCGGGAGGACGCGCTGCCGCGCGAACCGCGGCGCATCGGGATCGAGGGGCATGGCTCGATTCTCGCAGCAGGGCTACGCCATCGGGGCGCCACAGGCAATCCCTGTCGTCCTCACAGGAACGCCGCCTACCGTCGAAGGCAGGCCGTGCCGTCGAGGTGCCGCGGTCCCACGGGCGGAGGACGACGCGATCTCGGTCTTGCGCGGCGTGGACGAATGCGGGAGCGTGATGAGGGGGCCTCGATGAGCCGCACGACAGGAGCACCGCCCGGCGCCGGGCGAAACGGATCGACCGACGTGCTCCGCCTGGTCCGCGACCTCGTCCCGCAGCGCCCGCGATTCCTGCGCGGACCGCGCATCCCCGACGGCGTCCGCTCCCCCGTGATCGTCACCGAACGCCTCCGGCTGCGCCCGCATCGGCTGGCCGACGCCGCCGCCTGGTACGAGCTGCAGTCCGATCCGGCGGTGGTCGAGCACCTCTCGTGGCCGCTGCGCACCCGGGCGGAGTCGTTCGTGCACCTCTTCCACCGCACGCACCACACGCGGCTCGAGCAGCGCGACGACTTCCTCGCCCTGGCCGTGCTCCTCGACGATCGGCTGATCGGCGACGCGTCGCTGCACCTGCGAACCCTGGAACCGGCGTCCCGCCGGCTCGAGGTCGGCTGGGTCATCGGTCCGCGGTGGCAGGGCAAGGGGTACGCCGCCGAGGCGGGGCTCGCGATGCTCGGTCTCGCGTTCGACGAACTGGGCGGATCGGTGGCCGAGGCGCACATGACGGTCGGCAACACCGCATCGAAGGCGCTCGCCGAGCGGCTCGGCTTCGAGGAGATCGCGAACGACGGCACGACGCGCGTGATGGCCATCGACGCGGATCGCTACCGTTCGCTGCACGCCGGCTGAGCCGTCGGCGGTCGGAGCGCCCTGGCGACCGCCGACCTGCCACCCCGCGACCGCGGTGGACTTTGCCCGCATGTGCGGATATTCTCGCAGTATGGTGACGCATCCGCGGACGAGATCATGACGTCCTTCCGCATCAGCGAGGCGGCGGCCCTGCTGGGGGTGAGCGACGACACGGTCCGGCGCTGGGCCGAGGCCGGGCGCCTCCAGCTCGAACGGGGCCCGAACGGCATGCGCTTGGTCGCGGGGTCGGAGCTCGTCCGACTGCTCGGCGACGAACCCGACGGCGGCGCGCTCGCGCAGGCCTTCCCCCTCGCGCGCGCCTCGACGCGCAATCGGTTCGTGGGCCTCGTCACCGCCGTCCGGCGGGACGGCGTGATGGCCCAGGTGGAGCTGCGCGCAGGCCCCTTCCGCATCGTCTCGCTCATGAGCCGCGAGGCCGCGGACGAGCTCGGACTCGAACCCGGCATGCTCGCCGCGGCGAGCGCCAAGGCCACGGTGGTCTCGATCGAGCTGCCGGGCGGGGTCGACGGGTGAGCCGACGAGCGCGAGGCGTACGGCGACGGATGCTCCGCTCCCGCGTCGCACGCGTCGCGCTCGCCGCCGCCGTGGTCGGCGTGCTCGCGGCGTGCGCGGGCGGCGCGGGCGACGCGGACGGCACGGGCGGCCCCGGCCCCGCGACCCCCTCGACCGCGGACGCCCTCGAGTCCGGCACGATCACGGTGTTCGCGGCCGCCTCCCTCACCGACGCGTTCGAGGAGCTCGCCGCACGGTTCGAGGAGCGGCATCCCGAGGTCGACGTGGTGCTGAACCTCGGCGGCAGCGCCGCACTCGCGCAGCAGGTCGTCGCGGGCGCCCCGGCCGACGTGTTCGCGGCCGCAGCCGAACCGCCGATGGCGACCGTCGTCGACGCCGGGCTCGCCGACGACGCGACCGTCTTCGCGACGAACACCCTCGAACTCGCCGTGCCCACTGGCAACCCGGCGGGGATCGCCGGGCTCGACGACCTCGCGCGCGAGGAGCTCCGGATCGCGCTCTGCGACGAGAGCGTGCCGTGCGGCGCCGCCGCCGCGACGCTGCTCGACGAGGCGGGCGTCGACGCGGCGCCCGACACGCTCGAGTCCGACGTGAAGGCCGTGCTCACCAAGGTCGCGCTCGGCGAGGTGGACGCGGGGCTCGTGTACCGGACGGACGTGCGCTCGTCCGGCGGGTCGGTCGAGGGCATCGACGTGCCGGCCGCGGCATCCGTCGTCAACCGCTACCCGATCGCGGCGCTCGCCGAGGCGCCGCACCCGGCCGCCGCGGCCGCGTTCACGGCGTTCGTCACGGGTCCGGAGGGCCGGGACGTGCTCGACCGGCTGGGGTTCGGCGCGCCGTGACCGCCCCGCAGACGACGCCCCGCGCGCCGACGCGCCGACGCCCGCCCCGCGCGCACGGCGGCCTCGCGTGGCCCGTCGCCGTGCTCGCCGGCGTCGGCCTCGCGGTCCTCGTGCTGCCGCTCGTCGCGCTGGTCGCTCGCGCGCCGTGGGGCGAGCTCGGCGAGCTGCTCGCCCGCGAGTCGGTGCTCGAGGCCCTGGTGCTCTCGCTCGGCACCGCGACCGCGGCGACGGGCGTCTGCCTCATGCTCGGGGTGCCCCTCGCCGTCCTCCTCGCGCGCGCGGCCGCGTGGCCGACGCCGGCGCGGCGGCTGCTCAGGGCGGCCGTGACGGTGCCGCTGGTGCTGCCGCCCGTCGTGGGCGGGATCGCGCTGCTGCTCCTGCTCGGCCGCCGCGGCCTGATCGGGAGCGCGCTCGACGACCTGTTCGGCATCACGGTGCCGTTCACGACCGGGGCCGTCGTGCTGGCGCAGGTGTTCGTCGCGCTGCCGTTCCTCGTCTTCGCGGTCGAGGGGGCGCTGCGATCGACCGACCGCCGGACCGAGCTCGCAGCCGCGACGCTCGGCGCGTCGCGCTGGCAGGTGTTCCGGCACGTGACGCTGCCGCTCGTCGCACCCGGGGTCGCCGCGGGCGCGGTGCTCTGCTTCACGCGCGCGCTCGGCGAGTTCGGCGCGACGATCACGTTCGCCGGGTCGTTGCCGGGCGTCACCCGCACCCTGCCGATCGCGAGCTACCTCGCGATGCAGACCGATCCCGACGAGGCGATCGCGCTCGCGCTGCTGCTGCTCGCGGTGTCCGTCGGCGTGCTGCTGCTCCTCCGCGATCGATGGCTGCCGGGGGTCCGCGGATGACGCGCGAGACGCCGGCGCCGTCTCCTCCGCCGCGGGGGCCGGCCGGCGCGCGTCCCGCCCTGCACGCCGACGTCACCGTCACGCGCGGCGCGCACCGCGTCGAGGCGGCGTTCGACGCGCTGCCGGGGCATCCGCTCGCCGTCGTCGGGCCGAACGGCGCCGGCAAGTCGACCCTGCTCGCCGCGATCGCGGGGCTGGTCCCGGTCGATGCCGGTCGCGTGCGCATCGGCGACCGCGACGTCGACCGCCTCCCTCCCGAGCGGCGTCGGGTCGGCGTGCTGTTCCAGGACTACGTCCTCTTCCCGCACCTCACCGTGCGCGACAACGTCGCATTCGCCGCGCGCATGCGCGGGTCGCGGCACGACGCCCGCGCCGCCGCCGAGCCCTGGCTCGCCCGGTACGGCCTCACCACGCTCGCCGACCGGCTGCCCGGCGAGCTCTCGGGCGGGCAGGCGCAGCGCGTCGCACTCGCCAGGGCGCTCGCGGCCGAGCCCGAGGTGCTCCTCCTCGACGAGCCGATGTCGGCGCTCGACGTCGAGCTCCGACACGACATGCGGGCCGAGCTCGCCCAGCACGTCCGCGAGTTCGGCGGCGCGACGGTGGTCGTCACGCACAGCAGGGCGGATGCCGCGACCCTCGCCGATCACGTCCTCGTGCTCGAGGACGGGCGCGTGACCCAGCGCGGCACGCTCGAAGAGCTCGCCGCAGCGCCCGCGACGCCGTACGTGCGCCGGATGCTCGCGACGTCGGAGGGCTGACCGGCGAGCGGCGTGCGGCGTCAGCGAGGCGTGTCGAGGTGGACCGCGACCGCGGCCGCGTCCGGGATCTCGGACCACGACCACACCGCGAACCGGAACTCCGCGACGGCGCAGGTCGGCATGTGCTCGATCTCGCCCGAGAGCCGGTAGGCGAGGTCGGACATGCCCGGATCGTGCGCCACCACCATGGCGGTGCCCACGTCCTCGTCGAGTTCGGCGACCACGCCGAGGATCGCGTCGGGGCCGGCACCGTAGAGGCGTTCGTCGAGCACGAGCACGTCGGCGGGCAGTTCGAGCGCCGCGGCCATCGCCTCAGCGGTGGTCCGCGCGCGGACCGCGGTGCTCGCGCGGATCGCGTCCGGCACGACCCCGCGCTCGCGGAGCCGGCCCGCCATCTCCGGGGCGTCGCGCCGCCCGCGATCGTTCAGCGGCCGGTCGTGGTCGGCCAGGGTCGGATCACCCCACGCCGACTTCGCGTGACGCACGAGCACGAGGGTCTTCATGGGCCGAGTCTGCCACCGCGGGCGCGGCGCGTCACGGTGCGCGGGACCCGGATCGGACACGCTCGCACCGCCGCACGTAAGGTGGTGCTACGCCGGGTCGACCACCGGCTCCGCGGGTCCGGGCACGAGTCGCAACGCGACCCCGGCGGCGAACTCGAGCACGCAGAGCGCCGCGAGGCGCACGGTGCGCCCGTCGGCGGCGTCGGCGGTCGCGTCGATCTCGACGAGGTCGGCGCTGCGCACGCGGGGGTCGGATGCCGCGGCGCGGACGAGCGCGCGGAGCTCCCACGCCGCGAGTCCCCCGGGCACCGAGGCGGGGCAGGCGGGCACGACCGAGCGGTCGCACGCATCGACGTCGACGTCGAGGTGGACCGGTCCGCCGGCGGCGCCGGCGATCTCGAGCGCCTCGGCCATCGCGAGGTGCGGCACGCGGTGGTGCAGCTCGTTGCGGTGCATGACCGTGATCCCGAGGTCGGTGGCGCGCCGCGCGTAGGCGGCCGAGTTCGCGAAGTCCTGGATGCCGATCTGCACGATTCGGCTCGGGTCGAGTCCCGCCTCGATCAGCCGGCGCACGGGCGAGCCGTTCGAGACGCCGTCGCGCAGGTCGTAGTGCGCGTCGATCGTGACGAGCCCGGCCGTCGCGAGGTCGGAGCCCCACGCCCCGAGCGCGGTCGCGACGGTGACCGAGTTGTCGCCGCCGAGCGCGAGGAGCGCCTCCGACCGCGCGAGCAGCTCGCCGACGCGGGCGCGCGTGCGCGCCTCCCCCGCCCCTCCGTCGGGCTCCTCGATGTCGCCGGCGTCGACGAGGTCGAGCTCGCCCAGGTCCATCCCGTCGGCGAGCGGCGAGGAGAACGGGTCACGCGAGCGATCGGGCACGAGCGCCGGGCTGTAGCGCCGCAGCGCGGCGCGGATCGCCGCCGGCGTCGCGTGCGCCGCGGTGGGGGACAGCGAGGTGCGCCACGCGGGGACGCCGAGGATCGCGAGCGCGGCGCGCGCGCCATCCGCCATCGCCTCGAACGACGGCCAGTCGCCGGCACGCGGCCAGAGCGGATCGTGCGACAGTGCGGCGGGCTCGGTCATACTGCCGACGATAGCGACGACGGATGCCGCGGGCCCACGGGTCAGCGCGGCCGCGTGTCTGCGATCCCGGACGCCGGTGCTCCGACGCTCGGACCCGTCGCCCCGGGGCCCGTGGTGCGCGCCGCGCGTCGGCGCGCGACCGCGCGGATGCCGAGCTTGCGCAGCTCCTCGACCCAGAGCACCGACGACGCCATCGCGACGCAGACCGCCCAGTGCGCGGCATCCAGCGACGTCGTGCCGAAGGCGACCTGCAACGGCGCCCACGACACCACGGCGACCTGCAGCGCCACGGCGAGCGCGACCGCGCCCCACAGCCAGCGGTTCGCGAAGACCGACCGGAACGCGCTCGAGGTCGCCGACCTCGCGTTGAACGCGGTGAACAGCCCCGCGAACACGAGCGTCGTGAACCCGGCCGTGCGCGCGGTCTCGAACGTGTCGGTGCCGCCCGGGATCAGCCCCTCCGGCAGGAAGGCGTCCATCGTGAGCAGCGTCGCGACGGCGATCACGATGCCCGTCGTGGCGATGCCGATCCACATGCCGAGGTCGATCGCGCGGTCGTGCAGGCCGCGCGGCGGCCGCGCCATGACGTCGTCGACCTCCGGGTCGACGCCCATCGCGAGCGCCGGGCCCGAGTCGGTGACGAGGTTGATCCAGAGGATCTGGGTCGCGAGGAGCGGCAGCACCACGGCCTCGTCGGAGGCCCCGGCGAAGCCGAGCGCCCCGGCGAACACGACGCCGAGGAACACCGTGAGCACCTCGCCCATGTTCGAGTAGAGGAGGTAGCGCAGGAACTTCCGGATGTTGTCGAAGATCACCCGGCCCTCGCGGACCGCGTGCACGATCGTCGCGAAGTCGTCGTCGGCGAGCACCATCTTCGCCGCCTCCTTCGTGACCTCGGTGCCCGTGATGCCCATCGCGATGCCGATGTCGGCCGACTTCAGCGCGGGCGCGTCGTTCACGCCGTCGCCGGTCATCGCGACGACGAGGCCCTCGGCCTGGAGCGCGTCGACGATGCGGAGCTTGTGCTCGGGCGCGACGCGCGCGAACACCGACACCGTCCGCACTGCGTCGCGGAGCTGCCTGTCGTCCATGCCGTCGAGGCGCGCGCCGGGGAGGGCGATCCCGTCCTCGCCGATGATGCCGAGGTCGCGCGCGATGCGCGCAGCGGTCGCCGGGTGGTCCCCCGTGATCATGACGACGCGGATGCCGGCGGCGCGCGCCTCGGCGATCGCGGGTCGCACCTCGGGGCGCGGCGGGTCGATGATGCCCACGACGCCCGCGTAGACGAGGTCCTCCTCGGCGATCTCGTCGGGCCCCGCGGCATCCGCCTGCAGCGGGTCGCCGGGCGGGCGGCCCGCGAGTTCCGGCGCCGGCCGGTACGCGACCGCGAGCGTGCGGAACGCCTCCTCCGAGAGCGCCTCGATCTCGGCGAGCGCGTGGGCGCGCCGAACGGGGTCGAGCGGCACGATGCGGTCGCCGACCTGCAGGCGCGTGCAGTGCTGGAGCAGCACGTCGGGCGCCCCCTTGCTGAGCACGACGACGTCGCCGCCCTCGTGCCGGTGCGCGGTCGACATCATCTTGCGCTCGGAGCTGAACGGCACCTCGCCCACGCGGCCGTACCGGGCCGCCTCCTCGGCCGCGCCCTCGACCTTCCGGGCCGCGACGAGGAAGGCCGCCTCGGTCGGGTCGCCCTCGATCTCCCACACCCCGTCGTGCTCGGCGAGCTGCGCGTCGTTGACGAGCGACCCGGCGCCGAGGACGAGCTGCGCCTCGGCGCGGAGCGGCCCGTCGCCGAGCTCCCGCCCCTTCGAGGTCGCGGCGCCCACCGGCGCGTAGCCGACGCCGCCGAGGTCGACGACGCCCGAGGCCGTGACGATCCGCTGGATCGTCATCTGGTTGGTGGTCAGCGTGCCCGTCTTGTCGGTGCAGATGACGGAGGCCGACCCGAGCGTCTCGACGCTCGAGAGCTTCTTGACGACGGCGTTCCGGCGCGCCATCCGCTGCACGCCGAGCGCGAGCACGAGCGACATGATCGCCGGGAGCCCCTCGGGCACGGCCGCGACCGCGAGCGAGACCCCGAGCAGCAGCACCGTCACGAACCCGGAGGGGGTGTCGACGCCCTGGACGATCGTCACGGTGAGCATCACGACGATCGCGATCGCGACGACGATGCGGCCGAGCATGCGACCGAGGTGCGCGACCTCCACCTGCAGCGGCGTGGGCTCCTCGACCGTCTCGTCGAGCATGGTCGCGATCGCGCCCATCTCGGTCGCCATGCCCGTCTCGGTCACGATCGCCCGCCCGGTGCCGCGGCTGACCGCGGTGCCGGCGAACACCATGTCGTGACGGTCGCCGAGCGGCACCCGGCGGTCGAGCGTCGCCGGGTCCTTCTCGACGGGCAGGCTCTCGCCGGTGAGGGATGCCTCCGCGACGCGCAGCGCGTTCGCGCGCACGAGCCGCGCGTCCGCCCCGACCCGGTCGCCCTCGGCGAGCGCGAGCACGTCGCCGGGCACGAGCTCGTCGCTCGTCACCGTGCGGAGCTCGCCGTCGCGCAGCACCGTCGAGTGCGCGCGGGTCATCACGGCGAGCGCCGCGACCGCCTTCTCGGCCCGCGACTCCTGCACGAGCCCGAGCACGGCGTTCAGCACGATGATCGCGAGGATCACGAGCGCGTCGATCGGCCAGCCGTGCGCCCCCTCGACGAGCCAGGCGACGACCGACACCACGACCGCCGCGAGGAGCAGCACGATGAGCGGGTCGGCGAGCTGCGCGACGACGCGGCGCCAGAACGGCACCCGGCTGGCCGGCCGGAGCTCGTTCGCGCCGTGCGCCTGCAGCCGCGCCTCGGCCTCCGACGCGTCGAGCCCGGTGTCGGGGTCGACGCCCAGGCGACCGGCGACCTCGGCCGGGTCCTCGCACGCGGGGTCGAAGTCGCGGGGGGTCGCCATGGCTCCATCGTGTGCCCGCCCGCGAGCGGGGCGCAACGGCCGAACGACCCTCCGCCCGGATCACCCGTCCGGAACCGGGCGCGCGGTCGACGGCGTAGGCTCGCGGCATGGAAGACGAGTCCATCGCCGTGCTCGTGACCGGAGCCGAACGCCGACTGCTCGAGCCCGAGACCCGGCGCGACCCCACGGCGCTCGAGGACCTGCTCCACGAGTCCTTCCGCGAGATCGGCCGCAGCGGGCGGCTGTGGACGCGGGACGAGCTCATCGACGTGATGACCGGGCCCGACGCGGTCGACGTGCAGTCGGCCGTCGTCACCGGCGAGCACGTCGAGCTCGTGGCATCCGACCTCGCGCTGCTGACCTACACGCTCGACGCCGACGGCATGCGGAGTCGTCGGAGCTCGCTCTGGCGGATCGCCGGCGACCGGCCGCGGATGCTGTTCCACCAGGGCACGCCCCTCGGGCCGCACGTGGGCTGAGGACGGGCGCCCCTCGGCTCAGCGCGTCGGAGCCGCGGGCACCGCGAGTGCGACGAGGTCGTTGACGTCGCTGAGGATCGCGTCGTGCAGCACCGACGCGAGCTCGGGCCGACGGGCGGCGCCGCTCAGCACGCCGACGACCCACCCGGCCCCGGCCGAGCGACCCGCCTCGAGCATCGCGATCGAGTCGCCGGCGACGAGCACCTGGCGCACGTCGAGCGTGCCGGCGAGCTCCATGGCGTGGTGCACGACGAAGGGCGCGGGCGGGGCGGATGCCACGTCGTCGACGGCCACGACGCCGTCGACGGCGCGCGGCGCGCGCAGGTCGTCCGCCACCGACCAGCCGAGACGCGCGAGCGCGTCGACGGCATCCTGGTGCCGCCCCTCGCACACGAGGACGACGCGGACGCCCCGGCGACGCAGCTCGGCGAGCGTCGACTCGACGCCCTTGACGAGCAGCGGCGGCGCCGCGGCATCCGTCGACCGCCGGACCACCGCACCCTCGAACGCCAGCACGGCCAGCGTGATCATCGAACCGCCTCGGCGGGGTGCGATCGCGTGAGCGGCGTGCGGCGGTCGACCTCGTTCTCGATCGTGAAGGTCGCGAGCTCGGGGCGGTACCGGTCGTCGGCGTAGGCGAGGGGCCGGCGGGCGGAGTCGAAGGTGATCCGGCGCTCGCGGAGGAGCGGGCTGCCGGCGCCGACCTCGAGCACCTCGGAGTCGAGGGGGTTGGCGGCGACCGCGTCGATCGTGTGCCGTGCACGCCGCAGGTCGACGCCGCGCGAGACGAGGTGCGCGTGCAGCGACCCGCGATCGCAGTCGAGGTCGTCGAGCAGCGCGCCGATCTCGGGCGGGAACGAGCTGCGCTCGACCATGGTCGGCACGCCGTCGAGCAACCGCAGGCGGACGACCTGCGTGACCGTCGCCCCCTCGTCGAGCCCGAGGAAGCCCGCGACGGTCGACGGGGCGGGCCGGGTGCCCGCCTCGAGGGTCCGCTGCCCCGGCTCGCGGCCGATCGCCCGCGCCCACTCGGTGAACGAGGTGAACGTCGAGAACGGCTGCGTGGGCACGACGCGTCCGACGAGCGGCGGACGGCCGCGGCCGCCGACGACGTACCCCTCCTCGCGCAGCACGGCGAGCGCGCGGCGCACCGGACCACGGCTCGTCCCGAACTCGCGGCACAGCGCCGCCTCGCTCGGCAGTCGCATGCCCGCGGACCAGTCGCCGCGTCCGATGCGCTCGCGCAGGGTGTCGTGCACCCGCTCGTGGAGCGGCACCTCGGTGGACATGCATCCGACCGTACGGAGTCGGCCCATGCGGCCGGGTGGGCACGATGCGACGGGAGGGTGAAGCTTCGGTGAACCGCGGGCGAACTGGGGCGGCGGCCGACCGGGCCGGCCTCACCGCGCGTCGGGCGTGAGCTCCTTCGCGCGGCGGAGGACTCGGACGAACGCGTCGAGGTCGAGCCGATCGAGGCTCGGAATCGCGATCGCGGCGGAGCCGACCTTCACGCGCCCGAGTTCCGACGCGTGCCGCTGGACCAGGTAGGCGCCGTCTTCCGCGGCGTTCACGTACACGCTCACGTGCTTCGCCTGGTCGGCGAGCCCGACGAGGAACCAGTCGACCGATCCGCCCTTGGGGCGGGGTTGGGTGATCGCACCGTAGCCGATGATCTCCTGCTCGGTGCCGCCCCAGAACACGCCCTGCCACAGCACGCGCTCGAGCCCGGCGAACTCGGCGCCGATGATGCGGTCGAGCTCGCGCATGGCGTCGGCCCGGTCGCCCTCGAGCGCCGCCAGGAATTCGTCGACGTCGCGATCGGTGCGTTCCATGCCCCGATCATCGCACTCGGCGCCGACACGTGGGCGGGCCACCCGTATCCCGCAGCGCAAGGGGCGGGCCGGAATGTCGTCGGCGAGGTCCTCAGCCCGACCAGGGCAGGGGCAGCGCCTCGACGGACCCGCCCTCCGCGACGCCGGCCGGGGGGACCACGAGCACCACGTCGGCCGCGGCCAGGCCGCGGAGCATCCCGGAACCGAGGTGCGCGGCCGGGGTCGCCGCCCCGCCGACGACGGTCGCGGGCACGAGGCCGGTGGAGTGCGCGCGGCCGGGCAACGCGCGTGCCGCGGCGACCGTCCGGGAGGCGGCCGCGGTCCCGGTCCACGCGGACAGGAGCGGCGCGCCGAGCGCGACGAGGCCGAGCAGTGCGGCGAGGGGGTTGCCCGGCAGGCCGAGCACGAGGCGACCGCCGGCGCCGGGAAGCCGGGCGAGCAGCGTCGGCCCGCCCGGCCGCGCCGCGAGGCCGGGCACGACGAGGTCGGCGCCCTCGGCGGCGAGCGCGGTGCGGACGTGGTCGGCGCTCGAGCGGCCCGTGCCGCCGGTCGTCACGACGAGGTCGACGTCGTCGGCCGTGAGTGCGACCCGGGTCGCCGAGTCATCGTCGCCGACGCGGTGGATGGCGACGACCTCGGCGCCGAGCGCGCGCAGTGCGGCCGGGATGGCCACGCGGAAGCTGTCGCGCACCTCCCCGGACGCGGGCACGCCGGACTCGACGACCTCGTCGCCCGTGAGGATCAGCGCCACGCGCGGCCGACGCCGCACGGCGAGGTCGTCGGCGCCGGTCGCCGCGGCGAGCGCGATGCGCGGCGGCGTGAGGATGACCCCGGCGTCGAGCAGGCGATCGCCGATCGCCGCCTCGGCGCCGGCCGGCCGGATGTGCCGCCGACCCTCGACGTCGTGCCGTCCGGTCTCGCCGATGGGTTCGAGGATGTCGCCGTCGACCCGCCCGGCCTCGACCCGGAGCACGGCCTCGGCACCGGGTGGCACCGGCGCGCCCGTCACGATCGCGACGGCCTCGCCTGGCTCGAGCCGGGCCGGTGACGCGGCGGCCAGAACGCCGGCGGCGGATGCCGGACGCGCGGCATCGTCAGCGACGTCCGCACGCAGCCGCCACGGCGGCGCACCGCACACCGCCCAGCCGTCCATCGCCGCCGAGGCGAAATGCGGCAGGGGGATGGCGGTCACGAGCGGCTCCGCGAGCACGCGACCGAGCGCCTCCGCGAGCGGCACGCGCTCGGTGGACGGCGCGGGCGCGGCCGAGCGCGCGAGGGCGCGCGCTTCGCCCCACGCGACGGGCCTGCTCACGAGCCGGCGAGCCGGCGTGCCCGCTCCAGCGCGTCGGCCGCGGCGGCATCCGGATCGGCACCCGCGGCCGCAGCGAGGCCGGCGGCGTAGCCCGCGAGGTACGTCGTCACGGGGGCGGCGGGCCGGACCACCGCGTGCGCGGCCACGCCGGCGACGCCGAGCACGAGGTCGAGGTCGAGCGGGGCGCCGGCGATGTCGAGCTCGGCGCGCACGCGGTCGGCCCAGTCGGCCAGCACCCGGTGCAGGTCGTCCTGGTCGCTCATGTCGATGCTCCTTCCGTCGTGGGGCCCGGCGCGGCGCCGGTCGCGCTGCGCGACCCGTCACCCGTGCCGTCGGCCTCGCCGGCCGTCGCGCCGACGGCGCGTGCGTCGGCCCACGTGTCCACGTCCATCGTCGCCCGTCCGGGCAGCGCGACGTCGACGAGACGCAACGCGGCGACCAATCGGCGCATCGACGCGCCCTCGAGCCGGCCGGCCGCGGCGATCGCGTCATCGAGCGCAGCGCGTCGGACGACGGCGGTCAGGTACTGCGCCCGCCCGGTCTCGTCGACGATCATCGCGCCATCCGCACGGGCGGCATCCGCCCCCACGAACGCCGCGAGCAGCGGCGGGATCGCCTCGGCGACGAACGGGAGGTCGCCCGCGAGGAGCAGCACGGCGTCGGCGGCGGCATCCCCGGCGGCGGCATCCTCCCCCGCGACGCCGGGCCGCGGCGGCAGCGCGGCCACGCCCGCCGCGACCCCAGCCGCCGGGCCCGAGAACGGCGGCTCCTCGCGCACCACGACCACATCGCCGGGCAGTTCGGTGGCGCCGGCGTCGCCGACGACCACGCGATGACGCGCCATCCCGGCCGCGGCCACGACGCGCTCGAGCAGGGTCGTCCCGTCGACGCGCAGGTCTCCCTTGGCGATGCCGCCGAGCCGCTCGGCGCGACCGCCCATGAGGATCACCGCATCGACCTCGCCCACTCGTTCACTGTAGATCGCGCGGCGCGCAGGGCGGCGTGATAGGCAGGGAGCATGGGCAGGATCACCGCGAGGACGCGGGTCGCACGGATCACCGTCGGGGGCGCGACCTCGCGCCGGGAGGACCATCTCGCGGTCGAGGAACCGCTCGAGATCCGGGTCGGCGGGCGCCGGCTCGCCGTCACGATGCGCACGCCGGGCCACGACGTCGACCTCGCCACGGGCTTCCTCGTCTCCGAGGGCGTCGTCGCGCGAGGCGACCAGGTCGCGGCCGCGATCCACTGCGGCGCGCCGGGCGAGAACACGTACAACGTGCTCGACGTCGGCCTCGCACCGGGCGTGCCGGCACCGGATGCCTCGACCGAGCGGAACTTCACCGTGACGAGCTCGTGCGGCGTGTGCGGCAAGGCGAGCATCGACGCCGTCCGGACGCGTTCGGCCTACGACGTCACTGGCGACGACCTTCGGCTCGATCCGGCGCTGCTCGTCGGCTTCCCCGACCGGATGCGCGCCGGGCAGGCCGTGTTCGAACGCACCGGGGGCCTGCACGCGGCCGCGCTCTTCGACGGACGCACGGGCGAGCTGCTCGTGCTTCGCGAGGACGTGGGGCGCCACAACGCCGTCGACAAGGTCGTCGGCTGGGCGGCCCGCGAAGGGCTGCTGCCGCTCCGCGGCATGGTCCTCCAGGTCTCGGGTCGGGCGAGCTTCGAGCTCGCGCAGAAGGCGACCATGGCCGGCATCCCGGTGCTCGCGGCCGTGTCGGCGCCGTCGTCGCTCGCGGTCGAGCACGCCGCGGCATCCGGCCTCACCCTCGTCGGGTTCCTGCGCGGCGACTCGATGGTCGTCTACGCGGGCGAGGAGCGCATCGCCGCACCATCCGACGCGGAGGCGCACGCCACCGCCACCGTGCGGGCGGAGGCGAGCTGATGGCGGACCGCGCCGACGGGCGCACGACCGAGCCGTACCCCGACCTCGAGGTCGGGCACCCAAAGGACTGGGCGGTCGGCGTCCCCGGCATCCTGCACTCCATGGAGCCCGCGCTCGCGCGCATGGGTCTCTCGCGCACCGCGCGGCTCGCGCTCGCGATCAACCAGCGGGACGGCTTCGACTGCATGAGCTGCGCGTGGCCCGACCCGAGCCACCGCAACGTGCTCGAGTTCTGCGAGAACGGCATGAAGGCGACGACGTGGGAGGCGACGCCGGTCACCGTGCCCCGCGAGTTCTGGCGCGAGCACTCGCTCACGTCGCTGCAGGGCCGTGACGAGTACTGGCTCGGCCGGCAGGGCCGGCTCGTCGAGCCCGTGCACAAGCGCGCGGGATCCGACCACTACGAGCCGATCGCCTGGGACGACGCGTTCGGGATCATCGCCGACCGGCTGAACGCGCTCGAGACCCCCGACCGCGCCGCGTTCTACACGAGCGGCCGAACGGCGAACGAGACCGCGTTCCTCTACCAGCTCTTCGTCCGCGCCTTCGGCACGAACAACCTCCCCGACTGCTCCAACATGTGCCACGAGTCGACCGGCACGGCCCTCCTCTCCACGATCGGCGTCGGCAAGTCGACCGTGCACTACGACGACTTCGCGAAGGCCGACCTCGTCATCGTCATGGGCCAGAACCCGGGCACGAACCATCCGCGCATGCTCACCGCCCTCGAGGAGACCAAGCGGGCGGGCGGGCGCGTGGTGAGCGTGAACGTGCTGCCCGAGGCGGGACTCATCCGCTACCGGAACCCGCAGAAGGTGCGCGGCCTCCTCGGGAAGGGCACGGCGATCGCCGACCGCTTCCTCCAGATCCGCTCGGGCGGCGACATGGCCCTGCTGCAGGCCGTCTCCAGGCGCGTGCTCGACGCCGAGGACGCCGCGCCGGGCACGGTGCTCGACCACGACTTCCTCGACCGGCACACGATGGGGCTCGAGGCGTTCCGCGCGCACCTCGCCGACCTCGACGAGGCGACCGTGCTCGCGGCGACCGGCCTCGACCCCGACGAGATCGACGCGCTCGCGGCCGACTACCTCGCCGCTGACCGCGTGATCATCACGTGGGCCATGGGCCTCACCCAGCAGCGGAAGGCCGTCGCGACCATCCGCGAGATCGTGAACCTCCTGCTGCTGCGCGGCAACATCGGCAGGCCCGGAGCCGGCGCGTCGCCCATCCGCGGCCACAGCAACGTGCAGGGCGACCGCACGATGGGCATCTGGGAGAAGATGCCCGAGCGGTTCCTCGCCGCGCTCGAGGCCGAGTTCGGCTTCCCGGTGCCGCGCGAGGAGGGCGCCGACTCGCTGCAGACCGTGCAGGGCTTGCAGCGCGGCGACCTCGACGTGTTCGTCGCGATGGGCGGCAACTTCGTCGGCGCGATCTCCGACACGGATGCCGCGGAGCGGGCCATGCGCGGCGCGAAGCTCACGGTCCAGGTCTCGACCAAGCTCAACCGGTCCCACGTCGTCACGGGCGAGGAGGCGATCATCCTGCCGACCCTCGGCCGGACGGAGATCGACCTCCAGGACGGCCGTCCCCAGTTCGTGTCGGTCGAGGACAGCGTGTGCGCCGTGCACGCGAGCCACGGCGCCATCCCGCCCGTCGCCCACGGCCTGCTCTCGGAGGTCGCGATCGTCTGCCGGCTCGCCGAGGCGACGCTCGGCGGCCGCCACGGCATCCCGTGGCGCGAGTTCGAGCGCGACTACGACCTGATCCGCGATCGCATCGCACGCGTCGTGCCCGGGTTCGAGTCGTTCAACGACGACGTGCGGCGGAAGGGCGGGTTCGTGCTGCCGAACGGCCCGCGCGACGCGCGCCGCTTCGACACCCCGACCGGGCGCGCGATGATCACCGTCAACGAACTCGAGCACCTCGAGCGGCCCGAGGGCCGGCTGATCCTCCAGACGCTGCGCTCGCACGACCAGTTCAACACGACGATCTACAGCCTGAACGACCGCTATCGCGGCATCCGGAAGGGCCGGGACGTCGTGTTCGTGCACCCGGACGATCTCACCGAGCTCGGACTCGTCGACGGCCAGCGCGTCGACGTCGTGAGCGAGTGGCCGGGCGAGCCGGACCGGCGCATGCCGAACCAGCGGGTCGTCGCCTACCCGACGGCGCGCGGCTGCGCCGCCGCGTACTTCCCGGAGGCCAACGTGCTCGTGCCGCTCGCGAGCGCCGCCGAGGAGAGCAACACCCCGGTCTCGAAGGCGGTCATCGTGCGGCTCGAGGCGGTGGGGCCGGAGCCGGCCCCACCCCGCGCGCCCGTCAGCTGACGGGCTTCGGACCCGGGTCGCCCTCGTCGCCGTCCCGATCGGCGTCACCGGGCTCGGTGTCGCCGTCAGCGGCGTCGCCGTCTGCGGCGTCGCCGTCTGCGGCGTCGTCGTCCGATGAGGCGTCCGCGGAGGCGGCGTCGCCGTCCGAGGAATCGCCGCCGCCGTCGGCCTCGGCGACGGCCCCCGGCGCCGTGCCCGCCATCGCCGTCGCCAGCTCGGCCTCCTGCGCCGCGGCGGCCGCCCTGGCGGCCCGCTTCTCGCGCCGCCGCTCTCGCCCGCCCTCGACGAGGTCGTACAGCGAGGGCAGCACGAGCAGTGTCAGCACGGTCGACGACAGCAGGCCGCCGATCACGACGAGCGCCAGCGGCTGCGAGATGAACCCGCCGCTGCCCGTGATGCCGAGCGCGAGCGGCAGCAGCGCGAAGATCGTCGCGAGCGCGGTCATCAGGATGGGTCGGAGACGTCTCGAGGCACCGTGCAGCAGCGCGTCGCGCACGGTCATGCCCCGGTCGCGGTACTGGTTCACGAGGTCGATGAGCACGATCGCGTTGGTGACGACGATGCCGACGAGCATGAGCACGCCGACGAGCGACGCGACGCCGAGCGGGATGCCCGTGACGACCTGCAGCAGGATCGCGCCCGTCGCCGCGAACGGCACCGACACGAGCAGCAGCAGGGGCTGCAGCAGCGACCTGAACGTCGCGACCATCACCACGTAGACGATCAGGATCGCCGCGAGGAGGGCCAGCCCGAGCTGCGAGAACGACTCCTGCTGGTCCGCCGTGACGCCGCCGAGCGAGGCCGACGTGCCGTCGGGGAGGTCGACCGCGGCGACCGCGCCCTGGACGTCGGCGCTCGCGGTGCCGAGGTCGTCGCCCGCGGGGGTCGCGGCCACGGTCGCGCTGCGCAGTCCCTGCACCGTGGTGACGGATGCCGGTCCCTCGACCTGCTCGACCGTGGCGAGCTCGTCGAGGCGCACCGTGCCGGTGGGCGTGGGCACCTCGAGCGCCCGCAGCGCGTCGAGGGAGGCCGGCGGCTCGTCGGACGCGAGATAGATCGTGAGGGTCTGCTCGTCGATCACGATCGACCCGGCCGACTGCGGCTGCATGGCGGCCGACACGACCGTGCCCAGCGCGACCTCGGAGTAGCCGGCCTCGGCGGCCGCGGCGCGGTCGACCTCGATCGCGACGTACGGCTGCGACGCCTCGAGGTTCGACGTGACCTGCGTGAGGGAATCGAGGCCCGAGAGCTCCTCGACCACCGCGTCGGTCGCGGCGCGCAGGTCCGTCTCGTTCGCGGCGGTGATGTCGACCTCGATGTCGCTCGACGCGCCGAACCCGCTCTGCGCGGCGAGCGTGATCTCGCCGACGTCCTCGAGGTCGGCGAGCTCGGCCCGCACCTCCTCCTGGAGCGCGAGCTGGTCGGCGTCCTCGTCGGTCGTGACGTTGTAGGCGACGGTGGTCCCGCCGCCGCCGAACGCGGCGAGCGCGCCGCCGCCGGTCGAGGTGCCGATCGAGGCCTGCACCGTCTCGACGCCCTCGACCCCGCGGATGGCCTCCTCGACCGGCTCGGACGCGGCGGCCATGTACTCCAGGCTCGAGCCGACGGGGAGCTCCTGCGTCACGCGGAACGTGTTCTGCCCGCTGTCGCCGAGGAAGTTCGTCTTCATGAACGGCGCGAGCGCGACGGTGCCGCCCAGGATGAGCACCGCGACGATGATCGTCACCGCGGAGTGCCTCAGCGTCCACGAGAGGATCGGCAGGAAGCCCTTCTGCAGGCGCGACGGGTGCTCCAGCTCGTCCTGCGGGCGGCCTGCGCCGGCCGAGGGGGAGGCGGCGGGAGGCGCGTCCGCGACCGCGACGGCGACCGGAGCGGCGGGCGCCTCCGGCGTCGACCCGAGCCCGGTCGCCCCGTCGGCGTCGCGGAGCTCGGGCGCGAGCCAGACGTCGTCACCGGACAGCGACGACGGCGCGGCGGGCGTCGCCTGCGCGGGCGCGGCCGTCGCGGGTGCGGGCGCGACCTGCACCTCGTCGACGAAGGCGGCCTCGGCCGCGGCATCCGCTTCGGTCTGGCCCTTTCGCGGCTTCGCGGGCTTCAGGAACCAGTACGCGAGCACGGGCACGATCGTCAGCGACACGAGGAGCGACGCGAGCAGCGCGATCGTGACGGTGAGCGAGAACGGCCGGAACAGCTCGCCCGTGACGCCCTCGACGAGGGCGATCGGGAGGAACACCGCGACCGTCGTGATCGTCGACGCGGTGATCGCGCCGGCCACCTCGCGTACCGCGTGCACGATGGTCGACGCCTTGTCGACGCCCGCGACGAGGTGGCGCTTGATGTTCTCGATGACGACGATCGAGTCGTCGACGACGCGCCCGACGGAGATCGTGAGCGCGCCCAGGGTGAGGATGTTCAGGGTGTAGTCGGCGGCCTGCAGGCCGATGAACGTGATGAGCACCGACGTCGGGATCGAGATCGCGGTCACGAGCGTCGCCCGCACCGACATCAGGAACACGAGGATCACGAGCACGGCGAAGACCAGGCCGAGGAGGCCCTCGACGGCGAGGGACTCGATCGAGTGCTCGATGTACGGCGCCTGGTCGAACACAACGGTGAACTCGGTGCCGGGGTTCGTCGTGTCGAGCGATGCCTGCAGGTCGGGCAGCGCCGCGGCGACCGCGTTCGAGACCTCGACGGTGTTCGCCGACGGCAGCTTGGTGATGGAGATCGCGAGCGCGGGCTCGCCGTTCACGCGCGAGATGCTGGTCTCGGGGTTCTCGGTGAGCTCGACGGATGCCACGTCGCCGATCGTGAGGGCCACGGGCACGGCGACCGTGCCCGTCGTGCCGTCCGCCCCGGGGATCGGGGTCGTGCCGTCGGTTCCGAGGTCCGTGCCATCCGTTCCGGTGTCGGTGCCGTCGGGCAGCGCCCCGTCGGGCACCGTGCCGTCGGGCAGCGTCTCGCCGGGCACCGGCTGCTGCTCGGTCGCACCGATGAGGGGCAGCGCGCTCACGTCGTCGACGCTGCCGAGTCGCGTGCCGGCCTGAACGGCGAAGGTCGAGTCGCCCTCGGTGATCTCGCCCGCGGGCAGCAGCACGCCGTTCTGCTGGAGCGCATCGCGGATCGCCTGCGTCGTGAGCCCGTAGCGGGCGAGTTCCTCGACGTCGGGCGTGATCACGACGCGCTGACCGCGGTCGCCGACGAGCGTCGCGTCGCGCACGCCGTCGATGTCGCGCAGCTCCGGCAGCGTCGTGCGCGTGATCTCGTCGGAGAGCGTCGTCGGGTCGTCGGCCCCGGTCACGGCGACCGCGAGCACCGGCAGGTCGTCGAAGCTGAACGCGACGACCTGCGGGTCGACGTCGTCGGGCAGGGTCGGCGCGATGCGGTTCACCGACGAGAGCAGCTTCTGCTCGGCGAAGGCGAGGTCGGTGCCGAAGGTGAAGCTCGCGACGACGCGCGACACGCCCGTCGAGCTCGTGGTCGAGGTGGACTCGAGCCCGGTGATGCCCTGGATCGCCGTCTCGATCGGGGTCGAGACGTCCGCGTTGACGATGTCGGGCGACGCGCCCGGGTAGGCCGTGATGATCGACAGCTGGGGCAGCTGGATCGACGGTGCCAGCTCCTGCTTCAGCCCGTTCAGCGCGATGCCGCCGAAGATCGCGACGACGACGGTGACGAGCGCGATGAGTGCGCGGTTGCGCATGCTGAGCTTCGCGAGGAGGGACATGGGTTCGATTCTCGCAGCGGACGGGGGCGTCCGGATAACGGGAACCTGTGAAGCGCGCCGCCCGAGGGGTGGACCCCTGACCCCCATCCGGGGTATGGTCCGAACCACGACGCCTGTCCGAGACGCCTGGGGGTGCGGATGCGAACGGCCGCGGTGGACCGCACGGCTCCGCTCGTGCGCGCCCTCCTGCTCGGCACCGGACTCGCCGCCGCCTGGATCGTCGTGAGCCTCGTCGCGTCGCCGTCGAGCGCCTCCGCCGACGATCGGCCGAACGGCCTCCTCGGCACCGTGGGCTCGGTCGTCGGCGTCGTCGACGGCACGGTCGACGGCGTCGTCGAGCAGGTCGTCGACCCGGTGCTCGAGCCCGTCGCAGCGACGGTCGACACCGTGACGAACACCGTGACGGATGCCGCGCCCGCGCCGCCCGCGCCGGTCGCGCCGGTCGTCGAGCAGGCGGCCGAGCCGGTCGAGACGCTCGTGCCCGCCGTCGGCGGCGCGGTCGACACGGTCGACGACACGGTCGCGGAGGTGGCCGCTGAGGCCGGTTCGCTCGTGTCCGACATCGCCGGCGACGCCCCGGTCGGCACGATCACGGCCCCGGTCGTCGGCACGCTCGACGGCGTCGTCGGATCGCTGCCGGTGGTCGGCTCGCTCCTCGGCGACGACGCGCTGGGCGGCGTGCTCGGCCCGGTCGTGGGCGCCGTCGACGACACGCTCGACGTGGTGATCGGCGACCTCGGACCGCTGCCCGACGACGGGCTCGTGCCGTCGCTGCCGTTGCCCGGCGACCCCGAGAGCCCGATCGCGGTGGTCCCGCCGATCGGCACCGGTGATCCGACCGGAGCGGATGCCGCGTCCGTGCGCCCCGAGGACGACCTCGGGCCGCGGGCCACCGTCGACGGAGGCGCCGCCGAGCCGAGCCTCGTGACATCCGCTGCCGCCACGGACCTCGGACCCCCGGGAGACCCGCCCGGCACGCTCGCACCCGCGAATGCGCCCCGCGGCGCCGAGGCGCCGCTCGGATCGGGCGCGCCCGCGAGCGGCAGCAGCGCCTCCGGTTCCGGTTCCGGAACCGCCTCCGGCTCCGACGCGGGACTCGGCTCAATCGAACTCGACGCGCTCGCGTCGCTCGTGCTCTCCGCGGTCGACGACGCGCTGCCGTCGTCGCCGGTCTACGAGACCGACACCACCCCTGACTGACGGGTGCCGTCCCGCCTGCCCGCAGGCGGACACGGTCGCCGCTCGCGCTCGCGAGCGGAATCACACCCAACCAGTCAGGAGCATTCACCATGCAGAAGTACGTCTCGAGGGCGCTCACCGCGGCCCTCTTCACCGGGGGGCTCATGCTCCTCGGCGCCGGTGTGGCGCACGCCACCGAAACGTCCGGGGAGGACGGCCTCCTCTCCGGCACCCAGGTCGGGATCTCGATCGACCTGCCGGTCACCATCGCCGGCAACGCCCTGTCGGTCATCGGCGATTCCGAGTCGACGGATGCCACGACCGAGGTCGTGACGGATGACGCGGCCTCCTCGGAGCCCGTCGCCGTGACCTCGGGCGAGGGCGGCATCGGCTCGGGCAGCCAGGCGATCGTCGACGTGTCGGCGCCGATCACGATCGGCGGCAACGCCGTCTCGGTCATCGGCGACTCCCACTCGGAGGACGCCACCACCGAGGTCACGACCGGGTCGGGCTCCGGCTCGGGTGACGCCTGGACCACCGGCGA
>NZ_WODA01000001.1 GCF_009729855.1 Agromyces luteolus | reverse complement strand
CGGGGCCTCCTGCTGCGGAGCCGGGGCCGGGGCCTGGGCCTGGGCCTCCTGCTGCGGAGCCGGGGTCTGGGCCGGGGCCTCCTGCTGCGGAGCCGGGGCCTGCGGCTGAGCCGGGGCCTGCGGCTGCGCCGGGGCCTCCTGCTGTGCGGGAGCCTCCGGAGCCGGAGCCGGAGCGGCCTCGGCCTGCGGCGCCTCGGCGGGCGCGGCCTCCCCACCACCCGAGCCGTCGCCGATCGTGACAAGGGCGGTACCGACCTCGACGGTCTCGTCCTCCTGGACGAGGATCGCCTCGATGACGCCCGCGACGGGCGATGGGATCTCGGTGTCGACCTTGTCGGTCGAAACCTCGAGCAGCGGCTCGTCGACCTCGACCCGGTCTCCCACGTTCTTCAGCCAGCGGGTGACCGTGCCCTCGGTGACACTCTCGCCGAGTGCCGGGAGGCTGACGGATTCGCTCATTCGCTTGTCTCCTTCACAGCGTGTGACGCGTTCTAGCTTATTGCAGTCGTATTTCGGCGCGACGGGATCAGAGCGCGTGCAGCGGCTTGCCCGCGAGCTTCAGGAACGCCTCTCCGAGCGCCTCGTTCTGCGTCGGGTGCGCGTGGATCAGCGGGGCGATGTCCTCGGGGTACGCTTCCCAGTTCACCGCGAGCTGCGCCTCGCCGATCAGCTCGCCGACGCGGGCGCCGATCATGTGCACGCCGACCACGGGGCCGTCGTCGACGCGGACGACCTTGATCGATCCGCTCGTCTCGAGGATGTGGCTCTTGCCGTTGCCGGCGAGGTTGTACTCGTACGAGGAGACCTTGTCGGCGCCGAACTTCTCGGCCGCGCGCGCCTCGGTGTACCCGACGGACGCGACCTCGGGCTCGGAGTACGTGACCTTCGGGATGTTGACGTCCTCGACGATGATCGGGTTCAGGCCCGCGATCTCCTCGGCCACGAAGATGCCCTGCTGGAAGCCGCGGTGGGCGAGCTGGAGGCCCGGGACGATGTCGCCGACGGCGTAGACGCCGGGGACGCTCGTCTCGAGGCGCTCGTTCGTGATGACGAACCCGCGGTCGACGGTGACGCCCGCCTCCTCGTAGCCGAGGTTCTGGGTGACCGGGCCGCGGCCGACGGCGACGAGCAGGAGCTCGGCCTCGACGGTGTCGCCGTTCTCGAGCGTGACGACGACGCCGTCGTCGTGCTGGGTGACGCCCTGGAAGCGCACGCCGAGCTTGTAGTCGATGCCGCGCTTGCGGAAGGCGCGCTCGAGCTGCTTCGAGATCGACTCCTCCTCGTTCGGGACGAGGTGGGGGAGCGCCTCGATGATCGTGACCTCGGAGCCGAAGGAGCGCCACACGCTCGCGAACTCGACGCCGATGACGCCGCCGCCGAGGATCGCGACCTTCTTCGGGACGAAGTCGAGCTCGAGCGCCTGCTCGCTCGTGATCACGCGGCCGGCGATGTCGAGGCCGGGCAGCGAACGCGAGTACGAGCCCGTGGCGAGGACCACGTTCCTGCCGGTGAGGCGCTCGTCGCCGACGACGACGGTCTTCGCGCCCTCGAGGCGCCCCTCGCCCTCGAACACCGTGATGCCGCGAGCCTTGATGAGGCCCTGCAGGCCCTTGAACTTGCTCGCGACGATGCCCTCGCGGTAGCGCGTCACCGCCGGGATGTCGATGCCCTCGAACGTCGACCGGACGCCGAACTTCTCCGACTCGCGCGAGCTGTCGGCGACCTCGGCCGCGTGCAGGAGCGCCTTCGTCGGGATGCAGCCCCGGTGCAGGCACGTGCCGCCGAGCTTGTCCTTCTCGACGAGGGCCACGCTGAGGCCGAGCTGGACGGCGCGCAGCGCCGCTGCGTACCCTCCGCTGCCGCCTCCGAGGATGACGAGGTCAAAGTTCTGCTCGGACAAACGGAATCTCCCTTGCGCATCGGATCTGCGGCGCGAGTCACCCGGTTCGTGGCCGGGGAACGTCTGGGGCGTGGATCGCCCCACACGACTGTACTACCTGGCGACGGCCCGCTCGCCCAGCGCGATGAGCGTGCGCACGGCGGCCCCCGTGCCCCCCGCTCCCGTGAATCCCCAGGGTGCCGCGGAGTTGTACGACGGCCCCGCGATGTCGAGGTGCGCCCACGGGATCCGGGCTGCGTCCTCGCCCTCGCGGCGGCCGACGAACTGCTGCAGGAACACGCCCGCGAGGAGCATGCCCGGCACCACGGTGCCGAGCTTCGTGTTCGCGAGGTCCGCGACATCCGACTTCAGCAGCGGCAGCAGGTCCTCGGGAAGCGGCATCGGCCAGGTCGGCTCGCCGGCGGCCTCCGCCGCTCCGCGGAGCTCCGCGACGAGCGCGTCCTCGCCCATCAGGCCGCTGATGCGATTGCCGAGCGCGACGACCTGCGCGCCGGTGAGCGTCGCGACGTCGATGATCGCATCGGGCTGCTCCTCGCTCGCTGCGGCGAGCGCGTCGGCCATGACCAGGCGCCCCTCGGCGTCGGTGTTCAGGACCTCGACCGTGGTGCCGCCCTTCATCCGGATGACGTCGTTCGGCCGCGCCGCGGTGCCCGAGGGCATGTTCTCGGCGAGGCAGAGCCATCCGGTCACGCGGACGGGCACGTCGAGCTCGGCGAGCGCGACGACGGCGGAGAGCACGGCCGCAGCGCCCGCCATGTCGGACTTCATGCCGACCATCGAGGCGCCCGGCTTCAGGGAGAGGCCGCCCGAGTCGAACGTGATGCCCTTGCCGACCAGCGCGAGGTGAGCGGATGCCCCGGCCGGGGCGTACTCGAGGCGGACGAGCCGCGGCGGGCGCGACGAGCCTCCGCCGACCGCGAGGATGCCGTTGAACCCGCCCTCCACGAGTGCGGCCTCGTCGTAGACCTTGACCAAGACGCCGGCCGATTCGGCGGCCTGCACCGCGAGGTCGGCGAGGACGGCCGGAGGCAGGTCGTTGGGTGCGGTGTTCACGAGGTCCTTGGTCCGTGCGACCGCCGCGACGACGGAACGGATGCGGTCGAGGCGGACGGCTGCAGCGTCGTGCTCGGTGTGCACGACGAGCCTGTCCGGGCCGGTCGGACCCTCGCGGTACTCGGTGAACGTGTAGGCGCCGAGCGCGGCGCCCTCGGCGAACGCCTCGGCGGATGCGGCGTCGAGTCCGGCCGTCGCGAGCGCGACGGACGACGAGGAGGCGAGTGCGCGCAGTGCGGCACCCCCCGCGTGGCGGAGCGAGGCGGCATCCGTCGTCTCACCGAGACCCGTGGCGACGACCAGCACGTCGCCGTCGGGCGCCGTGAGCTTCGTCACCTCGTCGAGCCCGCCCTTGCCGCCGAGCCGGGCGAGGGCCGGACCGACCCACTCGAAGCCGCCGTCGACGGCCGGCACGGGGCCGTCGCCGGTGCGTCGGACGGGCAGGACGACGGCATCGACGTCGGCCGGGGCGGTGGGGGAGGCGGAGAGTTCGATCGAGGGAACGGACATGGATTCGATCGTAGGTGTTCGCCGGTGCGGACCCGCATCGGCTGTTCGCTCTCGGCATGGCCGCCGGCGTGCGTCGACGGGTGGGCGCCGTCCTGCCCTCGGTACCCTTGACCTATGCGCGATTCCCGCTCCCTGTACGAGCTCAACGCCGACGTCGAGGTCCCCCTCGGACTCCCGCTCGTCGCCGGGCTCACGGGTTTCGCCGATGCGGGCTCGGCGGTCGCCCAGACGACGGACTACCTCCTGACCAACCTCGACAGCCGGGTGGTGGCCACGTTCGACGCCGACGAGCTGCTCGACTACCGCGCGCGGAGGCCCGTGATCCTCTTCGAGGGGGACCACCTCACCGACTACCGGCCCCCGAGGCTGTCGCTCGACCTGGCCCGTGACGAGATCGGCCAGCCGTTCCTCCTCCTGACGGGCTTCGAGCCGGACTTCCAGTGGGAGCGCTTCGGCGCCGCGGTCCTCGGCCTCATCGAGCGATTCGAGGTGTCGTCGACGACCTGGATCAACTCCATCCCGATGCCGGTGCCCCACACGCGGCCGATCGGGGTCACCGTGAGCGGCAACCGGACCGACCTCATCGAGGCGATGTCGGTGTGGCGGCCGACGACCCAGGTCCCGGCCAACGCACTGCACCTCGTCGAGTACCGCCTGCAGACGCAGGGGCATCCGACGACGGGGTTCGTGCTGCTGGTGCCGCACTACCTGTCGGACGCGGAGTTCCCGTCGGCGGCGGTCACGGCGCTCGAGGCGGTGAGCGCTTCGACGGGTCGCATCTTCCCCACGGATTCGCTGCGCGAGCAGGGGCGCGAGTTCACGGCGCGGATCGACGAGCAGGTCGCCGAGAACGGCGAGCTCGCGAAGCTCGTGCACACGCTCGAGGAGCGTCACGACGACTACATGGAGGGGACGAGCCTGCGGTCGCCCCTGACCGACGAGGACGGGGAGCTCCCGTCGGCGGACGAGATCGGCGCCGAGCTCGAGAAGTTCCTGGCCAGGCGTCGGAGCCGCGACGCCGAGGACGGCTGAGTCGCGTCCGCTCGAGCGGGGATCCGGGGGAATGCCGGCGGCATCGCGGACGTTTGATCGTATGCAGGCCGGATCGCGCCCCGGAATCCGCGTGGTCGCGGGCGGTTCGACGCGTCGTGGCCTGTATAATGGGGGGAAGGACCCGTTCTGGTCCGCCGTGCGACTCGCGTCGCCACCGCCGCGGACTTGACATGGGTCCTCATCGTGTCCGAAATCACCCGGGTCGCGACGCAGTCAGTATCCCGGCAGGCCCGCCCAGGGGCCCACGTGCCGCGCGACGGTGAGGAAGAGGTTCAGTACACATGGCAGCCAAGACCAGCACGGCGACGACCGACGAGTCGGCCGAGGCGCCCCGCGCCGCGAGCACGAGCAAGCGGGCGTCGGCGTCGAAGTCGACGAAGGCCCCGACCGCCAAGGCCGCGTCGGCCAAGAGCACGGCATCGAAGAAGAGCGCCACGACGGCGTCGAAGACGCCCCGCACGACGACCGCGAAGGGCGGCAAGGCGAAGAGCACCAAGGCGAAGGGCGCCGAGGGCGCCGACGAGGACGAGCTCGACGAGGACGCCGGGATCGAGGAGGGCGCGGTCGACGAGACCGCCGACGCGCCGGCGACCGGCGAGGAGTCGACGGAGGAGTCCGGTGACGACGAGGAGGCCAAGCCCGCGCCGGTCGAGCCCCACCCGACCGGCGCGATCGTGCTCCGCGCGTCGGACGACGAGGATGAGATCCCCGTCTACTCGACGACGATCACCGGCGCGACGGCCGACCCGGTCAAGGACTACCTGAAGCAGATCGGAAAGGTCGCGCTCCTGAACGCGGCCGAAGAGGTCGAGCTGGCGATGCGGATCGAGGCGGGGCTCTTCGCCGAGGAGAAGCTCTCGCACATGTCCGACGCCGAGAAGCGCTCGCAGCTCGGCCGCGAGCTCCAGTGGGTCGCCCGCGACGGCCAGCGCGCCAAGAGCCACCTGCTCGGCGCGAACCTGCGCCTCGTGGTCTCGCTCGCCAAGCGCTACACGGGCCGCGGCATGCAGTTCCTCGACCTCATCCAGGAGGGCAACCTCGGCCTCATCCGCGCGGTCGAGAAGTTCGACTACACCAAGGGCTTCAAGTTCTCGACCTACGCGACGTGGTGGATCCGCCAGGCGATCACCCGCGCGATGGCCGACCAGGCCCGCACCATCCGCATCCCGGTGCACATGGTCGAGGTCATCAACAAGCTCGCCCGCGTCCAGCGGCAGATGCTGCAGGACCTGGGCCGCGAGCCCACGCCGGAGGAACTGTCGAAGGAGCTCGACATGACCCCCGAGAAGGTCATCGAGGTCCAGAAGTACGGCCGCGAGCCCATCTCGCTGCACACGCCGCTCGGCGAGGACGGCGACAGCGAGTTCGGCGACCTGATCGAGGACACCGAGGCGGTCGTCCCGGCCGACGCGGTCGGCTTCACCATGCTGCAGAAGCAGCTCGAGTCGCTGCTCGACTCGCTGAGCGAGCGCGAGGCCGGCGTCATCCGCATGCGGTTCGGCCTCGGCGACGGCATGCCGAAGACGCTCGACCAGATCGGCGACACCTTCGGCGTGACGCGCGAGCGCATCCGCCAGATCGAGTCGAAGACGATGGCGAAGCTCCGCCACCCGTCCCGGTCGCAGTCGCTGCGCGACTACCTCGAGTAGGCCGCCAGTGAAGTACGCGCCGGCGATCCTCGTCGGCCGGCTCACCAGGATCGCCGCCCGGCTGCGCAAGCCGGGCGGCGGTTCGGCGGTGCCCGGCCTCGTGGTCAACACCATCGCCCCCGGCTACCTCCGCACCACGCTCTCCGGGTTCCCGCGCGGCCTCGTCGTCGTCACCGGGTCGAGCGGCAAGTCGACCACGACCAAGATGCTCGTCGCGATCCTCCGCGCGCACGGGGAGGCGGTCTTCACCAACCCCTCGACCGCGAACATCAGCCAGGGACTCACGTCCGCGCTGCTGGAGCAGGCGGACTGGCGCGGCCGCGTGCCCGGCGACGTCGCCGTGCTCGAGATGGACGAGGGCCACGGCGCCCGCGTGATGGAGGGCGTCGACGCCCGCGTCGTGACGCTCACGAACGTGATGGTCGACCAGATCGACCGGTTCCACGACTCGGAGATGGTCGCCGGCATGCTCGCGAAGATCGCGTCCCGTGCGCACGGCTCCGTGGTCGTGAACGCCGACGACGCGTACCTCGAGCGGATCGCCGGCGGACTCGGCGACGGCGTCGCGGTCCGGCGCTTCGGCGTCTCCCCGACAGTGCTCGCGGCCTCGCCGCGCGGACTCGGGCACACGGAGACCAGCCCGGAGCGACTCGACCCGGCGGCGGGCGTCGTCGTGGCATCCGTCGACGGGGCGTCAGCAGTCCTCGCCGACGGCGGACGCGACGTCGCGATCGGACTGCCCGCGCGCGGCACCCACTACGCCGTCGACGCGGCCGCCGCGTACTCGACGGCACGCGCCGTCCTCGGCGAGCAGTTCGACCCCGAGGTCGCGGCTCGCGCGCTGAGCGCGATCCCCGCGGTCTTCGGGCGCGGCGAGCGGGTGACCGTCCGCGGGCAGGAGGTCGACTTCGTCCTCGTGCAGAACCCCGCGAGCTACCAGCTGAACGTCGACAGCATCGCCCCGGGGACCGACCGGATCCTGTTCGCGATCGGGTCGGACGTCCGCGACCCGTCCTACTTCTGGCCGACGGATGCCTCGTCCCTCGGCCGCGTCTCGATCGTCAGCGGTTCCAAGGCCGACGAGGCCGCGCTCATGCTCGCGTACGACGGCGTCGAGATCGACCGCGTCGAGCACGACCTCGGTCGCGCGCTCGACGACTTCCTGGCGGCGCCCGCGCCGACGAGCGGCGTGAAGACGATCGTCTTCTCCGCCGACGCCATGCGGCGCACCCGCACGCACCTCGGACTCACGGAAGCGGTATGACCCTCACGATCGTCTCGCTGCTGCCCACGCTGCAGAACACCAACGGCGATGCCGAGAACGCCGCCGTGCTCGCTGCTCGCGCACGATGGGCCGGTCTCGACGCGCGCGTCGTCCCGGTCGAGGACGCCGCGGACCTTCCCGGGCGAGTGGACGCGGTCGTGCTCGGTTCGGGCAGCGATTCATCGCTCGAACGCAGTCGGGAGATCCTGCTCGGACTCCACGACGAACTCCGGCGGTGGGGAACCGAGGGCGTGCCGATCCTCGCGGTCGGCACCGGGTGGGAGCTGCTCAGCTGGGGCATCGAGCTCGCCGACGGCCGCAGCGTCGAGGGGCTCGGCATCATGGCCGGCCGTGCGGTGCCGCGCGAGGGCCGCGTCGCGGGCGACCTGGTGGTCAAGGCCTCGGGCGGGCTCGGCCTGCTCGTGGGCTTCGAGAACCATGCGCGCGACTACGTCGGCGCCGAGGCCTCGCCCGTCGGGCGCGTCCAGGCCGGGTCGGGCAACGGGCGCGGGTCCGGCCAGGAGGGGGTGCGCATGGGCGACGTGATCGGCACGCACCTGCACGGCCCGGTGCTCGCGAAGAACCCGCGCCTCGCCGACGCGATGCTGGCCCGCGCATGCGAACGCGCCGGCCTGGAGTACACGCCGGGGGAGCGGACCCACGAGGTCGACCGATTCGCCGAGGCCGCCCGCACGCTGCAGCTGCGTGCCGCGGGCGTCGCGGCATCCGCTGACGCCTGAGCCGCCGCGGACGCACGCACCGACGACGAACGCCCCCGGAATCCTCCGGGGGCGTCCTCGTCGTCGTGGGACCCGCGTCAGTTGCGCGTGTCGGTGAGGAGCCGGCTCGACTCGTCGTGCCAGCTGTGGGCGATCTGCGAGAGCTTCTCCTCGTGCTTGCGGCCGTGGTGCGCGCAGAAGAGGAGTTCGCCGCTCGCGACGACCACTCGGATGTAGGCCTGCGCGCCGCAGGCGTCGCAGCGATCGAGCGCGGTCAGCTCGTGCGGCGTCTCGACTTCGTCGACCGCACCGGCGGTGTCGGTGTACTGGTTCATGGCGCCTCCTCCGTAGATCACGAGCCGTTTCCGTCTCTCAATGAAAACACGAGTCCGACTGCGAACGTTCCCCGCGACCCTGCATTTCGCTCTGCGCGAAGCGCCTGGGGCGGGAACGGGGGTGGCCCTCACTAGGCTTGTGCGACGTGAGCTCCGACTATTCCGCCCGCCATCTCTCCGTCCTCGAGGGCCTCGAGGCGGTCCGCAAGCGACCGGGCATGTACATCGGGTCGACCGACTCGCGCGGTCTCATGCACTGCCTCTGGGAGATCATCGACAACTCGGTCGACGAGGCGCTCGCGGGCCACGGCACCGAGATCGACGTCGTACTGCACGCCGACCAGAGCGTCGAGGTTCGCGACCGGGCCCGCGGGATCCCGGTCGACGTCGAGCCGAAGACCGGGCTCACTGGCGTCGAGGTCGTGTTCACGAAGCTGCACGCCGGCGGCAAGTTCGGCTCGGGTTCGTACTCGGCCTCGGGCGGCCTCCACGGCGTGGGCGCGTCGGTCGTCAACGCCCTGTCGGAACGCCTCGACGTCGAGGTCGACCGCGGCGGCGCGACGTGGGCCATGTCGTTCCACCGCGGCGAGCCCGGCGTCTTCGACGACCACGGCACGCGGTCGCCATCGGCTCCGTTCCGCCCGTTCGAGCAGTCCAGCGAGCTGCGCAAGGTCGGGCGTGTCGCGAAGGCGGTGACGGGCACCCGGGTCCGGTACTGGGCCGACCCGCAGATCTTCACGCGCGGGGCGAGCTTCCAGCTCGAGGACCTCCTGAACCGTGCCCGCCAGACCGCGTTCCTGGTCCCCGGCCTCGCGATCACCGTGTCCGACGAGCGCGGCGAGGCGACCGAGACGCACCGCTTCCACTTCGAGGGCGGGATCTCCGAGTTCGCCGAGCACCTCGCCGTCGACGGCCCGGTGACCGACATCTGGCGGCTGACGGGCGACGGGCGCTTCACCGAGACCGTGCCGGTGCTGAACGATCACGGCGCGATGATCCCGACCGACGTCGAGCGGCACTGCCACGTCGACATCGCGCTGCGTTGGGGCACCGGGTACGACACCGTGATGCGGAGCTTCGTCAACATCATCGCGACGCCGAAGGGCGGCACGCACCAGTCCGGCTTCGAGCAGGGGCTGCTGAAGTTCATCCGCCAGCAGGTCGAGCAGAACGCCCGGCGCCTGAAGGTCGGCAACGACAAGCTCGACAAGGACGACGTGCTCGCCGGGCTCACCGCGGTGCTCACGGTGCGGCTGCCCGAGCCGCAGTTCGAGGGCCAGACGAAGGAGGTGCTGGGCACGCCCGCGGTGCGATCGATCGTGGCATCCGTCGTGCAGAAGGCGCTCGGCGAGCGTTTCGCCTCGACCAAGCGCGACGACAAGGCGCAGACCTCGATGGTGCTCGAGAAGGTCGTCTCCGAGATGAAGGCGCGCATCTCCGCACGCACGCACAAGGAGACGCAGCGCCGCAAGAACGCCCTCGAGACCTCCTCGCTTCCGGCGAAGCTGGTCGACTGCCGGTCGACGGATGTCGCGCAGAGCGAGCTGTTCATCGTCGAGGGCGACTCGGCCCTCGGCACGGCCAAGCTCGCCCGCGACAGCGAGCACCAGGCGCTGCTGCCCATCCGGGGCAAGATCCTCAACGTCCAGAAGGCGTCGATCGCCGACATGCTGGGCAACGCGGAGTGCGCGTCGATCATCCAGGT
Organism: Agromyces luteolus; assembly: GCF_009729855.1. Taxonomy (GTDB): domain Bacteria; phylum Actinomycetota; class Actinomycetes; order Actinomycetales; family Microbacteriaceae; genus Agromyces; species Agromyces luteolus. The sequence goes on along the minus strand of NZ_WODA01000001.1, from coordinate 17,775 downwards.
GATCGGGGCCGGCTCGGGGCGCAGCTTCGACCTGTCGGCGGCGCGGTACGGCAAGGTCATCATCATGAGCGACGCCGACGTCGACGGCGCGCACATCCGCACGCTGCTGCTCACGCTCTTCTTCCGCTACATGCGGCCCATGATCGAGGACGGCCGCGTGTTCGCCGCCGTGCCGCCCCTGCACCGCGTCGTGGTGATGAACCCGGGATCGAAGGCCAACGACGTGATCTACACGTACTCCGAGAAGGAGCTCGCCGGCGTGCTCGCGACCCTCCGGAAGCAGGGCAAGCGGTACCAGGATCCGATCCAGCGCTACAAGGGCCTCGGTGAGATGGATGCCGACCAGCTGGCGTCGACGACCATGGACCGCCGGCACCGCACGCTCCGCCGCGTCGGCGTCGCCGACGCCGAGAACGCGGGTCGCGTGTTCGAGCTGCTCATGGGCAACGAGGTCGCGCCGCGCAAGGAGTTCATCGTCGACAGCGCGGCGGCGCTCACGCGCGATCGCATCGACGCCTGAGGGCGGTCGCCTCGGGCGGGCGCGCCGTGAACGCCCGACCGACGTCGGCGGGCCCGTCGCACCGATGGTGCGGCGGGCCCGTCGTCGTGTGGACCGTGCGGCGGAACGTCAGCGGATGGCGCGGCCGACCACCTGCACGACGGCGTCGAGCGTCTGGCCCGACCCATCGCGCTTCGCGCCTCCCTCGGGGAGGACGCGCAGCGAGCCGTCGGAGCCCAGCGCACGCGCGGGACCGGGACCGACCCAGGCGACCGAGAGTCCGTCCTGGCCCTTGAGGAACCGGTGCGCGCGGACACCACCGGTCGCGCGCCCCTTGCCGGGGAACTCGGCGAAGTCCGAGACCTTCGCCGCGCCGGGGTCGGCGCCGAGCAGCGTGTCGGCCGACGCGGCCACGGTGACGACGACGGACGACTCGATGTCGGCGCGCGGGATCACCGTGAACGAGATCACGCGCGCCCCGGCGTCGAGCTTCACGCCGGCCATGCCGCCGGCCGGGCATCCCTGCGGCCGGACGGCCGACGCGGGGAAGTGCAGCAGTTGCGCATCGCTCGTGACGAAGACGAGCTCGTCGTCGTCGCCGCCCTGCGACGCTCCGACGACGCGATCGCCCGGCTTCAGTGCGATCACCTCGAAGTCGGGCCGGTTGGGGTAGTTGCCCGCCGCGACGCGCTTGACGACGCCCTGCTCGGTGCCGAGCACGATCGACTGCTGCGAGTCGAGCGAGACGACGGCGAGCACCTGCTCGGTGCGGTCGGGGAGCGCGAGGTAGTCGGTGACGCGCACGCCCGCGCCGAGCTGCACCGAGTTCGGGGGCAGCGCGGGGAGGTCCATCGGCGAGAAGCGGATGAGGCGACCCTTCGACGTGACCGCCCCGATCTCGGTGCGGCTCGTGGTGGCGACCTCGGAGCGCACCGCGTCGTGCTTGGAGCGGCGGCTCGGGGGAGTGAGCGTGACGGCTGCCTCGCCCTCGGGCGCGTCGACCCGGGCGATCCGCCCGGTCGAGCCGAGGATGACCCGGCACGGCACGTCGGCGTGCTCGAGCGTCGCGGGGTCGACGGCCTTGCGCGTCTTCGGCTGCACGCGCGCCTCGGTCAGCATCGTGCGGCGCGGCGTGCCGAACAGCTCGGCGGCGCGGTCGAGCTCTTCGGCGACCTGCCCGCGGATGCGCACGTCGCTCGCGAGGAGCTCCTCGAGGGCCGCGATCTCGGCGAGCAGCTGGTCGCGCTCGGCCTCGAGCTCGATGCGGGAGAACTTCGTGAGCCGTCGGAGGCGGAGCTCGAGGATGTACTCGGCCTGCAGCCGGCTGAGGTCGAAGACCTCTTCCAGGCGCGTGCGGGCGGCCTCGGCGTCGTCGCTCGAGCGGATGACCTGGATGACCTCGTCGATGTCGAGGATCGCGATGAGGAGTCCCTCGACGAGGTGGAGCCGTTCGCGGCGGCGTGCCAGCCGGTACTCCGAGCGGCGCGTGATCACCCGGATGCGGTGGGCGAGGTAGACGTCGAGCAGCTCGCGGAGGCCGAGCGTCTGCGGCTGCCCGTCGACGAGCGCCACGTTGTTGATGTTGAAGGAGTCCTCGAGCGGCGTCATCCGATAGAGCTGCTCGAGCACGGCCTGCGGATTGAAGCCGGTCTTCACGCCGATGACGAGACGCAGCCCCTTGGTCCGGTCGGTGAGGTCGGCGACGTCCGAGATGCCCGTGATCTTCTTGGCGTTGACGCCGTCCTTGATCTTCTCGATGACCTTCTCGGGGCCGACGAGGTAGGGCAGCTCGGTCACGACGAGGCCGGCCTTGCGCGGCGTGAGCTGCTCGACGGAGACCTTCGCCCGGGTCTTGAAGGATCCGCGGCCGGTCGCGTAGGCGTCGCGCACCCCGGAGAGGCCGACGATGGTGCCGCCGGACGGGAAGTCGGGCCCCGGCACGAACTCCATGAGCTCGTCGAGCGTCGCCTCGGGGTTCAGGAGGAGGTGCCGTGCCGCGGCGACGACCTCGACGAGGTTGTGCGGCGCCATGTTCGTCGCCATGCCGACCGCGATGCCGCTCGCGCCGTTGACCAGCAGGTTCGGGATCGCCGCCGGCAGCACCTCGGGCTGCTCGTGGGAGTTGTCGTAGTTCGGGACGAAGTCGACGACGTCCTCGTCGAGGTGCTCGGTCATCGACACGGCGGCCGGCGCCATGCGCGCCTCGGTGTACCGCGCCGCAGCGGGGCCGTCGTCGAGCGACCCGAAGTTGCCGTGGCCGTCGACGAGCGGGACCCGGAGCGTGAAGGCCTGCGCGAGGCGGACGAGCGCGTCGTAGATCGCGCTGTCGCCGTGCGGGTGCAGCTTGCCCATGACCTCGCCGACGACGCGCGCCGACTTCACGTGGCCGCGATCGGGGCGGAGCCCCATGTCGCTCATCATGTAGAGGATGCGGCGCTGCACCGGCTTCAGTCCGTCGCGCGCGTCGGGGAGTGCGCGGGAGTAGATGACGGAGTAGGCGTACTCGAGGAAGGACCCCTGCATCTCCTCTGCGACGTCGATCTCGTCGATCCGCTCTGCGATGGGTGATGAGGAGGATTCGCTCTTGCCTGGGGTCATTCGTCGTCTCTGCGCAGGGCGTGCACGCGGCACGCGCGGGGAACGGGGCCGCGCCCGGCCTGTGCCAGACTGGGCGCGATGCCAGCAATGCTACCGGTGCCCGCCGACGGAGCCCCGCGGCTCACCGGGGTGCTGCCCGCCGCCCTCGCCTCGATCGGCGGGGGAACCGGCCCCTTCGACCTCCCGGCGGTCGAGTCGGCCGTCGTCGTCCTCGTCGACGGGCTCGGCGCCGGCAACCTGCGCTCGCGGGCGGGCCACGCCCGCTTCCTCTCGGGGGCGATGGCCAAGCGCGACGTGATCCGGACGGTGTTCCCGTCCACGACCGCCGCCGCGATCGCGAGCTTCGCCACCGGGCTCATGCCCGGTGCGCATGGACTCGTCGGCTATCGGGTCCCCGACCGCGCGAACGATCGCGTCGTGAACCAGCTGAGCGGATGGGACGACCGCATGGTCCCCGAGGCGTGGCAGCCCCACGCCACCGTGTTCGAGCGCGCCGCGGAGCGCGGCGCCCGTGCGATCGCGATCGGCGGCACCCGGTACGCGACGTCGGGCTTCACGCGCGCGGTGCTGCGCGGCGCCGAGTACCGCGCGGGCGCGAGGATCCCCGACCGGTTCGCCGAGGCGCTGCGCGTGCTCCGCGAGGGCCCGGCGCTCGTCTACGTCTACGTCTCCGAGCTCGACCAGATCGCGCACGCCCACGGCTGGGAGTCCGACCGCTGGCTCGCCGCGCTCGAGACGCTCGACGCCGCGGTCGCCGAATTCGAGCGACGGATGCCCCGGGGCACGGGCCTGCTCGTCACGGCCGACCACGGCGTGCTCGACGTGCCCCCGCACCGGCACGTGTTCGTCGACGCGACGCCCGGGCTCGTCGAGGGCGTACGCCACGTCGCGGGCGAGCCGCGGTGCCTCGGCCTCGTCCTCGAGCCCGATCTCGACGAGTCCGCCCGCGCGGCGATCCTGGAGCGCTGGCGCGATGCCGAGGGCGAACGCGCGTGGGTCGTCTCCCGCGACGAGGCGATCGCGGCCGGGCTCTACGGCGACGTGGAACCGCGGAACCTCGAGCGCATCGCGGACGTGCTCGTCGCGGCCCGGTCCGGAATCGCGTACTACGACCGGCGCGAGGCGGATCGCCGGGGCGAGGAGATGATCGGCCAGCACGGCTCGTTGACCGACGAGGAGACGCGCATCCCGCTCATCCGGCTCGGCGACTACCGTCGCGACTGATCGGCGGGCTCGCGCGAAGACGACGGATGCCGCGGCGCGAGGCCGCGGCATCCGTCATCGTCGTCGTCAGGACGGGTACCGGCCGCGCTTGACCTGCGGCTTCGGGAGGCGGAGCGGCCGCAGCTGCAGGGCACGCATCGCCGCGTACCAGCGGAAGCGCTCGACCTTGGTCGCTCCGAACTTCGCGGCGAGCTTCCGCTGCAGCGTGAAGCCGAGGATGATGACGTCGACCACGGAGACCAGGAAGAAGCCCCACAGGGCGAAGATCCCGATGGTCTGGACCTCGTAGCTCGGGACGAACGTGAGCACGATCACCGCGAACATGACGGGGATCAGGATCTCGCCGATGCTGAACCGCGCGTCGACGTAGTCGCGCACGTACTTCTTCTGCGGACCGCGGTCGCGGGCCGGGAGGTACCGCTCGTCGCCGGCGGCCATGCCGACGCGCGCGCGCTCGCGCGCCTCGGCGGCCTTGGTGCGCGCCTGCCGTGCGGCCTCCTTGCGGTCGTTCGGCACGAGCGGGCGCTTGTTCGCGGCCTCGCGCTCGGCACGGGTCGGAGTGGGTGCGCCCTTGCCGACCTTCGGCGTCGCGGATGCGGCGTCGTCGGGTGCGGAAGCGGGCGTCTCGGTCTTGGGGTGCTTGGCCACGGGGGAGTCCTCGTCGAATCGGTTCCTCTTAAGATTAGCCGCATGAGCCAGACCCGACCCGACGCATCCTCAGGCGCCCGCGCCGCCGACGACACCGAACCCGCCGCGGTCGTGGAACGACTCCGCGCAGCGGTCGAGGCGGGCTTCCCCTCGACCGTCGCCGACCTCACGGACCTCGTGCGGATCCCGTCGGTGTCGTGGGCGGCATTCGACCCGGAACACGTCGCGCGGAGCGCGGAGGCGGTGGCGGAGCTCGTCCGCGGCCTCGGCGTGTTCGAGGTGGTCGACATCCGGCGAGCACCGATCGGGGAGGGCGGCGAACTCGGCCAGCCCGCCGTCGTCGCGCGACGCGCCGCCCGGAACGGCCGGCCGACCGTGCTGCTCTACGCCCACCACGACGTGCAGCCCCCCGGCCGCGACGAGGACTGGGACTCGACGCCGTTCGAGCCGACGCTCCGCGGCGATCGCCTGTACGGCCGCGGAGCCGCCGACGACAAGGCCGGGGTCATGGCGCACGTCGCCGCCATCCGGGCCCTCGTCGACGTGCTCGGCTCCGACCTCGACCTCGGCATCGCGCTCTTCATCGAGGGCGAGGAGGAGTTCGGCTCCCGTTCCTTCTCGGCGTTCCTCCGCGAGAATCGCGAACTGCTCGAGGCCGATGCGATCGTCGTGGCCGACTCGAACAACTGGGACGTGGAGACCCCGGCGCTGACCGTGGCGCTCCGCGGCAACGTGACCTTCCGGCTGACGGTGTCCACCCTCGCGCACGCCTCGCACTCGGGCATGTTCGGTGGCGCGGTGCCGGATGCGATGCTCGCCGCCATCCGGCTCCTCGCGACGCTGCACGACGAGGACGGCGCGGTGGCGGTCGCCGGCCTCGCATCCGCCGACCTCGACACGCCCCCGTACGACGAGGCGCAGCTGCGCGCCGAGACCGGGCTCCTCGACGGCGTCGCGCCGATCGGCCGGGGCACGATCCTCTCCCGCATCTGGGCACAGCCCTCGATCACCGTCACCGGCATCGACGCGCCGACCGTGGCGAACGCGTCGAACACCCTCATCCCTCGGGTCGCGGTCCGCGTGAGCGCGCGCATCGCGCCCGGACAGGACGCGGACGCCGCGCTCGAGGCGCTTCGCGCCCACCTCCTGGACCATGCGCCGTTCGGCGCCCACGTCGAGCTCGACGACGTCGACACGGGCCAGCCGTTCCTCGTCGACACGTCGGGCTGGGCCGTCGCCGAGGCGAAGGCCGCGATGGCCGAGGCGTGGGACGTGGAGCCGGTCGACATCGGCGTGGGCGGCTCCATCCCGTTCATCGCCGAGCTCGTCGAGGAGTTCCCGCAGGCGCAGATCCTGGTCACCGGCGTCGAGGACCCCGACTCGCGGGCGCACAGTCCGAACGAGTCGCTGCACCTCGGCGTCTTCCGTCGAGCGGTGCTCGCCGAGGCGGCGCTCCTCGCCCGCCTGCAGGCTCGGGCGGGGGAGTAGCGGCCCCGAGCCGTCGACGGCGGCCGCCGCGAGCCGCGGGGCCGCAGCCGAGCCGGATGACGCCTCAGGGCGTACGCGCATCCTGCGCGGGTACAATCGGCCTGACCGATCTTCTTCGAGGAGCGATATGAGCGACACGATCACCGACGCCGCCCACGGCGTGAAGCTGAGCGATCCGGCTGCCGACAAGGTGCGCAGCCTCCTCTCGCAGGAGGGCCGCGACGACCTGCGGCTGCGCGTCGCCGTGCAGCCCGGCGGGTGCTCCGGCCTGATCTACCAGCTGTACTTCGACGAGCGGCTGCTCGACGGCGACGCGGTGGTGGACTTCGAGGGCGTCGAGGTCGTGGTCGACAAGATGAGCGTCCCGTACCTCGACGGATCGACGATCGACTTCGAGGACACGATCCAGAAGCAGGGCTTCACGATCGACAACCCCAACGCGCAGGGCAGCTGCGCGTGCGGTGACTCGTTCCACTGAGCCGCGACGATCAGACGCGATGAGGGAGACCGCCACGGCGGTCTCCCTCATCGCGTTTCCACGCGCCGAACGGGGCATTCGATGCACATGGCGCTGAACGCGCGCTGATGGTGCACGAGCGGGTCGCCGACTCGGAGTAGGCTAGGGCTGATCAATGCGCTTCGCTGAGAAGCGCCTTCGAATCTCCCGAAAGGTCACCGGTGCGCCACAATCGCCGTCTCCGATGGGCTGCTGTTCCGATCGCAGCGACGCTCAGCCTCGTCCTCGCCGGATGCACGCAGGCTCAGCTGAACGGATTCCTCCCCGGCTTCATCGAGGGCGAGGGCCCCGCGACGAACCACACCGAGCGGGTCTCGGGCCTGTGGGTGACGTCGTGGATCGTGCTGCTCGTGGTGGGCGTGGTGACGTGGGGACTCACGATCTGGGCCGTCGTCGCCTACCGTCGGCGCAAGGGCCAGACCGGCCTCCCGGTGCAGCTCCGCTACAACATGCCGATCGAGGTGTTCTACACCGTCGTCCCGCTGATCCTGGTGCTCGGCTTCTTCGCCTTCACCGCTCGCGACCAGCAGGCGATCGAGGCGCGCTTCGCCGAGGACGAGATCGACGTCAAGATCGAGGCGATCGCCAAGCAGTGGGCGTGGGACTTCAACTACGTGAACGAGGACGTCTACTCCGCCGGCATCCAGGCCCAGCTCGACGACGAGGGGCCCGCCGGATCGGTCAAGCAGGACGAGCTGCCGACGCTGGTGCTCCCGGTCGGGGCCAACGTCGAGATCGCGCTCGAGTCGCGCGACGTGATCCACTCCTTCTGGGTCGTCGACTTCCTCTACAAGAAGGACATGTTCCCCGGCAAGACGAACTACATGTCGTTCGTCCCCGAACGCGAGGGCACCTACGCGGGGAAGTGCGCCGAGCTCTGCGGCGAGTACCACTCGCTCATGCTGTTCAACGTCGAGGTGGTCTCCGAGGCGGAGTACGAGGACTACATCGAGGAGCTCCGCGACTCGGGCAACGAGGGCCAGCTCTCGACCGAGTACGACCGGAACCAGAACCTGCCCGGAACGGGCGCGCCCGAACTGATTGAGGAGCACGAAGGCGAATGAGCACCACCACCGCACCGGCTCGGCCCGCGGGGTCGTCGCAGCCGTTCGGCGTCGCGAAGGTCGAGCGCAAGGGCAACGTCCTCGTCAAGTGGATCACGTCCACCGATCACAAGGTCATCGGGTACCTCTACCTGATCACCTCGTTCATCTACTTCTGCGTCGGCGGCGTGATGGCCCTCATCATCCGTGCGCAGCTGTTCGAGCCCGGCCTCGAGGTCATCCAGACCCGTGAGCAGTACAACCAGCTGTTCACGATGCATGGCACGATCATGCTGCTGATGTTCGCCACGCCCCTGTTCGCGGGCTTCGCGAACGTCCTGATGCCGCTCCAGATCGGCGCACCCGACGTCGCGTTCCCGCGACTGAACGCGTTCGCGTACTGGGCGTTCAACTTCGGTTCGCTGATGGCCGTCGCGGGCTTCTTCACCCCGCAGGGCGCCGCATCGTTCGGCTGGTTCGCCTACCAACCGCTCGCATCCACGACATTCTCACCGGGCATCGGCGGGAATCTCTGGATGCTGGGCCTCGGCCTCTCGGGCTTCGGCACGATCCTCGGTGCCGTGAACTTCATCACGACGATCGTCACCATGCGTGCACCGGGCATGACGATGTTCCGGATGCCGATCTTCACCTGGAACACCCTCGTGACGTCGATCCTCGTGCTGATGGCCTTCCCCGTGCTGGCCGCAGCGCTCCTCGCGGCCGCCGCCGACCGCGTGTTCAACGCCCACATCTACGACCCCGAGAACGGGGGAGTGATCCTGTGGCAGCACCTCTTCTGGTTCTTCGGCCATCCCGAGGTCTACATCATCGCCCTGCCGTTCTTCGGCATCGTGTCCGAGATCTTCCCGGTCTTCAGCCGCAAGCCGATCTTCGGCTACAAGACGCTGGTCTACGCGACGATCGCGATCGCGGCACTCTCGGTCACCGTCTGGGCGCACCACATGTACGTCACGGGTTCGGTGCTCCTGCCGTGGTTCGCACTGATGACGATGTTGATCGCGGTCCCGACCGGCGTGAAGATCTTCAACTGGATCGGCACGATGTGGCGCGGATCGATCACGTTCGAGACACCGCTGATCTGGTCGCTCGGCTTCCTCATCACGTTCGTCTTCGGCGGCCTCACCGGTGTCATCCTCGCTTCGCCTCCGCTCGACTTCCACGTCTCCGACACGTACTTCGTCGTGGCGCACTTCCACTACGTGGTCTTCGGAACCGTCGTCTTCGCGATGTTCGCCGGCTTCTACTTCTGGTGGCCGAAGTGGACCGGCAAGATGCTGAACGAGACGCTCGGCAAGTGGCACTTCTGGCTGCTGTTCATCGGCTTCCACACGACGTTCCTCATCCAGCACTGGCTGGGCGTCGTCGCCATGCCGCGCCGGTACTACTCGTACCTGCCGGAGGACAACATCACCTGGATGAACCAGCTGTCCACCATCGGTGCGTTCATCCTCGCGGTCTCGCTCATCCCGTTCTTCCTGAACGTGTACATCACGGCGCGACGCGCACCCAAGGTGACCGTCAACGACCCCTGGGGGTACGGCGGTTCCCTGGAGTGGGCGACGAGCTGCCCGCCGCCGCGACACAACTTCACGTCGATCCCGCGCATCCGCTCGGAGCGCCCGGCATTCGACCTGAACCACCCCGAGGCGGGCATCCCGGTCGGCATCGGCCCGGCGAAGGACGCTCCGCACGCCCCCGTCATCGACGCCGAGACCAAGGAAGTCAAGTAGATGCGCGCCAATGTCGTCCTGTTCTGGGTCCTGACCGGCTTCTTCGCCCTCTCGGCCGCCGTCTACACCTTCTGGACGGCGATCGACGAGCGCGAGCCGGGCGTCGAGTGGGTCGGCCTCGTGGCGATCTCGCTCAGCGGTGTGCTCAGCGCGTTCATCGCGTTCTACCTCGGGCGCGTCCACAAGGAACAGGGCGGCGAACTCCCCGAGGACCGGCTCGACGCGAACATCGACGACGGCGATGCCGAGCTCGGCTTCTTCAGCCCCTGGAGCTGGTGGCCGATCCTGCTCGCCGGTTCCGCGGCACTCGCCTTCCTCGGGCTCGCCGTCGGGTTCTGGATCTCGTTCCTCGCCATCGGCCCGGCGCTGGTCAGCCTCGTCGGATGGGTCTACGAGTACTACCGCGGGAACTTCGCGCGCTGATCGCGCCCTCGTTCCCCGACGTCCCCGGTGCTTCGGCATCGGGGACGTCGTCGTTCAGGTCCGATGCGCCGTCGCGATGCGCCATGGACCTGCCCGGACGATGTCGTCCAACGCGAAGCCGGCCGATCGCAACGTGTCGTACATCGCGTCGGGGGAGTGCAGGTATCCGCGATACGCTTTGCCGCGCAGTCGCATCATGAGGTTCGCCGTGCCGACGACCGCGCGTCGTGGCCAGGTTCGTGCCGGATGGCTGAAGACGACGGTTCGACGCGCATGTGCCGCAGATGCAGCGAGCAACGCGACGGCATCCGGGTAGCAGCACACCACGCGGTGCAGCACGACGTGGTCCGCGGCCTCCACACTCGAGCCCTCCGTGGCGAGGTCGACGCCGATGAGGCGGCGCGCGCGCGAGGCGAGGCCCGCCTCATCCAGGAGCGCTCGCGCGGCCGATTCGTACGCACCGGACATCTCGAGATTCGTCGTGCTCAGGGCCCCGTGCCGGAGGAGTTCGAGCTGGATGGTGCCGATGCCGCCCCCCACCTCGAGCACCGACGTCCCCTCGACGCCGTCGGACTCGATGCGCTCGGCGATCCGGCGCTCCGGCCTCGTGAGACCCCTCCGTCGGTAGTGCCGGTCCAGTCGGCGAGCGAAGCGGGCGTCGAAGGACTCGTAGTACTGAGACGGACGTGGAGTGCAGCACTCGTCCATGCGCCCAGTATGCACCCGCACGCCGAGCGACGTGCCCGACCGAGGGAGGTCAGGAGCCGGGCATGTCGAAGGCGAGGACGTCGACGGAGACGCTCATACGACGGGTGTCGACGTCGTCCTCGATCGGCGCGAGCGCCGCAGCGTGGTGGGAGGAGGGACCCATGCCCGCGATGAGCATTCTGAGGTGGGCATCGGCCTCGACGCCGTACTCGATGCGTCGGCCGGAGAGCGGCATGAAACCGGCGACCTGCAGCTGTGCGGAGACCGTCGCCGCCTTCTCCGCGGGAATGTCGATCAGGCCGCCCGACTCCCGCAGCTCCGAGAGATGCGACGCAGTGGGCACGACCACCAGGAGGCGCCCGCCCGGACGGAGGATCCTGGCGAACTCGGACGGGTTCCGTGGAGCGAACACGTCGAGGATCACGTCGACGGAGGCGTCCCGAATCGGGAGTGGACGCCAGACGTCCAGGACCACGCCGGTCGCCGACGGGACGGCGCGGAGCGCCATCCGGACGGCGTCGGGGGAGCGATCGGCGAGCAGGATGTCCGTACCGGGGATCGCGCTGCGGAGCCGCTCGGAGTAGTAGCCCGTCCCGCAGCCGAGATCGGCGACGCGCAGCCCTCGAGCCGCATCGAGCGCTGAGCGACCGTCGAGGAGCTCGGCGACGAGCGCCTCGGCGATCCGAGCGTACGTTCCACCCCCCAGCAGCTCGGCACGCGCCGACAGCATCTCGCGATCGTCGCCCAGTGTGCGAGGAGCCCTCGGCGGCAGCAGCGTCAGGTACCCGTGCTTCGATCGGTCGAACCGGTGGCCGTCGGCGCACCCGAAGACCCGCTCCGAGACCGCTTCGAGGTCTGAGAAGCAGTTCGGGCACCGGAGCCAGGTCGAGTCGATCGACATGGTCCGGTGCCCGAACTCAGTTGGTGCGGCGATCAGTGGTGATCGTGGTGCGCGGCCTCGAGCTCGCCCTTGGTCACGGGGGCGATGCGGTCCTCGAAGAACCAACGCGACATGCCGGCACGAAGGCGCTGGCCGACCGTGATCTTGCCCCGAGCGTTGGGACGGATCATGAGGGGCTCGTAGGACTCGTAGCTCACGAGCTTCCAGCGGTCGTACTCGTCGAGAGGCTGGTGCACCTCGATGAACTCGCCGCCAGGCAGCTTCACGATGCGGCCGGACTCGTACCCGTGGAGCACGATCTCGCGGTCCTTCTTCTGCAGCGCGATGCTGACGCGCTTGGCGACGATGTACGCGACGATCGGTCCGAGGAAGAGGAGCGCCTGGAGCGAGTGGATGACCCCCTCCATCGTCAGCTTGAAGTGCGTGGCGATGATGTCGGAGCTCGCCGCCGCCCACAGCACGGCGTAGAAGGTCACGCCGGCGGCGCCGATCGCGGTGCGGGTCGGGTTGTTGCGAGGACGGTCGACGATGTGGTGCTCGCGCTTGTCGCCCGTGACCCACGCCTCGATGAACGGGTAGATCAGCACCGTCGCGATGAACAGCCCGAGGCCGACCAGCGGAACGAGGATGTTGAACGACCAGGTCCGGTCGAAGAGCACGAACTCCCAGCCCGGCGGGATGAGGCGCAGCGCACCGTCCGCGAAGCCGATGTACCAGTCGGGCTGGGTACCGGCGGAGACGGGCGACGGATCGTACGGGCCGTAGTTCCAGATCGGGTTGATCGTGAACAGCGACGCGATGAGCGCGAGCACGCCGAACACCAGGAAGAAGAACCCGCCGGCCTTGGCGGCGTAGATCGGGAGGATGGGTGGGCCGACCGCGTTCTGCTGGGTGCGCCCCGGCGCCGCGTACTGCGTGTGCTTGTGCACGACCACGAACAGCAGGTGCAGGGCGATCAGCGCGAGGAGGATCACGGGAAGCAGGAGGATGTGCAGCGTGTACAGGCGGCCGACGATCGCGGTGCCCGGGAACTCGCCGCCGAAGAGCAGGAACGAGGTCCAGGTGCCGATGAGCGGGATGCCCTTGATCATGCCGTCGATGATCCGGAGGCCGTTGCCCGAGAGCAGGTCGTCGGGAAGCGAGTAGCCGGTGAAGCCCTCGCCCATCGCCAGGATGAACATCACGAAGCCGATGACCCAGTTGAGCTCGCGCGGCTTGCGGAACGCGCCCGTGAAGAAGATGCGCAGCATGTGCAGGCCGATGGCGGCCACGAACAGGAGCGCGGCCCAGTGGTGCATCTGGCGGACGAAGAGGCCGCCGCGGAGATCGAAGGAGATGTCGAGCGTCGAGGCCATGGCGACCGACATCTCGACGCCCTTGAGCGGCACGTACGAGCCGTCGTACTCCACCTCGGCCATCGAGGCCTGGAAGAAGAACGTGAGGAACGTGCCGGTGATCAGGATGACGAGGAAGCTGAAGAGCGCGACCTCGCCGAGGAGGAAGGACCAGTGGTCGGGGAACGCCTTGCGACCGAGTTCCTTGACGAACGTCGAGACGCTCGTCCGCTCATCGATGTAGTTCGAGGCGGCCGCCGTGAAGGTACGACGCTGCGGCGCGCGTGTGGTTGCGGTGCTCAATGACGCTCCCAGAAGCTCGGGCCCACGGGTTCGGTGAAATCGCTCTGCGCGACGAGGTAGCCCTCGTCGTCGACCATGATCGGCAGCTGCGGCAACGGCCGGGCGGCCGGTCCGAAGATGACCTCGCAGTGGTTCGCCACGTCGAACTGCGACTGGTGGCACGGGCAGAGCAGGTGGTGCGTGTGCTGCTCGTAGAGGGCGACGGGGCAGCCCACGTGCGTGCAGATCTTCGAGTAGGCGACGATGCCGTCGTACGACCACGACGCACGGTCGGGGAGCTCGTTGAGCTCGTCGGGGTTGAGGCGCATGAGGAGGACCGCGGCCTTGGCCTTCTCCTCGAGCCGGCCGTGGTGCAGTTCGCTGAGCCCCTCGGGGATCACGTGGAAGGCACTGCCGATGGTGACGTCGGCGGCCTTGATCGGGACGCCCGACGGGTCGAGCGTGAGTCGGGTGCCCGCCTTCCACATCGTGTGGCTGAGCAGCTCGACCGGGTTCTCGTCCTGCGGGGCGAGGCCGCGGAAGAGGACGACCGCGGGGAGCGGGAAGACGAGCAGCGCGCCGATGAGGCTGTTCCGGATGACCGCACGACGCGTGAAGCCGGACTCGCGGTCGGCGTCCTGGAAGACCTTGACCGCGCCCTCACGGGACACCTGGTTGCCGCCGACCTTGTGGCGCTCGTCGGCGATCTCGACGTCGGTCATGACCGCCTTGGCCCAGTGCACGGCGCCGAAGCCGATGCCGAGGAGCGCCAGGGCCGCACCGAGGCCGATGAAGAGGTTGTTCAGGCGGACGTCGCCGACGTCGTTGCCCTCCATCGGGAAGAGCATGTAGGCCGCGATCGCCCAGATGCTGCCGAGGATCGACAGGTAGAAGAGCGTGTACACCGTGCGCTGCGCACGCTTCTCCTTCTTCGGGTCCTCATCCGTGACGCGCGGACGGTGCGGCGGGAAGCCGGGGTTCTCGAACGCGTCGGACTGGATGAGGGCGGTGCCCGTCTTCACGGCGGGGACGGTCTCGGCGTGCGACGAGTCGGCAGCGGCGAGTTCGGTGCCGCTGTGGTCGTCCTGTGCCATGGTTCTCCTTCTTCGCTTCTTCGGTGCGGGCCCTAGTTGGACTTCGCCGTGATCCACACGGTGATCGCGACGATGGCGCCGAGACCGAAGATCCAGATGAACAGACCCTCCGCGACCGGGCCGAGCGAGCCGAGCTCGAAGCCTCCGGGCGAACGGTTGTCCTGCACGTACTGCAGGTAGGTGATGATGTCGCGCTTGTCTTCCGGCGTGATGTTCAGGTCGTTGAAGACCGGCATGTTCTGCGGACCGGTGACCATCGCCTCGTAGATGTGCACGCCCGAGACATCCGTCAGCGGGGGAGCGAACTTGCCCTCGGTGAGGGCGCCTCCGGCACCGGCCACGTTGTGGCACATCGCGCAGTTGATGCGGAACAGCTCGGCGCCGTTGGCCGCATCGCCGCCGCCGTTGACGAGGCTGTCGGCGGGGATGTCCGGCCCGGGACCGAGCGAGGCGACGTAGTACGCCATCTGCTTGATCTGCTCGTCGGTGAACTGCACGGGCTTCTGCTCGGCCTGCGGGCCCTGCATCTGCATCGGCATGCGACCGGTGCCGACCTGGAAGTCGACGGCCGCGGCGCCGACGCCGATGAGGCTCGGGCCCTCGTTCGTGCCCTGGGCCTCGAGCCCGTGGCAGGTCGCGCAGTTGGCCTGGAAGAGCTTGCCACCCTCCTCGATCGTCTCCTGCGACGTGGGGGAGGGCTCGGCCTGAGCGGTCGTGGTGCTGAAGGCGGCGTAGGCGCCTCCGGTGAACACGAGGCCGAGCGCGAGCAGCGCGGCGGTGGCGAGCGGATGCCGGCGACCGGTGCGTCGCTTCGAGCGGTTCATTGATCTCTTCCTGTTCGCGGGCATTGCGGGTCTCGGCGCTCCTGGGCTCGGCTACTTGAGGACGTAGATGACGAGGAACAGGCCGATCCAGACCACGTCGACGAAGTGCCAGTAGTACGACACGACGATCGCGCTGGTGGCCTCCTTGTGGCCGAAGTTCTTGACCGCGAACACCCGGCCGATCACGAGGAGGAAGGCGATGAGGCCGCCGGTGACGTGCAGCGCGTGGAAGCCGGTCGTGAGGTAGAAGGCCGAGCCGTAGGCGTTCGAGTCGAGCGCGATGCCCTCGGCGACGAGCTGGGCGTACTCGAGCGACTGGCCGGCGACGAAGATGGCGCCCATGACGTAGGTGACGAAGAACCACTCGACCATGCCCCAGTCGCGGAGCTTCCAGCTCGTGCGGTACGGCTGCATGCGCTCGGCGGCGAAGACGCCGAACTGGCACGTGAACGAGGACGCGACGAGGATCAGCGTGTTGACGAGGGCGAACGGCACGTTCAGGCGGCCGGCTTCGAAGTCCCACAGCTCGGGCGACGTCGAACGCAGCGTGAAGTAGATCGCGAACAGGCCCGCGAAGAACATGACCTCGCTGCCAAGCCACACGATGGTACCGACCGCGACGGTGTTCGGCCGCTTGATCGCAGGCGCACTCGTCTGAAACGTCATTGAGGTGCTCGTCACGTTCACCATTATGGCTGATCCTCGGACGTGTTTTCGGACGGGGCGGGTCCGGATGTCCGACATCATCGCCCGCGAGACGCGGATTCCGCTGGTCGTACGCCGTGAAAACGCCCCGAATACGGCCGATAGGATCGACGGCATGCCCTCCTCGCACACGTGGCCCGACGTCCTGAACTCGCTCCTCGCGGGCGACGACCTCAGCGTGTCGGATGCCGCGTGGTGCATGGAGCAGGTCATGACGGGCGTCGCGACCGACGCGCAGCTCGCGGCGTTCCTCATCGCGCTTCGCGTGAAGGGGGAGACCGTCGACGAGATCGTCGGCTTCCGCGACGCCATCCTGGAGCACGCCGTCGAGCTCTCGGTCGATGCGATGGCGCTCGACATCGTGGGCACCGGCGGCGATCGCTTCGGCACGGTCAACGTCTCGACGATGGCCTCCGTCGTGTGCGCCGCGGCCGGCGTGCCGGTCGTCAAGCACGGCAACAAGGCCGCGAGCTCGGCGTCGGGCTCGTCCGACGTGCTCGGGGCGCTCGGCATCGACCTGACGATGCCCGCCCATCGGGTTGCGGAGGTGCTCGACGAGACGGGCATCACGTTCGCCTTCGCTGCGGCCTTCCACCCGGGCTTCAAGCACGCCGGACCGGTGCGGGCCCAGCTCGGCGTGCCGACCGTCTTCAACTTCCTCGGCCCCCTGTGCAACCCGGCCCGCCCCGAGGCATCCGCTGTCGGCGTCGCCCACCTCGACCGCGTGCCGCTCATCGTCGGCGTGTTCCAGACGCGGGGTGCGACGGCGCTGGTGTTCCGCGGGGACGACGGCCTCGACGAGCTCACGACGACCGGGCACAGCCACATCTGGGAGGTCTCGCGCGGCACGGTCAAGGAGCACGACCTCGACCCGCGCGAACTCGGGATCCCGCGTGCGACGATCGACCAGCTGCAGGGCGGGGACGCGCAGCACAACGCCGCCATCGTGCACGAGGTGTTCGCGGGCGCACGCGGTCCGATCCGCGACATCGTGGTGCTGAACGCCGCAGCCGGCCTCGTCGCGTTCGAGCTCGCGAACGACCCGAGCCAGTTCCAGCGGACCATCCTCGAGCGGTTCCACGAGAAGATGGCGGTCGCCGAGGGTGCGATCGACAGCGGCGCGGCCGCGCGGAAGCTCGAGGAGTGGGTGGAAGCGACGCGACGGTAGACGACGGACGGGGCCCCGCCGAAGCGGGACCCCGTCGTGGATCGTCCGGCGTCAGTTCACGTCCTCGTCGACCCAGTCGAAGGTCTTCGTGACGGCCTTCTTCCAGAGCCGGAGCTGCCGGTCGCGCTCGTCGGCGTCCATCTTCGGCTCCCAGCGGCGATCCTCCTGCCAGTTGGACCGCAGGTCGTCGAGCCCCGACCAGAACCCGGTCGCGAGACCCGCGGCGTACGCCGCGCCGAGCGCGGTCGTCTCGGCGACGACCGGGCGGACCACGGGCACGCCGAGGATGTCGGCCTGGAACTGCATGAGCGTGTTGTTGGCGATCATGCCGCCGTCGACCTTGAGCTCGGTGAGCTCGACGCCCGAGTCGGCGTTGACGGCGTCGAGCACCTCGCGCGTCTGGAAAGCCGTGGCCTCGAGTGCCGCCCGCGCGATGTGGCCCTTGTTGACGTAGCGGGTCAGGCCCACGAGCGCACCGCGTGCGTCCGGACGCCAGTACGGCGCGAAGAGCCCCGAGAAGGCGGGCACGAAGTACGCGCCGCCGTTGTCCTCGACCGACTTCGCG